>NZ_FOXA01000006.1 GCF_900115595.1 Tranquillimonas alkanivorans
GGCTTCTCTCGCTTCCCAGCCATTCTCTGGTCCTCTCCATAACGGGATCATTTTATCCCTGGGGGCGGACCACTCCAGCGGGGGCACTCCAGGTACGCCTGGAAGAGCTCCGCGAGGCGGTGGTCGCGCAACCGAAAGAAGGCTGATCGCCAGCACCGATTGCCGGTCGCCTGCTCCATGAAGGCCTTCCTGTCCGTGTCAGCCACGAGACGATCTATGCCTGCATTTACGGCTCCGATGGCCGATCCGCTGAGCTGGCGCACTATCTGCCCAGCCGTCGCAAGAAGCGCCAGGCGAGATATTCCCGCAGACCGCGCGACCAAGCATGTCCGCCAGACCGATCCATTCATGAGCGCCCGGAACACGTCTCGTCGCGCGAGACGTTCGGCGACTGGGAGGGCGATTTGATGATCTTCGAGCGCGCCCACGGCAACGCGAACGTCGCCTCGCTTATAGAACGCAAAACCCGCTTCGCCGTCCTCTTCCGCAACAACGACCGCAGCACCACGCATCTGATGAACCGGCTGACGGATGTCAGCAAATCTCCGTCAGCACATGCGGAACAGCATTTCGGCGGTCACGCAGACATTGTTGACGCCGCGCCGAAGAACGCCTTTCCGGAAGCTGCCGTCGAACCCGACCGAGGCGGCGGTGATCGCGGCTTTACCGTTGGACACCGCCCCCTCCGTGACTAGCACCTCGGTGGCGTAACTGTTGTTGCCCGCGCCTCCGACGAACGTGGTGCCTACCAGACTGCCAAGACCCTCGACCGCGCAATCCCTCATTCGGTGCGCCCGAGCAACTTGCTCCACCGCCTCGGTGACGTCGCTGTTGGGCCGCAGGGTGTAGAGCAGCCCCTGCGCTCCGCCGGCCGATGGCGCGCCGCTCGCAACCGGCGCAAAAAGAGAGAAGCCGGTCTCGGCATCGTCCTGCACCCGCAGGATCGCGCCTGAGATGCCCCACCCTTCGACCTTGACCTGCCGTGTCAGCGTGCGGCCCTCGGGCAACAGATGGCCCATCGCGCGGCGGCCGTCGGCGCCGCTCCAGATCCCGTGGCAATGGGCGAAAGGTTCCCCCGCCTTTTCGCCCAGGTGCAGGCCCGCGAAGTGGATGCAGGCTTTCTCTATGTGCCTCGTGTCGCTGTACCACGCGGCGCGGCCGTCGCCCGGTGCGGGCGCGGGGATGACGTAGTCGAGGGCTTCGACCTCGACATCCGAGAGCCGTAGATAGGCGGCGCGGTAACCCGCTGCCCCGACCGCCTGCACCAGCGCGTCGTGCAACGGGGCGTGCGCCGGAAGCGTCAGCGACAGCGGATGCAACCGGCACGGGACGGCCGAGTGACGGTCCGCCTGCACCGGCCCCGGGTGACGGATGCGCGCGCCGGGACCGGCCGTCATTCCACCGGCGCCGGCAGGTGTCCCCGCGCTTCCAGCTCGGCGCGGATCATCTTCTTGGTAATTTTGCCATAGGCGGATTTCGGCATCTCGCTCCAGAAGACGACGAAGCGGGGCATCTTGTAGCGCGCGACCCTGCCGTCGAGCCACGACAGAAGAGCGTCGGCGTCGGGTTCGGCATCCGCGCGGGCCACGCAGACTGCCACGCCGACCTCCCCCCATTTCGGGTCCGGCACGCCCAGAACCGCCACCTCCGAGATGTCCGGATGCTCCAGTATCTTCTCCTCGATCTCGCGCGGATACACGTTCGACCCGCCCGAGATGTACATGTCGGACTGCCGGCCGGTGAGGTAGAGGAAGCCCTGCTCGTCCATGTGGCCCAGGTCGCCGGTCAGGAACCAGCCGTCGCGGAAACTCTTGGCGTTGGCCTCGGGGTTGTCGAAGTAGCCGGCGAAGACGGCGGGTCCGATCACGGCGATCTCGCCCGTCTCGCCCGGCGGCAAGTCCCGCCCCTCGGCGTCCTGCACCTGAACCTGCATGCCGGTGCGGGCGAAGCCGCAGGTACCGATCCGCATGTGCCGATCATCGGCGTGATGATGCGTGGGCGGCAGGACGGTGATATTTCCCGTCACCTCGCCCAGCCCGAAATACTGCACCAGCACCGGTCCCAGCTTGTCCAGGGCGCGCACCTGGTCGGCGCGGTACATCGGCGCGCCGGCATAGATCATGTAGCGCAGGCTGGAGCGGTCGTGGACGTCCACCGACGGATGCTCGACGAGCAGCTTCACGATGGTCGGCACGGTGAAGAGGTTGCTGACCTTCCACCGCTCGACCAGCGACCATATCTCGACCGGGTCGAACTTCTCGCCCGCGGGCAGCACGGTCTTCACCCCGTGGGCCACCTGCGCAAGCTGGTGGATGCCCGCGCCGTGCGACAGCGGTGCGACCACGACCGAGGCGTCGTCGGGGCCCGTGTCCGGCATCAAGTCGCACAGGTGGTTGGTGACGACGAAGGCCATCTGCCCATGTGTGAGCACCGCGGCCTTGGGGCGGCCCGTGGTGCCCGAGGTGAAGAAGAACCACGCCGGGTCGTCGCGGTCCACCGCCACTGGCGCGAGCGGCTGGCCGGCGTGGCGCGCGACGAGCGCGTCGAAGTCCTCGCCGAAGCCGGACTCGCCGATCGAGACGGTGAACTCCACGTGCGGCGCGCAAGCTTCGGCGTGACCCGCGAACGCCCCGCCGCAGATCAGGCCGCACGCCCGAGAGGACTGCGCGAGCCATGCGACCTCTTCGGCCGACTGGCGATAGTTTGCGGGCACCCAGATCGCGCCGATGCGCCAGCAGGCGAACATCGACTCGAACATCTGGTTGCAGTTGGCCGACTGCACCAGCACGCGATCGCCCTTCCGTACGCCGTACTCCTCGCGCAGGGCGCGGGCGAAGGCGGCGGCGCGGGCCTCCATCTCGGCCCAGCTCCAGGTGCGCTCGCCCCAGACGAAGCCGGTGGCGTCGCCCAATCTCCGGGCGCTTTCGGTGAGGAAGTGCGACAGGTTCATCACGCGGGTCGAGACGGGCGCGTTGCCGCCGGACAGGTCGATGCTCAAGAGACGCGCTCCAGGATCGAGACGTAGTTGGCCACCGCCGCGCCGCCCATGTTGAACACGCCAGCGCGCTCGGCGCCGGGGATCTGCATGTCGCCCGCTTCTTCCGCCAGTTGCATCGCGGCCATCACGTGCATCGACACGCCCGTGGCCCCGATGGGGTGGCCCTTCGACTTCAGGCCTCCCGAGGCGTTCACCGGCAGCCGGCCGTCCTTCTGCGTCACGCCCTCGCGGATCACGCGGTGGCCCTGCCCCGGCTCGGCCAGGCCCATCGCCTCGTATTCCAGCAATTCCGCGATGGTGAAGCAGTCGTGGGTCTCGACCAGCGACAGGTCGTCGAGCGTCAGGCCCGCCTGTTCGAGCGCGGCGGCCCAGGCGCGGCGGGCACCGGCGAACTGGGTCACGTCGCGGCGGGACAGCGCCATGATGTCGTTGGCCTGCACCCGGGCGCGGAAGGCGATGGCGCGCTTCATCTCGGCAGCCGTTTCGGCATTGGCCAGCACCAGCGCCGCCGCGCCGTCCGAGATGAGCGAGCAGTCGGTGCGCCGAAGCGGCCCGGCGACCTGGGGGTTCTTATCGGAGACCGCGTTGCAGAAGGCCACGCCGAAGTCCTTGCGCATGTGCGCGAACGGGTTGGCCATGCCGTTGGCGTGGTTCTTCGCCGCGATCATCGCCAGCTCTTCCGAGCGGTCGCCGTAGCGCTGGAAATAACCGTTGGCGATCTGGCCGAAGAGCCCGGCAAAGCCCGCGTCGATGTCCGCCTCCTCCTTGCGATAGCTCGCTCCGAGCAGGATGTCCCCGACCTCGGCCGTGGGCGTGGCGGTCATCTTCTCGGCGCCCACGACAAGCGCGATGCGGCCGCGCCCGGCCTCGATGAAGTCCATCGCGCCGTGCAGCGCGGCCGAACCGGTGGCGCAAGCGTTCTCGTAGCGGGTGGCCGGGGTGTGGGCGAAGCGCTCGTCCCCCATCGCGACCAGCGCGCCCTGGAAGTCCTGCTTCGAGAAGCCGTTGTTGAACACGCCGACGAAGATGCCGTCAACGTCCTCGGGCGTGGTGCCCGCATGCTCGAGCGCGGGATCGACAGCGGCGGCCATCAGCGCCTCGGTGTCGGGAAGCTCGGACTTGCCGAACTGGGTGTGGGCCCAGCCCACGATCTGTGCCCGTGTCATCGTGCGGGGTCTCCTCCATTGGCCGACCGCGCGGCATAGACCTGCGCGAGTCGCTTTTCGATCTGCTCGGCCTCGGCCTGAAGCAGGCGGGCGAGCTCTTCACGTCGGGGGGTCTGCATTCGGCTCTCTATCGCGGCGAGCGACACGGCCCCGGCCACCGTTCCGTCGGGGCGGCGCAGCGCAACGCCGATGCCCCAGGAGTCGGGGAAGATCAGGCCAGGGTTGGTGGCGTACCCGGCTGCGCGGGTGCGCGCCACGTGGTCGCGCAGCATCTCTGTTGCGAGGCCCGGGTAGTCCGAGGCCAGCACGCCGGCATTCGCCCCAAGCACCGCCTCGGCCTCTTCCTCCGGCAACGCGGCCAGCATCGCCAGCGATCCCGCCCCGACCCCAAGCGGATGGTGGTTGCCGGGCATCAGCGCATGGGTCCGGATCGGATAGGTCCCTTCCTCGCGGTGCAGGCACACCGAGGCCGTGTCGCGGCGGACCGAGACGAAAGCGGTGTCGCCGGTCTCTCGCGCCAGGCGACGCAGGGCCTCTCCGGCCATCTCGAGAAGCCCGTGCCGCCGGGCCGCCAGAGTGCCAAGGACATACGCCTCCTCGCCCAGCCGGTAGAGGCGCGAGTCGGGGTTCTGCTCGACCAGGCCCGCCCGCATCAGCGCCAGCACCAGCCGTCTGGCCGTCGGCTTGTTCAGCCCCGATTCCGCCACAAGCGCGGTCAGCGACACACCCCTCTCGGGCTGCCGGCCGATCAGGCTGAGCAGCGCCAATGCGCGGTCCACGCTCTGCGTCCCGCCGGGCGGACTGGGGGGCACCTGCTGGTTCACGATGTGGACCACCTTCTTGCTTCCGATACCGTCTGAGCGATAAATTCCATGAGATTGTGAGTTTGCTAGCCGAAAATTGCAAGTTCGGCTTGTCTCCGGCAGCATTCTTTGATCCATATTGTGAACACTGCGGGCCGGGCGACCCCGAAGGACCCGCCGCAAAGAGGGAAAGTGGAGGAGTAACCATGACATTCGCCAAACTCGGCGCGACGACCGCCCTGGCCGCCGTGCTCGCCGTCACCGCCGCCTCGGCCGAGACGCTGCGCCTGTCGCACAACACCGGCGACACCACGACCTGGCATCAGGGCGCCGAGCGCTTCGCCGAGCTTCTGTCCGAGAAGACCGGCGGCGAGATCGACGCGCGTGTCTTCCCCAACGCCCAGCTTTCGGGCGGCGACCAGATGCGCCAGGCCGAGATGGTGGGCCGCGGTGCGCTCGACCTCGTGGTGACCTCGGCGATCAACGTGACGCCGCTGGTGCCCGAGATGGCCGTCTTCTCGCTGCCCTACCTCTACGCCAACTACGACCAGGTGGACGCGACGACCCAGGGCGCGCCGGCAGACCTGCTCGAGGACATCCTGCGCGACAAGGGCATCGAGGTCCTGGCGTGGGGCGAAAACGGCTTCCGCGAGGTGACCAACAACGTCCGCCCGATCAAGTCGCCGGCGGACATGGAAGGCCTGAACATGCGCGTCGCGGGCCCGATGTACATCGACGTGATGAACGCGCTCGGCGCCAACCCCCAGCAGATGCAGTGGGGCGAGACGCTGACCGCCCTGCAGCAGGGCGTGGTCGACGGGCAGGAGAACCCGATCGGCGCGGTGATCATTCCGCAGCAGGTCTACGAGGTGCAGGACTACATCACCACCTGGCACTATTCCTACGACCCGATCTTCCTCGGCATCTCGAAAGAGAAGTGGGACAGCTACGACGCCGAGACGCAGGAACAGATCCGTGCCGCTGCCGAAGAGGCGATGGCCTACCAGCGCGAGATCACCCGCGAAGGCACGGCCAAGGGCGTCGATTTCCTGCGCGAGCAGGGCATGGAGGTCTATGAACCGTCGGACGCCGAGCTTCAGGCGTTCCGCGAAGCGACGCAGCCCGCCTTCGACCAGTGGGCCGAGCGCGTCGGCCCCGAGATCGTGTCCGCCTTCCAGGACGCCATCGCGGCGACCGAGTGACGGACACGCGCGGGCCCGCAAGCCGGGCCCGCGCCACCCCCTGATTTTCCCCGAGGACGAGAGCGGTGCTGGCCTTCATCCTGCGCGAAGCCGAGAAGATCGTGTGCGCGATCATCTTCCTGGCGATGACCCTCCTGGGCTTCGCCAACGTGGTGGTCAGATACGGCACCAACTTCTCGCTCGCCGCGACCGAAGAGCTTCTGACAAACGGGTTCCTGCTGCTGACCATCTTCGGCTCGGCCATCGCCGCGCGGCGGGGCGAGCATCTGGCAGTGACGCTCGTCCACGACCTCCTGCCCCGCCCCCTGCGCGTCGCGGTGTTCCTGCTGGCGGCCGCGCTGTCGGTCCTCCTGCTGGCCATGTCGGCCTACTTCTCGTGGCAGGTGCTGATGAACCTCGTGGACAACGGCATGCGCTCGTACGCGCTCGGCCTGCCCGCTTGGTATTACCAGGCGGCCGTGCCCTTCGGCTTCGCGCTGATCATCGTGCGCTATCTCCAGCACGTTCACGAGACCGTCGGCGCCCGGGCGCCTGAGCCGCAGGCCTATCCCGATGTCTGAGTTCCTGCCCGACATCTCGGCCGGCTCGCAGATGATCATCGCCTTCTTCGTGTTGATGGCCCTGCGTGTGCCCGTGGCCTTCGCGCTCGGCCTTTCCGCGATGTACGCGATGTGGCTGATCGGCTTCGGCTTGGAACTGGCCGGCGATCTGATCGCGACCGGCATCACCAAGTTCTCGCTGCTGGCGATCCCCTTCTTCATCCTCGCCGGCACGCTGATGGGCTCGCTCGGGATCGCCGAGCGGATGATCCGGTTCTTCCGCGTGCTCATCGGCTCCACCCCCGGCGGCATGGGCGTCGTGGGTACCGTGGTCTGCCTGTTCTGGGGCGCGGTCAGCGGCTCGGGCCCCGCATCCGTGGCGGCGATCGGCCCGATGATCATCAAGGGGATGGAGGAGGACGGATACTCCCGCGCCTATGCCTCGGGCCTCGTCTGCACCGGCGCGGCCCTGTCCATCGTCATCCCGCCGTCCATCGGGCTCGTCATCTTCGGCGTGATCGCCGAGACGTCGATCTCCCAACTCTTCATCGCCGCCATCGTGCCGGGCCTGTTCATGGGCCTGACGATGCTGGCCACCCTGCCCTTCGCCAAGAAGCCCGGTCATGGCGGCGCGCCGAGCCTTGAGGCGCTGGATCCCGCGCCCTACGGGGGCCAGCCCTATGGCCGCCGCCTCTGGACCGCCTTCCGGGAGTCGTTCTGGGGCCTGATGACGCCGGTTGTGATCCTGGGCGGCATCTACTCGGGCGTCTTCACCCCGACCGAAGCGGCGCTGGTGGCCACCGTCTATGCCCTGGGCGTCGGCGCGCTGGCCTATCGCACGCTCACCTTCCGGGGGCTCTACGACGCGCTGAGCGACGCGGCCGCGTCCTCGGCCGTCGTGATGCTGGTGGTCGCATATGCCAGCCTGTTCGGCTGGGTGGTGACGGTGGACGACCTGATCGGCACCTACTCGACCGCGCTGCTGGGGATCAGCGGGAACGAGTGGGTGATCCTCATGGTCATCATGGTGATCCTGCTGATTGCCGGGATGTTCATGGACCCGGTGACGGTGATGTTCATCTCTCTGCCGATCTTCCTGCCGGTGACGCGAGAACTGGGGTGGGACCCGGTATGGTTCGGCGTGATGGTGATGGTGAACCTCGCCATCGGGCTGATCACACCGCCCGTCGGGATCAATCTCTACGTCGCCGCCAACGTCACGCGGCTTTCCATCGAGCGCATCGCGCGGGGCGCGCTGCCGTTTCTGCTCACCAGCATCATCGGCTTGGCAGTGATCGCGGCGCTGCCCGGCCTGTCGCTGGCGCTGGTTGCCTTCATCAAATGAGATTCAGGGAGGAGTGGACATGACGCGCAAAGTCGCCGTGGTCACCGGCGCGGCCCGTGGCATCGGGCTCGCCACGACGAAGCTGTTCCTGGCCGACGGCTATGCCGTCGCCATGATCGACCGCGACGCCGACGCGCTGCACGATGCGGCGGGGCAGTTGCAGGACGTGCACCCGGTGGTCTGCGACGTCTCGCACCCCGATCAGGTCGACGCGATGGCGGCGGAGGTCGCGGGCGCGTTCGACCGGGTCGACGCCCTGGTGAACAACGCCGGCGTCGCCGATTTCGGGCCAATCCAGGAGCACGACTTCACCCGCTGGCGGCGCGTGATGGAGACGAACCTCGACGGTGTGTTCCTGATGTCGCAGGCGCTGGTCCCGCACCTGCGCGAGACGCGCGGCGCCATCGTCAACATAGCCTCGATCTCGGGCCTGCGGGCCAGCACGCTGCGCGTCGCCTACGGCACGTCCAAGGCGGCGGTGATCCACCTGACCAAGCAGCAGGCGGCGGAACTGGGCGAGTGGGGCATCCGCGCCAACTGCGTCGCGCCGGGGCCCGTGGACACGAAGCTCGCCCTCGCCGTGCACTCGCCCGAGATCCGGGCTGCCTATCACGACGCCATCCCGCTGAACCGCTATGGCAGCGAACAGGAGATTGCGGAGGTAATCGTCTTCCTCTGCTCCGGCCGCGCGAGCTATGTCACGGGCCAGACCGTCGCCTCCGACGGCGGCTTCGGCTCGACGGGCATCGGACTTCCTGCACTGCGCGGGCAGACCGCCTGATCGCGGCGGGCTGCCGGGGCCAGCGTCACAGAAGCAACAGCGGGGTAAGGCCAAGCGCGAAGGCCAGCAGGAGCAGGCCAGCCGTGTCCCATCTCGTCAGCAGACGCTCCAGCCGCTCGGGGCGAAGGGCCGGGCGGATCTGCGGCCGCGGGAATGCGAACCTCAGGTGCCGGTGCGCAGCCCGCCTGACGGCACGCTCGACCGGCACCACGAGGTCGCCGGGGGGAACCGGAGGGCGGGGCGGCCGGAGCGCCCAGGCGGCGCCCCCGATCACCGCGCCGGCGACGAGCGGCCAGATACCGCTCAGCAGGTTCGATGGCTTCAGGATGTACGCCGTCTCGAGCCCGGCGAAGCCGAGCAGGACCCAGGGAAGGAGCAACGCCGCAGCGATCGCGGCGTAAAGGGGGGCGGACAGCGCAAGGCCGGCACGCGCTCCGGGCGCGTCGGCGGCCTGGAAGCGAAGCAGATACCAAAACCGCAGCAGAAGCAGCCCGGTCCCCGCGGCCGATGCCGCGACAAGCGTCGCTTCCGGGCCATGGAACGCGCTTTTCAGCGCGGTCTTCGTCGCCCCGCCACCCGTGAAGGGAAAGCCCGCCACCGAAAGCGAAACGACAGCGACGACGGCCAGCAGCGGCCACAGCCGCTTGCGTGGTGTCCGGTGTGCCACCCCCGTCGAAAGGAAAAGCGCACCCTTCGCCAGCCCGTGGTGCGCGGCATAGAGCGCGACCAGGTTGAAGACGTGCGGCGGGTCGTTGGCGGCCAGTGCCACGCCGACCGCCGCGATCATCAGGCCCATCTGGCTGACCGTGGAATAGGCGAGCACCGCCTTCACCTTTGTCTGCGTCAGCCCCGCGAAGATGCCGAAATAGGCGCCGATGAGCCCCGCCCAGACCAGCAGCGTGCTCCAGCCCTCCATGCCTGTGCCGGTCGGGAAGAACTGGATCATGCCGAACAGCCCGGCCTTGACGATGGCGCCGCTGAGCACCGCCGAGGCCGGCGTCGGCGCCTCGGGATGGGCCAGAGGAAGCCAGACGTGGAGCGGAACGAGGCCCGCCTTGATCCCAAGACCGACAAGGAGGAGCCCGAGGATCAGGTCGCCCTGCGGCGCGGTCGAGATGGCCGCGCTGACCTCCGGGATCATCGGGCTTTCCGCCTGGACGCCCGCGAGGATCAGCCCGGCAAGGAAGCTCGTCTCGCCGATCAGGGCGAGGATCATGTAGATCCGCCCGGCCCGCAGCGCGGCGCGGGTCGCCTCGTGCACGATGAGGATATAGGCCGGCAGCGACACCGCCGTGAAGCTGGCGTAGAAGGTGATCGCGTCTTGCGCCAGGAACACGCCGAGGTTCCCCGCGAGCGTCAGGCACCAGAAGCCGGTGAAGACCTCGCGCTTGCCGGTGTCGCGCATGTAGGCGGTGGCGAAAAGCCCCGCCAGCATCCACAGGAACGCGGACGCTGCAAGAAACAGCGCCGACCTGTCGTCGAGGCCCAGCCGCATCCCGAGGAGGATGTCGGCGGCGTCCGCCTCGCCGCGTGCGCCGAAAACCGCGAGGGCGAGGGCGGGCAAGGGCGCGACCGGCAACATCAGCAGGGCGTGCGCCCGCATCCTCGGCAGGACGGCCAGCAGACCCATCCCCAGCGGCACGGCCAAGACAGCAAGCGGAAGCAGCGGGCCGGGAAGCATCACGGTGTATACTCCCGCCCGACAATGAGGGTGGCCCAGCCGAGCGGACTGTAGGCGAATGCGGCAAAAAGACCCGCGGCCAGCGCCGCGGCCGCCGTGATTGCGGGCGGCACCACGAGCGCGGCCGGCACTTCGCGCTTGGCGGCGGCGGCGTGCGGTCCGGGTGCGCGAAACCAGATGCGCGTCAGAACCGGCAGGAAGTAGGCGCAGTTCAGAAGCGACGAGGCCGCGAGCACCGCGACCACCCACTCGTGTCCTGCACCCACGCCCCCTAGCCCCAGGTACCACTTGCTGACGAAGCCCGCGATGGGCGGCAGGCCGATCATTCCGAGCGCGCCGATGGTGAAGGCCACCGACGTCCAAGGCATGCGCGCGCCGATGCCGTCGAGCTCGTCGATGTCGTGAATGCCGGCGCGCTCGTCGAAGACGCCGGCGCAGAAGAACAGCGTGATCTTCATCAGCCCCTGATGCACCAGGTGGACGAGCCCCCCGATGGTCGCGTAGGGGCTGAAGAGCGCCGCGCCGAGCAGGATGTAGGACACTTGGCTAACCGTGGAGTAGGCCAGCAACGGCTTAAGTTGCCGCTGCCCAAGTGCCATGAGCGACCCGAAGAGGATCGTCGCCGACGCCGCCAGCGCGAGGGGCAGGGTCATGCTTAGCTCGTGGACCAACTCGATGCCGTAGACGTCATAGACGATCCGTACGATCCCGAAGGCCCCCGCCTTGACCACGGCGACCGCGTGTAAAAGCGCGCTCACAGGGGCCGGGGCCACCATGGCCGCCGGAAGCCACCGGTGCAGCCCGACAAGCGCGGCCTTCACGCCAAGCCCCGCGACCAGGAGGACGAGGATGCCGCGCGCCGTCCAGTCCTGCATCGCCGCCATCTCGGCCGGCACGGTGAACTCGACGGGGCCGACCGTGCTTTCCAGCCAGACGATGGCGAACAGGAGCACTGCGCTGCCCGACATGGTGTAGACGAGGTACCGCCGGCCCGCCCGGATCGAGGCCGCGTCGCCCCAGTGGACCACCAGGGGCCAGGTCGCCAGCGTGAGGAGCTCGTAGAAGAAGAACAGCGTGACGAGCGTGCCCGAGAAGGCGATGCCGGTGGTCGAGAACACGCACAGGCTAAAGAAGCCGAAAAAGCGGCTCAGGTTGCGGCGGCGCCCGAAGTACCCGATGGCGTAGACGGTGGTCAGCAGCCACAGCACCGTGGAAAGCGTGACGAACAGCAACCCAAGCGCGTCGAGCCGCAGGACCATCGGCAGGCCGGGAACGAGGTCGAACGAGGTTTCGTAGATCCGGCCGCGGTTGACCTCGGCGACCAGGAAGACGACGAGGCCGAGCTTCACGAGCGCGCCGCCGAGGTTCAGCGCGTTGCGCAGCCGGACCCTCTCTTCCGGCAGGAAGAAGGTGATGATCCCCGGCACCAGGGCGCTGCCCAGGATGAGGGCCGGCAGGAACGGCGTCATTCCAGCCCCTCCTCGGCCGCGATCGGCCGTCCGGTCTGCAGGAACGCGTACGGCGCCGACGACACGATCCCCAACAACAGCGCCAGCGCGGCGAGCGTCAGCGGCACGGCCTGCTGGCGCCGGGGAACCGCGACCGTCTGTACGTGGCCGTGGAAGAATGTGCGGGAGAGCGGTCGGAACACGTATCCGGCGGCGAGAACACCGCCCGCGACGATGACCGCGGCCCAAATGAACTGCCCGCTGGAGAATGCGGCGGTCAGCAGCAGGTACTTAGCGACGAACCCGCCGCTCGGCGGCAGGCCCATGATCGTGACCGAGGCCAGCCCGAAGGCGAAGGCCGTCATCGGCATGCTCTGCGTCAGACCGTTCATCGCCGAGACCCTGTCATGTCCCGCCGCATGCACGACGAGCCCCGCCGCCAGGAACATCGCAGCCTTGGCCAGCGCGTGCGAGACGGCGTGGAAGGTCGCGCCCGTCCAGGCACCTGCCGACCAGACCTGCGATAGCCCGTCTCCGCCCGCCAGCGGGAAGATGAGGAAGAGGTATCCGAGCTGCGCAACCGTGGAATACGCCACGAGCCGCTTGAGTTGTGTCTGGCGCATCGCCAGCACCGACCCGTAGACGATCGCCGCTGCGCCGAGAGTGCCGATGAACTGGAGCGCCGCCTCGCCCGGCAGGTCCGGCGCCACGTCGAACCAGAAGCGGATCAGGACGAAGAACGGCGCCTTGGGGACCAGTCCCGAAAGCATGGCGCTCGCCGGTGCCGGCGCGCCCGCATGGGCCGGGGGCAGCCAAGCGTGGAACGGGAAGAGCGCGGTCTTCGCCGCAAGCCCGGTGGTAATTAGAGCCGCCGCGACGATGCTGTTGGTGCCCTGCAGGTCGGCCTGCGACAGTAGGGCGATATCAAGCGTTCCGTGCGCGGCGTAGAGGAGTACGACCCCGAGGAGGTAGGCGAGCGACCCGAACAGGGCGAAGAGCGCGTAGCGCATCGCCGCCTCAAGCGCCTCGGCCGTCTCCTCGAGAGAGACGAGGGCCAGCGTCGCGAGCGTCAGGAATTCCAGCGACACGTAGATGTTGAAGAGATCGCCGGACAGGAACGCCGCGTTCAGCGCCGCCCAGACCAGGAAGGCCAGCGGCCAGAAGGCCCAGCCCTTCCGCGTCTCGCGGTCCCGGTCGGCGAATTCCGGAAGGGCGGCCAGCAGCACCGCCGTCATGACCAGCGCGGTCGTGGCGAGCAGGGCCCCCGAAAGCCCGTCGACCACGAGCGCGATGCCCAGGGGCGCCTGCCATCCGCCGACCGGAATGCGGTGCGCGCCCTGCTGCCAGACCTCGGCCACGGTCATGCCGGTCAGCCCCAGCACCACGAGGATCGCCAAGCCCACCAGCGGTCGCGGCAATGGCCGCACGACGGACGCGAAGGCTGCCGCGAGCGGCACGATGATGCAGAAGACCGGGGCCATGGCGATCACGCAGGGTCGTCCTCGCCCGGCATATCCTCCGACAGCGCCGCCCGCCCCGTGATCTGGGCGTAGCGCAGAAGAAGCGCCACGACGAGCGCGGTGGCCGCAAGCGCGACGACCAGCCCCGTGATGATCAGCGCCTGCGGAACGGGATCGGGCGCGGCGGCGGGACCGCGCGCTCCGGTCGCGCCGAACATGAGGAAGATCCCAGAACTCATCACGTTGAACGCGATCAGCCGTCGAAGCATGTGCCCGCGCACCAGAAGGCCGTAGACCCCGATGCCGATCAGCACGGCGCCAGTGAGCGCGAAGATCGTCCCCGTGTCCACGCCGCTCATCGCGGTCCCCGTTGCGGCGGCCCCAGGACGAGAAGAGCGAGCGTCGCCGCGATCGACAGGGCCAACCCCGCCTCGATCTCTTGGATCAGCGGCTTGGCGTACTCCGTTGGCAGGACGAGGAACCCTCCGCCGACCGCACCGGCCGCGGCGACGGCAAGGAATACGCCCGGCCCGGCGATGACGGCGAGCCGCAGGCGGCGGCGTGTGATCGCGGGCGCGTCGCTCAGCCCCGCCATGGCCAGCAGCAGCCACACGGCGGCCAGGATGGTGCCGCCCTGGAAGGCCCCGCCCGGATCGTCGGTGCCGGTCCAGACGATGTAGACGCCGACGAGAAGGCCCAGGGGCGGCAACAGCCGCCCGAAGGTCGCCAGTACGCCGTCGGGCCGGGCATGCTGGCGCAGTCCCGGCTCACCGCCCCAATGCCGTTCGTCGGCGATCGACCACACCCCGACCAGCGCGACAAGCAGGACGACGCTTTCGATCAGCGTGTCGTAGGCGCGGAAATTTAGCAGCACGGCGGTGACGGGGTTCCGCACGCCCGAGGCGTGCAGATTGGCCTCGACCACCGGCGCAAGCCCGGTGCCGTCCGGGTCGAGGCTCCACAGGGCCAGCACGAGCGCGCCGCTCAACCCGCCGGCGGCCAGGGCGGATGTCACGCGCGCGACCGGCGGCGCCGGCGCGGGCTCCTTCACGCCCAGCCGGTCCAGCCGGGACACCGCGGCCACCAGCAGCACGCCCGTCAGCCCCGCCCCGATTGCCGCTTCGGCGAGCGCAACGTCGAAGGCACCCAAGTGCGTCCAGGCGACGGAGAGGAAGAGCCCGTAGACGATGAAGAACACGACAGAGCTGAACAGGCGCGGCCCGAGAACCGCCGCCAGTGCCACGCCGACGATGAGCGCGCAAAGAAGGATATCGAATACCGACTCAATCATCGTCCTCGTGCAGGTCGGCAGGCAGCGTGGCCCGGGCGATGATCTGCGCGGCGATGGCCGATCCGACGATGGCGAGGATCCATATCAGCGTCAGCTTGAGGACCGGGACGACCCCGTCCGCCTGAAACATCACGCCAAGCACGACAAGGCCGAGGCCAAGGTTGTCGGCCTTGGTCAAGGCGTGCAGTCGGCTGTGGGTGTCGGGGAACCGAACCATGCCAGCGGCGCCCGCGCAGAAGAACACGAGCCCGGCCCCCGTCAGCACGACCGTGGGGAGGTCGGCCGCGCTCACTGATCTTCCTCCGGATCCCCCAGGCCGTCGCGACTTGCCGTCTTGACGAAGGCCACCGACGCGAAGGTGGCGAGAAGCGACAGGACCAAGGCAACGTCCAGAGCCGCCCACGCCGCGTCGGCCGCGGCAATCAGCACCACGACGGCGACACCTGTCGTTCCCACCAGTTGACCGCCCATCATGCGGTCGGCGGCCTCTGGCCCCCGAGCGACGCGCCACAGCGACGCCGCGGTGACGACGAGCAGGAGAGAGCCGATGCCGATCAGCCACTCGCTCATGAACCCACCTCTCGGAAGACCTCGCGCATCTCCTCTTGGCCCGCCTCGAACTCGCGCTCGACCGGCCGGGTGCGGTCCAGCACGTGGACGAGGAAACGGTCCTTTCGCGTGCCAGCGACGAGTGTTCCCGGCAACAAGCTGAACTCGCCGCCGAGAACGACGCGCGGGCTGCCTTCGCGAAGACGCGCCGGAAGAACGAACCAGCCGGGCGCCAGCGGCAGTCGCGGATCGAGCGCACGCCGCGCGACGTCGACCCCGCCCAGAAGAGACTGCCACAGGAACCCGGGCAGGAGGGATGCCGCCCGCAGCAGGTTGACCGGCGACGCGCGCGGCGAACGCAGTCTGAAGCTGAGCCACGTGGCCGCGGCGACGGTGACCGCGCCCACGGCGTACGCGCCCGGATCGGCCGATGTCAGGATCAGCCAGACGCCCGACAGCACGAGGCCGCGCCGTGCCGCGTCAATCACAGAAACTCGCTCCATCACATCTTCCTCCGGCCATGCGCCCTGTGCCGAGCCGCTGCGCGGCGCCGATGCTGTCGAACGTCGCCGTTTTCAGTCGGTCCGTGGAAACGATACGTGTTGCCCGGCCAAAGTAGAACCTGAGATATTGTTCCAGAAAGGCTTGTTCATGGTCGGAGCAGACAGACCCGCAAAAGCGTGGACGTTGATTACGGACACCGGGAATTGCAGCGCGGGACTCGCGAGCGCTGCGATTGCGAACAGTCCCCTGCGCTCCGAGGTCAGTGGGATGCGGAGCACACCTGGAGCGGCCGGGACATATCACGCACGAGTTGATGGACCTTCGGCATTGCACTTCAGGTGGGATCACCAACCAAGGGCAGGATGCTGTTCGCGCCCGCCCGGCGGCGGCTCCGCGTGGGTGCAGCTACAGGCAGGATGTCTCGAAGCGAGGGTTGTGGAGGCGTTTCCGGAGATCGCCTTCATGCGACGGCCGGACCGCCGTGGGACTCGAAGGCAATGTCCGCAGGCCCGGTAGATTCATCGGAGACATGCACCTTCGGCGTCACGGTCGACAGCGGGATCGTCAACTCGTAAAGCAGGCCGTCGGGCGTGGCTGCCCTTCGTGCGAAACCGCTCAGCATCGCGGGGACCGCCTGAAGCAGGAGCGTCGTTCCAAAGCCGCCACCCGACGCCTGCACAGGGGGGCGCTTCTCGGATCTGACCCCGGATTCCCGCCAGCAGAATACGAGGTTTTCCGGCCTTGCCGGCTCGTCGATGCTCCAAGAAATACGGACGAGGCCTTCGTCCGACGCCAGCGCGCCGAATTTCTGCGCATTGGTAGCGAGTTCGTGGATGACGAGGCCGAGCTGCTGCGCCGCCTCCGTTGCCATATCGAGCGGCGGGCCCTCGATCGACACGCGCTCGCCGTAGGTCATGAGAACGGGGGAAAGCTGCTCGGCGACGATCTTGTAGAGCGGCGCCGAGGTGTTGGAGGGGTCGCGGATCACGGCCGCCGTCGCGGTCGAAAGCGCCTCGAGCCGACCCATGAGGGTGCGGAGAAAGGCGTCGATGTCGGTCGCGCCCCGCGCCGTCTGCCGCGCCAGCGAGCTGACGATCGTCAGAAGGTTGCGGCCCCGGTGCACGGTTTCCCGTGTCACGATCCCAAGCCGCGCGTTGGCCTCTGAAAGCTCGGCCGTCCGCCGCTCCACCCTGTGTTCCAGGTCGCGCTGCGCCTCGCGCAGCTTCTCCAGCGTCTCCTCGTGGGCGGCGACTTCGGCTCTCAGGCGGGCGTTCGCCTCTTCGAGCTGTCGCGGGCTCGGGATCGCCACGAGCCGGGGGATGAGCGTGAACAGCACGACGGCCGTGATGCCCGACACCATCCCCGTCAGGAGCTTGACCAGACCGTGCAGCGGGTAGACGGGGACCCAGAGCGTCAGGATCGAGACAAGGTGCGTCAGGCCGCAAAGGAGGATGAAGGCGGCGAAGAGCGCGACGAGGCCGCGGTAGCGCAGGTCCGGCCGTCGCCGCAGGAACATGAGCAGGGCGATCGGGATGGCGGAGTAGGAAAGGAAGATCAGGAAGTCCGAGCCCGCATAGAGGATCACCAGCCATGGCTGCCAGAACAGGCAGTAGCCGTGCGGCATGTAGGATGCGTATTCCAGCAACGCTTGCACCTGGGCCCCTCCCCCGCGGCTTCGACCTCCGACGGCCGGAGCATCATGTACAGACTAATCCCGTACCGGAGCAAATAGCACGCGGCATGTTCCGACGCTGCGTTCTGCTTTCCGGCCGTCCTGTGCGATCCGGAATGGGCGGCGCTTCGCCGGGACGCGCTTCCGCTCGGGGCCGAAGGGAACCATCTTCATCTGCGGGGCTTCTGGCGCATATGCGGCACGCGGAGAAGCTCATGCTGCGCCTCACGTTCTTGCTGTTTTTCCTGCTGTCTTCGGGCGCGAGCGCCGAGGAGGCAAAAGTTAAGGTGGATGACATCGTCGGCAGTGAGCTGATCAGCATCGCGGGTGACGGCGGGCAAGCATCCTTCACCGCTCCGCTTGGGAAGGCGATGGAATTCAATGGTCTGCGTCAGGATCGAAAGGTGGTGGGGGAGGTGAAGGACTTCGTGCTCGATTCCAATGGCGCCGTCGTCGGCGCGGTCGTTGCGCTCGAAGGGCTCCTCGACGTGTCGCTCCGCTCGGTGCTCATCGACGCGAATGACCTGCGGGTCGTCGCCGCGCCGGGGTACCTCGAAGGAGAAACCAGGGCAAGCACGGTCGGAGCCGGATTGGACAAAATCTATGCCGCCGGGGCGCACCGGATCGTGACGCACCTGAGCGAGGAGGAACTGCGGAGGCTGCCAAGGTTCGTGCGCGACCGCAGAGGGTCGCGCACGGACAACCGCTGACGCGCCGATGCGATACCATTCCGTGAGGTACGACCAAACAGCGTCGTGTCGGACGGCCCGGGGCCGCAGTGCGGCGGGTGTGCAGGGAGCGAGCAGCAGGCCGTTCCGGCAGTCAGCGCACCGCCGCAGAAGAAGGGAGGCGCCGCGATGACGGGCTACTTCGAGTTTTCCCCGTACCACGTCCTTTTTGCGGCGGTAGGCGCGGCGATCTTCCTCGCCCACTGGCTGCCGCGGCTCCTGTTCCGGCGCGACGCGTCCTCGGCCGCCTTCCTGATGCTTCTGGGCATGCTGGCCTACGTCTACGTGCCGAACATGCCCTCGGCGCTCGACCCGACGCAGGGCCCGCGCGTGTGGGAGGCGATCTCGGAGGTCGTGCTCATCGTCGTGCTGTTCGCGACCGGGCTCAAGATCGACAGCATCGGCACGCTGAGGAACTGGCAGCCGGCGTTCCGGCTCCTCGCGATCGCCATGCCGCTCACGATCTGCGCCGTGGCGCTCCTGGGCTGGGCCGTGGCCGGCATGACCGTGGCCGGCGCGGTGCTGCTCGGGGCGGCGCTGGCGCCGACCGACCCCGTCCTGGCGGGGGATGTGCAGGTGGGACCGCCGATGGAGGGCGGTGAGCACCCGGTGCGCTTTACCCTCACGGCCGAGGCGGGGTTGAACGACGGGCTGGCTTTCCCCTTCGTCTATCTCGGGCTCCTGATCGCGGTCGAGGGCTCGGACCCGTCGGACTGGATCATGCGCTGGGTCCTGTGGGACCTTCTCTACCGCGTGGCGGTCGGGGTGCTTCTGGGTGCGGCGGTGGGTTGGGTGCTGGGGCGGAGTCTGTTCTCGGCGCCGGGCTGGCACTCGCTGGCGCAGACCGGGCCGGGCGTGATCGCGCTGGCTGCGGTCCTTTTGTGCTACGGGCTCGTCGAACTGGCCGAGGGCTACGGCTTCATCGGCGCGTTCATGGCCGGCTTCGTCTGCCGCCGCGTGCAGGAGCGGCACGAGTTCCACAGGCGCCTTCACGTCTTCAGCGAGGCCGTCGAGCATTCGCTCACCGCCCTGTTGCTCGTCCTGCTGGGCAGCACGTTACCGCTGCTCTGGCCGGTGCTGGACTGGCGGCACACGCTGATCGGTTTCGGCCTCTTGCTGGTCATCCGCCCGCTCGTCGCGTGGCTGTCGCTGACCGGCACGGCGCTGAACCCGGCCGAGCGGCTCACCGTGTCGTTCTTCGGCGTGCGCGGCATCGGGTCGGTCTATTACGTCGGCTACGCGGCGGGGCAGATCGAGTTCATCAACGAGGCACAGATCTGGGCGCTGGTCGCCTTCACCGTCTTCGCCTCGGCCGTCATCCACGGTGCCACGAGCTTCGTGGTGGACCGGGTGACGGATCTCCCGCCCCGGACGGAGGAGCGGCGGGCATGAGTGCCGCAACACCTACTGCGGGCGCTCCACGCGGGCTCGCCACTATTCCCACGAGCTTTCAGGAGAGGACACAGGGCATGAAGTATCTCACGATTGCGGCGGCGGCGACGCTGGTCCTGTCTTTTCCTGCACTTGCGCAGGACGAACGGTCCGGGCCGTTCCTCGACCTCCGACCGGACGGCCAGCCGGTGCTCTTCGCATCCGAGATGATCGGGACCATGCTCTTCGCGGTTCCGCCGAGACTCGAGCCGGGTGAAGCACGATCGTCCGAGGCAGAGTTGGAGCGGGTCGGAGAAGTGAGCGACGTGATGCTGTCGCCGGATGGCGAAGTGCGGGCGCTGATCGTCAGTGTCGGGGGCGTCCTCGGGCTCGGCGATCGCGACATCGCCGTCGCCCTTCGGGACGTGACCGTTCGGCGGGACCGAGACAGCCCGGAGGAGCTGCAACTGGTTATCGCCGCCTCGGCCGACGAAGTCGACGCGGCGCCCGCCTTCGAGCGGCCAGCCCAAGACGCCGCGGCAAACGGAGGACCTCCGGGTACACGAGAGGCGGAACCCGCCGAAGACATGGCCGCGACGCGTGAGCGGGCGGAGAAATCCGCGGGAGCGGTCGACCTGCCGGACGAGAGCCCGAGCACGGAGGCAGGGGAGCCCATGGCCGGTCAGGCGCCAAGCGGGCCGGGCGCACCGCCGGCTGTCGAACGCGAGGGTTACCGAACCGTCGATCTCTCCGCCATCACCGTCACCGATCTGGATGGGGCGACGGTGTTCGATCCGCAGGACGAAGAGGTCGGCCAGATCGAGCGACTGCTGATGGATGACCAGGGCCGGATCGACGAGGTGTTGATCGACGTCGGGGACGTGCTCGGGCTGGAGGAGAAGCGCGTCGCCGTCGCGCTCGACGCGCTTACCATCCTGCAATCGGACGATGAGGAACGAGTCCGCATCTACATGAACGCGGGCCTGGAGGAGCTTGAGCGCCTTCCGGCACGGCAGTGATGCTTGGCCGGTCTTGCCTTCGGAAACGCCGGGTGGCCTCCGGACAGCCCCGCTGCGGCGCATCCTCATGTTCGATGTTCGACAGTATTCGCCCGTCGTGCTGATGGCATAGGGATACCCGCCCGCCCCGGTCCGCTGGTCCGTTACGCCGCGGAGCACGCAATGGGGCACGGGCGCGGCCTCCGTTTCGGTGATCGTAACGCCGTCAGCGGCGAGCCCCGCCGCGGCAGCGCAATCGGGTGCATGCTGGGCGGAGAGCGGCGCGGCCATGATCAAGGGCAGGGCGCCCGCCAGAAGTCGATGATGTTTCGAACTCTGTTCCTCCCTTGGGGTGAATTTGCTCGGCTGATCACTCGCTCACGCCGAAGTCGCGAGCCGTTCGTCCGCTTCCGTTTCCGCAGTCTCGAGGCCCCCGGCGATTTCGGCCTCCAGAACGGCCAACCGCTCGGGCAACGCCAGAAGGACCGGCGCCGCGTCGTCGCCGAGCCGGGGCCAGAGCCAGGCGGCGACGCCGATCCAGCCGGCCCGGAGCCAAGCATCCGCCGCGCCGAGGCGGGCCTGTGCGTCCGGGCAGGCCCGAAGTCGCTCCGCCAGCCGCTCCAGTCGGTCGATAACCTCTTCCGCCGTGCGCGACCTTGGGTCGCCCTGCGGCTGCGCCGCTCGGGCGGCGGTAAGGAAGGCATTGAAGCCGGCGCGGTCGCGGACCAGTCGCCGCTCAAGGAAGTCGATCCCCTGCATGCCGGTCGTGCCCTCGTAGATCGCCATGACACGCGCGTCGCGGAGCGCCCGTTCCAAGGGCCATTCCTTGGTATACCCGGCCCCGCCAAGCACCTGGATCCCGGCATCGGCCACGCCGAAGCCAGTCTCGGCCCCGAAGGTCTTGACCAGCGGCAAAATCCACGCGGCCCGCGCGGCCGCGTCCTCTTCGCCCGCCCGGGCGAGGTCGAGCGTGACGGCAAGCTCCAGCACGGCCGCCCGCAGCAACTCCGTACGCCCGCGCATCGCGGCGAGCTGCCGCCGCACGTCCGGATGCGTCGCGATGGGCACCGGCGTTTCCGACGGATCGCCGCCCTGGAGCCGCTCTGACGCATAGCTCTCGGCCACGGCGCAGGCGCGGCTGGCGATGCCGAGGCCCTGGCAGCCGACCTGGAGGCGCATGAGCTCAATCATGGTGAAAAGCTGCGACAGGCCGCGCCCTTCGTCGCCGATCAGCTCGCCCTCGGCGTCCTCGAACTCCAGCACGCAGGTGGGCGAGCCGTGCAAGCCCATCTTCTTCTCGATCCGCTGGACCGAGACGCCGTTGGCCCGCCCGTCCTCCGCCGCGTTCGGAACGAGGAACAGGCTCAGCCCGCGCGTGCCGGGCGCGTCCGAACTCCGGGCCAGCAGGCAATGGCAGATGCGCGGGGTCAGGTCGTGATCACCGAAGGAGATCCAGATCTTCTGGCCGCTGATCTTCCAGCGGTCGCCATCTCGCACAGCCCGCGTTCGTATGCGGCCGACGTCGGAGCCAGCCCCGGGCTCGGAGATGCAGATCGTCGCTGCGCGCTCACCGGCGACAAGCGCTGGCACCCAGTCCTGGGCCAGTTCGGGCGATGCCCGTTCGGCAAGAAGCACGGCCGCCGAGCGCGTGGCGCCGGCGCCCATGTTGAAGGCCGGGCAGGCGCGGTCGAACAGCTGCGTCGCCGCCGCCTGCACCACCAGCGGCAGGCCCGCGCCGCCGAAGCGCGAGTCGGTGTCCAGCCCGATCCACCCGCCCTCGGCGAAGGCGCGCCACGCGGCGTGGTAGCCCGCCGGCACCTTCACGCGCCCGTTCTCAACGCGGCACCCCTCGCGGTCGACCGCGTCGTCCAGCGGCGCCAAGACCTCGTCCGACAGCCGCCGCGCCCCGTCCAGGACGGCCGTGGCGAGTTCATCATCGAGGTCCTGCCGGAGCTCTTGCAGGCGATGCCAGCCGGGGGTCGCCGCGAGCATCGCGAGCGTGCGGTCGAGCTGGTCCTGCGCGCTCATTTTGGGGTCAGCCGCGTTGCTCCGTCGAGGCGGATGACCTCGCCGTTCAGGTAATCGTTGCGCAGGCAGAACAGCACGGCGTCGGCGAACTCGGCCGGGTCGCCCAGGCGCGACGGGAACGGAATTCCGGCGGCGAGCGATTGCTGCGCCTCTTCCGGCAGCCCCTGTAGCAGCGGGGTCAGGAAAATACCTGGCGCGATGGTGTTCACGCGGATGCCGAAGCGGGCGAATTCGCGCGCGATGGGCAGCGCCATGGACACGATGCCGCCTTTCGACGCCGCATAGGCCGCCTGCCCGATCTGCCCGTCGAAGGCAGCGACGGATGCCGTGTTGACGATGGCGCCGCGCGCGCCGTCTTCTTCCGGGTCCAGCGCCGCCATGCGTTCAGCGGCCAGCCGCAGGACGTTGAACGTACCCACAAGGTTCACCCGTAGCACGCGCTCGAAGTCCGTGAGCGGCATCGGCCCGTCGCGGCCCAGCGTTCGGCCCGCCGTGCCGATGCCCGCGCAGCTGACCACCAGCCGCGCCGGGCCGTGCGCCCCGGCCACCCCCTCGAGCGCCGCCGAAACGTCCTGCTCGGATGCCACATCGCCGATGCAGGCAAGGCCTGCGATCTCGTCCGCGACGCGCTGCGCCCCCTCGGCGTTCAGGTCCAGCACCGCGACCCGGGCACCCTGCCCCGCCAGCGCCCGCGCCACGGCTTCCCCGAGTCCCGAGCCGCCGCCAGTGACCAGCGCGCTTTGTCCGTCGATCCGCATGTCAGCTTGCCTCCTTCGCCGTGGTGCGCGTGGCTCGGATCACCTCCGGGCCGTCCGCGTAAAGCCGCTCCACCGCGTCGCCCCGGTTGCGCAGGACGGCGCGCTGGTTGACCGAGCCCTTGTCGGTCACCTCGCCCCGGTCCATGTGCAGCGGCTCGGTCAGCACCAGCGCGCGGGCGATGCGCGTGCTGCTGCCCGTCGCCTTCGCCGCGTGGGCCGAAAGCAGCTCGGCCAGACGCTCGCGCGCCTTCGGGTGATCGTAGAGCGCCGCGTCCTCCAGGGCCTCTCCGCCCTCGACCAGCCGCTCCATCGCCGGGCGGAACGGAATCAGCAGCGCGCCAAGTTCCTCGCGATCTTCGCCCGCGACGACGGCGTCGCGCACGAGCCCGTCCATCGCGTCGATCAGCCCCGCTCGCAGCGCGCCCACCGCGACCCAGGTGCCGGTGCGCAGCTTGAAATTCTCGGCCGTGCGCCCGTCGAAGAGGTAGCCCTTCGCAGGATCGGCCGGATCGGCGGGCCGCACGGCGTCGCCCATGTTGTAGAAGCCTTCGTCATCGAACGACTCGGCCGTCAGCTCGGGTGCGCGCCAGTAACCCGGCGTGACGTTCGGGCCCTTCAGCCGCAGCTCGAGCTTGCCGCCCGTGGGCACCAGCTTGACGGTGATGCCGCGCGCCGGGATGCCGATGTTGCCCGGCCCGTCCTGCTCGTCAGTGCAGAAGAGCGCGAACGGCGCGGTCTCGGTCGAGCCGAGGCCGGCGGAAATCAGCGTCCGCTGGCCCGTCGCCTTGACCGACAGCGCCTCGAGCCGGTCCCAGGTGTGCTTCGCCATGCCAGCGCCGGCGTAGACCAGCATCTTCACCCGGGCAAAGAAGGTCTCGGCCAGCGCCGGGTCCTGCTCCATCGCTTCGACCAGCATCTCGTAGCCGGCGGGGACGTTGAAGTACCAGGTGGGAGAGACCTCGCGCAGGTTGCGGATCGTCTCGCCCATGTCGCGGGGCGTGGGTTTGCCCGCGTCAATGTAGAACGTGCCGCCGTTCCAAAGCGCCATGTTCGTCACCTTGTTGCCCGAGGCAACGTGGTTCCAAGGCGCCCAGTCCACGAAGACCGGCGGCTCGTCTTCGAGGTATCGGTAGCAGTCCGTGACCATCGCCATGTTCGAGGTCAGCATGCGCTGCGTCTGGATTACCGCCTTGGGCGAACCGGTGGTGCCCGAGGTGAAGAGGAACTTCGCCACCGTGTCCGGGCCCGTCGCCTCGTACGCCGACCGTGCCGCATCGCCCGGGTCGGTGGCGCGGACGTCGGCCCAGCTCAGAACGCGGCGGCCGGGCAGATCGCCCTCGCCCGCGATGACCGGCACCTCGGGCGGAATTGCCGCCTCGATGGCGGCGGAGAAGGGCGCGGCGCGGTCCACGAAAACGGCCCCGGGTGTCACCTGCGCGGCTATGTCCCGCAGCTTGGCGTAGTCGGTGGAGACGAGGGAGTACGCCACCGCGACGGCGGCCGAGGGGATGCCCACGTGCTGCGCCGAAAGCGCCACGACGGCATGATCGATGGAGTTCCCCGACAGGATCAGAAGCGGACGATCCTCCGACAGGCCGAGACCAAGAAGCGCGGCTCCCACCCGCGCCATCAGGTCGGCCAGCTCGGCATAACTCACCTCGCGCCAGCCGTCGCCCTGCCGTTCGGCCATCCAGGTGCGGCCGGGGGCCTCGCGCGCCCAGTGCAGGATGCGGTCCGACAGGCGCAGCGGATGTTCGGGCAGCGGGTCCTCCTGCCACACAAGTGTGGTGCCGTCCTCGCGCGTCTCCCACGCCAAGCGCGGCTTCCAGACGTGGACGGGGCGCATTGGAGCGTCCGGCATGGTGTCCCTCCCGTTTATTCCTCCAGATACTGTTTACATGGAAACTTTCTTTGCGTATAGAATTTTCTCGAACGGATCGGAAAGGGCGCGCATGACGGGCTTCGTGACCTATGAGACGGAAGGCGACGTGGCGCTGCTGGGGCTGAACCGGCCCGAGAAGCGCAACGCCATCAGCGACGCTTTCGTGGAGGAGATCGCCGACCAGGTCGAACGCGCGCGGAAAGATGCGAAAGCAGCCGTCCTTTACGGGCACGGGAACCACTTCTGCGCCGGGCTGGACCTGGCCGAGCATGTCCGCAAGACGCCGATCGAGGGCGTGCACGGCTCGCGCCGCTGGCACGAGGTGTTTGGCCGGATCGAGTTCGGGCCAATCCCATGGTTCTGCGCCCTGCACGGCGCAACCGTGGGCGGCGGGCTGGAACTGGCGTCGTCGACACATGTGCGGGTCGCAGACGAAACAACGTTCTTCGCCCTCCCCGAAGGCCAGCGCGGCATTTTCGTGGGCGGTGGCGGCTCGGTACGGGCCGCGCGCCTGATGGGCGTGGCGCGCATGACAGACATGATGCTGACCGGCCGCGCCGTCACCGCCGAAGAGGGCGAGCGCTGGAACCTGGTGCAGTACGTCGTACCGAAGGGCGAGGCGAAGGCGAAGGCGCTGGAGTTCGCGAAGGCGGCGGCGACGAACGCCGAGCTGTCGAATTACGCCGTCATCAACGCCCTGCCCCGGATCGACGCCATGGCGCGCGACGACGGACTGTTCGTGGAGAGCTTCATCTCGTCCTTCACCGCGACGAGCCCCGAGGCCGAGGAGCGGCTTAACGCCTTTCTCGAGAAACGCGCGGCCAAGGTCGCGGCGCCGGGCGGCGGCAGATGACCCTCGCACCCGAACCGGTGGTCGCCGAGACCGCGGCCGAGGTCCGGCTGGGCGGGCTGGCCCATTCGCTGGGCTTCCTGCTGAGGATCGCGCAGGTGCGCAACTACGAACGCTTCTATGCCCGGTTCGAAGGGATGGACTTGCGGCCGGGCGAGTTCTCGGTCCTGTGGGTGATCCAGCTCAACCCCGGCATCCGGCAGGGCCTGCTGGCGCAGACGCTGTCGATCAAGCCCGCGCAGATGACCAAGGTGATCCGCCGGCTCGAGGAGCAGGGCAAGCTGGTGCGCACGATCCCCGAAGGCGATCGCCGCTCGGTCCGGCTGGACCTCAGCGAGGCGGGCCGTGCCTTCGTCGAGGCGCGGCGCGACGATTTCCTCGGCGCGGACGATTACCACGGTGACGACCTCACCCCCGAGGAATCGCGCGAACTGGCGCGGCTTCTTCTGAAATATAGTGGCACGAGCTTCAGGGATACGGAATGAACCTCGACGATCTCATCGCCCTCGATATCCACACCCACGCGGAAGAGCCCTGCTGCGGCCCCCGCGACGACGGCTACGACGAGTTCCAGGCCGGGATGGCCAAGTACTTCAAGAACCCCGCCGGCGCGGAGGGCATGCTGCCCACGGTGCAGGACACCGCCAACTACTTCCGCGAACGGCGCATCGGCTGCGTGATCTTCCCCGTCGATTCCGAGCGCGAGACAGGCTTCCGCCGCTACTCGAACGAAGAGGTGGCGCGCATCGCCGCCGAGAACAGCGACATCATGCTGCCATTCGCCTCGATCGACCCGGCCAAGGGCCGCGCCGGCGCGCGCGAGGCGCGGCGGCTGGTGCGCGAATTCGGCGTGCGGGGCTTCAAGTTCCACCCCACGCTGCAGGGCTTCTATCCCAACGACCGCGCCGCCTATCCGCTTTACGAAGCGATCGAGGAGGAGGGCGCGATCACGCTTTTCCACACCGGCCAGACCGGCGTCGGAGCCGGCATGCGCGGCGGCATGAACATGCGGCTGAAGTATTCGAACCCGATGTACCTGGACGACGTGGCGGCGGACTTCCCAGACATGAAGATCATCGCCGCGCACCCATCGTTCCCGTGGCAGGAAGAGGCGCTGTCGGTCGCGACACACAAGCCCAACGTCTACATCGACATGTCTGGCTGGTCGCCGAAGTACTTCCCGCCGATCCTGGTGCAGTACGCGAACACGCTTCTCAAGCACAAGATGCTGTTCGGGTCGGACTGGCCCGCGATCACGCCGGACCGGTGGCTGTCGGATTTTGAGAAGACCGAGATCCGGGAGGAAGTGAGGCCGCTGATCCTGAAGGAGAATGCGCGCCGTCTTCTGGCGCTCTGAGTTTCATTCAAGGGAGGAGAGAATGAACAAGCGATTGACCCTCACGGGCCTCGCCGCGGCGGGCCTGATCGCGGCGGCCTCGGCGGCCCCCGCGCAGAACCTGAGGATCGCGTCGGCCGCGCCGGCCGCGCACCCGGCCACCTACATGTACGAGAAGTTCGCCGAGTACCTGGAAGAGGAGTCAGGCGGCGGGATCGACAGCACGACGCTCGGCTTCGAGGTCGTGAAGCTGCCGCAGATGAAGGACGCGCTGCAAAGCGGGCTGGTGGACGTGGGCAACTTCCTGCCCCTCTACTTCCCCGCCGACATGCCGCAGACCGGCGTCGCCGGCGACCTGGCGCTGATCGGCCGCAGCCCGCACGCCATGGGGCTGGCGATGACCGAGTTCCTGGTCACCTGCGAACCCTGCCAGGAAGAACTCAACGAGTTCGGCATCGTGTCGCTCGGCGCCGGGTCGTCGGATGTCTACGCCCTGATCACCAACCAGCCGGTCGAGACGGCCGAGGACCTGCAGGGCCTGCGACTGCGGTCGGGCGGGGCGCCCTATTCCCGCTGGGCCGAGCACTTCGGCGCGACGCCCGTGAACATCGCCGTGGGTGACCAGTTCGAGGCGATGTCGCAGGGCACGATCGACGGCACCATGGCCTCGATCGTCGACCTGCTGTCGTTCCGGCTGATCGACATCGCCGACAGTGTCACCATGGTCCCGATCGGCACCTATCACGTCACCTCGAACTTCACGGTGCCGGTGCCGACGTGGGAGGGGCTGACGCCCGAGCAGCGCGAGCAGGTCGGCCGCGCCGCCGCGCGCGCCAACCTCGATCTGACCGACCGCTGGGCCTTCCAGCTTCCGGCGGCGGCGCGCGAGGCGCTCGAGGGCTCGGACATCCAGGTGATCGAGCCGGACCCGGCCTTCCTCGAGGCGTCCGAGGCGTTCGCCCAGCAGGACGCCGAGGCACAGGTCGAGGAGTCGGGCGCCGAGGCGGCACAGTTCCGCGACCTTGTCGAGAAGTGGACCGCCATTGTCGAGGAGGTCGGCGAGGACCCCGAGGCGCTGGCCGAGCGCGCCCAGACCGAGATCTGGGACAAGGTCGACTGGTCCACCTACGGCCTTTGAGCCACGCACCCCGGCCGCACGGCCGGGGCCACTCCCCCTTGCCTGTCCGATGGTGACGTTATGACCGCGCTTTCCGCGTTGGCCACCTCGATCAGCCGCGCCCTCGCCTTCGTCGGCGCGGCGGCGGTCGTCGTGATGATGCTGCACATCTGCGCCGACGTGGTTGTGCGCAACCTCTTCAACGTCTCGATGAACGTCACCGTCGACCTCGTCTCGCGCTACTACATGACGGCCATCGCCTTCCTGCCGCTGGGCTATCTGGAACTGCGGGACGAGATGGTGTCGGTCGAGCTGCTGGACGCGGCCTTCCCCCGCCCGCTCATGCGGGTGTCGGACACGCTGGTGGCGCTGATCGTCTCGGGCCTCTACGTCGTGCTCGCCTGGTCCACCTGGCCCACGGCGTTCTCGAACCTCCGCTCGGGGACCTTCGTCGAACTGGTGAACATCCAGCTTCCGGTCTGGCACAGCTACTTCATCCCGCCGGTGGGCTTCACGCTCGCCGCGCTCGCCACGCTGATCAAGGCCGCAGACCTGGTCCTGCCCGGGAAGCGCAGGGCATGAGCGTCGAGACGGGCTTCACCGGCATCGCGATCCTCGCGCTCTTGCTGATCCTGCGGGTGCCGGTCGCGATGGCGCTGGTCGCGGTGTCCTTCGGCGGCATCGCCTGGCTGCTGGGCGTGACCCCGGCCGTCGGCATCCTTTCGAACACCCCCTACAGCTTCGTGGCCAGCTGGACGCTTTCGGCGGTGCCAATGTTCCTGCTGATGGGCTTCGTCGCCTTCCACAGCGGCCTGACCGGCGGGCTGTTCGAGGCGGCGAAGGTCGTGCTGCGGCGGCTGCCCGGCGGGCTCGCCATCTCGTCGATCTTCGCCTGCTCGGGCTTTGCGGCGGTCTCCGGCTCGTCGCTCGCCTGCGCCGCCGCGATGGGGCGCATCGCCATCCCCGAGATGGTCTCGGCCGGCTACCGCCCCTCGATCGCGGCGGGCTCGATCGCCGCGGGCGGCACCATCGGCGCATTAATTCCGCCGTCGATCCTGATGATCGTCTACGGTGTCTTCGCCGAGACGTCGGTCACGCAGGTCTTCGTCGGCGGCATCGGCATCGGCATCGTCACCGCACTGGCCTATTGCCTGTGCGTCCTCCTCCTGGCCCGCTTTCGCCCCGACATCATCCCGCCCACCACGGTGGCCGCCGAACAAGCCGGCGGGCGCGAGGCGGTGCTGGCGGTGCTTCCTATCATCGCGCTCGTGGTTCTGGTCTTCAGCGGCCTGTTCTCGGGCTTCTTCACCGCAACCGAGGCCGGCGCTGTCGGCGCGCTCGGCACCATCGCGCTGGCTGCCGCGACGGGTCGCCTGTCCGGTCACGCCATCCGCCAGTCGCTGCTGGAAACGGTGACGACCAGCGGTTCGCTCTTCATCATCGGCGTCGGCGCGGCGATGTTCACGCGTTTTCTCGGGATCAGCGGCCTGTCCGGCTTCATCTCGTCGGCGGTCGCGGGATCGGGCCTGTCCTATGCCGAGCTGATGCTGATCATCGTGCTGATCTACCTCCTCCTCGGCACTTTCATGGAGCCGTTCGGCGCCATGCTGATCACGCTGCCGATCTTCCTGCCCATCCTGCGGCAAGAGGCGATCAGCCTGGTCTGGTTCGGCGTCCTGGTGGTCAAGCTGCTTGAGATCGGGATGATTACCCCGCCGGTGGGCATGAACGTGTTCGTCATCAAGAACGTCGCGGGGCGATACGTCTCGGTCATGCAGGTGTTCGCAGGCGTCCTGCCCTTCATCCTGGCCGACCTGCTGATCGTCGCGCTCGTCATCGCGGTCCCCGGGATCGTGATGTTCCTGCCGGACCTGCTGAACTGATCGCGTGCCATGGAAGCACCGAACGGGGCGCCACGCCCCTGATCAGATCGCGGCCGACCGGGAGAAGGATGGGAAATCGAATAGAGCCTCGGGGTTCTCGACGAGCGCGAGGTGCCGCCCTCGCTCGTCCGGGAACCAGCTCAGGCTGGTGTCGAGCAGAGCCGCGTCGTCTGGATATTCGCCGGTGCTCTGCGCAAGATTGTGCGGGAAATTCGTGCCCCAGACGATGCGTTCGGGGGCGTGGCAGGCCAGGACTCGTGCCACGGCGGCGACATCGTCGAAGTCGGGTGCTCCGGCCCGCGAGGATTCGTAGCAGCCGGCAAACTTGAACCAGCTATTGCCTCCGTCGATCAGGCGCTTGACCAGGTCGACCTCGGGGCCGTCGGGCGCGGCCCCGCGGAAGAACTTGCCATGATGATCGAGCACCCAGCGCGAGCGCAGCCTCGACAGCCGCGGGAAATGATCCTCGATGTTCGAGCCGTCGAACTGAATCGCCATCATCCAGCCAGCCGAAGCGGCCCGCGCGTCGACCGCCTCCAAGGCGTCCAAGCCGACCGCACCGCCCGGCAGGTCCATGATCCGAGCGCCACGCACCCCTCGGGCGTGCATCTCCGAAAGCTCGGTGTCGGAGGTTCCTGCGTCGATGACCGCCACGCCCCGCGCGATGTCCCCCATGGCGTCGAGCGCGGCGAGGAGGTTCGCATTATTGCGCTGATGGGCGTTGCCTTGCGTGACCACCAGCCGGTCGACGCCCAGCCAGTCCATCACCTTGCGGTACTCTGCCGGTCCTGGCAGCCCCTCCGGAAGCGCCGGGCCGCCCGGCCGGCAAGGAAAGCCGGGAAGGTAGAGGTGCAACTGCGTGTCCACCGCGCCGGGCGGAAGAGTCGTCCGGGGCTTTGCACCGGTGTAGGTCCGGTCGACCATCACGACGCCTTCGGAGCGAACTCGGCCAGCGCGTCGCGGTTGATCTCGATCCCCAGGCCGGGACCCGCGGGGATGACGACGATGCCGTTCTCGTGCTCGATCGGGCGGGTGACGATCGCCTGGCGGAACGGGTTTGGCGTTCGGTCAAACTCGAGGATCGGCTCTACCGGGTCGCGCCGGGGCGGGTCCGGCAACTGGGCCGCCACCCATTGCAGGCTGGCCGCGATCTGCACTGCCGTGCCCCACACATGCGGCACCAGCCGCACGCCGCGCAGGGCCGCCATGTCGGCGACGCGCCGCATCTCGGTGAAGCCGCCCGTGCCGCACAGATCGGGCTGGGCGATGTCGATGCAGCCGGATTCGAGCGGCTCGCGGAAGCCGAAACGCCCGTGCCATGTCTCGCCCCCCGCGACGGGGATGGGCTGGCTCGCCCGGACTTCTCGGTAGGCTTCCAACTGTTCAGGGATCACCGGCTCCTCGAACCAGTCGATGTCGTAGTCCGCTGCCTTCTGTCCCAACTCGATCGCCTCGCGCACGGTGTAGCCGTGATTGGCGTCGATCATCAGCCGGGTCTCGGGCCCGATGGCGTCGCGCACCGCGCGGATGACGGCCAGGTCCTCGGGGACGCCGAAGCCGATCTTGATCTTCACGGCATGGAACCCGGCTTCGGCATGAGCCGCGCACTCGGCGGCGTTGTCGGCGACCCGGTCCACGCCGTCGCGGCGGAACGAGCCAGTCGCGTAGGCGCGGACCTTCTCACGCACCCGACCCCCCAGAAGCACCGAGACGGGGACCCCGAAATGCTTACCCTTGATGTCCCAGAGCGCGACATCGATCCCCGACAGCGCCGTGACCGTCAGACCGCGCTGCCCCTGGTCACGGAACAGGTTGTAAAGCTCCTGCCACAGTATCTCGGTATCGCGCGGGTCGCGGCCGATCAGGCGTGGCGCGTATGCCTCGACCACCGCGGCGTTGGGCCGCGCGGGGCCGAGGCATTCGCCCCACCCCGTCGTGCCGTCCGCGCAGACGATCTCGACCAGCACGTGCTGGCGGCGGGTAAAACGCATCGAGGCGCTTTCGAAGGCAGTGTCGAGCGGGTGGTCCAGAATGTGAGTGTGAACAGCTGCAATCTTCATGGGCGGCTCACGGCTTTCCGGCGCGGGCGACGAGGTCCGAAAGCATCCCCACCTCTTCCTCGGTCAGATCCGACAGCGGCGAGCGTACCGGCCCCACGTCGTACCCGGAAAGCCGCACACCCGCCTTGATCGCCGAGACGGCATAGCCTTTGCGGCGACTGCGGATCTCCATGAACGGATAGAAAAAGTCGTTCAAAATCTGCTCGGTTCGGGCCCGGTTGCCGGCCCGCAGGGCTGAGTAGAAGTCGATCGCCAACGCGGGTACAAAGTTGAACACGGCAGATGAGTAGGTGGTGAAACCCGCGCCCAGATAGGCGTCCGCGAAGAGCTCAGCGGTGGGCATGCCGCCCAGATACGTCAGCCGGTCGCCCATGCGCGCGGTGATCTGGCGTACCAGCCCGATGTCGCCCGAGCCGTCCTTGAAGCCGACCAGGTTCGGGCAGGCCTCGCACAGCTTTTCCAGCGTGTCGGCCTGCAGGATGGCGTTGTCGCGATTGTAGACCATCACGCCGATCGCGACCGAATCGCAGACCGCCTTTACATGTGCATAAAGGCCGTCCTGAGGTGCATCGATCAGGTAGTGCGGCAGCAGCAGGATCCCGTCGGCGCCGGCGGCCTCGGCGGATTTGGCAATCTCGACGGCCATCGGCGTACCGTATCCACAGCCCGACACGATCGGAACGTCGCCCGACGCTTCCTTGGCGGTGCGCACGATCTCGGGGATCTCGGCCGGCGCGAGGGAAAAGAACTCGCCGGTTCCACCCGCCGCGAACAACGCAGTCGCGGGAAACTCGGACAACCACCCCACGTGCTTGCGGTAGACGTCGGGATTGAACGCGCCGTCGGCGCCGAACGGGGTCACCGGGAAAGACAGCAATCCGGCACCGAGCGCCGCCTTGATCTCTTGGGGGTCCATGAAACTCTCTCCGTGCAAGATGCCCCACAGGACTACACATTCATCATACAAGCGTCAACGAGTCAGTGCTCGCTCATTGCCGCCTTGCGGCGCAGCGCGCGATATCGGCGCAGCCCGTTCGTCAGATGACGCCGCATGGCCTGCCGCGCCCCATCCTCGTCTCCGGCGGAAATCGCATCCGCGATGCTGTGATGCTCGGTCCGCAGCTGAGCATAGTATTGACCGCTGACCACCGCGGCGGCGCCCCCACCAAGCCGCGCCCTCGGAATCGCACGCCCCCCCAAAGACTCCAGAAACTGCTCGAAACGGGGATTATTGGTGGCTCGCGCAACTGCTAGGTGAAAGTCGAAATCCAACGGCCCCGTCTCGCCGCCGGCCGCCGCGACCTTGTCCAACGCCTCCAGGGTTTCGATTATGGTCGCCTCTTGCGCAGGCGACCTCCGTGCGGCCGCCAGACCCGCGGCCTCCACCTCGATGGCAATGCGAAACTCCATCATTTCCAAAAGGTTGGATAGCTTTTGCAAATCCACGGCGTCGAACGCCGAGCCGCCCGACAGCGTATTGGCGATGACAAATACGCCGGCCCCCTGCCGGGCCTCGACCAGCCCTTCCGAACGCAAGGCTGAAATCGCCTCGCGCACGACTGTGCGCGACACGCCGTGCTGCGCGGTCAGCATCGCCTCGCTGGGCAGCTTTACGCCGACCGGCACCTCCCCGGACAGGATCGATGCGCGCAGTTGGCTCGCTAGACTCTGGACGAGGCTTCGCCGCTCGCCCGCTCCCTGCGCCGTGGCCGGTTTGCCCGCCATTGCCCGATGCTCCTCTTTCAGTATCCGCCCGCATGATAGTTACGGCTTCGGCGATCACAATACGAGCATTGACAGCTTGTCATACGAGTAGATACCAATCTATCAGGCTGCGGGAGTCGTCGAGGAGCTGACCGCAGCGCCAAACGAGGAGGAGACACCCATGAAATTGAACAGGATTTCGCCCGTTGCCGCCGCCGTCGCGGCGATCGCGGCAGCCGCTCCGGCCGCCGCCGAAGAGATCCGCGGCTGGAATACTCACGCTCCGGATTATCCCGTCTCGGTCGCGATGGACCACTTCGGCGAGATGGTTGCGGAGCGCACCGAGGGCCGGATCGAACCGAACACCTATCACTCGGCACAGCTGGGCGAGCAGGACCAGGCGATCGAGCAGATGCAGTTCGGCGGCATCGACTTCGCGGTGTTCAACCTCGTTCCGCTGAACAACATCGTCCCCGAGACGCAGGTCACCACCCTGCCCTATGCCTTCCGCTCGGTCGATCACATGCACCGCGTCGTCGACGGCCCGATCGGCGAGGAGCTCGCCGCCGCTATGGAGCCTGCGAACATGGTCGGCCTCGCCTGGTACGACAGCGGCGCGCGGTCGTTCTATGCCAACACGCCGCTGAATTCGGTCGAGGATCTGGAGGGGCTGAAGATCCGCGTCCAGAACTCGGATGTGAACGTTGCCATGGTCGAGGCGCTCGGCGCGAACGCGACGCCGATCCCCTTCGGCGAAGTCTATTCCTCGATCCAGACCGGCGTCGTCGACGGCGCCGAGAACAACTGGCCGTCTTACGAATCCACCGGCCATTACGAGGTGGCGCCGCACTACATCCTCGACGAGCACACGATCGTTCCCGAGGTCTTCGTCATAAACAAAGACACTTGGGACTCCTGGAGCGCCGAGGACCAGGAGATCGTGCGCCAGGCGGCGAAGGAGTCCGCCGAACTGCAGCGCGAGCTCTGGGCCGAGCGCGAGGAGCAGTCCGAGCAGATCGTGCGCGATGCCGGGGCGACCATCGTAGAACTCGAGGACAAGAGCGCCTTCATCGAGGCGATGAACCCAGTCTACGACCAGTTCGTCACCGACGAGAACCTGCGTGATCTGCTGAACCGCATTCAGGCCACCGAGTAATCCGCCTCCTCAAAACGGCCGCCTTCCGCGTTCTGCGGGGGGCGGCCGAGATCCGATATCGGAGCATAGAGACATGCGGTTCAAGGTGCTGGACTACCTCGTCACCCTGGTGGTGGCCGTCAGCGGCGGCGCGCTGGTCCTTCTGGTGGCGATCACCGGCTGGCAGGTCTATGGGCGCTACGTACTGAACGATACGCCCACCTGGGCGGAAAGATTGTCGCTGCTTCTGATCCTGATCGTTGCGCTTCCCCTGTCCGCGGTCGGACTGCGTGAGAACATCCACCTGGGCATCAGCTACATCGTCGAGATGCTGCCGAGACGAGCGCAGTACGGGTTCGAGCTACTCAGGACGCTGCTGCTGGGCGCCTTCGGTGTGGCGATGTCCGTCTATTCCTACGAATTGGTCGTCGGCACCTGGAACCGCGCCATCCCGCTGCTGGGCGTACCGCAGGGCGTGCAGTACCTGCCGCTCGTCATCACCGGCGGCCTCATCGTGATCTTCATGGCCGAGCGGATGTGGTTTCTGCTTCGCCACCCTGCCGAATGGCTCGAACGCACCGAGGAGACGATTTGATGGGGCTTGCCTTTCTGCTCGGCGGATTCGTGGTGGGGATCGTCATCGGGCTGCCCATCGCCTTCGCGCTTGGTATCGCGGCGCTGGCCGCGGCCTTCTACGAGGGCCTGCCCGAACTCATCGTGTTCCAGCGCATGATCGCCGGGATGAACGTGTTCTCGCTGCTGGCCATTCCCTTCTTCATCTTCGCCGGCGAACTGATGATGCGCGGCGGGATCGCGATGCGGCTAGTGCGCTTCGCGCAGGCCGTCGTCGGGCAGATGCGCGGCGGATTGGGGCTGGTCAACGTGCTGTCGTCGATGCTCTTCGGCGGAATATCTGGATCGGCCGTGGCGGATACGTCGGCGCTCGGGTCGGTCCTTATCCCCATGATGCGGGAGAAGGGCTACGACGACGACTACGCCGTGAACGTCACGGTCACGTCCTCCATCGCCGGGGTCATGGTGCCGCCGAGCCACAACATGATCCTTTACGCGCTCGCCGCGGGCGGCGGCATCTCGATCTCGTCGCTGTTCCTGGCGGGGGTCGTGCCCGGCATCATCATGTGCCTGTGCCTGGGTATCGCGTCTTACGTGGTGGCCATACGTCGCGACTACCCGGCCGAGCCCTTCCCCGGCATCGGGCCGGCTCTGATAACCGGCATCGTCGCGCTGCCGGGATTCCTGACTGCGGTGGTGATCATCGGGGGCGTGGTCTCGGGCATCTTCACCGTGACCGAGTCCGCTGCCATCGGCGTCATTTATGCCCTGCTGGTGACGGTCTTCGTCTATCGCTCGCTCAGCCTGCACGATTTCTGGCGCAGCGTCCTCCAGTCAATACGGACGACCGCGATGGTCATGGTGCTGATTGGCACCGCCACGTCCTTCGCGTATTTCCTGGCGCTCTACCAGGTGCCGGCCGCGATCCTCGACCTGCTGCTCAACATCACCGAGAGCAAGATCGTCCTTCTTCTGCTGATCAACATCGCGTTGCTGGTGCTCGGGGCCTTCATGGACATGGGCGCGCTGATCCTGATCTGCACGCCGATCTTCCTGCCCGTCGTGCGCCAGATCGGCATGGACCCGGTGCAGTTCGGCATGCTGCTGATGATGAATCTCGGCCTCGGCCTGACCACGCCTCCCGTCGGCGCTTGCCTCTTTGTCGGCTGTTCCATCGCGAAGGTGAAGATCGAGACGGTCCTCCGCACGATCTGGCCGTTCTACTTCGCCGTGCTCGTGGCGCTTCTGCTGACGACATACGTCCCTGCCGTGTCGCTGAGCCTTCCCGCCCTGTTCGACTAAGCCGGCGAAAGGCCGTCTTGCCACGCTTCATCTCCGGGCGCGGCCTGAGTGGACGCAACTTATGGCCGGAACGACTGGGAAACCCGCCGCCGCCCGACCACGCCACGGCCCCTGCCCGCTGCCTGAACTTTCATTCGGGGATGTCGTGGCCGCGTTCACTCACGGCAATACCTCGCGAGCCGATGGCCGCAAGGGATGATGCCTCGCCGACAATGGTGTCCGGCACTCAAAGGGCGACCCCTATTCCACGAGCTGGTACTATTTCGCGCGCCGATGTGCCTCACGCCCCCACCTCTCCGCACCCACACCGTCAGGTGGTGCGACAAGAGCAGGTCGGCCTGACGAGCCCGGACGCCCGCCAATCGACGAGATCGGATCAAGTTGCTTGGCAGGTGCCCCTCCTCTCGGCGTCGAGCAGCTCGTTGCGGAAGCGCGCGTTGAAGCTCTCGCGGTAGCCATTTCCCAAGGCAATCCGGGCTCGATACAGGCGGCCTGGACACCCAAAGCCGCGATCCAGTCGCGAACCTTTCGGGCCAAATAACTCGGGCGCGCAGCAAGTGTGGCCGTGTCTCAGGTATCTTACGGTGGTTTTGCACGCCACGCGCCGAAGACTAAGGCAGAACCCCATACTGAGCCTGCCGCGGGGACGTCAGTCGGCGGATGCTGTCAGGGACGTGAAGGATCGACCGAGCCTGGCGGGATGAGCGCGCGTCACCTCCGCTGCGGGTCGCAGTTTGATCGAAGAACGGCGTCGTCCGGTCGCTGTTCGTGCCGCATCCCCCCCTTCTGTCGGTAGATGAAGAAACGGATTCCACAACTGAATTGTCGGAGACTCCCAAGATCCCGTAGGATTATGAGCGAAGCACGAAGGCAACGGCATGGTTATACTCGAGTTTCTCCTGCAGATCACGGCGGCGACCCTGTTTCTGCTGTTCGGTGTGCGGATGGTGCAGGGCGGCATCGAGCGCGCCTACGGCAACCGGTTTCGGCGCCTGCTGTCCCAAAGCGGTCTGCCCCTGCGGACGACAAGCACAGGCTTCGCGCTTGCGATCCTGCTGCAGAGTTCGGCCGCGGTATCCCTGCTGGCCTCGAGCTTCGTCAGTACCGGCATCGTCACCTTCGCCGCGGCATTGGCGGTGGTGTTGGGCGCCGATTTGGGCTCGGCCTTCCTTGTGGGCGCACTCAGTTTCTCCGGCGAGGCCATCCTGCCGTTGATCCTGGTGCTGGGGGGCGTTCTGCACCTCAAGAGCGGCCGGGAACGACTGAAGAACCTCGGCTCGGTTCTGCTGGGCGTAGGCGTGATACTGATCGCGCTGGAGTTCCTACGCGGTGCGGTCGAGCCAGTGCGCGACAGCGCCTTCTTGCCCGCGGTCGCGGGGTATCTGGCCGTGGATGTCGTCACTGGCTTCATCACCGGAGCGGTGCTGGCCTTTGTCATGCACTCCAGTGTCGCCGCGATCCTAATGTGCGTGGCGCTGGTCTCCACCGGCGCGCTGCCGCTGGCGGCGGGGATCCCGTTGGTCCTCGGAGCCAATTTCGGTTCGGCGCTGGTGCCGGTCTGGCTGTCGCGGGATATGGACGCACCGGCGCGCCGGGTGCCGCTGGCCAACCTCGTGCTGCGGGGAACCTGGGCCGTGGTCGCCGCCTTCCTGCTGGCCCGGGTATCGCTGGAGGCGCTGATGCCGGGCGCCGCGCCGACCGCCCTGCTGATCGGACTGCACATTTCCTTTAACGCGGCGCTTCTGCTCGTCGTGCCGTTCACGGCGCGGCTGGAGCCGCTGGCGGCGCGGCTTCTGTCCGACGCCGAACTCGAGCGGGAGGACGTCCTTTTGCGACGCTCGGCGCTCGATCTGGCCTCGCTCCCGCACCCCGGAATGGCGCAGGCCTGTCTCAGACGCGAGGTCCTGCGCATGCTGCAAATCGTCGAGGCACAGTGCCTGCCGGTCATCGACATGATGCGCTCCACCACTGCCGAGGCCAGCGCCAAGTTGATCAAGCGCGACCGCCACATCAACGACGCGATGGACGCGGTCCGCAGCTTCGTCGCGCAGATGTCGAAGGACGACCTGCCCAAGGACGAGCGCAAGCGGGCGCGGGAACTGGCGCAATACGCGATAGGCCTCGAAGCCGCCGGCGACATCATCGTCCAGCGCCTGGTGCCGCGGGCCGACCAGATGGAGGAGGAGAATATCCGTCTCTCCAACGAGGGATACGCGGAGCTGCGCGAGATCCACGAGGCGATCCTGGCCAACATCGCGCTGGCTTCGACTCTGCTGATCGCCGACGATGTCGATACCGCGCGGCTCCTGATTAACGGCAAGGCGGAGGTGGCAAAGCTCGAGCGCAAAAGCTCCAAGAGTCATCTGAAGCGGCTGACCAAGGGCCGTGCAAGCTCGATCGTCTCCAGCGACATCCACCTTGAGGCCCTCAAGGCGCTCAAGGACATCAACAGCCAGGTGGCGTCGCTGGCCTACCCGATCCTGGCGCGGGAAGGGCACTTGTTGGCCTCGCGCCTGGTTGAAGAGCCTGCAGATGCTGACCTTCCCGACCCAATTCCGCCGCAGCGAAGTTGAGGCCACAGGTGGCGTGATCGAAGCTGGCAAAGTGCGCGGTCAAGCGGTGCTGACCGAACGCTCGCCTTCGCAGCCAAACCGGGGCATCCGAGGCGATGGGAACGAGCGGACGTCGGCTGCCGGCGATGAAGGCTTCACGCGTTGTGAAGAAGCAGCCGGAGACATCGGTTTGCTCGCGGCGTGAACTTGGCGTTAGTGTTCGGGCAATCATCGCGAGCAGATCCATGACTTCATTCTTCAAGAGGATGTTCTTCGAGTACATCCGTCCGATCTTCCTTCGTCCGTCCGGGCTTCAGGTCGCGGCCCTGTGCCACCGTTCCGGCACGGCGGGCCCCGAAATCCTGCTGATCACTTCCCGTGACACCGGGCGCTGGGTCCTGCCAAAAGGCTGGCCGATGCGCGGCCAAGACGCTGTCGGCGCCGCAACTATCGAAGCGTGGGAGGAGGCGGGGGTACGGCCACGAACAGTAGGCCAGGAGCCCATTGGCAGCTACCGCTACCGGAAAAAGCTGCGTGGTGGCGTGCCCGTGACCACCAGAACGCTCGTTTTCCCGATTGAGGTCGAGCACCTCGAGGAGGACTTTCCGCAGAAGGACGAGCGCGAACGGCGCTGGGTGGCTCCGACAGAGGCGGCACGCATGGTCAAAGAACCGGAACTGCGCGATCTTCTCGCAGCGTTTCGTCCGTCAGGTGTGCACTGAGCGTTGTTGCGTGATCCGATCGCGGATAAGCACGCCCACCGAATGCCATCCGAGCGGACGAGGACGGGACGCGTGACCGACCAGACGAACGAATACCAGTGGAAGACGCTGGACAAGGACCTAAATCGGATCAGCCGGGTTGAGTACGCGACGCTCTACGTCTCGCGGCCACTCGTGGGAATCGGTGTCTCGCTTGCCTTCGTCGTCCTGGCGACACTGGCCGCCGGTCTTGTCTTCGGACAGTCGTCGGGGATTGTCTTCGTGCTCACCGCCGCCGCTCTGGGGGCGTACATGGCGCTCAACATCGGCGCCAACGACGTCGCGAACAACATGGGTCCCGCGGTGGGCGCGAAGGCGCTTTCGCTTGTGGGGGCAATCGGCATCGCGGCGGTGTTCGAAAGCGCAGGAGCTCTGATCGCGGGGGGCGACGTCGTCTCGACCATCTCTAAGGGTATCATCGACCCGGCGAGCGTGGCCAGCGGGCGGACCTTCACCTGGGCGATGATGGCGGCGCTGCTTTCTGCGGCGGCCTGGGTCAACCTCGCCACCTGGATCGGCGCCCCGGTCTCGACCACCCATTCCGTCGTCGGCGGCGTGATGGGCGCCGGCATTGCCGCGGCAGGTTTCGCCGCGGTCAATTGGCCCACGATGGGCGCCATCGCGGCAAGTTGGGTGATTTCGCCCCTGCTGGGTGGCGTGGTGGCGGCCGCGTTCCTCGCCTTCATCAAGTGGCGCATCATCTACGTCGAGGACAAGATCGCAGCTGCGCGGGTCTGGGTGCCCGTGTTGATCGGCATCATGGCCGGAGCCTTTGCCGCATACCTGGCTCTGAAAGGCCTGAAGAGGGTCATCTCGATCGAGATCGGAACTGCATTGCTGATCGGGGCAGCGATCGGCGTTGCGAGCTGGCTGATTTCCATCCCGCTGATCCGCCGGCAGGCGAAAGGAATGGAAAACCGTAACAGGTCACTCAAGATCCTGTTCGGCATTCCGCTGGTGATCTCCGCGGCGCTTCTGTCGTTCGCGCACGGAGCCAACGACGTGGCCAACGCGGTGGGGCCGCTGGCCGCCATCGTCCATGCTCAGCAATTCGGCGGCTTTGCCGGAGAAGTGGCGATCCCGGTCTGGGTCATGGTGATCGGGGCCTTCGGCATCTCTTTCGGGCTGATCCTCTTCGGCCCCAAGCTGATCCGGATGGTGGGCAGCCAGATCACGAAGCTCAACCCAATGCGGGCCTACTGCGTGTCTCTCTCTGCCGCGATCACGGTGATCCTGGCGTCGTGGCTGGGTCTGCCGGTCAGCTCGACACATATCGCGGTCGGTGGCGTCTTCGGCGTCGGCTTCTTCCGGGAATGGCACGCCGAGCGTCGCGTCCGCGCCGCCAACAACAGCAGGCCGCCCGCGCGTCGCCTCGCGCGAGAGGAAAGGCAGCGCCGCAAGTTTGTGCGCCGCTCGCATTTCATGACGGTTGTGGCGGCATGGGTAATCACGGTGCCGGCAGCCGCGCTGCTCTCGGCAGCCTGTTTCGCACTGCTGACCCGCGCCTTCGGCTGATCTCCACCGAGACGGCTACGCCAAGCGAACAGAGTGGCTGTTCGCCGGGGCGTCCACCTCCGCAGTGAAGCACGGGACCAAGAACCTCCGCCATACCACCATTGCCCGGCAGGACGACGTTATTCTGCTCGACCTGCAGGTCTATGACCGCGCCCGTCATCATCGGGATGTCGCGCGGCGGCGTCGGCGTCCGTGGTCGCTTTCACCGTCCTGCGGCGTCGTTTTCTCCGGCCGTCCTGTGCGACGCCAAGACCTCCGGACTTGCCGATGCATCACGTGCCGCTAAGGTCCCCGTGACCTTCAGAAAGGCCGTACATGGCACCCGTCGTCTCCGTCACTGGTCTGGTCAAGACCTATGCCAGCGGCTTCGTCGCCCTGAACGACGTCTCGCTGAACATCGAGGAAGGCGAGATCCTCGCGCTCCTCGGTCCGAACGGCGCGGGCAAGACGACGCTGATCTCGACCATCTGCGGCATTACCACGCCGAGCGCGGGGCGCGTCAGCGTGGGAGGACATGACACGATCCGCGACTACCGTGCCGCCCGCAAGTTGATCGGGTTGGTCCCGCAGGAGATCAACCTCGAGCCGTTCGAGAAGGTGCTGAATACCGTCCGCTTCTCGCGCGGGCTGTTCGGGAAGCCGCGCGACGATGCGCACCTCGAACGAGTGCTGCGGCAGTTGTCGCTTTGGGACAAGAAGGATGCGAAGGTCATCGAGCTGTCCGGCGGCATGAAGCGCCGGGTCCTTATCGCGAAGGCCCTCAGCCACGAGCCCCGCGTCCTGTTCCTGGACGAACCCACGGCGGGCGTGGACGTCGAGCTGCGCAAGGACCTGTGGGAGACCGTCCGCCGGCTCAAGGCCGAGGGAGTCACCATAATCCTGACCACGCACTACATCGAGGAGGCCGAGGCCATCGCGGACCGCATCGCGGTGATCTCGAAGGGCGACATCCTTCTGGTCGAGGAGAAGGCTGCGCTGATGCGCAGGTTGGGCCGCAAGCAGATGGTGATCGAGTTACAGGCACCCATCGACGCCGTGCCCGAGGCGCTGGCGCATCATGCGCTCGAGACGGGACCGGATGCGGACACGCTGATCTACACCTATGACACGCAGCGGGAGCGGACGGGCATCACGCGGCTCCTGAACGAGATACAGGCGGCGGGACTTCAGTTGCGGGACGTGCAGACGCGGCAGTCGTCGCTCGAGGAGATCTTCGTCGGCCTCGTGCAGGAGGAGGAACGCGGATGAACCTCGAAGCTGTGCGCGCGATATACCTCTTTGAAATGTCGCGCACCTTCCGGACGATCTGGCAGTCCATCGTGTCGCCGGTGATCTCGACCTCGCTCTATTTCGTTGTCTTCGGCGCGGCGATCGGAAGCCGCATAGACCAGGTCGAGGGGGTGAGCTACGGCGCATTCATCGTGCCCGGCCTGATCATGCTCAGCGTCCTTGTCCAGTCGGTGACGAACGCGTCGTTCGGGATCTACTTTCCCAAGTTCATCGGAACCATCTACGAGCTTCTTTCGGCCCCGGCCTCGTTTCTCGAGATCACGGCGGGCTACGTGCTGGCGGCGGCGACGAAGTCTCTGATGATCGGCGTGATCATCCTGCTGACCGCGTTTTTCTTCGTTGACCTGCGGATAGAGCACCCGCTCTGGATGGTGTCCTTCCTGGTTCTCACGTGCCTGTCGTTCAGCCTGTTCGGCTTCATCATCGGGATCTGGGCGCAGAATTTCGAGCAGCTCCAGCTCGTCCCGCTTCTCGTCGTCACGCCGCTCGTCTTCCTGGGCGGGTCGTTCTACTCGATCTCGATGCTGCCGCCGGTGTGGCAGACGATCACCCTGTTCAACCCGGTCGTCTACCTGGTTTCGGGCTTCCGCTGGTCCTTCTTCGGGATGTCCGATGTCGGGCTGGGCTGGAGCCTTCTGGCCATCCTGGCCTTCACCGCCATTTGCCTCGCCACGATCTGGTGGATCTTTCGCACCGGATACCGCATCCGGTCGTAAGGAGGGAAACCAATAGCCGGGCGGAATGCCTGCAACCGAGGGGCTGGTGAAGATGCTGCCGGGCTACCGCACGAGTGGCCCAACAGCAGCCTGACCCTCTCTCCCTCATGGCGGCAACCAACGGTGTGGCGGACGGGCGCTCCTGTTTCAGCCGTCGCCGGAGGCGCCGCTGACGGTTCGCTCGCAGATCAATGGAACGTGCCGGGCGGCGTCACGCGGCAGGACGCCTTGCAGGCGCGGGTCGGGCGCGACCTCGACCTCCCGGCGATAAGCGCTGAACCCGGACCGGAGGTAGAACGGCAGTGCGCCGGGGTGATCGAGCGTGCAGGTATGGACATGGAAGCGCCTGACATCGCCGCGCCACGCAAGTTCCAGGGCGCGGTTCATCAGGAAGCGGCCCGCCCCCGTGCCGACGAGGGCCGGGGCGAGCCCGAAATAGGCCAGCTCGCACTGCCCCGGCTGGCGGAAATCCAGCTCCAGAAGTCCCGCCTCCGCAGACCCGTCGCGCAGAACGTGAACTTCGACCAGGAGGTCGGAGAGGACCGCTTCCAGCTCTTCTTCCGCGAGATCAAGGCGCGAGAACCAAAGCCAGTCCGCACCCACTGTCCTGAAGAGCGCCCGGTACCAGTCGACGGACGGAGAGCGCACGAGGTCGAGCCGCAGCGTCTCCGCCCCATGTTCCGGACGCGGCGCCGCCGGCGCCAGCATCTCGAGATGCGTCACGACCGAGGCAAGGTGTCCCTCCGGAACAGCGTGAAATCCCGGCTTCAAATCCATCGTCATTCCCCTTCACCGCAACCGCTGCGACGGGTAATGCAGCGTGCCAGGCCTCTCAACCCTCACCCGGACCTGCGCGGACGCACGGCGGAGGACAGGGCGCCCAGCGGGATGCCGCGTTCCTCCGCCGACTTGCGGACGGCCTCCCGGATCGCCGGGCTTTTCTCGAGAAGTCGCATGAAGCGTTTGTCGTCGAGCGTCAGCAGGGTCGTCGGCGCGATGGCCTCGACCTCCGAGGGAAGCGCCCTCTTGTGCAGAAGCGCGAGCTGGCCGAAGAACTCGCCGCGGCCCAGCCGATAGGTCTGCCCGGCCCGCCGAAGCTCCACCGCCCCCGACGAGATGAAGTGCACGGTATCGGCGGTCGTCCGGCGGCTGACGATCAGGTCGCCCGGCGCGTGGTAGCGCGTGCGCAGGCTCCTGCCCAGAAGCCGAAGGCTGTCCTCGTCAAGCTCCGAAAACAGCGGCACCTGCCGCGCCAAGTCCGTCCGCGCCACCGCGATGTCGAGCCCGGGTCTTCGGCTTTCCTCGGCCAGCCGCACGTCGATCCTTTGCAACAGGTCGGTGTAAAGCTCGTCGCCGATCAGGCCCTCCTCGTGCAGCAGGTCGTACTCCCGCCGCTCCAGCCTCAGGGCGGTCCGGCGGATGAAGCGCCGCTCAAGCTCGTCGGCATAGCCCGGGTACTGAAGCTTCAGCCCGTCGAGCGCCTGCTCGACCATCTCCTGTCGCCGGCCGAGCAGGTCGTGCAGCAGCTCGGCCACGCGGCGTCCGTGGATGCGACGGATGCGCATGTCGATGAAGGCATCAAGCTCGCGCAGGATCAGGCGCTGGAAGATCAGGATCTCGAAGCGGTCCGCCGTCCGGTGTGCCAACGGCCCGGCGATCCCGAAGCGGTTGTAGAGCGCCACCGCCGTCCGGAACTGCCGCGTGAAGCCGACGGCCCGGCGGGAAGCACGGCGATAGCCCAGGCGACCGTCTTGCCGCGTCGCCTCGATCAAGTGATCGGCGTCCGACAGAAGCCGATCGGTCAGCCGCTCGGACACGCCGTGTTCGCGGATGCGCTCCAGGACGAGGTTGCGTTCCGCGCCCGCCACGGCAATCAGCCCAAGTGTCACCCGGTCGCGGTCGAGGATCTCGCGGCTGTCCTCCGCCCGCCGGACCGCGCCGTCGAGCCGCTCGGCGAACTGCTTGGCCTCGGACCTGACGATGTCACGGGACAGCTCGTAATCCTCGGTGGCGCGCTGCACGTCCTCCCGGACGGTTTGCAGCGCCACGGCAATCACCTGGTTCGACAGCGCGGCGTCGAGCGGCGACAGCTTGTCGAGCCCCAGCCACGAGATCACCCAGCGCAAGGTCCCGCCCTGCACGACGAGGGTGAACAGCGTGTACCCGGTGGCGAGCACGCCCACCATCCGCCTCACGTCGGGCGGCACGCGCAGGCTTTCGGTCACCGCAAGCGCCAGCGCCAGCGTCACCGCCCCCCGCAGGCCGCCCCAGAGGATCGCCGCCCGGTAAGGGCGCCCCATCTCCGGCGACAGGCCCGAGACGGACAGAAGCGGCAACAGGCCATAGAGGATCACCGCGCGGGCCAGAAGCGCCGCCGCCACGACCACCAGCGTCAGCCCCACATCCCACAGCGTAATTCCCTCAAGCAGCCGCGGGATCAGCAGGGCCGCAAGCACGAAGATCAGCGCCCCGGCCCAGTGCGCCAGAAGCTCCCAGACCTCCTTGAGCGCCGTCCACGCCGCCGGGGCAAGCGACGCCGGCGCGGTCAGGTTCACGGTCAGCCCGGCGACGACGACGGCAATGACGCCCGACGCGCCCAGCAGGTTCGCCGCGACGATGTATGACAGGTAGGGCAACGCCACCGATACCGAAAGCTGCGCCAGCAGGTGCCGCGAGAAGCCCGCCATGATCCACACGGCCAGTCGGCCGAACAGCCAGCCCGTCAGCGCGCCGCCGAGGATCAGGTAGGGAAAGCGCCCCGTCGCCTCGACCAGGTCGGGGTTCGGGACGCCCCGCATCACGAAGCCCATGAGCACCCCGAACAGCGCGATGGCGGCGGCGTCGTTCAGCAGGCTCTCGCCCTCGATGATGCGCGTCAGCCTGCGCGGCGCGGCGATGGAGCGGAAGATGCCGACGACGGCCGAGGGATCGGTGGTCGACACGATGGCGCCGACCAGAAGGCAGGCGACCAACGAGAAGTCCGAAATCCAGTAAAGCGCGTGGCCTATCACGAAGGTCGAAAAGATCACCGCGACCACGGCCAGCGACAGGATTGGCACCCAGTCGTCGATCATCCGGCGCACGTTCATGCCCAGCGTCACCTGGAAAAGAAGCGTGGGCAGAAACAGATACAGGAAGACATTCGACCGGATCGGCAGGTTCAGGATCGCCTCGGCCACGGGGTTGAAGGCATCCGTCAGCTCGGTGCGCAGCAGGAACCCCGCCACCAGGCCGATGCCGATCCCGAGCCCGGCCAGCAGCACGCTGTAGGGCAGCCGCAGGCGCGCGGCCAGCGGCTCGGCCACGCCGAGCGCCAGGAACAACGACGCGATGATCGCGGTGATGATGACGACGTCCAAGGCGGCGTCCCTGCCCCTTACCAGCCGGCGCCCAAAAGGCCCCCTGCTCCTCTACCCCTCGAGCTCCCGCTCGCGGAAGACGATGAAAAGCCCGCTCATGACGATGATCGCCGCGCCGAAATAGGTGGCGGCGTCCGGGACCTCCGACCAGATCGCCCAGCCCATGAGCGTCGCCCAAAGCAACGCGGTATAGTCGAACGGCGCGACGACGGCTGCGGGCGCGAAGCGAAAGGCCTGAGTCATCATGGTCATGCCGGCGGTCCCGAAGAACGCGATCCCGGCGAAGAGCCACAGGTCCTCCCCCTGCACCGCCGTCCACACGAACGGGCTGACCAGACCGCTCAGAAGCGCCCCCGCCCCCACGAGGTAAAGCATCATCGTCCACACGCTTTCGCGCGGGTCGACCCAGCGCGCGCTGATCATCAGCACGGCATAGAACAACGCCGTCGCCAACGGGAACAGCGACGCCGGCTGGAACGCTGCGCTGCCGGGCCGGACCACGACGAGGACGCCCAGAAAGCCCGCCAGCACCGCGCTCCAACGCCGCCAGCCTACGTGCTCTTTCAGAAGCACGACCGACAGCGCCGTGATGAAAAGCGGTGCCGCGAAGACCAAAGTCGTCGCCTCGGCAAGGCCAAGGAAGCGTAGCCCCGTGAAGAACAGCGTGGCGGCGCAAAGCCAGAAGACCCCCCGCACCAGGTGCGCGGTCGGCCGATAGGAGCGCAGAGCGGACCGCCCGCCCATCCTGAGGGCGATCACGACGGCTACGGGCAAGGCGATCAGGTTGCGCAGGAACAGAATCTGGATCGCCGAGTACCCGGCGGTCAACTCCTTCGCGATCGCGTCGTTCACGCTCAGGCAGGCGACGCCGACGCACATCAGCAGGACGCCAGTCAGCGATTTCGTAGGCGCACGCGCCACGTCCGTCTGCATGAGGTCCTCCTGTTGTGCGGCACCACCTGACGCTCTTGGATCACCGAACGGCCGGCCTCACAAGACAGATGCGGCGCCGAGCGCAACCAAAGAGCAGATGCTCGCGCGCCACCTGCGGCTGAGATGGAAGGCGCGAGATTCAAGTCCCCTTTATGTCCTGCGCAAGTAAGCCCCCCGGACGTGAAGGGGCCAATCCCAGCCCATGTACGTCGCCGAGGCCCGCCTGCGACTACGTCACCATCAGGCTCTTCCAGTCCCGCTTACGTGTCATGACGACCGAGCAGCCGCACCCCGGGTCTCGCCGCGAACGGTGCAGCCCCAAGGGGCGCCGCCGAAAGCCGGGGCAAGAAGAGGCGCGCTTCAGTGCTGGTCTGACAGGGCCACCCTAACGTCCAGCACCGCCTGACGTTTCTCCTCCTGCACGACCCGGACCGCGCGTTCGAGCGCGTCCGGCAGCGCTGCTCCGTCGCTGACGCGCTCGACATGCGCCCTGCTCGCCCCCGCGATCTGGCAGAAGTCGGGTTGCGGTTCGAGCGAGGTCAGCGGCATCTCGTTTGCCCGCGTCGCCGCGCCGCCTGGATAGCCGTTGCTCACCGAGCGGCGGACGGCGTTCCACAGGCCGTTGTTCTTTATGATCGTCAGCACGGGCAGCGAAAGCGCCTCGGCGATCTGGTGGCAGGCGACGGAATTGGCGAAGATATATGATCCGTCGCCCATGCAGGCGACCGTCAGCTTCCCAGGCCGGGCCAGCTGTGCGCCGAGTGCCGCAGGCAGCGCCCATCCGAGGCCGCCCGAATGCGGGTTGTTGAACAGCCGGTTCGGCCCGGAGAGGTCCATCATGCCAGGCAAGGCGCCCAATTCGGAGAACACCATACCGTCCTCGCCCAGCACGCGCGACAGGCACAGGCTCAGCCATTCCGAGGCCATCGGATCCGTGCATCCCGCCTCGGCGGTCTCGCGGGCCGCTTCCCGGCGTGCGCTGGCGCGGGCGGCGAGCTTGCGGGCGCGGTCCGGCATCGCCTCCTTCGCGAGAGCCGCGTCGAGCGCCTGAATCCCGGAAACCGGGTCGCAGGCGATGGCCAGGTCGGTCCGGTAGCCGCGCACCGGCATCCGCGTGAAGTGCGGGTCGGGGCCCAGATGGGCGATGCGCACGTCCTCGCCAGGACCGTGCAGCCTTTCGATCCACGGGATGTCCGCGTCGAGCGCGATCACCAGGTCTGCACCCTCAAGCGCCGCTCCGGCATCGTAGCCCAGGAGCGACGGATCGCCCGAGGCCAGGACGTTTCGCACCGAGTACGGCTCGGCCACGCCGATGCCCAGCCGGCCGGCGAGGGACGACAGCGCCGCCGCCAGCCGGCCCTGCGGATCGCCCCGCTGGCACAGGATCACCGGCGCCCGAGCCTCACGCAGCCAGCCCGCCAGCGTCTCGACCGCCGCCGGGTCGGGCGCGGCGGGCGTGGCGGCGGGACGGCGGGCGACCGGCTGACGCTCGTCACCAGTGATCCCGGCGGTCAGCGGCTCCCGTGGAAGGCTCAGATAGACCGGCCCGCGCGGCTCGCTCATGGCAAGCGCGAGCGCACGGGAGACCAGCGGCTCGCCCTGTTCGGGATACCGCATTTCATAGTGGTGCTTGACCGTGTCCGAGACCAACGACGACTGGTCGTACATTTCCTGACCGTACTGGATGGGCGTCATGCGGCCCCCGGGCCGTCCGGTTTCCGTCAGCGGCGTGCGGCCGGACATCACCAGCACCGGGACGTTGTCCGAGGCCGCGTTGATCGTCCCCATCACCACGTTCGCCAGCCCGACGTTCACGTGCACCATCACCGCCTGCGGTCTGCCGGACGCCAGGTAGTAGCCGTGTGCCATGCCGACCGCCGCCGTCTCGTGCGGGATTGTCACCGGCTTCGGCATCTCTTCGGCGGGAAGCGTGCAGAGCGCCTCGATGATCGGGGGGAAGTCGGTCCCTGCATTGGCGAAGAGCCACTCGACGCCCGCTCGCTTCAGCCCCAGCAGCACAGACTCCGCCCCGTTCTCCGGGTGCCTGATGACGTCGCTCATGTCCGAAACCCTCCCTCGACCTGCGACACTTTGTACTTGCTTCTACGTCAACTGCATGCACGATTGAACGCGAATCTCACGATGTGGGATTTTTGGCCGGCCCAGGGAGGGGCCGGCCGTCCATAAACGGGAGGAAAACAATGCGGAACGTCATCGCAGCCGCGGCGCTCGGGCTTGGGGTCGCCGCGTCGGCGGCCTCGGCGCAGAACGTCGGCATCGCCACGTCGAACCCGGGATCGCTGTTCCACAACATCGGCACCGCCGTCGCCAACGCGGCGAACGAGGGCGGGCTGAACACCACGATCCAGCCCGCCACCAGTCCGAACCAGTACCTGCCCTTCGTGAACTCGGGCGGGATCGAGTTCGGCGTCGCGAACCTGCAGGAAGTCAACTACGGCGTCACCGGCGACGCGTGGTGGAACGGGGTGCAGAACCCGAACATCCGCGTCGTCGGGATGCTGATGCCGCTGGTCGAGGCGATCTTCGTGCGCGCCGACAGCGATATCGGATCGCTCGAGGACCTCGTGGGCCACCCGATCACCTATGGCTACACCGCGCAGAATACGATCCTGCCGCAGTACGATGCCATCTTCGCCACCGCCGGCCTGACCGCCGACCAGTTCGAGCACGTGAGCGTGCCTTCGGTCGTGGGCGGCGCCGATGCCTTCATGGCAGGCGAGGCCGACGCCTTCATCTTCGCCCACGGCGCCGGCAAGGTGCGGGAAGCCGACGCAGCCGTGGGCGGCCTCTATGCCCTGCCGGTAGGTTCGTCGGACGATGCGGCGCTCGAGGCGGCGCGCGAGCACTGGCCCACGGCGTCGTTCAAGGAGTTCAAGGCCGGCTCGATGCCCGGCGTGACCGAGGACGCGACGTACATCGCCTTCCCGCAGGTGGTCTTCACCCATGCCGACGTGCCGGACGACGTCGTCTATCAGATGGCCAAGGCGATGTACGAGAACGCGCAGGTCATGGCCGACACCTTCCCGCCGTTCAACGCCTTCAGCCCGGACGAGATGAAGGGTGATCCCGGCGTGGCCGAATTCCATCCCGGCGCGCTGAAGTTCTACGACGAAGTCGGGCTCGAGTGAGGGGCGCATCGTGAACGACCGCGCGCAGGGGAAGGCCGTTTCCGGCCTTCCCCGCTCCGTCTGGAAGCCCGTCGCCGACCTGCTGGCGCTGATGATCCCGGTCACGGCGGCGGCCTGGGCGTTTTCGCTTCAGCGGCAGTTGGGACTGGGGCTTTACCCGCAGCAGTTCTTCGCGGCGATCCTGATGTTCACGCTTCCGGCGGCGTACCTGACGATGCCGGCCAGGCGGCTCGAGCATCGGGAGACCGTGCCGTGGTACGACGTGGCGCTGGCGGTCATGTCGGCCGTAGCTGTCGGGTACATCGCGCTGCGCTACCCGCAACTCGTCCTTATGATCTTCGCGCGGCCGGCGGCCGTCTGGGTGCCCGGTCTGATCGTCATCCTCCTGACGCTCGAGGCGCTGCGCCGGGCGACCGGCTGGGCGCTGGTCATCATCATTGCCGCCTTCATCCTCTACGCGCTGTTCGGTGACCTTATCCCCGGCCGCCTGCAGGGCCGGCCGCAGAACTGGCAGCTTCTGTCGGGCTACATGGCCTTCGACTCGAATGGCATTCTGGGCCTTCCGATCTCGGTCGCGGCCACCGTCGTCGTCGCGTTCATCTTCTTCGGCACGCTGCTGGGCATCACCGGCGGCTCGCGCTTTTTCACCGACGCCGCGATGCTGGCGATGGGCCGGTTCCGGGGCGGCGCGATGAAGATCGCTGTGCTGGCCTCGGGGCTTTTCGGCTCGATCAGCGGTTCGGCGGTGGCCAACGTCGTGGGCACCGGCGTGGTGACGATCCCGATGATCAAGCGCGACGGCTACCCGGGCCACAAGGCCGGCGCGATCGAGGCCGTCGCCTCGACCGGTGGTCAGTTGATGCCGCCCGTGATGGGCGCCGCCGCCTTCCTGATGGCCGAGTTCCTGTCGGTCCCCTACTCCTCGGTCGTGATGGCCGCGCTGCTTCCGGCGGTGCTGTACTACGTCGCGCTGTTCATCCAGGCGGACCTGGAGGCGGCGAAGCTGGGCATCCGGGCGGTCCCGAAGTCCGAGATACCGGCGGGGCGCACCGTGGCGAAGGGTCTGCACTTCATCCTGGCCTTCGCGGCGCTGATCTACCTTCTGTTCTGGAAAAGCTGGCAGCCGGAAAAAGCCGCGCTGGCCGCGACGCTGGTGCTGATCACGACGTCGCTGATCCTGGGCTATCAGGGCGAACGACCGGGTCTGCGCAAGCTCTTCGGCGCGCTGGCGGGGACCGGGCACGCGGTGCTCGAGATCATCCTAATCTCGGCCGCCTCGGGCATCGTGATCGGCGTGCTCAACGTCACCGGCCTGAGCTTCAACCTGACCTACGCACTGGTGCAGATCGGCGGGGGCAGCGCCATCGTGCTGCTGGCGCTGTCGGCGCTCGTCTGCATCATCCTTGGGATGGGACTGCCGACGCTGGGCGTCTACGTCCTGCTCGCCGCGCTGGTTGCGCCCGCGCTGATCGAGGTCGGGATCGAGCCGCTCGCAGCACACCTCTACGTCCTTTACTTCGGCATGATGTCGATGATCACCCCGCCCATCGCGCTTGCCGCCTTCGCGGCGGCGTCCATCGCACGTTCGCCCGCCATGGCGACGGGCTGGGCGGCGATGCGCTTCGGGTGGTCGGCCTACGTCATCCCGGTTCTCTTCGTGTTCTCGCCCACGCTGATCCTGATCGGAGAGCCGTTCGAGATCGGGCTTGCCATCGTTACGGCGGGGATGGGCGTCTGGCTCGTCTCGGCGGGGCTGGCCGGGTTCTTCTCGAACCGGCTGACCCCGGTGATGCGGGGCCTGTTCATCGCCTTCGGCCTCGCCGCCCTGATGCCGGCTGGCATGTTCCCCGGGGCCGTGATCAGCGACGTGATCGGCGTGCTGGGCGGGGCGGGCCTGATGGCGGTGGAACTGATGCGCAAGCCCACGGCGGAGGCGCAGGCATGAGCGGCGCGGGCAGCGGTGAACGCATCCTGGCGCTGCTGGGCCTGTTCTCGGAGGCGCGGCCGGAATGGACGCCGGACGAGATGATGGCCGAGACGGGGTATGCGCGTCCGACGCTGTATCGCTATCTCAAGGCCCTAAAAGAGGCGGGGCTGGTCGCGTCGCTCTCGGGCGCGACCTACACGCTCGGACCCCGCGTGGTGGAGCTGGATTTCCTCATGCGCCGGTCCGACCCGCTGATCGAGGCGGGCGAGCCCTTGCTGCGGGACCTGTCCGAGGCGTGGCCTTGCACGGCGCTTCTGGTGCGCTGGTACGGCAACCGGCTGCTCTGCGTCGCCTCCGAGTGCTCGGCCGAAAACCCCAAGTCGAGCTACCCGCGCGGCCGTCCCATGCCTCTGGCGCGGGGCGCGATCAGCCGGGCGATCCTGGCCTACCTGCCGCGCCGGCAGATGCAGCAGAAGATCGCCGAGAACTTGGGCGAACTTTCGGCGCTCGGCCTGGGCGACACGCCCGAGGCGGTCGCCGACACGTTCCGCAAGGTGCGCCGCGCGGGAGCCGCCATCGCGCACGGAGAGGTGACGCCCGGAGTCGTCGGCATCGCTGCCCCAGTCTTCGACGCCGGCCATTCGCCCGTGGCGGCCCTGTGCCTGACGCTTGCCGAGGACGTGGCAACGCCGGATCGGCGCCCCGACATCGCGCGCGCCGTCTGGCGCGCCGGGGAACGCCTGAGCGAACAGCTTGCCGAGCGCGGCGCGCCACGAGCCATGGAAACGAGCGCCTGAGGGCGCGGAAGGAGTGAAAGAATGAAAAAGATCGACGTCTTCAACCACATCTGGCCCAAGCCGTTCCACGAGGCCCTGATCGCGCATGTGGGCGAAACGACCGACATCACCCGCCGTTCGGAAGCGGTGCCGATGATGACCGACCTCGACCGCCGCTTCGAGGTGATGGACATGTTCGGTCCCGATTATCAGCAGATCCTCTCGCTCGCCTCGCCGCCGTTCGAAAAGTACGCCGAGCCTGACAAGGCATTGGAGTTGGCGCAGATCGCGTCCGACAGCATGGCCGAACTCTGCCAGCAGTACCCGGACCGCTTCCCCGGCTTCATCGGGACGGCGGTCCTGTCGAACCCCGACGCGATGGTGGAAGAGGCGCGCCGCAACATCGAGGACCTCGGCGCCTGCGGCATGCAGATCTTCACCAACGTCTCGGGCAAGCCGCTGGACCTGCCCGAGTTCGAGCCGTTCTTCGACTACATGGGCAGGTCGGGCAAGGCCGTCTGGATGCACCCGGCGCGCGGCGCGAACTTCCCCGACTACCTGACCGAGGACCGGTCGGAATACGAGATCTGGTGGACGCTCGGCTGGCCCTACGAAACCTCCGCCGCGATGGCACGGATGGTGTTCTCGGGCCTCTTCGACCGGCATCCGGGCCTTCGCGTCGTCACCCACCACGCCGGCGGCATGATCCCGTTCTTCGAAGGCCGCGTCGGGCCCGGCTGGGACCAGATGGGCGCGCGCACGACCGACCGCGATCTTGCCGCCGTACGCAAGGCGCTGAAGCGGCCGCACCTGGAGTATTTCAAGGACTTCTACGCCGACACGGCCTCGTTCGGGTCGCGCAAGGCCATCGAGCACGCCATCGAGTTCTTCGGCGAGGATCACGTCATGTTTGCCTCGGACGCGCCCTTCGACCCCGAGAAGGGTCCGATGTACATTCGCGAAACGATACGCATCCTCGACGAGCTCGATGTGTCCGAGGAAGTGCGCCGCAAGATCTATCAGGACAACGCCGCGAAGCTGCTGGGCCTCGATGTCTGAGCGGACCGACGGAACGAAAGGCGAGGTGAGCGTGTACGACGTTGTCATCGTGGGCGGCGGCCCGGTCGGCATGGGACTTGCCATCGAGCTGGGCCAGCGGAACGTCTCGGTCTGCGTGATCGAGCGGTATCCAGAACCGCAGCCGATCCCGAAGGGTCAGAACCTGACCCAGCGAACGACCGAGCATTTCTTCTTCTGGAACTGCGAAGCGGAGCTGCGCGCTGCGCGCCCCACCCCGCGCGATGCCGGCATCGGCGGCATGACCTGCTACGGCAAGCTGCTGACGGAGTACCACTATGACTGGCTGAACCGTGCGCTCGTCCGGGACTATTACTACACCGCTAACGAACGCCTGCCGCAGTACGCGACCGAGGCGGTGCTTCGCAAACGCGCGGGTGAGATTGCCGCCATCGACATCCGCTATGGCTGGACCTGCACGGGGGCCGAGCAGGACGAAGACGGCGTGACCGTGCACGCCGCAACCCGCGACGAATCGGCGTCGGACACGGTGCGCGGACGCTACGCCGTGGGCTGCGACGGCAGCCGCTCGACCCTGCGCGAGGCGGCGGGCATTACGCAGACCTTGTCGGACCACGACCGCCTGATGGCGCTGCTCGTCTTCCGGTCGACCGAGCTTCACGATCTGCTCGAGCGCTATCCCGGCAAGGCGTTCTTCAACGTCCTCAATCCCGAGCTCGAGGGATACTGGCAATTCTTCGGCCGCGTGGACCAGGGCACCACGTGGTTCTTCCACGCCCCGGTTCCGCCCGGCACCACGAAGGACAACTTCGACTTCGCAGGCATGCTGCACGCCGTGGTCGGACAGGAGTTCGAGGTCGAGTTCGAGTATATCGGCTTTTGGGACCTGCGCTTCGCCATCGCCGAGCGGTACCGCAACGGGCGGGTCTTCGTGGCCGGCGACGCCGCGCATTCCCATCCGCCCTACGGCGGCTACGGCATCAACACGGGGTTCGAGGACGCGCGGAACCTGGGCTGGAAGCTCGCCGCGCGGCTGCAAGGCTGGGGAGGCGAGGCGCTGCTCGACAGCTACGACCTCGAACGGCGGCCGGTCTTCGCCTCTACCGCCGACGACTTCATCGCGCGCTTCATCGAGGAGGACCGCGCGTTCCTTGCGACGTACTCGCCCGAGAAGGACCGGGAGGAATTCGAGCGGCACTGGTTCAGGCGCAACGAAGGCGCGGACGAGGTGGCGGCGTTCGAGCCGAACTACGAATGCTCGCCCATTGTGAGCGGTCCTGCGGGTGGCGTGTGCAGCGCACGGGGCACGCACCTCCACAAGGCGCGGGCGGGACACCATCTGTCGCCCGCGACGCTCGAAAGCGGCACCAACGTCTACGAATGCCTCGGGCAAGGCTTCACGCTTCTCACCTTCGGAGGGTGCGATGCGGATGCCGAGGAGATCCGGGCCGAGGCCGAGCGGCAAAACCTCCCCCTTGACCTCATCTCCCAGAGCGCGACGGGCCCGTACGAGGCAAGGCACGTCCTCGTGCGGCCGGACAACTTCGTCGCCTGGGCCGGAGACGAAGGGAAAGACGGTGCAAGGAGCTTGGTGCGAGCCGCGGCATTGGGAGACGGTGGTGGGTAGTGTCTCGTCGCTGGTGTCGAAGGCCGCGCGCGGAGCCTCCGGCGTGGCGCAGCGCGGGGCCTCCGGCGTGGCGCTGGAGGCCGGCGCCTGTCTTCGTGATGTTCGAGTTGCAGGATCTTGAACTGAGGAAACGACAGACGACGGAAGGGCGCTGATCGGGCTCGTTAAGAGCAAGGAGAGATCGCGTCGGCATTTCCGCGCGAGCGGTTGCGCCGCGCAGGTCCGACGCGATCGGCATCGAGCCGAACTTGGCCACTCCCATAGGATTTTCAGCTCCCCGACGTAACGGCGTCCACGCCCGCTTGCGCCACCTCGCGGTCCTGTGCCGGCGTGCCGGAGGAGACGCCGATGCCGCCGACGACCTCGCCGTCCACCGTGATGGGAAGGCCGCCGCCGACCACCATCAGCCGGCCGCCGATGGCGCTGCCGATTCCGTAGGCGGGGGCGCCGGGCTGGCTGATCTCTCCGTACTCGTGCGTCGCCTTCTTCGCGGCCGAGGCGGTGTAGCTCTTGTCGATGGCGATGGTGATCGAGGTGACCTTGCCGCCGTCCATCCGCTCGAACGCGATCAGGTTGCCTCCCTCGTCGGTCACGGCGATGCACATGGGCACGCCGATCTCGCGCGCCTTGGTCGCGGCGGCATCGATGACGAACCGCGCGTCGGCCGCGTCCAGTCGCTTGACGGTCAGCATTGTCTGCTCTCCTCGTTCACGCCCCTGATCCGGTACGGCGGCATGAAAGCGCGCGCGGCCCTGCCCCGTCAACGCGCAATCAGCGCCCCCTCGTCCGGCAGACGCTCCATGCTGCTGGCCCCGTAGAAGCCGTGACAACGCGCTGCTCCATGCGCGCGTCGGTCATCGATCCGTGCGGCCGAAGAGGATAGCTCCTCGAGCTGCCGCAAGCGGCCTCCTACACCAAACGGCGGGAATTATCCGGTCATGGCAGGATGGCCGCCGACACTGTAACCGCGCCGACAGTCACCGAGGTCGCCCCCACGACGCCCGGGGCCACGCTCATCAGGCTGACCCTGCGCATGCCAAAAGGGCCACCAGCAAGCACCACGTTCCGGTGCGCTCAGCCGATGGCATCGGCCGGGAGCAGCGTGCCGAGAAACGGATGGGCGAAAGAGCGTTGCGCCGTCACGGCGTAGAAACTTTCGACGATGTCGAGCGAGAACGGCGCGCGCGACAACAGGCCCTGAGCCAGCTCATCGGCCAGAACGACGCCCGGCGTGATGGCCAGGCCCACGTCGTCCCTTGCCAGAAGGCGGACCATGGCCATGTCGTCCACGATCGCGGCGATCCGGGGGGTGATGCCGAGCCGGGCGACAAGGCTGTCGAACCCGGTCCGGATCGAGCTTTCGGTGGGCAGGATGACGGGCTCGCAGCTCAGGAGATCCGAGAGCGTGTCGTGCCGCAGACGGCGTGTCGTGCCGTGGATCGCCACGGCCTGCTCTGCGATGCGGTGCGCAACGAGGTTCGGGTACTGGTCGCGCGGCGGAGGCTCCGTCAGCAGAACGACATCGAGCGCGAGGTTCCCAAGCGACCTGAGGAGCGTCTGGCTGCTGCCTGACGACAGGATCAGTTCGGTGCTCTTTTCGGCCAGCACAGGCTGCAGGAACCGGAGCTGGAAATTGCGGGACAGGGTCGACAGGGCACCCACGCGAAGCGGCGCGGCCCTCCCCCCGCCCTCGCCCAAGGCAGCCACCAGATCGTCGCCGACCTCGAAGATCCGCTCCGCGTGATCGAGCGCAATACGCCCCGCCTCGGTAAGTACCAGCTTCCGCCCGCGGCGCTCGAAGAGAGCATGGCCCAAGCGTTCCTCGAGCTGCCGGATCTGGGTGGACAGCGCGGATTGCGACAGGTTCAGCCGCCCGGCGGCGCGGGTCAGGTTCCCCTCGAGCGCAACCTCGCGGAAGTAGCGAAGGTGATGATAGTTGAGCCTCACCGTTCCATTTTACAGAACGAAAACTCGAGAACAATGTATTTTTTGTTTCCCGAGAGGACCTCTAAGTCCGCTCGCAGTTCCATTGACAGAGGTTCCCATGAGCAATCTCCTCCTGCTCGGTCCCCTCGCCTTGGCGATGGCCGCCCTGGCGACGACGCTCTTCCCGCCCCGCCGGGCGGACGGGCGCCTGCACCTGCCCGAGATCGCCGCGCTTGCCGCCCTGGCCTCGGGCGTGCTGGCGGCAGCCGAACTGACGATGTCCGGTCCGTCGACGGGCGCGCTGTTCGGCGCCACGGGCATCGGATTTTCGGCGCGCCTCGACATCGTGAGCGTCGCGATGACCCTGACCGTGGCCTTCGTGGGCTGGGTGGTTCTTCGCTTTTCGCGCGTGGCGCTGGACGGCGAGGCCCGGCAGCCGGCCTTCATGGCCTGGATATCGGCGACGGTCGCCTGCGTGCTGCTGCTGGTCAGCGCCGGAAACCTCGTCCAGCTCGCAGTGGGCTGGGTCGCGACCGGCGCGGCGTTGCACAATCTGCTGCTGTTCTACCCGGACCGGCCGCGGGCCCGCCGCGTGGCGCTGAAGAAGGCCATGAGCGGCGGCATCGCGAGCGCGGCGCTGCTCGCCGCCGTGGGACTGCTGGCGGTCGGCTTCGGCACGACCGACATCGCCGCGATCAACGCGGCAGCGCTGGCCGGTCAGCGCCCCGACCTGCTCTGGCTTGCGGCCCTGCTGCTGGCGATCGCGGCAGTCTTCAAGTCGGCGCTGGTGCCCACGCACGGCTGGCTGACCGAGGTCATGGAAGCGCCCACACCAGTTTCCGCGCTTCTGCACGCGGGCGTGGTAAACGCCGGCGGGTTTCTGCTGATCCGCTTCGCCGACGTGCTGCTTGCGACGCCGGGCGTGCTGGCGGTGCTGGCCCTCGTCGGCGGCTTCAGCGCACTGGTCGCCGCTGCCGTGGCGCTCACGCAGCCGGCGGTGAAGACCGCGCTCGCATGGTCGACCTGCGCGCAGATGGGCTTCATGGTGCTGCAGTGCGGCCTGGCGCTTTTCCCGCTGGCGCTCCTGCATATCGTCGCGCACTCGCTCTACAAGGCGCACGCCTTCCTGGCCTCCGGCGGTGCCGTGCGCGAGGTCACATCGATCCGGCGCCCCGGTCCCGTCGCCGTGCCCGGTCTGAGTGCCGTGGCCCGCGCCTTCGGCCTCGCCCTCGTGCTCTACCTCCTGGTCGGACTGGCCTTCGGGATCGCCTCCAAGCCCCCGCAGACCGTCGCCCTCGGCGCGATCCTGATCTTCGGCGTCGTCTACCTGATCGCGCAGGGTCTCGCAGATCGTGCGCCCCGCGCGCTCGCTTGGCGGACAGTGGCGCTGTCTGTCGCCGCGGCAGTCGCGTACTTCGCCCTCCAGCAGGTCGCGACCTGGACCTCGGCCGGCACCCTGCCGCAACCGCCCGCGCCGGACGGCCTGATGTGGGCTACCATCGTTCTGGCTGTTGTCAGCTTCGGCGTCGCGGCGGTCGCTCAGACCACGTTCCCCCTCTGGGCCGGGCATCCGGCGGCGGCGGGACTGCGGGTGCACCTGATGAACGGCCTCTACCTGAACGCGGTGACGGATCGTCTCTCCGGCCGCTGGACCTCCCGGAAAGGAGCGACGCAATGAACGCCCACGTGACCTGGCCCGGCACGACGCTCGAACTGTTCGCCGCCGCCGAAACCGCCATCCGGCAGGTGCCGCCGGCCTTCCCGCTCGACGCGACGGTCGCCGTCAATCCCTGGCTGGGGCAAGCTGGTGATCACCGCACCCTCGCCGCCGCACGGCTCGCCCGCGTCGGCGGCGGGCGGATATTCCTGCCGCGCGAAAGTGTCGCCGCCATGATCGAAGCGGGCGAGGTGACAGCGCATGACCTCGCCGCTGCCGCCGCACATCACGGGCTGGAGCCCGAGCAACTTGCGCGTGCGGCGCACGAAGCCACGCCAGAGGGGACTCCGCTCGCCACCGTTGCGGATCTGGCTACTGCGGAGCGCGGCGTCGACTGGTCGGAGTTCATCGAGGAGCGCGTCGGCCTTTGGGCCGCGGCGCATTTCGACCGGGGGCAGGCGTTTTGGCCGGCGCCGAGCGTCAGGGCCTGGCGCTCGTGGCGCGAGTTCGCCTGTCGCGACCTGACGCCTGGGCTGGCCGGCCTTCGGGGGATCGCGGCCCGTGCCGCCGCTGCCCCGACCGACGCGCGCGCGGCCTTCGCCGTCGCCTGCGCCGAGCTCGGCCTGACGGCGGACGAGGCTCCGATGTATTTCCACCGCTTGCTGGTGACGCTTTCGGGCTGGGCGCAATACGCGCGTCACCTCGACTGGACCACCGAGCGAGACGCAGGCCGGGACGACACGCCGTTCGAGTTGCTGACAATCCGCCTGAACTGGGAAGCCGCCCTGCTCGAGGCCGGCGGCCCAGCCAGGGCCGCTGCATGGGAGGCTGCCCGAACCGCATGCGCTGCGCCGGTAGCTCCGGACGCCGACACGCACCTCGACGCGGCCCTGCAGGAGGCCGTCGACCGCAGCGCGGAACGCCGGCTGGCCGAGACCCTGACCGGCGGGACGCCTCGGAGCGAACAAGAGCGGCCGGCGCTTCAGGCGGCGTTCTGCATCGACGTGCGGTCCGAGGTCCTGCGCCGGGCGCTGGAAGCGAGCGATCCCGGCCTGCGGACCATCGGCTTTGCCGGCTTCTTTGGCCTGGCCGTTCGGCACCGCGGTCATGCCTCGGACCTGGACGAAGCGCGCGCGCCGATCCTGCTGCCTCCCGCGCTCGAGGCCCGGACCGAGGACGAGGATACCGCCGACCGGGTGCGCCTCCGGACAGTGCGCGCCTGGGGCCGGTTCAAGCGTGCCGCCGTGTCGGCCTTCGCCTTCGTCGAGGCCGCGGGACCGCTCTACGTCGGCAAGCTGTTGCGCGACGGGCTTGGGTTGGGCGCAGCCTCGGCCGCTGAGCCAGTGCCGCACCTCGACCTTCCGCTCGAGAGCCGGATCGAGGCGGCGGCGGGCATCCTGCGCACCATGTCTCTGACCCGGGGCTTCGCCCGGCTCGTGCTGATCTGCGGGCACGGCGCCGGTGTCACGAACGCCCCGCACGCCAGCGCGCTGCAATGCGGCGCCTGCGGCGGCCATGCCGGCGACGTCAACGCCCGCCTTCTGGCGGGGCTGCTGAATGATCCACAGGTGCGAGAGGGCGTCGCGGCGAAAGGCATCGCCATCCCCGCCGACACGCGCTTTGTCGCCGGGCTGCATGACACCGTCTCTGACGAGGTGTCGCTCTTCGAAGACGGCCTGCCCGGCAGCCACGCCCAGGACATCGAGAGATTGCGGGCGACCCTGACCCGCGCTGCATCGCTCGCGCGGACCGAGCGCGCGGCGACGCTCCCGCGAGGCACCGCCGGCAGCCTCGCCGCGCGCGGCAAGGACTGGTCCGAGCTGCGGCCCGAATGGGGGCTGGCAGGGTGCAGGGGCTTCATCGCCGCACCGCGGCCGCGCAGCGCCGGGCTTCGCCTCGACGGCAGCGTTTTCCTGCACGATTACGACTGGCGGCAGGACGACGGCGCCGCGACGCTCGAGACGATCCTGACTGCTCCGGTCGTGGTCGCGAGCTGGATCGCCCTGCAATACCACGGCTCGGCCGTCGCGCCCGGAACCTTCGGGGCCGGCAACAAGCTGTTGCACAACGTCGTCGGCGGCATCGGCGTCCTTGAAGGCAACGGCGGCGCCCTACGCGCCGGACTTCCTTGGCAGTCGGTGCATGACGGGGAGGCTCCGCGACATGTCCCCAGCCGGCTCGTCGTGGCCGTCGAGGCACCCGAGCAGATGATCTCCCAGGTCCTCGCACGCCGGCCGGACGTCCGTGCACTGTTCGACAACGGGTGGCTGACGCTGACGGCGATCGATGACGAGGGCCGCCTCGGACGACGCTACCTGCGCGGGACCTGGACCGAGCGCCATGCCCCTGCCCTCGCCTCCGCGGCATGAGGTCGACTTGAGCGCCGCATAATCGGACGGCGATCCGCATGACGAGGAGCGAAAGCCCGCTCCTCGTTACGCAGAGGTCGGTCAAGCTCCGGTCTCCTCGCGCTCCTGCTGGCCCTGCCCTTCCGTCCGTTGCGATGCACGGCCAATTGCAGGACCGCCACGTCCGGGGCATGCGGACGCGCTTCGTCATCGAAACGATCCTGCTTCTTTGCCGAAAATGGCATGGGCGCCAGGTCAAGGACCGCTAAGTCGGTCCGCAACCGGAACAGCGGCGCCGCTCGGAACTTCACGCCAAGATGGTGTTCGCGGCGTCCTGGATCGCCGGGGCGATGTCGCGGTTGATGCGGTCCAGGTCGTAGGAATGGCCCGAGACCGAGACGTGGATCGCCGCCGCCGCCCGCCCGTCGGGCGCGACGATGGGCGCGGCCACGCCAACCTCGTTCAGGATCACCTCGCTGCGCGAGATGGCGTAGCCGCGCACGGCGGCGTCCTCGATCAGGTCGCGAATGGTGCCGCGGTCGCGGGTCGTGGCGGGGGTGAAAGACGCGATCGGCCAGTCCCGCACGGCGGCTTCGCGATCCTCTGGCCGCCAGGTGGCCAGCATGGCGCGGCCGGCCGAGGTCGACAGCGCGGGCAGACGGCGGCCGGCGATGGTGGCGGCGAAGTGGGTGCGCTGGGTGGGCAGGCGCAGCGCGTAGATGATGTGCTCGCCCGACAGCTCGGCCAGGTTCACGGTTTCGCCGATGTCGCGGCTGAGTTCGATCAGCTTCGGCATGGCCCGCCCGATCAGCGGGTCGGACCAGTAATAGGCATAGGCCATTTCCAGCCACTGGTGCGACGGGCGGTAGCGGCGCGTCGCCGGATCCTTCACCAGCATGCCTTCGACGTGCAGCGTGTTGGCCAGCCGCTGCACCGCGCTCTTGTCCAGCCCGGTGCGTGACGCGAGGTCGCCAAGCGAGAGGTCGGTGTGGGTTTCGTCGAACGCGCGCAACAGCTTGAGCCCTTTTGCCAGTGCGCCGACGAAAAGGGTGTTCTGCTTCTTTGCGGGGCGATCGGACACGGAGGAGGCTCCTGTATTCATTTTTCTGCTTCTGCGGCCTTGACGCGGCGGTGTGGCCTCAGCTTACACTGATCATATCACGGTAGCATGTATCATAATACGATACTCCGCGGCGTGACGCAAAGAAAACGTGACGCAAGCGCCCGGACGAGGCGCCGCCAGAGAATGGAAGTGACAGGGAAAGCATGATGATCAATCCGCTCCTCAAGACGACCGCACTTGTCGCGGTGGCCGCGGCCGCCGCAGCGCCGGCCTTCGCCGACAAGGCGTCGAACACGCTGAACGTGGCGTTCACCAAAGAGCTCGAGAACGTCGACAGCTACTTCAACTCCTCGCGCGAAGGCGTGGTGCTGCAACGGGCGGTCTGGGACGGCCTGATCTATCGCGATCCCGAGACCAACGAGTATGTCGGCAACCTTGCCGAAAGCTGGGAGTGGATCGACGACACCACCCTCGAGTTCAAGCTGCGCGAGGGCGTGACCTTCCACAACGGTGAGCCGTTCAACGCCGACGACGTGGTCTATACCGTCAACTTCGTCGCGGACGAGCAGAACGGCGTGAAGACCCAGCGCAACGTGAACTGGATGGAGTCGGCCGAGAAGATCGACGACTACACCGTCCGCATCCACCTGAAGGACAAGTTCCCGGCGGCCATCGAATTCCTGTCCGGCCCCGTGTCGATGTACCCCAACGAATACTATGCCGAGGCCGGCCCCTCGGGCATGGGCCTAAAGCCAGTGGGCACCGGCCCCTACAAGGTCACCGACGTGACGCCAGGCCAGCATTTCGTGCTCGAAAAGAACGAGAACTACCACGACAGCCCCAAGGGCCAGCCCGAGATCGAGAACATCGACATCCGCACGATCCCGGACGTGAACACGCAGATGGCCGAGCTGTTCTCCGGCTCCCTGGACCTGATCTGGCAGGTGCCGGCCGACCAGGCCGAGAAGCTGGCGACGATGGACCAGTTCACCGTCGCCAACGAATCCACGATGCGCGTGGGTTACCTGCAGATGGATGCCGCCGGCCGCTCGGGCGAGAACCCGTTCACCGACAAGAAGGTGCGCGAAGCCGTCAACTATGCCATCAACCGCCAGGAGCTCGTCGACGCGCTGCTGAAGGGCAAGAGCCGCGAGATCTATACCCCCTGCTTCCCCAGCCAGTTCGGCTGCGAGGAGGACGCGGCGACCACCTATGAGTACGATCCCGAGAAGGCCAAGGAGCTGCTGGCCGAGGCCGGCTATCCCGACGGGTTCTCGACCCCGTTCTATGCCTATCGCGACCGCCAGTACGCAGAGGCGATCGTCAGCTACCTCAATGCCGTAGGCATCGATACCGACTTCAAGATGCTGCAATACTCGGCCTTGCGCGAGCTGAACATGGACGGCGAAGTGCCGATCTCGTTCCAGACCTGGGGCAGCTACTCGATCAACGACGCCTCGGCGATGGTCAGCCAGTTCTTCAAGCACGGCTCGCTGGACAACACCCGCGACGACCAGGTGCTGGAGTGGCTGGACGTGGCCGACAGCTCGACCGACCCGCAGGAGCGGATCGAGTACTACACCAAAGCGATCGAGCGGATCACCGAAGAAGCGTTCTGGGCGCCGATGTTCAGCTATAACACGAACTACGTCTTCACCGACGAGGTCGCGTACGAGCCGACCCCGGACGAGGTGCTGCGCTTCACGGACATGAGCTGGAACTGATCCGGCCCGGCCGGGGGCGGGCGCCACGCCGCGCCCCCGGCCCGATCGCGTCTCTCCCCACTTCCCACGCGCATCAGGCGGGGCCGGCCGGCCCCGCCCCGGCCGAGGTGTAACCGATGCTTCCCTTCATTCTGAAACGGCTGGGGCTGGCCCTTCTGGTGGCCTTCACCGTCAGCTTCATCAGCTTCTCGCTTCTGTTCCTGTCCGGCGATCCCGCCGCCGCGCTGGCCGGCGAGACGGCCAGCGGCGAGGATATCGAGGCGATCCGCCGCCTCTACGGCTTCGACCGACCGATGATCGTGCAGTACCTGGAATGGCTGTTCGCGGCCGTGCGGGGCGATTTCGGCGAAAGCTACTACTTCAAGCTGCCGGTCGCCGGGCTGATCGCCGAGCGCTTGCAGGTGACGATGACGCTGGGCGTCTGCGGCATCTCGTTCGCGCTGCTGACGGCGGTGCCGCTTGGCGTGGCCGCGGCCGTTCGCCCGAACTCGATCATCGACCGCGTGGCGCTGTTCCTGTCGGTGGCGGGGCAGGCGATGCCGAGCTTCTGGTTCGGCCTGATCCTGATCGTGGTCTTCGCGATCCAGCTGGGCTGGCTGCCGCCCTCGGGCGCGGACAGCTGGCGGCACTTCATCCTGCCGACGATCGTGCTGGGTTATTACGCGATGCCGGCGATCATGCGCCTGACGCGGGCCGGGATGCTGGAGGTCCTGAACTCGGACTTTATCCGCACCGCGCGCGCCAAGGGCGCGGGCGAGGGGCGCGTGATGTTCAAGCACGCGCTGCGCAATGCGATCATCCCGGTCGTCAGCCTGGCGGCGGTGCAGATGGGCTTCATGCTGGGCGGCTCGATCGTGGTCGAGTCGGTCTTCGCGCTGCACGGGGCGGGATACCTGGCCTGGGAAAGCATCGCGCGCAACGACCTGCCGACGGTGCAGGCGCTGATCCTCGTCTTCTCGATGTTCTACATCGTGTTCACCTTCCTGGCGGACGTGCTGAACGCCTGGCTCGATCCCCGCATGCGGAGCTCCTGAGATGACCGACATGACCGATCCCCTCATGCAGGACGTGCAGGGGCCGAGCCCCCGCGACCTGCTCAAGCGCCGGGTGAAGGGCCACCTTGGCCTTCTGACCGGCGTCGGCATCGTGGGGCTGCTGGTGCTGGTGGCGATCTTCGCGCCGCTGCTCGCCCCGCACGATCCCTATGCGCAAAGCCTGATGACCCGCATGGAGCCGCCGGTGTTCCTGGGCGGCGACTGGGAGCATCCGCTGGGCACCGACCACCTGGGCCGCGATTACCTGTCGCGCCTGATCTACGGCGCGCGTGTGTCGCTGCTGATCGGCGCGGTGGCGGCGCTGATCTCGGGCGTCATCGGCACGGCGATGGGTGTCGCCGCCGGCTATTTCGGCGGCAAGGTGGATGCCGTCGTCACGTTCCTGATCAACGTCCGGCTCGCCATGCCGGTGGTGCTGGTGGCGCTGGCGGTGGTGGCGATCCTGGGCGGGTCGCTGACGGTGGTGATCGGGGTGCTGGGGCTGCTTCTGTGGGACCGCTTCGCGGTGGTCATGCGCGCCTCGACACTGCAGGTGGCGCGGCGCGACTACGTCGCGGCGGCGCGCTCGATCGGGGCCTCGACCCCGCGCATCCTGCTGACCGAGATCATGCCGAACATCGTCAACAACCTGATCGTCATCGTGACGCTCGAAATGGCGCACGCAATCCTGCTCGAGGCGGCGCTGTCGTTCCTGGGCTTGGGTGTGCAGCCGCCGACGCCATCCTGGGGCCTGATGGTAAGCGAAGGCAAGAACATGATGCTGTTCGAGCCTTGGCTCGTCCTCATCCCCGGCATCGTGCTGTTCCTGCTGGTGCTGGCGATCAACCTGATGGGCGACGGGCTGCGCGACGTCACCGCCCCCGAGAACCGGAGTTGAGACCATGACGGACGACACGCTTCTCAAGGTGCGCAACCTGACGCTCGACATACCCGTCGGCGGCGGCACCCTGCGCGCGGTGCGCGGCATCGACTTCGACCTCAAGCGGGGCGAGACGCTGTCCATCGTGGGCGAAAGCGGCTCGGGCAAGTCGCTGACCTCGCTGGCGGTGATGGGCCTGCTGGGCAAGGGCATCAAGCGCAGCGCGGACGAGATGACGTTCGAGGGCACCGACCTTCTGCGGGCCTCGAAGCGCAAGATGCGCGCGCTGCGCGGCGACCGGATGGCGATGATCTTCCAGGAGCCGATGACCTCGCTCAACCCGGCCTACACCATCGGCGACCAGCTGATCGAGGCGCTGCTGCTGCACCGCAGCGTGGGCCGGGAGACCGCCCGCGCCCGCGCCGTCGAGCTTCTGGAGAAGGTCGGCATCACCGCCGCCGAAAGCCGGCTGGGCCAGTACCCGCACCAGCTTTCGGGCGGTCTGCGCCAGCGGGTGGTGATCGCCATGGCGCTGATGTGCGAACCCGACCTGGTGATCGCGGACGAGCCGACCACCGCGCTCGACGTCACCATCCAGGCGCAGATCCTGCGCCTGCTGGTGGACCTCACGCGCGAGATGAACATGGCGATGATCCTGATCACCCACGACCTGGGCGTGGTGGCGCGCGTGGCCGACAAGGTGGCGGTCATGTACGCGGGCGAACTGGTCGAAACGGGCCCGGCCGCGTCGGTCTTCGAGGCGCCGAGCCATCCCTATACCCGCGGTCTGCTGCGCTGCATCCCGCAGCCCGGCAAGACCGAGCGCGGCGCGCCGCTGGGCACCATCCCCGGCATCGTGCCGTCGCTGATCGGCGAGGTGTCGGGCTGCGCGTTCCGTACCCGCTGTCCCCATGCCGTCCCCGGCTGCCGCGCGGCCATCCCGATGCGGGGCGACGACGTTCACGGATACCGCTGCGTCCACCCAGACGGCGCAATTTCGGCAGAGAGGGAAATCGCATGACCGAAGCCGTTCTCGAGCTCGACCGCGTCCGCAAGACCTATACCGTCAAGCAGGGCCTGTTCGGCAAGCGCAAGCCCCTGACCGCCGTCAACGACGTGTCGCTGTCGCTGGGCAAGGGCGAGGTGCTGGGCCTGGTGGGCGAATCCGGCTGCGGCAAGTCCACGCTGGCCAAGCTGCTGCTGGGGCTCGAACATCCGACCTCGGGCCAGGTGCTGGTCGAGGGCGAGTCGATGGACGCGCTGGACCGGCGCGCGCTGGCCAGCCGGCTGCAGCCGATCTTCCAGGACCCGTACTCGTCGCTCAACCCGCGCAAGTCGATCTACGACATCGTCTCGTTGCCGCTTCGCGTCCACAGCATCGGCGACGCGCGCAGCCAGGAGAAGGCGGTGAAGGAGATCCTCGACGTGGTGGGCCTGCCGCAGCGGGTGATGAACACCTATCCCAGCCAGATGTCGGGCGGCCAGCGCCAGCGGGTGGCCATCGCCCGCGCGCTGGTGATGAAGCCCGAGATCGTGATCTGCGACGAGCCGACCTCGGCGCTGGACGTGTCGGTGCAGAGCCAGATCCTGAACCTGCTGGGCGAGCTGCGCCGCGAGTTCGGCTTGACCTACCTGTTCATCAGCCACGACCTGGCGGTTGTCGAACACCTCGCCACGCGGGTGGCGGTGATGTACCTGGGCCGGATCGTCGAGGAAGCGCCGGTGGCCGAGCTGTTCGAGGCTCCCAAGCATCCCTACACCAAGGCGCTGCTGAGCTCGGTGCTGACGCCCGAACCGGGGCTCGGCGTGCCCGAGACGTCGCTCGGCACGGCCTATCCCAACCCGATCGATCCGCCCTCGGGCTGCGCGTTCCACCCCCGCTGCCCCATGGCGACCGAGCATTGCAAGGCCGTCGCGCCGCGGCCGCTGGCGACAGCGGACGGACGGGTGGAGTGCCATTTGCACGACCCCGAAAGCCCCATCTACGCCAAAGCCGCCGCCTGAGGAGAGACCATGACGTCATCGCTGTCCCGCACGCAGGTCACCCGCAAGGTGGTGGTCGAAACGCCGCACGGCGTCGTCGCCTCGCAGCACCGGCTGGCCGCGGAGGCGGGGGCCGAGGTGCTGAAGGCGGGCGGCGACGCCGTGGACGCGGCGGTCGCCTGTTCCTTCGTGGTCGGCGTGCTGGAGCCGTGGATGAGCGGCCCGGCCGGCGGCGGCGCGGCCGTCCACTGGCGCGCCGATACCGGAGAGGCGACGGCGATCAATTTCGGCATGCGATCGCCCAAGGGGCTGCGGGTCGAGGATTTCCCGCTCTCGGGCGAGGGCGTCGCGGGCGACCTGTTCCCGTGGGAGCGGGTGGTCGAGGACCGCAACGTGCAGGGCGCCAAGGCCATCGCGGTGCCGGGCACCGTCGACGGGCTGGGCCGGGCGCATGAACGCTGGGGCCGGATGCCGTGGGCCGAGCTGCTGGCGCCGGCGGTCGAGCACGCGCGCCGCGGGCTGCTTGTCGACTGGTACGCCGCGCTGATCATCGCCTCGACCACGCGCGAGCTGGCCAAGGACCCCGACGCCGCCGCGCTGTTTCTGGAGGACGGCCGGTGGCCGACCATCTCGGGCTGGACGGCGCTGGCCGAGAAGCGGCTGGACCAGTCGCGGATGGCCGACAGCCTGGACGCGCTGGCGCAGGGCGGGGCGCGGTCGTTCTATGACGGCGATCTGGCCGCCACCATGGCGCGCGACGTGCAGGACAAGGGCGGCTATCTTTCGACCGACGACCTGGCCGGGTACCGCGCCTGGATGGGCGCCGCGCGGCGGGTGGCGTACCGAGACGCAGCCTTCCACGTGATGCCCGGCCTGACCGCCGGGCCGACCTTCGCGCGGACCATGGAGGTGCTGGAGCGCGCCGACCTTGCGTCCCCGCCCGACGCCTTTTCCGCCTATGCCGAGGCGCTGCGCACCGCCTATCGCGAGCGGCTGGGCACGATGGGCGACACCGGCGAGGTGCCTGAGGCGCCGGGCTGCACCACGCATTTCTCGGTCGTGGACCGTGACGGCAACATGGTGGCGCATACCCAGACGCTGCTGTCGATCTTCGGCAGCCGGGTCGTGTCGCCCTCGACCGGCTTGCTGATGAACAACGGGATCATGTGGTTCGACCCAGTGCAGGGGCGTCCGAATTCGCTGGCGTCGAACAAGGCCTGCCTGATGAACGTCTGCCCGGTGGTGGGCGAGACGGGCCCGCGCCGCTTCGCCTTCGGGGCAAGCGGCGGGCGCAAGATCGTCTCAGCCGTGGCGCAGCTGTCGTCCTTCGTGGCCGATCACGGGATGACGTTGGACGAGGCGTTCCACCATCCGCGCATCGACGTCTCGGGCGGCCCCGCCGTCATCGCGGACGAGGCGCTGCCGGCCGACGTGCTGGACCGGCTGGCCGCCGAGGGGCCGGTGAAGACCACCCGCCGCACCGTCTTGCCCTATGCCTTCGCCTGTCCGGCGGGCGTGTTGCGCGAAGACGGCCGCAACGCCGGCTGCACCGAGATCATGTCGCCCTGGGGCGATGCCGTTTCAGAAGACCGATAAGGAAGCACCATGTCCCGCAAGGCCGCCATCGCGCACGTCACCGACTATTTCGACACCGGCACCTTCCAGAGTGAGCTTGCCCACCTCGTCACCTACGAGAGCGAAAGCCAGAACCCCGAGGCCGGCCGCGAGATGCGCCGTTACCTCGACGAGGCGATGCGCCCCCGGCTCGAGGCGATGGGCATCACCTGCGAGATCGTCGACAACCCCGACCCGCGCGGCGGCCCGCTGCTGATCGGCGAGCGGCGCGAGGGCGACGACCTGACCACGGTCCTGACCTATGGCCACGGCGACACCGTGCGCGGGCAGGAGGGCATGTGGCGCGAAGGGCTCGAGCCTTGGGTGCTGTATGAAGAAGGCGAGCGGCTGTACGGCCGGGGCACCGCCGACAACAAGGGCCAGCACCTGATCAACATCGCCGCGCTCGAGGCGGTTCTGGCCGAGCGCGGCAAGCTGGGCTTCAACCTGCGCATCGTGATCGAGATGAGCGAAGAGGTTGGGTCGTGCGGCCTGCCCGAGGTGTTCCGCACCCACAAGGACCGGCTGACCGCGGACGTGCTGATTGCCAGCGATGGCCCGCGCCTCCAGCCCGAGGTACCGACGATGTTCATGGGCTCGCGCGGGGGAACCACCTTCGACCTGATCGTCGAGCGGCGCGAGGGCGCGCATCACTCGGGCAACTGGGGCGGGCTGCTGGCTGACCCGGCGACGATCCTGTCTCACGCGCTGGCCTCGATCACCGATGCGCGCGGTCAGATCAAGGTGCCCGAGTGGCGCCCCGACAGCCTGACCGACAAGGTGCGCGCGGCGCTCAAGGACCTGCCGGTGACTGGCGGCGAGGGCCCCGAGGTGAACGAGGACTGGGGCGAGGAGGGACTGACCCCGGCCGAGCGCGTCTTCGGCTGGAACAGCTTCGCCATTCTCGCAATGACCGCAGGCGTGCCGGAAGCGCCGGTCAACGCCATCGCCGGGCGGGCGCGGGCGACCTGCCAGCTGCGCTACGTCGTCGGCACCGAGCCCGAGGACATCGTCCCCGCGCTGCGCCGCCACCTCGACGCCCACGGCTTCGAGGAGGTGCGCATCGAGCCGCACGACCGCGGCTTCTTTGCCGCGACGCGGCTGGACCCCGACCACCCGTGGGTGGACTTCGTGGGCAACTCGATCCGCGAAACCAGCGGCGGGCCGCTGCACGTCCTGCCCAACCTCGCCGGCTCGCTGCCCAACGACAGCTTCACCGACATCCTGGGCCTGCCGACGATCTGGGTGCCGCATTCCTATCGCGGCTGCTCGCAGCACGCGCCGAACGAGCACGTGCTCAAGCCCGTCTGCCGCGACGCCCTGCGCGTCATGGCCGGCGTGTTCTGGGACGTGGGGGAGGCGGGCGGCCCCGCCGCCTGACTCCGGCAGATGGCAGAGGAGCGCGTCACCGCCACATGCGGAGACGCGTCCTCCATCCACGGGTGCTAATCGCGGGTCCCCGAGCTGGGTGGACCGGCAGGAGCCTGCGGCGATGTCAGGCCGAGCGTCGCGCCGGCACGTTATCGTACTCCCACACAAGCAGCGACGCCGTCCTGAGCCAGCGCAGCGCGTGAGACAGCTCGGGCTGCTGCGGGTCGCGGTCCAGGCTCGCCTCGAGGTCGTCGGCCATGCCCGTCAGGATCGCGGCGGGCGCATCGGCCGATGCGACCCAGGGACCAACGGCGTCGAGCGCAACGCGCAGCCGCTGGTCGTCCCGGCAAAGCGCCTGCACGCCTCCGGTCAGTTGCGCGCCGGACGCGGCATTCAGCAACCTCGCGCCGCCGGGATAGGCGCGCAGGACGGCGATCTGGAACGGTCCGAGACGCTCGGGCATCTTCCTGTCTCCTGGAAATGAGTTGTGGGGCGGAACGATTCTGCTCCACCCGAGCTACACGTTCGTATAGGCAGAACATGTGACGCCGCGTCAATATCCAATGACGGTTGCGGAAAATGTTTGCGCCAACGTGGTCCCACGCACCGCAAGTGTCGCCTACGCCGCCAAGCGGGGCCCTGCTTTGGCGGCGGGTTCCGCCCAACCGGCCGAAGCCCGGGCCCTGTAACCGCGACGGGACCTGCGACCGGAGCGCGGCGTTCCGCCCAGAGTGGTTATCGCCCCGGAGGAGACGACGCACATGCAGGACCGACCCGGCGAAGGCCCCGGTCCCGGCGAAGGAACCGAGCCGCACCCGCAAGGCGCGCATCCCGCCGCGCCGGCGCCCCCGGAACAGGCGGCGGAGGAAACCGGCCGGGGCCGCGACGCGTGGCAACCCTGGGGGATCGAGCAGGCCGGCTGGCGCGACATCGCGCTCCGCGCCGGACGGAGGGTCGGACCGGACCTCTTCCCACTGGTCGCCGCGGGCGTCGCCTTCTTCGGGATGCTCGCGCTCTTTCCCGCCATCGCCACCTTGGCCTCGGTGGGCGGCCTGTTCCTGGCCCCCGACCTCGTCGTCCGCCAGATCGACGTGCTGGAGGGCCTCGCGCCGGCGGAATCGCTCGCCGTGGTCCGTGACCAGGCCGTCGCGCTCGCAGGGCAGGCACCAGGCCGGGCGACGGTGACGGCGCTGGTCAGTGTCGCGCTGTCGCTGTTCTGGGCCTCACGCGGGATCGACAACCTGATCAGCGGCATCAACATGGCCCATGCCGAGGCCGAGACGCGCAACATCATCCTGCGAAACATGGTCTCGCTTTGGCTGACCGCAGTGCTCACAGGCTTGGCGCTCGCGTCACTGGCGCTCGCGGTGGCCGTACCCCCGGCGGCCAAGGCGCTGGGGCTGTCGGATTGGACCGATACCATCGTCATGGTGGGCCGCTGGCCTCTGCTGGCACTGCTGTCGATGACCGCGCTCGGCCTGATCTACCGCTACGCGCCCGCCCGCAGGCCGCCCCGCTGGAGCTGGGTCACCCCCGGCGCGGTCGTCGCAACACTGCTGTGGCTCGGGGGCTCGCTGCTCTTCTCGCTCTTCGTGCGGAACTTCGGCAGCTACCAGCCCACCTACGGTGCCATAGCAGGTGTGGTGATCCTGCTGCTCTACATCTGGCTGACCGCGTTCGTCGTACTGCTGGGGGCGCTGCTGAACGCCGAGATGGAACACCAGTCCCGCAGGGACACGACACGCGGCCGCGTCAGGCCCATGGGGCGGCGCAAGGCCGAGATGGCCGACACGCTCGGGCGCAGGCCGTGAGAAGATGGGACCAGGGTGCTTGGCCCGTCGCGAATCCGCCTAATCGATGTCCCGCTCGCCTGTGTCGGCATCCGGAACACGGCCTGCCGATGCGCGGCGCCGCGAGGTCCCGCAGGCGGCCAGCCCCAGCGGCGACCCGACCGGTAAGGCGCGCACACTCCCGCTGATGAAACGGCGTGTTCCGTCAGAGGTCCCACCGCCCTTGCCCCGGTGGACAGGCGGTATTAACCGCCGGACGACACCAGCCGGAACGGAGCCAGTTATGCCGGACCTTCGCACGCCTCGGCGGGGCGTCTCTGCCGCCTTCGTCTTAAACGGGTTCCTGCTGGGTGCCTGGGCCTCGCGCATCCCGGCCTTCGTCGAGCGGCACGGGCTGAGCGAAGGCACCCTCGGCGTCCTTCTCTTCGTCATGGGTCTCGGCGCGCTGGTGTCGTTCCCGGTCGCGGGGCGGCTCGCCGACGGGCTGGGGGCCGTGCGCCTGACGCGCTGGATCGCGGCATTCTATCTCGTCACCCTCGTCCTGTTGCCGCTCGCGCCGACGCCGGTGCTGCTCGGCCTCGCGCTGTTCCTGTTCGGCGTGGGGCACGGCGCCATGGACGTGACGATGAACAGCTGGGCCGCCGAGGTGGAAACCGTCCTGGGCCGGCCGGTCATGTCCTCGTTCCACGCGATGTGGAGCCTCGGCGCCGGCCTCGGCGCCGGCACCGGCTTCGTCGCGGCGAGCCTGGGCCTGCCAGTCACTGTGCAATTCCTCCTCGTGTCGCTGGCGGCCGCAGGGCTACTCGGCCCGTTCATGGCCGTCTGCTGGACCTCGTCCACCCGTCCACGCGACCCGGAGGCGGCGGTCTTCGCGCTGCCGCGCGGGGTGCTCGTGCTCGTCGGCCTGATCGCGCTGTCCTCGGGCCTCGGCGAAGGTGCGATGGTCGACTGGAGCGCGATCTTTTTGCGCGAAGTCGTAGGGTCCGGCGAGGCGCAGGCGACGCTGGGCTTCGCGGTCTTCTCGGTCACCATGGTGGCGATGCGGCTCTGCGTGGACCGGCTGGTGATCCGCCTGGGTTCGGTGCGGGTCGCGCGCCTGAGCGGGCTGTCCGCCGCGCTCGGCATCGCGCTGGTGACGGGGCCGGCGGTGCTTCCGGCTGCGCTGGCGGGCTTCGTCTTCATGGGCATCGGTTATGCCGCGCTGATACCACTGGCCTTCAGCCGCGCGGCGGCCGACCCGGAGGTGCCACCGGGCCAGGCCATCGCCTCGGTGGCGACGCTGGGCTACGGCGCGATGCTGATGGGCCCGCCCGTCATCGGCCTGATCGCCGACGCCAGTTCGCTTCGTATCGCCTTCATGCTCATCGGCGCCTTCGCGCTGCTGATCGCCGCCCTTGCCCCCGTGCTCGGGCGCAGCAGCGCCGGTGTAGCGGCGGCGGAGTAGCGCGCCGCCGCAGGCTTAGAGCTGCCGCACCGCCGCAAGCACGACCGGAAGCGTCACGACCGCCGCGACCGTCTGCGCCGTCACCAGCCCCGCCATCAGCGACCCGTCGCCGTTCATCTGGCGCGTCAGGACGTACGCGGTCGGCGCCGTGGGAATCGCCGCGAAGATCACCAGCACCAGCGTGGCCGGCGCGTCGAGGCCGAAGGACAGGCTCACGCCAAGGGCCAGCGCGGGCATGGCCAGCAGGCGCAGGGCCGAGATGCCGATGAGCGCAGGAGTCTCCCGCCCCAGAGCGCGCAGGCGAAGCGCCGCGCCGACGCATAACAGCCCCAGCGGCAGGCTGGCCTGCGCCAGCAGCTCGAGGATGCGCCCGATGCCGAACGGCAGCCCGGCCCCGGCCAGCGCGATGAAAATGCCCAACACGCAGGCCAGGATCAGCGGGTTGGTCACGATGAGCCGCAGAAGCCGCCCTATCCCGCCGCGCGGCTGCGCCTCGGTCAGCGCCAGCACCGACAGGACGTTGACCACGGGCACGGCCACGGCCAGCAGGACCGCCGCGCGCCGCGTCCCCTCGGCCCCCAGCAGGCTGGCGGTGACGGCCAGCCCGAGATACGTGTTGAAGCGCACCACGCCCTGCAGCACAGGCCCGAACCGCGATGCCGGCGCGGGCCGCGCCCGGCGCAGAAGAACCAGCGCCGCGGCGGCAAGGCAGATGGTGACGACGGCCGCCCCGCCCATGCGCAGGATCGACGGGTCATCCAGCGGGGCGTTCGCCAGGTTCACGACCAGTAGCGCCGGGAAGAGCAGGACGTAATTGATGCGCTCGGCCGCGGGCCAAAAGCCGCGCTCCGGCACGCTCGCGCGCCTCAACAGGTATCCCAGGCCGATCAGCGCGAAGATCGGCCAGATCGTCGTCACAAGCTGCACAAAATCTTTCCCCGGCGTCAGATCGTCGCGACACTCTGTCGGTCAGGCGCCGCCGATCCGCAAGCCGCAGGGCTGCAACGCCGCAATCGCCTTATGCCGCGCCCGCCGTCGCCGCCACGGCCCAGCGGATCAAGTCGGACAGCACGGTCTCCGACACCGCCTCGAACCCGGCAAGGACGGCCGGTGCCGAGGTGCCGGGAACGGTGACCGCATGGGTGAAGGTGCGGGTGGCGACGATGGCGGCGTCCTCCTCGTTCACGAGCCGCGCGACCAGCGTCATCTCGACGACCGTGCGGTCCTCGTCCAGGCGCGCTTGCGCGCCGAAATCCACCAGGTTCGTCACCAAAGCCACGTCGCCCGACACGCCCAGCGGCGTGCGGCCCACGTACCTGAAGGCGTCGGCGCGCAGGAAGCCTTCGACCATCGCGGTCTGAAGCATCACCGGCGCCGGCTCGCTCCAGCGCGCCTCGGGCAGGTAGGCGACCTGGAGCGGCGTCGGCCTGATCAGGATGCCGTCCGTGTCTATGGCGCCGCTCGCCGCCGGGATCTCGACCACGAAGTCGATGTCGCGGCGCCCGGCCGGGGCCACGTCCGGTGCGCGGATCTCGAAGACATCCTGCGGCTCCGCCGCGCGGTCGAGCGCCGAGATGGCGGCGCAGCCCGAGAGGGCGGCGGCGGCGAGGACGAGAAGGAACAGGCGGGCCATGGCACCTCTCATCGTCTGAAGGCCGGTTCTTCGCGGCCGAGGAAATAGCGTGCGGGGTCGCGCTGGATCTGGCGGACGAGCTGCTGAAGGTTGCCCACCAGCTCGCGCGCCTCCCGCGCCAGGCGGGAATACTGCGGCAGCCCCTCGTCGCCGAAGGTGCGCAACGCGGGCGCCACCGCCCCCGCCGCGCTTTGGACCTGGGCGAAGGCGGCGTTGGCATGGGCCGCCGTCTGGCGCAACTCCTCGGTAATCGCCGGGACATCCTCGGCCACCGCGGCGACGGCGGCGTCGAGTCCGGCGAGCGTGGTTTCAAGCGTCGCCACCATCCGTTCCACGTCCTCGTCCAGCACGCGATCGGCCGAGGTGAAGGCGGACTCGGCGGCGCTCAGCGCGGCCTCTCCGGTTTCGAGCGCAGCGTTCAGCCGCGCGAGAGTGCCGTTGGCGGTCTCGAAGGACCGCGTCACCGTGCCCAGCGTCTCACCCGCCTGCGCCGAGATCGCGTCGACCCGGTCGGCCGCCGACGACAGATCCTGCCCCACGCGCTCCACCACGCCCGCCGCCGTCGCGGTGGCGGCGCGGACGTCGGCCAGGATGGCGGGCAGATCCGTCTCCGCCACCGCGCGGGCCGAGGCAACGAGCGCGTTGGCGTCCGACAGGAACGCGCGCGCATCGCCGACGAGGGCCGTGCCCTCGCCCGTGATCAGCGCGTCGAGGTCACGTGCCGCCGCGTCGACGGACTCCACGGCGCCCGCGGCCTCCGACAGTACCCGGTCGGCCGAGGCGACGACGGCTTCGGCCTGCCGCAACCTGTCGGTCGCGACGGATCCGGTCTGGCGGAACTCGGCCAGCACTTCGCTCGCGTCGCCGCCGACCCGGTCGATCTGCGTGCGCAGGGTGACGAGCGTTCGGTCCAGATCGTCGACGACGGCGGGCAGCTCGTCCGACAGCAGGACGTTCGCCGCGTCGAGCGCCCGCCGCCCGCTTTCAAGCGTGGCGTCGCCGGTATCCAGCGTCGTCCGCGCCCGCTCTGCCAGGCCGCGCACCTCGGTCAGCGTGGCGTCGGCGGTCCTCAGCGTGTCGGTCGCGGCTGACGAGATATCCTCGAGCTGCGCCGTGAACCGGCCGATATCGCCCGTGGCGGTCGCCAGCGTCTCGGTCACCGCCGAGATATCGTCGAGCGCGCCCTGAAGGTTGGCGGACGACGACTCGATGTTCGCAAGGATCGCCGTCACCCTCTGCTGGTTCTCGGGGCCGAGGATATCGGACACGCTGCGCGAGATCTGCAGAACCTCGTCCAGTATCTCGGGAGCGCCCTCGGTCACCGACTGAAGCGCCGAGGGGCGCGACGGGACCACAGGGATCGGGTCGTCCGACACCGCCGCCAGCAGCGGATCCTCAGAATCACCCGACGAGATCGAGACGTAGGACACGCCCGTGACGCCGAGCGACTCGATGGTCGCGACGCTCGACGTGCGAACCGGCGTGTCGGCCTCGACCTCGACCCGAACGAGCACCTGTCCGCTCAATTCGGGGTCCAGCCGCACGTCGACCACCTGCCCCACCGGCAGGCCGCTGAAACGGACGGCGGCGGAATCCGACAGACCGGCGACCGAGTTGAACATGACGTCATAGTACGCGAACTGGCGGTCCAGCTCGACCCGCGCGAACCACAGGAAAAAGCCGAGCAGGCCCAGGAACCCCGCCAGCGTGAAGGCGCCGATCAGCAGATAGTTCGCCCGGGTCTCCATCGCCCTGTCCTACTCCTCGTCCCTGCGCCGCGCACCACGGGCCGCGCGCGCTCGGGGGCCCAGGAAATACTCCCGCACCCACGGATGATCGACGTCTACCATGTCCTCGAGCGGCCCGGCGACCAGCACCCGCTTCTCGGCAAGCACGGCCACACGGTCGCAGACCGCATAAAGGGTGTCGAGGTCGTGGGTCACCAGGAACACGGTCAGCCCGAGCGACTGCGACAGATCGCGGATCAGGTCGTCGAACGCCGCCGCGCCGATGGGGTCCAGCCCCGCAGTCGGCTCGTCCAGGAACAGGATCTCGGGGTCGAGCGCGAGCGCCCGCGCCAGCCCCGCACGTTTGCGCATGCCGCCCGACAGCTCGGCCGGATACTTCTCGCCCGCCTCGACCGACAGGCCGGACAGCGCGATCTTCAGGCGCGCCAGCCCGGCGCGCGTCTCCGGCGTCAGCCCCGCGACCCGGCGCAGCGGCACCTCGACGTTTTCGCGCACCGTGAGCGATGAAAACAGCGCCCCGTCCTGAAACATCACGCCAATCCGATGCGACAGGCGGTCGAGCTCGGCCTCGCTCGCCCCTCGCACCTCGGTTCCCAGCATCCTCACCGTGCCGGCCTTGGGCGTCAGCAGCCCCGCGATCGAGCGCAGGAGCACGGACTTGCCGGTGCCAGAGCCGCCGACGACGCCCAGGATCTCGCCACGATAGACGTCCAGATCCAGCCCGTCATGCACCACGTGGCGCCCGAACTGGTTGCGCAGGTTCCGCACCTCGATCACCGTCTCGGCCATCATCAGACCCCGATCTGCTCGAAGAAGATCGAGAACAGCGCGTCGGCAAGGATCACCGCGAAGATCGCTGCCACGACCGCCGAGGATGTCATGCGCCCCAGAGACTCCGCCGTGCTGCCCACTGCCAGTCCCGCCCGGCAGCCGATCACGCCGATGAGCACCGCGAAGACCGGCGCCTTCACCAGCCCGACGAAGACGTGCGCGACCTCGGTCCCCTCGGCCAGCCGCGACATGAACATGGCCGGAGAGATGCCCAGTTGCGTCCACGACATGAGCGCCCCGCCGAACAGACCGGCGACGTTCGCGATCAGCCCCAGGATAGGCAGCATGAGGACCAGCGCCAGCACCCGCGGCACGATCAGCGCGTGCCCCGGATCGATGCCCAGCGTGCGCATCGCGTCGATCTCCTCGCGCATCTTCATCGAGCCGATGGCGGCGGTGAAGGCCGACGCCGTGCGCCCCGCCACGATGATCGCGGTCAAGAGGATACCCAGCTCGCGCAGGATCGAGATCGCGATCAGCTCGACCACGAAGACCTCGGCCCCGAACTGGCGAAGCTGCGCCGCGCCCTGGAAGGCCAGCACGACTCCGATCAGGAACGACAGCAGCGCCACGATGGGCACCGCCTGAAGCCCCACTGCCTGGCAATGGTGGACGAGCGCGGTCAGCCGGAACTCGCGTGGGCGCAGGAAGGTCTGCGCCAGCCGCGCGACGAACAGGCCGAGGACGCCCGTGAACTCGACGAACGCCGCGCCGCTGCCGGCCACGGCTTCGCCAAGCTGGGTGAGCCACGCGCGCGGCCCGCGCGGCCCGGCCAGCGGCGTCGCGGGCGGCGGCATGCCCTGCCGCACCGTGTCGAGGAGCCGCGCGACCGCACCCTGCGCGCCCGTCACGCCCGCCCGCGCCCCTGAGCGTTCGAGGCGTTGACAGCTGTCAACCACCGCCCAGGCGATGCTGGTGTCGATGCGCCTTGCGCCCGACAGGTCGAACGTCACCGGCCCCGTCAGCGCCGACAACCGCGCCTCCACCTCCGACAGGTCCCGCAAGCCCAGCTCGCCGGACACGGCGACATGCGTTCCGTCAGGGCGGGACGTGACCTCGATGGCCGAGGGGGTTCTGCCGGGCGAAGTTTCCACTTTCACCAACACTTGCCGATGCTCACCCCGGTTCTCTACCGCCGCATCGGGGCGATGAACACGGGCCTTTCGACGATGCCGGAACAAGAGCCTACGGGCCGGCGTGTCGGAAGATACAGCGCACGCATCGCGAGTGCGCCAGAAAGCAGCCGGCGTACCGCACCGGCTCTTGCCGGGCAGAAAGGCCCGCCTTGGCCGGTCAGGCTCGTCCCGGCAATCAGCGTCTTTCCAAGCATGCGCGGCCCCATGACCCTCGTCCAAGGGCGACCGACAGGCGCTGCGCCTGGACCGGACGCGGCATTCTTCCGGCGTCGGTGCGCCGTGCCGACCAATGTTACCCCTCCCCCACCAGCGCTTCCACGATGCGCTCGTGGCGGGTCATCTCGTCGATCAGGGCGCCGAGCGTGTTCAGGCCGCGCCCGTCGCAGACGGCGAGCAGGCGGATCAGGACCTGGGCGGTGGCGCGGGCGTCGCCGAGCGCGGTGTGGCGCTCCGCCTCGGGCAGCGTGACGCCAAGCCGCTCGGCGAGGGCGTCGAGCGTGTGCGCTTCGTGGCCGCCGAAGACGGCGGCCGAGATCAGCACCGTGTCGAGGACGGGCGGCTCGGGCGCCGCACCGGCGCGGCGCAGCATGGCCATGTCGAACGGCGCATTGTGGGCCACGGGGACCGAGCCGTCGGCGAAACGGCGGAAGGCCTGCGCCGCCTCTGCCGGGCCGGGAGAACCTGAGACCGCGGCGTCGGTGATGCCGTGCACGCGGGACGACGCAGCCGGGATCTGGCGGCCGGGGTCGACCAGCGTCTCGAAGACCTCGCCCGGCACGATGCGGCCGCCGAGGACGCGGACGGCGCCGATCTGCACGATGGCGTCCGTGTCCGGGTCGAGGCCCGTCGTCTCGGTATCGAACACCACGAAGCTGAGGTCGCGCAGCGGCGTGTCTCTTGAGGCGGCGCCGTCGCGCCCCTCCAGCAGGGCGAAGTCGTAGGTGAGGGGGCGTTCGGCCTCGGGCGCGAGCGGCTCGAGCATCAGCATGTAACCCGCCGCCTCGCCCATCAGGCGGATGTGTCCGGTGCAGACGCGGCCCGACACCGTCTCGGCCACGAGCGGCGCGCGGCGAAGCCCCTCGCGCCGCAGATCGGCAAGCGTGGACTCGATGGGGCCGGGCCGCAGATACTCGAAGATCGAGGCGTTGAGCCTGACCGGCCCCTCCTGCCCCAGCAGGTCGGCCGACTGCCCGTCGTAGAGCACGAGCTTATGGGTGGGCCCCACGATGCTGACGGCGACGGGCGTTCCGGTCAGGACGGCGGCCAGGCGGTCCTTCTCGGCGGCAAGCTCCGCGGTCCGCTCGGCCAGCGTCTCGGCCGCGTCGAAGGTCGAGCGGCCGAGCCTGTCGGCCACGGCGGCGGCGGCGGGGGCGAGGTCGTCCAGCCAATGCGCGTTTCCGAGATCGACAGGCGTGTCTGCTCCGCCGTGGGCGCGAGCGCGAAGCTGCGCGGCGAGGCGGATGACCGGCTTGGCCACGTTCTCGTCGAAGAGCAGCCAGATCGCCACGAGAACGCCGAGCAGGCCAAGGCCCGCCACCACCCCGGCGGTGATGAACGGCGAAACGTCGGCCGACGCGGCCTGGCGATAGCCGAGGAACAAACCCGCGGCGAGCGCGGCCAAGCCGCCGGCGGCGGCGAGGGCGAAGAAGAACGCGACGCGCTGGCGAAGACCCGGCCGCCGCATGTCAGACCCCCGTGCAGGCGGCGGCAAGCAGCGGGTCGTCGGCGGGCGCCTGCATCCAGCCGGCACCCTCGATATGGCCGTCGGGGGCGATGCCCGCGCCCTCGACCAGCGGCGCGCGGCGGTTTCGGGTGCAGTCGAACGCGACCGGGACCTGCCGCAGCGGTGCCCAGCGGCCGAAGAAGTAGAGGTTCGCGATGCGCTCGCCGGGCCGGTCGGGGTTGGTTTGCACGCTGGTCCGGTCGAGCGCGACGAAGCGATCGGTATAGGGTGCGAGGTAGGTCCAGGGGCGATAGATCGCCCGCTCCTCGACGGTGTCGGCTATGACGAGTCCCTCGGGCAGCGCGGCGACGGTGCGGCTGTACCACGTGTATTCCAGACTGATCGTGGCGGCGATCATTGCCAGCCCCGCCACGGCCGGCATCAGCCAGCGCGGCAGGCGCCCGCCCGTGGCGCGGTTCGCGGCGAAGACCACGAGCGCACCGCTGGCGCCCGCAAAGATCACGCCGAGAAGTTCCAGGAACATCCTCTTTCCTCCCCTGCCCGCGCCTCCCCGCGCGGGCTATCGCAGCATGCCCCGCCCCTGCATCAGCGCGGCCTGCATGGTCTTCACGACCACGAAGGCGTCGCGCAGGTGCGAGCGTTCGAAATCCGACAGTTCTGTCGGCTCCATGAAGTTGTCGGGCTTTTCGCCGCGCCGGATCTGGCGGGCCTGATGCTCGATCCGTGTCTGGGCGATGACGTCATAGGCATCGAGCAGGTCGCGCGCCCCGTGAATGCTGATCACGCCCGCCTCGCCCGCCGCCTGAAGCCGGGCGCGGGTGTTCACCGGTGTCAGGCGGCCCTGAAGCGCGTACATCCGGGAGAGGTCCACGACCGGGACGACCCCGTTCATCTTGAGGTCGATGTGATTGCGATGCTCGCCCGAGCGCAGGGTGGCGAAGCTGCGCAGCAGGCCCAGGGGCGGGACGTGCCCTACCGCGTTCGAGGCCATGTGCGCCGTGAAGATCGAGTTCCCGCTCGCCGCCTGCAACGTCTCCTCCTGCAGCGGCACGAAAAGGCGCTCGTCGCCGGCGATCACCCGCAGGTCGAACATGACCGAGGCGAGCATTTGAGCCTCTTTCGACGGACGGGCGATCCATCCGCGGAAGTAGTCGGCCCAGGCCGCTGCGCGCTGTCGCCAGCGCGGGTTCGTCGCCATCATCTCGCCCGGGCAAAAGACGTAGCCGCCGGCGTCCAACCCGTGCGAGACGAAGCGCGCAAGGCCCGTGAACCACTCCATGTCATCGTCCGTGGCGGCATCCGAGACGATCAGCGCGTTGTCCTGGTCCGAGATGCCCGTCTGCTCCTGCCGGCCCTGGCTGCCGCAGGCGACCCAGGCGAAGGGAGCGGGTGCGGTGCCGTGCGCCTTCTCGTACAGGCGGATCAGGCGCCGCGTCGCGCCGTCGGCCATGTCGGTGATCAGCCGGGTGACGACCTCGTGCCGATTTCCGGCGGCGGTGAGCTGGACCAGCAACTCGGGGATTTGCGCCGTGACCCGCGCCAGCTCGTCGGACGACCCGGCGCGCGCCATGTCGCCCATGAGGCCCGCGGAGGTCGAGGCCAGGAAACGGGTCAGGTCGGTCTGCGTGACCATCCCCACCAGCCGCCCGCCATCCACGATCGGCAGGTGGCCCAGGTTGCGCTCCATCATTCGGTGCAGCACGTCCGAGCCGATGGCGACCGAGGGCAGCGTGATTGGGTCTTCGGTCATTATACGCATGACGGGGATGTCGGGCGGCAGGGCCTCGGCCAGCGCCTTGTTCACCATGTCGCGCAGCGTGAGGATGCCGCGCAGGTCGCCCTCCTCGGTCACGCAGAGAGACGATATGCGACGCTCGCGCATCAGGCGCGCGGCCTCGATGAGCGTCGTGTCGGGGGAACATGTCACCGGGTCGGTCGCCATCAGGTCGGCGACGCGGGTCGAGGTCAGTTCCTCGGCTCGGGTGCGCGGCCGGTGGCCCAGCGGATTCGTGCGGTCGAAGAAGCGGCGGACGGGCGCGTGGTCGCGCATCAGGTCCGCGAAGAGGTCGGGCGGAAGGAGCAGCAGCTCGGTCGGCTCTTCGGCGCGGGCCGTGACGAGGGCGATGCCGTCGCGTAGCAGAGCGCGCTCGCCGAAACTGTTGCCGGGCCCAAGACGCGAGACGACGTCGCCGCGCGCGTCGGTGGTTGTAACGGCACCCGAGCGGATGACGAAAAGACCGGGCTGCGGCGCGCCGACCTCGGAAAGCGTCTCGCCGGCGGAGGCCTCGACCGGCCGGGCCCCGGCGGAGATCCGGGCGCGGACCCCGTCGGACAGCCGGTCCCAAGGGGGCTGGCGCACGAGGAAGGCGTCGACGGTCTGGGGCATCGGGGGCTCCGGAGAAGATCGTCCCGCGCCCATGGTGAGCGCGGGACGTGGAGGTCGCAAGGGGCGGCGCGGGAGGTGCCCCGCCCCGTGCGGGATCAGTGCGCCGCGGTCGCGGCCGCCGAGCCGCGCGGGATGCGCACGCTCTCGACGAGGTCCTGGATTTCCTGCGGCGGTTCCTGCGTCGACCGGCTGACCAGGATCGCGGTGGCGAAGTTGAGCGCCGCGCCCACCGCGCCGAACGAGGTCGACTTGATGGTGAAGAGCAGCGGATCCGCGTCGTCGAACGAGTTGGTGCCGGGGATGAAGAACCAGCCCTTGTGCAGGAAGATGTAGATCACCGTAACGATCAGGCCCACGAGCATCCCCGCCACGGCGCCGGTGTTGTTCACCCGCTTCGAGAAGATGCCCATCATCAGCGCCGGGAAGATCGACGCGGCGGCCAGGCCGAAGGCAAGCGCCACGGTCTGCGCCGCGAAGCCCGGCGGGTTGATGCCCAGGTAGGTGGCCACGGCGATGGCCGCCGCCATTGCGATCCGGGCGGTCAGCAGCTCGCCCTTCTCCGAGATGGAGGGCGCGATGCGGCCCTTCACCAGGTCGTGGCTGACGGCCGAGGAGATAGCGAGCAGAAGACCGGCGGCCGTAGAGAGCGCGGCGGCCAGACCGCCGGCGGCCACGAGGCCGATCACCCAGCCCGGCAGGTTGGCGATCTCCGGGTTGGCGAGAACGAGGATGTCGTTGTTGAAGTTCGTCAGTTCGTTCCCTTCCCAGCCCGCGGCTGCGGCGCGCTCCTGCATCGCGGGGGCGTTGTCGTTGTAATACTGGATCCGGCCGTCGTTGTTCTTGTCTTCCCAGCCCAGAAGGCCGGTCTGCTGCCACGTTGCCATCCAGTCGTACTCGGGGTCCTCTGCGATCGTCTCGACCGCAACCGCTTCGCCATCCGTGCCGTTGGGCCAGAACTGCTCGGTGATGTTGAGCCGCGCCATCGCACCCACGGCAGGAGCCGTTAGGTAAAGCAGCGCGATGAAGACCAGCGCCCAGCCAGCGGACCAGCGCGCGTCCGACACCTTCGGCACGGTGAAGAACCGCATGATGACGTGCGGCAGCCCGGCGGTACCGATCATCAGGCTGAGCGTGAACAGCGCCATGTTGAACGTGTCGCCGTGATGCTCGGTATAGGCGTTGAAGCCGAGGTCGGTGACGATCTGGTTGAGCTTCTCCAGCAGCGGCACGCCGGAGGCGGTATCACTGAACAAACCCAGCGCCGGGACCGGGTTGCCGGTCAGTTGCAACGAGATGAAGATGGCCGGGATCGTGTAGGCCGAGATCAGCACGCAGTACTGCGCGACCTGCGTGTAGGTAACTCCCTTCATGCCGCCGAAGACGGCGTAGGCGAAGACAACGACCGCGCCGATCAGCAGACCGGTGGTGTTGTCGACCTCGAGGAAGCGACCGAAGGCCACGCCGACGCCGGTCATCTGGCCAATGACGTAGGTGATCGAGGCGACAAGCAGGCTGACGACGGCCACGAGCCGCGCGGTCGGCGAATAGAAACGGTCACCGATGAACTCGGGGACGGTGAACTTGCCGAACTTGCGCAGGTACGGCGCGAGCAGAAGCGCGAGCAGCACGTAGCCGCCGGTCCAGCCCATCAGGTAGGTCGAGTTGTCGTAGCCGGTGAAGGCGATCAGGCCGGCCATCGAGATGAACGAGGCCGCCGACATCCAGTCGGCCGCGGTGGCCATGCCGTTGGTGACCGGGTGGATGCCCCGGCCCGCGGCATAGAATTCCGAGGTCGAGCCCGCGCGGGCCCAGACGGCGATCCCGATATAGAGCGCGAAAGACGCGCCCACGAAGATCAGGTTGAGGGTGAACTGATCCATGGCGCTTACTCCTCGTCGACGCCGTATTGACGGTCGAGCTTGTTCATCCGCCAGGCGTAGAAAAAGATCAGCGCGAGGAAGACCAGGATCGACCCCTGCTGGGCGAACCAGAAGCCCAGATCGGTGCCGCCGACCTCGATCCACGACAGCAGCGGCCGCAGGAAGATGCCGAAGCCGAAGGACACGAGAGCCCAGATGACAAGACAGATGGTGATGATCCGCACGTTCGCGGACCAGTAGACCGTGTCCTCCTTCGACACGGCCTGGGACGGTTCTGTGGTATGATCCGACATCGCGGACTCCTCCCATCGGTTAGTGGTTCGCGGCGGCCCTCGTTTGTCCTCCGGCCGCCGGCCCGGGTCTCGCTCAGGCTTTCTCGTGCTGGCGGACGATGTCCGACAGGGCCTGAGCGATATCTTTGATCGCGCCCATCGCCGGCACGCTCATCAGCGTGCCCCGGGCGCGGTAATACTCGATCAGCGGCGCGGTCTCGGCGTGATAGGCCGCAAGCCGCGAGGCCACGGTTTCGGCCCTGTCGTCGGCGCGGCGCCTGAACTCGGTTCCGCCGCAGGCGTCGCAGGTGCCATCGACCGCCGGACGCTTGAAGATGTCGTGCCACCCTTCGCCGCAAGAGACGCAGGTGTAGCGGCCCGAGATCCGCTCCACCATCGCGGCGTCGTCGACTTCGAGGCTGACGACGGCCGAAACGGACTGGCCCCGGCGCGCCAGCAACTCGTCGAGCGCGGCGGCCTGCGCCGTGGTGCGGGGGAAGCCGTCGAGAATGACTCCCGCCGCCACGTCCGGCTTGTCGAGCCGGTCGTCGAGGATGGCGATGACGATCTCGTCCGAGACCAGCTCTCCCGCCTCCATCACAGCCTTTGCCGTGCGCCCGGCCTTGGTCCCCTCGGCCACGGCGGCGCGTAACAGGTCGCCGGTGGACAGCTGGACCAGTCCGAAGCTCTCCTGCAGCTTGCGCGCCTGGGTGCCCTTGCCGGCCCCCGGCGGTCCGAGAAGAATGAAGGCCGGGGCCTGCTGTGCGTAACCTCTGCCGTCCATCGGCGTCACTCCCCATTCATTAGGTTGTCGATCGGCACGCCGCCCACTGCCATGTCCGCAGGCCGCGAGGCGTCGCCGTGGCTCCGTTTGTCGTACTTGGAGATCCCGGGCAGGTTTCGGCGCATGATCTGCCGGCTGCGAAATCCCACGAGGCCAGCAACGCCGTCGCGATAATTCCGCGCCGGAGTCTCGGCATCGGGGTGGTTGCGCCCCCGACGTTCTGCGGCGGTGGAGAGACGGCGTTTTCGAACTTCGCTTCGCTGTTCATGGTGAACCTCCTCCTCCAGGATCCGGGGTGCGGCGGCTCTCCTCCGAAGCTGTCCGACACCGGCAGCACGACCCGGCGGACCGCGCTTCCCTGCGAGAAAGTGATACGTAAAATACGGGCAAAAAGATACGTAACCCCCCTACCCAGCTGCCCTTTTCTGTAAAAGCATTTTCGAAGTCTGCGCCGGCGCTGTAAATTTCCGCGACAACTTTGCCGAAGGGCATTGAAAGGAAACGCATTCGGCTGCGCCCGACGCGCGCACCGCTTGTGTAACCACAGGACGTGCCGCCGGGTGTTAGCGCAAGCGCGTGGCGCGACTGCGTCGACTTGTCCTCGATTGGCGGGGCTCCGGAAGCGGCGGCGCAGCCGGCGTTGCGGTCGGCGCAGGCTTCTGCCCGTCGAACGAGCCCGGCCGCGCCTGCTTCGTTACTCTCGAGGCGACGCTCTGATCCTTACACACCTGTCTCGCCGGCAGCCCTATGGCTTGCCGGCGGACGCGAAGCCTCAGCTCCGCAGCGGCAGGCGCGTGATCCTGAACCAGCCGCAGCGGTCAGAAGCCCACCGCGAGCCCGTCCTTTCTGGGATCGGAGCCCGCCATGTAGCCGCCGCCGGGGAGGCGGCGCACAAGCTGCGCGCCGCCGAAGCCGAAGGCGCTGTCGGGAGCTTCCACCGTTATGCGATGGCCGAGATCGCAGAGCGCTTCACGGGTGGCGTGCGGCAGCGCCTCTTCGCAGGCGACTTTGCGCCCTTCGACGAAGCGCCAGCGTGGCGCGTCCGCTGCCGTCTGGACATCCTGATCCCAGAGCTGCGTGCGAAGGACCATTTGCACGTGTCCCTGCGCCTGCATGGGGCCGCCCATCACGCCGAAGCTCATCTCCGGCTGTCCGTGCTTCATCAGAAACCCCGGAATGATGGTGTGGAATGGGCGTTTGCGCGGTCCGACCTCATTCGGATGACCGGGCTGCAGTGCGAAACCGGCTCCCCGGTTCTGCAAGCTGATGCCGGTGCCGGGGACGACGACACCCGAGCCGAAGCCCGCGTAATTCGACTGGATGAAGGAGACCATCATTCCCGAGGCGTCGGCGACGGTGAGATAGACCGTACCCCCGGCCTTCGGCGCGCCAGGTCCCGGCTCCTGCGCGTGATGCGAAGAGATTTGAGAGGCGCGTCGCTTGAGGTAATCCGGGTTCAGCAGATCCTCGACGGAGGCCTGGGTCATATGGCGCTGATCCGCAACGTAAGCGTGCAGGTCCGCGAAGGCGAGCTTGATCGCCTCGATCTGCAGATGCAACGCCAGCGCGTCATCCGGCCCGTGGTCGCGTATGGGCGTATGCTCTAGCATGCCGAGCGCCATGAGCGCGGCGATCCCCTGCCCGTTCGGCGGGATCTCGTGCAGGTCGTTCCCGTCGAAGCCGCTCGAGATCGTGCCGCACCACTCGGGCTCATGGGCGGCCAGATCGTCGAGCGTCAGAGCGGCCCCGTGCGACGCCGCGTGCGCAATCATCTTCTCGGCCAGTTCGCCTTCGTAGAACGACCTTCCACCGGTTTCGGCAATTGCCCGCAGACTGCGGCCCTGTGCAGGATTGCTAAACCTTTCGCCGGCGCGCGGGGCGCGGCCGCCGGGCAGGAAAGCCTCGGCGAAGCCGGGCTGGTCGCCGAGCTTCTCGGCGCCGCGTTGCCACAGCGCGGCGATGACGGGCGACACGACGAACCCTTCTTCGGCATATCGAGCCGCTGGGGCGAGCAGGGCTGACAGATCGAGCGTCCCGAAGCGTTCGGACAGGGCGCGCCAGGCACTGACGGCCCCGGGCACGGTGACACTGTCCCATCCGGCGGCCGGCATGGCCGCGCGGCCTGCGAAGCGCTCGGGCGTCCAGGCCGCCGGCGAGGCGCCGGAGGCGTTGAGCCCGTGCAGGCGCTCACCGTCCCACAGGATGCAGAAAGCGTCGGATCCAAGCCCGTTACCAGTCGGCTCCACTACCGTCAGAACCGCCGCCGCGGCAATCGCGGCGTCTACCGCGTTGCCGCCACGCGACAACACCGAAAGCCCCGCCTGCGCCGCAAGCGGCTGCGACGTCGCGACGACATTGTCCGCCAGAACCGGCGACCGCCGCGAAGCATACAGCGCATCATGGCGAAAGGTCATGGGGTCTTCTCCTTCTGTGCTTGTCGTTGTGTTCTCCCCTTCAGATGGCTGCGGACCGCCCAGGCCACGGAGGCCAGCCCTGCGATCAGGAAAAGGAGGCTGACCGGACGGGTCAGGAAGAGCGTCCAGTCGGCGTCGGTCATCAGCGCGCGGCGCAAGTTCGTCTCGGCGATCGGGCCCAGGATCACGCCCAGCACCAGCGGCGCGAGAGGATAGTCGAGTGCCCGCAGCGCGTAACCCAGAAGGCCCACCGCACCGAGGAGGTAGAGGTCTGTGACGCGATTGTTCAGAGCAAAGGCCCCGACCACGCAGCACACCAGCACCACCGGCACCATGGCCCACTTCGGCACCTCCGCCACGCGCAGGAACGCACGCATCGACACGATGCAAACGACGAGCATCATGCAACTCGCCACCGCCATCGCGACGAACATGCCGTACACGAGGTCGGCGTTGTCCATGATGAGGCGCGGGCCGACCGAGATGCCATGCACCATGAGCGATGCCATCAGGATGGCATCCACCGCCGAGCCCGGGATGCCGAGCGCGATCAAAGGGATAAGGCCGCCGCCGGCCGTCGCGGAGTTGCCGGACTCGGATGCCACAACGCCATCCGCGATGCCCTTGCCAAACTCGTCGGGCGTCTTCGACGCGCGCTTGGCCTGATCATAGGCCACGAGGTTGGCGATCGAACCCCCGGCGCCGGGAAGCGCCCCGATGAGGACGCCGACGATGGAAGAGCGGATCAGGTTCACTGGCCGCATCACGACCTCGCGCATCACCTGCCACGTCTTGAAATCGATCTCTCCCTGAACGAGCTTTTCGCCCTTCTGGATTGCCCTCGCATCCTCAACCTCGGACGCGAGCTGCGAGATTGCGAAGATACCGATGAGCACCACCAGGAAGGGCAGGCCTGCGGCTAGAACTTCGAGCCCGAAATCGAATCGCGGGCGGCCCAGGATCGGATCGGTGCCGACAGTGGACATCGCCAGGCCGATGAGTGCGGCAATCAGGCCACGCTGAAGCGAATTGCCCACGAGGCTCGCCACGATGCTCAGCGCGAAGACAATGAGCGAGAAATACTCCCATGGGCCCAGGCGCACGGCGAAGATCGCCAGCGGCGGCGCGGCCACGATCAAGACCAGGGTGGAGATGATCGTGCCGAAGAAGGACGCCCAGACGCCGATGGAAAGCGCGCGGCCGGGCTCGCCGTTGCGGGACATCGGAAAGGCATCGAACGTCGTCGCCACCGCCGAAGGCGTGCCGGGGATGCCCAGCAGCGCGGCGGATATAAGGCCGCCGGTGTAGCCACCGACATAGACCGAGAGCATCACCGATATGCCCTGCAACGGCTCCATGGCGAACGTCAGCGGCAGGGTCAGCACGATGGCCATGGTGACGGTGAAGCCGGGGATCGCCGCCGCGATGATGCCGGCGATCGACCCGATCAGCATGTAAAGGAGCGTGGGAGCCGAAAGCACCTCGGCCGCTCCCTGAAGGAACATCTCCATGTGTCAGGAACCCCGGGGAAGGAAGACGTTGAAGACCTCGGCGAAGAGCCAGTTCAGTCCGAGCGAGAAGACGATCGCGAGAAACAGCACGATGATTGCCGCCGTTTTCGTCTTGGGAGCGAACCAGAGCTGCAGCACCGCGAGGAAGACGAAGGTGGCAGCCGGGTAACCGACGATCGGAAGTGCGGAGAGGTAGAGGCCGAGGCAGAGGAACAGCACGAACACCAGACGCCGTGCCTTCGCCCAATCGCCGAAATCCGACGCGAAACGGGCATAGGCGTGCCGCGGCAACTGTCGCAACGACCCGATGATGGCGCTCAGCAGAAGAAGGATGAGGACGCCGTGGACGAGCATGGGGAAGGCCCCCGCGCCCAGCACCTCGAAGCGCGAGGTCGGGATGGTGGAAGCCTCCCAGAAAAGCCCGACCGAGACGGCAAGAAGTACGGCGTAGGAAAGAAGCCGGGCGATTTCGCCCGACTCCGTTTTCCGATCTGCCTGTCCGTCGTGGCTCACGGCGCGAGCACCGCGGCCAGACGGTCGACCGTTTCGGACAGGTTCTGCAGGTACTCGGTGTACTCCTCCTGCCCCCGGAATTGCACTTCGGCGCCTGCGTTGTTGACCTGCTCGACGAAGGCTTCGTCCTCGGACAACTGACGCAGTGCCTCTTCAAGGGTGGCCTGCGCCTCGTCGGGGGACCCCTTGGGCATCACGATTCCGCGCGTGACCGCCAGGTCCAGGTCGGTCCCGAGTTCCTTGAAGGTTGGCACGTCGGGAGCTTGCGCGAGACGCTCCGGCGCCCCGGTGGCGAGGAAGGTCAGATCGCCGTTCTCGACGAACTGGCCTGCAGAGGACACGTCCCCGATGGCCACGTCGAGGTTGCCGCCCACCAGAGCGCGGATGCGTTCGCCCGTGCCTTCGTATCCCACGTACTTCAGCTCAAGGTCATAGGCATCCTCGATCATCGCAGCATGCAGATGCGGCACCCCGCCCAGCGTGACGCCGATGGTCACCTCGCCCGGGTTTTCCCGCGCGTATTCCACGAACTCGTCCATCGTTGAATAGGGTTGGTCAGCATTCGTCACGAGGAACTGGGGAGACGCCGTCATCAGCGCGACCGGCTCGAAATCCTGCCATGTCAGATCTGTCAGTCCGGTGATGGACGCCGTCAGCAGGCCCTCGTGGATCTGCGCGGCGGTGTAGCCGTCTGCGTCCCGCCGCGATGCTTCCTTCAATCCAACCGTGCCGCCGACGCCCGGCATGTTGATGATCGGCATCTCAACCCCCAGGTACTCCGGGATGTTGTTCGAGACGATCCGCATCAGCGTGTCGCTTCCTCCGCCCGGCGACCAAGGCACGATGAATTCCACCGGACGTTCGGGATAGTCCTGCGCCAGGACAGGCTGCGCTGCTGCCGTTGCGACCGCGAGTCCGAGGCCCGCGGCTATGGTCTTGACGAAGGTCATGCGTAGCTCCCTTTGGATGATCTTTTTTCTGTGCATCCAGGCTTAGAACCGAAGCTTCCCTGCAGAAAGCGAATAGTCCTTGCGGTTTGATTAAGGAATTCTTAACAAATGTCCCATGGACCTCCGTCAGCTCAAGACGTTGATCGCTGTGGCAGACACTCGCAGCTTCGCGGCATCGGCAGAAATCGTGAACCTCACGCCGTCTGCGGTTAGTCAGCAAATTCAAGCCCTTGAAGCGGAACTGGGCGTGGTGCTGTTCGACAGAACGCGGCGGCCGCCGCTGCTGAATGCCAAGGGCGAAGAGGTCGTGCGGGCAGCCCGCCAGGTCGTTCAGATCATGACGGAGGCGCGCCAGACCGTTTCAGGCGGCAGCACCGGCGGAGTGCTCAAGATCGGGTCGATCCGCACACTTTCGAGGCGCTTGGTGCCTGCCGCTTTTGCCGCGGTCCGGCACGTACACCCCGACCTGTCGTTTCACCTGACCGTCGGCATGTCCGAAGCGATCCTCTCGGACGTTGCAGCCGGGCGGCTGGACGCGGCCGTGGTTGCAGAACATGTCGAACTGCCGGCAGGGCTTTCGTGGCACCTTCTGCTGGCCGAGCCTCTTCTGCTCATAGCCCCGAAGGAATGGGAGTCGGAACCGCCGGAGACGCTGCTCACGCGGCTGCCGTTCATACGCTACGAGACGAAAGTGCCACTTGCTCGGCAGATCGACGTGGAACTGGCACGCCTCGGCATCGAGCCTCGGGAGGTAGCAGTCGTGAACACGATGCCGTCGGTCATCGGGTGCGTGCTTGCGGGGCTCGGTGCCTCGGTCGTGCCCAAGAGCGCGATACCCGAAGAAGCATCCTATGCCATCATCACGCGCCCTTTCGCGAACGGACCGATCATTCGAAGGATCGGGCTTGTCCAGCGGCAGGTGTCGTCCCGCTCGGTGGTTCTGAGCGAGGTACGCCGGGCCTTGGCGGATCAGGCGCACAGTATGGGTCTGGACGTCCCCGCGGCGGCACAGCTCTGACGGCCCGGCGACAATATAAGGCGCGCCGGCGCTGCTGCATGTCGCATCATCAGTGTTGGAAGAGAATACCTTGAACCCTCATAGAGCATCGCATGAAGCCGGTGGGGTCCGCCGGGAGCAGCCGCCGATTCCCGTTGGAAGATCGAACGGCCGCAGAGCGCGAGGCCGTCATTCTCGATCGCAGGCGACTTGCCCGACGGGGACGCGGCCGTTCAGCCGATCGCGCCCGCACGGCCGCGGCAGTGCGGCTGCCGCCGCGGCGCCAGCGGGAGATCCGTCAGTCCATCAGGTAGATGGACTTGGCGTCGACGAACCCTTTCATGGCGAAGCCGCCGTGCTCGCGGCCGTAGCCCGAGTTCGAAAAATAACGCCTGCCGCGTCCTTGCGGCAGGCGGTGCATCTACAGGACGACTCTTCGGTCTATTCTTCCTCAGACGGGCTGGACGGTTGGGCGGAACAGAATCTCGTTGACGTCCACGTTCTCGGGCTGCGAGACGGCGAAGGCGACCATGTCGGCCATGGTGCTGGCGGGCACCGCGATGTCCTTGACGAAGCCGCGCACCTGGTCGCCCAGCTCGGGCTCGGAGATGTGGCTCGTCAGCTCGGTGTCCACCGCGCCGGGCGAGATCACCGTGACGCGCACGTTGTAATCCTTCACCTCCTGGCGCAGGCCCTCCGAGATGGCGCGGACGGCGAACTTCGTGCCGCAATAGACCGCGCCCGTGGCGACGGCCTTGTGCCCGTAGACCGACGAGACGTTGATGACATGGCCGGATTTCTGCTCCTTGAAGACCGGCAGGGCCGCGGCGATGCCATAGAGCGTGCCCTTCACGTTGACGTCGACCATCTGGTCCCACTCGTCGATCTTCAGGCTCTCCATCGGCGAGAGCGGCATGAGGCCCGCGTTGTTGAAGATCACGTCGACGCGGCCGAACGCCTCTTTCGCGGTATCGACCAGTTTCTGGACATCCTCGCACTTGGTGACGTCGGTCGCGACGGCCACGGCCTCACCGCCTGCGTCCTTGATGTCGGACACGATGGCCTCCAGCCGCTCAACGCGGCGGGCGCCAAGCGCGACTTTCGCGCCCTTGGCGGCGAGGTCACGGGCGGTCGCCTCGCCCATGCCGCTCGAGGCGCCGGTGATGACAATAACTTTGCCGGTGATGTTATCGGTCATGGTTTTCTCCTTGGATGTTGAGCGCAGGGCAGTGCGGCCCGAGTGACCGCCCGCGCCTGTGCGTCAAGATTGATTTTCAGTCGGCCGCTTCGATGCGAACCGGAATGTCGCCGTCCCGGACCAGCGCGTCGATCGGTCCGTCGAATGCGCCGAGCCGGACCAACCCGCGAGAGGTCTGGAACGGCTTGTAGAAGATCGCGAGGTTGCCCCACGGCGCGTAGAGCGTGATGTCGCCCGCCGCCGGCGCGTAGCTGTCCGGCGCCCCCGTCGTATCGAGTTCTCGCGGCAGGCCCGCGACCTTCTCGATCCCGTGGTAGTCGGTCAGCGTCAGCTCGAGCGGCAGCAGCGCGGCGAAATCCCGCCCCGCTGGCGTGTCGTTGAGCGTGGCGAAAAGTACCTCGTCCCCGACGGATACCAGGATCTGCGTCATGACGGTCTCCCGTGGTTCCGCCGCGGCCGGAGCTGCGGCGAGAGTTAACGCGAAGGCCAGAGCCGAACGTGCGTCGGGCGAGCCCGGCATCCTTTGTCTCGTCGTCGCGATCATGCCGGTGATTTAACCGCTGCCCCGCAGCGGATTAGCCCCCGCGTGTTTCTGCCAATCATGAGTGCTGCTCATCAATCGGCATCCCGTCAAAACGGCATCTGGCGACCCGCGCGTCCATGAATGCTCCTCATGGATGCGTCCCGGCTCATGGGCATTATCTGGCTGGGGGCCAGCGCTAAACTCGATGACAGCGGCACCGGACGCCGTCGGCTGTCCGGCCGCCTCTCGGATGCAAGGAGACGACATGACACGGACCCTCGGACTTACCCTCGCCCTCGCGCTGGTCGCCCCGGCGGCCTTCGCCCGGTCCCAGACCATCACCCGCGCCGATGCGCTCGGCGGCCGGATTGGCAGCGCAGAGACCTTCACCGGCACCGCCCACATCGCCCCGGTGTTCCCGCCCGAGATGGCCGATGTCAGTGCGGGAGAAGTGACGTTCCTGCCCGGCGCCCGCTCGGCCTGGCACACGCACCCCGCCGGCCAGATGCTCGTGGTGACCGACGGCGTCGGCTGGACGCAGGAGCGTGACGGCGAGAAGACGGTCATGCGCGCCGGCGACGTCGTCTGGTGCCCACCGGACGTCGAGCACTGGCACGGCGCGACGGACACCACGGCCGTGACGCACTACGCTATCCAGAAGGCCGTCGACGGCGAGGCCGTCCTCTGGGGCCAGCACGTGACCGACGAGGAATACCTGGATTGATTTGTGATGAGCGGTGGATGGGCCAGGCGGGGCACACCGCCGCTCTTCGGTGTTCGCGCCGCGCGCGACAGGTTCGTGCGCATCGCGCCTTAGTATCTCGGATCTGCATAATCCATGGATCGCACGAGCCGTGCGCATATAAGCTGAGGGACAACCATGCTCCTCGACAGGCAGATCAGGGCCTCCCTCATGCTCCGCGAGAACATCAACGACCTCATCGCGCTGGCCGCCGTGGCCGAAGAGCGCAGCTTCACGCGCGCGGCGGCTCGGCTGAACGTGTCGCAGTCGGCACTGAGCCACACGATCAAGGCGCTCGAGCAGCGCCTGGGCCTGCGGCTCCTGACGCGCACGACCCGCTCGGTCGCGCCGACGCTTGAAGGTGAGGACCTGCTGGCCACGCTGAACCCGTGCTTCGAGAAGATCGAAGCGCGGCTCCAGGCGCTCAACGACGCGCGCGACCAGCCCAGCGGCACGGTGCGCATCGTCGCGGTGGAATACGCCATCGAGAGCCTGCTCTGGCCCAAGCTTTCGCCGGTGCTCAAGGAGCATCCGTCGGTCAATGTCGAGTTCGTCATGGACTACGGCTACACCGACCTCGCCGACTCCCAGTGCGATGCCGGCGTGCGCTATGGCGAGCAGGTGAGCGAGGGGATGATCTCGATGCGGATCGGCCCGGACGAGCGGATGGTGTGTGTCGGCGCGCCGGAATACTTCGACCACGCCGGCACCCCGGAGACGCCGCAGGACCTGACGGATCACCGCTGCGTCAACCTGCGCCTGTCCACCCACGGCGCCCTTTACGCGTGGGAGTTCGAGGACCCGGACGGCAACGAGATCCGCGTCAAGGTGCAGGGCCAAACTTGCTTTAACACCATCAACCCGGTGCTGCGGGCGGCGACGGACGGGCACGGGCTGGCGCTGGTTCCGGAACGGCTGGCAGCCGAGCCTCTCGCCTCGGGTGCGCTGCGCACCTGTCTTGAGGACTACTCGCCCTATTTTCCGGGCTTCCACCTCTATTATCCCAGCCGGCAGCGCCCGTCCTCGGCCTTCGAGGTGGTGCTGAACGCGCTGCGCGAGAAGGGCTGAGCATTCATGAGGCGCCGTCATGAGTGGCTTGACCCGTCGGGGCATTAAGCCGCGTGCCTCGTGCTCCACATTGGTCGGGCAACCGCTACCCACGCCAAAGGAGTTTCCGATGAAGACGTATCTCGCCGCCTCGGCCATGGCCCTCGTGGCCACCGCCGCCACCGCGCAGGACGCCGCGAGCACGTTGCCCGACGCCGTGGGCCAAGTTGCGCCCGCGCTGGAAAATTACTCCGAGAATGCCCTCTTCGGCGACGTCTGGCAGGACGAGACGCTCTCCGCCCGCGACCGCGCCCTCGTCACCTTCGCGGCGCTGATGTCCCGCAACGAGACCGGCAACCTGTCCGAGCACGCCGCGCTCGCGCTCGACGCCGGCGTCAAGCCGGCCGAGCTGTCCGAGACGATCACCCACCTCGCCTTCTACTCGGGCTGGGGCAACGCCACCGCCGCCGCCGAGGCCGTCGCCCCCATCTACGAGGCGCGCGGCGTCGCCGCCGACGCATTGCCCGCGGTCGAACCCGAGCTTCTTCCGCTCGACGAAGAGGCCGAAGCCGCGCGGCGGGAGACGGTGCAGAGCACCTATGGCGAGGTCAGCCAGGGCGTCGTGGACAACACCGAGGCGCTTCTCTTCCGCGACCTGTGGCTGCGCCCGGCGCTCGAACCGCGCGACCGCAGCCTCGTGACCGTCGCCTCGCTGATCGCCACCGGCCAGGCCGAGCAGATGACCTTCCACCTCAACCGCGCCATGGACAACGGCCTGACGCAGGACGAGGCGGGCGCGATGCTCTCGCACCTGGCGTTCTACACCGGCTGGCCCAAGGTCTTCTCGGCGATGCCGGTCGCCAAGGAGGTCTTCCAGAGCCGCGCGGAGTAAAGGCGGGCCCGGCGGGGCCTCCCCCGCCGGACCCGCACAAGGAGAGCCCATGAAGATCGCCATTCTCGGATCGGGCCTGATGGGCGGCACGCTCGGCCGCCTCTGGGCCGCCTGCGGTCACGACGTGACCTTCGCCTATTCCCGCAGTACCGGGAAGCTCGAGCGGCTCGCCCGTGACAGCGGCGCGACGCATGGCAGCGTGGCCGAGGCGGTGGAGGACGCGGAAGCGATCCTCCTCGCGGTGCACTGGTCGCGGGTGGACGACGTGCTGCAGCAGGCAGGCCTCATGACCGGCCAGGTCGTTCTGAACTGCTGCGTGCCGCTCGACGACAGCAACACCGACCTCGTCGTCGGCACGACCATCTCGGGCGCCGAGCAACTGGCCGCGAGGCGCCCGGACGCCCGTTGGGTATCGTGCTTCAACACCAGCCCGTCGGAGAGCTTCGACCCGGTCTTCGCGCGCAAGGACCAGACGCCGCGCCCGCACCTGCTGGTCTGCGGCGACGACGTCGGCGCGAAGGACGTAGCCGGAAGCCTCATCCGCGACATCGGGTTCGACCCGCTGGAGGCCGGGCCGCTGCGCACCGCCCGCTTCGTCGAACCCTTCGCCATGGTCACGGCGGAACTGGCCTATGGCCAACCCGGCGGACCCGCCCTCACCTATCGTTTCGACAAGCTGCGCTGATCGCGCAGGGAAAGGACCATCATGAAGATCACCCGCGCAGGCACCAATCCCTCCAATCCCGGGCCCGAGGAGTACTTCACCGGCACCGTTCGCCTCGACCCGCTGTTCCAGGCGGAAGAGCCGGGGCGCACCTCGGGCGCCCACGTCACCTTCGAGCCCGGCGCCCGCACCGCCTGGCACACGCACCCGGCCGGCCAGACCCTGATCGTCACCTTCGGCCGGGGCCGTGTCCAGCGCGAGGGCGGCCCGGTTGAGGAGATCTCGCAAGGCGACGTCGTCTGGTTCCCCGCCGGCGAAAAGCACTGGCACGGCGCGGCGCCCGACACGGCGATGAGCCACATCGCCATTCAGGAAAGCATCGACGGCAGCCCCGTCACCTGGATGGAGAAAGTCTCGGACGAGGACTACGACGGCTGAACGCTGAAGTCCGCGACGCTCCTGCGATTGGAGGCAGGCGCGTGCGGCCGCGTCTGCCATGGCAAAGCGCGCGGCGACCGGCCGATCCCAGACCTGCTCCTAGGCAAAGCTGCGAGCTCGAGTCGTTCTCCGGGTACGCTCGGATGCGTTCCACGTCACGTTAGCATGTCGTCCGAACCACAGGCTCGCTCGCGGAAGGAAGCTGGCTGCTCAGAAAATGGGAAGCGTGCCAGACGGCAGCGGTTCCGCTGTGTCAGAGCGTACAACCTTGTGCCACCGCGGTCAGCCAGGCGTCGGCATACGCCGCAAGAGCCTTTGACGGCATAACCTCGTTCGCATCCTGCGCCACTCGGTTCGGGGTACTGGAGGACAAGAGGGCGGCCCCCGCTGCGGTGCCGGTGATGCCGAACGAAGGAATGACTGGCCGCCCCGTGGCAGCGGCCAGCATTTTCAGATATTCTCCGCTGGCCGCGAAGGGACCCTCCACGACGCACGGCCCCTCGGCGCCGATCGTGACCAGACAGGTGGCCGTCATCAGCGCGAGGTAAAAGCCGAGCGCCGCCGCCTCTTGCCCTTCGTCCTCCGGCTCACGCGTCCAGCGTCGCTGGCGCCCGCGGAAGGGGCCGGAGCCGGGTTCGACCGCCGGAAGCAGCATCACGCCGTCCTCGAGCACGCGCGCAACGTCGTCTTCGGAACAGGTCAGCTCGCGCCCGCGGCGGACCAATTCATACTCGCGCCCACCCATGAAGCGCGCCGACGGCACTGGATCTCCCAGCGCATTGACGTTGACCAGCGTGTCGCGCGTCGGGTCCAGCCGCACCGTCCGCCCGCCGACGGCCATGCAGACCACCCAGGTGCCGGTCGAGACGACCGAGAAGGGAGGCTCGCGACGTAGCAGGTGCGGGTAGAGCGAGGCGTTGCTGTCGTGGATGCCACAGAGGACCGGCAACTCCGGCAGGCCCAGCTCCAGCACCAGGTCTGGGCGGAGCGGGCCCAGCACCTCGGTCGCCTTGCGCACCGGGGGCATGAGACGCCGCCAGTTCATCCCGTCCACGAGCGACGAGAAGCTCCCCCGATCCGGTGCCCACAGATCGGTGTGGCAACCGAGCGATGTCGCCTCGACCGCCGCGACGCCGGTCAGCTGCCACGACCAGTATTGCGGATAAGTCAGGAAGGTCGCCGCGTTCTCGGCCTCGGGGAACGTCCGCATCTGCCAGAAGAGCTGCGCACCGAGGTTGAGGCCGCACGGCAAGCGCGGCGTGCCCGTCTCCTCGAACGAAGGTCGCAGGGCGTCATACTCGGCGGCCAGCCGGTCCGGGCCGTCATGCTCGTAATCGATCACCGGCAAAGCAAGTGCGCCGTCCGCGTCGATCAGCACGCCGGTGGCGCCGTGGGTCGTGACCGCAATGGCGCCAAGTTCGTGCTCCGCCCCCAGCTCCTGCAATGAGCGCAACAGGAATGCCCAGTGCGCCTCGGTATCGTAGTGTGGGTACGGCGGGCCCGGGCGAACGCGGTTGGGCATCTTGCGCACCGCGACCTCCGCGCCGCTGGCCGTGTCGACGACGGCGACCTTCACGTTCGTCTTGCCGATGTCGAGGACTGCAACGCGGGACATGGTCACTCCATATGGAAGACGGTCTCGAGCGGGACCGCCACCGGCTCGTTGTCCGGATGCGTTTCCATGATGCCGGCCATGTGCGCCCACCAGCGCCGCATCACCGGGTGGTCGGGCAGCGCGTCCATCCCGTGATCCTCGGGCCGCCAAAGCACGGCGAACAAGGTCGAGGTCTCGCGGTCGAGATGGATGGAATAGTCGCGCACGCCGGCCTCGCGCAGAAGCTCCGACAGCTCCGGCCAGATCTCGTCGTGGCGGCGCTTGTACTCGGCCTCCTGCCCCGGGAAGAGCTTCATCCTGAACGCGTACTTCTCCATCACGCCCTCCGCGCGCGCAGAAGCGCGATCAGTCGGGGAAGGGCGATCACTCCGATCAGAAGCGCACCGATGAAGATCGACATGACGATGCCCGGCACGTTCAGCAGGCCCAGACCGAAGGTCACCATCCCCATCACCAGCGCCGCGATCACGACGCCCAGGATCGAGCCTGACCCGCCAAGGATCGACACCCCGCCCAGCACCACCATCGTCACGATTTCCAGCTCCCAGGCATAGGCGATGGAGGGCCGGGTGGAGCCCAGGCGCGAGGTCAGGCAGATGGCAGCGACCCCGGACATCAGGCCGGTCAGCAGGAACAGCGTCATCTTGATGCGCTGCACCCGGACGCCCGAGAAGACGGCCGCCGTCGGGTTGTTGCCGATGACATAGATGCGCCGTCCGAAGTTGGTCGCGTGCAGCAGGATGCCGTAGATCAAGGCAAGGATCAGGAAGACGACCAGTTCGAAGCTGATCACCCAGAACACATAGCCCTGCCCGAAATACGCGAAGCTGGAGGGATAGCCGTTATAAGCCTCGTCGCCGAGGACGATATAGGCGATCCCGCGGAACAGGCTCATGGTGCCGATGGTGACGACGATCGACGGCAGGCCCAGCCGCGTCACCAGCACCCCGTTGAACGCGCCGCAGAGCAATCCGACACCCAGCCCGATTGCCACTAGCCCCGGCGTGCCGATGCCGAACTGAAGCGCGTAGCCCATCGCGGTCGAGGCGAGCGCGATGATCCCCGCCACGCTCAGGTCGATCTCGCCCGAGATGATCAGGAGCGCCATCGCGAAGCCGATCATCGCCTTCTCGGTGAAGTTGAAGGTCGCGTCGCTCAGGTTCCAGGGATTCAGAAAATAGGGGCTGGCCTGCGTGTTGGCGATGAAGATCAGGACGGCCACGCCGATCAGCAGCGCCTCCCACGAGCGCAGCACCCGCTGGCTGCGGCTGGTCAGCCGGTCGGGGACGTGGCGGGGGCGGGTTCCTTCGCTCAGGCTCATTGCGCATGCTCCGCCGATTTGAGGATGACGCGGCCCTTGCTGCGCTCGCCGCGCGCGTTGAAGGCGACCGCGATGATGATGGCCGCGCCCGAGATGGCGAGTTGCCAGAAGGGCGAGATACCGGCGACGGGCAGCGCGTTCTTGATAACGCCCAGGAACAGCGCCCCCAGGACCGCTCCGCCCACCGTGCCGATGCCGCCCGCGATCGAGATGCCCCCGATCACGCAGGCCGCGACCACGTCGAGCTCGAAGCCACCCGCCACGTCGACATAGGCCACGGCATACCGGGACACCCAGAGATACCCGCACAGCCCGGCCAGCCCGCCTGCGATGGTGAAAGCCATGAAGCGCGTGAAGCCGACCGAGATACCGGTATAGACCGCCGCGTGCGGGTTGCCACCCACGGCATAGAAGGCGCGGCCTAGCCCCGTCCGCCCGATCAGCACCACGAACAGCCCGACGATCAGAAGCGCGATCCAGGACAGGACGGGCAGGCCCAGGAATTCGGCGCGGGGGAAGGCCTTGAAGCCGCCGCTCATCTCGTGCGCGTTGATCCAGGCCCCATCCGAGATCAGGAAGATGACCCCGCGATAAATCGTCAGCGTGCCCAGCGTCACCACGATGGGCGGAATGTCGAGCTTCCAGACCAGGATGCCATTGAACATCCCCATCACCACGCCCATGCCGATGGCCAGCGCGATCAGGGCGATCACCGGCACGCCGGGCGCGGTGGCGTTGATCATCGCCACGACCATGCCCGTCAGCGCAAGGTTCGAGGCGAGCGAGAGGTCGATGCACTTGGTCAGGATCACCGCCATCTGCCCCAGCGCCAGGATGATCAGGATGGAGGTGTCGTTGAACACGCCCGCCAAATTCGACGGGGCCGCGAAGCCTGCGAACCGCGTCTCCACCAGCAGGATGAGCGCGATGACGGCGGCGAGCAGGATCGCCTCGCGCGATTTCAGGAACTTCGCGATCATGCGGCTTCCTCCAGTCCCGCTGCGGCGCGCACCAACGTCTCGGGCGTCAGATCGGCCCGGTCGTACTCCGCCGCCATGCGCCCCTCGCGCATCACGATGACGCGGTCGGACATGCCTAGGATTTCCGGAATTTCGGAGCTGACCATGATGACCGACAGGCCCTCGGCGGCGAGCTCGGCCATGAACTCGTGCACGGCCGCCTTGCTTCCGACGTCGATGCCCTTGGTCGGCTCGTCCAGGATGATGACCTTGGGCTTGGTGGCCAGCCACTTGGCGATCACCACCTTCTGCTGGTTGCCGCCCGACAGGTTGCCCACGTCCTGATCCAGCGAAGCCGCCCGCAGGTCCAGCCGCTGCGTGTACTCCCGCGCCAGTCGAAACTCCTCGGCCATCCGCAGAAACCCGCTGCGCGACGTGCGGTCGAGCGACGGCAGCGTCACATTTTGAAAAATCGGCAGCGCGGTGATCGCGCCCTGCTTGCCCCGATCCTCTGGCACATAGACGATGCCCTGCGCGATGGCCTCGGTCGGGGAACGGATCACCGCCACCTTGCCGTCGATCCGGATCGCGCCTTTCGAAGGCCGCGTCACACCGAAAAGCGCCTGCATGAACTCGGACCGGCCCGCGCCGACGAGGCCGTAGAAGCCCAGAATCTCGCCCTTGCGCAGCGTGAAGTTGATGTCCGCGAACTCGGTCGGGTGCGAGTAGCCGACGACCTTGAGCACCTCGCCGCCCAGAACCGGGTGGCGCTGGGGGAAGATCTGGTCGACCGAGCGGCCGACCATCAGCTCCACCAGCCGATCCTCGCTCGTCTCGTCCAGCCGCCCGGCGCCCACCATCTCTCCGTCGCGGAAGACGGTGTAGCGATCGGCGATGCGGAAGACCTCGTCGAACTTGTGGCTGATGAAGAGGATCGCCTTTCCTTCGGCCTTCAGCCGCTCGACCAGCTCGTAAAGCTCCTCGATCTCTTTCTGCGACAGCGCCGCCGTCGGCTCGTCCATCACCACCACGCGCGCCTCGACCGACAGGGCGCGAGCGATGGCGACGAGGTGCTTGTTGGCGATGCCCAGCTCGCGCAGCGGGATCGTCGGGTCGATCCGTGCGCCGACGCGGTCGAGGATCGCCGTCGCCTCGCGGTTCATCCGCGCCCAGTCCATCAGCCCCAGCCGCGTGTGCGGGGCGTGGCCGAGGAAGATGTTCTCGCCCACCGAAAGTTCGTCGAACAGCACCGTTTCCTGGTGGATCGCGGTTACGCCAGCGTCGGCCGCCGCGGTGGCCGTGGCAAAGCGCATCGGCTCGCCATCAACCCGGATCTCGCCTTCGTCGGGCTGATAGATGCCGGTGAGGATCTTCACCAGCGTGCTCTTGCCCGCGCCGTTCTCGCCGATCAGCGCCGTCACCTCGCCCGGCCGCAGCTCCAGCGCCACGTCCGACAGCGCCTTCACACCGGGAAAGCTTTTCGAGATGCCGCGCAGTTCGAGCACCGGCGCCGCCGTGTCGGCCGCTGCGCGCGGGCTGTAGTCCTTCGGTGCCATGTGGTGTCGTCCCGAATGGGGTGCAGCGGAGCCGGAGCCCCGCCGCAGGGAATCAGAAGACGCTCTTGAACTCGTCGATGTTGCTGGCGTCGTACTTGAACGGCTCGGACATCGCCGCCTCGTTGTTGTCGTCCAACGTGGCGCTGCCCATCCGGCCCATGCCGACCTCGGCGCCTGGCTCGGCCTCGGCCTGGTCGGTGGCGAGGTTGTAGGCCAGATACGTCGTCGCATAGCCCAGATCGACCGGGTTCCAGATGGCGAACGACTTGGACGCCCCGCTCTCGACGGCGCCGGCCATTTCCGAGGGCAGGCCCAGCCCTGTGACGTTCACCTCACCGATCTTGCCGGCATCCGCCACGGCCTGCGCGGCGGCGACGATGCCGACCGAGGTGGGCGCGATGATGGCGTCGAGATCGGGATAGGTCTGCATGAGGCCTTGCGCCTCGCGGTAGGACTTGTCGGCCAGATCGTCGCCGTAGACCGTCGCCACGACGTTGATGTCGGGATACTGGTCCATGACCTTGTTCATTTCCTCGATCCAGATGTTCTGGTTCGTCGAGGTCGAGGTTGCGGACAGCACCGCCACGTCGCCGCCTTCAGGCAACTCGTCCGCGGCAAGCTTGATGATGGTCTGGCCGATCAGCTCGTGCGAGGACGGCGACAGGTGCATCTCACGGCCCTCGGGCGCGACGCCGCTGTCCCACGAGATCACGGTGATGCCGCGCTGCATCGCCTTCTTCAGGGCCGGCACCAGTGCGTCGGGGTCGTTGGCCGACACGGCAATGGCGTCCACCTGCTGCGCAATGAGCGAGTTGATCACCTCGATCTGGCCCTCGGCGGTCGTGTCGGTCGGGCCGGTATAGATGATTTCGACGTTGCCGATCTCTTCGGCCGCTTCCTCGGCCCCGCGGTTCGCGGCCTCGAAAAAGCCGTTGCCCAGCGACTTCACCACAAGCGCGATGCGCACGTCGTCGTCCTGAGCCATGGCTGCGGTCGACCCTAAAAGCGCCGCGCCCAGCGACAGTCCCGCGGCCAGTTTCGTCAATGTCTTCATGTCTGTTCTCCTCCCAGTGAACCTTGAGCAGCCCGGCCTATCCGGCCTTCGGCTCCTCCTCTTCCGCGGCGCCCGATCGCGCCACGATCAGCGAGACACCCGCCGCCTCCAGAAGCGCAGCATGGGCGTCCTCGATCCCTTCGTCCGTAATGACGGTCGTGATGCGGTCCAGCGGACACAGGATAAGGCTCGAGCGCTTCTTGAACTTCGAGCTGTCCACCAGGATCACGACCTCGTCCGCCTGCCCGATCAGCTTCTCCTCGGCCTGGATGATCAGGGGGTCCTGCTCCATCACGCCGAGCCGCCCGATGGCCTGGCAGCCCATGAACATGCGCCGGGCATAGAAGTTGCGGGTCACGTCGTTGTCGAACGGGCTGAGCACGATGTTCTGCTCGCGGTAGATCGTGCCCCCCGACAGCATCACCGTGTTCTTCGAATTCTTCAGCAGGTGCTCGGCGATCGGGAACGAGTTGGTGAACACCTGGCAGCGCCGGTTGGCCAGCGGGTGCACCATCTGGAACGTCGTGGTGCCGCCGTTGATGATGATGGGATCCCCGTCCTCGCACAGGTCCACCGCCGCCTTGGCAATGGCGCGCTTCTGCGCGATGCGCAGCGTCTGGTTCAGCGAGAACGGGCGTCCGGCCAGTCCCACGAATTGCGGCGGCGTGATCGATTCCGCCCCGCCCCGCACGCGACGAAGCTTTTTCTGCATGTGAAGCGTGGCGATGTCGCGCCGGATCGTCGCCTCGGACGACTCAGTCAGCTCGACCATCTCGGCCACCGTCACCACGGGCTTCGATTGAACCGCTGAAAGTATGATCCGGTGGCGCTCGGTCTCGTGCATGCCTCGTCCTCCCTCGCCGCCAGCATTCTCCGGCTCAACCGTCACTGTCAATCAAAAATGATCGAACCTGAGCGCTTTGCAGGCGCAGCATGATCGACTGTGATCGGAAATGATTGACCCGTGCGATCCTTTCGGCAATGGTTGCCGCGACGCACGGCGGGCCCACGGGCCCTTTAGGGAGGACATCATGCTGAAGAAATCACCGGTCTCGCGGCTTGAAAACCTGTGGGACGACAGCGAAGCGGTCGGGATGAGCGAGCCCGAAAAGCTGCTCTACCGCTCGAACCTCCTGGGCTCGGACAAGCGCGTGACGAACTACGGCGGCGGCAACACCTCGGCCAAGGTGGTCGAGCGCGATCCGCTGACTGGCGACGAGGTCGAGGTACTGTGGGTCAAGGGCTCGGGCGGGGACATCGGCACCATCCGGATGGACGGCTTCGCGACGCTCTACATGGACAAGCTCGAGGCGCTGAAGGGCCTTTACCGCGGTCCGGAGCATGAGGACGAGATGGTGGGCTACCTCCCCCACTGCACGTTCAACCTCAATACACGCGCCGCTTCGATCGACACGCCGCTGCACGCCTTTGTCCCCCGCCGCCACGTCGACCACGTCCACCCCGACGCGATCATCGCCATCGCCGCCTCGGCCAACTCGAAGGAACTGACGCAGGAGATCTTCGGCGACGAGATCGGCTGGCTGCCGTGGAAGCGCCCGGGCTACGAACTGGGCCTGTGGCTCGAAAAGTTCTGCCGCAAGAATCCCGAGGCGAAGGGCGTCGTGCTGGAAAGCCACGGCCTGTTCACCTGGGCCGACGAAGCCAAGGTATGTTACGAGACCACGCTGCGCATCATCAACCGCGCCATCGCATGGTTCGAAGAGAAGACAGCCGACACCGCCGCGTTCGGCGGAGAAAAGCACCCATCCCTGCCGCCCGAGGAGCGCCGCCGCATCGCCGCTGCGCTGATGCCTGCCATCCGCGGCATGATCTCGGAAGACCAGCACAAGGTCGGCCATTTCGACGACCAGAACGCGGTTCTGGAATTCGTCGGCTCGCACCAGATGGAGGCGCTCGCCGCGCTCGGCACCTCCTGCCCCGACCACTTTCTACGTACCAAGATCCGGCCGCTCGTCGTCGATTTCGATCCGGCAAGCCCCGACATCGCCGACACGCTCGACCGCCTCAGGGGCATGGTCGAGTCCTACCGTGTCGACTACGCTGCCTATTACGACCGCTGCCGGCACGACGACAGCCCTGCCATGCGCGACCCGAACGCGGTGGTCTACCTTGTCCCCGGGGTCGGCATGATCACCTTCGCCAAGGACAAGCCCACGGCGCGCATCTCGGGCGAGTTCTACGTCAACGCCATCAACGTGATGCGCGGCGCCTCGGCCGTCAGCGAGTATCGCGGCCTGCCCGAGCAGGAGGCCTTCGACATCGAATACTGGCTCCTCGAGGAAGCCAAGCTGCAACGCATGCCTGCACCCAAGTCCCTGGCCGGCCGGGTGGCCATCGTGACGGGCGGCGCCGGCGGCATCGGCTCGGCCACTGCCGAACGGTATCTGCGCGAAGGCGCCTGCGTGGTGCTGGCCGACATCGACGCCGAGGCGCTTTCGGCAACACGCGAGAATCTGGCCGGCCGGTTCGGGCCGGACGTGGTGCGCGCGGTCGAGGTGAACGTGACCTCGGAAGAGGCCGTCGCCGCCGCCTACGCCGACATGGCGGTCGAGTTCGGCGGCGTGGACATCGTGGTGTCGAATGCCGGCATCGCCTCGTCCGCGCCGGTGGAGGACACGACGCTCGAGCTGTGGAACAGGAACATGTCGATCCTGTCGACCGGGTATTTCCTTGTCGCGCGCGAGGCGTTCAGGATGCTCAAGGCGCAGGGCATCGGCGGGTCGATGGTCTTCGTGGCCTCGAAGAATGGGCTCGCCGCCTCGCCCGGCGCCTCGGCCTATTGTACGGCAAAGGCGTCCGAGATCCACCTCGCCCGCTGTCTGGCGCTGGAAGGAGCGCCCGAGGGGATCCGCGTGAATGTGGTGAACCCCGACGCGGTGCTGCGCGGCTCGCGCATCTGGCAAGGCGACTGGCTGGACCAGCGCGCCAGCACCTACGGCACCGACAAGGAGGGCCTGGAAGAGATGTACCGCCAGCGATCGCTTCTCAAGCGGTCGGTCCTGCCCGAGGACATCGCCGAGGCGTGTTACTTCTTCGCCGCGGATACCAGCGCGAAATCCACCGGCAACATCATCAACGTCGACGCGGGCAACGTGCAGGCGTTCACGCGGTAACGTCGGGAACCGGCCCGAAGCGCGAAGCGGCTTGGGCAGCGCCCGCCCCGCAAAGCGGGCGGTTCGCGCCCACTACGGGCGGCCGCCGCCCTCGGTGGGGCGAAGGGAAAATGGGAGGACAACATGATCGATCAGGACGTCATCGACCGCTCCAACGCCGTGGCCGAGGCCGCGCTGCGGGCGGATTACGCGGCGCTCGGAGAGCACCTCGACCGCCGCGGCATCGACATCGACGCCATCAAGGACAAGGTCGCCGCCTACGGCGTCGCCATCCCCTCCTGGGGCGTCGGCACCGGCGGCACCCGCTTCGCCCGCTTCCCCGGCAATGGTGAGCCGCGCCACGTCTTCGACAAGCTCGACGATTGTGGCGTGATCCATCGGCTGACCGGCGCCACGCCGTCCGTTTCGCTCCACATCCCGTGGGACGACGCCGCCCCGGCCGAACTGAACGCGAAGGCCGAGGAGACGGGCCTGCGCTTCGACGCGATGAATTCCAATACCTTTCAGGACAGCGGGCAGCCGCTTTCCTACAAGTACGGCTCGCTCAGCCACACCGACCCTGCGGTGCGCCAGCAGGCGGTGGAACACAACCTCTACTGCATCGAGCTTGGCCGCAAGATTGGGTCGAAGGCGCTCACCGTCTGGGTCGGCGACGGATCCAACTTCCCCGGCCAGACGAACATGACCAGGCAGTTCGACCGCTACCTCGGCGCTGCGCAGGACATCTATGCCGGGCTTCCCGAGGACTGGCGGCTCTTCACCGAGCACAAGATGTTCGAACCGGCGTTCTATTCGACGGTCGTGCAGGACTGGGGCACCAACTACCTGATCGCAAAGGAGCTGGGCGCGCGCGCCTTCTGCCTCGTCGATCTCGGCCACCACGCGCCGAATGTGAACATCGAGATGATCGTCGCCCGCCTGATCCGGTTCGGCAAGCTGGGCGGATTCCATTTCAACGACTCGAAGTACGGCGACGACGATCTCGACACTGGCTCCATCGACCCCTACCGCCTGTTCCTCGTCTTCAACGAGCTCGTGCAGGCCGAGGGTGCGCCCGATTTCGACCCCGCCCACATGCTGGACCAGAGCCACAACGTCACCGACCCGATCGAGAGCCTGATGTCCTCGGCCATGGAAGTGCAGCGCGCCTACGCGCAGGCGCTGCTGGTGGACCGGGCGGCCCTGGAGGGCTTCCAGAAGGAAAACGACGCACTGATGGCCACGACCACCCTCAAGCGCGCCTTCCGCACCGACGTGGAGCCGATCTTGGCGATGGCGCGACTCGAGAAGCGGGCGGCGGTGGATCCCGTCGGCGCTTTCCGCGCCTCGGGTTACCGTGCGCGCGTGTCCGAAGAACGTCCGGCCGCCGCGGGCGGCGGCGGCGGGATCGTCTGAGGCCGGCCGATCGAAGACCCAAGAAGGCTTGTGTGGGCGCGCGCGACAGTCCGCGCACTACATGATCGCTCTACGTCTTCTCCACTGGCGGGGTGCCGTGGGTGTGGAAGGTTTCGATGGTCTTGAGACCCCAGGCCTGGCCCTTCTTCCGGTCGGCCTCGGTCCAGCGCACCGGCTCCCAGTCGGGGGCGAGGATCAGGCGTGAGCCGGCATTCGCCAGTTCCACGCGGTTGCCCGCGGGCTCCCAGACGTACAGGAAGAACGTTCCTTGGATCGCGTGCTTGTGCGGCCCGGTTTCGATGTGCACGCCGTTCTGCAGGAAGATGTCGGCGGCGCGCAGGATGTCCTCACGCTGGTCGGTGGCGTAGGTGACGTGGTGCAGCCGGCCCATGCCGCCGCCATGCTCTTCGGTACAGGCGAGGTCGTAGGTCTTGTCGTTCACGGTGAACCAGCAGCCGCCGATCCGCCCGTTGTCGAGCTGGATGTACTCGGTCACGCGGCTGCCAAGGCAGGTCTCCATGAAGCGGCGGAACTCGGACACGTCCTCTGCCAGGAGGTTGAGATGGTCGATCCGCCGGGGCGCTGACCCGGTAAAGGCGCTTGCCGTGTTCTTGAGCGCCGCACGTTCGGCGTCGTCCTGCGGCTCGTACCACCGGGTGTCGTAGTAGATCTCGAAGACGTGGCCGAACGGATCCTCGAACCGGAACGCCCGGCCGTGGCCCGCGTCGCCCTCGACCCAGCCGTGGGTGGTGTAGCCGGATACCTCGATGGCCGCGACCCGACGCTCCAGCGCCTCGGGGCTGGCGGCGCGGTAGCCGATGTGCGCGACGCCGGTGGTTTCGGCGCGGGTCAGCTTGAGCGAGTGGTACTCGTAGTCGTCCCAAGCCCGCAGGTAGGCGCTGGTCTCGTCCTGCCCGGACAGCTTCAGCCCGTACACGCGAGTGAAGAAGTCGAGGCTCTCCTCAAATCGGTCGGTCAGCATCTCAACATGGCCAAGATGCGCGATGTCGAAGGACCTTCTGGTGGGCGCGGTCATCCTGTTGTTCCTCCCTCTCTGGCAGCTCGCGTGCAGTCATTCCACAGATGCGTCCCGCGTTCCACGCATTCGATGGCTTCCGAGTTCGAGTAGCGTCGGGATTACAACCGGCCCGGTCATCGGCCTGCTGGCCTGGGTGGTGACGGTGCCGGCCAGCGCCATCATCGCGGCCGGCACCATGCTGCTTCTGCGCGAGCTGTCGGGCTGACGGAGGCGGGCGGATCGTGCGCCCGCTCCCGCCCTTCAGCGCTTACACGCCGAGCGCTTCGCGCACGGCCGGGAGGCCCGGCTCACCCTCGACGGTCGTCACGCCGTCAAGCCAGCCGTCGAGCACCTCGGGGTTGTCCTGCACCCAGGACTGCACCGCGTCCGCCGGGTCCATGCCGTCGTCCAGGATCATGCCCATGATCTGGTTTTCCATCTCGAGCGTGAAGTCCATCTGCTCGAGAAGCTGCGCCGCGTTCGGGCATTCTTCGGAAAAACCTGCGCGCGTTACGGTATAGACCGAGCCTTCGCCGCCGAAGAAATCCTCGCCGCCCTGAAGGTACTCGATGTCGAAGTTGGCGTTCATCGGGTGCGGCGCCCAGCCGAGGAAGACGATGTCTTCGTCGCGGTCGACGGCGCGGCGCACCTCGGACAGCATCCCCTGCTCAGAGCTTTCGCGCACTTCGAAGTCGCCGAGCCCGTACTCGTCCTCTTCGATGAGGCCGACGAGGTAGGCGTTGCCCTCGTTGCCCGGCTCGATGCCATAGATCGTCTGGTCCAGTTCCTCCGAAAACTCCGGCAGGTCCTCGTAGCTCTGCAGGCCCTTCTCGTAGGTATAGGCGGGCACGGCGAGGTTATAGATCGTGCCGGTGAGGTTCTCGTTGATGGTCTCGATGCTGCCCTCATCGAGGTAGGGCTGGATCGCGGATTGCTGTGTGGGCATCCAGTTGCCCAGGAACACGTCCACGTCGCCCGAGCCGAGCGAGGCGAAGGTCACCGGCACCGACAGGACACGCACGTTCACGTCATAGCCGAGCGCCTCGAAGACCTCGGCGGCGGCGGTTGTGGTGGTCGTGATGTCGGTCCAGCCCACGTCCGAGAACGATATCTCGTCGCACTGCGCCTGCGCCATCGCCGACCCGGCAAGCGCGGCACTCGTCGCGGCGGCCATCGCCGTGGTGGTCAGAAGCTTCATGGGTCTCTCCCCGATGTCTGGTTCGATGTACGGCGCCCCAACTCTCAACTCGGTGCAATGTTCGCAAGCTGTCGAAAAGGCGCGCCCGGCGCTCCGCCCACGGCTCCGCATCTCTCTGATCGTGACCCCCCGTTAACAGCCCCCGGCAATCGGCGGGACGCGAATGCGGCACGCGTTCGGCCGTTGCGCGGAAGTCGCTCCGACCTGGCACGGAGCGCGCGTTCGGCAACCTTAGGTTAAGCCGCGTCGCGCATGACCTTCCCCAGGCGCTGCCGTGCCGGTGGGCGCTTCACAATCAACGGATGGAGCAAAGCAATGCGCAAGATGCGGAAACTCGTGGGGGTACTTTCGGTCGCGGCGAGTGTGGCGGCGTTCGTCCCCGCCGGGACGGAGGCACAGAATGCGCCGCTTGTCGTGTCAACCGACCGCGGCGGCGTCATCGGAGAGCGGGTGACGGCCATCGATCGCATCCGCGCCCTGCGCCAGCGGGTCGAGATCCGCGGGCCGCTGTGCCTGTCGTCGTGCACGATGCTGCTGGGGGCGGGCGACGTCTGCGTCGATCCGGATGCCAAGCTCGGCTTTCACGGGCCCAGCCTCTATGGCAGGCCGCTGACCGAGGATCAGTTCGACTACTGGTCTGAGATAATGGCCACGTACTACCCGGAGCCACTGCGCCGCTGGTTCATGAAAGAAGCGAGGTTCCGCATCGCGGGCTACTATACCGTGACCGGCGAGAACGTGATTGAGCTGGGCGTCAAGCGCTGCTGAGGACGCGGCGGCATGCACCGAGCCCTGGACTTGTCGTGACGCGGCCGGACCAATTCCCGTCAAAGGCGCAATCGTGACTTGCCTTCGCCTTGAGGTTATGGCTGCATGTACCGAGCGGGGTTAGGTATTACTGGAAGTACGGCGCAGGAGGCAGCGGATTGTACCGCTGGCGCCGGTCAACACGGGAAGAGGCATGGTTGAAGCAGTAATTGCATTGATGTTCGTCGTGTTCGGATTTTACGTGATCAAGCGCCTCCAGGTCTTCAAACGCACGCTTGAGCGGCCCGAAGGCCTGGGCCTTTCTGATCCAGCCCCCGGCGCCGACACCAAGACACGTTGAAGGTCGGAATACTCGCTTGGGCGGGGAGCGTCGCCAAAGCAGCATCCGCAACGTGAAAGGCACCGCCCAACTCGGCGGTGCCATTCATTTCGAGGTTGCGCGCTCCCGGCCGCGTGCCGGCCTAGTGGTAGACCCGGAGCGCCGGCTTTATCCGCGCGGCCGACGCGGGAACGATGCGCACGCGCGTCTGCCCGGCGATCTTGAGTTCAACATCCTTCACCGCCGCTTCGATCAACGCCTCGCTGCCGGCTGCGCTTAGGATGCTGCGGCTCTTGACGTCGCTCATCACCACCATAGGCATGATGCGTTCACCGTCGCGGTAGCGCAGGTCCATGTCGTCCAACGCGCCCTGGATCGCGTCGGACAGGCCGTTCTCGAAGACCGGCCGCGCACCGTTGACGGCAAGGATCAGGAAATACCCTCCGCCAGCGTACGAGAAGCGGCAATCCTCCCACGGGAGCGTCTCGGAGATCGCGTCGCCGATATCGGCGAGGAAGTTGAGGTAATCCCGCGACTTCATGCGCGAGAAGATGGCCCCGACCTCGACGATCTTGAGCGCCGCCAGCCCGCCGAACACGAGATCGCGCACACGAAGCTGTCCGACGTAGTTGCGGAAGGCATCGAGGTCCAGGTGGCCCGGCATGTCCTCGAACGACAGCGCGTCCTCGATATCGACGGCAGGCTCGAGATCCTTCTCGCCGACATAGGCGGCAAGCGCCTTCTCGACCTCCTGCTTCGACCGGATTTCGCGATTGAGCCGCAGCGCCATCTGCAGCCGGGCGTTCAGCTCCAGCGTCTCGAAGGGCTTGGTCATGTAGTCCGTCGCGCCGGCCGCGAAGGCGCGGTCGATGTATTCGCGCTCGGACATGGCCGTGAGCATGATGATCGGGCACCGCTTGTACTGCGGCAGCCGGCGCACCGCGCCGCACAGCTCGATCCCGTCCACCTGCGGCATCTGGATATCGAGAAGCAGGCAGTCAAAGGGAACGGCGGCTTCACGGATCTTGTGCAGCGCATCTTCTGCGCTTTCCGCCGTCGTCACCTCCTTGCAGCCCATCGCGGTCAGCGCGAGCTGCAGGACCTGCAGAATGAAAGGGTCGTCATCGACGGCCAGGACCCGCATTTCGAAATCTTCATTCGCCACGTGCGTCTCCACTGCAGCAGTGATGCCGGCGCGCTTCGATTCTTCGGCGACGTACCGGCCTTAACCTACTCTCAATGTTTCGCCTCGGAGTTGGACAGCATTTTGACGGCGCAAGGGTATTCTACGGACTCGAAAGGGCCGGCGCGGTGCCGGCCCTTCCTCGACGTTTCCCGATTCGAAACGGACGCGTCGGTTTTACTCCGCCACGTCGAGCTCAAGCGTGAAGGTCGTTCCGTCGCCATAGACGCTTTCGTAGTCGATGGTCCCGTCGTGCGCCTGCATGATCTGCTGCGCGATGTTCAGACCCAGCCCCGTACCCTGGTACGACCGGTGATCGGACGAATCCACCTGGCTGAACTTGCCGAAAACTCGCTCGCGCGCGTCCTCCGGAATACCGGTGCCCGTATCCTCGACCGAGACTCGCGCGCGCCCGTCCGCCTCATGGACCGCCACCCGCACCGTGCCGCCCTTGTGGGAAAACTTCACGGCGTTTGACAAAAGATTGTTCACGACTTGGGCGAGCCGGCCGCGGTCGGCCCGCACGAACAGTTCGCGACTGGCGGGCTCGAAATCCAGCCGGACATCCGCCTGGTCCGCATAGCCGTCCATCATCCGCACGGCCTCTTCCACAAGGTCGTTGAGGTCGACGCACTGGAAGGAATAGCGCATCTGCCCGCTCTCGATCTTCTGCAAGTCGAGCAAGTCGTTGATCAGGTCCGAAAGCCGCCGCCCGTTCTTGTAGGCGATCTCGACGATGCTCTCGGCCCGCTCGGGCTGCTTGGTGAAAAGCCCCGATTGCAGGAGGCTGAGTGACCCGATGATCGAGGTCAGCGGCGTGCGCAGCTCGTGGCTGACGACCGAGACGAATTGCGACTTCACCTCATAGGCCTTGGTCGCACGGTCCCGCTCGCGCTTGAGCTCGTCGATCCGGTCGAGATTGCTGCGATACATCTGCAGGAAGATGATCGAGCACTCGATCACGAAGAACAGCACGAACCCGACCGTGAACATTCCCATCCACAGGGGCGAGCTCAGCGGCGGGCGGAGTGCGATCAGGTCGGCGGCAGGGATGTAGAGAAACACCGCACCGTACACAACCAGCCGCACCAAAAGCACGCGCGGAAGCTGATGGTTGTTGACCGCGGCGAACAGCCCGGCAGCGAACAGGAAGAACAGGGGCGCGAAGTGCGTCCCCTCTCCTTCGAGGGCAGCGACACTAAGGGTGAAATACGCGACCGCAAGCGAACTCAGAAACGACGTGAGCAGCAGCAGGTTGTGATACCGGCGCACCATGCGCCGCGATCCGCCCACGCGCTTAAGCACGCGCTTGGACAGGATCGTGTCTGCAAGATCCGTCAGCTGCAGAAGCAGGAAGCAGATGATCGCCTGGGTGAGGTCGTAGTATATCGCGGCAAGAAGCCCCGCGCCGATATACATGCCCTGGCGCTGCCAAAAGAGGGCGATACCGCCGGACACGAAGTCCCGCATCTGCGTCTCGAGTCGCTCGGTGGGCACGTTGGCCAGGGACGTTGTTCGGATTACCGAACGGATGGACCGATGCAGCGCACTTCTCGCCGCGCGCACGCCCGAGCTGCCGGGCCGCCGCGTCTGTATGTCCTGACTCGTCATTCAACCACGCTTATCATCCGGTACTACTCTGCTGCACCGCGTACGGTCGGCACTATTGCTGATAGAGATCAAATAAGGAAATGCGGTGGCCCGGTTTGGGTCCCTTTTCAACAACAGCTCGACGGTGCAGGCCAAGATGCCACAATCGCTCCCGGAGGCGCTTGCGAGTGCGCAAAGCTCTGGCACGAGACCTCCACTGCGAGCAGTCCGACAGCCGCAGGATGAACGGGACAAGTTCTCTCACGCCACGGAAGTGTGTCGCTTTCGCCAGCCCTCCAGACTTTCGTGACGTAACACTTTGGCATTTATGTCGTAATTATGGCGTACTACGTCCAACGTACGATCGAGTCTCCTTATGCGGGTGCTGGACAGATGAGGCAGGACGTCATTCGAAACAGCGGTCACGAGGCAGTGACCGCAGCCGTTCCGAAGGGAGCGGCGAGTCCGGATCGCGATCGGGCGCGGGCCAACGTTCTTCCGCAGGGCGGCGAGAGTGCGGACCCAACGCGAAAAAATAAGCGGACGGAGGGCGAGCTTTCGACCGCAATCCTGTCGTTCGAGAACCTGCACCTTCACGGTGAACTGTTCGTAAAGTTCCTCAAGGCCCGCCGCGAGGCCTTCATCGTAAAGAACGACTGGGACCTCAGCGAGGTCAGCGGAATGGAGTACGACCAGTACGATACGCCGGCCAGCCGGTGGATCGTCGTGCACCAGGACGGCGAGGTTCTCGCAGGAATCCGGCTGACGCCCAGCACCACCTACTGCGGCATCTACACCTACATGATCCGCGACGCACAGCGCGGGTTGCTCGATTCGATCCCGCCGAACCTGCTCGACTTCGAAGCGCCGGTGGAACCAGACGTATGGGAATCGTCCCGCGTCTTCGTCGTCGGCGACGTGCCCGCCGCGCTTCGCATGCGCGTTCAGGCGATGATGATGCAGGGCATGATCGAAGCCGCGCGCCAAAGCGGCGGCCGCGTCATCCTTGGCCTCGTGCCCGCCGTCTGGTCGCGCTGGATCGGGCGGCTGAAGCTGCACGCGGTCCCCGCGGGGCCGGTCATCGACATCGACGGCTGGAAGACACAGGTCGCGATGATGACGCTGGACGCCACGGCCGAGGAGGCCGCGGCGATCGAGTCGCGCCTGCGCAGGCAGCCGGTGCCCGGCGCCGCCCGCGCTGCGGGATCAAGGCACGATGCGCTGACCTAGGGGCGATGGCAGGCCAAGAATAATCAGCGACGGCGGGCTTAAGACTTCCGAACCGCAACAGAATGTGCTTTTACGCGCAAGATCTGGTCAACCAGCCCCTATTCGTGCGAATTGAGGCCCATGTCGCTGTTTCTCATCGTCGCCCTCCCGTTCCTCGGTGCGCTGCTGCCCGGCATCATGATCCAGGCCGGCCGCCGGACCTGTGCCATGGCCACCGGCAGCGTCACGCTGCTCGCCCTAATCGGACTTCTGGCCCACGCGCCCGCCGTGCTGCGGGGCGAGGTGATACAGGCCCGGGTCGAATGGCTTCCGGCTTTGGGGATGAACGCAAACTTCTTCCTAGATCCGCTCGGGATGCTGTTCGCGTTCCTGATCCTCGGGATCGGGCTGCTCATCATCATCTACGCGCGCTACTACCTCTCGCGCGAGGATTCGATGGGCGAGTTCTTCACCTACTTGCTGCTTTTCCAGGGGGCGATGGTGGGCATCGTCCTGAGCGACAATATCCTGCTTCTTCTGGTGTTCTGGGAGCTGACGTCGCTGTCTTCGTTCCTGCTGATCGGCTACTGGAAACACACGGCCGAGGGGCGGCAGGGTGCGCGCATGGCGCTGGCGGTGACCGGCATGGGCGGGCTGGCGATGATCGGCGGGATGCTGATCCTCGGCGACATCGCCGGCAGCTATAACATCTCAGACATCCTGCAGGCGCGTGACGCGATCCAGGCCTCGCCGCTCTACGTGCCGGCGCTGCTGCTTATCCTGCTGGGGGCGTTCACCAAGTCGGCGCAATTCCCGTTCCACTTCTGGCTTCCGCATGCCATGGCCGCGCCGACGCCGGTCTCGGCCTATCTGCACAGCGCGACAATGGTGAAGGCGGGCCTGTTCCTCATGGCGCGGCTCTGGCCGGTGCTGTCGGGCACCGACTGGTGGTTCTACATCGTCGCGACGACCGGCCTTCTGACCATGGTGATCGCGGCGGTCATCGCGCTGTTCAAGGACGACCTGAAGGCGCTTCTGGCCTTCTCGACCGTCAGCCACCTGGGCCTGATCACCATGCTGCTGGGCTTCGGCACCGAATTGGCCGCGGTCGCCGCCGTCTTCCACGTGATCAACCACGCCACGTTCAAGGCCGCGCTCTTCATGACCGCGGGCATCATCGACCACGAGGCGCACACACGCGACATCAAGCGGCTGGGCGGCCTGCGCAAACTGATGCCGATCACCTTCGTGGTCGCGAGCATCGCCGCACTGTCGATGGCGGGCATCCCCTTCTTCAACGGCTTCCTGTCGAAAGAGATGATGCTGGAAGAGGCGTCCCACACCACGTGGATCGACAATCCCTGGCTGGTCCCGGTGCTCGCCACCATCGGCGCGATGTTCTCGGCCGCCTACGCCTTCCGCTACATCTTCCACGTCTTCGGCGGTCCGGAGCGTGACGACTACCCGTCGAAGCCGCACGACCCGAACTTCGGTATGTGGGCGCCCGCTGGCTTCCTGGTCATCCTCGTTCTCGTCATCGGCATCCTGCCCGCGCCGATCGAGCCCATCGTCTTCACCGTGGCCGAGGCCGTCATGGGCGCGCACGGCGACGTGCCGGAATATTATCACCTGGCGATCTGGCACGGCCTGACGCCCGCGCTCTACATGTCCATCATCGCCGTGGTCGGCGGTGCGATCCTGCTCGCCCTGCACCGCCCACTGGACCGGGCCTGGCTCGCCGCGCCCCGGCCCGAGGCGAAGGCAATGTTCGACGCCGTCGTTGCCGCCGCCGCCCGCGCGGCCGGCGGCATCACGGGCAGGCTGCACGACGGCACCATGACGCGCTACGCCGCAATATTCGCGGTCACCACGCTCGCGCTCGGCACCCTCGCCTACTGGACCGGCTCCGTGGGGCCGGCGACGCGCGAGATGCACGCGCCCGCCATCGTACCGCTCGTCGGCTGGGCTTCGCTGCTCCTGGCGGCCGGGGGCTTGGTGATGTTCCACCGCCGCCGCCTCCTGGCGCTGGTGCTGATGGCGATCGTCGGCCTCGTCGTTTCGGTCGGCTTCAACTACCTCAGCGCGCCCGACCTCGCGCTCACGCAGATCTCGGTCGAGGTGGTGACGATCATCCTTCTTCTGCTCGCGCTGAACTTCCTGCCTAAGGAAACGCCGGTGGAAAGCTCATCCGCGCGGCGGACACGCGACGGCTTCATCGCCATCGTCGGCGGGCTTGGCGCAGGCGCGCTGTCGCTCGCCCTGATGATGCGCGACTTCGCGTTCCCGACGATCTCGGACTACCACCTCGCGAACTCCTACAAGGGCGGCGGCGGCACCAACGTCGTCAACGTGATCCTCGTGGACTTCCGGGGCTTCGACACCTTCGGCGAGATCATCGTGCTGGGCATCGCCGCGCTGGTCATCTACGCGGCGACCGAGGCGCTGCTGTCCGGACCCGTCCGCGCGCGCCTTCTGGCTTGGAAGAGCGATCAGACCGATGCCGGCGACGCGCATCCGCTGATGATGGTGGTGGCGACACGCCTGATGATGCCCGTCGTGCTGATGGTCGGCGTCTACATCTTCCTGCGCGGCCACAACGAACCCGGCGGCGGCTTCATCGCCGGTCTCGTCGTCGCCATCGGCATCATCATGCAGTACATGGCCTCGGGCTTCGCCTGGGCAGACGCGCGGCAACGCTATCCCTATCACGGGATCATCGGCGCGGGCGTGCTGATCGCCGGGCTGACCGGCATCGGCGCCTGGTTCGCGGGCGAGCCGTTCCTGACCAGCGCCTTCGGCTACTTCCGCATCCCCCCGATGCAGGAGTTCGAACTGGCCACCGCCATGGCCTTCGACCTCGGCGTGTTCCTGGCCGTCGTGGGCGCGGTGCTGCTGTCGCTTGAAAGCTTCGCCCGCATCGCCCGCAAATCGGGCGAGACGGTGCCCGAATACGCAATGGACATCGATCCCTCGCGCGAGGAGGCGTGACATGGAATTTCTCGTCGCCAGCGCCGTCGGCGTGCTGACGGCCGCCGGCCTGTATCTGACGCTGCGCAAACGGACATTCCCGGTGATCATCGGGCTGTCGCTTCTGTCCTACGCGGTGAACGTGTTCCTGTTCGCCTCGGGGCGGCTGGTGGTGAACCTGCCCCCGATCCTGTCGGACACGGCCGCGGGCTACACCGACCCGCTGCCCCAGGCGCTGGTGCTGACCGCGATCGTCATCTCGTTCGGGATGACGGCCGTTCTGGTGGTGATCGCGCTGGCCGCCTTCCTCAACGCCGACGACGACGCCGTCGATACGAAAGGAGACAGCGCCGGATGACCCACTGGACCATCGCGCCCATCGTCCTTCCGGCGATGCTGGCGGCGCTGATCACGCTCGCCGCCCGCAACCACCCCGCCCTTCAGCGCGTCCTGTCCGTGGCGGGCACGGTGACGCTGTTCGTCATCGCCGTCGGGCTCGCCCTGCGCGCCTCGACCGGCGAAATCGCGGTCTACGAGCTGGGCGACTGGCCGGCGCCCTTCGGCATCGTGCTGGTGGCCGACCGGCTGTCGACCATGATGGTGCTTCTGACGGCGACGCTGGCGAACGCCGTGGTGCTGTACGCCATCGGAACCGGATGGGACACGCGCGGGCGACATTTCCACGCGCTGTTCCAGTTCCAGCTCATGGGCATCGTGGGCGCGTTCCTGACCGGTGACGCCTTCAACCTGTTCGTTTTCTTCGAGGTGCTGCTGATCGCGTCCTACGGGCTGATGATCCACTCGGGCGGCACGGCGCGGCTGCGGGCGGGCATGCAGTACGTCGTCTACAACCTGCTGGGCTCGACCCTGTTTCTGTTCGCGCTTGGCACGATCTATGCGGTGACCGGCACGCTGAACATGGCCGACCTGGCCGAGCGGGTCGCCACCCTGCCCGAAGCCGACACGGCGCTGATCCGCGTGGGCGCCACGCTCCTCGCGCTTGTCTTCGCCGTAAAGGCAGCGGTTCTGCCGCTGCATTTCTGGCTGCCCGGCAGCTATGCCAACGCACCCGGCCCGGTTGCCGCGCTGTTCGCGATCATGACCAAAGTCGGCGCCTACGCCATGCTGCGGTTCTTCACGCTCGTCTTCCCGCCCGAGCTGGGCGCGACCGAGGGCATGTTCGGCGCCATCCTGCTGCCCGCTGCGCTGCTCACGCTCGCCATCGGGATGATCGGCATCCTCGGCGCCAAGCGGCTCGACAGGCTGGCGGCCTATGCCGTCATCGGCTCCATGGGCACGCTGCTGATCGCGGTGGCAATCCTGACGCCACAGGCGACGACGGCGGCGCTTTACTACATCATCCACTCGACCTTCGCCTCGGCCGTCCTGTTCCTGGTCGTCGACCTGGTCGTGCAGGGCCGCGGCGCGGCCGGCGCACGGATCGAGGCCGCGGCCCCCATCGCGCGCAACGGCCTTGTCGCGGCGATGTTCTTCACCGCCGCCATCGCACTCGCCGGGGTGCCGCCGCTGTCGGGCTTCGTCGGCAAGCTTCTGGTCATGGATGCCGCGCGCAGCTCCGACCCCGTCTGGACCATCTGGGCGACGATCCTCGTCACATCGCTCATCGCACTGGTGGGCTTCGCGCGGGCGGGCAGCACCGTGTTCTGGAAGACCGCGCAGCTTGACACGGCCGAGGCCGATCCGGCCGGACCCGCCGGCTCGACCGTCCTGCCGCTGGTGTCGATCGGGGGCCTGCTGACGCTTCTGGTCGGCATCACGGTGCTGGCCGGCCCGCTGACGGAATACGTGGGCGAGACGACGCGGCAGCTCTATTCTCCGTCGCAGTATATCGACGCCGTGCTGACGACCGATGAGGTGGCGAAATGATCCGGCGCCTGCTTCCACATCCCTACCTGACGGCGCTGCTGACGGCCGTCTGGATGGTCCTGCACAACAGCCTGTCGCTCGGGGCGTTCGTCGTCGGTCTGATCCTCGGCCTGTTGATCCCGGTCTTCACCGCCGCCTACTGGCCGAAGCGCCCGGCGCTGAAGAAGCCGCTGCGCATTCTCGAGTATGTCGGCATCCTGCTCTGGGACATCCTGGTCGCGAACATGGTGGTCGCCGCCACGATCCTGTTCAAGAGCAACGCGAACATCCGCAGCACCTGGGTTGCCATCCCGCTCGACATCCGCACGCCCGAAGCGATCACCGCGCTCGCCTCGACCATCACGCTCACGCCGGGCACCGTGTCGGCCGACCTGTCGAGCGAGGGCAGCACCCTGCTGGTCCACTGCCTCGACGCGGAAGACCCGGACGAGGTTCGCGACCAGATCAAACAACGCTACGAGCGCCGCCTGAAGGAGATATTCGAATGATCTTCTACGCCCTCCTCTTCGCGTATGTCTGCATCGCGCTGTCGCTGCTTCTGGCGCTCTGGCGCCTGATCAAGGGACCGAACACCATCGACCGGGTGCTCGCGCTGGACACGATGATCATCAACGGCATCGGCCTGATCGTCATCTACGGCGTCAGCACGGGTTCGAAGACGTATTTCGAGTCGGCGCTCATCATCGCGATGCTCGGCTTCGTCTCGACCGTCGCCTACGCCCGCTTCATCCTTCGCGGCAACATCATCGAGTGAGGCTGCCATGATCCTCGACATCCTCATCGCCGCGGCGCTCGTGATCGGCAGCGTCTTCACGCTGGTGGGATCTTACGGTCTCGTGAAGCTCGACCGCTGCATGGCGCGGTTGCACGCGCCGACCAAGGCCAGCACGCTTGGCGTCGGTGCCCTGCTCATCGCGTCGGTCCTGCACTTCTTCGCCACCGAAGACGGGTCCCTGCACGAGATCCTGATCCTCGCCTTCCTGTTCGTGACGGCCCCCCTGACGGCGCACTTCCTCGCCAAGTCGCACATCCACTGGAACACCGAGGAAGGCCGCCTGCCGGATCCGCCCGAAGGCGAAACGTGGGCCGTTCAAGCCCCCGCCGAATCGCCGCTCGAGGACGGTGACAGCACCAAGCGGCTGATCTGATTCCCGGCAGGGCGGCGCATCGGCCACACCCATGCATTCGTGCAACCTCAGAAATGCGCAGGCGGGCTCCTGTACTTTTATGCACCTCGATTCCGTGTATGGGTGACGTCCGAGCAGCGGGAATGTCCGGCGCCAGCGCTTGCGTGCGGTGCGACGAGAGCCAGTGACGGGAGGATGGTCGACAGATGACTCAGCTCAAGAGGATCCTTCACATCGACGACGACGACGACATCCGCGAAATCGTCGGCATCGCGCTGAGGGACGTCGGGGGGTTCGAATTGGCGCAGGGCTCGGCCGGGAAGGACGCCGCCGGCATCGCGCGCGACTTTCGGCCCGACCTGGTGATCCTCGACATGATGATGCCCCACATGGACGGTCGCGCCACGCTCGAGGCACTGCGCGCCGAGCCGGGGCTCGAGGACGTGCCGGCCATCTTCATGACGGCCAAGACCGGCGGAGAAATTGACGGCGTGGCGGCGGATTCGGGCGCGATCGCTGTGATCACGAAACCGTTCGACGTGATGACCCTGTGCGACGAGGTGCAGGACGCTTGGAGCCGCTGCGGCGAAGCCCGCCGCGCCGGCTGAGGCCGGGCTCGACGAAGAAGGCGCCGATCCGCTGGACCGACGCCTTCCCGCGTCGCCGAGATGAGGGAAAACCTCAGGCGGACTGCTTAACGGCTTGGGTCGTCCGAAGTACCGTGGAGATGGCGCGGTTCAACACATCGACATGGCGCACGGCATCGGTCACGTCCGGCCCCGGGTCTTTTTCCGCAAGCATCCGGCCGAGGATCGAATCGGTCCGCGCCGCGATGTTGCCGAGAGCCGGATAGCCCAGGGCTCCGGCTATGCCGGCGATCCGGTGCGCCTCTCCCTGAAGTTCCCGCAAATCAGACGCTTCGGCCGAGCCGTCCCTGAGCCGGTGTAGCTGCGTCTCCATCCGCTCGCGCCCATCGGCGAGCCGCCGGATGAACTTGGGTCGCAGCAGGGCCGGCAGCTTCGACATCTCTGTTCCGTCCATCATGCCGCTCGCGTCGTTCTCAGCCAACATTTGCAGCCCGCGAATGCACCACCGACAGGAAGGAGCGCTTCGGGCGTGTCGCAACTCTAGCGGACTCCAGCGCTTCGTAAATAATCGTTGTGGGCTGGCCGCCGAAAAACAGCGGCTTGCTCGCCGGTTTTCCCATCACGAGGCTGATGTTGCACGGACGCCCGTTCTCGTATTCCAGTTCGAGCCCGTCGATGGAGTCCTGGATCCGGGTCAGGAGCTGCGGGTCGAGCGCCGGCGAGGTGCGCTGGGTCAGGCAAACGAAACTGCCCGATCCGGCATAGCTCATCAGGAATTCACCGTGCTTGAACTGCTCCGAGATGCACTCGGCCACGTCAGTCAGCAACAGGAACAGCTCGGACGGGCGCGACATCGCATAGACGTAGTCGAATTCCTCGATCCGGAACGCCACGGCCGCAGCCTGGTACTGGTCGGCCCGCGGCAGCCGCAACAGGTGGTTTTCCAGCATCACCTGGTCGACCACGCCCGACACGTCCTCGATCTGGATCGGCTGATCGGGGGCGAAACGACTGGTCCGCTCAAGTTCCTGCTTCATCGACTGGATCGCGAAAACCTTGTCGGAAACCGCACGCTGCTGCTCGATCCGCTCGCCCGCGAGGCGCAGGCGCGTTGTCAGCTCGAACGGGTCGAACGGCTTGCTGATATAGTCGTTGGCCCCCGCGGTGAACGCTCGCTCGACGAACGAGCGTTCTGTCATCGCGGTGATCATGAGGATCGGCACGTCGCGATAAGCGTCCATCCGACGAATACGTGCGCACAATTCGATGCCGTCCATCTCGGGCATCTGGATGTCGAGCAGAATGCACTGGTACGGCTTGAGCGCCGAATCGAGCAGGCGTAGCGCCTCGGGTCCGGATGACGCGAGCGACACGTTCTCGTAGCCCGAGGACTCCAGCGTCGTCTCCAGCAGCTCCAGCAGGAGCGGATCGTCGTCTACGGCGAGGATCTTCATTCTGGCCGACCTTTCTTTACCCCAACAACCGGCCGGGATCGCACGGATCCGGCCCCCACGGGAGACAGGTTTGCCCCGCAACTGGGCGGAACTGTGGCGGGCTGACGCCCATTCGTTGCTAATTCTGTATCGCGAGCGGGTGGCAGCCGCGTCACCCGGACGCATCACCGGGGCGGGCGTCGCACAGCCAGTCCGTGACCCCGCGGAACCACCTACGGTAGAGTGGACACAGCAACTGATTCGGGGGATGCATGACGGACGGCGTGCTTTATGTGGCCAAAGGTGCCGATTACTTGGACCTGGCCGAACAATCAGCACGGTCGCTGAAGGCGCACAACCCGCACGTGCCGGTGGATATCTTCACCGACCGCGCACCGGTTAGCGGCATCTTTGATCGCGTGCATACAATTCCCGCGGGCCGGTCGCCCAAGCTTGCCTCTCTCGGACGGTCGCGCTTCACGCGCACGCTTTACCTGGACTGCGACACGCTGGTTTGCGCGCCGCTCGCGGACCTGTTCGAGGTTGTGGAGCGCTTCGATCTCGCCGTAGCACACGATGTCCGCCGCACCTCGGGCTTGATTCAGCAAAGCCATTCCGAGCGGCCGCCATATGCCTTCCCGCAGATGAATGCAGGGGTGCTGCTCTATCGCTCCAGTGCCACCGTGCTGGCGTTCCTCGCGGAATGGCAAAGCCGGCATGCCGAGGCCGGACACGCGCGCGACCAGATCACTTTCCGCGATCTTCTATGGTCCTCCGACCTGCGCTTCTACGTGCTCCCGCCCGAGTTCAACCTGCGCCGCGTCACCGTCCTCGACGCCTGGGAGCCGCTGGATGCCCGCCCGACCATAATCCACTCGCACCGCCTGCTCCAACACCTGCGCGGCCACGACGAGCGACTGACAGATCTTGCCGCCATCCTCGCCGCCGAGCGCGAGGCTCTGGCCGAGGAATGGGCGGCTTCGGGCATCTGCCCGACCGATAACCCGGCCGAACGCTTTCACCTCGCCGAGAGGTTCGCGCCCCAAGACGTGGCGCCGAAAGCGCCCGCGAAGCCGAAGGCGCCGCTTAAACAACCGGCGGAATAAACCCCGGATCAGGCAGTTTCGGTCGCGGCGCCATCGGCGATGAAGCCGCCGGACTGCCGCTCCCACAGCCGCGCGTAAAGTCCGCCCTTCGCCAGCAGTTCGCCATGTGGTCCGTCCTCGACCACCCGTCCCTCGTCCAGGACGACGATGCGGTTCATCCGGGCGATGGTCGACAATCGGTGCGCGATCGCGATCACCGTCTTGCCCTCCATCACCTCGTAGAGCGTCTCGAGAATTGCAGCCTCCACCTCGCTGTCGAGCGCCGAGGTCGCTTCGTCCAGCACGAGGATCGGTGCGCCCTTCAGGATCACGCGCGCGATCGCGATCCGTTGGCGCTGTCCACCCGACAGCGTCACTCCGCGCTCGCCCACGACGGTGTCATAGCCGGTGCGGCCCTTCACGTCCCTGAGCCCCAGGATGAAGTCATGCGCCTCGGCTCGTTTCGCCGCGGCGATCATCTCGGCCTCCGTCGCCTCGGGCCGACCGTAAAGCAGGTTGTCCCGGATCGAGCGGTTCAGCAGCGACGGATCCTGCGTCACCACGCCGATGTTCCGCCGCAGCGATTCCTGCGTCACCTCGTCCACCCGCTGCCCGTCGATACGGATGCAGCCGCCCTCCGGATCGCGGAACCGCAGAAGCAGGTTTACCAGCGTCGACTTGCCCGCGCCGGACCGGCCGACCAGTCCCACCCGCTGCCCGCCCGGCACCTTGAGGTCCACATGCTCGAGCCCGCCCCGCGCCTTGCCGTAGCGGTGGTGCAGGTTCTCGAAGCTGATCGCGCCGCTTGCGACCCGCAGCGCCGGCGCCCGTGCGCGATCCGTCACCGTGTGCGGGACCGAGACCGAGCGCAGACCTTCGCGAACGATGCCCGCGTTCTCGAACAGCCGCGTCGCCACCCACATGATCCAGCCGGTCATGCCGTTGAGCCGGATGGTAAGCGCGCAGGCCGCCGAGACCTGCCCGAGGGTCGCCGTGCCCTGCGTCCAAAGCCAAACCGCCGGGCCGACGACGCCCAGGATCATCAGCCCGTTGAGCGCGTTCATCCCCAGCCCCAGTTCGGTCATCAGCCGCCGGAACCGCTGCGCCCGCTCCCGCACGCGGCGCATGCCTGAGAGGGCATACTGTGCCTCGCTTTCGCCGTGGGAGAACAGCTTCACCGTCTCGATGTTGGAATAGGCGTCGACCACCCGGCCGGTCACGTCCGACCGCGCGTCGGACCAGGTTTCCGAAGCCTCGGTGATCCGCACGACCATGCGCCGGACGTAAAGGATGTAAAGCACCAGCCACGCCGCCAGCGGCAGCCCGAGCCGCAGGTCGATCTCGCTCAGGATGAGCGTGGCCGAGACGACGTAGACGAGCGCGAACCAGATCGCCTCGAAGCCCGAATAGAACATTTCCTCGACGGCCTTGCCCATCTGCATCACGCGGTTGGTCAGCCGGCCGGAGAAGTCGTTCTGGAAGTAGGCAGGGGCCTGGCCCAGCAGGTGGCGGTGGGATTGCCACCGGACCTGTTCCTGGATGTTCGACGATAGCGTCTGGTCGAGGAACAGGTGATTGAGCCCGATGACCAGCGGCCGGACCAGCAGGACTAGCAGCGCCACAACCGTGACCTCGACCGCGTGCGCGGCCCAGAAGTCCGCGGGTCCCTCTGCCGCCATAAGGTCGATCAGGCGGCCGCCGTAGAAGATCAGGCCGCACTCGACCGCCGCCTTCAGGAAGCCCGCCGCCCCCATCCAAGGCAGCCAGCGGCGGTACGGGCGAATCTGCGCGCGCAGATAGCGCAACAGGTCCGACGGCGGCACGGACGGCTCACGCGGCAGGAACGGGTCGACTAGGTTTTCGAAAAGGCGGAACACCGCGCTCCTCCACACCTGCGTGAACTCGCATAATTTGAAACAACCATAGATTTTATCCGCGATTGTGTATAACGGCAACTCTCCAAGGTACGGTCCTTTTGGACCGATGACTTCATGGACAAAAGCGGAGATAAGCGCCGAAGTCGCCGGCGCTGTCCGGCTCTGCAACAGAACCCTGAATGGAAAGGATGTCGAGGCACGACATGACACGTTTCCTGACCGCTCTTTCGCTCTATGCCGCGCTGCTGCTTTCCGCGGCCGGCGCATCTGCCCAGCCCGTGCTGACGGTGACCGTGGACCCCGACGACGCGTCCCGGGCGACGGAATACACGGCGGACGAGCTACTCGCGCTCGAAAGCGTCGAGGTGACGACCGACAACGACTACCTCGAAGACGGCCCCGCGACCTTCACCGGACCGCTCCTGCGCACCCTCCTCGCTGACGCCGATCTCGAACCCGGGGACGAGATCCAGGTCGCCGCGTTGAATGACTACCGCACGAGCATACCCGCCGAGGACGTTCTCGACTACGACGTCATCGTGGCGGTGCTCATGGACGGCGAACCGATGTCGGTGCGCGACAAGGGGCCGTTCTGGGTCATCTACCCGATGAGCGACAATCCGGAGCTGCAGGAGCCGAAATTCAACGACCGGCTAATCTGGCAGCTTTCGAAGGTGGAGCTCACGCAACCGGAATGAACGGGGGATTCAAGGTCTTCCGCTGGACGATCGTGTGCACGGTGCTGTTCGCGCTGTGCCTGATCGCTGTCGGGCTCGTCCGGCTGCAATCCAGCCTCGACGAGATCTCGGAAACCAAGCGCGCGGGCCCGATGTGGATCGCGAACCAGATGGAGTTCGAGCTGCTGCGCTTCACCGAGGCGCTGGCACGGTTCTCCGGCGGCAGCCCGGAGGTCACGCCAGACGATCTGCAGTTCCGCTTCGATATCCTCTGGAGTCGCCACAACCTCGCCGAAACCGGACAGGAAGGCATGCCCGCCGCCGCCGGTGCGCCCGAGGCGCAGGTGCTCGACCGCCTGGGCGATGAGCTCAGGCAACAGGAGGACGCGGTCTTATCGCTGTCACCGGGCGACGCGCCCGAGGCGGCGCGGCTCTACGACATCTTCGCCGCCTACAGCGAGGACGTGCACGAATACACGCTTGCCGCGAAAGAAGAGCAGGCACAGATGGACTTCGTCGCACGCTCCGACCTGATTTCGCTGTCGCGGGTGATGGTCTATCTCAGCGTCGGCATGGGGCTGGCTTCGCTCCTGCTCGCCGTGCTGTTTCTGGCCGAGACGCGCTTCCACCGCCGGCTCGCGCGGGAAAAGGCCGACCTGCTCGAACAGGCGCAAGAGGCATACCGCGCCAAGTCGCAGTTCCTGGCCACGGTCAGCCACGAATTGCGCACTCCGGTCACCTCGATCAAGGGCACGCTGGGCCTGATGAAGGGCGGGCTGCTGGGCGAGCTGCCGCCAAAGATGGCGCGTATGGTCGACATCGCACACTGTAACAGCGACCGGCTGGCCGCCATGATCAACGACATCCTCGACTTCGAGAAGTCCGAGTCGGGCGAGCTGAACTACAGCTTCAAGCCGGTCACGCTCGCCTCGGTGGTGCGAGAGGCGATCGAAGCCAACCGCGGCTTCGAGGCGCGGCAGGGGGTGACCATGACGGTCCCCGCACTCGACGAGGACGTGCAGGTCGAGGGCGACACGTTCCGGCTGGTCCAGCTGGTGTCGAACCTCCTGTCGAACGCGCTGAAATTCTCACCAAGGGGCGAGCGGGTCGAGGTCACGGTCGACCGCACCGGCGATCGCGCGCGGATCGTGGTGCGCGACTTCGGCAGCGGGATCTCGGAAAGCTTCGCGTCCAAGGTGTTCGATCGCTTCACGCAGGAGGATTCGTCCAACACTCGCAGCGTCGGCGGCACCGGGCTGGGCATGAGCATCTCGAAGGCCATCGCCGAGCGGCACAACGGCCGCATCTTTTTCGAAAGCGAGGTCGGCAAGGGCACGACGTTCTACGTCGAACTTCCGGTCCTCGAGGCAGGCCGGGCGCAGGCGGCCACCGCCTGATCCCGCAACCGCATCGCCTTTGCCGCCGGTCGCTGCGTCGCCAGAGGAGACCGGCCGGAGCGCCGGGCCGCTACCAGACGCGCATACGCGCAAGCTCCTCCTGCAGCGCCCCCTTGAAGTCGAGCGCGCTGTCCCGCGGCTCGGTCACCAGGCTCACGCCCACGAACAGCGCCACCGTCACGCCGACCACGGTCAGCGCCAGCGCCGGGTCGAAGACGCTCACCCCCGACACCATCGCCATCCAGATCGCCGTAGCCGAGCCGCCGATCAACGACGCCAGCACGCCCCACGCCGTCCCGCCGCGCCAGAAGAACGCGCCGACGATGGCGGGCACCGTCACGATCAGGCCGGCTGCCGACAGCGCCGCCAGCTGATCCACGATGCTGGCCTGCCGCACCGCGAAGATCGCGGCGAACAGGATCACCAGCACCACGATGATGCGCCCGACGAACACCTGCCGCGCGTCGCGCCCCTCTTCCTGCCGCATCAGGTCGCGCGCCACCATCGACCCCAGCGTCAGCGCGATGGAGTCGAGCGTCGAGACCGCCGCCGACAGGATACCGATGATCAGCAGCAGGCTCACGATCACCGGCACCGCGCCCGAGCGCAGCAGCGCCGGCGTGGCGCTCGCCGGATTCTCGAGCCCCGGCGCCAGCACCAGCGCCGCGAGGCCCCAGATCACCGCGACCAGCGTGAAGACCAGCCCGAAGCCCAGGACCCACAGGATCATCTTGCGCATCTCGCCCACGTCGCGGACCACGAACAGGCGCTGGCTCACCTGAGGGTTCGACAGGGGAAAGAAGAACCACGGCAGCGCCAGCGCGAGGAAGGTCGGCAGGCTCCACAACCCCGGCCCCGGCACGTCCAGCCACGCCGGGTTGTCAGTGCTCAGCCGCTCGATGAACGTACCCACGCCGCCGATGGCCGAGATCACGAAGCCAACCGCCAGCAGGGCCGACACCAGCATCACCGCCGCCTGCCCCGCATCCGTCCACGCGACCGAGCGTAGCCCGGCCACCAGCGTCCAGAAGATCGCCAAGAGCGCGCCCACGGTGATCGCCGCCTCAAGCCCGATCGCCCCGCCGGTCACACCGGAAAGCAGCAGCCCGATCCCCGCCATCTGCGTCGTGCAGTACGGCATCAGGAAGATCAGGCTGATCACCGCCACCAGCCGCGCGATGTTGCGGTCGCCGTAGCGCGCGCCCAGCATCTCGGCCGGGCTGATGAAGCCCCATTTCTGCGCGGCCAGCCAATAGCGCGGCCCGAACACGATCAGCAACGTCAGCCCCGAGAAATAGATCAGTTCGAACCCCAGCGCGCCGACGCCGCCGCGATAGGTCAGGCCGGTCAGCACCACGAGCATGAAGGCCGAGTACGTCGTCGCGGCATAGGACAGCCCCGACACCATCCCGCCGATGCGGCGTCCGCCAAGGTAGTAGTCCACCGCCGTGCCGGTGTTTCCGCGCGCGGCAGCGAAGGCGACGATGCCGCCGATGACGGCGAAGACCGCGACCGCGCCCCAGACGAGGAAGGGAGAGATCATGTCACGCCCTCCACCGCGCGAATCCCGCGACGATCAGCGCGATCACCGCAACGCCGAAGCCGCACCAGAAGACGAAGACGTCCAACGGCGCCGGGCTCTGCGACAGAATGTTGTAAGGCACCGCGATGCCCTCGACGATGGTCAGGCCCACGACGGTGAGCCATAGCCGGAAACCCTTCATGTCACGCCCCTCTCGCCCCTCTTTCGGCCGACACCTACTGACGCCACGGAACGCCCGCAACAGCTAGTTGCCCTGCCGCGCACGACGGCCCGGCGGTTCGTCGCCGCGCCGCGGCACTTCCCGTTGCGACCCTGCGTAAACCGTGTAGCTTGCCCCCGTCGCACGGGTGTCACCTCGGACGGCCAAACAGGGACAGGCTTCGAGCGGAAGGAGAGACGATGAAGATCGCGATACTGGGCGGGGACGGCTTCGTCGGCTGGCCTACGACACTGCACCTGTCAGACCTGGGCCACGAGGTTCACATCGTCGACAACCTCTCGCGCCGCTGGATCGACACCGAGCTGGGCGTGCAGTCGCTCACGCCGATGGACTCGATCCAGGAACGCTGCCGCATTTGGCGCGAAGTGACGGGGAGGCAAATCCACTTCCACCTGATCGACCTCGCGAAGGAATACGAGCGGCTCAAGGGCTGGCTGGCCGAGCACCGCCCCGACGCCGTCATCCACTTCGCCGAGCAACGCGCCGCGCCGTACTCGATGAAGACAGACCGTCACAAGGTCTATACCGTGAACAACAACACCAACGCTACGCACAACCTGCTGGCTGCGCTGGTCGAGACGGACATCGACGCGCACCTCGTCCACCTCGGGACGATGGGCGTCTACGGCTATTCCAGCGTCGGCGCGGCAATTCCCGAGGGGTACCTCGACGTCGATATCGAAACGCTCGACGGCAGCAAGGCGCAGCAGGAGATCCTGTATCCGACGAAGCCCGGCTCGGTCTATCACATGACCAAGAGCCTCGATCAGATCCTCTTCCAGTTCTACGCCCAGAACGACGGCCTGCGCATCACCGACCTGCACCAGGGGATCGTCTGGGGCACACACACCGCGCAGACCCGCCGGCACGAGCAGCTGATCAACCGCTTCGACTATGACGGCGACTACGGCACCGTGCTCAACCGCTTCCTGATCCAGGCCGCGATCGACTATCCGCTGACGGTCCACGGCACCGGCGGCCAGACCCGCGCCTTCATCCACATCCAGGACTCGGTGCGCTGCATCGAACTCGCGCTTGGCGACGCGCCGCAGGCCGGAGAGCGAGTGCGCATTTTCAACCAGATGACCGAGACGCACCGCGTCCGCGACCTGGCGAAGCTGGTATCGAAGCTGACGGGCGCGAAGATCGCCTGGCTGCCGAACCCCCGGAAGGAGGCCGAGGAGAACGATCTGGTGGTCCGCAACGACCAGTTCCTTGCGCTGGGGCTGGAGCCCACGACGCTGGCCGAGGGGCTGCTGGAAGAGGTCGTCGAGGTGGCGAAGAGATACGCCCACCGCATCGACCGCAGCCGCGTGCCTGCCGTGTCGGCCTGGACGCGGGACCTTGCGCAGAAGCTGAACCGCGACCCCGAGGGCAAGGCGCTTAAATCGGTGTCATGAGCGGCCTGAGACCCGTACGCGAGGCGCGCAGCGACTGCGCCTACGTCACGCTCGTCACCAACGCCGACTTCGCGCTCGGAGCCGGGGCGTTGCTGCGCTCGCTGCGACTGAGCGAAACGCAGGCCGACCTCGTCGTCCTGCACACCGGCGGGGTGGAAGAGGCCAGCCTCGCCCCCCTTCGCGAACGTGGCGCGCGGCTGGTGGAGACGGACCTTCTGCCGACCTCCGACGCCTTCAACACTGCCCACGCCCGCGATGCACTGCACGGGGCAGCCCCCTTCACCAAGGGCGAGAAACCGGCCTTCCACACCCCGCTCGACAATTTCGCGAAGCTGCGGCTTTGGCAGCTCGACTATGACCGGGTGGTGTTCCTTGACGCCGACACGCTTGTGCTGCGCAACTGCGACCGGCTGTTCGATTACCCGGAGTTCTGCGCCGCGCCGAACGTGTATGAGAGCCTCGCCGACTTTCACCGGATGAACTCCGGCGTGTTCACCGCGCGTCCCTCTCAGGCCACGTTCGACCGGATTTTCGCCGAGCTCGACACGCCCGGCGCGTTCTGGCGGCGCACCGACCAGACCTTCCTGCAGCATGCGTTCCCCGACTGGCACGGCCTTCCGGTGACCTTCAACATGCTGCAATACGTGTGGTTCAACCTGCCCGGGCTCTGGAACTGGGACAGCATCCACATCCTGCACTACCAGTACGAAAAGCCCTGGCAGAACCCGCATCCCAAGGCCGACCGCCTCGCGCCCCTGATCGACCTCTGGCACGCCTACGCGGGCGACGGCCCTGTTCCCGCGCTGTCCGAGCTGCCCGCCCCGGCATGAAGGTCGCCGTCACCGGAGCCACCGGCCTCGTCGGACACTGGGTCGCCGCCGACCTGCTCGAGCATGGGCACAACGTCGTCACCCTGGGCCACACCCCGTCGGCGCACCCAACGGCGGCCCACTTGCCGTACGTTTTGGGCGACGTCCCCGCGCTGGAGGGCTGCGACGCGGTGGTGCACGCTGCTTTCCACCACGTCCCCGGCCGCTATCGCGGCGGAGAGGGCGACGGCCCTGTTCCCGCGCTGTCCGAGCTGCCCGCCCCGGCATGAAGGTCGCCGTCACCGGAGCCACCGGCCTCGTCGGACACTGGATCAACAACAAGGCTGCGACGCGGTGGTGCACGCTGCTTTCCACCACGTCCCCGGCCGCTATCGCGGCGGAGAGGGCGACGATCCGGAGGGCTTCCGCCGCCGCAACCTCGACGGCACGCTGCGCCTCTTCGACGCCGCCCGCGCCGCCGGGCTGTCCCGCGTCGTCTTCCTGTCCACCCGCGCCGTCTATGGCGACTACCCGCCCGGCACGCGGCTGACCGAGGACCTGCCCCCGCGGCCCGACACGCTCTATGGCGACGTGAAGCTGGCGGCGGAACAGGCGCTTGCCGCCGCCGGTCTCACCGGCGTCAGCCTGCGCGCCACGGGCGTCTATGGTCCGCCCGTCCCCGGCCGCCCGCACAAGTGGCAGAACCTCTTCGGCGCCTTCGGCCGCGGCGAAACCCTGTCGCCTCGTATCGCCACCGAGGTGCACGCGAGCGACCTCGCCGCCGCCGTCCGCCTCGCCCTGACCGTCCCGCAGCCGCCGCCCCTGCTCAACGTCTCGGACATCGTACTCGACCGCCGCGACCTGCTGCGACGCTACGCCGACCTGACTGGAGGCCACGGCCGCTTGCCCCTCCCGGGCGATCCGAAACAGGTCAGTGAGATGGACACGACCCGCCTACGCTCGCTCGGCTGGCGGCCCGGCGGCCTCGGAGCGCTGGACGGCACACTTGAGGCTCTGGCCGGAGGCTGACCGCCGCCAATTCGCCCGCTTCGGTTCCCGTCAGAGCCGCGCACGCCAGAAGCGGAACCGCTCCTGCCCCGTGACCTCGTGCACCAGCCCGCGCTCCTCGAACGTCTTCATGTTGCGCTGCACGGCGGCGCGCGAGGCGCCCGTCTCGGCCTCGAGCATCGGGGCCGAGGCAAGCGGCCACGCCGACAACGCCGCGATGATCCGCGGGGGTGTGCGGCCGGACAGGTCACTGATCGCCTCGCGCGCCCGCGCCGTCCACGCCGACAGCCGGTCGGCCTCCATCAGGGCACGCAGGCAGGCCCGCTCGACCGAGGCCAGCCAGGCCTCCAGCCGCTCCTGCGCGTCGCCGCGCCCCTCGAAGGCCCCGGGACCGCCAAGGGCCACGGGCAGAAACGTGGCGCCGCCGCGCGCGCCGTCGGCGCCCAGCCGGGCGGCGACCACGGCGCCTTCGAGCCCCGTGTCGTCGCCCGACACGTCCGCCGCCTCCCACGCTGCGCGAGCGAAGCAGGCGCGAGCGGCAGGATGCAGCGCTTCCGCCTCCAACACGGCGCGCGCCCAGTCCTCGGACAGCAGGCGAAACTCCTCGCCCCGCGGGCTGCCGGCCGGGTCCGCGTCGGCCGCCGGGTCACCGCCGATCCGCCGCCCCAGGAAATCCGCCAGCGCCCCCGCCGCCGCGGCGTCGCCGCTCCCCAACGGACCCTGACCGCCGCCGCTCAGCCGCCGCACTGCCCAGCCCGCCCGCATCAGCGCGCGGGCGTCGTCCGCCGCCGTCGACAGCCGCGCGGCCAGGTAAAGGCCCAGCCGGTCCACCGGCACCCGGTCGCCGAGGTGCCAGCTCAGCTCGGCCACCTCCATCAGGACCACGCGGCGCCGCAGGCCCGCGCCGCCCTGCCGCAGCGCCTCGTCCAGCGCGCCGAAGGCCGCCGCCGCGCGCGCCAGCGGCACGGCGCAGCGCGCCTGCGCGGCGATCCATGCCTCGGCCCGGGGACCGTCGGGCCGAAGCTCGGCCCTCGGGCCGGGCATGTCCCACGCCGCGTCCTCGGGCGGCTGGCGCAGGAACCACGCATCGCCGTCCCCGGCCGAGGTCGGGTCCCTTTGCGCGTCCGGGTCGTCCGCTCCTGCCACGCCTGCACTTCCGGTTGCCGTTTCTCTGTCCGCCCTTTTTGCGCCCGTCCGGGACGGAAAGTCAAAGCAGTGCCGCCCACTCATCCAGCCGCCGGCCGCGCGGAACGTGTCCGCGCAGCCGGCGTTGCCGCTGCGATGCGTGTGCTGCTGTACCACAATCAAAGCGCGGGCAACGGCGACATCCCGGCCGACAACGTGCTCACTGCACTCCGACGCGCCGGGCACGACGCTGTCTACCGCGAGAAGAAACGCGGCCCCGTCGACGAAAGCGACCTAAAGGATGTCGAGCTGGTCGTGGTCGCCGGCGGCGACGGTACCGTGAAGTCGGCCGTCGAACGCTTCCATCACGCCGTCCGCGATTTTGCCATCCTGCCGCTGGGCACCGCCAACAACATCGCCCGCGCACTCGGCATTCGCGGCACGGTGGCCGACCTGGTGCCCCGTCTTGCCGACGCGCCGACCCGGAGCCTGAACGTCGGCCACGTAGACGTAGCCGGCGAAGCCGCCCCTTTCGTCGAAGGCGTCGGCGCGGGACCACTCGCGCAGGCCATGACCCAGACCCACCGCCGCGACATTCCGAGCGCCCGCAAAAGCGAGTTCGCGCGCCGCGTCCTCGCCATGCTTCTTGACCGCGCTGTCCCGCTCGACCTTCGCCTCACCGCCGACGGGCACGAGATCGGCGGCGACGCGCTGATGGTCGAGGTGCTCAACACCCCGTTCGTCGGTCCCAACCTCTGCCCGGCCCCAGACGCCGACCCCGGTGACGACCGGCTCGCCGTCGCCATCCTGCGCCCCGAGCAGCGGGACGCGGCGCTTCGGGCGCTAGAGGCGGGCGAGAGCCGCGTGCCGCTCGAGGTGATACCCGCCGCGCGCGTCGAGATGGACCTGGCGAATGCCGCCCTGCGCATAGACGACGACTTCTTCGACCCGCGGCAGGCGCTCCGCACCCTCACCCTGGCACTGGAGCCCGACGCGCTGCGCATCGCCGTTCCCGCCGCGAAGGACGAGCCGTGACCGCCGCTTTGATCGACCGCCGCCCCCGGACCTGGCGGACGGCTACGACCTTGGCCGCCCCGCCCCATGCTCACGGGTCAGGCAGACGCGGTCGATCCAGTCGCCCGCGTCCGATGCTCCTCAGCCTCTCCCGACATACGGCATGGCGGTCGCCATCACCGTCATGAACTGCACGTTCGCCTCGAGCGGAAGGCTCGCCATGTGCATGACGGACGAAGCGACGTGCGCCGCGTCCATCACGGGCTCGACCTTCTCGGACCCGTCCGCCTGCGGCACGCCGCGGGTCATCTTCTCGGCCATGTCGGTCAGCGCATTGCCAATGTCGATCTGCCCGCAGGCGATGTTGAACGGCCGCCCGTCCAGCGACAGCGTTCGCGTCAGCCCCGTCACCGCATGCTTCGACATCGTGTAGGGCGCCGACCCCGGCCGCGGCACATGGGCCGAGATCGAGCCGTTGTTGACGATCCGCCCGCCCTGCGGGTCCTGACGCCGCATCAACCCGAAGGCCGCGCGGGCGCACAGGAACATGCCGGTGATGTTGGTGTTCGACAGCGCCAGCCAGTCCTCGACCGGGATCTCGTCGATCGGAGCGCTGCCGATGTTGATGCCGGCGTTGTTGAACAGCACGTCGAGCCGACCCCAGGTGTCGGCGATCTCGACGAAGCGCGCGGTCACCTGGTCGGGGTCGGTCACGTCCATCGGCAGGATCAGCGCGTCGCCGTGGCCCCCGGCCGTCTCCTCCAGAGCCTCGGCCCGGCGGCCGGCCAGCGCGACCGTCCAGCCGCTGTCGAGAAACAGGCGCGCGGTCACGCGGCCGATGCCGCTGCCTGCGCCGGTGATCAGGATATTGCGGGTCATGTGTCCTCCGGAAACGCGCCGCTGGAGGCGACGCGGGGCCTCCGGCGGGGATATATGTGAGACAAGGAAGGGGGGCGGAGCGCCCCCGTCTTCAGTGGTTGTCGCGCGGAAGCTCGCGCCGCACCTTCTGGTAGGCGGTGGCGAGTTCCAGGCAGCCGCCATCGGCCAGCTGGCCCACGTTCTTGCGGTAGATCTCCTGCCACGGCGTCTGGTGATGGATCTCGGGCGGCGTCCAGTCGGCCTTCCGTGCCTCCCACTCGGCATCGTCCACCAGAGCGTCCAGCGTGCAGGCGTTGAGATCGAGCCGCACCTTGTCCCCGGTCTTGAGGAAGGCGAGCCCGCCGCCCACCACCGCCTCGGGCGAGGCGTTGAGGATCGAGGGGCTTTCGGACGTGCCCGACTGCCGCCCGTCGCCCACCGTCGGCAGGTGATTCACGCCTTCGCGGATCATGGCGTCGGGCGGCTGCATGTTCACCACCTCGGCCGAGCCGGGGTAGCCCACGCAGCCCACGCCCCGGATGAACAGGATCGTCTTCTCGTCGATGTCCAGCGAGGGGTCGTTGATCCGGTCGTGGTAATCCTCGGGCCCCTCGAACACCACGGCCTTCGCGTCAAAGATGTCCTCGTGCCCGGGGTTCGACAGGAACCGCTTGCGGAAGTCGGGCGAGATGACGCTGGTCTTCATCAGCGCCGAGTCGAACAGGTTGCCCGACAGCACCAGGAAGCCCGCATTCTCGCGCATCGGCTCGGCGTACGTGGTGATCACCCGCGTGTCGCGGCTTTCGCGGCCCTCCAGATTCTCGTCCATCGGCTTGCCGGTGACGGTCATGCAGCCGCCGTGGATGCGCCCGGCCTTGCGCAATTCGGCCATCACCGCCGGCACTCCGCCCGCGCGGAAGAAGCTTTCGCCCAGGTATTCGCCCGCCGGCTGCATGTTGACCATCAGCGGCACGTCGAAGCCGACGGTCTGCCAGTCCTTCACGTTCAGATCGACGCCCGCGTGCCGCGCCACGGCCTGCAGGTGCGGCGGAGCGTTCGTCGAGCCGCCGATGGCCGAGTTCACGACGATCGCGTTCTCGAACGCCTCGCGCGTCAGGATGTCCGAGGGCTTGAGGTCTTCGTAGATCATCTCGACGATGCGCCGCCCGGTCTCGTAGGCCATCGCCATGCGCTCGCGGAACGGCGCGGGGATTGCCGAGCAACCGGTGAGCGACATGCCGAGCGCCTCGGCCATCGCGTTCATGGTCGAGGCGGTGCCCATGGTGTTGCAGTGCCCCAGCGACGGCGCCGACGCGCAGACCCGCTCCATGAACTCCTCATAGTCGATCTTGCCCTCGGCCAGCAGACGGCGGCTTTCCCAGACGATGGTACCGGACCCGGCAAGCTTGCCGTTCCACCACCCGTCCAGCATCGGGCCGCCCGACAGCACGATGGCCGGCAGGTCGACCGTCGCCGCGCCCATCATCATCGCGGGCGTGGTCTTGTCGCAGCCCGTGGTCAGCACGACGCCGTCGATCGGATAACCGTGCAGCACCTCGACCAGTCCGAGATATGCCAGGTTGCGGTCGAGCGCGGCGGTCGGGCGCTTGCCCGTCTCCTGGATCGGGTGGACCGGGAACTCCATCGGGATGCCACCCGCGTCGCGGATGCCGGCCTTCACGCGGTCCATCAGGAAGACGTGGATCTTGTTGCAGGGCGCGATGTCGCTGCCCGTCTGCGCGATGCCCACGACGGGGCGGTCGCTCTGCAGCTCCTTGCGGGTATATTCCTGGTTCTGGTACCGCTCCAGGTAAAGCGAGGTCATGCCGGGGTTGTTCGGGTTGTCGAACCACTCCTGCGACCTGAATTTCTTGTGCGCGCGCATATCGCCCATGGCGAGCGGCCCTCCCTTTTCACGTCGAACGGGGCCGCCGCGGGGGCGGCCCGTGTGTGCCTTGTGACAGCAAACCGATTTGGTATACCAAATGCAAGAGCCATTCGCGGCCCCACCGCGCCGCCCCGATCCGGAGACACCATGACCCGCCCCGCCGCCGTCGCCGACCCCGGCCCCCGCACGGCCCGCCCCTTCGTGCAGGGCCTCGTCGATTGTAGCCCCTTCGTGCTGATCGTCGTGCCCTTCTCGCTGCTCTTCGGCGTGGTCGCCCGCGACGCCGGGCTCGACCTGCTGCAGGTCATGTCGATGTCGGTGCTGGTGATCGCCGGCGCGTCGCAGTTCACGGCGCTGGCACTGCTGCAGGACAACGTCCCGGTCTTCATCGTGCTTCTCGCCGCGCTGGCGGTGAACCTGCGCATGGCGATGTACTCGGCGGCGCTGGTGCCGCACCTCGGCCACGCCCGGCTCGGCGTGCGCGCGCTGATCGCCTATCTCATGGTCGATCAGGCCTTCGCCGTCGCCGCGAAGAAATACGAGGAAGAGCCGAAGATGACCGGCGGCCAGAAGGTCGCCTATTACTTCGGCTGCATGGCGCTGATCTGCCCCATCTGGTACGCGTGCACCTTCCTGGGCGCCGCGCTCGGGCGCGCGATCCCGGCCTCGCTGTCGCTCGACTTCGCGGTCCCGGTCTGCTTCATCGCGCTGACAGCGCCGATGCTGCGCTCGGGCCCCCACGTGATCTCCGCCGGCGTCTCGGTCGTCGCCGCCATCGCCTTCGCCTGGCTGCCGTGGAACTTCGGCCTGATCGTGGCCGCGCTCCTTGCCATCATCGCCGGCGCGCAAGCCGAGCTTTTCTTCAAGCGCCGCACAGAGGCCCGCACATGATCGACACGACATCGTTCTGGATCGTGACGATCCTGCTGGGCATCGGCACGTTCCTGATCCGGTTTTCGTTTTTGGGCTTCTTCGGAGGGAAAGAGCTGCCGGGCTGGCTTCTCCTCCACCTGCGCTACGTGGCCGTCGCGGTGTTCCCGGCGCTGGTCACGCCGCTCGTGCTGTGGCCCGATGCCACGGGGGGCGAGATCGAACCCGCCCGCCTTCTCGGCGCCATCGCCGCCTTCGCCGCCGGCTTCCGCTTCGGCGTCGTCGCCGCCATCGTCGCCGGAATGGGCAGCCTCTGGCTCCTGCAGGCCCTGCTCTGAGCCGTCAGCCTTCGTGCATCTTCGGTCCTGAAATATCCTCGGACGGGGGGGAACCCCCCCCTGCTCCGCCCGAAGCCCGCCTAGCGCTTCTGGCGTGTTGGCCGCGCCGATCCGCCCTCGGTCCGTTTGCCGGCCGTCCCACGCTGCGGCTTGCCACCGCCCGCGCCGCCAGGCGGCGTGAACCGCTTGGAGGTGTCAGAGGCGGCAGAACTCCGCCGCAGGCCCGCGCCAGGCCCCTTTCCCCGCGGCGCCGTAGCACCCGTACCGGGCCCCTTGCCGCGTGGTGCCGTCGCTCCGCCGCGCTTGTCGGTCCCTGCGGGCCGCCACTCGGCCTTGCGCTTGCCACCGGTCGGACCTGCTTCCGCCTTCGCTTTCCGCTCGGGCCCCGTCGCGCGCGGCTTGGCACGTGCGGATGGCTTCGACGGCGCGGCCGACGGCTCCCGCTGCGGCGGGGCCTCGCGGCGCGGCTGCGGATCGCGCCGAAGCTGTTCACGCCGCGGCGTCTCCTGGGCGGCCTCGCCGGACGTGACTTCCGGAGCCGGGCGCGATGGACGTGCCGCGGGTGTCGCCCGCCGCGCCGCCGCCGGGGCCGTGCCCATCTCGGGCGCACCATCCAGAAGGCGGGCCTTCACCCCCTCTTCCAGAACGCCGCCCTCGCCCAGCGACGCCAGGAAGTCGGGCACACGGGCTTCGGCCAGCTCCACGAACGTCTCGGAATTCTGCACGCGGATCGCGCCGATCACGTCCTTGTCCAGGCCGCCGGCGCGGCACAGCAGGGGCAGCAGCCAGCGCGGCTCGGCCCGGTCGTCGCGCCCGACCGACAGCGCGACCCAGGCGCTCGGCCCGAACGGCGCGCGCTCGCGCGGCGCGGGGCGCGCGTCTGGCGCCGACAGCTCCTCGGGCGCGGAATGCTTGGTGCGGTACAGGCGCAGATAGGCCGCCGCCACAGCCTCGGGCGCACGCTGCGCCAGCAGGCGGGCGGCGAAATCGGCCTCCGCTTCGCTCATTTCGGCGTCCCAGGCCGGGTCGGACAGCAGCCGCTCCTCGTCGCGGCGCAGGATGTCCTCGGCATCGGGCGCGGTGGTCCACTCGGCCGTGACGCGGGCACTTTTCAGCAGGCGCTCGGCGCGTTTCATCGCCTTCGGCGGCACAACCAGGGCCGAGATCCCCTTGCGCCCCGCGCGCCCGGTCCGCCCCGAGCGGTGCAGAAGCCCCTCGGCGTTCGAGGGAAGCTCGGCGTGGATCACCAGTTCAAGGTTCGGCAGGTCGATGCCGCGCGCGGCGACGTCGGTGGCCACGCAGACCCGCGCCCGCCCGTCGCGCATCGCCTGAAGCGCGTGGCTGCGCTCGTTCTGGCTCAACTCGCCCGACAGGCAGACGACGGCGAAGCCGCGGTTGGCAAAGCGCGCCGTCAGCCGGTTCACGGTGGCCCGCGTGTTGGCGAAGACGATGGCGTTCTGCGCCTCGTGGTAACGCAGCACGTTGATGATCGCGTTCTCGGCGTCCTGCGGCGCAACCTTCAGCGCCTGATAGGCGATGTCGGCGTGCTGGCTGCGGTCCGACAGCGTCGTCACGCGCACCGAGTCACGCTGGTAGTGCTGCGCGAGCGTGGCGATCATCGGCGGCACGGTGGCCGAGAACATCAGCGTACGCCGCTCCTCGGGGGCCTCGCCCAGCATGAACTCCAGGTCCTCGCGGAAGCCCAGGTCGAGCATCTCGTCCGCCTCGTCCAGCACCACCGCGCGCAGGCTGCTCATGTCGAGCGAACCGCGCTGGATGTGGTCGCGCAGGCGTCCGGGCGTGCCCACCACGATGTGCGCACCGCGCTCGAGCGCCCGGCGCTCGTCGCGCATGTCCATCCCGCCCACGCACGAGGCGACGCGCGCCCCCGCCTTGGCATAAAGCCAGGACAGCTCGCGCATCACCTGGAAGGCCAGTTCGCGCGTGGGCGCGACGACCAGCGCCAAGGGCGCCGCCGCCGGCCCCAGCGTGCCCTCCGCGTCCAGCAGCGTCGGCCCGATGGCCAGCCCGAAGCCCACCGTCTTGCCCGAGCCGGTCTGAGCCGAGACCAGCAGGTCGGCGCCTTGCAGGTCGGGGTCGGTGACGGCCTTTTGAACGGGCGTCAGCGTGTCGTATCCGCGCTCGGCGAGCGCGTCGGAAAGGGTCTGGATCATCGAAAGCCGATCTGGAAGGTGCATGGGCGACGCAACAGCGTCGGCGGCCTCGTCGAATCGACGGGCCAGATGTGCACCTCTACCGCGTTCGGGCGCGCCTGTATACTGACGAAATCGCGCGACTGCTTTGCGCCAGCCGCGCTCGTCAGGCAAAAGCGCTCTTCGCCCCGCCGGATTTCTGCATGGTGAAGATCGAGCTCGCGTCCTTTGCCGGCGGCAGCGGCATGCGCACCGGCACCGGCTCCAGCCGCGGGGTCAGGCACACCTCGCCCGTGATCACCCGCTCCTGCAGGTCCGCCCAGAACCTCTGCTGCCCGATCGAGTGGATATAGCTGTTCGAGCCCAGAAGCGGCCAGGCGTCCGCCGCGTGGCACTCGTAGAACAGGATCAGCCGGTTGCGGTCGCTCATGTTCGGGGCCGAGCCGTGAAGCGTGCGTGCGTGGTGCACCGTCATGCTGCCCGCCTTTCCGGTCAGCGTCACGATCCGGTCCTTCTCGAACAGCGGGTCGTCGGGGTCGATCGCGCCGCAGAAGCGCCCGTCGTGGTGATGGCTCAGAAGCGGCCCCTTGTGGGTGCCGGGCACCACCATCAGCGGGCCGTTCTCTTCGTCCACGTCCTCGAGCATCAGGCCGAAGGCCAGCATGTCGTCGTTGGTATGTGGATAGAAAGCCCAGTCCTGGTGCCACTCCACCGCCGCCCCGCCGCCCGGCGCCTTCGTGTTCAGCTTCGAGGTCTGAAGCAGCGTGTCCGGCCCGAGAAGGTCGTTCAGCACCCGAGGCATGGGTGAGTCTTGCAGCACCTTCCAGAAGAACGGGTGCTGCTTGTGGGGCAGCTTGATCCGCGTCAGCCGCGGCGTCTCGGCGCTGTGCCCCGAGTCGAGGTCGAACACGTCGTCGCTCTCGCTCACCGCGCGCGAGCGGTCGATGAACTCGTAGGCGATGCGCCGCAGTTCACCCAGCTGCTCGGGCGTGACCGCGTTCTCGACCATCAGATAGCCGTTGTCGCCGTAGAAGCGTTTCTGCTCGGCCGTCAGCATGTCTCTCCTCCCTGGAACGAAGAACGGCCGCTCTCGCGGCCGTCCCTGTCACTTCTTTCCTTTCTCCACCTCGGCGGCCATGTTGATGCCATTCAGCCGCGCCACATGGTCGGCGAGCATCGGGACATAGTCCCCGCCTTTCCCGATGGCTTCGACGTGGGTGTAGTAGTGCTTGATCGACGCGCCCATCAGGTTCATCACGTCTGCCGCACTCGCCATGTTCGCGGCATAGCGGACATCCTTGCTGGCGTTGGCGATGGTGAACTTGTGCGCGTCGCGGTCGCGGTCCACGGCATAGCGCATGAAGGTCTCGAAGAAGCCGTTCGACAGGCGGCTGCCGCCGATGACTTTCTGGATGGTCTGCGGCGACAGCCCCACCTTCGCGCCCAGCGTCAGAGCCTCGGCGAACAGCGCGCCGTAGCCCATCGAGATGAAGTTCATGATCAGCTTCATCTTGTGCGCGCTGCCCACGGGCCCGACGTGGTTGATGTTGCCCGCCCAGCACTCGATCACCGGGCGCACTTTCTCGAACGTCTCGTCCGAGCAGCCCACCATCGCGTCGAGGGTGCCTGCCTCGGCCTCGGCCGGCGTGCGCCCCAGGGGTGCGTCCACCATGGTCATGCCCGCGTCGTCCAGTTCCTCGGCCAGCGCCTCGGTCGAGACGGGATCCGAGGTCGTGGCGTCGATGACGATCAGCCCTTTCTTCCCGCTCGCCAGGATCCCGTCCTCGCCCCGCACGATCGCCTCGACCTGGGGCGAGTTCGACAGGCAGATATGGATGATGTCGCAGTGCTCCGCCATCTCGCGCGGGGAGGACGCCTCCTGCGCCCCCTGCTCGACCAGGTCCTGCACCGGCGAACGGTTGACGTTGCCCTTCACCCACAGCGGATAGCCGCCCTTCAGGATGTTCTTCGCCATGCCGTGGCCCATGTAGCCCACGCCGATGAAGCCGATTGTCGGTTTGTCGCTCATCTTTCCTCCCTCACAAACTCGCGGTGATCCCGCCGTCGACGAACAGGGTGTGCCCGTTCACGAAGCTCGCGGCGTCCGAACACAGGAACACGCAGGCGCCGACCAGTTCCTCGACCCGGCCCCAGCGCCCGGCGGGCGTGCGCTTTTCCAGCCAGGTGCAGAACTCGGGGTCCGCGACCAGCGCGGCGTTCAGCGGCGTGTCGAAATAGCCCGGCGCGATGGCGTTGCAGTTCAGCCCGTGCCGCGCCCAGTCGGTCGCCATGCCCTTGGTCAGGTTCGCCACCGCTCCCTTGCTGGCGGTGTAGGGTGCGATGCCCGGCCGGGCGAGCGCGGTCTGCACACTGGCGATGTTGACGATCTTGCCCTGTCCGCGCGGGATCATGTGGCGCGCCACCGCCTGCCCCACCAGGAACACCGACTCGACGTTCGTCCGCATCAGCCGTTCGAACGCCTCGACCGGAAACTCCTCGAGCGGGGCGCGGTGCTGCATCCCGGCATTGTTCACCAGGATGTCGAGCGCGCCCTCCTCGGCTTCGAACCGGTCGACGGCCTCCTGCACGGCGCCCGCGTCGCACACGTCGAAAGCCAGCACGCCCACGTCCGCACCCTCGGCCCTCAATGCCTCGGCCGCCTCTTCCAGCCGCTCGGTGTTGCGCCCGTTCAGCACGACGCGCGCACCTGCTTGCCCCAGCCCCCGCGCCAGCGCGTTGCCGATGCCCATGGACGAACCGGTGACCAGCGCGGTGCGCCCGCTCAGGTCGAAAATCTGCATGAAATCGCTCCCTTGCAGCGGCTCCGGGAACCGCCTTGATGCTGCTGCGAAATGGTATACCATTTTGGCGACCATGCAAGCCGCCCCCGGACCGGGCGGCCAGGGGGGACACGGATGACCGAGACCACGGACACGGCGCCGAGGCGCCGATGCTGACTTTCGCCGCGGCGGTCTTCTTCCTGATCGTGACGCCCGGGCCTGGCGTGCTCTCCACCGCCGGCGTCGGCTCGGCCTTCGGCTTCCGTTTCGGCCTGCGTTACGTCACGGGCCTGTTCATCGGCACGAACCTCGTCGCCGCCGCCGTGATTTCGGGCCTTGCCGCCATCGTGCTGGGCGTGCCGTGGGTTCGCAGCGTGCTGATGGCGGCCTCGATCGCCTATCTTCTCTACCTCGCCGCCAAGATCGCCTTCGCCGGATCGAAGATTGCCTTCATCGAGGCACGCGAGGCCCCCGGCGCGGGCGCGGGGATCGCGCTTCAGGCGATCAATCCCAAGGCCTATGCCGTGAACACCGCGCTCTTCACCGGCTTCGCCTTCTATCCCGCCAGCCTCGCCGTCGAGACGGCGACCAAGCTCGTCATCGTCAACCTGATCTGGATTCCGATCCACCTCGCCTGGCTCTGGGCCGGGGCCGCGCTGCATCGGCTGGACCTGAGCGCGCGCGCGCAGCGGCGGATCAACTTCGTCATGGCGGGCTCGATGCTCGCCGTCGTCGCCCTCGCCATCGCTTCGGCCGTGGAGGTCGCATGAGGATCACGAAGCTCGAAACCATCCGCATCGCCGAGCGCCCCAACCTGCTCTGGCTGCTCGTCCACACGGACGAGGGGCTGACCGGCCTGGGCGAGACCTTCTTCGGCGCCCGCGCAGTCGAGGCGCATGTCCACGAAACCCTCGCCCCGCTGGTGATCGGAGAGGACCCGCGCCGGATCGAGCACCTGTCGCGCAAGGTCAAAGGATATTTGGGCTTCCGCTCCACCGGGGTCGAAAGCCGCGCCAACTCGGCTTTCGACATCGCGCTCCATGACCTGAACGGAAAGGCCACGGGCCAGCCGGTCGCGCAGCTTCTGGGCGGCTTCACGCGCGAGCGTATCCGCACCTACAACACCTGCGCCGGCACCGGATACATGGCCGAGGCGAAGGGACAACAGACCGGGAACTACGGGCTGGGCCGGGGCGGCGACTTCGACGACCTAAACGGCTTTCTTCACCGCGGCGACGAGCTGGCTGAATCTCTGCTCGGCGACGGCATCACGGCGATGAAGATCTGGCCCTTCGACGCCGCCGCCGAGAAGACCGACGGCTGGGACATCTCCGCCGCCGACCTGACCGCCGCGCTCGAGCCGTTCGAGAAGATCCGCCGCGCCGTGGGCGACCGCATGGACATCATGGTCGAGTTCCACTCGCTCTGGAAACTCCTGCCCGCGATGAAGATCGCCCGCGCGCTCGCCCCCTACGGCACCTATTGGCACGAGGACCCGCTGAAGATGGAGAGCCTGTCTCTCCTCAAGCGCTACGCCGAGGTCTCGCCCGCGCCCATCTGCGCCTCCGAGACCCTCGGCGGCCTCGGCGCCTTCCGCGACCTGCTCGAAACCGGTGCGGCCGGCGTGATCATGCTCGACGTCGCGTGGTGCGGCGGCCTGACCGAGGCGCGCAAGATCGCCGCGATGGCCGAGGCCGCGCAGCTTCCTATCGCGCCCCACGACTGCACAGGGCCGGTGGTGCTCGCCGCCTCGACGCACCTGTCGCTCGCCATGCCGAACGCGCTGATCCAGGAAAGCGTGCGCGCCTATTACCGCACCTGGTACCGTGACCTCGTCACCGCCCTGCCGCCGGTCGAGAACGGACAGATCACCGTGCCCCCCGGCCCCGGCCTGGGGCTCGAGCTCAACCCCGAGCTCGACCGCGCCTTCACCGTATCCAGACAGACATCGGAGACCCCATGACATATTCCGGCATCTGGCCCGTCGCGCCGACGCCCTTCAACGACGACGGCACGCTCGACCTTCCCGGCATGAAGCGCGTGCTCGACTGCATGATCGATCAGGGCGTCGACGGCATCTGCATCCTCGCCAACTTCTCCGAGCAGTTCCTGATTTCGGACGCCGAGCGCGAGACGCTCACCCGCCTTTGCCTCGAACACGTCTCGGGCCGGGTGCCGGTAATCGTCACCATCAGCGCCTATGCCACGCCCATCGTCGTGGAGCGCGCCCGCTTTGCGAAAGACCTCGGCGCGGACATCGTCATGATGATGCCGCCCTACCACGGCGCGCTGATGAAGGGCACGGCGCAGCAGACCTACGAACAGTTCGCCGCCGTGGGCGAGGTCGGCATCCCGATCATGGTGCAGGACGCGCCGCTCTCGGGCGTGGACCTGCCGGTGCCGCTGCTGGTGAAGATGGCGCGCGAGATCGAGATGCTGAAGCTTTTCAAGATCGAGTGCCCGCAGGCCGCCGCCAAGCTCCGCACGCTCATCGCCGAGGGCGGCGACGCCATCGAGGGGCCCTTCGACGGGGAAGAGGCGATCACCCTTCTCGCCGACCTCGACGCGGGCGCGACCGGCACCATGACCAGCGCCATGATCCCCGACCTGATCGGCCCAATCGTGCGCGACTTCCTTGCCGGCAACCGGCAGGCGGCGTTCGACGGCTACGCCCGCGTGCTTCCGGCGGTGAACCACGAGAACCGCCAGTGCGGTTTCCGCTCGGCCAAGGCCGCGATGGTGGAGGGCGGCGTGATCAGGTCCGACTTCTGCCGCCACCCGATCCCGCCGCTCCACCCCGACACCCGCGCGATGCTGATGGAGCTCCTCCGCCCCCTCGACCCGCTCGTCCTGCGCTGGGGCAAGTGATGGACGCGGCGCGCGCTCATTTCGACTTTGCAACGGCAACCAGCGGCCCGCCGCAAGGACAAGTGCGCGCTCCTCACAACCCGCACGCCCGGCGGCCACGCCGGGCAGCGCCCACCACGGGCGGACGCTGCCCTCGTCTTCCCGGCGCGAGCCACCAACTCAATCCCACACGACCAACCGGAGCGCCCCATGACCCTCCCCCTCGACAACGACCTCCCCGGCGACGCCCTTCTCGTCACCCGCGTGTGGCGGCCCGGCATCGGCCCCTCGCTCGCCCTGCTGCGCGGCGACACGCTGCACGACATCACCTCGCAGGAAGCGCCGACCATGCGCGACCTGCTGGAGCGTGACGACCTCGTGGACTACCTCCGCGATGCAAAGGGCGAGGCCATCGGCACGCTTGAAGAGGTCGCCGCCGGCTCCAACGAACTCGGCGAGTCCAGCGTCCCCCGCTTCCTCGCTCCGCCCGATTTGCAGGCGATCAAGGCCAGCGGCGTGACCTTCGCCGAATCCATGGTCGAGCGCGTGATCGAGGAGCAGGCGGCCGGCGACGCCGACCTCGCCTTCGACATCCGCCAGCGCGTCGCGGGCATCATCGGCGACAGCCTGTCGGGCATCAAACCCGGCTCCGACAAGGCGATGCAGGTCAAGCAGGTGCTCCAGGCCGAGGGGCTCTGGTCGCAGTACCTCGAGGTCGGTATCGGACCCGATGCCGAGGTGTTCACCAAGTGTCAGCCCATGGCCTCGGTCGGCTGGGGCGCGTCGGTGGGCCTCCACCCGATCTCCAGCTGGAACAACCCCGAACCCGAGATCGTGCTGGCAATCGACAGCCAGGGCCGTCCGCGCGGCGCGACCATCGGCAACGACGTGAACCTGCGCGACGTCGAGGGCCGCTCGGCGCTGCTGCTGGGCAAGGCCAAGGACAACAACGCCTCCTGCGCCATCGGCCCGTTCCTGCGCATCTTCGACGAGAACTACTCGATGCACGACGTGCGCGAGGCCGAGCTGACGCTGAGGGTCGAGGGCGAGGACGGCTTCGTGCTCGACGGCCGCTCTTCGATGACGAAGATCAGCCGCGACCCCGAGGACATCGTGCGCCAGACCATCGGCCGCCATCACCAGTATCCCGACGGCTTCTTCCTGTTCCTCGGCACACTCTTCGCGCCGACGCAGGACCGCGACGCCGACGGGCAGGGCTTCACCCACAAGGCGGGCGACGTGGTGACGATCCGCGAGGACAAGCTGGGCGAGCTGCGCAACGTGGTGCGGCTTTCGACCGAATGCCCGGAGTGGACCTTCGGCGCCTCGGCCCTTATGCGGAACCTCGCGGGCCGCGGCCTGCTGTGATCCCATCCCCGGCGGAGGCCCCATGACACAGACCTTCCTGTCCCTCGGCGAATGCATGGTCGAACTGGCCCCGGCCGGGGACGGCCTGTTCCGGATGGGCTTCGCCGGGGACACGTTCAACACCGCCTACTACGCTCGCAAGCTTCTGCCGGACGACTGGCGCGTGGCCTACGGCACCTGCGTCGGCGACGACGCGGTGTCCGACGACATGCTGGCGATGATGCAGGGCTACGGGATCGACACCGGCGCCATCCGCCGCCTGCACGACCGCACCGTCGGCCTCTACACCATCCAGCTCAAGGACGGGGAGCGCAGCTTCTCGTACTGGCGAGGACAGTCGGCGGCGAAGACGCTGGCCGACGACCCCGCGTGGCTGGCGGGCGTGCTGGCCGAGGCCGACGTGATCTTCATCTCGGGCATCACGCTGGCGATCCTGTCGCCCGATGCCCGCCGCCGCCTCTGCGCCGGGCTCCAGAAGGCGCGCGAAGGGCGGATGACGGTGTTCGACACCAACCTGCGCCCGCGCCTCTGGCGGGACGAGGCCGAGATGCGCGCGGGCATGACGCTGGGCGCGCGGGCCTCGGACGTGGTGCTTCCGTCCTTCGACGAGGAGCAGTCGCTCTACGGTGACATCACGCCGGAGGATACGATCGCCCGCTACCGCGAACTGGGGGCGAAGCTGGTCGTGGTGAAGAACGGCCCGGCTGCGCTCCACGTCTGGTCGGCGGAGACGGGCGAGCACGTTTTCCACCCCGAGCCTGTGGCGCAGGTGGTCGACACCACTGCCGCCGGGGACTCCTTCGACGCCGGGTTCCTCTCCGTCCACCTCACCGGCGGCTCCCTCGAGAACGCCGTGCGCCGCGGCATGACCGTTGCCGCCCGCGTGGTGAGCCAACGCGGCGCATTGGTGGAACTGGAAGAGGACTGAGCCTTCGCCGCCCGCCCCGGCCTGCCACACGAAGATCGGCCGGAGGTCCTCACCACCCGCAGGGCAGAGCCCGGCCGCGGGCCCGGGCGGGGGGGCACGGTGGGCGGGGCTCGCCGCCTCAGCTGTCATTCCCGCGGACGCGGGAACCTCCCGACGCTGCGATTGAGGCAAAGCGGAGAGCGGGAAGTCGAGCCGCTCGGTCAATACCGGCGCGTGGGGCGGGAGGTCCCGTTCGCACTGGGATGACAGGACGCCCCGAAGCGCCACCGGGGCGCGGGGTAATCCACGGGTTACCTCCGCCGCCTTGCACGAGGGTGGTTCCCTCGCCCTTCGGCAGCACATAGTTGCATCCGAGAGCAGTCACGGAGGCAGGCATGTCCGACACCCAGACCGACGCGCCGGCCACGGCGCCGATCCTGTTTCTCCGGCACGCCGGGGCCGGGGGGATGCGGCTGGCCGCGCTCGTGGTCCGGCCCGAGGGCGCGCCTCCGGGTGAGTTGCGCACAGAAGGCGACACCCACGCGCCCGAGAAGCTCGTCACGCGCGCTGGCGCGACGGTCTGGCGCTATGCCTTCGACCTGCCGCCCCGCAACGACGCGTGGTATGAATTCGACGGCGCGCGCCACGCGGTCGATGCCGACACGACGGGCGATCTGCGCATCGCCTACGTGTCCTGCAACGGGCAGGAGCACGGCGACCTCGACCGGCCGGAACGCGCGCGCAACGCGATGTGGCGCCACCTGGGAAAGCAGAACGCGCGCCGGCCGCTGCACCTGATCCTGCACGGCGGCGACCAGATCTATGCCGACGAGGTTACAGACGCGCACCCGCTGTCGCGCGGCTGGCCCGAGGATCTGCCCGACACGCTGACGCCGGAGCAGGAACACGACCTGCGCGAGACTCTGGCGCGTGCGTTCTTCGACCGCTACGCGCGCCAGCTGGCGCAGCGCAGCTACAACGCGGTCACGGCGCGGGTGCCCTCGCTCGCCATGTGGGACGATCACGACATCTGCGACGGCTGGGGTTCGCTGCCCGCCGCCGCACTGGACTCGCCCGTGGGCCGCATCCTGTTCGACACCGCGCGCGAGGCGTTCCTGTTGTTCCAGCAGGGTCATGCCCCGGACGAGATCCCCGAAATCTGCCCCGACCGCAGCGGGCGCAGCCTGACGTGGTCCGTCGCCCTGCCCGGCCTCAGCGTCATCGCGCCCGACCTCCGTTCGTCCCGCCGGCCCGACCGGGTGATGGACGCGGAAGGCTGGGACGTGCTGCGCCGCGCGCTCGACGAGGCGGGGCCGGGCAAGGTGCTGCTGATGTCGAGCGTCCCGGCGCTGGGGCCGCGCCTGTCGCTGGTCGAGCAACTGATGCAGCTCACCAAGCGGATGGAGAAGTACGAGGACGACCTGCGCGACCAGTGGCAAAGCCGCGCGCACCGGGACGAGTGGCGCGACTTCCTGCGCGCGCTGATCGAGGTGCATGGCCGCGACGACACCAGCCTGACGGTACTGTCGGGCGAGATCCACCTGGCCACGCGCGGCACGATGCGGACCGATGACGGGCCGCTGCACCAGCTCGTTGCCTCGGGCATCTCACACCCCGCGCCGCCAAAGGCCTATGCGCGCGGGCTGGGCACGCTGGCCCGGCTGGGCGAGGCGCCGCTGAAAGAGCACCCAATCCGCCTGCACCCGCTTCCCGGCCTGCGCCGGATCTATGCGGCCGAACGGAACTACCTGATGCTCGAACGCGAAGACGGCGACTGGACCGCCGTTTGGCAGCTTGAGGAAAGCGGCGCGACCGCGCCCCTGGCGCTGTGAAGCGGGACGTTTTCCGGGTAGGCTCCGGCGCGTCGCCGCTTGACGGAGGGCGCGTTCGGCCAAATATTGGCGGAACAGGACATCGGAGGGCTGACCATGCCCAACATCTCGCTTCCCGAAGCAATGCAGGACTATGCCGAGCGGCAGGTCGAGGCGGGCGTCTACGCCAATCTCTCGGAAGTCGTGCGGGCGGGCCTGCGCCGACTGATGGAGGATGACGGCGCGGCGGCGTTCTACCTTCTGCGCCGCGACCTTGCCGCCGCCGCCGAGGAGCCCACGCAGGAGGAAGACCTGCGCGAGCTGCTGCTGCCGCCGCACGGCTGACGGGTGAAGGTCCGGCTCAAGCCCCGCGCGCGGGCGGACCTGCTGGCGATCCGCGCCTGGGGCGAGGATCACTGGGGCGAGGCGCGAACGCGCGACTTCCTCGAAGGGCTGATCGAGGCGATCGAGCGGCTGTCGGACTTCCCGATGATGGGCCGCGCGCGCGAAGCGTTCCTGCCGGGCCTGCGGTCACTGCGCCACCGGGGCTACGTGATCTTCTATCTGCCCGAGGAGGACGGCCCGGTGATCCTCGCCGTCATCCACGAACGGCGCAACCAGGCGGCGCTGGATTTCGCCGACCGGATCGAGGGCGAGTAGCGCGGGCACGACACCGCGGGAACGGTCGGGGCCGCGGGCGGTTGTGCCGGGACGCCGCGCGCTCCGGCTGTGCGGCATCCACCCGCAGGAGTTCCCGATGCCACCGACCTTCCCCACCCTTCCCGCGCTGTCGCGCCGCACCTTCCTGGCCGGCGCGACCGGCACCGTCGCGGGCGCGCTGTCGGCCAATGGCGGCCGCGCCCAGCCGGCCGAGCTGCCAGACATCCCCAACGCGGCCACCGGCCGCCCGTTTCCGGAGGCCGAGCTCGATATGCCGCTGCCGCCCGGCGAACGGCTGGGCTGGGCCGTGGTGGGCGTGGGGGCCTTCGCGCTGAACCACGTGATCCCGGCGATCATCCGCTCGCAGACGGCCCGGCTGACGGCGCTGGTGTCGGGCAACGCCGACAAGGCGGAGAGGGTGGCCGAGAACTACGGCGTGCCGGACGCGGCGATCTACGACTACGACTCGTTCGACGACATCGCCAACGACCCGAACATCGACATCGTCTACATCGTCCTGCCCAACGGGCTGCACGCCGAGTACACGATCCGCGCGTTGCAGGCGGGCAAGCACGTGATGTGCGAAAAGCCCATGGCGAACACGGTCGAGGAATGCCGCGCCATGATCGCCGCCGCCGATGCGGCCGACCGGAAGCTGATGATCGCCTACCGCGCGCATTTCGAGCCGCACAACCAGCGCGCGGTGCAGATGAAGCGGGACGGCGCTTTCGGCGACGTGAAGATGGTGCTGGGCACCACGATGCGCCCGCTCGACCTGTCGCGCCCGCGCGACGAGTGGCGGGTGCTGCGCGACCTCGCCGGGGGCGGGTCGATGATGGACATCGGCATCTATGCCCTGAACGGCATCCTGTGGTTCCTGGACGAGCCCCCGACCTCGCTGGTCGCCACAATCCAGAACCCGCCCGACGACATCCGCTTCCAACAGGTCGAGGACATGCTGACCGCGCAGCTTCGCTTCGAGTCGGGCCCGCTGGCCAACCTGGCGACGTCCTACACGATGTCGGAAAACCGCATCCAGATGCTGGGAACGCAGGGCACCGGCCTGCTGGATCCGGCGACGTCCTATAGCGGGAACGAGCTGCACGAGACTGGGCCCGAGGTGGGCAGTCGCGTGGTGCCGGTGGGCGCGACCTCGGCCCGGCAGTTCACGGGCGAGATCGACCACCTGTCGCGCGCGGTGCGCGAGGGGTTCGAGCCGCGCACGCCGGGCGCGATGGGCCTGCGCGACGTGGCGCTGATCAAGTCGATGTACGCCTCGGCCGATCGCGGAGGCTGGGTCGATCTGGCGCCGGACGGCACGATGATCGACGGCTGAATGCGTGCTCAGTGCCCGCGGCCGTCATGGAGCGGTCCCGCGCGGGAACGCCATGCGACGACCGAACAGGATGCGTGCGTGGTGTCTGGACGTGGGAGGGCGCTCCGGCAGGACACCGTTCTTCGGCTCGCCGAGTATACGCAGGCCGGCCCCCTCATGTCCGACAGCCCCAACCGTCTTGCGCCCCGCCTCACTCGGCGGGGTCGCTGCGGCTCTCGGGGTCGAGCGTCGAGAAATAGGCGGCCAGCGCCTCGGTCTGCGCGTCCGTCAGCCAGCGCGCGGCCTCGTGCATGACCTGCGCATAGGGCGTGCCGCCGAAAGGACGGTCGCGCCAGAGCCGAAGCCAGACCAGCAGAAATCGTTCGTCCTGCCCGGCGATGCGCGGGAACAGCGGGTTGCGCCGCACCTCGCCGCCTTCGCCGTGGCATGACAGGCAGGACGGGCGCTCGGCATCGCCCAGCTTCGCCAGCGCCGCGCCCTCGGTGATCAGCGCGTCACGGTCCGGGTCGGCAGGCGCGGCGGGGCCTGCGGGAAGGCCGGCGTAATGCTCCGCGAGCTGCGCGATCTCAGCTTGCGAAAGCGTAGCCGCGACGGGCTCCATGATGCCGCTGGGGCGCAAGCCGCTGGCGTAGGCGTCGAGGGTTTCCTCCATGTAAGCCTGCGATTGACCGGCAAGGCGCGGGGCAGTGCCCTCGCGGCCCAGGCCATCCTCGCCGTGGCAACGCGCGCAGGTGTCGGTCAGCTCGTCCAGCCGGTCGTTCAGGCCGCCGAAGGTGATCCGGCGCGCCGCGTTCAGGTCCGGCGGCGCGCTCGGGCCATAGGCGAGCGCGGCATAATCCTCGGCGTCGAGCGCCGGGTAGTCGCGCAGGAAGGCGACCAGCGCCCAAAGCTCGTCCTCGCGATCGGCGCTCGGCCAGGCCGGCATACCTGTGTACTTGAAGCCGTTGCGCACGATCCAGTGCAACTCGCGCGGGGCGTAGTCGGCCGCCGGCTCATCAAGCGGCGGCGGCGCGGGGCGCATTCCGCGGGTAACCGGATTCGGCGGGCGGCCCGGCGCGCCGTGGCAGGGGGCGCAACCTGTCTCGAAATGTCCCGCGCCCAGCCGGACGAGCGCAGGGTCATCCTCGTCGTACCAGTCCGGCGCCTCGGTCCCCAGCGACCAGGTGCGCACCGCGTTCTGCATGTAGGTGTGCAGCAGCCAGGACACCCCCGGCAGATGCGGGAGGCGCGCGGCGATGTTGTAGGGCGCGACCCAGACGAAGAGCGCGAGGACCACCACCGCCGCGCCGGCGATCCAGCCTGCTTGCCCGCGGCGGGAGTGCAGGCCCGGCAGCCTCATGCCCGCCCCCGCTCGGGATGTACGTCGGAGTGGGGCGAACCTAATAGCATGAATCGAACACCAGGATGGGCATCGAGTCGAAGATGATGGCGGCGGCGGAGAGCGCGCAGAGAAGCAGCGTCGCGTGGCCCAGGAATCGCGTCCTCTCGGCCTCGCTGTGTTCGGTCAGGTCCTCCTGTATCAGCAGCCGGCCCTGGTAGCGGCGCACGGCGTAGCGGGCGAGCCACGCCACCACCGCCAACGCGACCAGCGTCAGCACAGCCACCCCGGCCCGCACCGGCAGGATCGGGTCGTACCGGTCGGCCAGCTTGGCGCACCAGACCGCGGCGGCCCAGTAGGACAACAGGAAGTGCAGCGCCCAGATGCAGGGCGCGGCGATCATGATCCAGACCGACCCCTCTTCCAGCAGCCGCTTGGGCGGCTCCTCGCCCGGCGGGGTGTGCGAAAGTTCGGCGTCACGGGCGCGTTCGTCGATCTTCGTCACGGTCCGTCTCCGGTCAAAAGCGGGAAGAGGCCCAGAAGCGCGAAGGTGATGCAGGCGGTCACGAGCATGAAGTGCCAGTAGAGAAGCACGTTGGCGAAGTCTGCGTCATAGCGCGGCGTCATCTTGCCGGTGAAGCTGCCCGCCAGGCAGTAGAGCAGCATGACGACGCCCGCCGCGAAGTGCAGGCCCAGCCACAGCACGATGATCCAGCAGGTCGCGTCGAAGGCGTGGCTGGTGGGCACCAACCCGCCCCGGCGCGCGGACTCGATGAAGGCCGCGACCGCGCCCGCCGCCAGCAGCGACGCCGCCGGAAGGCCGAAGCGCGCCGCGCGTACGGATCCGGAATGGTGGCGCGCCTGCCCGCGCCAGACCGTCAGCCACGCGAGCCCCGCCAGCACGATTCCCAGGCAGGCCAGCCAGAACTCGGGAATGTCGGCGCCGGGCGGCGGGAAGTCGGGGTGGATGGTCCAGAAGAAGAAGAATGCGAAGACTAGGCCGAAGAACGCGGTCAGATCGCCGATCATGGTGATGAACATCGCCCACCATCCCACCGAGTCCGACCCCGCGCGGTAAAGCGGCAGATGGACGCCGCGGCCGGCGTGTTTCATCTCTTTCTCGGGAATGGGCGAGGTGCCGGTCCAGAGCCACCACAGGATGACCACCCCGCCGACCGCCCCGCAGATCACGGCGGCGGCATAAAGGCCGAAGGTTCCCAGGATGAACAGCAGCCCGACGAACACGGCGGCGCCCATCGGCTTGTAGCTGGGCCCCGGCACGCGCAGCACCTGCATCGGGTCCGCGTCGAGCACCGAGGTCACCATCGTCTCGCGTTTCCCCTCCTCGGCGTCGTTGAGATAGAAGCGTCCCTCGTCCAGGTCCTTCAGGAAACCCTCCTGCTGCCACAGGGGGTAGCGGGTGGTGATCACCGGCACGCAGCGCGCGCCCCAGTGCTCGGCCGGAACGAGCTGGCTGAACTCCATCGTGCCCGCGTTCCAGACGTTGCGCGGGGCGTAGGGCTGCTTGCCCTTGGGCCGCAGCACGTCCCAGGCGAAGACGGCGAAGCCCGCGCCGATGAAATAGGCGCCGAGCGTCGAGATCATGTTCAGCTCGTCCCAGCCCAGCCCCTCGGCATAGGTCCAGACGCGGCGCGGCATTCCCAGCGCGCCGGTCAGGTGCATCGGCAGGAAGGCGATGTTGAAGCCGCCGAACATCAGCCAGAACGCCCACTTGCCCAGCCTGTCCGACAGCAGCTTGTCGGTCATGAACGGGTACCAGTAGATGATCCCGCCCAGAAGCGGGAAGAGCACGCCGCCGATAAGCGTGTAATGCAGGTGGGCCACCACGAAGTAGCTGTCGTGCGCCTGGAAATCGAACGGCACCATCGCCACCATCACGCCGGTCAGCCCGCCGGCCACGAAGATGGCCAGCGCCCCGGTGGCATAGAGCATCGGGACCGAGTACGTCACCCGCCCCACCAGCAGCGTCGCGATGAAGGCGAAGATCTGCACCCCCGTCGGGATCGCCACCGCCTCGGACGCGGCCGAGAAGAAGGCGAGAGAGATGTTCGGCAGCCCCGTGGTGAACATGTGGTGCACCCACAGCCCGAAGCTGATGAAGGCGGTGCCCACGGCCGACAGCACGACCCACGAATGACCCACCATCGGCACCCGCGCGAACGTCGGCACGATGGTCGCAACGATGGCGATCGAGGGCAGGAAGACGATGTAGACTTCGGGGTGGCCGAAGATCCAGAACAGGTGCTGCCAGAGGATCGGGTCGCCGCCCCTCTCGGGGTCGAAGAACGGCCAGTCGAAGGCGCGCTCCATCTCGAGCAGCAGGTCGCCGGCGATCAGCGGCGGGAAGGCGAACAGGATCATCCCGGCCACGACCAGCACGTACCAGCAGTAAAGCGGCATCAGGTTCAGCCGCATCCCCGGCGGACGCGATTTCAGCACGCCCACAATCAGCTCGACCGCCGCGGCGATGGACGCGATCTCGATGAAGCTCAGGCCCAGCAGCCAGATGTCGGCGCCGATGCCCATCTGCTGCGGCTCCGAGCTAAGCGGGGGGTACATGAACCAGCCGCCCGTCGGCGCCGCGCCGAAGAAGATCGAGCCGGTGACGAACACGCCGCCGATGATAAAGCACCAGAAGCCGAAGGCCGACAGGCGCGGAAACGGCAGGTCGCGATTGCCCAGAAGCTCGGGCAGCAGCATGATCGACACCGCCTCGAAGACCGGCACGGCGAACAGGAACATCATCATGGTCCCGTGCATCGTGAAGGCTTGGTTATAAAGCTCCATCGACAGGAAGTCGTTGTCGGGGAACATCAGCTGCGTGCGCATCAGAAGCGCCAGCACCCCGGCGAAAGCGAAGAAGAAGAACGCCCCCAGCGTGTACCACTTGCCCACGATGTCGTTGTTGACCGCCGAGAAATAGCGCCAGCCGGTCGGTTCCTTCCAGACCGCCTTCAGCCGCTCCTCCTGCGCCGTTCGCAGCTCGGGGTCGTCCTGCGGAGAGGGGCGGTCGGCCCGGTTCGCCTCGGCGTCGGTCATTCCAGCCCCATCAGGTAATCCGCGAGATATCCCAGCTCGGCCTCGCTCAGCATGGCATAGCCCGGCATCCGCGCGCCGGGTTTGACCACCTCGGGCGCGGCGATCCAGTCGATCAGAGCCTCGCGCGACGTCTCGAGCACGCCCGCCCCGATCGTCAGGCGCGAGCCGACATGTGTCAGGTCCGGCCCGACCTCGCCCGAGGCCGGCGTGCCGCGCACGGTGTGGCAGGCGCCGCACCCCTCGGACAGGAACAGCTCTGCCCCGCGTCGCGCGGCCTCGGTCGCGGGGGCGCGCGCCGGCTGCGCCTGCCCCGCCAGCCAGTCATCGAAGGCATCGGGCTGCATCACCACCACCGGGAAGGCCATCTGCGCATGCGCCTCGCCGCAGAACTCGGCGCATTGTCCACGATAGACGCCGGGGGTCGTGGGCGTCAGCGTCATGCGGTTCTCGCGCCCCGGGATCATGTCGATCTTGCCGCCCAGCGTCGGCGCCCAGAACGAATGGATCACGCGGTTGGCGGTCAGCAGGATCTCGGCCTCATGGCCGACCGGCAGACGCAGCTCGTTGGGCACCGGCACCAGCCGGCCCTGCGGATCCTCGTAGGCCAGCCGCCACCACCACTGCTCGCCCCGCGCGTTGAGCGTCAGGTCGGCGGAATTTCCGGTGACGTCGCGCAGCAGGAACAGCGACACCACCATCAGCGCGAAGATCGTCGCCGTCGGCGCGACGATGCCGCCCCACAGGATCAGCCGGCTGGCCCCCTTCTCGGAATGCGGACGCGGCGTGATCGCCCCGGCATAGACGGCCAGCCCGATCACCACCGTCCAGATCACCGCCGCCGCCGGCACGACGACCCAGAACAGCCCCGCCACCGTGTCCGCGCCGCGGCCGGCCGGGGCGAGCCAGGATTGCGGCCCGTCGCACCCCGCCAGCCACAGCGGCATCAGCACGATCAGGCGGCGGCCCCGCGGATGGTGTACGATACGAAGCGACGTCCCCTCCCCCGATTGCATGGAACCGTTGAGGAACGGGGGCTTGGCCGCCCCGGTTCCACCCGCTGCCGCATCTTCTTCGGCAGCAGTGGCGTCCGGCTCACTCCGAGGCCGGCGCGGCCATGTCCATCTGCTCGGCCGCCGCGATGGTGGCGCGCGCCTCGGCCCGATCGTCCTCCTGCGGCGCGGGCGGGGTCTGCATCGCGGCGGCGTCGGGGTGCAGGCACAGCTCGGCCCGCACCGGCCGGTGGTCCGAGCCGAAGCCCGGCAGCACCTCGAACGACACCAGCGCCAGCTCTTCCTGGAACAGCACCTGGTCGAGCGGCCACTCGATCAGCGGGTTGCCGACCTTGAACGTGTTGAAGAGCCCCCGTCCATGCCGAGGATCCAGCAGCCCGCCCAGGCGCGCGGCACGGCGGTTCGTCTCTTCCCACGGCACCGCGTTGAAGTCCCCGGCCAGAATCGCCGGGGACTCGGCCGCCTCGGCCTGAAGCGCGGCGGCCAGCAGGTGCGCATCTCGCGAGGTCGTGGGCTGCGACCACGCCTGCGGCGGGCGCGGATGCAGGCCCAGGAAGCGCACCTCGTCTCCGCCCGGCAGCCGCACGCCGGTCGAGACCGACGGCGTGAAGGCGTCGAAGAGGTACACGAAATCCGGCTCGACCAGTGGATGCCGGGAATATAAGTGCATGCCGAAGGCCGCATCCTCCTCGGCCACGTGGCCCACGTGGCGGGGATAGGCCTCGTCCAGCGCCGACAGATGCCGGTCCCACCAGTCGTCCGTCTCGAGCACGAGGACCAGGTCGGCCGGATGCCGCTCTACCATCTCCAGGAACTCCTGCCCCTGCTCGTTGCTCTCCTGCACGTTGGCGACCAGCACGCTCAGCCGCCGCGCCTCGTCGCAGGTGGCGACCTGCGCCGCGCGCTCCTCGGCGAAGGGGGCATAGGGGTAAAGCTGCACCAGGTGATAGACCAGCGCCGCCGCCGCCAGCGCGACCGGCGCCAGCCCCGGCCCGCGCGGCCAGGCGAGCGCCGCCAGAAGACCCGCCAGCAGCGCGATCCCGATGGCCAGCTGGATGCGCGGGAAGTCGAAGATCCGGATCCACCAGGCGTCGGTCTCCAGCAGCGGCAGGAACGACACGGCCGCCAGGATTGCCAGCAGCCCGGCACAGATCTGCCGCGCCACTCTTCTGATCCTGCTGCGTTTTTCCTCGGGCACCCCATCCTCCTGCTCGCCGGTGTCGGACGGAGCAGGAACAGGAGCGGCCGGCGCAGGTTCCACACCGCGCTAGTCCAGCAGCGGTAGGATCTCGTGGTGCAACCCCTCCGGGCCGGTCTCGACGACGGCCAGCGTCACCGGCAGCCTGAAGCGACGCGGCCCGGCGCTGCCGGGGTTGAGGTACAGCACCCCGTCACGCGCCTCCGCCCCCGGCTTGTGCGAGTGGCCGAAGATCACCGCGTCCGCGCCCGGCGGCGGCGCGGTCAGCTCCTTGACGTCGTGCAGCATGTGAAAGCGCCGCCCGCCCAGCTTGACCGTCACCGTGTCGGGCAACGCCGCGGCCCAAGGCGCGGTGTCGACATTGCCGCGGATCGCGGTGACTGGCGCGATCTCCTCCAGCGCCTCGAGTATCCCCGGCTTGCCCACGTCGCCCGCGTGCAGGATGTGCGCAACGCCTTCGAGCGCCGCCAGCGCCTCGGGCCGCAGCAGCCCGTGAGTGTCCGATATCACGCCGATCCGCATGTCCCGGCAGCTAGGGCGCTCCACCCGAAGGACAAAGCGCCCGCCTCATCTTCGGTCTTCAAGTATCCCCGCCGGAGGCAGGCCCGGCACGGGCCTCCGGGTCTTCGCAGAAGACTCGCGTCCCTCACCGCAGGTCCGACACCGAATTCGACAGCTTCGCCAGCCCGTCGAGCATCAGCGCCATGTCGATGCCCACTGCGGTGAAGGTCGTGCCCAGTTCCACGCAGCGCCGCGCGAAGGCCGGGTCGACTGTCAGGATCCCGGCGGGGACGCCCGTCTTTTTCAACCGCCCGATGGCGTCCTCGATCGCCGCGACCACCTCCAGATGCGCCGCCTGCCCGCGATGGCCCATGCTCGCCGCCAGGTCGGCCGGGCCGATGAACACGCCGTCGACGCCGTCGACCCCCGCGATCTCCTCGAGCCGCGACAGCGCCTCCTGCGTCTCGACCTGCACCAGAAGGCACAGCTCTTCCTCGGCATGCTCGACATAGTCGGCCACCTTGCCGAAGCGGCTGGCGCGCACCAATCCGCCCACGCCGCGCACCCCGCGCGGCGGATAGCGAACGGCGCGTACCGCGGCCTCGGCCTCTTCCGGCGTCTGGACATACGGGATCAGAAGCGTCTGCGCGCCCATGTCGAGGTAGCGCTTGATCAGCGCGACGTCGTTGATGTCGGGCCGCACGACGGCAGATACGTCCGGGTAGCCCGAGATCGCCTGCAGCGCCGGCATCACCTGGCAGGCCTCGACCGGCGAATGCTCGGTGTCCACCAGCACCCAGTCGAAGCCGCACCCGGCCAGAAGCTCGGGCACCGTGTTGCCGCCCAGCGTGTTCCAGATGCCGATCTGCTGGCGCCCCTCTCGGAGCGCGGCCTTGAAGCGGTTGCGTGGCATGTCCATGAACTCAATCCTCCCGATCTGCGGCCTGCGCGCCGCGAATGTCGTCTGCCGTCAGCGTGCGGGGGTCCACGGCGCGCCCGGTCGCGGCCGACAGCTTCACCGCCTCGACCACCCGCAGCGCGGCCAGCCCGGCCTCGCCCGGCACCAGCGGCGTCTCTTCGCCGCGGATGACGGCGCCGAAATGGCGCGCCTGCCGCACCAGCGGGTCCTCGAGCTCGAACGGATAGCGCGTGGCCGAAAGCGGCTCCCACCAGCTCGCCTGCCCGTCGTGGCGCCAGAGCGTCAGGTTCGGCAGCGCCAGCGCCCCCTCGGTCCCCGCGATGCGATAGCAATCCTCGGGCGTGGCCGGATAGGCCGGGTTCTCGCGCGCCGTCAGCTCCCAGCTCCAGGGTGCCACGGCGGTGTCCGACACCGTCAACGTGCCGAGCGCGCCGCTCTCGAAGCGCAGCAGGATCGCCGCCGTGTCCTCGACCTCGAACCCGCGCACGGCGTTCGACTGCATGGCCTGCACGCTCTCGACCCGGTCGCAAAGGTGCAGCAGCAAGTCGACGTCGTGGATCAGGTTGACATAGACTGGCCCGGCTCCTACCTGCCCCCGCCACGCGACGTCGAAATAGTCCTCGGGCTTGCGCAGCCATGTCTGCCCGTGCACCGCCGCGATGCGGCCGAGCGCGCCGGAATCGACGATGTCCTTCGCCTTGGCGACCAGCCCGTTGTGCCGGCGGTGATGCCCCACCAGCAGCGCGACGCCAGCCTCGCGCGCGGCCGTCACCATCCGCTCGGCCCCGTCAAGGTCCGCGGCGATGGGCTTTTCCACCAGCACAGGCACGCCTCGGGCGATGCAGGCCAGCGCCCCCTCGGCATGAAGCGAATTCGGCGTGGCCAGTATGACGCCGTCGGGCCGGTCGGCGGCGAACATCGCGTCGAGCGAGCGGTAATGCGCCGCCCCTGTCGCGACCTCGGCCGCCGCGTCGGACGGATCCACCACACACGCCAGGTCGACGCCCTGCGCCGCGCGGATCGCCGCCACGTGGCGCGCGCCGATCAGGCCGGCTCCAACGACCGCCAGGCGCGGATATTCGTCGAAAAATCGCCCGCTCACGATCCGACCAGGGTGCCCATGCGGCGCATGGCCAGGGCGTAGCCTTCAACGCCCAAGCCCGCGATCACTCCGTCCGCGCGCAGCGAGACATACGAGTGGTGCCGGAAGCTTTCCCGCCGGTGCACGTTCGAAATGTGCACCTCGAGCACCGGCCCCTCGAAGGTATTGAGCGCATCGAGCACCGCGACCGAGGTGTGCGTCAGCGCCGCCGGGTTGAGGATGATCCCGGCCGCGTGCTCGCGCGCCTCATGGATCCAGTCGACGATCTGTCCTTCCCAGTTCGACTGCATCAGCCGCACCTCGAGCCCGAAGCCCTCGCCCACGCGACGGCACTCGGCCTCGACATCGGCGAGCGTGGCATGGCCGTAGATCTCGGGCTGCCGCTTGCCCAGAAGGTTCAGGTTCGGCCCGTTCAGGACAAAGATCGTTCGGCTCACCGGGCGGTCTCCTCTCGTTCGCGCCCTGCGGGCGCCCTCGCCTTTTCGTTGCGGAAACCGGTGCCAGAAATGCCGGGCCGTCGCAAGCGCGCCGGTCGGAACAAAGCCCCGCGCAGGGGCATTCGTTTCTTGCAGGTGCAATACGGGCCGCGCCTCCACTCCGGTGCGTTACCCGTCAGACAAGGGCCCCGGCCCGAGGAGGCCACATGCTCGTGCTCGTCGTCGAAGACGAAGCGCTTCTCGCGCTCGACCTGAGCCAGATGATCGAGGATGCCGACCACCGGGTGCTCGGCCCCTTCGCCCGCCCCGAGGCGGCCGTCGCCGCCTGCAAGGAGGCGCGGCCGGACATGGCGTTCCTCGACTTCAACCTCGCCGGCCAGACGAGCGAGGCCGTGGCGGAAGCCTTGATCGAGGACGACGTGCCGTTCGTCTTCCTGACCGCCCACGGGCGCGCGCACCTGCCGGACCGCTACCGCGACGTGCAGGTCTTGCAGAAGCCCGTGCCGATGGAAACGGTGCCGCGCTTGCTGGATCACGGCCCCTCCGCCCTGCCCCGCGTCTGAGCAATCACAGCAGGGTCTCGATCCGGTCCAGCGCGCGCTCGATGTTCTCGACGCTGTTGGCATAGGAAAAGCGCAAGTAGCCTTCGCCCCATGACCCGAAGCTGGTGCCGGCCACGGTGGCCACGCCCGCCTCGGTCAGGAACCGGTCCTGCGCTTCGCGCGAACTCATCCCCGTGCCCTCGATGTTCGGGAAAGCATAGAAGGCCCCCGCCGCATCGGCGCAGCGCACCCCGGGCAGCGCGTTCAGACGCTCGACGATGATCTGGCGCCGCTTATCGAACTGCGCCACCATCTCGGCCACCGCGTCCTGCGGCCCTGTCAGCGCCGCCAGCCCCGCGTACTGGGCCGAGGCGTTCACGCAGGAATGGTCGTTGATGCACAGGCGCGTGACATGCTCGACCATCGAGTCCGGCCAGACAGCGTAGCCCAGCCGCCAGCCCGTCATCGCATAGGTCTTGGACCAGCCGTCGAGCATGATGAGCTGGTCCCGGACCTCGGGATACGTCAGCAGGCTCACGTGCTCGCGCCCGGCATAGAGCATCTGGCTGTAGATCTCGTCCGACATCAAAGCCACGTCCGGGTGCTTGGCCAGCCCGGCGACCAGCTTGTCGATCTCGGCCTTCGGCGTCACGCCGCCGGTGGGATTGGCGGGGCTGTTGATGATGATGAGCCGGGTCTTGTCGGTGATCTTCGACAACACCTCGTCGGCGTCGAAGGCGAAGCCGTTCTTCTCTTCCAGCGGGATCGGCACCGGCGTCGCGCCGGAATAGCGGATGACGGACTCGTAGATCGGAAAGCCCGGGTTCGGGTACATGATCTCGGCCCCCGGCTCGCCGAACATCATCACGGCGAAGAACATCGTGGGCTTTCCGCCGGGCACGACGACCACGTTGTCCGGGTTAACCGGAGCGCCGTGGCGCTTTTCCAGGTCGGCGGCCACCGCTTCGCGCAGGACCGGCAGGCCATTTGCGGGAGTGTAGCCGTGATGTCCGTCGCGCAGCGCCTGGATGCCGGCTTCGACGATGTGCTCGGGCGTGCGGAAGTCGGGCTGACCGATCCCGAGGTTGATGATGTCGTGTCCCTGTGCGGCCAGCTTCGACGCCCGCGCCAGGACCTCGAACGCGGACTCGGTGCCCAGGCGGTGAATGCTCTCGGCGAATTTAAGCAATGGTCCCTCTCCTGCTTTCTGCGCGGCGCATCATACCCGTCGCTGCGTCAACGTCGAACATCTTCGGCGCTCGTTTTTCGTACGTAATGCACAGCACTCCGTGGCGCGGGCGCACTCAGTCCTCGCACCGGATCGTCAGCCGGTCGACCGGGCCGAGCTCGGCCTCGACCGCGGACATCAGTCGGGCGGACAGGTGCGTCTCGATATAACTCGCCACGAAGCGCTTGGCGCAGGTCAGCACCACCGCGTCGCGGGTGAACGTCTCGCAGTCGACGTGCTGGAACCACGCCCCGAACAGCGCCGGGTCCTCCCGTTCAAGCCGCTGCCGGGTGGCGGCCCAGGTCCCCTGCCCCGCCGCGGCCGACTGCGCCTTCCTGCCGAAATCCACCTTCACCACGCGCGGCGTCTCGTCCTCGGCGTGGCCGTCCATGCGGTCGGCGAAGTCGGTGCCCACGTCGCCCCAGCGATCCCGCGACAGGCGCAGCACCTCGGCCCGGTTCAGCCGATAGGCGGCCACCCTGCCCCGCACGCCGGGTCGGGTGCACACGATGAGGTTCGCCGCCGTCAGCCGCTTGATCTCGCGTTTGACGGTCCGCTCGTCGACGCCCCACATCCGCGCCAGGTCGCGCTGGCCCACGCTGACCTCGTCGTTGATCCAGTTGTAGCGCGAGGTCACCATCGAGATCAGCCTGAGCATCGACGTGCGAAAGCCCGGAGAGCCGGTGAGCCCGATCAGGCTGAGCGCCGTAAGGATGTCGTACTTGACCACCCCGGCGCCGACGCCGGTGATCCGCCTGCTCTGCATGCGGCTGCTCCTGCCTGTCCTCGTTGCGGACCGATCTGACGCCGGTCTCGATTCTCGCTGCAGGGTCAGGGAAGCCGTTTTTCCCGAACTTTGTCAACGAAAAGCGAAATACAGGAATTCTGCTCCTCTTCCCAAAAAATGGGAAATCCAAGGTTTAATGGAGAAGGGGGACACCATGGTTGTCACCCAATCGGGCGCTCCGTGTCACCAAAAGCTATGAGGAAGGGGCGGTTCTGTCACCAAATCTGGTGCGTATCTGCCGCGGTTGTCGCGACTTTCCGCATCTTCGGCCCGAATCGAGGAAAATCGGGAAAATGCGTTTTGCCAGAAACCGTGTTTCCCGTTATTCACGATGCCAGGCAAAACAACAAGAGCAGAGCGATGCGAGATCACACCGACCTTCAGGCGATGAACGAACGCAGTCTCTCCCAGCAGACCGCCGTTCGCCGCGCCACATTCTCCCCCTCGGAAACGAAGACGCTGCGGCCCTTCTCGATCTGGGAGATCAGCCAGTTCATGTTCCGCGTGCCCGCCGACACCCTGCGCAAGCGGCTGGCCGACGACCCCTCCCTGCCCCAGGGCCAGACCCAGGACGACGGCCGCCAGCGCTGGTTCACGCTGGAAGAGATCAACGAGCTGCGCCGCCGCGTCCGCTTTCGCGGCAAGACGCTGCTGCCCGAGCGTCCGAACGGTCGCGCCATGCGCGTGGCGGTGTCGAACTTCAAGGGCGGCGTCGGCAAGACCGTCGTGGCCCAGCACCTGGCCCACGCCGCCGCGCTGGACGGCTACCGGGTGCTGGTCATCGACTTCGACCCGCAGGCGACGCTGACCCACTCGATGGGCTTGGTCGAGGTGAAGGAGTGGAACACCGTCTGGGGCATCATGTGCCGCGACCTCTGCCGCGAGGCCGACCGCATCGCCGAAAGCTTCGACGACCCCGACGACTGCCCCTACCCCTCCGCCGACGAGCTGCCCGAGGACGTTCAGTCGATCGGCGCGCAGCGGGTGCAGGATTTCATCCAGCGCACCTGCTGGCCGACCATCGACATTATCCCCTCCTGCGCCAACGCGGCCTTCGTCGAATTCGCTAGCGCGCAGTACCGGTCGATCCACAAGGCGTGGAGCTTCTTCGGCTGCATAGACCGCTACCTGAACGAGCTGCCGGACGACCAGTACGACCTGATCCTCTTCGACTGCCCGCCGGCCATCGGTTACCAGTCGCTGAACGCGGCCTTCGCGGCAGACATCCTCTATATCCCCTCTGGCCCCGGCTACTGGGAATACGACAGCACGACGAGTTACCTGGGCCAGCTGGGCGATGCGCTCGAGGATATCTCGGTCGGCTTCTCGAAGCTCGCCGCCGACGCCGGCATCAGCCTGCCCAAGACGTTCCGCGATGTGCGGGTGCTGATGACCCGGTTCGAGAACAACAACCCCCTGCACATCGCCATGCTCGACGCGTTTCGCAACGTGTTCGGCGCCGACGTCTGCCAGCACCCGATCGAGCTGACCCGCGCGGTCGAACAATCGGGCCGCTTCCAGACCTCGGTCTATGAACAGGACTATCGGCAGATGACGCGCGAGACCTGGAAGCGTGCGCGGCAGAGCTTCGACCGGGCCTATGAGGAATTCCTAACCACCCTGCTTCAGGCTTGGCGGGCCGAGAAGGCAGAACCCGCGCGGATGGAGGCTTAAGAGATGTCGGGCGACAACAAGTTCCGGATTGGACCGATCGATTCCAGCACCGCCGCCCGGCGCCGGCGCACGCCCGGTCCCATGGGCGCCGCCGTGCGCGAAACGGCCGAGAGCCTGAGCGAGGCGACCGAGACCAAGATCGAGCAGCGCCGCCGCAATGCCGAGGATGCCCGTGCTTGGCGCGAGGCCCGCGAGAGCGGGCTGGTCCTGGCCGCTTTGCGCGTCGACGACGTGGCGACGGACGACCTGCCGCGCGACCGGTTGGAACTCGACGCGATCGCGGTGTCCGACGAGATGGAGGAGTTGAAGGCCTCGATCCGCGCGCGCGGGCAGAAAGAGCCGATCGAGGTCTACGAGGCGCCGGACGGCAAGTACCAGCTGAAGAAGGGCTGGCGGCGTCTGACGGCGCTGTCGCAGCTTCGCGCCGAGACTGGTGAGGACCGTTTCGAACGGGTTATCGCCCGTGTCGAGGGAACGGTCAGCGACCGCGTCGACCGCTACATCGACATGGTCGAGGAGAACGTGGTCCGCCAGGATCTGACCTTCGCCGAGATGGCGCAGCTGGCGATCACCGCGGCCGAGGACGACTCGGTCGACGGCGATGACGCCGAGGCGATGGTGAACCGGCTTTACGGATCGCTGCACAAGATGAAGCGCTCGTACATCCGCAGCTTCGTGCACCTTCTGCTGGCGCTCGGGGAGGACCTGCGGTGGCCGCGCGAGGTGTCGCGCAACCTGGGCGTCGACGTGGCCCGGGCGCTGAAGGCCGGGCAGGGCGACGTCGAGGATCTGCGCGGACGGCTGGCTGGGTGTTCGGATGCGGGCGCGCAGTCCGAAGTGCTGGGCTCGTTCCTCAAGCGGCTGAATGCGCCCGAGCCGGTGGGTCGCGGAGTGCAGGTGCCTCGGCAGAAATACGAGTTCCACCTGGGCCCGACGAAGGTGACGGCGCGGATGGGGGAGTGTCGGATCGTCAGCGGTCGCGACTTCACCAACGTCCCGCGCGAGAAGCTGGAGCGGGCGATCAAGGCGTTCGAGGCGGAGCTCGAACGCAACGGATGAGGCGGTAACCCACGGGTTACCTTTGAAGGCCGGCCCTGAGGGGCCGGCCTTTTTCTTTGCGGGGGTAACCCGCGGGTTACCGTGGCGGGCGGTGGGGTGACCCGCGAGTTAGCTTCGGCTTGCGTGGTAACCCGTGGGTTACCCTTTGGGCGGATCGGGTCGAGGGGGCTGTCTGCCCCCTCTGCGCCTGCGGCGCATTCACCCCCGAGGATATTTCGAGACCAAAGATGAGAGAGCGGGGTGTGGTAATTTGCGGGGTGCCTCCGAGATGGGTCGAGTTCCTTGTACACGGGTCGGGCGGTAACCCGCGGGTTACCGGCGGCGCATCGTAGGGCGGAGCCCGGAGTAGGTAACCCGTGGGTTACCTATCAAGAAGCCTGTAGCGGGGGGGCTCGACAATCTACACGTCGTCGTAATGCCGGTGCGCCTGGGTGGTCGACCCGCGCCGCGATAGGCGCATCGGCCTGGATCGGTGCGCCGCCTTCGCCAGAAAGCCGGAGCGCAGGCCGTGGGTCGAGGCGAAGCCGGGCGGCAGGGCGGCCGCCATCAGCCTGTGGGCGATGGCACCGTGTGCGCCCTCGGGCGACGGGCCGCGCGGAAGGGCGCGGCCGGATTTCGCTCGGTGGGAAGGAGAGGAGCCGTCCTCGGTCCCGGCGGCAGCGACCCATGCGACCACCGCGCGTGAGGCGCGGCCCTTGAGCCCAGGCGCGGGACGCGGTCCCGAGCCGGTTGTCTTGCTATCGACAAACGCGATTCAGTTCACGCCAATGGCCCTAGGCTCCTCGGGCGAGACATCCTACCGCCGGAGTGCTGCAATTCCGGGCCGCCGGCGGTGGCCTGAGGCCCAGCCGAGCATCAGGACGGTGTGCGGTTGCGCGGACCCCATAGGCCGCGGCTGCAAGCGGAGAGCATGTCCTGCAGCACGTCACGCGTGAGCGCGTGGAGGTTGGCGCGCAGGGCAGGCGTTGGCACGGTGGCCCGTGGCGCGGGCCTGCCGGATCAGCGGCGGGCCGAACGGGCTGTCGAGTGTGCGCCTCTTATGGAAGGCGCGCCACGATGCGATGCGGCGGTCGAGCGGTCGAGGGCGCAAGGCAGGTTGGTCTCGGCGCCAAGGTCGCGGAAATGGTCGAGCACTAAGCGCGTCGCACACCTCCTCGTGCCAATTGGGTCCGTCGCCAAAGGGGAGGCACCGCCCTGTCGAGATGTAGACGAGGCCGCGTTGAGGGGCACGCAGCGTGGCGGCGGGCGTGCCGCAGACGTAGACTTCGGCCAGGGGCGGCCTCGTCCTCGGGCGACCGTGCGGCGGAGGCGGGCAGGGCGACGGCGGATGTCATGGACGGGAAGATGCCCAGAGGGCGGGGCGCGGTCGAGGTGAGGGAAGTTGTGAGCAATATGGTCAAAAAATGCACATTGCAGCCCCGGGCGAGAATGGTTGCGGGCTCGTGTGTCGCGCCGACTTGATCCCCGCGGCAGGACGGGACACCTCGTGCAGGCGAAAAGACTGGAGGACGAGAATGCTGCGCGGGCTGAACACGCTTTTGCTGCTTCTGATCGGGGCCCTCGTCGGGATCGCGCTTTACGCCTTCGCGCCCGTCCATCTGGTCTGGAACGGGGCGCCGCGGGCGGTGACGCCGCGGGGGGACCTGGCGCAGAGCGAGCGGACGACGATCGAGCTGTTCGAGGCGACGCGGGACTCGGTGGTGTCGATCACCACCGCCGGCATCGTGCGCGATCCCTGGACCCGGCGCACCCGGGAGGTGCCGCGCGGCACCGGGTCGGGCTTCGTGTGGGACGAGGCGGGGCACATCGTCACCAACAACCACGTCGTGGCCGGGGCGTCGGGTGCGCAGGTGCGGCTGGCCGACGGGCGGGTGCTGGACGCGGAGCTGGTGGGGACCGATCCGCGCCACGACCTCGCCGTTCTGCGGGTTCGAGCGGCGGGGCAGGGGCCCGAGCCGCTGCCAATCGGGCGCAGCGAGAACATCCAGGTGGGGCAAAGCGTGCTGGCCATCGGCAACCCGTTCGGGCTGGACTGGACGCTGACCACGGGCGTGGTCTCGGCGCTCGACCGCGAGATCCCGGCCGAGGGCGGCGACACGATCGAGGGGCTGATCCAGACGGACGCCGCCATCAACCCCGGCAACTCGGGCGGGCCGCTGATCGACTCGGCGGGCCGGATGATCGGGGTGAACACGGCCATCTTCAGTCCTTCGGGCTCGAGCGCGGGGATCGGCTTCGCGGTGCCGGTGGATACCGTGAACCGCGTTGTGCCGCAGCTTATCCGGCGGGGAGAGTACCGGCCGCCTGTGCTGGGCGTGCTGCATGACGAGCGCGCGAACCAGTTGGCGCGGGGGCAGGGGGTCGAGGGTGTTCTGGTGCTGGGCGTGCGGCCGGGCACGCCCGCCGCGTCGGCCGGGCTGCGCCCGGCGCGGCGGAGCGCGCGGGGCGGGATTGTGCTGGGCGACGTGATCGTGGAGATCGGGGGGCGGCGGGTGGTCAGCTCGGACGATCTGCGCGACGCGCTCGACCTGCACCGGCCGGGCGATGCGGTCGAGCTGGTCGTGCTGCGCCGCGGCGAAGAGGTCACGCTGACGGTGACGCTTGCCGCGACGGGCTGAGCGTCACTCGCCCAGGCGGTCGTACTCGAAATCGGCAAGGTCGCTGATCTCGTCCTCGCCGGCCTCGATGTCGTAATAGGGCGAGCCGGCGTCCCAGTCGGCGCCGCCCTCGTAGCCGTAGTAGGGCCAGGCGCGGTAGTTTTCGCCGTACTCGAAGGCGGGCTGCACGATGACGGCCGTGACGGCGCCGTTTTCGAGAATCACGTCGCTGACATAGCCGTAGTCGCGGATGGCGTCGTCGTCGCGCAGCCGGGCGTAGTCGCCGATCAGTTCGCTGATGCGCCAGGCGCGGGGACCCAGGTCGGCGTCGTCGAGATCGCCCACCGGGCCTTCCTGCATGGTGCCGAGCCCCAGGGCGGGGGTGGCGATGTCGTAGTCGTCCACGTTTTCTTCGCTCAGCGGCACGATGATGCCGCTGCCGTCGGGGGCGAGCTCGACCAGGTCGAAGGGGATGGAGACATGGGTGTCGCCGATGTCCCACAGCCCGCCGACCTCGGCGATGATGGCGATGACGGTGCCGTCGGGGCCGACGATGACGTCCTCGACATCGCCGATCTCCTCACCTCCGGCGCCGTAGACTTCCATGTCGTCGATGAAGTCGTCGGCGCTGACGCCGTTGGCATAGAGGTCCTCGGTGTTCCAGTCGGCCAGCGCGATCACGTCGGCGTCGGACAACGCGTCGGCCGTTTCCTGCGCGGGTGCGGGTGCGGCGAGCGTGGCGGCGGCGAGGGCGAGGGCGAGGGCGGATGTCGTGGTGCGTGTCATGGTGTCTCCTCCTGCTGGGCGGAGCGGGCTCCGCCGCTTGCGGGAAGAACGTGTGAGCCGGGGGGCGCGTTCCGGAACCGCCCGCGCGCGGGCCGGGTTTTCCGCCCGACCCGGACGCGGCCGCATGGCGCGGCGGTGGCGGGAGTGTTGCAGAAAGGACATTGAAAGATGCGTATCAGCAAGACGACGGCCGCCGTGGCGGCGATCCTGATTGGCGCGGGCGCCCCGGCACTGGCGCAGGATGCGATGACGGCCGAGGTGATGACCGCCGACGGGACGGCTGCGGGTACTGTCACCTTCGAGCAGGTCGAGCACGGGGTCGTGATCATCGCAGAGCTCGAGAACCTGCCCGAGGGGCCGCACGGGTTCCATATCCACGAAACCGGGGCCTGCGAGCCGGACTTCCAGGCGGCGGGCGGCCATTACAGCCCGACCGACAACGTTCACGGCTTCAACTCGCCCGATGGCTACCACGCGGGTGACCTGCCCAACATCCACGTCGCGGCGGACGGAACGGCGCAGGCCGAGTTCTTCGCACCGCACCTGATGCTGGGCGAGCCGGAGGGCGACGGCGCGCCGTTCACGCTGGCGGACGAGGATGGCTCGGCCATCATGGTGCACGAGAACGGCGACGATTATCAGGCGGACCCGTCCGGATCGACCGGCAGCCGCATCGCCTGCGGCGTCATCGCGCCCGCTCAGGGGGACTGAGGCGGCGCTCGGCAGCCGGGGCGTGTGGTCCCGGCTGCTTTACGGCCGAAAGGCGCTGCGTCGCGGGCCGGGCCACGGGATGACCTCGTACGCGACAACGCGCCGACGCTTTCGCGCCACATCGTCCCGGTCTTTTGGGGCCAAGCGGCTATCGGGCCGCACAGGCAAGACGGGATGAGCAAATGAAACTTTACGAGACCTTGGCGCGCCGTGGCTGGCCGCGCAGTTATACGGGCAAGATCCTTCTGGTCAGCTTCATCGGGGTGCACGTGCCGATGATCGGCGCCGTGACCTATGTGCTGCTGGCCGACTCGCGGCCTTTCAGCGAGCAACTGGGCGTGCTGGGTGCGATGCTGCTGGCGACGCTGGTGGGCACTGCCGGGACCATGGCGGTGATGCACGCGCTGCTGGCCCCGGTGCGCGCGGCCACGGACGCGGCCAAGGGATACCTGTCGGACCGCAAGACGCCGCGCCTGCCTACGCGCTATGACGACGGGGCAGGGGTGCTGATGGCCAGCATCCAGGAATGCATCACGCGGCTGGACGGCGCGCTGACCACCGCCGAGCTTCAGCGCGAGCAGATCGCGCAGGACCACGCGGCAAAGTTCCGGATGCTGTCGGGCATGCGCCACGACTTCCGCACGCCGCTGACGCACATCCTGGGCTTCGCCGAGCTGATGAAGGCCGACGCCATCGGCCCGACGGGCGGCGAGGCGCACCGCAAGTTCGCCGCCACCATCGGCAAGTCGGGCCGCGAGTTGCTGCAGACGCTGCAATCAGTGCTGGACCTGTCGGACGCCGCCGCGAAGATGCAGGCCGAGGAGGACCGCGAGACGCTGGACCTGGTGGACCTTGCGACCAACGCCGTGTCGCTGGAGCACCTGTTCGCCGAGCGGCGGGGCGTGGCGGTGACGCTCGACGCGCCCGAGACGCTGGAGACGCGGGCGGTGCGCGACGTGGCCAAGAACCTCGTCGGGGCATTGCTTCAGGCGGGCATCGCCGGGACCCCGGACGGCGGTCGTGTGACGCTCGAGGTGTCGCAGCGGGGCGGCGCGGCCGTGGCGGTGGAAAGCCACGGCGGCAAGCTGTTCCTCGAGGACGTGCCGCCCGAGCTTGCGCACCTGGCCGGACCGCTGGAAAGCGGGACGGGATCACAGGCGGCGACGGCAGAGACCTCGACCCCGATGACACTGCGCATCTCGCTGATCGAGACGCTGTGCCGGGCGGTCGGCGCGCGCTACGCCATCGCGCAGACGGGCGACGGCTGGCGCATGTCGGTCGCGCTGGACGAGCCGGTCGTGGCGCCCGTGCCGGTCGCGGCCGAGTAAACAACCGGGTTTGCAGGGCAGGGAGGGGTCGTGCGGGCGGTCCCGCTCGACTCCGTTCCGCCGATGCTTCATCGTTCGTGTGACCTTACCTAGCGACACACACGGACGGACCCATGACCCGCCTTCTTCACCGCGCCCTCAAGACGCCGCCGATGGCGGTCAGTGCCGAGGGGATCACCTTCACCGACGCGGGGGGGAAGACGTACATCGACGCCTGTGGCGGGGCCGCGGTGTCGTGCCTGGGCCACGGGCACCCGGACGTGCTTGCGGCGATCCACCGGCAGGCGGACCAGGTCGCCTATGCCCATACGGGGTTCTTCACGACCGAGGCGGCCGAGGGGTTGGGCGAGCGGCTGGTGGCCGATGCACCCGAGGGGATCAGCCATGCCTACCTCGTCTCGGGCGGCTCCGAGGCGGTGGAGGCGGCGCTGAAGATGGCGCGGCAGTACTTCGCGGAAAAGGGCGAGACGCAGCGCCGGCACGTCATCGCCCGGCGGCAGAGCTATCACGGCAATACGCTGGGCGCGCTTGCCGTCGGCGGCAACGAGTGGCGTCGCGCTCAGTTCCGGCCGCTGTTGATGGAGGCGCACCACATCGCGCCCTGCTACGCCTATCGCGAGCAGCGCCAGACCGAGAGCGATGCGGAGTACGCCGTGCGCGCGGCCGGCGAGCTTGAGGCGAAGATCGAGGAGCTGGGCGCCGAGAACGTCATCGCCTTCGTGGCCGAGCCGGTGGTGGGCGCCACGGCGGGGGCGGTGCCGCCGGTGGCGGATTATTTCAAGCGCATCCGCGAGATCTGCGACCGCAACGGCATCCTGCTGATCCTCGACGAGGTGATGTGCGGGATGGGCCGGACCGGCACGCTGCACGCGTGCGAACAGGAGGGCATCGCGCCCGACCTGATGACCATCGCGAAGGGGCTGGGCGGGGGCTACCAGCCCATCGGGGCGGTGCTGCTGAACGAGAAGATCCACGACGCCTTCGCGCAGGGCTCGGGCTTCTTCCAGCACGGGCACACCTATATGGGCCATCCCATGGCGGCGGCGGCGGCGCTGGCGGTGCAGGAGGTGATCGCCCGCGACGACCTGCTGGCGAACGTGCGCGCGATGGGCGCTTACCTGCGCGAGCGGCTGGAGGACGCCTTCGGCCAGCATGCGAATGTCGGCGACGTGCGGGGCAGGGGGCTGTTCCAGGCGATCGAGCTGGTGGCCGACCGCGAGACCAAGGCGCCATTCGACCCGGCGGCGAAGCTGAACAAGCACATCAAGGCACAGGCGATGGAGCGGGGGCTGATGGTGTACCCGATGGGGGGAACCATCGACGGGGTGCACGGCGACCACGTTCTGCTGGCCCCGCCGTTCGTCGTGGGGCGCGAGGACGTGGACACCATCGTGGCTCGGCTGTCTGACGCGGTGGATGCGGCGCTGGCCGAGGTGGCGGCGTGAGCGACTTCCGGCCCCTGACCGACGCCGAATGGCCGGACGAGATCGGCGACCTGCTGCCGGGCTTCGCCGGCCGGCTGGACGTCTACCGGGTTATGGCGCGGGACCCGCGGCTTTTGCGGGCGTGGCAGGATTTGCGGCAGCACGTGGTGATCGACAGTTCGCTGGGCGCGGAGTTCAGCGAGATCGTCATCCTGAGAACCGGGCATCGGCTGGGGTCGCCTTATGAGTGGGGACAGCATGTCAGCCGGTCGCGGAAGCTGGGGATGAGCGAGGGGCGCATCACCTCCATCGCCGGTTCGATAGAACGTATGTCGGAGCCCGACGCGACGCTGGCGCGCGCCGTGGACGAGTTGCTGGACGAGGCACGGCTGTCCGACAAGACGCGACGGGCGATTCTCGGGCTGGTGGGAACGGAGGGGATGTTCGACCTGATGGCGACGGTGGGGTTCTACTCGACCCTCGCGTTTATCGCCAACAGCACGGATCTTGCGTTGGACGCTCGAATACGCGCCGAACTCGAGGAGACGCCGTCCTCCGGACGCACAACTTCGCGATCAGCTTGACCTTCCCAGGGGGAGGCATCACGCTGGCGTGATCAAGGAAAAGGCAAAATGAAGGGAGAATGCTCATGAAAAAGTACATCGTCGGAGCCGCGGCTGCGCTGACGCTCGCCGGCGCCGCACAGGCGCAGGACGACCAGCAGTTCATCGCCATCGGCACCGGGGGCGTCACGGGCGTCTACTACCCGACCGGCGGCGCGATCTGCCGTCTTGTGAACCGCGGCCGCGCCGACCACGGCATCCGCTGCGGCGTCGAGTCGACCGGCGGCTCGGTCTACAACATCAACGCCATCCGCTCGGGCGAGCTGGATTTCGGTGTCGCCCAGTCCGACTGGCAGTACCACGCCTACCAGGGCACTTCGCAGTTCGAGGAGCAGGGGGCGTTCGAGGATCTGCGCGCCGTCTTCTCGGTTCACCCGGAACCCTTCACCGTGGTGGCCCGCGCCGATGCCGGCATCGAGAGCTTCGAGGACCTTCAGGGCAAGCGCGTCAACGTCGGCAACCCGGGCTCGGGCCAGCGCGGCACGATGGAAGTCGTGATGGACGCGATGGGCTGGACCATGGACGACTTCCAGCTCGCCTCGGAACTTCAGGCCGCCGAACAGAGCCAGGCGCTGTGCGACAACAACATCGACGCGATGGTCTATACCGTCGGCCACCCCTCGGGCTCGATTCAGGAAGCCACGACCGCCTGTGACGCCGTGCTCGTGGACGTCTGGAACGACGAGATCGAGCAACTCGTCGAGGAGAACCCGTATTACCGCAAGGCCACCATTCCGGGCGGCATGTATCGCGGCAACGACGACGACACGACGACCTTCGGCGTGGGCGCGACCTTCGTGACCTCGGCCGAGGTGCCGGACGAAGTGGTCTATGAAACGGTCAAGGCCGTGTTCGAGAACTTCGACCAGTTCAAGGGACTGCACCCGGCCTTCGCCAACCTGACCAAGGAAGAGATGGTCAGCGACGGCCTGTCGGCTCCGCTGCACGCCGGTGCCGAGCAGTATTATCGCGAGGCCGGCCTGATCGAGTGATCGGCCCGCGCACGTGACACCGGCCGGGGCGCGAATGGCTTGCCCCGGCCACCCCCGCCGCGACGGCGGATCGTTCAGAACAATACAACAGGGAACGCGTCCGATGGTCGAAGAAGCCGAGGGTCGGGAAGGTCGGCACTATTCCGACGAGGAGCTTCAGGATCTCGTCAGCAGCACTGATTCCGGTGCGCGCGAGCCGACGAACCGCGCGGTCGCCTGGCTGATCGCGGGCACGGCTCTGGCCTGGTCGCTGTTCCAGTTGTGGATCGCGCAGCCGCAGCTGTGGTTCGGCGCCCTTCTGCCGGTGCTGAACTCGTCGCAGACGCGGCCCATCCACCTGATGTTCGCCATCTTCCTGGCGTACCTGGCCTATCCCGCGTTCAAGCGCAGCCCGCGCCATCACGTGCCCATCGCGGACTGGGCGCTGGCGATCGTGGCGGCGTTCTGCTGCTTCTATGTCTTCTGGTTCTCGGACACGCTGGCGATGACGGCGCGCTCGGGTCTGCCCACCGACACGCAGGTGGTGATCGGATCGGTCGGCCTGATCGTCCTGCTCGAGGCGTCGCGCCGGGCGCTGGGGCCCGCGCTGACCATAGTGGGTTCGCTCTTCCTGCTTTACGCGTGGTTCGGGCAGGGCTGGCTGATCCCCAACCTGATCGAGCACGAGGGGCTGTCGTTCACCTCGCTGATCAACGCGCAGTGGCTGGACACGGCCGGGGTCTTCGGCATCCCGCTGGGGGTGTCGACCGCCTTCGTGTTCCTGTTCGTGCTTTTCGGCTCGCTGCTCGACAAGGCAGGGGCGGGCAACTACTTCATCCAGCTTGCGTTCGCGGGGCTTGGCCACCTGCGGGGCGGGCCGGCCAAGGCGGCGGTCGTGGGCTCGGCCATGACCGGCCTCATCTCGGGCTCGTCCATCGCCAACGTGGTGACCACCGGCACCTTCACCATTCCGCTTATGAAGCGCGTGGGCTTCACCAATGAGCAGGCGGGCTCGGTCGAGGTCGCGTCCTCGGTGAACGGGCAGATCATGCCGCCGGTCATGGGCGCGGCGGCGTTCCTGATGGTCGAGTTCATCGGGATCTCGTACGTGCAGGTGATCAAGCACGCCTTCATCCCGGCTGTGATCTCGTACATCGCGCTGGTGTATATCGTGCACCTCGAGGCGCTGAAGAAGAACATGCCGGCGCTTGGCGAGTCGAAGAGCTTCCTGGGCATGATCCTGAAGTTCTTCATCGGCTTCGCGGTGTTCGGCGCGCTGTTCACCGGGCTGATCTTTTTCGTGGGCCTGCTGGAGGGTGCGCTGCCCGCGCTGGCCGCGCCGATCCTGATGGTCGCGCTCGGGGCGCTGTACCTGCTCCTGGTGGCGGTCGCGGCGCGGCGGCCGGACCTGCACATGGACGATCCCAACGACCCCGAGATCAAACTGCCGACCGTGGGCGAGGTCTATGCCACCGGCCTGCATTACATCCTGCCGATCTTCGTGCTGATCTGGTTCCTGATGGTCGAACAGCAGAGCCCGGCAAAATCGGCGTTCTATGCCGTGTCGTTCATGCTGTTCATCATCATCACGCAACGCCCGCTGAAGGCGCTTTTCCGCGGGCAGGCGAGCGAGACCGGGTCCGAGTTCGTCGGTGGCCTTTACGACCTGCGTGACGGTCTGATCGCGGGGGCGCGCAACATGATCGGCATCGGCGTCGCCACGGCCGCCGCCGGCATCATCGTGGCGACCGTCACCAAGACGCCCATCGGCACGGAACTCGCGGGCCTCGTCGAGCAGCTTTCGGGCGGCATCCTGATCCTGATGCTGATCTTCGTCGGGCTGTTCTCGCTCATCCTTGGGATGGGGCTGCCGACCACGGCGAACTACATCGTGGTGTCGTCGCTCATGGCCTCGGTTGTGGTCAGCCTGGGCGCACAGGAAGGGCTGATCGTGCCGCTGATCGCGGCGCACCTGTTCGTGTTCTATTTCGGGATCATGGCGGACGTGACGCCGCCCGTGGGCCTGGCGAGCTTCGCCGCCGCGGCCGTGTCGGGAGGGGATCCGATCCGCACGGGCTTCACGGCGTTCTTTTACAGCCTACGCACCGTCGCGCTGCCGTTCCTATTCGTCTACAACCCCGCGCTGATCCTTTACGGCGTGGACCTGACGACGGTCTGGGGCGTGTTGCAGGCGGTGTTCATCTTCGTGGTCGCAACCTTCGCCATGCTGCTTTTCGCGGCGGCAACGCAGGGCTACTTCCTGGCGCGCTCGCGCATCTGGGAGTCGGCGGCGCTGCTGCTGGTGGCGTTCACGCTGTTCGTGCCGGGCTTCTGGCTGAACCAGATCCAGAGCCCGTTCATCAGCGTGCCCCCCGCCCAGTTCGAAGAGGCGGTGGCCGAGGCCGAGCCGGGCGAGCGGCTGCGCCTGCTAATCCGGGGCCCCGACTTCAACACCGGCGACATGACCGAGACGACGCTGGTCATGGAGATCGAAGAGGGCACCGCGCAGGAGCGGATCGACGCTTCGGGCCTGTTGCTCTGGACGGACGAGGACACGGTGCGCATGGACGAGCCGATGTTCGGCACCACCACGGCCGAGAAGCTGGCGAACTTCGACTTCTATGCCGAAGATCCGGTCGAGTTGGCGCAGGTGCTCTCGCCGCGCGACCGGCTGCCGAAACAGGTCTTCTATATTCCGGCGCTACTGCTTTTGGGGCTGGTGATCCTGCTTCAACGGCGGCGTCAGACGGTGCCGGCCTTCTGAGGGGAACGCGCTATGTTCGATACCATCCTCCTGCCCATCGACCTGTCGAAAGAAGCGAGCTGGTCCAAGGCGCTGCCAGCGGCGCTGCGGATGATGGAGCCCGGCAAGGGCGTGCTGCACGTGGCGACGGTGGTGCCCGATTACGGCATGTCCATCGTCGGCGGGTACTTCGACAGCAAGCACGAAGAGCGGCTGCTTCACGAGGTCGGGCAGACGCTGGGTGAATGGCTGGAGACACATGTGGGCGAGAAGGTCGAGGCACACCCTCACGTCCTGCACGGCCGGGTCTATGACGAGATCATCTCGGCCGCGAACCGACTGGGAGTGGACGCCATCGTCATGGCCTCGCACGATCCGGCGTTGAGCGATTACCTGATTGGCCCGAACGCCGCGCGGGTGGTGCGCCATGCGCGGCAATCGGTCTTCGTGGTGCGGGACGGGCACGGGCCGGCTTAGCGTCAGACCGGATGTATACCGACGGCGGGTGGGGTTCTTCCTGATCGCGCTGTTCCGCCTGATCGCGTCGCTCTATTGCGTTTCCACGCCGCTCCGCTAGTTTTCCGCTGTATACAATTCTGCCCGCGACGCCGGGCGGGGCACTGACGGAGTGGACTCCCAATGACCGACTGGACGCTTACCCTGAGCTGCGACAACCGGCCCGGCATCGTGGCCGCCGTGGCGAGCCGCCTGGCCGATGCGGGCGGCGACATCACCGAGGCCGCGCAGTTCGACGACCCCGAGACCGGGCGCTTTTTCATGCGCGTGGCCTTCCGGCTGGACGGCGACATCGGCGCGTTCCGGGCCCCGTTCGAGGATGTCGCCGGGCGCTTCGGCTTCGACTGGTCACTGCGCGAGAATGGGCGTCCGCGCAAGGTGCTGATCCTGGTGTCGAAGTTCGATCACTGCATGGGCGACCTGCTTTACCGCATGCGCATCGGCGAGTTGAACATGGAGTGCGTCGGCATCGTGTCGAACCACCCCAGCGACGCGTTGAACCTCACGCTGCACGAGAACTTGCCGTACCACCACTTCCCGATCACCAAGGACACGAAGGCCGAGCAGGAGGCGCGGATCAAGCAGGTTATCGAGGAGACGGGCGCCGAGCTGGTCGTGCTTGCGCGCTACATGCAGATCCTGTCGGACGATTTCTCGCGCTACCTGTCGGGGCGCTGCATCAACATCCACCATTCGTTCCTGCCGGGGTTCAAGGGCGCGAAGCCCTATCACCAGGCGCACGAGCGCGGCGTGAAGATGATCGGGGCGACGGCGCACTTCGTGACGGGCGATCTGGACGAGGGCCCGATCATCGCGCAGGACGTCGAACACGTTAGCCACCGCGACGCGCCCGAGGACCTGGTGCAGAAGGGTCGCGATATCGAACGTCGGGTGCTGGCCCGCGCGGTGCGGAATTACCTCGAGGACCGGGTACTGCTGAACGGCGCGAAAACCGTCGTTTTCGAGCGTTAGAGGCGGGGCGCGTCCTGCGCCCCGCCCGCATCCGTCACGTCGCGGCGACGGCTTCCTGTTTCTGGACGCCCAGGCCCTCGACCTCGAGCTCCATCGTGTCGCCGGGCTTGAGGAAGCGCTGCGGCTTCATGCCGAGGCCCACGCCCGAGGGCGTACCGGTGGCGATGACGTCGCCGGGCATCAGCTTCATGAACTGCGACATGTACGAGACGATCTGCGCGACGCCGAAGATCATGTCCGACGTGTCGCTGTCCTGTACCGTCTCGCCATTGAGCTTCAGCCACAGGCGCAGCTTCTGCGGATCCGGCACCTCGTCGGCGGTGACGAGGTATGGGCCGACGGGGCCGAAGGTGGGGGCGGACTTGCCCTTGATCCACTGGCCGCCGCGCTCGGCCTGGAAGGCGCGCTCGGAGACGTCGTTGATCGTGCAGTAGCCGGCCACGTGATCGAGCGCGTCGGCCTCCGAGACATACAGCGTCTCGCGCCCGATGACGACGCCGAGCTCGACCTCCCAGTCGGTCTTCTCGGACGCGCGCGGGATCTCGACGGGGTCGAAGGGGCCGGAGAGCGACGACGTGGCCTTCGAGAACAGGATCGGCTCGGCCGGCGGCGTCGCGCCGGTTTCGGCGGCGTGCTTGGCGTAGTTCAGGCCGATGCAGAAGAAGTTGCCGACCGAGGCCAGGCACGACCCGATGCGCCCCGGCTCGTCGACCAGCGGCAGGCTGTCGGGGTCGACGTCGCGCAGGCGGGCGAGCGCATCGACCGAAATCGCGGCGCCCGCGAAGTCGTCGGTCTTGCCGCTCAGGTCGCGCACGCGTCCCTCGGCGTCCAGAAGGCCGGGCTTTTCCTGTCCCTTCGGCCCGTAGCGTAGCAGTTTCATCCGGTGTCCCTCGCTTCTTGCTGCATTGTGTCCTGCGCGGCGGCGTCCTCGGCCTCGCGCTTCTGAAAAACGTCGGAGATGTTCGCGACCAGGTGGTAGAGGTGCGACTGGATGGTGCCGGCGACCTGCTCGACGTCACGCGCCTCGAGCCCCTCGACGATGGCGCCGTGCTGGCGCAGCACGCGGTCGCGGCTGCGGCGGCGGCTGGCTGAAAGATAGCGCGCGCGCCAGAGCCGGGCGAGATAACCCGCATGCGTCTCTTCCAGCGACGGGTTATGGGAGGCGCGGGCGATGGCGCGGTGAAAGCTCATGTCGATCTCGAACAGGTCGACAGGCTCCATGCTGTCGAATTCGCGCGCCATTCGTTCGTGGATCGCGCGGATGGCCGCGATTTCGTCCGAGGTCGCCGCGCGGCAGGCGAGTTCGCCCGACAGTACCTCGAGCGCGCTCATCACCTCGAGATCGTCGGTCACTTCCTTCAGCGACGGGTCGGCAACGATCGGACTGCGCGCGGGCCGCAGGATCACCAGCCCTTCGCGCGCGAGGATGCGGATCGCCTCGCGCATCGGCGTGCGGCTGACGCCGAGCTCGGCCGCGTTGTCGCGTTCCTTCACCGTCGAGCCGGGCGGCAGCTTTCCCCTGAGGATATCCCTGCGCAGCCGGTCAGCGATCTGTTCCGGCAGCGTCTTGTCCGCCATTGTCCTTCGCCTTTCTGCCCACGAGCCAGGCGGCCGCGGACGAATTTCGAAATCTGGTATACCAAAATCGATTGCATGTCGAGACCGGTCTGGTTAGCGTGCCCGGCGAATGGTATACCATTCCTCGCCGGGGCCCACCCGGCACCGCAAGACCAACGGGACGTCACAGGGAGGAAACCAATGACGTTGAAGACCTATCTTTCGGGCGCCGCCGCGGCCGCGCTGCTCGCCGCGCCCGCGCTCGCTCAGGAAACGACCCTGCGCATCCAGACGCACTATGCCCCCGAAACCGTGTCCGGGCAGCTCGCGCAGCAGTTCGTGGACGACGTCGAAACCATGTCGGGCGGCGACATCGACATCGAGATGTTCTTCTCGTCCTCGGTCGTCGACACCGTCGAGACCTTCGACGCCGCCGCCAGCGGCATCCTCGACTGCGACATGACGGGCGGCGCCTATCAGACCGGCAAGAACCCGGCCTTCCAGTTCGTCGGCGACATCATGGGCGGCTACGACACCCCGTGGCAGCAATACGCATGGCTGTACAACGGTGGCTTCGACGCGGCGGACGAGCTGTACAACACGTTCGACATGAAGCTCGTGGGCTGGTGGATCTACGGCCAAGAGGCGCTGGCCTCGACCAAGCCGCTCGCCGGACCTGAAGATCTGAAGAATTTCAAGTTCCGCTCGCCCCCGGGGATGGAGACCGAGATCTTCGCGAACCTCGGCGCTTCGCCGATCGTGATGGATTTCACCGAGGTCTTCACCGCGCTCGAGACCGGCATCATCGAGGGCGCCGACGCGTCCGGCCTGGCCAACAACCAGGGCATGGGCCTTTACGACATCGCCGGGCACGCGACGTTCCCGGGCTTCCACTCGATGCCGTCGGACCACCTGGCCTGCCGCCTGGACGTGTGGGAAGGGCTGTCGGACCAGCACAAGCGCATTATCGACACGGCGATGCAGAAGCTGGCCTTCCAGACCGCTCTGACTTTCGAGGTTGCCAACAACGAGGCCGCCGCCGAGCTGCGCGAGCAGGGCATCACCCTGCACGACTGGTCGGCCGAGGACCGTGCCACCTTCCGCGAGGCCGCTCAGGCGTCCTGGCAGGAGTGGGCACAGAAGACCCCCGAGGCCGCGGCGCTGGTCGAAAGCCACACCGACTTCATGACCCAGCTGGGCCTGATCTCGGGCGGCGAATGATCCCGGACGCCGCTTCGGCATGACGGACGGGCCCCGGAGTTCCGGGGCCCATTTACAAGAAGACGCACCCACAACGGGAGGGGCCGCCGTGGTGCAACAATCCGGTACGCTCATGCGCAGTCTCTGGCCGGCGGTTTTCATCGCCTGCGCGGCCTGGCTGGTTTGGTATTTCCCCCGCTTCATCCTTCTGGCGGGGCTTGGTAACGATAACCTCAACTCGAGTTACGAGACGGCGGGTATCGTCGACCTCGCGGTCCTTGCCGGCGCCGTGGTTGCGCTGGTGCTGGGCGTTCGTGCGGCCGCGCCCACTTCGGGAGAGGGCGTGATCGAGAACGGCTTCGACAAGCTGAGCCTGTTCCTTGCACGGGTCTCGATGCTGCTCATCGTGATCCTCGTCGGCGTGATGTTCTACGAGGTGATCGTGCGCTACGTGTTCGAGGCGCCGACACTTTGGGCCAACGAGCTGAGCCTGTGGATGGCGGGCTTCATCTTCCTGCTCGCCGGGCTGTACGCCATGCAGCAGCGCAGCCACATCCGCATCTATCTGCTCTACGACGTCATGCCGCGCTGGCTTCAGCGGCTGTGCGACGTCGTCTCGACTGCGCTGATCTCGGTCTTCGCCATCGCGATGATCTGGGGCGGCTACAAGGAGGCGCACGACAAGTTCCTGCGCTGGGAGACCTTCGGCACCGCCTTCGACCCGCCAATCCCGGCGACGATGAAGCCAATGGTCCTGATCGTCATCTCGCTGGTCGCGATACAGGCGATCGTCAACCTGATCACGGACTGGAACAAGCAGGCTGAAACCCACGCCGTCGTGGACGAAGGAGAAATCGAGGAAATGATCGAGCACGCCCGCCACCAGCACGAAGCCGGAAGGCACGACTGATGGATATCGGAACGATTTCTTGGGTGCTCCTGCTGGCGATGCTCGTCCTGCTCGCCATCGGGATGCCGCTTGGCTTCGCCTCGGCGGTGCTGGCCGTCCTCGTGATGGTGATGAAGTTCGGGCCCGACCTTCTGTTCGGGACCTTCGGGACCGGGCCGCTGGCGATCCTGGGCCAGCGGATCTACGGGTTGTTGACGGACTACGTCCTCATATCCATCCCGTTGTTCATCTTCATGGCCAATCTGCTCGAACGATCGGGCATCGCGGCCGAGATGTACAACTCGCTCAACGTCTGGCTCAGCCGGACCCGCGGCGGCATTGCCATCGTCACCTCGATCATGGCCGTCATCATGGCCGCAATGTCGGGCATCATCGGGGGCGAGGTCGTGCTGCTGGGCTTGATCGCGCTGCCGCAGATGCTGCGGCTGGGCTACAACCAGAACCTCGCCATCGGGACCATCTGCGCCAGCGGCTCGCTGGGCACGATGATCCCGCCGTCGATCGTGCTGATCATCTATGGCCTGATCACCGAGACCTCGATCAAGGCGCTGTTCACCGCGAGCTTCCTGCCGGGCTTCATCCTGGCGTCCTTCTTCATCATCTACATCATCGTGCGCACGCAGCTTAACCCGTCGCTCGCCCCGCTTCCCGAGCGGCAGCCGGGCGAACCGGTGGGACGCGAGAAGGGTCTGCTGTTCGCATCGTTCCTGACGACCGTGGCGGCCGGCTTCTGTGCGGCGCTGTTCCTGCGCGCGCTGTTCTTCACGCTGACGGGGCAGAACGTGGCCGTCGAGGGGCTCGATCCGCCGACCTTCGGCACGACGGGCTACATGTACGGCTTCGGCATCGCCGTGCTCGTCGCGCTGGCGCTGATCTTCTTCGCCTTCGGCACCGACCGGTTCAAGCAGGGCTGGAACATGGGCAAGGGTCTTGTCGGCCCGATGGTGGTCATCGGTGTCGTCCTGGGCTCGATCTATGGCGGCATCACTGGCATCACCGAGGCCGCCGGCATGGGCGTCATCGCGGTTGGCGTGATCGCCGCGCTGCGGGGCGAGATGTCGTTCCACCTGCTGTGGGAGGCACTCAAGCGCACGATCAAGTCCACCGGCACAATCATCTGGGTGACCATCGGCGCTACGGCGCTGGCCGGGGCCTACACCATCGCGGGCGGCCCGACCTTCATCGCCTCGTCGATCGTGGGCAGCGATCTGCCGACCATGGGCATCATCCTCATCATGATGCTGATCTTCCTGATCCTTGGCGCGTTCATGGACTGGGTCGGCATCGTGCTGCTGGTCATCCCGGTGTTCCTGCCGATCGTGCTGCGCCTGCCCATCGAGGAGATCGGCCTGTTCGGCACGCTCGACCCAAGCCACGTGGCGATCTGGTTCGGCGTGGTGTTCTGCATGAACATGCAGGTCAGCTTCCTGTCGCCGCCGTTCGGCCCCGCGGCCTTCTACCTGAAGTCCGTGGCCCCGCCGCACATCGCGCTGACCGACATCTTCAAGGGCTTCCTGCCGTTTATCGCGATCCAGATCCTGGCGCTGTCGCTCCTGCTGATCTGGCCGCCCCTCGTTTCGGTCTTCCTCTGATCGGGCGCGGGTGAAACAACTCGGGCCGGGGCGGTGGTCGCCCCGGTCCCCCACATTCGAAGGACTTGTTCCATGTCCGCCACCATTCGTCTCGATTCCTCGGACAACGTCGTCACCGCCACCCGCCCGCTCGCCGTCGGCGACGACGGAGCGACCACCCTCGTGCCGCGCGGCCACAAGATGGCTGTCCGCGACATCGCGAAGGGTGAGCCGGTGTTGAAGTACGCCCAGATCATCGGCTGGGCGTCCGAGGACATCCCTGCCGGCGCGCACGTGCACACCCACAACCTCGAGTTCCGCAACCTCGAGCAGTCGTACGACTTCGCGACCAACCTGCGCCCCGCGCCGGAGCCGGAAAAGCGCGACACCTTCATGGGCTACCGCCGCGACAACGGCCGGGTCGGCACCCGTAACTACATCGCCGTCATCACCTCGGTGAACTGCTCGGCGACGGCGGCCCGGATGATCGCGGATCACTTCACGCCCGAAAAGCTGGCCGAGTATCCGAACGTTGACGGCGTCGCCGCCTTCGTCCACGGCACCGGCTGCGGAATGGCCGGGTCGGGCGAGGGGTTCGAGGCGCTCCAGCGCGTCATGTGGGGCTATGCCCGCAACCCCAACGTCGGCGGCGTGCTGATGGCGGGGCTGGGCTGCGAGATGAACCAGCTCGACTGGCTGGTCGAGGCCTATGGCCTCACACCGGGCCCGCTGTTCCAGCGCATGAACATCCAGGACGTCGGCGGTATCCGCAAGACGGTCGAGCTTGGCATCAAGAAGATCGAGGAAATGCTTCCCATCGTGAACCGGTCGGAGCGCGAGGAGTGCCCGGCATCGGAGCTGATGGTCGCGCTTCAATGCGGCGGATCGGACGCGTGGTCGGGCATCACGGCGAACCCGGCGCTCGGCTACGCCTGTGACCTTCTGGTGGCGCAGGGTGGCACCGGCGTGCTGGCCGAGACGCCCGAGATCTATGGCGCCGAGCACCTGCTGACCCGCCGCGCCGTGGATGCGCAGGTGGGCCAGAACCTCGTCGACCTGATCGACTGGTGGCAGGACTACACCCACCGCAACAAGGGCTCGATGGACAACAACCCGTCGCCCGGCAACAAGAAGGGCGGGCTGACCACGATCCTCGAGAAGTCGCTGGGCGCGGCGGCCAAGGGCGGGACGACGCCGCTGACCGGCGTCTACAAGTACGCCGAGCCGGTGACGAAGCCCGGTTTTGCCTTCATGGACTCGCCCGGATACGACCCGGCCTCGGTGACGGGGCAGATCGCCTCGGGCTGCAACCTCGTGGCGTTCACGACCGGGCGCGGTTCGGCCTTCGGTGCGAAACCGTCGCCGTCGCTGAAGATCGCCACGAACACCGAGATGTTTCGCCGGATGACCGAGGACATGGACATAAACGCCGGCCGCATCCTGACCGAAGGCGCGACGGTCGAGGAAGTCGGGAGCGAGATCTACGAGACTCTGCTGCGCGTGGCGTCCGGTGAGAAGACGAAATCCGAGGCTCAGGGACTCGGCGACTACGAGTTCGTACCCTGGCAGATCGGCGCGGTGATGTGACTTGTCGAAGGCCCGCGGCGCGGCGGGCGTGGTTCCGGAACCCGGCCGGCGCGGCGCAGGCCGGGGTTGATATCGAGAGGAGGGCGAGATGGCGAAGATCGGATTTATCGGGCTGGGCCTGATGGGCTCGGCCATGGTCGAGCGGTTGCAGGCCAAGGGGCACGACCTGACGGTGATCGCCAACCGCTCTCGCGCGAAGGTCGAGGCGGCGGTGGGCCGTGGTGCGACCGAGGCGACGACGGCCAGAGACCTTGCCGGCGCGTCCGACATCGTCATGCTCTGCATGGACACGTCGGACAGTGTCGAATCGCGGATCTACGGCGACGACGGCGTGCTCGCGGGCGTGCGCGAGGGCACGATTGTCATAGATTTCGGCACCTCCTTGCCTGCCTCGACGCTGAAGATCGGCGAGGCGCTGGCCGGAAAGGGCGCGACCTACCTCGACGCGCCGCTGGGGCGGACGCCGGCGCACGCCGTGGACGGCAAGCTCAACATCATGTGCGCGGGCGACGAGGCGGCATACGACGAGGTCAAGCCTGTGCTCGACGAACTGGGCGAGAACGTCTTTCACCTCGGGCCGTTGGGCACCGGGCACAAGATCAAGCTGATAAACAACTTCTTCGCCATGACCACGGCCTGCGCCATGTCGGAAGCCTTCGCCATGGCCGACGCCGCGGGAGTCCCGCGCGAGAAGCTCTATGGCGTTATGTCGGCGGGGCCGCTGCACTCGGGCATGATGGACTTCGTGCGCAACTACGCCGCCGAGGGCAAGATCGACCTCGCCTTCTCGGTCGCGAATGCCGCCAAGGACGTGGGCTACTACCGGGCCATGGCCGACTCGCTGGGCGCGCGCAGCCGCATGTCCGACTGTGCCGCCGTCACGCTGGGCGAGGCGAACAGCGCCGGCTGGGACCAGCGCATGGTACCCGAGATGGTGGATTTCCTCGCAGAAAGGATCAAGAGATGAGGCTCGCGGGCAAGAAGGCCTTCGTCACCGCCGCCGGTCAGGGCATCGGCCGCGCCATCGCCGAAGCCTATGCGCGCGAGGGCGCCGAGGTCACCGCGACCGACCTGAAGGCCGAGCTGCTGGAGGGCCTGGCCGGCACGACCTTCGCCCTGGATGTCATGGACAAGGCGGCGCTGCAGGCGGCGGTGAAGGACGCGGCGCCGGACGTCCTGGTGAACTGCGCGGGCGTCGTGCACGGCGGCACCATTCTCGAGGCCACGGACGAGGATTTCGACCTCGCCATGAACCTCAACGTCCGCTCGCAGTTCCACGCCATGCAGGCGGCCATCCCCGGCATGCTCGAACGCGGCGGCGGGTCGATCGTGAACATCGCCTCGCTGGCCTCGTCCATCGTGGGCGTGCCGAACCGATTCATCTATGCCTCGTCCAAGGCGTCGATCATCGCGATGACCAAGTGCGTCGCGGTGGACTTCGTGACCAAGGGGATCCGCGCCAACTGCATCTGCCCCGGCACCGTCGACAGCCCGTCGCTGCACGACCGGCTGCGCGCCACCGGCGACTACGAGGGCGCGATGAAGGCGTTCAAGGCGCGCCAGCCGATGGGGCGGATCGGCACGCCCGAGGAGATCGCGCACTTGGCCGTCTACCTTGGCTCGGACGAGTCGGCGTTCACGACGGGCCAAGCGCACATCATCGACGGCGGATGGGCGGCGGCGTGAGCGGACTCCGATCCGCATGAGCGAGGCGCGCGGCAAGGAGGACCGGACGCTCGCCGGCCTGCTGACCATGTGCGCGGCGGTGGCCTGCTTCACTTCGATCGACACGTCGGCGAAGTGGCTGATCCTGGCGGGGCTGCCGCCCTTGCAGGTGGTGCTGATGCGCTACGCCGGGCATTTCGTGCTGTCGCTGCTGTTCTTCATGCCTTCGGACGGGCCGGCGGCCTTCCGCTCGGTGTCGCCGGGGCGGCAGTTCCTGCGCTCATCGCTGCTGCTAGGCAGCACGGTGTGCAACTTCACGGCGCTCAACTGGCTGCCGATCACGGTGACGACGGCGATCTTTTTCGCCGGGCCCATCGCCGTGACGCTCCTGTCGATCCCGGTGCTGGGCGAACGGGTGGGCGTGCGGCGGCTGGTGGCCGTCATCGTCGGTTTCTCGGGCGTGCTGATCGTGGTGCAACCCTGGGGCGCGGAGTTCCACCCGGCGATGTTCCTGTCGCTCGCGGCGATGACCTGTGCCGCGCTCTACTTCGTGATGACGCGAATGCTGGCGGGGGAGGAGACCAACGCCACCAGTCAGCTGTGGTCCAGCGGGCTCGCCACCGTCTGCATCGCGCCGTTCGCGCTGCCGGGCTGGCAATGGCCGGACACCGGGCCGGAAATCACCGTCGCGCTGGCCATTGGCTGCTTCGGCGGCGTGGGCCATTACCTCGCCACGGCCGCGCACCGGCTGGCTGACGCGTCGGTGCTTGCGCCGGTGGTCTACCTCCAGCTTCTCTTTGCCACGATCGCCGGGATCGTCGTCTTCGCCACCTACCCATCGCTCTGGACGCTGGCGGGCGCGATGGTGATCGTGGGGTCCGGTATTTACATCTGGAGCCGGGAGACGCGGGCCGGCCGCTAGGAAGACGAGCGCCTGCGGCGCATGCCTTCAGTGGCGCCGGGCCTGCGCCCGGCGCGTTGCCTCCGGCGGGGATATTTCTGGACCAGAGAGGGCCCCGCTCAGTTGACCGGCGTGAGAAGCGGGCGGTCCGCGAAGAAAGCGGCGACGTTGTCGCGCTGAAGCTGACCCATGGCGCGCCGCGTCTCGCCTGTGCCCGAGCCCTGGTGCGGCTGGAGCAGGGCGTTGTCGAGTCTCAGGAACCGCGGATCGATCTTTGGCTCGTCCTGGAACACGTCGAGCGCGGCGCCGCGGATGCGGCCCCGTTCCAACGCGTCGAGGAGCGCGCCCTCGTCGACGACGCTGCCGCGGGAGATGTTGACCAGCACGCCATCGGGCCCGAGCGCGTCGAGCACCTCGGCCGTTACGCATCCGGCCGTATCGGGGCCGCCGACGACCGCGATGAACAGGTCGTCCACGGCGCGGGCGAGCGAGACGTAGTCAGGGTGATAGGTCCAGCCGGGCGTGTCTTTTTCGGAGCGCGAGGCGTAATGGACCTCGGTCTTGAAAGCGGCGAGGCGGTCGGCGATCTCGCGCCCGATGCGCCCGAGCCCCAGGATGCCGACGCGGCGGCCGCTGGCCTTGCGGTTGAGCGGGAAGTCGCGTCCCTCGGACCAGGTGCCCGAGCGTACCCAGTCGGACGCCTCGGGGATGCGGCGGGCCTGCGCGATCCACATGGCGACCGCGAGGTCGGCGACGTCGTCGTTCAGCACGTCGGGCGTGTTGGTCACCTTGATCCCGCGCGCATCGGCGGCGGCGACGTCGATGGCGTCGAAGCCCACGCCGTAATTGGCGATCAGCCCAAGGTTCGGCAGGAGGTCCATCTGTTTGCCGCCGAAGGGGGCGTGGCCCTTGAAAGCCAGCGCCCGGGCGTCGGCGCATACGTCCTCGGGCAGGTGCGCGAGCGCCTCGACGGACGCCACCGGGTGCAGGGTGTATTCGGCCTGCATCGGCTCGACGTCCCAGTCGTTGTAGTTGCCGATCGCGATGAGCGTGGGTCGCGCCATGTGTGCCGTCCTCCTGTTGCGCGGCGGTCGATCCGCCGGTTTCGCCTCTGGTATACCATGTCGATCTGGTATACCAATACGCGCGATGACGGCAGGGTCTGTCTCTGCCGCCCCTTCACCGGTGGCCCGGTCGGGCCTATCTGAAGCGATACGAGCTTTTCGGACGGCCGCCGCCCCGGCGGCCGCAGTCAAAGCGAAGCCGAGGGCCGAGCGCGGCCCGGAAAGGAACAGCATGCTCGACGAGACGACATTCACCCCCCATGGCAAGCACCTGATCGCCGGCGACTGGGTCGCGGGCGAGGCCACGTTCAAGTCCGAGCCCTCAAGCGGGCAGGCCTTCGACTTCTCGGTCGGCACGCCCGAGCTGGTGGACCGGGCGGTGAAGGGGGCCGAGGACGCCTTCTGGTCCTACGGCTATTCCAGCCGCGAGGAGCGGGCGAAGTTCCTCGAGACCATCGCCGACGAGATCGAGGCGCGGGGCGGGCAGATCACCGAGATCGGCACGTCGGAAACCGGGCTGCCCGAGGCGCGGCTGCAGGGCGAGCGGGGTCGGACCACCGGCCAGCTGCGGCTTTTCGCCGACCACATCCGCAAGGGGGACTACCTTGATCGGCGGCATGACGAGGCGCTGCCGGACCGCCAGCCGCTGCCGCGCCCGGACCTGAAGATGGTGCAGCGCCCCATCGGTCCGGTGGCCGTGTTCGGCGCCTCGAACTTCCCGCTGGCGTTCTCGACCGCGGGCGGCGACACAGCCTCGGCGCTGGCCGCGGGCTGCCCGGTGGTCGTGAAGGGCCACGGCGCGCATCCCGGCACCGGCGAGATCGTGGCCGAGGCCATCCACGCGGCCATCGTGAAATGCGGCGTGCATCCCGGCGTCTTTTCGCTGGTTCAGGGCGGCAAGCGCGACGTGGGCCAGGCGCTGGTCCAGCACCCGCTGATCAAGGCCGTGGGCTTCACCGGCTCCCTGGGCGGCGGGCGTGCGCTCTTCGACCTGTGCGCGCAGCGGCCCGAGCCGATCCCGTTCTTCGGTGAGCTGGGCTCGGTGAACCCGATGTTCCTGCTGCCGGAAGCCGTAAAGGCGCGTGGCGCCGAGATCGGCAAGGGTTGGGCGGGCTCGCTGACGATGGGCGCGGGGCAGTTCTGCACCAACCCGGGCATCGCGATCGTCATCGACGGCGAGGGCGCGGATGCCTTTGTGGACGCGGCGAAGGCGGCGCTGGAGGAGGCCGCGCCGCAGACCATGTTGACCGATGGCATCGCCAGCGCCTACCGGCAGGGCCGGGACCGGGTGCAGGGCAGCGCCGGCGTCCGCGAGGTTCTGACCAGCGTCTGCGACCTGCGCACCGCGACGCCGTATCTCTACGAGACCGACGGCGAGACCTGGCTGAAGAACGAGGAATTGGGCGAGGAGGTCTTCGGCCCGCTCGGCCTGATCGTGCGCGTGGCCGACCAGGCGCAGATGGAGCAGGTGGCCCGCTCGCTGAAGGGCCAGCTGACCTGCACGCTGCACATGGACGAGGGCGACGGGCAGGACGGCCAGCGCCTGATGCCGATCCTCGAGCGCAAGGCGGGCCGGATCCTCGTCAACGGCTTCCCGACCGGGGTCGAGGTCGCCGACGCGATGGTGCATGGCGGGCCTTACCCGGCCTCGACCAACTTCGGCCACACCTCGGTCGGCACCCTCTCGATCCGCCGCTTCCTGCGGCCGGTCTGCTACCAGAACATGCCCGACGCCCTGCTGCCCGAGGACCTCAAGTAAAGGGTCGAACGCGACACGGCACGAGAAACGGAGCGGCGGGACATCCCGCCGCTCTTTTTTTGCCTGGCGCCACGCGCGTCAAGGCGAAGAGCTTGGCGATTGCCGGAGGGTCGGAAAGACGTGCGGCGGTGCCCGGGAGGAGGTAGGCACCGCCGCACTGTCACGAACACGCCCAGGGAGGAGGAGGCGGTCCGCGTTACGGTGAGCCCGAAGGCCCGAAGAAGATCGCGACGGCATCAGGGAGGAGGCGGATGCCGCCGCGAAAGATGGAGATCCCAGGGAGGAGGAGGGCTCTCCGATCCCGAAAATTCAGTGCGTCGCCGCAGCTTCGCGGGCGACGCGGTTGATGTCGTGCCGGCTCAGGCTCAGGTCGGCGAGGTCGCGATCGCTCAGCGCCTCGAGTTCCGAGAGCGTCTGGCGATAGACCCGATACCGGTCGAGCCGTTCGCCCGCCTGCTTCAGACGCACGGCGAGCCGGTCGAGCAATCCAGTCCGCAGACTGTGGCTGTAAGAGACGTCGGCCATTTCGGTTCCGCTTTCCGTTCCAAGTTTCGGCGTCAGCGCCGTTCGAGGCGGAACCTATGCATCAGGCGGCTGGCCACAACGCACGATCACGTCTTGCTGCTATGCAGAAATCGCATGTGACGCGCGGGGCGGGCCTGCGCCGTCGAAGCCTATGCCGAAGGGGCCTCGGCCGGATCGGCGGCCCGCGTTGATGGAACGCGGTTACCAGCCCAGCTGTCGGCCGCCATTTGCCGGACTCGCTCGACCGCCTCGGCCGGCACGGGAGCATGGCCGGTGGGACGCAGCGGCTGGTCGTGGAAGAGGTAGAGGCGCGAAAGGAACTGCTCGAACTCCAGCGAGCCTTCGCCGTGCCGTTCGCCGTTCCCGCTGGTGGTGACACTCACGCCTTGTCCCCAATCCTGGCCACTGTCGTTGTTGGGGTTGTAGAAATACACCCGCGTTTCGCCGGCGCGGCCCGAAGCGACGCGCAGGATGGTGATGGCGTGCCAGCCGATGAAGGTGCCTGTCGAATCCGTGAAGGCGATGCCGGCGGGCTGCGGGTGGATGAGCGGCCGGTCGCCGTTGTAGCCGGGGTGATAGCTTTCGTGGAAGCGCCGCACGAAGCGGTCGTACTCGTCGAGAAAGCCGGTCGATACGTCGACGGCCACGGCGCAGTCGCGTGCGACCCACCAGCCGTGGAATTCCGGGTTGATCCAGCGATGTGGGTCGCCGCCGCGCGGGGCGCAAAGGCGTCCCATCTCGGCATAGATGCGGTCGAGGTGGGGGACCAGCAGGACCGACAGCGGATCCGCGTCGATCGGGCCGAAGCCGGCCAGACCGGCGGGCAGTTCGGCGGAGTTGATCGGCTGCCCCTCGAAATGCATCAGCACCGTCTCGGCCTCGGCCGCCTGCACCATCAGGTGCAGAAGGAAGTCCGGATCGTTGAGCGCCCACATCGAGATCGCGCGCGCCGACTGGCAGGTGGGATTCGCGCCCTGGCCCACGCCGAGCGGCTGGCCGATCACCTCGAGCGCGCCGGCCAGCAGGTGCGTCTCGGCGCTGGCCTGGGTGCCGAAGCCCAGGTCGATCCGTTCGCGGACCGCGGGTCGCAGTTCCAGCCGCAATGCCCGCTTCAGCGCAGGCGCGATCGGCGTGTGGTGCAGGATGCCGCGCTCCATCAGCATCGCGAGCCCGTAGAGCGCCTGCGGGGTCGCCGGGGTGACGCCGGCGCGGATAAGCTCCTCGATCAGGCCGCGGTAGTGCCGCCAGCAGTCGAGGCCGGTCGAGCCAAGCCCCATCGCCTCGGGCACCAGCGGCCGGTCGGGATAGTCCAGCGCCCAGAGCAGAAACGCGACGTGGTAATCCGAGACCAGGCCCGTGTCGTGCATCGAACGCGCGAAGCCCATGGCCTCGCGCGACAGGCCCGCATCGTCCATGTGGCCCAGCCGCTCGCGGTAGAGGTCGAGGCCCGGATCGTCCAAGGTCTCGACGGTGGGGCCGAAAAGCGCGCTGATCAGCCGCTCTGCCCCAAGCCGCTCGGCGCCCGGTTCGCTGCCTTGCTGGTTCAGCGCCACGGCGATCTGGGTGATCATGTCCTTGACCGGGCCGACCTGCACCGGACGCTGTTCAAGGATGCGCCAGATCTCGGCGACCATGACGCCCAGCACGTCGCGCAGGCCCACCCGCTCGGCGATGAAGCGCAGCAGCCGCGCGACCAGCGCCGCGCGCTCGCCCGCCGCCCGGCTGGCCTCGTCCGAGAAGTTGAAGAACCGCGGCAGGTTCAGCGCGAGCACCTGGGTCAGGAAGTGCTGCGCGTATTCCTGCTGAAGAGTTGAATGCTGCGCCGTGCCGGTGGCAACGGCGAGAAACCGCATCAGGCTCGCCATTTCGAGCGCAGCGAGGACGCGATCGTCGCTTTCCAGCGTCTGCACGGTGAGCTGGGGCAAAAGCGCCGTGGGCACGTCCCAGTCCGAGCCGCCGAACAGCCCCGCCCGGTCCATCCGGACCGCGCGGGACAGGATCGCCTCTGGTCCCCCCGGCAGGGGCATCAGGCGCGAAACGACGTCGAGCACGGGCCGCTGGTGCCGCTGCTTGGCGAACGGGCGGGCGCGCTCGAGCCGTTCAATGGCGACGTCGAGCGTCCCTGTCAGACGCTCGGCGCCGCTGCTCATTTCCGTCATGGGCTTTCGCGCCTAATCGGCGCGCCGCTTGCTGCTCTCAGACATAGAAATCGAGTTCTTCCTGGGCTTTCAAGAGGTCCCTGAGCTTGTGCGGGTCCTCGCCGAAGAAGTAGGCCAGCCCCCAATGCGTTCCGAACGCCGTACGCTTGGTCACCTTCTGCTCCATCGGCTCGGCGAGTTCGTGGAACTCGAAATAGGGGTGGTTCGCCGTCTCCTCGGGCACTTCGAGTCGGCTGACGACCCGGCGGCGCGGGTAGACGCCGAAGCAGCCGGCATGGCCTTTCGCGCCCGTGACTGCCTCGGGGAAGAAGGCGTCGATCTCGTCCTGCGTCGTGTTCGGGTCGAACATCAGGACGAGCCCCTGGTAGCCGTTGAAGCCGTAGGCACGCTCGATCAGTTCCAGCGCCTTGAAGCCCGGCGGGCGGTACGCGACCTCGCCGAAGTAGAGCCGGTTGTCGCTGGTCAGGAAGTACTCGGGGTGGATGAAACCGAAGTCGATGTCGAAGGCCTCGATCAGCTTCTCGATCTCCTCGGTGATCCGGGCGCGGTGCGCCTCGAGCTCGGGCGTCGCCGGCACGAAGACCGAGTAGCCCAGCGTCACGTATTCCGAGATGTTGAGGAACTGGATCTTGCGGTCCTTGATCCAGGCCTCGACCGCGAATTCCCAGCCGTCGAGGTGGGACTCCAGCAGCGCCGGGAACTCGTCGTCGGGGATGTTGTCCACGTCCTCTGGCGTGCGGATCACGCGGTGGCCGGCTGTGCCGGACTTGTCGAACGCCTTGAAGTGGATCGGGTCGTTCGGGTCGCCGTCGAGCTTGAGCAGGGTCTGGTTCACCCGCTTGAGAAATCGGATGACGTCGCCGCGGTCATGCGCCTCCTCGAAGACGCCGACGCGGATACCGCCAAGCTGCGCGCGGCGCTTCATCAGCGACTTGTCGCGGAACAGCATCGACTGGCCCAGCAGGCGCGGGTTGTTCAGCAGGACGGAGTTGACCGCGCCGGCCCATTCGACCGTTTCCTCGAAGAGCGGAATGGCGACGTCAACGCCTTCGTCCTTCAGGCGGTGCGCCAATTCGTGCGACCGTTCGTTCAGGCGGTCGAAGTCCCAGGGCATGAACGGGATGCCGTTCTGGCTGCAATAGTCTTCGGCCCAGGGCGGGGCGACCACGATGTAGCGCCGGTCGAACCGGTCCACCGCGTCGATGGCGTTCAGGCTCCAGCCGAGGAGCGCGACGTAGCCCTTATTCGGGTCGTAATCGTTCATCTGTCTGTCTCCCTTCCATGCCTGCCGACCCGCTTGCGCAGCCGCGCAGGCGGGGTCGGCCGATGCGGTCTCGGCGTCAGAACTGCGTGGTAGAGGGTTCCGGACGGCAGGCGCCACGTTCTATGGACATGCCCTTCACCCTAGCGCCATGGGCGCGGATTTCAAAACATCCGTGTAAAACGCTGTAGAAAATGATCTTTCCGACGCGTAATGAGTCAGCTCAGCCAGCGGGCCAGTAGCCCGCGGCGAGGTTGGTGAAGCGGAAGGTCGGGAACGGCGTCGCCGCAGTCGCGCAGGTAGTCCCAGATCAGCGGCGCCACGTCCTCCAGCCGAGAGTCGAGTTCGCGCGCTTCGCGGACGATGTCGGGACGGGAGTCCACCCAGTCGATCAGCCCGCGTCCGATCAGGTCGTCGGACAGCGGGATCTCGGCGCGCAACTCGCGCAGGGCCGCAGCGGCGTCATGCGCCCCGATTTCCTCGAGGTGGTCACCCAGCATCGCGATCCGCTCGGCGCAGTCCTTGTGCATGAACGCGCCCAGCAGGCCGCTTCGGCCGTCTGTCCGGCGCCGCCAGATCAGCGCCGAGAGCGCGGCCTCGGCCTCCGGACTGCGCGCCGGTTGGGCGGCGAGCGTTCTCTCGATCTTCTCCAGATCGGCGGGCTTCTTGCGCTCGATGAGTTCGTGAATCGTCACGGTCATAGGTTAACGATAGTGTAGGATTCCGTAACGTCACGCGTTTTGTGGCCCCGATTTCGCGTCGGCCTCGGCCTCGTTCACGTTCATCGACACGTTGAAGAGGTTGCGCACCACCACGTTGGCGCAGGTGTGCAGCATCATCACGAAGACCGCCGCCGCGCCGACGAAGCCGCGGGAGCGGCTGGTCGCGGTGGCCAACGCGGAGAGCGCGGTCATAATGTCACCATCAGGGCATGGGGGGAGGCCCTGCCGCGGCTCCGGTGCCTCAGGCGCCGCTCTCGCCGGTGCGGGCGTCCGTGGCCTGTGTGGTGGCGAGGTCGGCGGGCTGGCCAGGCGTCTCGTCGCTGAGGAAGCTGCGCAGGACCGCCAGTCGCGGAACGTGATCGCAAATGACCTTGAGCAACACCAGGAATGGCACCGCCATCAGCGCGCCGGGTATGCCCCACAGCCAGCCCCAGAACAGCACGGTCAGGAACACGGCGACGACGTTGATCTTCAGCCGCCGGCCGACCAGCATCGGCGTCAGGAACTGCCCTTCCAGGAACGTCAGCAGGAAATACACCGCCGGCACCAGCAGCGCGCGGCCCAGCGTGTCGAACAGCAGCACCGCCACGACGCCCGAGCAGAGCACCCCGATCATCGCGCCCAGGATGGGCAGGAAGTTCAGCAGGAACGCGGCCACGCCCCACAGCCACGCATAGGGCATCCCGAGAAAGTAGAGCGCCGTGCCGATGCACACGCCGAGCCCCGCGTTGATCAGCGTGATCGCCCCGAGGTAGCGCGAAATCTGCCGCTCGATCCCACGTACGATGCCGAGCGCTTTCTTCTTCTCGTGGAGCGAACCCAACGAATTCACGATGCGCAGCTGGATCGCGTCGGATCCGGCCAGCAGGAACATCGACAGGATCAGCGCCATGATCACCGACATGCCTCCGCCCGCCACGCGCCGCATGGCGGCGGTCGCGAAGGATCCGCCCTCGACCTGCACCTCCTGCACGGTCGGGTCGTCCTCGTCGGTGGCCTCCTGCACCTGTTCGCTGGCCTCGCGCATCTGCTCGACCGGCTTCATCAGCGTCTGCATCTTCCGCTCGAGCCGCGGGCCGATCGACGGGGCCTCGCTGATGATGGTCGAGGCGGGTCCGCTCATCGAGTAGGCCACCGCCAGCGCACCCAGAACAAGCCCCGACACCAGCAGCACCGCCGATACCGTGCGCGGCACGCCCCGCCGGGCCAGCCAGCGGACCGGCGGCGAAAGCGTGAGCGCGACCAGCAGACCCAGCACCACCGGCATCAGCACGCTTTGCGCGAAGTAAATGGCGGTGAACGTGCCAAGGAACACCAAGGCACGCAGAAGCCACCTGACCTCGTTCAGGTGCTTGGCCTGTGCGGTGCCGGCATCCCGGTTCGCCACGCCGTTTTCGTTGCGCTCGCTCATCGCCTTCCCCGTCTCGAGTCAAAGAACCTGCCGCTGCCGGGCAGGTTCCGGAATGAGTGACGCAGATGGGCGATCGTGTCCTGGCCCCGAGCGGCGATGGTGGGAGGAATCGAGTCTTGGCGCGAGCTGCAACAGGGGAAAGCGGCGGCCTGCGCCGCTCAAGGCGGACAGTGGTCCGTCTTCACGCGGCCGGACGTCGAGACCCGATTATCGGGAGGATCGGGAAGGCGCCCCGGCGCACAGGGATCTCGGCGCCGCTCTGGATCATTCCGGCCCCCGGCGCCGTTGGGAACGGAAGTCAGGTGACGGGTGAACTGCATGTCGTTCTGGAAGCTGTCTGCCGCGGGGTTCGCGGCCACCGCGATGACATACGGTCCTGCCCGGATGGGCTTCGGCCTCTTCCTTCCCGAGTTCCGGTCGACCTTCGACATGTCAAGCGGGACGGCCGGGCTTGTGTCGAGCCTCGGCTTCTCGGGCTTCTTCTTCGGCCTTCTCGCCGCCTACGCGGTCACAGCGCGGCAGGGGCCAGGCCTGCCCGTCGTGCTTGGGCTTCTCTCGGCCGCGCTTGGCATGGCCCTGGTCGCGACGGCGCAGGGGCTGCCGCTTCTCGCCACCGGAACCTTCTTCGCGATGTCGAGCGCGGGGTTCTCCTGGGCGCCGTTCAACGATGCGGTGCACCGGCAGGTGGACGATGCCCGCCGCCCCGCAGCCCTGTCGATCGTCAGCACGGGCACAAGCCTGGGGATCGCAGCGGCGGGTGCGACGGCGCTTGTCCTGTTGTTGAGCGGCATGTCCTGGCGGACGGCCTGGGCAATCTTCGCCGGGGCCGCGGCCCTCGCGGCTGCGGGCAACTGGATGGCCCTGCGCCGGCTGAAGGGTCGGTTCGGAGCTCTGCCTTCCCTGCCGTGGCGGAGACTCGCGCAACGTCGGGCGGTTCCGCTCTACGTCATCGCGCTGTCCTTCGGGACGACGACGGCGATCTACATCTCGTTCGCGGCCGACCGGGTTCAGCAGAACGGCGGCGTTCCCATTGGTCCGGTGGGCGCCTCCCCGGCGCTAATCTTCGTCAGCTTCGGGCTCTTCGGCCTGGTCGGCCTGACGACGGGACGGATCAAGGCGGCGACGGGGCTGGCCGCGCTGCTGGGGCTTCTTTTGGCGGGTTCGACGCTTTCGCTCCTTCTGATCGCGCTGGCGCCGGTCTCGACCGGCGGCGTGATCCTGTCGGCGGCGCTTCAGGGCGCCTACGTCATGATGATGAGCGCAGTGCTCGCCTTCTGGTCCGAGCGGCTGTTCCCCAACGTTCCCGCCCTGGGGTTCACCGCCGCACTGCTCGCCGTCGCGGCGGGCAGTGTCGCCGGACCGGTCGTCGCCGGTCAGCTGTCAGACACGGCCGGCGCCGGGTTCACGTTCCTGGTGACGGCCGGCGTGTCCGCCGCGACGGCGGTTGCGGCCTTCCCGACCTTCGTGGTCGAGCGTGCGCCTTCGGCATAGGCGCGTTCAGCCTCGCACGGCCGCGAAGCTGGCACGCCATGGACATCCTGCGCCACCGACGGCACCTTCCGGCTGATGATGATCGCGAACGAACGGGTGTCATGCGGGAATCGGAGCGGCGGCGGGTGAGGGAGTGGCGGCTTGCCCCGATGACATATGGCATGGCGCTCGCGCTCATGGTCGGCTGGCTTTTGTGGGTGGGCAAGCCGGTGCTGCTGCCCATCATCTCGGCCATCGTCGCGCTATACATCCTCACCGCGGCGGCGGAGGCGCTGGTGAAGGTGCCGCTTCTGGGCGGCGCGCCGCTGTGGGCGCGGCGCCTGCTGGTGCTTCTGGCCTTCACGCTGAGCGTCGCGCTTCTGTTCGTGCTGGTGATCACCAACTTCACACGCGTCGCCGCCGCGCTTCCCGGTTATGAGGCGAACCTCGACCGGATCGTCGCGGGCTTCGCCGACGTCTTCGGGTTCGAGGACCAGCCGACCTGGGCCGCCCTGCAGGCCGAGACCTTCGGGCGCATAAACACCCGGCAGCTCATCACGCCGCTGGTCCAGTCCATCGGCGGGTTTGGCGGCACGTTGTTCCTGATCGTGCTCTACGTGTCGTTCTTCGTGAACGAGCGGGCGCATTTCGCGCGCAAGCTGGCACTCGCCGCCGGCACGCCGGACAAGGGGGCCCGCGCGCTCGAGGTGCTCACCCGCATCAACGAGCGGATCGGGAATTACCTCCTGGTGAAGACGCTGGTGAACGTGGTGCTTGGGGCGGCGTCCTTCGTCATCATGTGGCTCATCGGGATCGAGTTCGCGCTGTTCTGGGCGGTGCTCATCGGGTTCCTTAACTACATCCCCTATTTCGGATCGATGCTCGGCGTCCTGTTCCCGGTCCTGCTGAGCCTCGCGCAGTTTGGATCGCTTGGGATGGCGGCACTGTCGCTTGTGGCTCTGGCGGCGGCGCAGATCTATGTCGGCGGCGTGCTCGAGCCGAAGCTCATGGGCCGGGCGTTCAACCTCAGCCCCCTCTTCGTGCTGCTGGCGCTGGCCTTTTGGGGCGCGCTCTGGGGCATCCCCGGCGCGATCCTTGCCGTCCCGCTGACCGCGAGCCTCGTGATCGTGCTTGCCGAGATCCCCGAGACGCGGCCCGCCGCAATCATCATGTCCGCCAACGGCCGGGTCTGACGTCTCTATTCCGGGTTGGTGTCGGTGGCCGGCGAGTACTCCGCGTCGATGCCTTCGAGGTTGTGCGAGCGGTCGGCGATCCGTTCGACCGAATAGATCGTGCCTGCCTGCATGGCGAAGTACGTCCCTGCCGCGAGGACGAGAGCGATGGCGGTTCCGCTGAGAAAGGACGTCATTCCGCGGGGCTCCTGTTCGCGCCTTGTTCGAGGTCCCGGACCCACAGCTTGTGGTGCTCCTCCGCCCAGTTGCGGTCGACGTCGCCGCCCCACATGGCCCAGAACGCGCCCTCCATGCCGACGGTGCCGATATAGATGTGCCCGATGAAGATGGCGATGAGCAGAACGCCGATCACCGCGTGCGTCAGCATCGCCCAGCTCATGCCGCCGAGATCCAGCCAGTAATAGGGGAACATCAGCGTGACACCGGTGCCCACCATGATCAGGCCGCCCAGCACCGCCGACCAGAACACCAGCTTCTGGCCCGGGTTGAACTTGTGCGCCGGCGGCGAGTCGTCGGCATCTGTGAAGAACCCGCCGCCGCGGGCGAGCCACGTGAGGTCGCGCCGCTCGGGCAGGTTGCGCAGGGTCCACATGACGGCCATCACCAGCACGCCCAGGGCGAAGGACGGAAAGAACATCATGTGCGCCCACGCCGACAGCCACCCGATGTCGCCAAGCGCGACACGGCTGAAGGGGGCGATCAGCGTTTCGCCATAGGCGATGACGATGCCGGTCAGCGCCAGGACGATGAAGCTGACGGCTGTCATCCAGTGTACCATGCGTTCCAGCAGGCCGAAGCGCTTGACGCGCGGCCGGTCGCTGTGCCCGTGCAGGATGGGGACGCGGCCCCGGACGGCCAGCATCAGCGCCAGAAGGAAGCTGAAACCGACGATGGCGATGGCGCCGAGATGCGTGGCGACGTCGGCGATGCCGACGCGCCAGTCGCGGGCGAAGGGCCGCTCGAACAGGTCGGCGTTGACGTAGGGAAGCGAGCTGATGCCGATGACCCGGTCGCTCGGGCGCGCTACTTCGGCGGCGGCCTCGTCCGGCCGGGCCCAGGCCCCGGTCAGAACCGCACCGTCGTCCAGCGGCGCCGTCACGATGAAAAGCTCGTCGCCATAGGCCAGCGACGGGGCATCGGCGTCCGGGGCGGGGCCCGAGTTGAACCGGTCGCGTTGCAGCCGCGTGCGCGCCGCCAGCGCCTCGCCCGCCAGCACACCGCTGAGTTCCGCGCCGTCCTGCGGCACGCCCCATTGCACCACGGGGCGCGTGAAGTCGTCGCCGTCGAACAGCTCGTAGACCTGCCAGGCCATCACCAGCGCCAGAAGGACCGCGGCGATCGCGCCGGCCACACGGTAGCCGGTGAAGCGCCGGCCGCTGCGAAGTGCGGCGCTCATGCCCCGTCCTCCTCGGGATAATAGGCGGTGTTCCAGCCCCACGCGCCCGAGCCGTAGCCGCGGTGGATGACGCGCTCGCGGAAGATCTCGCCGACCACCTCGCCGTCGCCGGCAAGCAGCGCGCGGGTCGAGCAGACCTCGGCACAAAGCGGCAGCTTGCCCTCGGCAACGCGATTGCGGCCGTACTTGCGATATTCCTCTTCCGATCCGTTCGGTTCGGGGCCGCCGGCGCAATAGGTGCACTTGTCCATCTTGCCGCGCGACCCGAACAGGCTGGCGCGCGGGTACTGTGGCGCGCCGAAGGGGCAGGCATAGAAGCAGTAGCCGCAGCCGATGCAGATGTCCTTGTCGTGCAGCACGATGCCGAGGTCGGTCTGATAGAGACATTCGACCGGGCAGACGGCCACGCAGGGTGCATCGGTGCAGTGCATGCACGAGGTTGCGATCGAGCGTTCCTCGGGCGTGCCGTCGTTGAGCGTGACGACGCGGCGGCGCACCATCCCCCAGGGCACCTCGTGCTCGTTCTTGCAGGCGGTGGCGCAGGCGTTGCACTCGATGCAGCGTTCGGTGTCGCAGACGAATTTGACGCGGGTCATCGCGGCTCCTCAGGCGGGTTCGATGCGGCAGAGGGTGGCTTTCGTCTCCTGCATCTGGGTGACGACGTCGTAGCCATAGGTCTGAATGGTGTTGGTGGCCTCGCCCACTACCCAGGGGCGGGTGCCCTCGGGGTAGCGATCGGACAGGTCCTCGCCCATCCACATCCCGGCGAAGTGGAACGGCAGGAAGACGGTGCCGGGTCCGACGCGAGGGGTGACGAGCGCCTTGACGCGGATCCGGCCGTTGACGGTGGACACCCAGCAGAAGCCGTCATCCACCACGCCGAGCGTTGTGGCGTCCTGGGGGTTCACCTCGACGAACATCTGCTGCTGGAACTCAGCCAGCCACTTGTTCGACCGGGTTTCGTCGCCGCCGCCTTCGTACTCGACCAGCCGGCCCGAGGTGAGGATCATCGGGAACTCCTCGCTCCAGTCGTCTTCCTGGATCGAGGCGTAGAGCGCGGGGAGCCGCCAGAGTTCGCGGTCGTCATAGGTTCGGTATTCCGGCAGCAGGTCGCGGCGCGGGGTGAACAACGGCTCGCGGTGCAGCGGCACCGGGTCCGGGAAGTTCCAGACATAGGTGCGAGCCTTTCCATTGCCGTAGGGCGCGAGCCCGTGCGAAATCAGCACCCGCTGCACGCCGCCCGAAAGGTCGGTCTTCCAGTTCACCGCCCGCATCTTGGCGCGCAGTGCGTCGCGGTCCCTGCCGCTGCCGTTCACGACGAGGAACGCCCGGATCGCCGAAAGCGCACGGTCAGAGTACCCGTCGAAGATGACGCGGAGCGGTGCCGACAGGTCGGCAGCCGGGTCGGGGACATCCCGGCCCGATTGCCACGTCTCGTCGACCCGTGGATCCTCACCCTTTGGGCGCAGGCCGCCGTTGGCCTGAAGAGTGTCCATCTCGTCCACCAGCGCACGCGCCTGATCGTCGTTCAGGTCGAGCATCGACAGGTCGAAGGTGTCGGAGGCGATCGCCCCGATCACCACCTTCTCGCGCGCCGTCAGCTCATCGAGCCAGCCGAGCGCCTCCAGCAGGGCGACGGAGCCTTCCGGATAGCCGTCCTTGATCTCGGACCCGACGGGGAAGCTGTCCTCGGCCAAGAGGTTGCTGCCCTCGCGCTCGACACCCCAGCGCGCCCGGAACGGCAGGCCGCCCTCGGCCACCGGTTTCGACGTGTCGTAGAGCAGCGGCGTGCCGGGATGGCTGTCCTTCGGCTCGCCCCATGCCGGCCAGGGAAGGCAATAGTATTCCCCCTCGACCGGCGCGGACTGCCCGCGCAGGGTGACCGAGTCGAACTTGTCCTGGTGCTCCATGTGGCGCTTCAGCCGCTCGGGGCTCTGGCCGGTATAGCCTATAGTCCATGTGCCGCGGTTGATCTCGCGCAGGATGTCCTCGGCCACCGGCACGCCGTCTTCGATGGCGACGTTGCGGAACATTCGGTCGGCGAAGCCCAGCCGCTCGGCCAGCATCAGCGTGATCTCGTAATCCGTCTTCGACTCGAACAGTGGGTCGAAGACCTTCTCGCGCCACTGGACGGAGCGCGAGGAATTCGTGACCGTGCCGCGCATCTCGGCCGTTGTGGCGGCCGGCAGCAGGTAAACCCCGTCCTCCTTCTGCGACATAATCGCGACCTGCGTGGGGTGCGGGTCGATCACGCACAGCAGATCCACGGTCGACATCGCCTCGACCTGGTCGGGCCCGCGCGTGATCGAATTCGCGGCGTGACCCCAGAAGATCATCGCCTTGACGGGGTGCGGCTGGTCGATGGAGTCCGGGTTCTCGAGCACGCCATCCATCCAGCGGCTCAGCGGCATCCCCGCCTTCTCCATCAACTCCTTCGACGTGAAGCGGTCGCGCATCCAGGGGTAGTCTTCGCCCCAGACACGGCACCAGTGACGCCACGCCCCTTCCTCCAGCCCGTAATAGGCCGGAAGGGTGTCGCACGACACGCCCAGGTCCGTCGCGCCCTGCACGTTGTCGTGGCCGCGGAAGATGTTGGCGCCGCCGCCGCTCTTGCCGATGTTGCCCAGCACCAGTTGCAGGATCGACGCCGCGCGCGTCTTGCTCGACCCCACGGTCGACTGGGTCAGGCCCATGCACCACACCAGCGTGCCGGGCCGGTTCTCGGCCAGCGTCGTCGCGACCCGCAGCAATTGCTCGGGCGGGATGCCGGTGACGCGCTCGACCTCTTCCGGTGTCCAGCGGGCAACCTCTTTCTCGACCTCTTCCAGCCCCCAGACCCGTTGATCGATGTACTCGCGGTCCTCCCAGCCGTTTTCCAGGATGATCCGCACGAGCCCCCAGAGAAAGCCGATGTCAGTGCCCGGGCGGATGCGCACGTACTCGTCCGCGTGCCGTGCCGTGCGCGTGTAGCGGGGATCGACCACGATCATCTTCGCGCCGTTCTCTTTCCCGTTGAGCACGTGCAGCATAGAGACCGGGTGCGCCTCGGCCGGGTTGCCGCCGATGATGATGATCGAGCGCGAGTTGCGGATGTCGTTGAAGGTGTTGGTCATCGCGCCGTAGCCATACGTGTTGGCCACGCCGGCAACGGTGGTCGAATGGCAGATGCGCGCCTGGTGATCGACGTTGTTGGTGCCCCAGTAGGCCGCGAACTTGCGGAAGAGATACGCCTGTTCGTTCGAGAACTTTGCCGACCCCAGCCAGTAGGCGCTGTCGGGGCCATACTCTTCGCGGATCTCCAGAAGCTTGGCGGTGACCTCCTCCATCGCCTGGTCCCAGCTGATCCGCTCCCACTGGCCGTTGACCTTCTTCATGGGATACTTCAGCCGCCGCTCGCCCAGCGAGATCTCTCGCATCGCCGCACCCTTGGCGCAGTGGGTGCCCTGGTTGATGGGGCTTTCGAAGCTCGGCTCCTGGCCGACCCAGACGCCGTTCTCGACCTCGGCCCACATCGAGCAGCCGACCGAGCAGAACTGGCAGATGGTCTTCTTGACGGTGCGGTCCGTCGCGATCTCCGGCGGCGTCTGCGCCTGCACGGTGCGATGGGCCAGCGGCACGGTGCCGAGCGCGAGCCCTGCGAGGCCGCTGTTGCGCAGAAACGCGCGCCGCGTCTGTGCGAAGGATTCGGGCGGCGGCGTGGTGGTGGCCCCTGTCCTGCGCCGGGCGGGGGAGGAGGTTCTGCGTTTCAGCATCCGTTATCGCCCCCCGTCACTTGCGGCACAGGTCGTAGTAGGTCCGGATATGCGTCGTGTCGCGTAGTTCGACCCGCCGGGGATCGTCGTCGCGCTCGACATCCTGCTCAGCGGCCTCGGCCGCTCCAGCGCTCGCCGCGGCCGCCCCGACTGCCGGCGCCGCCGCCAGCACCCCGCGCCGCGTGATTTCCCGAGACTTCTTCATGGTTGCTCCGTGGCCATCTGTCTTCTTCAACAGCGGCATCACGCGATGGTTCCTTGTGCGTCCGCACGTAGCCCCGAGGTTGATCAGCCGGCCCGGCAATTGAGCCAAGCGTCACCCTCCGGGCGCTCCATTTGAACGCCTGTCTAAAAAATATGGACGAGTGGGCATCCGAGTGGTACGACTGTCCGCAACCGAGGAGGAGGGCTCATGGGGAAACCGGGCGGAAAGGCGGATGCGAGGGCGGCGGTCCTGGATGCGGCCGAGCGGCTGTTTTCCGAGCGCGGCTTCGGCGCCGTGTCCCTGCGCGAGATCGCGCGGGCCGCGTCGGTGAATGTCGGCAGCGTCACCTACCATTTCCGCGACAAGCTCGGGCTGCTCGAGGCCATCTATGACCTGCACACGCGCCCGATTAACGCGCGCCGGCTCGAGCTTCTGGGCGAAGCACGGCGGGTGACCGAGCGGGGCCAGCGGCTGACGGCGGTGCTGCGCGCCTATCTCGTCCCGGCTTTTTCGTCCTCGAACGACCTTGCCGGCGGCGGGGCGCGGTTCACCCGAATGCGGGCGCTCCTGTCGGCCGAGGGCGATCCGGATGCCAAGCGCATCATCGCCGAGGCTTTCGATACCACGACCGAAACCTTCATCGACGCCATCCAGGAATGCCTTCCCGCCGCCCCACGGGACGAAATTGTCTGGCAGAGCCATTTCCTGCTGGGCTCGCTCTACTACACGCTGATCAACCCCGAGAGGATCAACCGCCTGTCGCACGGCGCGGCAGACGGTCACGACCGCGAGGCGGCGATCCGGCTCATCGTGCAGGCGACCAGCGCGAGCCTGCGCGCCTTGGAGCCCGCGCGCGCGCCGGCGGATATCGACACCTGAAGCCAGTAAGGGAGGACCCAATGAACTTCAGAAGCAGAGCGGCGGCCGTTGCCGTCACCGTTCTCGCAGCCGCGCCCGCCGCGGCGCAGGAGCGTGTCTCGATCGGGACGGGCGGGACGGGCGGCCTGTTCTACGTGATCGGGGCCGGCGTCGCGGACGTCATCAACAACCGCCTCGAGGGCACGACCGCGCGTGCCGAGGTCACCGGCGCGTCGGTCGAGAACATCCGCCGCGTGGCGGCCGACCAGATGGACATCGGCTTCTCGTCCTCCTCGACGCTCTACGAGGCGAAAGAGGGGCAGGGGCCGTTCGACGGCGATCCGCAGCCCGTCGCAGCGATGGCGTACCTCTATCCGGCCGTTCTGCAGATCGCGACGACCGAGGATACCGGCATCACCGCCTTCGAGGACCTTGCCGGCAAGCGCATCAACCTCGGGCCTCCGGGAAGCAACGCGGCGGTGCTGTCGCAGCGTTTGCTCGAAGCCTACGGCGTGTTCAATCCCGGCAACGTCGAGTTCCTGTCCTACACCGAAGGCACCAACGCGCTGATGAACGGGACCGTCGACGCGACCGCCGTGCTCGCCGGCGCGCCGACCGCCGCGCTGATCGACCTCGACGCGCAGCGCGACATGGTGCTTCTGTCGCTCGACGAGGAGAAGGTCGGGGAGCTGTTTGAGGAATTCCCCTACTACCAGCCCTACGACATCCCCGCCGGCACCTATCCCGATCAGACCGAGCCGGTGACGGTGGTCAATGACCCGGCCACGCTTTTCACCAAGGAAAACGCGGACCCGGCGCTGATCGAGGAGCTGACAGCGGTGATCTTCGACAACCTCGAAGAGCTGGGCGAGGTGCACCCGCAGGCCAAAGCGATCTCGCCCGAGACGGCGACGCAGACGCCGATCGCCCTGCACCCCGGCGCCCAAGCCTACTTCGACGGCGCGAACTGATCGGAGGGCGGAGCGGTGTTCAAGCTACTCGACAAACTGCGGCTCGACCGCTCCGCCACCACGCGATCGGGCGGAGAAGTCGTCTTCGTCTCGCTTCTCTTCACGCTGGTGGCCGTGGCGGTGACGGCGCTCGTCGTCTACGGCGCCTATTTCGGGCTGATCACGGCGCTGATCCTCCGTTCAAGCTTCTTCTCTCTGGTGGCCTGCGGCGCGCTTCTGGTGCTGGGCCTGGCCAGCGAGCGGTCTTGGCTGCGCTGGCTGTGCTACGCGCTCGCCGCCTTCGCGCTGGTGCCGGGCTACCATCTTTGGGCCAGCTACATCGACATCATCATGCGCGGCGCCATGGCGACGCCGCCGGATCTGTGGATCTTCGCGGGGCTGCTTGCCGTGCTGTTCGTGCTGGTGCGGCTGGCGCTCGGGTGGGCGCTGGTGGTGATGATGGCGGCGGCGATCCTCTATGCCTGGTTCGGCTACCTCATTCCGGGCGAGTACGGTCACGGCGGGTATGACCTGCGCCGGCTGGCCTCGACCCTCATGCTCTCGACCGAGGGGGTCTATGGCGTTCCCATGGGCGTGGCCGTGGAATACATCTTCCTGTTCGCCCTGCTCGGCGGTCTTCTGATGAAGATCGGCACGGGCGAGGTGTTCGTCGACCTCGCCCGCGGCCTGACCGGCCGGATGCGCGGCGGCCCCGGCCTGTCGGCGGCATTGTCGAGCGCTCTTCTGGGCACCATCAACGGCAGCGCGGTTGCGAACGTCGTGACCACCGGCACCTTTACGATCCCGCTGATGAAGCGCGTGGGCTACACCCCGACGCTGGCCGGCGCAATCGAGGCCGCGGCGTCGTCGGCGGGGCAGATCCTGCCGCCGGTCATGGGCGCGGCCGCTTTCCTGATGGCCGAGATCATCGGTGTGCCCTACGCGCAGATCGCGCTCGCGGCGCTGATCCCCGGCCTTCTCTACGTGCTGGCGCTGATGGTCGCTGTGCGGCTCGAGGCCGGGCGACTGGGGCTTGAGCGGGATGCGCAGGCGGGGCTGGCCCTGCTGCGCGACACGCTGCTCAGACGCGGCTACCTGCTTTTGCCGCTAATCGGACTGATCGGCTTTTTGGCCGCGGGCTACACGCCGACCCGCGCAGCGGTGATGTGCCTGATCATCGGGCTTCTGATCTCACCCTGGCGGAGCGAGACGCGCATCGGCCTGATGGGGCTGGCGCTGGTCTGCCGCGACACGCTGCTGGCCGTCATGCCCATCGTTGCGGCCGTGGCTGCAGCGGGCGCGGTGATCGGCGTGCTGAACCTGACCGGGCTCGGCCTCATGCTGTCGGGGCTGATCGTCGATCTGGGCAGCGGCAACCTGTTCGCCATCCTTCTGCTCACGGCGCTGGTGTCCTTCATCCTTGGCATGGGGCTTCCGACATCGGCGGCATACCTGCTGCTTGCGGTGCTGGTCGCGCCGGCGCTGACGCGGCTGGGCATGGAGCCCATCGTGGCGCACATGTTCATCTTCTACTACGGCCTAGCCTCGGCGATCACTCCGCCCGTCGCGCTCGCGGCCTATGCCGCGGCCAGCATCTCGGGGGGGGACGCGAACCGGACGGCGTTCGAGGCGGTGCGCCTGGGCTTCGTGAAGCTGCTGGTGCCGTTCCTCTTCGCCACCATGCCCGCGCTCCTGATGATCGGCACGCCGGTCGAGATCACATTGGCCGCCATCCTGGCCACGATCGGCACGGTCGGGCTGACGGTGGCCTTCGCCGGCTGGTGCGGGCGGCGGACCACCTGGCCCGAGCGTATCCTGCTGACGGCGGCGTCGCTGCTGGTGGTCTGGCCGACGCCCGTGGCCTCGACCGACGCGATGACGCTCATCGCGCGGTGCGCCGGCCTGGTCCTCTTCGTGATCGTCGGCCTGCGCCTAGCCGGGCCCTTCTCCGACACTTCGTCTCGAGTAAACAGAAAAGCGTGATGACCCAGTCCCAGAACCTGCCGTTTCACCCGTCTCCGTCGAAGCCGAAGATCGCGCTTCCGCCGGGCGCCTGCGACGCGCATTGCCACGTCTTCGGACCGGCCACCCGGTTCCCCTTCGCGCCCGAACGGACCTATACCCCGGTCGACGCCCCGAAGGAGACACTGTTCGACCTGCACCGGATGCTGGGGATCGGGCGGTCGGTGCTGGTGCAAGCCAGCTGCCACGGCACCGACAATGCCGCGATGCTCGACGCCATCGCGGCGTCGGACGGGCGGTATCGCGGCGTGGCGATGGTGCGCAACGACGTCACCATGGACGAGCTGCGCCGGCTGCACGAGGGCGGGGTGCGCGGGGTGCGCTTCAACTTCGTCTCGCACCTGGGCAAGGACGCCGATCTCGACGCCGTCCGCGCCATCGTCGAGCGCATCGCCGAACTGGACTGGCACGCGGTGGTGCACTTCGACGCCAACCGGCTCGAGACGCTGGCCCCGGTGCTCAAGAGCCTGCCAGTGCCGATGATCATCGACCACATGGGGCGTGTCGACGCGAGCCGGGGCACCGAGCAGCCGGCCTTCAGGATGCTTCTCGACCTCATGCAGGACGACAGCTTCTGGGTGAAGGTCTGCGGCGCCGAGCGGATCAGTCGCGCCGGCCCGCCCTTCGCCGACGCGGTGCCTTTCGCGCGCACCCTGGTCGAGCGGTTCCCCGACCGGGTGCTCTGGGGCACCGACTGGCCGCACCCGAACATCAAGAAGAACATGCCGGATGACGGGCACCTCGTGGATCTGCTGGCCGACATCGCGCCCGACGAGACGGCGCTGCGGCGGCTGCTGGTGGACAATCCGACCCGGCTTTACTGGCCGGAAACGCTGGGCTGAAGGGAGAAGACATAATGACGAACAAGACGGCTTTGGTCATTAGCGCACATTCCGCGGACTTCGTGTGGCGCTGCGGCGGGGCGATCGCCCTGCACCAGAAGCGCGGCTACGACGTCACCGTGGTCTGCCTGTCCTACGGCGAGCGCGGCGAGAGCGCGAAGCTGTGGAAGCAGGAGGGGATGACGCTCGACAAGGTGAAGACCGAGCGCCGGAAGGAGGCCGAGAACGCCGCCGCCGCCCTGAACGCGCACGATATCCAGTTCTTCGACCTGGGGGACTACCCGCTCGAGCTTGACCGCGAGGCCAAGGACCGGCTGGTGGACGTGATCCGCAAGGTGCAGCCGCAATTCATGCTGACGCACTCGAAGTACGACCCCTACAACACCGACCACATGTATGCCAGCCAGGTGACGCTCGAGGCGCGCATGATCGCGCAGGCCTGGGGCCACAATCCGGGCGAGAAGGTGCTGGGCGCGCCGCAGGTCTACCTGTTCGAGCCGCACCAGACCGAGCAGATGGGCTGGAAGCCGGACACCTTCCTCGACATCTCCGAGGTGTGGGAGCAGAAGCGCGCCGCCATCGAGTGCATGCAGGGGCAGGAGCACCTGTGGGACTACTACACGAACGTGGCGCAGAACCGGGGCAATCACTTCCGCCGCAACTCGGGCGGTCAGTCCGGCGGCCGCGCGGCCACACATGCCGAGGGCTTCCAGTCGATCTTCCCCCGCACCGTGGACGAATTGTGATGGGCGGCGTCGTGGTGCAGAACGTCGAGCGTGCGGATCCGGGCATCGTCCGCCGGCTCGGGGAATGCGGCGTGGCCACCGTGCACGAGGCGCAGGGCCGCAAGGGGCTGATGGCGGCGCACATGACGCCGATCTACGCCGGCGCCTCGGCCGGCGCCTCGGCCGTCACCATCAGCGCACCGCCGGGCGACAACTGGATGATGCACGTCGCCATCGAGCAGCTGAGGGAGGGCGACATCCTGGTGCTGGCCCCCACCTCGCCCTGCGAGGACGGGTACTTCGGCGACCTGCTGGCGACCTCGGCGCTGGCACGGGGCTGCCGTGGCCTGGTCATTGATGCCGGCGTGCGCGACGTGGCCGACCTGACGAAGATGGGCTTCCCGGTCTGGTCCAAGACCGTGCACGCCCAGGGCACGGTGAAAGAGACGGTGGGCTCGGTCAACGTGCCGATCGTCTGCGCCGGCGCCTACGTGCGGCCGGGCGACGTGATTGTGGCCGACGACGACGGCGTCTGCGTCGTCGCGCGCGAAGAGGCGGCCGAGGTGCTGGAAAAGGCCGAGGCGCGCATCGCCAACGAAGAGGCCAAGCGCAAGCGGCTGGCGGCGGGCGAGCTGGGGCTCGACATCTACGACATGCGCGCGCGGCTGGCCGAGAAGGGCCTGAAATACGTCTGAGGACGGCGCGGGCGGAGGTCCCGGGGCTCTGCCCCGGACCCCGGAGTATTTGAGGCAAGAGGAAGAAGGGACGAGCGCATGACGGACGGCGTACGCGCGATGTGGATGCGCGGGGGCACGTCGAAGGGCGGGTATTTCCTCGCCGAAGACCTGCCCGCGGATCGGGACGCGTTCCTCCTGCGGATCATGGGCTCGCCCGATCCGCGGCAGATCGACGGGATGGGCGGGGCGGATCCGCTGACGTCCAAGGTCGCGGTGGTGAAGCGGTCGGAGCGGCCGGGCGTCGACGTGGATTACCTGTTCCTGCAGGTCTTCGTCGACATGGCGGTGGTCACCGACGCGCAGAACTGCGGCAACATCCTTGCCGGCGTCGGCCCCTTCGCGATCGAGCGGGGCCTGGTCGAGGCGCGGGACGGTGTGACCGAGGTCGTCATCCACATGGAGAACACCGACCAGCGCGCGGTTGCCAGCGTCTCGACCCCGGGCGGGCGCGTGACCTACGACGGTTCGGCGCAGATCGACGGCGTTCCGGGCACGTCGGCGCCGGTGCCCATCGCCTTCGAGGACACGGCCGGTTCGAGCTGCGGCGCGCTTCTGCCCACCGGGCATCCGGTGGACGACATCGACGGCGTCCCCTGCACCTTGATCGACAACGGCATGCCCTGCGTGGTGATGCGGGCCAACGCCTTCGGGTTGTCCGGCGACGAGAGCCCCGAGGCGCTTGAGGCGAACGCCGATCTTTGCGTGCGGCTCGAGTCTATCCGGCTTCAGGCCGGGCGCCTGATGAACCTCGGCGACGTGTCCGAGAAGTCGGTACCGAAGATGTCGCTAGTCTCGCCGCCGCGGGCGGGCGGGGCGCTGGCCACCCGGACCTTCATCCCCCACCGCTGCCACAAGGCCATCGGCGTGCTGGGTGCGGTCAGCGTCGCTACCGCCGCGCTGCTGCCCGAGGGCCCGGCGGTCGACGTGGCAACCCTTCCCGAGGGCGAGGAGAAGTCGCTGTCGGTGGAGCATCCAACCGGCGAGATGACGGTCATCGCCACGATACGAGACGGACAGGTCGCCCGCGCCGCCATCCTTCGCACCGCGCGCAAGCTGATGGATGGCCTGGTGTTCTGAGCCTCCGGCGGGGCAGGGACGCGGAGAGCAGCAGCATCCGCGCACCACTGTCCAGTTGGTGAACATGTGGGAAGCATGCGCCGACGGCCCACGTTTGGCACACGACGCGGAGCGCCGGCTGCGCAGGTGGCTGGGGCACACCTCCCGCATCCGGACGTGTACCGCTCCCACGATCCCGGTCCGCCTCCAGAGCATCCCGGGTTCGGTCCCCCGGAACCTATGGAAGCTCCCGGGCGCCGGATGTCCGGAGCTCTTCGACGCTCCGGACAACGATCGAACGCACGAGGGAGCAACATCTCCTACATCCGTTTCGGCGCGATGATCCTCACTTCCACGGTGGTGATGTTCATCCTGATGTACCTCAACACCTACGCGTGGGAGCATCTCTTCTTCTCCGAGACACGCACCTACATGGCGATCATGATGGGCGCGACCATGGCGGTGATCATGCTCGCCTTCATGCTGGGCATGTA
>NZ_FOXA01000021.1 GCF_900115595.1 Tranquillimonas alkanivorans
ACCGGCAAGAACACTGGCCCAGCATCCCGCGGCAGGAGCCCCTTTTGCTTCAGCTCGGACCGCCACGCATAGATCTGCTGCCGCTTCAGATCATGAAGCCGCGCAACCTGGCTAACCGTCGCGCCGCCAATGCCGACAGACTGCAAAATCGCCAGCTTCTCCTCGTCGCTCCACCGACGCCGCCGCTCAACGCCAAGAATTTCGCCTCGCACTAATGCCTCCAAAGCAAGAGACGTCCTTAATGACGTCACTATGGACGTCTCGTAGCTCACAGAGGCGACCCAAAGCAGGTGGTTCAAACCGGGCGGTTACTGCTGTTCTCTGGCAAGAGGCCCTGATCCCAGCCGGAGGCACCGATGTTTTCTCTCCTCGTTCTCACGATTACGGGCCTCCTGGCGGGAGCGTTGAATGCCGTCGCCGGCGGAGGAACATTCCTGAGTTTTCCCGCCCTAATCTGGCTGGGCGTCCCGCCGATCATGGCGAATGCCACCGCCACGCTGACGGCGATGCCCGGCTATATCGGCAGCGCCTGGGCGTATCGGCACGACGTAGCTGCCGAGGGCACGCTCCGCCTCGGCGCGATCATCCTGGTGTCCGTCGCCGGAGGCCTGGCCGGTGCCGCGCTTCTCCTGATCACTCCGGGCGACGCGTTCGTCGGCATCGTCCCGTGGCTCCTCCTTGCTGCGACCTGCCTCTTCGCCGCAGGTCCGCGGATCCTTTCGGTTGTTCGCGCCCGCGGCCGTGGCGCCGCCGGGCCGCTCCTGTCGGCGACGGCCATCCTTACGGTCTCGATCTACGGCGGCTACTTCAACGGCGGGCTCGGCATCATGCTGCTGGCCGTTTTCGGCCTGATCGGCTTCACGAATCTTCACGGGATGAACGGGCTGAAGAACCTGCTGTCCGCGGTCCTGTCGATCGTGTCGGTCACGACCTACGCAACCGCCGGGCTCATCGCGTGGGAGTCTGCCCTCGTCCTCGCCATCGCCACCACGATCGGCGGCTACGTGGGCGCCTCGCAGGCGCGCCGCATCCAGCGCACGGAGCTGCTGCGGATCGGCATCGTCGCCGTCGGAGCTGTCATGACCGTGGTCTTCTTCGTCGTCTGACCTTTTCGGCACCAGGAAGCCGACGATCGCGGCCTGCTGGTCCTCGGTCAGGGCATTCCAGCGCAGGCTGATCACGCGCCGGATGTGGTTCAGGCCGTTGCGCGACGCTTGGGTGTAGCCGTCGCCGAACTCGGCCTTGCGCAGGCTGATCTCCGGGGTGAAGCCGGTGCCGGGCGAGGGCGCGATCGGTGGGGTGAAGGTAGCCAGCGGCATCGGGGTCAGTTCCTGCGGTTCAGCATGTTGCCAAGGCGCATCTGGCGCTGGATCTCGACACGACGGTCCAAGTCCGGCACTCACGAGAACAGATACGTTACGGCTCAGAGACATAGCACGTGCGCAGGTACCATTCGTCCCGCATCGGCTGTCATTCGCAGCAAAATCTCGCTCCGATCAACTCGGCTCGGTACCCGTTTTTGGAACGAAGGCGGGACGAGATCCGACATTCGCTCCAACAATCACGAACCATGCGGCCTTCGAGTTGGGCGCGAAGAGTGACGGCTCCCGAAAAGTGGGACATCTCGGTCCGCTCCGCCGATCACTGAAGTGCGGCACCTGCGCACGTCGCCGTGTTCTTAATGTGTAGGCGCATCGCCGCCTCTGCGCGTTCGCCGTCACCGGATCTCAGCGCCGACATGATATCCCGGTGCTCCTGCATCGACTGCGCCATCCGGTCCCGCGCAGTGTTGGGGATCGGCTGGCGCTGGCTTTCCGTCAGCAGGTCGTGGACCGAATAATAGAGCCGGCGGAGCATCTTGTTGGGGCTTGCGTCGGCGATCGCCCGGTGAAAGCGCAGGTCGGCCTCGACATGCGCGACCAGATCGCCCTGGCGCCAGGCCTCTTCGAACTCCGCCGCCGCCTCTTCCAGCCGCGCCATCTCGTCGGCGTCGAGCCGTCCCGCGGCAAGACGGGCAAGTTCCGCTTCGATCAGCAGGCGCGACTGGAACACGTCGGTGATGCTGTAGGCGTCGTCGTATCGCCACACGTTCTGCGGCCCCGTCTCGCCGTCGCGGTCCACGACGAAGGTTCCGCGCGCGGGCAGCGTGCGAACAAGCCCCAGCGTTTCGAGCGTCAGCAGCGCCTCGCGCAGTGACGGGCGCGACACCTTCAGGCGCTCGGACAGGACACGCTGGGACGGGATCTTCTCGCCCTTCTTCAGTTCGCCCGTCCTGATCATTTCCTGCAGACGGCGCGCGATCGTCTGTGTCACCGGCGTTTTTTCAAGCATCTGCGGCGTGTGCCCTCCTGTTGTGCGCGCCAATATACCTTTCGCGCGGAGACCGACACCACCGGCTGTTGCAATGCGGATTAGGTCGTGCTTGCATACTGGTCAGACCGGCTTGTCCGGTCAATCCAGAACCAAAACATAGCAATCAGCAGGGAAAACACATGATCGCAAAGCACCTGGCATCCGCCGCTGTCGGACTCGCCCTCCTCGGCAGCACGGCCCTCTCCGCCGCCGCGCAGGAGCAACTGACGGTAGGCGCGAACATCGGCAACGTCCCGTGGGAGTTCCAGGACGACTCCGGAGACTTCGTCGGGTTTGAGATCGACCTGGTCAACGAGGTCGCCGACCGCCTTGGCGCCGAGGTCGAGATCGTCAACATCCCGTTCAACGGCCTGTTCTCCGCCGTGCAGTCGGGCCGCATCGACATCGCCACGTCGTCGATCACGATCACCGACGAGCGGCTCGAGTCGGTGTCCTTTGCTCAGCCCTACTACGACAGCGACCAGTCGCTGACCGTCGCCTCGGGCGGCCCGGCCTCGCTGGACGAGATGGAAGGAAAGACCGTCGGCGTCGACACCGGCTCGACCGGCGACATGTGGGCGACCGACCATGCCGAGGAATACGGCTTCGCCGACATCCGCCGCTACGAGGGCCTGTCGCCCGCCATGCTCGACCTGACGGCCGGCCGCATCGACGGCTACATCTCGGACATCCCCGCCCTGCTCTACTACGTGAAGGACAAACCCAACCTCGAGGTCGTTCAGCGCATCGAAACGGGCGAGAAATACTCGATGATGTTCGCCAAGGACGCCGAACTGGCGAGCGAGGTGAACGACATCATCACCGAGCTGAAGGAAGAGGGCATCCTGGCCGACCTGCACGAGAAGTGGTTCGGCGCCACGCCCGAGGACACGACCTCGACGGTGACCGTCCTTCCGATGCCGACGCTCGACTGAGCCGCGATCACCGGGCCGGAGCGAAAGCTCCGGCCCCGTCCGGCATCGCCGCCTGAAGGACATCCATGGATATCTTCGAAACCTTCCTGAACGCAGAGGTGCTTCTGCGGACCTGGCCGCTCTTGCTCGAAGGGCTGTGGGTCACGGTCCAGCTTGGCGCGGCCAGCATTGTCGCGGGCCTGGTGCTGGGCCTGTTCCTCTCGATGGTCCGGCTTTATGCTGTCACCCCGCTGCGGCTGCTCACCCGCCTCTACATCGACATCTTCCGCTCGATCCCGCTGCTCGTCCTGCTGATCATCGTCTACTACGCCCTGCCCTTCGTCGGCCTGCGGCTGTCGCCCTTCGCCTCTGCCATGACCGCGCTGACGCTGGTCTCCGGCGCCTACACCGCCGAGATCTTCCGCGCCGGGATTGAGGCGATCCCGAAGGGGCAGTTCGAAGCCTCCGCCGCGCTCGGCCTGAGCTATCGCCAGACGATGGTCGACGTGATCCTGCCGCAGGCGATCAAGATCGTGATCCCGCCGCTCACCAACAACTCGATCAACGTGGTCAAGGACACCGCGCTGGCCTCGGTCGTGGCGATGCCCGACCTGTTGAAGCAGGCCACGCAGGCGCAGGCGCTCGCCGCAAATCCCAGCCCGCTGATCGGCGCCGCCGTCATCTACATCGCCTTCCTGTGGCCGCTCGTCGCAATGGTGTCGCGCATGGAGCGCCGCTTCGGCGCAAGGAGCCGCTGAATGGCCGCATTCGTCAGCATCAGGAATCTTCGCAAGTTCTACGGCAGCTTCGAGGCGCTCAAGGGGATCGACCTGGAAATCGAGAAGGGCGAGGTCGTCTGCGTCGTCGGCCCCTCCGGTTCGGGCAAGTCCACGCTCATCCGCTGCATCAACCGGCTGGAGCCCTTCTCGGACGACAGCGAGATCCGGGTGGACGACATCCCGGTGATGCCCGGCCGCGCGCTTGCCAAGGTGCGGGCCGAGGTCGGGATGGTGTTCCAGTCCTTCAACCTCTTCCCGCACCTCACCGTGCGCGAGAACGTCATGCTCGCCCCCCGCCGCGTGCGCGGCACCTCTCGCGCCGAAGCGGCCAGGCAGGCCGATCGCCTGCTGGCCCGCGTGGGCATCGGCGAGCAGGCGGACAAGTACCCCGAGCACCTGTCGGGCGGCCAGCAGCAGCGCGTCGCCATCGCCCGCGCGCTGGCCATGGAGCCGCAGGTGATGCTGTTCGACGAACCCACCTCGGCGCTCGACCCGGAAATGGTGGGCGAGGTTCTGGACGTGATGCGCGACCTCGCCGGGACCGGCGTCACCATGGTCGTTGTCACGCACGAGATGGGCTTCGCCAGCCAGGTCGCGGACCGCGTCATCTTCATGGACGGCGGCGAGGTGATCGAGACCGGACCGCCGGACCAGGTCCTGAGCAACCCGCGCGAACCCCGCACCCAGAACTTCCTCAGCGCCGTGCTGAACCACTGACAAGGACGAGCGACATGACCGATATCACAACCCCGCTGGACATGGAGTTCGTGCACAGCCAGTTCCCCGGGCTGCGCGACGACTGGGTGTTCTTCGACAACGCCGGCGGCTCGCAGACCGTGAAAGGCGCGGTGGACCGGATTACCGAGTTCCTGTTCGAGCGCAACGTGCAGATCGGCGGCAGCTACGCCATCTCGCAGGCCGCGGCCGAGGCGCTCATGAAAGGGCGCGAGGCCGGCCGCACTCTGGTCAACGCCGAGCGCCCCGAAGAGATCGTGTTCGGCCCTTCGACGACCGTGCTGCTCCAGACGCTCGCCGCCGCGATGCGCAGCCAGTTCCACCCGGGCGACGAGATCATCGTCACCATGGCCGATCATGAAAGCAACATCGGCCCCTGGGACCGCCTGCGCGAATTCGGCGTGGTGGTGAAGTTCTGGCCGCTCGACCGCGAAAGCTATCGCCTGCGGCTCTCGGACCTGGAGCCGCTGATGACCGAGCGCACGAAACTTGTCTGCGTCACCCACGCCTCGAACATCCTGGGCAAGGTGAACCCGGTGGCGCAGATCGCCGAGTTCGTCCACGCCCGCGGCGCGAAAATTTGCGTGGATGCCGTCGCATATGCCCCGCACCGGCTGATCGACGTGCGGGCGTGGGACGTGGATTACTACGTCTTCAGCCTCTACAAGGCATACGGTCCCCACGCCGCGATGATGTACGGCAAATACGAGCTGCTGCGCGAACTCGACGGGCTTTACCACTACTTCTACGGCAAGGACAAAGTGCCCGGGAAGCTCGAGCCGGGGAACCCGTCCTACGAGCTTGCCTACAGCACCGACGGGATCGTCGAGTACCTCGCCGCGCTCGGCGAATGCCAGGGCGTAACCGGCGATCGGCGCGCCAAGGTCGAAGCGGCCTATGCCGCGATCACCCGCCACGAGGACCGGCTGACCGAGCGTCTCCTGTCATGGCTCAACGCTCGCAACGACGTCCGCGTGATCGGCGAGACTGTGAACGAGGACAGCACCCGCGTGCCCACCATCGCCTTCAAGTTCGACGGCGTGGATTCCGGCGCCGTGGCTCGCGCGATGGACGCCTACGGCATCGCCATCCGCTTCGGCGACTTCCACTCGCGCCGGCTGGTCGAGGATCTGGGCGAAGACGGCGACAACGGCGTGCTGCGGGTGTCCATGGTGCACTACAACACCGTCGAGCAGGTGGACCGCCTGACCGCCGCCCTGTCCGAGATCGTTTCGAAGGTCGCGGCATGAGCGGGCCCTGCGATCTCGCCATCCGCGGCGGCATCATCGTCACCGCCGCGGACCGTTTCCGCGCCGATATCGGCGTGCGCGACGGCCGCATCGTCGAAATCTCGGAGCGGGTTGAGGGCGCGGTCGAGGAAATCGACGCCACCGGCTTGCTGGCCCTGCCCGGCGGCATCGACGCGCATGTCCACCTCGCCCAGCCGACGGCGGACGGCACGGTGATGGCCGACGACTTCGAAAGCGGCACCCGCTCGGCCGCCGCCGGCGGCAACACCACCGTCCTGCCCTTCGCCATGCAGATCAAGGGCACGTCGTTGCGCGAATGCGTCACCGCCTACCACGAGAAGGCTGAGGGCAAGTGCCACACCGACGTGTCCTTCCACCTGATCGTGTCAGACCCGACGCCGCAGGTTCTGGGTCAGGAACTGCCGGCGCTGGTGCGTGACGGCTATACCTCGTTCAAGGTCTTCATGACCTACGACGACCTCGTGCTCAGCGATGCCGAACTGCTCGAGGTGTTCGACGTCGCCCGCCGCGAGAAGGCGCTGGTCATGGTCCACGCCGAGGGTCACGACGCCATCAAGTACATGACCCGCAAGCTCGAGGAAGACGGCAAGACCGCCCCCTACTACCACGCCGAGGCGCACGCCCAGATCGCCGAGCGCGAGGCGACGCACCGTGCGATCAGCCACGCGCAACTGACGGACGTGCCGGTCGTCATCGTCCACGTCTCGGGCCGCGACCCGATGGAGCAGATCCAGTGGGCCCGCAAGCGCGGCCTCAAGGTCCACGCCGAGACCTGCCCGCAATACATCGCCCTGACCAAGGACGACCTGAAGGGGCTGAACATGGACTTCGACGGCGCGAAGTACGTCTGCTCGCCGCCGCCCCGCGACACCGACAGCCAGGCCGCGATCTGGGAGGGGCTGCGCGACGGCACGTTCGATCTTTTCTCTTCGGATCACTGCCCGTTCTACTTCGACGGCCCCAACGAGACCGGCAAGGACAACCCGCGCGCCCGCACGTCGTTCAAGTGGGTGCCGAACGGTATTCCCGGCGTCGAAACGCGGCTGCCGATCCTGTTTTCCGAGGGCGTCTCGAAGGGCCGCATCAGCGTCGAGCGTTTCGTCGCGCTGACCTCGACCAATCCCGCGCGGCTCTACGGCCTGTATCCCCGCAAGGGCGCCATCGCCATCGGCGCGGACGCCGACATCACGCTGTGGGACCCGAATCGGCACGACACCATCCGGCAGGAGCGGCTGAACCACGGCTCGGACTACACGCCCTACGAGGGGATGGAGGTCACGGGCTGGCCCGTCCGCACCCTCCTGCGCGGCCGGACAATAGCGCGCGAGGGCCGGGTCGAGGGCGAGACCTCCGGCCGTTACCAAAGTCGTGCCTTTAGCGAGACCTTGAACTGACGCGTCAAAGATGCTGGATTTTCAGCCGCGTGAACCGCACCGGTTCTGCCGGAGGCTGTTGAATATCCGCGCGTCCAAAGTGCCGTGGTGCGCAAGCTCACGCCGCAGGGCGATGCCTTGAGTCGGTCGAGTGCCAGTTACTGCGCTGGATCGGAAGACTGCGCACCATAGCCAAGATCCCGCGACAAGCCCTCCGTGAACCGGAGGAGGGCACTGATGATCGGACCGTCCTGGCGGAGGTCTATGAGGGGTGTGGGCCCCATGACCGTCACGCCCAACTGCATCGTGCCACTGTAGTCGAAGACCGGCGCAGCGGCTGCGCTGACGCCGGGCACCGGCGCGTCCACGGTGGTCTCGAAGCCACGGCGACGAACTTCCTCCACCTGGGACCGATACCTGACCATGTCGATGCTCAATCCTGGTGCGCCGGCGCTTTCTCGACACTCTCTCTCGATTGCGGCTTCAGTCTTGGCGTTCGGATAGAAGGCGGCAAACAGGCGCCCAGTCGCGGTTGCTGTCATCATGAAGCCGCCACCGACGCGAACATTGGCGTGTATCTGCGACGGTCCCTCCTTCACATGCACAATGGTCACCCCGTGAAGCCCCCACACGGACAATGCGACCATCATCCGCGTCTCCTCAGCCAGTTGTCCCACTCGGGCAATCGCCTCGTTGTAGGCATCCTGCTCGCGAAGACGGCTTAGGCCCAGTTCGAGCGCGAAAGGTCCGAGGCGGTAGAGCCCGGCCTCGGTCTGCTCGACGAGGCGGATCGCTCGAAGGCTGACGAGATAGGGATGAAGCTGCGCCGGAGCCACCGACACCGCCTCGGCGAGATCGCGCAGCTTCACCGGTCCACGCGCCGCGGCCATCGCTTCGAGAATGGCGCCGCCCGTTTCCAGCGACCTGATACGTCGCTGGTTCTTTGCCGGCATCCCGCTGTCGCCTGTCACGTTCGCTCTCCGGTTCATTGGCATGCACCTGCCTCCCCTGCGCCCGATGCCATCGCACGCCGCCTTCGAATGTCGAGCGAAATCGTCAATCCGAGCGTCGCCAGCCCCACGCCCCACCATTGCAGCACACTCGGAACCTGCGCCGCCAGCGGGATACCGAGAAGGACGGCCACTACAGGAACCAGCGCAGAGAACAATGCCGCGCGTCCTGCCCCGAGCCTCAATACGGCGGCCGCGAAGACCAGGAAGGCCAGGCAGCCGCCGATCGCGCCCTGATAGACGAATTGCCGGGCCCAGGCCGACCAAGGCATTGGCGTCACGTCGAAGACCGAGAAGTAGATCGGAAGGAACACCAGTGAGGACAGCGTGGCGACACCGGCCGTCGTGCGAACCGGCGGCATCTGCCAGCGGCCCATCAGGTAGACGTGGATGCCCCAGAGCGTTCCCGACCCGAGGAAGCAGAGGTCGCCGACGGCGACCGATCCGCCCCAGTGCTTCGCCGTCGGCTGATCCGCCGCGATCGTCACAAGCCCCAGGATCAGCACGGCCATGCCGAGGCTCCGGTTGCGCGTCAGGGGGGCGCGGTCCCGCACGACGCCGATCAGGTTGGCGACCAGCATCGAGGTTCCTGGCCCCAGAACCACGGCATGCGAGAGCGGCGCGCGTTGGAACCCCGCGTTGAAGAGAAGCGCGAAGCCCGGCCCGATAAGCAGGGCGAGGATGGCGACGCGCGAGAGCGGCGGCATTCGGTGGCGGGCCGCGATCAGCACCGGCAGCATCAGCGCCGCCGCACCGCCGTAGCGCAGCATCGTCAGATCCGCCGGATGGAAGCCCTGCGCCTGCCCGAGCTCGGCGCCGACGTTGTAGAGCCCCCAGGCGACGGCGGCGAGGAGGCCCAGGCAGACCCCCTCGACGGTGCGGCGCGTGTCACTCATTTGCGCCCGTCATGTGGCGCGCGGCGATGTAGCCGAACGTGATGGCGGGCCCAAGCGTGATGCCGCCGCCGGGATAGTTCCCGCCCATGATCGAGGCGGCGTCGTTGCCCACCGAATAGAGCCCCCCCAACGGCTGCCCGTTTCCGTTCAATACCTGCGCGTTCTCGTCGGTGCGAAGCCCGGCGAAGGTGCCCAGGTCGCCCACATACAGCCGCACGGCATAGAACGGCCCCTGCTCGATTGGGGCGAGGCAGGGGTTCGGCCCATGCTCGGGGTCACCGAGCGACCGGTTGTAACTCGTGCTGCCTTTGCCGAACTCCGGATCCTCGCCGCGGCGGGCCGGGCCGTTGAAGTTTTGCACCGTCTCTGCCAGCACCTTCGGGTCGGCCCCGATCTGGTTTGCAAGGTCTTCCAGCGTGTCGCCGCGGATCAGGTAGCCGTTCTTGATCAACTTGCCGTATGGTACCGGCGCGGGTTTGGCGAAGCCGAGCCCATACTTCCGGAAGGCGCGGTGGTCGGTGACGAACCAGGCAGCGATCTCGGCGTCCGGGCCGCCTTCCTCGCGGCAACGGCGAACCATCGCCTGGCAGAAGTCATGATAGGAGTTCGACTCGTTCACGAAGCGCCGCCCAGAGCGCGTTACCGCGATGATGCCGGGCTTCGAGCGGTCAACGAAGTGCGGGAACGTGCCGAGGGTTCCATCCGGACGACGCGGCCGCGAGATCGGCACCCAGGCCGCCGCGTGCGGAAGATCCGTATTCACCGTCGCCCCAACGGCTTCACCCAGTCGCAGGCCGTCCCCCGTGTTGCCCGGAGGCGCGGGCGTGACGTGCTCGTGCCCGCTCGGCGCATGCGGTATGAGTTCTTTGCGACGGATGGCGTCCTGCGGGAAGCCACCGGCCGCAAGAACGACGCCTTTGCGCGCGATGACCTCGACCGGGCCGTCCTCCTTGTCGATCCGGGCGCCGAGCACGCGCCCGTTTTCGTCCTGGATCAGCGAGCGCACCGGCGCGCTGGTCCAGATCGGAACGTCCTTGTCAAACGCCGACTTCGCCAGCCGCGCCACCAGCGCGTTGCCGTTCATCAATCGCATGGCGCGGCCGTGGAAGGTGACATCGCGCAGGAACTTGAAGAAGAGCTTTGACACGTAGAACGCCGACACGGGCGAACGCGTGACGTTGAAGAAGTGCAGCAATTCCTTGCCCGAGCCGATCATCATGCCCAGGAACGTGATCTCGGCCAGCGGCGGCCGCAGGCGCTTGATCTCGCCGCCGAGCTCCCGGCCGTCGAAGGGACGCGCAACGATGGAGCGTCCGCCGTCCATACCACCCGGCGCGTCGGGATGGTAATCCGCGAAGAACGGACCCAGGTCGAACTGCAGGGCCGTTTTCTCCTCGAAGAACTTCACCGCCTTCGGCCCGGCGTCGAGGAATGCGTCCACGCGCGGCGCATCGAAATGCTCGCCCGCTTCGTGCTGTAGATAAATGCGCGCCTTCTCGGCGCTGTCTTCGACTCCCTCGCGCATCGCAGGACCGTTACCCGGGATCCACATCCACCCGCCTGAGCGGGCGGTGGTTCCACCGAAGACCGGTTCCTTCTCGGCGACGACCACCTTCAGTCCACGGTGGGCGGCCGCGACTGCCGTGCTCAAGCCACCGGCGCCGGAGCCGACAACGAGAACGTCCACTTCCATCTTCTTCATGCTCATCTTTCCTTGTTCAGGCGGCGAGATATCCGCCATCGACGGGCAGCAGCGCGCCGGTGACATAGCTGGCGGCCTCGGAGGCCAGGAACAGGACGGGTCCGACCAGTTCCTCTGGGCGCCCCGGCCGCTGGAGGGGCGTGTGCGCCATGAAACGGCCGATGGCCTCGGGGTCGGAGCGGGTCACTTCCGTCATGGGGGTTTCGATCACGCCTGGCGCGATGGCGTTCACCCGGATGCCATCCGGGGCGAGATCGTGCGCCAGCGCCTTGGTGAGCTGCAGCACCGCCCCCTTCGAGGCGGCATAAGCCGCCAGCCCCGGCCCGGCCGATACGGACATGATTGAGCCGAGGTTCACGACGCTGCCTCGCGTCTGCTTCAACTGGATGACGAACGCCCGGGTGACCTGCATGACACCGGTGGCGTTCACCCTGATCACGCTGTCCCAGTCCTCTTCGAAGGTCTCGCTGGCGAGCAGCGTGCGCCGGATGATTCCCGCGTTGTTGACCAGGATTGCAGCCGGCCCCAACCGCTCGACCACGACTGCTGCCGCCTTGCGGCAAGAATCGGGGTCGGCGACGTCGAGCTCCACCGCGATGGCGCGCCCGCCCTGCGCCTCGATTTCGTTCGTGACGGAAGCAAGCGCCCGGGCCTGGATATCGCAACACGCCACCTTCGCCCCGGCACGCGCGAGCCCAAGCGCAATGGCCCGGCCGTTACCTTGCGCAGCGCCGGTCACAACCGCCACGCCTTCGATCTGCTCCAACATCTCTCCTCCCCTTTCGCCTGCAGCGCAGTTCAGCATATACGCCGTTGTTTGCTACTTGCAAACAGGTTCGTTTATGACTAACGATTGATGGGCATCGGAGGCAAGGTCGACGATGCAGGAGTTCCGGGCACCGACTCGGCGTTCACGAAAGGGAGGAGAAACATGAGAAAGACGATGATGGCCGCTGCGGCGGCGACCTTTGCCGCGGCCGGCGTCGCGCAGGCCGACACTTATGATCTGCAAAGCACCTTCGGATTGAACGTGCCGTCGATCGGTCCGAGCCCCCAAATCTGGGCCGACCGCGTGGCGCGGATGACGGACGGCGAAGTGCAGATCAACGTACATGGCGCGGGCGACTTCGTGCCCCCGTTCGAGGTGTTCGGCGCCGTGAGCTCGGGCGCGCTACCCATGGGCTTCGACTGGATCGGCTACTGGGCGCAGCAGATCCCGGTGGCAAACCTGGTCGGTTCCATGCCTTTCGGCCCGACACCAGAGGTCGCTCTCGGCTGGATGTTCGAAGGCGGCGGGCTCGAGATTATCCAGAAGGCTTATGACCCCTTCAACGTTAAGGTCCTGCCCTGCCACCTCGTACTCCCCGAGGCCGGAGGCTGGTTCAACAAGGAGATCAACGCCGTCGAGGACCTGCAGGGCCTCAACATGCGAATCGCCGGTCTCGGCGGCCTGGCGATGGCCAAGCTCGGCGCAAACACACAGCTCGTGCCGGCCGGCGAGATCTTCCTCAGCCTTGAGACGGGCCGCATCGACGCCGCCGAATTCTCGGCCCCGCAACTCGACGTGGGCTTCGGCTTCCAGCGCGTCACCGACTATTACTACTTTCCGGGATGGCACCAGCCGTCGAGCTGGGACAGCATCATCATCAACATGGATGTCTGGAACAGCTTCGACGAAGAGACCCAGACCATCATGGAGGACGCCTGCAAGGCGAACATAGCCTATAACCTGCACGACCAGGTGGACGCTCAGGCCGATGCCATCGCCGAGATCCGCGAGGCCGGCGTCGAGGTGAAGCGCTTCCCCGACGAGGTCCTGGCCGCCCTCCGCGAAGCCAGCGACGAAGTCATGAACGAGCAGGCGCAGAACGACCCGATCTTCGCGGAAGCCCTGAGCTCGCTGCGCGAGTACATGGACACCGTCGGTGAGTGGGGCACTCTGCAGGACCTGCCCGCCCGCTGAACCTCCTTAGAACCAGACGCGGGCGGCTTCTGTTTTCGCCGTCCGCGTCCCGGGAAGGACACCCGCAATGCCTCATGTGATCACCAGGCTGCTGGATCTGCTTTGCCTGCCGGGCAAGTGGCTGAGCTGGCTTATCCTGCCTTTGATCTTGTCCATTCTCGCGGCCATCGTCTGGGCCGCCCGCGGCCAGAACACCTTTCTGGCGTGGGAGGCGGATCTTCCGGTGCTGGGCCGTGCGCTCACCGTCAACGGCCTCTTCGATCTCCAGTGGTACATTTTCGCGCTGCTGGTCTTGTTCGGCGGGATCTGGTCGCTGCGCGAAGAGCGCCACGTCTCCGTGGATTTCCTTTGGCTGATGATGCCGCGCCGCGCACAGCTTTGGATACGCAGTGTCGGTGACCTCGTCTTTCTCCTGCCCTTCTGCCTGATCATCACGTGGTACGGCTGGTCTTTCGCAGAAGTCGCGTGGACGTCAGGGGAGGGCTCCACGCAGGGCGGCCTGAACAGCCGCTGGCTGATCAAGGCAATGCTGCCCCTGGCGTTCGCTCTCCTCGGCCTGATGGCACTTCTACGCGGCATCGGAACCACAATCGAACTGCTACGGCCCACCTCCAAGGACCAGACATGAACGAATACGCCTGGCCATCGCTGATGCTGCTGGCGCTCGTGGCGGGCGTCTTCTCCGGCTATCCTGTCGCCTTCATCCTTGCCGGCACCGGCATCATCTTCGCGGTACTCGCGGACGTGCCGATGCTGTTCCTGTCGATGGGCGTTCAGCGCATCTATTCGGGCACGCTGACGAACTGGCTCCTCGTCGCCATCCCGCTCTTCGTCTTCATGGGCCTGATGCTCGAGCGTTCGGGCATCGCCGAGCGGCTGATGCGCTCTCTCGCCTCACTCTTCCGCAGCACGCCCGGTGGCTACGCCTTCGCGGTCGCCGTGATCGGCGTCATAATGGCAGCTTCGACCGGCATTATCGGCGCCTCCGTGGTGATGATGGGAATGATGGCGCTGCCCGCCATGCGGGAGGCAAAGTACGACATGCGGCTTGCGAGCGGCCTGATCGCCTCGTCCGGAACGCTGGGCATCCTGCTGCCGCCATCGATCATGCTGATCATCCTGGGCGACCAGATGCGGCTGTCGGTCGGCGACCTCTTCCTCGGCGCCATCGGGCCGGGGCTGCTTCTGGCCGGGCTCTACTTCGTCTACCTCGCCGCTGTCGCGAACTTTACACCGCACCGCGTGCCAGCACCGCCCACGCCCGAGCGCCGCAGCTTTCTGCCTACGGTCCTGGCGCTCGCGCGCGACCTGCTGGCGCCGGCGCTGCTGATCCTGTCGGTCCTTGGGACCATCGTGGCTGGCGTCGCGACACCGACCGAGTCGGCGGCGATCGGCGCAGCGGGCGCAATGTTGCTCGCCTTCGTCTCGCGCCAGCTCAACCTCGGCGTCCTGCGCGAGGCGATGTACGAGACGACAAAGACCACCGCGATGATCGTGTTCGTGATGATCGGCGCCTCGATCTTCTCAGTGGTGTTCCGCCGGCTCGGTGGTGACGCCATGATCGTAGATTTCTTCGACATCCAGGACAGCAATCCCTACTGGGTCCTGTTCACCATCATGGCGCTGATCTTCATCCTCGGCTTCTTCCTGGACTGGGTCGAGATAACGCTGGTCGTCGTTCCGTTGGTCGCCCCGGTCGTGGCGCTCCTCGACTTCGGCCTGCGAAGCGACCAGGTCATGATCTGGTTCGCGATCGCTCTGGCGGTGAACCTGCAGACATCGTTCCTGACGCCGCCATTCGGGTATGCGCTGTTCTATCTGCGCGGCATCGCGTCGGACCTGCCGATCTCGGTGATCTACCGCGGCGTCATGCCCTTCGTGCTGATCCAGATTACCGCGCTGGTTCTCGTGATCCTGATCCCGGCGGTCGTGCTGTGGCTGCCCATGGCAGCACGCTGATCCAAATCCAGAGACAAAGGAGACGTTCATGGCCAAGGCATTCGCATCGCAAGGCGACATGGAAGAGAAGCAGGTCAGCTTCACCCAGGTGGGCGAGGGTTTGTGGGCCTTCACCGCCGAAGGCGACCCCAACACCGGCGTCATCATCGGCGACGACAGCGTGATGATCGTCGAGGCGCAGGCGACGCCGCGCCTGGCGCGCAAGGTGATCGAGAAGGTGCGCGAGGTCACCGACAAGCCGATCAGCCACCTCGCCATGACGCATTACCACGCCGTGCGCGTGCTGGGCGCCTCGGCCTACGGCGCCGACACGGTCATCATGGGCGAGAAGGCCCGCGCCATGGTCGTCGAGCGCGGGCAGGAGGACTGGGACAGCGAGTTCGCCCGCTTCCCGCGCCTGTTCCAGGGCCACGAGGAGATCCCGGGCCTGACTTGGCCCACCACCACCTTCAACGACCGCATGACCGTCTATCTCGGCAACCGCCGGGTGGACCTGATGCACCTGGGCCGCGCCCACACCGCGGGCGACATTGTGGTCCACGTGCCCGACCAGAACGTGATGTTCACGGGCGACATCGTCGAATACAAGTCCGCCTGCTATTGCGGCGACGGGCATTTCGGCGACTGGCCCAAGACGCTCGAAGCCATCCGCGCCTTCGACCTCGACGCCATCGCGCCGGGCCGGGGCGACGCGCTGGTGGGCCGCGAGATGGTGAACGCCGCGCTCGATTCCACCGCCGATTTCGTCCGCTCGACCTATCGCCCCGCCGCCAAGGTGGCGCTGTCGGGCGGCACGCTGAAGGAAGCCTGGGACGCCGTGCGCGCCGAGTGCGACCCGAAGTTCTCGGACTACGCCATCTACGAGCACTGCCTGCCCTTCAACGTCGCCCGCGCCTATGACGAGGCGCGCGATATCGACACGCCGCGCGTCTGGACCGCCGAGCGCGACGCCGAGCTCTGGAACGCCCTGCAGGACTGAGGCTGCCGAAGCATCCCGTACAGAGCGACTTTAGCGGCTGAGAATCATGCTGAAATTTCGAGAGTGCTATTCCTCGTCGCTGTCGCTCAGGTCTTTCTAAGGCGGCGATGTCACATAACGCCCGTACCGGACATGCCCGATAGTGCCACCTACGTGGTGTAGGAAGCGGCGCGGTCGCTCTATCTACTGGGCAGCAGCTTACACCGTGACGAGGGCACAGATCAGAAGCGATACCACGGCTCCGACCGTCATGACGTAGCCACCATTCCATCGCCAAGCCACGAGCGCGGGGCTCACGTTACCATATGCTGCGATCAGCAAGACTGACGCCGTGAAGGGCGAGGTGACGCCACTGAGGGCCCAATCGCTGGTGATAGCGGAAACCATGGCAACGGGTGCGATGCCCAGCACCTCCGGTGAAGGCAAAAGCGGACCGATGAGCGATACTGCCAAGATCGGGTTCATCCCGATCTGGCCTGTAATGGGGACGAGCCAAAAGACTCCGACGAGTAGCAGCGCGGCAGGGATCGAGCTCAGATCGATGCCGGCGGTATCAACCAACGGGCTTGCAATGGCAGACCCCAATGTGCCGATGAATCCCGCCATTGATAAAAGGACCAGTTCACCGTTCAGTCCGGGGAGCTCGCGGGTCGCGAAATCGGCCACGCTATCACACACCGCGGCGGCAGGATGATCTCCGACCGCTTGGAGGGCGACCCACCCCATGGCGATCAGCGGCACCAGAGCCATGACGGCTCCGAAGACCTGAACACCGAAAGTGAAGTGGACCGTACCGGCCGAGGCAAGGACCAGGTTGAGGAGCGTAATCAGGGGGCTCAGATGGTGGAGCCAAGCACGGCCTGACGAGTCTTGTGCCGGTGGCGGATGACCGGAGGGGGGTGGCTTGGTTGCGAGACTGCCGAGCAGAGATATCGAGCCGTAAAGGAGGATCAGTCCGAAGAGGTGACCGCCGATCGTGAGGGCGAGGTAGCGCTTCCCCGGCGCCTGGTTTGCCAGGAAGCGACCGCACTCGATAATGGAGGGAGACTTGGACGCGGCTGACCGTATCGCCGTCAGCGCGCAGAAGAGCGCAGAAGAGCGCAGAAGAGCGCAGAAGAGCGCAGAAGAGCGCAGAAGAGCGCAGCAATGGAGCTCGCCCGGGTCAAGGCATCGAATATGGCCTCGTCCCAATTTGGCAGGGTGCTGACCGCGATTACGGTGAGCAGGGCACCGATCAGCAGAAAAACCCGGCGTGACATGGCCACCTGCGGGCCGAAGGCGGCCAGTCCGCAAAGAGCGAATGCTCCGGCGATGTAGGAGAGAGCAGGAAATCCGGTAAACTGGTAGGGGATGGTTGTGAGCAGGTTGGCAACCATGAGGAAGCCGCCGATCTGGTCGCGCCATTTCGGTGACCCGAAATTCAATATTCCTGCCTCTTTGGGAAGTGCCTGCGGCGCGCAGTGTCATGCGCCATCCCCGGAGTGTCCAGACTGCCTCCCGTCCAGATCGGGTTCGCTGAGCATCGGGTGCAGGCTCCTTCCGCGAGCCAAGCCCAAAAATGCCTGAGCGACCGATCAGACCAAGCCGGAGCGCTCAGGTCCCTATCGGCTGGCGCGCGCAGCGAAGGTCTTGCAGTATCGCGGAAAGGAGACAGTAGCGCATGTTTACCAAGTACGTGACCGTGACCGGGATACCTGCCCATGAGTAAGCGGATCGCTCTGACCGGAACCGCTTCGGCGCTCGGTGTCGCCATTGTACGGGAGCTTTATGCCAAAGATCTTTCCGTCGTGGGCCTGAGCGAGTCCATCTCTCCCCACCTGGGATGGCATCACGTCGATCTGACCGATGCCGCAGCGGTTGCGAACCTAAGGACCGGCGTTCTCGACGGGCTCATCAACGCTGCGGAGCGGCTTCCCGAGGACGGAGGAGCGGTAGAGATCCTTGAATTCAACTGGTTCTGCACGCGCCTCCTTACAGACACCCTGCTACCGCAACTGGCCCCCGGCGCGGCGATCGCCACCTTGGCTTCGAGAGCCGGGCGAGAATGGCGGAAAAACCTGAGCCAGGTTCGGCGCCTGATGGCATTGCCTCACTCGGATCGCTTGCCCGATTTCGTGCGTAACGAGAAGATCGACCCGGATCGGGCATACGCCTTGTCCAAGGAAGCGCACATCGTGTGGACCAAGCAAAATGCTGGGGTCCTGAGAGCGCGCGACCTGCGCGCTAACACGATCAGTCCTGCCGCTGATGGCGGCCCTGAGCCGGCAGACGGCAAGAACCGGCAAAAGGCACATCTCGGCAGCGTCGCGGCCGTCGCCGGTTTCTTGGTGGACAGGGGCAGTAGCTGGATACACGGACAAGATCTTATCGTAGACGGCGGGTGCTCTGCCGCGCAGGAGGCCCAGGCCTTGGGGCTGAACTCGCAGACGTATTGAACTCGAATGGCTGTTTCGGCGGATTGGGTGCCGGATCTGACCGCGGGTTCTCGGTCGCGAGGAGCTGCGGATCAGGACAGGCGCCCTGCCCCACGGCATCGAAGAATGAAGGAGGAGGCGCGATTAAGCCTGCATTCACGCCTCCCCCTAACTTCCTCAAGACGTAGATCCGCAGTCCGGGTCCCGGGCCGCCAGACGCCGCAGAAGCCGCTCTACCTCGTCCCGCGCCTCTTCGCTCAGGCTTGGCCCCGGCGTGCGGAGAGCGTCGTGAGCGATGGCGCCCCGCTGCTTCAGGATGTACTTTCGTACCGCAAGTCCGACCCCCGCCTGTTGTTCGTACCGCAGAAGAGGCAGGTGCGCGTCGAAGATGTCGGAGGCGGCCCCGTCGTCATGCTCCGATAGGTCGACCACCCTGCGCAGCATCTCCGGGAAGGCGTAGCCCGTCATCGCTCCGTCAGCGCCGCGCTGCATCTCGAAGTCGAGGAACATTCCGCCGTTTCCGCACAGAATAGAAATCGGTCGCATCTCTCCTTGCTGCTGCCAGCGACGGAGAGCGGTAAGCTTCTCGAGTCCCGGCCAGTCCTCGTGCTTGAGCATGACGCAGGAAGGGATCTCCTCGACGATCTGCCGGATGACGCGCGGTGCCATGACGACGCCCGTCGCAGTCGGGTGGTCCTGCAGGACGAAGGGGATGTCCTCGCCGATCGCCCGGACCGCGTTGCGGACCCAGCCGGCGATCTGCTCGTCCGTCCGCATGGCTGCGGGCGGTGTCATCATGACGCCGGCGGCTCCAAACTCCATGGACTTCAGCGCGAGGCTGCGCATCGCCACAAAGCCCGGCGCCGATACGCCGACAATGACGGATTTGCCTGCGGCCGCCGCGACGATCTCCCGCACGACAGCCTCGCTCTCCTCGGGAAGAAGCTTCTGGGCTTCTCCGAGGATGCCGAGGATGGTCAGGCCGTCGACCTTCCGTTCCAGGTACCACTCGGTCATGGGGCGGAGGGAGGCCAGGTCCAAGGCGCCATCCGGCTTGAAGGGGGTGGGCGTGATCGCAAAGACGCCCTTCGTTCGGTGCGAGATCATTGCCCTGCCTTCCACTCGTCATAACGTGCGCGGGTTTCTCCGTTCATCGGGTAGAGCCCGGGCAGCGTCTCACCGCGGCCGACCTCATCCACGATCCAGCCCTCCATCCGCTCCTGTTCCGGCGCTTCGTCGAGCACCTCGCCCAGCAGGGCGGCGGGAATGACGACCGCCCCGTCGCGGTCCGCCACGATGGTGTCGCCGGGAATCACGCAGACGCCCCCGCAGCCTACCGTATCCTCCCACCCGACGAAGGTCAGACCGGCGACGGACGGAGGTGCGGCCGCGCCACGGCACCAGACGGAAAGGCCGGTGCCCAGAACGCCCTCGAGATCCCGGACGACCCCGTCGGTCACCAGGCCGGCGGCGCCCCTTTTGACCATGCGTGCGCAGAGGATGTCGCCGAACACTCCCGCGTCGTCCACGCCATTGGCGTCAATGACCGCGAAGGCCCCCTCGGGCATCGCCTCGATGGCCGCTCGCGTCGAGATGGGGCTGCCCCAGCTCGCCGGCGTCGCGAGATCCTCGCGCGCCGGGACGAAGCGGAAAGTGAAGGCTGGGCCCACCACGCGGTCCTGGCCGTTCCTGAGCGGCATCGCGCCGCGCATCCAGACGTTGCGCAGGCCCTTCTTGAGCAGGATCGTCGTGAGCGTGGCGGTGGTGACGCCCTTCAGGATCTCGATGGCTTCGGCGTCGAGAGGACGGGTTTCGGTCGTCATGTCGGGTGTCCTTCAGATGCTGGGAATGTAGCCGCCGTCGATCCGGATCTGCGACCCGGTGACGTAGCCGGCGCGCTCGGAGGCGAGGAAGGCGACCATGTCGGCGTACTCGTGCGGCTCGCCGTACCGCCCCATGGGGATGGCGGCATGACTCTCGGCGCGGACGTCCTCGACGCTCCGGTTCTCCCGCTCGGCCTTCTTCTCGTCGAGGAAGGTGATGCGCTTGGTGGCGACGCGGCCGGGCATGACCACGTTGCATGTGACGCCGTCCTTGCCGACTTCGGCCGCGACAGTCTTGGACCACCCGACGAGCGACAGGCGCAGGGCATTGGAGATGCCGAGGTTCGGGATCGGTGCGGCCACGCCCGACGAAGTCGACGTGATGATACGACCCCAGCCGCGCTCCCGCATGCCTGGCAGGACCCGGTCGGCTATGCTCATTACCGACACCACCATCGAGTCGAAGAACTTGCGCCAAGTTTCGGGGTTTTGTACGGATGCCGGACCCGGCGGCGGGCCACCGGTCACGGCGACGAGGATGTCGATGGAGCCCAGCCGCGTTTCCACCTCGCCGACTTTGCCGTCCACGTCGTCAATCAGGCTCAGATCCCATTCCAGGGCGATTGCTTCGCCGCCGGCCTCCGCAATAGCCTCGACCGTCGCGGTCGCCGCAGCCTTGTCAAGATCCGCGGCCGCGACTTTTGCACCTTCATCCGCAAGCGTCCGCGCGATGGCGCCTCCGAGACCGCCACCCGCGCCCAGCACGAGCGCCGTGCGTCCTTTCAAGCCCAGCTCCATGGAGCCTCCATTCCTTCATTCATCCATTCAAGAAGGATTTAACCGAAGTTCTGATGCGCGTATTCTTCTTTCACAACGAAAGGATGGTTCGGTTTGGAGACCAAGAATCTTGAGACTCTGAGGGCGGTCGCCCAGCAGGGGTCACTTGCCGGAGCAGCACAGGTGCTGAACGTCACTGCGAACGCTGTGGCGCAGCGAATTCGAGTGCTGGAGACGGAACTCGGCGTCCCCCTCCTCGCCCGTGCGGGCAGGAAGGTCCGCCCGACGCGGGCCGGTCACGCCGTTCTCGAACGCCTGCCGGGCATCTTGCGGGACGTGCGAGACCTGCACGCCGCGGCAGCCGGAGGAGAGATCGCCGGAGAATTGAAGATTGGAGCCATCGCCACAGCACTGACGGGTCTACTTCCGGAGGTGCTGGAGCATCTCGCGCGAGACCACCCCGGCCTACGCCTGCACCTGGAGCCGGGCACCTCCAGCGAACTGTATGAGCGGACGCGCGATGGCGCACTTGACGCGGCTGCCATCGTCGAGCCGGAATTCGACCTCCCAAAGCTGCTCAGCTTCCGCCTGTGGCGGCGCGAGCCCCTGATTTTGCTTGTTCCAGAAGCCGAGGGCCGGGAGGATCCGCTAATGATCCTCCGAACCGAGCCGGTCATTATTTATGATCGAGGTCAGTGGGGCGGTCGTTTGGCCGCGAGATGGCTTGAGCAACAGCGCATGCCCCTTCAAACGCTCTTCGAGCTCGATGCCCTTGATACGATCGCGGTCCTGGTAGGCCGAGGGCTCGGCGTGTCGGTGGTGCCGGAATGGGCTGGGCCGAGGCCGGAAGGGGTGCGCCTGCGCAGCTTGCCCCTTCCGGATCCGGCTCCAGAGCGAAGGATCGGAATGATCTATCCACGCAATGGCGCGCGAACTCATCTGGTCGACGTGCTGCTCAACGCAGCCGAAGCCTCCCTTTCTACCTCCGACCGGTGAAGGACAAAGCGGGAATTTCCGTTCGCGTCTCGTATCCCCGATAGAGACTGAAGCCCGATCATGGCCATGTTCCGATCGATTTCTTCCGACAGGATGTCGATCGCCCGGGTTACGCCGGACCGGCCGGCAAGAGCCGCGGCGTAGAGGAAAGGCCGTCCGACGAAAGCGAAGTCCGCCCCGAGTGCCAGCGCCTTGAGAACCTCTGTGCCGCGCCTGAGCCCGCTGTCGATAAGAACGGGCACGTCCGGCCCCGCTGCGGCACGGATGCCGGGCAGTGCGTCGAGGGGCGCGATCATGCTGTCGAGCTGACGGCCACCATGACTCGAGACTATCAGCCCGTCGCACCCCATCTCGAGGGCGCGGCTCGCGTCATCCGGGCGCAGGACGCCCTTGAGGATCAGGTTTCCCTTCCAATGCTTCCGTGCTGTCTCGAGGTGCTCCCATGCGAAAGCCTCCCGGCCGCTGAACGAACGCTCGATGTTGCGCGCGACGATCGGTGGACCTTCGCCCACGTCGAGGTTCGCGAAGCGCGGCATGCCATGCCGCATAAGCGTCCTGAACGCCGTCCCAAATGACCAGGCCGGGCGGGTGGCGCCCTGCAGGAACAGCTTCGGTGTCGGCGCGATTGGAGTTACGAAGCGATTCCGCTTGTCGATTTCCCGGTTCCCGTTAACCGGAACGTCGGCCGTGACGACGAGCGTCTCGAACCCTGCGGCGGCGACCCGCTCGACCATCGCCCGGACGCGATCATGGTCGCCGGGGAAGTAGGCTTGGAACCAATGGCTCGGCCCCTCCTTAGCGACACGTTCGAGCGGTGTAAGCGAGGTCGCACTCAGGATCGCGACGGTCTCGCGGTCATGTGCGCCATTGGCGAGTGCGACATCACCATCGTAGGCGGCGAGTGCCGACAGACCCATTGGAGCAATGCCGAAGGGACGGGAGTAGCGCCTCCCGAACAGGCTCACCGACTGGTCCCTATCCTTGGTGCCGCGGAGCACGTTTGGAGAAAAGAGATACTTCTCGTACGCGCCCCGGCTGCCTGAATATGCTGCGCCGGACTCGGCGTGACCCACTACATACCCGAAGATCGGAACCGGCAGATGCCGGCGTGCGCGTGCTTCGAGGTCGTCGAGGGAGACTACGCCGCGCATGCTCCTCGGAACGTTCTGGCGTACCGGGGCAGCCGTTTCGGGGCCGCGGGACGCAACGGAGGATTTGCTGGAGGACTCAGCGGCTGTCATCGCGGTACGTTCCTTCGTAGATGACACAGCCTCGCTCGTTCAGCAGCCGGTCCACCCAGGCCCGATCCACGCCGCCATCCCGTATCGAGGCGAGCTCTTTGGTTTCCGCCTCGAGCTTCGCCTCGCCGGCAGACAAAATTTGGTCGGCATCCGCAGCGGGGATGGAGAGAACGCCGTCCCCGTCGCCGACGATCAGATCCCCGGGATTGACCACCATGCCGCCGATGCGCACCGGGACGTTTACCTCTCCGGGTCCGTCTTTGTAGGGACCTCGATGGGTGATGCCGCGGGCAAACATGGGCATTCCCATCTCGGCGATCTCGTCCCGATCACGGACGGCCCCATCGACCACGAACCCCTCCACGCCCTTCGTCTTGCCGAGGAGCGCCATGATCTCTCCCATGATCGCCGTGGTCAGATCGCCACCGGCGTCGACCAGGATCACGTCGCCAGGGCGGGCCATGTCGATCGCCTTGTGAACGACAAGGTTGTCGCCGGGCCTCGTGCGCACTGTCAGAGCGGTGCCGGCGATCGACTTGCTCCCTTTGGCCCAGTGTATGGGAAATATGCCTGCGCCGCCCGCATCCATGCGGTTCATCATGTCGGAGATGTTCGCCACCGGCAGACGCCGGGCTCGGTCGATCAGCCTGGAATCAATCTGCGAAGCGCATCCGAAGACGCGAAAGCCGTTGCTCACCTTGTTCATTCTTCCTCCTTGGGTCTGTTGGCGCGATCGGCATCAGCACCGAGAGCGCGCAGGACCTTCTGCACAACGCTGCGCCCGACCCGTTCGAGGCCGAGGTTGGTCGAGGCCGCGAGATGCGGCGTCGCGATGAAATTCGGCTGACGAAACAGCATGTGGTCCCGCGGCGGAGGCTCCGTTTCGAAGACGTCCGACGCGGCGCCCGCCATACGTCCCGAAGCCAGTGCGTCAGCCAGCGCAACCTCGTCGACGATACCGCCACGAGAGCAGTTCACCAGGTAAGCTCCCTGCGGCAGTTTCCGGAATGCGCTCTCCCCCAGCAGATGGCGTGTGTCCGCGGTCAGCGGCATGTGAACGAACAGCAGGTCGCTGGAGGCCAGGATTTCGTCGAGAGAGGAGGCTCGCCGCACTCCGGTGGGCCATCGGTCGTGCGGCAGATACGGATCGTACGCAGCCCGGGATGTGTTGAAGATGCTCAGGATGCGGGACACCTCGCGCCCTATGGCGCCCATTCCGAGAATTCCCGCGGAAAGTTCGTCGATTTCCTTTCCGATGCGATCCTGCCCCGAAAGCGGTGCGCCCTCACGTAGGGCGGTCGTATGTCCCGAGAGGTTGCGGATAAGCGAAAACGCCATAGCAATTGCGTGTTGCGCCACAGAGGGGGCGTTCTCCCCTGGAGTGGCAACCACGGTGACACCTGCGCGCTCCGCTGCCGCGCAGTCGATCGTATCGGTCCCAGCGCCGTGCTTACCGATGACGCGCAGGGCGGGCGTCGCGTGGATGTCGGCCTCGGAAACCCGGCGGTTGCGCACGATGAGGGCTTCCGTGTCGGCGCTCCACCCGTCTACGCCGTACGTCACCTGCGCATTCCGTTCCAGAATGCTGGCTGCGACGGGGTGAATATGCTCTGTAACGTGGATCAACGGACGATCACGCATCCCCGACCTCATCCACCTCACCTCCCGATAGGCACACTGAGACGGCCGCGACCCGGAACCGGCCCTGCCTCAACGCGTCCGCTTCACGCCCGCTCATAAGCGGGCAAGCGGCGACAGGCACATCGCGCGTCATCGTCACCTCCTCCAATTTTGGATACAATCCCATCTCAGCCCTCAGGGCGCAAGGTGATATTTCTTCGGTTTGACCGAAAGAAGAATGCGATGATAGCTTTATTGACAGCGACACGGAAAGGCGTAGGGTCTCGATTGTGTCCAATGTTGTCGATGCTCGACATACAGGACATGTCTCAAGTGGGAGGAAAGCATGAAACTGACGAGTAAGATTCTGTGTGTTGCCCTTGGCTCGACGGTCCTCGCCGGGCCGGCGATCGCTCAGGAGTATCCGGAGCGTCCGATCGACATGATCGTTGCCTACAGCGCCGGCGGTGGCACGGATGTCGCTGCACGGACGCTGGTGCCGTATATCGAGGAGCACCTGCCCGGTGACGCCACGATCAACGTCATCAACCGCCCCGGCGCCGGGGGTGAGATCGGTTTCACTGCCTTGGCCAATGCGGATCCCGATGGCTACACGATCGGGTTCGTGAACCTGCCCAATCTTCTGTCGATCGCGATCCAGCGCGAAACGGACTACGAACTGTCTTCGTTCCAGCCAGTCGCCGACATCGTCTATGATCCCGGCGGGTTCGGAGCGAGCGCCGATGCCGGCTTCGACGATCTCGAGGGGCTGGTCGAATATGCCGAGAACAAGTCCGGGCCGGTCACCTACGGCACCACCGGGATCGGATCGGACGATCATCTCGCCGCGCTGACGTTCGCCCGTCAGGCGGGCATCGAGATGCGGCACATCCCATTTAGTGGCGCGGCCGATGTCAGGGCGGCTCTTTTGGGCGGCCAGATCGACCTCGCAAGCACCAATGTCAGCGAGTTGATCGACTACGCGGACTCGGGCGACGTCGTGATCCTCGGCCAGATGGGGGAAGAGCGGTGGTCGGAAGCCTCCGACATTCCGACATTCCAGGAGCAGGGCTTCGATGTCGTGATGGGCTCCGACCGCGGGCTCGCCGCGCCGGCGGGCTTCCCCGAGGACGCTCTGGCCACCCTGCAGACGGCCGTCGAGGCAGCCGTTGCCGACCCCGAATTCCAGGAGCGAGCGCAGGAGCAACGCCTGCCGCTCTCCTTCATGGATGCCGAAGCGTTCGGCGCGAAACTGGATCGCATGAACGAGAACCTCCAGGGCATCTGGGAAGAGCAGCCTTGGGTCGAGCAGTAATCGCTCTCCGGCGGCCCCCTCTCGGGGCCGCCGGGCATGGGGGGAGACCATGAACCGATCAGCCTTCGAATGCGTCACGGCGCTCGTGGTCCTTGCGGCGTCCGCAGCGGGTCTCGTTGAAAGCTTAGGCTTCCGTAATCAGGGGGCGATTATGCCCGTCACCGTCACCGCGCTCGCCTCTGCGCTGAGCGCAATCTGGCTTGCAACCTCGGCTGTCGCCGTCGTGCGCGGAACCGGCAAGCGCGTCGAGCTGGATGGTCGGAAGGTCGCGAGGTTCAGCGTGCTCTGCTTCGCCGCGGTCGCCTACGTCTACCTGATGTCCCGCATCGGCTTTTTCACCACCACCATTCTCGTGGTGCCCGCTCTCGCCTTCATCGGGGGATACCGTAATGCGAAGGTGCTCGTAGCAGCGACCATCGGCTTCGTTGTCGTTCTCTACGGCGTCTTTCGGGGCCTTCTCTCGGTCCCGTTGCCCGATGACCTTCTCCTCTCGCTGATCGGAGGCTGATGATGGAAATTTTCTCGGCGATTGCATCGGCCGCTCCCGGCGTGTTCACGATCCCGGTGATCATCGCCATGTTCATCGGAACGGTGGTTGGCATCGGTGTGGGTGCGCTGCCAGGTCTGTCGGCGACGATGGGCATCGCGGTCCTCATCCCGCTGACCTTCTCGCTGGAGCCACTGGTGGCACTGGGAATGGTCGCCGGCATCTACAATGGTGCGATGTATGGCGGATCGATTCCCGCCATCCTCCTCCGCATTCCGGGCACGCCCGCCGGGATTGCGACGGTGTTCGATGGTCATGAAATGGCCAAGAAAGGCAACCCGAAACTGGCGCTTGATATTTCGCTGGTCTCGTCGTCCCTCGGCAGCGCCGTGAGCGCGATCGCGCTTCTTCTTCTCGCCCCCCCACTCGCGGCGATCGCCTTGAAATTCGGGCAGGCGGATTATTTCTGGCTCGCCGTTTTCGGCCTGACCGCGATTTCGGTTCTTCTCGCGGGAAATCCGGTGAAGGGCTTTCTCAGCGCATGCCTGGGTCTGTTTGTCGGCCTCATCGGGATTGACGCTCTGACGGGCAACCAACGGTTCACCTTTGACACGCCCGATCTCCTCAGCGGGGTCAACATCATCGTGATCCTGACCGGGCTCTACGCCATCCCGCCGGCGATCGACCTGATGACAGGTAAAGCCGGTATTGCCGCCGGTCACATCGACGTCTCGGGCTCGCGGGCGAAGTTTCCCTGGCACACGCTGGTACCCGTCTGGATCCGGTCCTCGGTCATCGGCTTGGTAATCGGACTTATTCCGGCTCTCGGGGGCAACATCGCTGCGCTCCTCGCGTGGAACGAACAGCGACGCTGGACGAAGAATCCTGGAGCCTATGGGACAGGCGAACCAGATGGCATTGCAGCGCCTGAGTGCGCCAACAACGCCGATACCGGTGCCACGCTGATCCCCGCACTGACGCTCGGCATCCCCGGAAACGCCGTGGCGGCGGTCGTTCTCGGCGCGCTTCTTGTCCACGGACTCCGTCCGGGACCGGAGCTGTTCCGGGCCAACGCCGATGTCGTCTACGGCTTCATGCTCACGATGCTGGTGACCGCCGGGTTCATGTGGGTGATCGGGAAATTCGGCTCGCGCCTCTACGTGAACGTACTCCGAATGCCCGGGAAACTCCTCGGCCCCTTCGTGCTCGGTCTGACGATCGTGGGTGTGTACTCGATCCACAATTCGATGTTCGAGGTCTGGCTGATGCTCGGGTTCGGGGCACTTGGCTTCCTGATGGAGAGACTGGCCATCCCGACCGCCCCGGCTGTTCTTGCCGTAATCCTCGGGCCGATAGCCGAGGAGTCCCTGCGCCGAGCACTGCTCATCTCCGGCGGCGACATGAGCGTCTTGCTCGCTGGTCCGATCTCCTGGATGCTGGCTGCTCTTACGATCATCGCCGTTCTCTCTCCCCTCTGGAAGGCGATCCAGTCGCGGCGGGCGGCGCGCACGGGTGCTGAAGCGTCATGACGGTTCTCGAAGACATCCTGACGAGGCTGAGGCAGCGTCTTGTCGGGGGGCACTATCCCCCCGGCTTCAAGCTTCGTGAACAGGCCGTCGCGGGCGAATTCAATATCAGTCGCACACCGGTGCGTGCTGCGATCCAGAGGCTCGTGGCGGAGGGGCTGCTCGAATATGAAGCCAATCGCGGGGCGATCGTTCGCGAATGGACCGATGAGGACCGGGAGGAAATCTTCGAGCTGAGAATGCTCGTGGAGAGCCACGCAACGGGTCGTACTGCAAAGGCGATATCACCGGCGGCTCTCGACGAAATGGAGGCGCAGAACGAGCGCATTCGCCGGGCGATGGGTGAACACGGTGAAGGCGCCCTGGACGTGATGCACGAGGCAAACTTCGCCTTTCATCTGGCTGTCTACGAGAACTGCGGCAGCACCCATCTCGCGCATTACGGCCGCAGTCTGCTCGACTACCCGATGGTGATACGGGGGTTCTACATCTACTCGGAGGACGAGATGTACGAGAGCATCCGCCAGCACGAGGAGATCCTTTCCGCTCTCAAAGCCGGAAACGAACGCTGGGCCCGGGCTGCAATGGAGTGCCACTTGCAGGGGGCAATCATGCGATTCCGCAAGTCGCAGGAAAAGGCGGCCAGAGATCCGGAGAAGAGTGAGGCCCCGGATCTTGCTCCCGCAACGGCCGTGTCGGACTGACGCACCGCTTCGCTCCGCCGAAGATCAACTGGACAACGGCGATCCGGCTGGCAGCGGCGAAACACCAAGCCGGGAACGTCCTGCGAGGAAACCTGAATGCGCATTGCCACAACAACAATCATCGCGGAGGCTATCTGATGTCCGCATCCACCCCAGTCACCCGCATCGTCTTCCTGGACCGGGCAACGCTGTCGCCGGAGACGACGATCCGGGAGCCTGCCTTCCCTGCGAAACTGATCGAGCACGACCGGACTAAGCCAGGCGAGGTTGCCGAACGGATCTCCGAAGCTGACATCGTCATCACCAACAAGGTGCCGCTCGACGCCGAAGTTCTTGCCGCCGCGCCACGACTCAAGCTGATCGCGGTTGCGGCTACGGGGTACGACCGGATTGACCTGGATGCGTGCCGCGACCGGGGCATCACGGTCTGCAACATCCGCGCCTATGCTGGCAACACGGTGCCGGAGCATACCTTCGCGCTGCTCCTGGCCCTCCAGCGCAGCATCGTGCCGTATCGTCAATCGATAATCGAAGGCCGCTGGGAAGAGGCGGATCAATTCTGCTATTTCGACTATCCAATCGCCGATCTTTCCGGAAAAACCATCGGCGTCGTCGGCGACGGTCTTCTTGGGAAGTCGGTCGGCCGCATCGCCGAGGCCTTCGGGATGCGTGTTCTGTTCTCGAGCTACAAGGGCGTCGAAGGAATGGGCCCGCTCTATACGCCGTTCGAGGAGGTTATGCGGATCAGTGACGTCATTACGCTTCACTGCCCATTGCTCCCGTCCACGAAAAACCTCATCTCCGACGCCGAGTTCGGCATGATGGAACGCCGGCCGCTGTTGCTAAATACAGCCCGAGGCGGCCTTGTCGATGAGGTCGCCCTGGAGCGGGCACTCGACGCCGGCCGCATTTCCGGTGCGGGCTTCGATGTCGTCACCACCGAGCCGCCGGGCGAGGATCACGTCATGCGGCGGATCGCCTCGCGCGACAACGTCATCGTCACGCCCCACGTCGCCTGGGCAAGCCGCGAGGCGATCCAGGCACTCGCCGACCAGCTCATCGACAATATCGACGCCTTCATGCAGGGCAGTCCGAAGAACGTCGTCGTTTGAAGAATGGGCATGGATCGCCTTGAGCCGCGCCACTTCTTGCGAGAGCTTTTCGAGGCGGCCGTCGCGGCGGCTCAGCCCGAGCTGACGCTGCCCGCAGCGCTTCCTTCACCGCCGCCGGGCCGCACGGTCGTCATCGGTGCCGGGAAAGGGGCCGCTCAGCTTGCCCGGGTATTTGAACGTCACTGGACAGGCCCCTTCGAGGGCTTCGTCGTCACGCGCTATGGGTTCGGGGTTTCCTGCGAGAAGGTTGAGGTAGCCGAGGCGGGGCATCCCGTCCCCGACGAAGCGGGTCTGTGCGCAGCCGAAAAAATGATGTCCATGGTCGCGGACCTCGGCCCGGACGACCTCGTCATCGCGTTGCTGTGCGGCGGAGGATCGGCGCTGCTGCCGTTGCCCCCGGACGGGTTCTCCCTCTCGGACGAGCAGGTGCTGGCGGAGACTCTCCTGCGCAGCGGCATGCCCATTGGCGGGATGAACACGGTCCGAAAGCACTTCTCACGGATCAAGGGAGGGCGACTGGCGCAGGCCGCGGCCCCTGCGCGCGTGGTTTCCCTGGTTGTCTCTGACGTCCCGGGGGATGATCCGGCCGAAGTGGCCTCCGGGCCCACAATACCCAGCCACACCACACGGGCCGATGCGCTCGACTGGCTCCGGCGCTACGATGTTGCGCTTCCCGAAGGTCTGCAACGGGCGCTCGAGGAGGCCGAGGAGGCCCCGCGTCCCGACGATCCCGATTTCCGCAGACATGAGGTTTCGTTGCTTTCCTCGGCCGGAAAGTCGCTCGAGGCAGCAGCCGGTCTCGCCGAGAAGATCGGCTTACCTGCTGTCATCTTGTCCGACAGCATGGAGGGCGAAGCCCGGGAACTCGGGAGGACGCATGCCGCGATTGCCCGGGAAGTTGCGCTGAGGGGCCGCCCCTTTCGCAGCCCGGTCGTCCTGTTGTCGGGCGGTGAAGCAACGGTGACCCTTCGCGGAAAGGGGCGTGGCGGACCGAATGGGGAATTTCTTCTGGCGTTGGCGCTCGAACTGGAGGGGGTCGAGGACGTATCCGCCTTGGCTGCCGACACCGACGGCATCGACGGCTCGGAGCGGAACGCGGGCGCATTCGCCGATGCACGGACCCTCTCGCGGATCAGGGCCGGGGGCCATGATCCGCAAGAATTCCTGTTGAGCAACGACTCGTGGACCGCATTTGCCGCGGCCGGCGAACTCTTCGAGCCCGGCCCCACCGGAACGAACGTCAACGACTTCCGTGCGATCCTTGTCGCCGCGCGACATTAGAATTCACATGGCAGGAGCCGATCACGGCTCTCAGGCGACTGACGCCCAGCCTTGTTGCAGCTTGCCCCGCCCAATCGCGAGTAAGGTTGCCCCAGCTTAGGCGCCGTGCGTCGCTGCACCCATGGCTCCAGTAGGTCAATGTCACTTATGTAATTGCTGCATAGCAGCAAGACCTGTTTGTGCGTTGTGGGAGGCGCCAGGGCGCATAGTTATTAGGCCAATCGACAAGAGCTGCAGACTTACAGGAAAATGGTGATCGCCCATGGCTTACGTACAGCAAACTTCGAGCTTCGAGAGCGGCTTCACGGATCGCCTCGCGACTTCTGTGAAGGTCTTCTTTGAACGGGTCGGCACCCACATTGAGACCTACCGTATCTACTGCCAGACGCTGACGGAGCTCGAGGCGATGAGTGATCGCGAACTGGCCGATCTCAACCTCAGCCGGTACGACATCCACCGCGTCGCCTGCGAGGCGGCTTGCGCTAAATAACTTGGGATCAGAGAGCACTCCTCTACCCTGAGCGCGGCAGCTTCACCCTGCTAATGTCGCCGCGCCTTTCTGGAGTTCGAATGCTCCATCGGTTCCGAACAGCCCTTCCCTCCCTGACGCATGTTCGTGAAAGAGCGGCGGCGCCCTCCTCCTCCCTGGCGTCGCCGCATTCCTCCCGGGAAGTGCCCGCACCCGAGGCTGCCTTCGGCGCTCGCGCGTTGCCATCACCTTCGCAGAGTTCCCTTGGAAGAGGGCGACCGAGTCTGCTGCAACCTCCAGTCAAAATGACATAACACCCGCACCGAGCCGCCGCCTCGGGCGGATCGAAACGCACCGCGCCCCGTCCGCCCTGATGACCCGCTGTCGGGCCCGTTTGCACGCGTCGTATCATCCACCGCTTGATGCGCCTCGCGTCCCCTACGGCGCCGGGCGGATGTCAGACTGCGCAGCTCGCTCAACAGCATCTTCAGCATCTTCTCGGCGCTCGGTGCGATAGAGGCATTTCGGTTATTGGAGTAGACCGCTCCTGCTCGTCGTCAGGCTGTCTTCCCTCGCCCGGTGCGGCCGCCTCAGACGCTGTCCTTCACGCGCTCCCAGGTGTTCATGAGGTGCCGAGCCATAACCTCGCCCAAGGCATCGCCGTCGCGACGGGAGAGCGCTTGCGCCATCTGCTCGTGCTCGGCGACGGCGGCAGCCCAATAGTCCGGGCTGCGGTTGCCGATGAAGCGGATGCGCTTGAGTCGGGCCTGGATGTTGCGCTGCATCTCCTGCAGCGTCTCGTTCCCGGTCAACTCGGCCAAGCGAGAATGGAACGCCTGGTTCAGCTTGTAATAGGCCAGCCGCTCGCGCTTCTCGTATAGGTCCAGCATCTCATTGTGCAGCGCCATGAGAGCGGTGATGTCGTCGTCGCTGGCGCGCTCGCAGGTCAGTTTCCCGGCGAGCTTCTCCAGATGGGCGAGCACCTCGAGCATCGAGAAGACGTCCTGCGGCGTGAGCTTGCGCACGACCGCGCCCTTGGACGGGCGGATGATCACCAATCCCTCGGCCGCCAGCGTGCGCAACGCCTCGCGGAACGGCGTGCGCGAGACCTCGAGTTGTTCGATCAGGCCGGTTTCGTCGATCCGGCTGCCCGGCTCAAGGTAGCCCTCGATGATCAGGTCGCGAATGCGGTTGGCGACCTGATCGTGAAGGGTCTGCTTGCGGATCGCCACAGGGCCACCGGCCACGACGCCAGGATTCTCCATGCTTCTCCCCGGGTTCAGGTTTCGCATCACTATAAAGCCTCTTGCCTCGGCCTGCGACTCTCTGCAATGTATTTCGTATACAAAGTGAGGAAATACATGATTCACCAACAGCGAGTCGCTTTCGCCATCGGCGATGCCGGGGGGATCAGCACGGAACTCAGCGCCCGCGTTCTCGCGGACCCGGAGGTCAACCGCGGCGACATGATCGTCATCGGCGACGCCCGGGTTCTCGCCATGGGTGCACGGCACGCGGGGGTGGAGGTCGACCTTCCCACACTCACTCCCGAAGATGCGGCGCAGGGTCTGCCGGAGGGCACGGTGCTGGTGGACATGGGCAACTGCGACCCGGATGCGGTCACGCTTGGCCAGTCGAGCAAAGTCGCTGGCGCCGCCGCGCTGGAGAATTTCGCCGCGGCGCTCAGGGTGGCGAACGCGGGGCTGGCCGACGCGGTGTTCTTCACGCCGTTCAACAAGCACGGAATGCGGCTGGCCAAGGCCGACTACGTGGACGAGATCGGCTTCATCAACGAGACCATCGACGCCCCCCGCAGCGGGCGCGAGTTCAACGTGCTCGACGAGGTCTGGAACGCGCGGGTCACCTCGCACATCCCGCTGCGCGAGGTGGCCGACGCCTTGACCACCGACCGCATCTTCCAGGCGCTCTGCCTGACTGTCGAGACCATGGAAGGTGCGGGCTTCGAGCGCCCGCGCATCGGGGTCGCGGCGCTGAACCCGCACGCGGGCGACGGGCGCAACTTCGGGACCGAGGACGAGGACGTGCTGCTGCCGGCGGTGCAACGCGCGCAGGAACGGCAGATGGCCGTCACCGGACCCATCCCGTCGGACACCGTCTTCGTGCGCGCCGTGAAGGGCGAGTTCGACGCCGTGATGACCATGTACCACGACCAGGGCCAGATCGCGATGAAGCTCATGGGCTTCGACCGCGGCGTGACGCTGATCGCGGGCTACCCGTTCCCGATTGTCACCCCGGCCCACGGCACCGCCTACGACATCGCGGGCAAGGGCGTGGCCGACACCGGGGCGACCTTCAACGCGGTAGCGCTCGGCCGCCGGCTGGCGGGCCGCAACGCTCGAGACGGGGAGCGCGTCGCGCCCGCGGATTTGACCGCGCTCTTCCGGGGACCGGTGCGGGAGGTTGCGACCGGGACCTGAGCGTATCGACGTTTTCGACCGGCGGCCGCGCCGCCACCAACTCAAGGGAGGAAGACCATTGGAACTCAAAAGCGCGATCTTCGGCGCCGCGGCGCTCGCCGTCATGGCGGGGACGGCCTCGGCACAGGAAGAAATCATCTTCGGCATCAGCGCCGCCACCGGCTCGCTTCAGGAGCAGTCGGCGAGCGAGTTCGCCCGCCGCGCCAACGAGAAGCTGGGCGATACCGCCGTCGTGAAAGTCTTCGACAGCTCGCAGCTCGGCAAAGACAAGGACATGCTCCAGAAGATCAAGCTGGGCACGATGCACCTGACGCTGCCCTCTTCGATCATGCCCGAGATCGCGCCCGAATACGCGATCTTCGACCTGCCGTTCCTCGTCGCCGACCGTGACCACCTGGCCCGGATCGACGAGACGTTCTTCAAGGACGTGCTGGTGCCGGCCGCCGAGGCACAAGGCTACCGCCCGCTGGCGGTCTGGGAGAACGGCTTCCGCCAGATCACCAACAACGAGCGCCCGATCAACACGCCCGCCGACCTCGAGGGGCTGAAGATCCGGACCCCGAACTCGTCGTGGCGCGTCGCCATGTTCGACGAGTACGGTGCCAACCCGACGCCGATGGCCTTCTCCGAGGTCTTCGTGGCGCTGCAAACCGGGGTGATCGACGGGCAGGAGAACCCGCTGACCAACATCGTCGGCGGCAAGCTCGACGAGGTGCAGGAATACCTGTCGATGTCGGGCCACGTCTACTCGCCCGCCTACCCGACCGTGGGCGTGGCGGCCTTCGAGAAGCTCGACCCGGAAATCCAGGATGTGCTGACCGAGACTGCGCAAGAGGTCGCGCTTTGGGCGCGCGAACAGGGCGAGAGCCAGGACGGTGCGCTGCTCGAGGAGCTGAAGGCTGGCGGCATGAAGGTGAACACCGCCGACCGGGCCGCGTTCGTTGAAGCATCGAAGCCGCTCTACGAGAAGTTCGCGACCGAGGTCGAGGGTGGCCAGGAGATGATCGACCAGGTTCTCTCGCTCGCCGATGGCGAAGGCTCCTGAGCTTCGATCGGGGCGCGGCTGGACGGCTGCGCCCCTTTTCACATTATCCCGGGAAAGACACCTCGACATGACGGCACGCCTCACGCGCCTTCTCGACGTCGCGCTGCAGGCCGCGACGATCCTGATGATCGTCACGCTCGCCTGCGTCGTTCTTCTGGGGGTGGCGTTCCGCTACTCCGGCAACTCTCTGATCTGGTACGACGAGGTCGCGGTCCTGCTGCTGGCGTGGATCACCTTCACCGGCGCCGCGCTCGCCGGGCTGCGCAATGCGCATCTGGGCTTCAGCGGACTGCTCTTCGGGCTGCCCCTGGCGGGGCGACTGACGCTGTTCTGGATCTGCGAGGCGATCTTCCTCGCCACGTTCGCCATCACCGCCTGGGCGGGCTGGGCGATCCTTGAGATCTTCGGCAACGAAACCATGACAACGCTCCGCTTTGTGCCGCGCAGCCTGGTGCAGTCGATCCTGCCGGTGAGCGCGGCGCTGATGATCGTCGGGCGCCTGCTGACCATGGTCGAGCGGCTTTCCGATGTGCGCGCCGGTCGCGATCCTGAGTCGGTTGAGATCGAGCACGAGATCGCACGCGCCGAAACCGAACTTTCGCGCCTGAAAGCGGAGCAGTCCTGATGACCGAAGCCTCCATCCTCTTCTCGATGTTCATGATGATCGCCATCGGCCTGCCGATCGCGGTGGCCATCCTGGCGAGCGCGCTGGTCGGGGTCTGGCTGCTCAACGGTCACCTGGGCTTCCTGAACGCGGCGCTGTCGCTTTATGACGGCGCCACCAGCTTCCCGCTGATCGCGATCCCGCTCTTTATCCTGGCGGGTGCGTTGATGAACACCGGCGGCATCTCGACACGGCTGATCGCCTTCGTCTCGGCGCTGATCGGCTTCGTGCGCGGCGGGCTCGCCATGGTGAACGTGGGCGTGTCACTGTTCTTCGCCGAGATCTCGGGCTCGGCGGTGGCCGACGTGGCCGCGACGGGCTCGGTGCTGATCCCCGCGATGAAGAAGAAGGGATACGCGCCCCGCTTCGCCGCGGCGCTGACCTCCTCCTCGGCATCGCTGGCCATCATCATCCCGCCGTCGATCCCGATGATCCTCTACGGCGCGCTGTCGGACACCTCGATCGTCAGGCTTTTCGTCGCCGGCATCGTGCCGGGCCTTCTCGGCGGCGGCCTGCTGATGGCGCTCTCGTATTACTTTGCAGTGCGCTACGACCTGCCACGCGAAGAGGGCTTCAGCCTGTGCCGGCTCTGGAAGGCCACCAAGGACGCCGTTTGGGCCCTGATCCTGCCGGTGATCATCCTGGGCGGCATCTTCGGCGGCATCGTCACCGCGACAGAGGGTGCGGGCCTCGCCGTCGTCGCCTCGCTCTTCATCGGGCTCTTCATCTACCGCGAACTCGACTTCGGGAAGCTCTACGGCGCCTTGCTCGACGGGGTGAACCAGACGGCGACGGTGATGCTGCTCGTCGCCGCCTCGGCGGTGCTGGGGCTCTACCTGACCGAGACCGAGCTGCCGCAGCGGCTGGCGGCGGGAATTACCGACATCACCACCAACAAGATCCTGGTGCTGATGATCATCAACGTCTTCCTGCTGTTCGTGGGCATGGTCCTGCACGGCGCGGCGGCAATCATCCTGACGGTGCCGATCTTCATGCCGCTGGTGCACCAGATGGGCATCGACCCGATCCAGTTCGGCATCCTGATCACGCTGAACATCGCGCTCGGCCAGCAGACCCCGCCGGTGGCGAGCGTGCTGATCACCGCCTGCTCGATCGCCAAGACCGACGTCTGGAGCACCACGAAGACCAACCTGCCGTTCATCGGGGTGCTGGTGCTGGTGCTGCTTCTCGTCACCTACGTTCCCGCGGTGCCGCTGTCGCTGGTGGAGGCCTTCTATGGTCAGTAGCGCAGCCCTGCCCCGCATCGCGGTACTCGGGATTGGCCTGATGGGCCGGCCCATGGCCGAGCGGCTGATCGCTGCCGGCCACCCAGTAACCGCCTGGAACCGCAGCCGCGAAAAGGCCGAGGCGCTCACGGGCGCCGACGTCGCGGCCAGTCCGGCCGAGGCCGGGCGCGCGGCGGACATTGTCATCACCATGCTCGAGAACGGGCCGGTGGTGGAAAAGGTCCTTTTCGGCGAGGACGGCCTTGCGGAGGGGGTGCGCGACGGCGCGCTCGTGATCGACATGAGCTCGATCCGGCCAGACCAGGCACGCGACCACGCGCGGCGCCTTGCAGAGAAAGGCGCGCGATATCTCGATGCCCCGGTGTCGGGCGGCACGGTCGGGGCCGAAAGCGGCACGCTCGCTATCCTGTGCGGCGGTGCAGCAGCGGATCTCGACCGCGCCCGGCCGGTTCTGGCGCATCTGGGACGGCCGGGCCTTCTGGGCCCCGTAGGAAGCGGGCAACTGGCCAAGCTGGCCAACCAGGCGATCGTCGCCGTCACCATCGGCGCGGTGGCCGAGGCGCTCGCAATGGCCGCCCGCGGCGGCGTCGATCCAGCGAAGCTGCGCGAGGCGCTGATGGGCGGTTTCGCTGACAGCCGCGTGCTCGACCTGCACGGGGCGCGCATGGCGGAGCGCGACTTCACCACGCGCGGCCGCACCGTCACGCATCTCAAGGACCTCGAGAACGCGCGTATCGCGCTGGAGGAGATGGAGTTCCAGGCGCCGCTCCTGGCGACCGCGACCGAGCTGTTCCGCAGTCTTTCGGAGCACGAAGGAGATCCCGACCACAGCGCGCTGATCCTCGAGATCGAGCGGCTGAACGGGATCGTCGAGGCTCCGGGGGAGGCTTCGGCATGAGCGGCGGAAAGCCCGCGGTGGGCGTGCTCGGCGCGGGCATGATGGGCGCGGGCATGGCCGCCAGTCTGCTTCGGGCGGGCCACACCGTTCTGGTCACCCCGCACCGCAGCCGATCCGCCGTCGACCGGCTGATTGCCGCCGGAGCCGAGGAAGCGGCCTCTCCCGCCGATCTCGCCGCCCGGGCCGAGGTCGTGCTCACCTGCGTGCCCGACGGCCCAGCGGTCGAGGCGCTCTCCGAGACAATCCTGCCCGTGCTGCGCCCCGGCACCCTCTGGATTGACGCCACCACCTCGGACCCGGACGTGACGCGGCGTGTCGCCGGACGGGTCGCGGACCACGGCGCGATCTTCGCCGACGCCCCCGTCACCGGCGGTCCGGCGCAGGCCGAGGCGGGTGAACTTGCATCGCTGGTGGGGTGCCGCGAGACCGATCTGGAGCGCGTCGAGACGGTGGTCAGGACCTACTCAAAGGTCGTGCGCCGCTTCGGCGACATCGGCGCAGGCCACACCGCGAAGCTTCTCAACAACCTGGTGACGCAGGGCACCATGGCGCTTCTGGCCGAGGCATTTTCCGGCGCGCGGACCCTCGGGGTGGACTGGCAGGCGCTCTACGACGTGATGTGCACCGGTGCCGCCCGCTCGGGCACGCTCGAAAAAGCAGTGGGTCCCGCGCTGCGCGGCGACTTCGACGGCAGCCGCTTTGCCATCTGCAACGCCGAGAAGGATCTGCGCTACGCCGTCGCCGCTCTCGGGCCCCGTGCCGAACTCGCGCGCGCGGCGCACGACGTACTGGCGCGGCACGTGGCCGAGGGCCGCGGCGACGCCTTCGTCAGCCGGATGCTGAAACCGCATCCCGACGCCTCCTGAGTGCCCTGATGGGCTCTGTCATCAAGGTTCCGAAGGAGCGAGCCGAGCAACTACGCATGCTGTCACGCAGACGCCAGATGCCGATCGCCGATCTCATCGGTGAATACCTCAATGCGCAGATCGCGGCCGGTCACCTCCCGGCCGAGCTTCCGGGTTTTGTCATCGAGAGGACCGGAGACACCATCATTTCCGCGGCCGGAACGTTTTCGGCGAATCTGTCCGTGCAGGACGCGGCCCGGCTGGGAGCCGCGTTGCGTGATTGTGCCGACGGATCGTTCGATGAAGTTCGCCTTCGCCACGGGCTGCGGGTGCTTCGGAACGGTAGAGGATTATCGCTAAAGCATGGAGGCGCGGCGGAGGAGCGCTCCATGTGCCGCGGAATCGCCCGCGACCTCGGCGATTGGCTGCTGCGTGTGGCGGGCTGAGAGTCTGAATCTGGCATGCTGAGGCTCGTTCTCCGCGCCCAGCAGCGGATGGGCGAGGGCGCGACTGCCCCGTTCGCGCAACGATCGCCATCTTGCGGCCGCTCAGCCTTTCTCGTAGAGGCGCGCGACTGACGCTCCATCCTCCATGCCGTTTCCCGCTTCGGCCCAGTCCCGGTACTGGTGAACGCCGGTTTGCATCACCGGCAGGTCGAGTCCGAGACCTTCGACGAACTTCGCAACCGACTTCAGGTCCTTGCTGAGCTGCCTCGCATAGCTACGCGGCGGATCGAAGTCCTCGGCCGCCATCTGCGTATAGATGCGCTGCAGGATCGTGCTGTCGGCCATCCCGCCCTTGAGCGCGCCGGGCAACAGGCTGGGGTCCATCCCCGCCGCCCGCATCACCGCCAGGATCTCGGCCATCAACACGTAGTTCGCGCCGACGATCGCCTGATTGACGATCTTGGTCTTCTGGCCGGCACCGAGGTCGCCCATCCGCGTAATGTTGGGCGAGAGCAGCTCGAGGAGCGGCATTACACGCTGGCACGCCTCCTCCTCACCGCCGATCATAAGCGTAAGATTGCCCTCCTCGCCAGCCTGCGGCCCGCCTGACATCGGTGCATCGATCCACGCTGCCCCGGTCGCCTCGGCGAGGCCGGCTCCGACTTTCTCCGTTGCCTCGGGCGAGGTCGTCGAGAGATCCACCAGCAGCGACGCCCCCTCGGCTCGCGCGAAGCCCAGGTCGCCGAGACAGACGCTCTCGATCGCGTCATCGCCGAGGACGCAGGTAAAGACGACTTCCGACGCGCGCCAGACCTCGGCGGGCGAGTCGGCCCAGACTGCACCCGACGCCTCGACCTCCGCAAACCGCTCCGGCTCAAGGTTCCAGACCGTCAGAGGCACGCCCTTCTGACGTAGCCGGCGCGCGATCGGCGCGCCCATGATTCCAAGGCCGACGAGCCCTGCGCGGGTGGACGTGCCGAATGCCATCAGGTTCCTCCTGGTTTCAGGTTCTCGATGCGGTAGATGTCGATAGCGTTGGCGGCGAACAGCGCCCGCCGCTCCGCTTCGGGGAAATCTGCGGTAATCGCCGCAAAGCCGTCGAAGATCGTGCGAAACTCGCCGACCAGGCTATCGACGGGAAAGTTGAACTGCCCCATTCGAGTGGTCCAGGTTGATTGTTAATGCATTGCCCTCCTTCGGTCGACGGTGACGATGGCTTCCGGGGCAGGCGGTCTGTAGCCCAGGGCGCTATGGGGGCGGATGGTATTGTAGTGGCGCCGCCATTGTTCGATGAGGATCTGGGCCTCGCGGAGCGAGTAGAAGATCTCCCCGTCGAGCAGCTCGTTGCGGAAGCGGGCGTTGAAGCTCTCACAATAGCCGTTCTCCCACGGTGATCCGGGCTCTATGAAGGCAGTTTTCGCGCCCACGGCTTCGATCCATTCACGGACCTTTCGGGCGGCGAACTCGGGCCCGTTATCGGATCTGA
>NZ_FOXA01000018.1 GCF_900115595.1 Tranquillimonas alkanivorans
GCAGCTTCTGGAACCTGATGGTGGAAACGGGGCAGATCACCGTGTCCGTCCTGTTCCTGATCATGGCGGCGACGTTCTTCTCGCGCATGCTCGCGCTGTCGGGCCTGCCCAATGCGCTGGCCGACACTTTCCTGTCCGGGCCGATCGGGCCGTACGGCTTCCTCTTCGTCTTCCTGGCGCTGGTGATCGTCATGGGATGCCTGATCGACTCGATCTCGATCATGCTGATCCTGCTGCCGATTGCCCTGCCGATCGCAAATGCAGCCGGGTTTGACATGATCTGGTTCGGAGTGCTCACGGTCGTGGCCGTCGAGATCGGACTGCTCACGCCACCCTTCGGCCTGTCCGTCTATACCATCCGCTCGGCGATGAATGACTCGGACCTCGCCGTGGGCGACATCTTCCGAGGCGCGTTTCCGTTCGTGCTGACCATGATCCTGTCGCTCGTCGTGATCGTTGCCTTCCCGGGCATCGCCACCTACCTCGCCCGTCTCTGACCGCGAAAGTTCACATGACCAAGCTACTCTTCGTCTCCGGCAGCCTGCGCGCCGCCTCCTCCTCCACCGCCACCTGCCGCGCGTTCATCGAGGCCCTTGGCGCGCGGGCTGACTGCAACCTCGCAGAGATCGGGTCGCTTCCGCTCTACAACGCCGACCACGACGGCGGCGCGCCGGTGGCGGCGTGGAAGGATGCGGTCGAGGCGGCTGGCGGGCTCGTCTTCGTCACGCCGGAATACAACTACTCGGTGCCCGGCGTCCTGAAGAACGCGATCGACTGGGCTTCGCGTCCGGCCTACGAGTCTGTGTTCAAGGGCAAGCCGTGCCTCGTCGTTTCGGTCTCGGGCGGCGCTTTGGGCGGCGTGCGCGCGCAGTCGCACCTGAAGTACATCCTGCACGGCATGCTCGCCGACGTGTTCCCCTGCCAGGAGGTCGTGATCCCGCACGCGCCGAAGAAGGTCGAAAACGGGGTGCTGGCGGACGAGGCGGCGGTGTCGTTCGGAACGCGAGCGCTTGAGACCTTCATCGCGAGGGTGTCGGATGACGTTCGCCCCGGCGTTAGATCTCAAAAACCCGCCGGGGGCCAGTTTCCCGGTTCCGTCCGCGAAATTCCACGGATGGCAGAGCGCCGGGCATAAGCTAGCGCCTCGGAAGCGCTCTAGGCGACAGTCCGCTCGTCAGACGCCCCGCCATCGTAAGCGGGATAGACTGGTTGGACCGCGGCATTTGCGGCGGGGGTACCAAACGCCGCGTTCTGGTGCAAGCGTCACTCCGCCTCGCCTAAGGCTTCATGCCAAGCGGATGGCGTCGCTAGCCAACGGGCCTTTTCCGTGGAGTCAAAGCGCGCGAACGCGCGCCACGATGTGTGCATGCTGGCGAGTTTGACAGCCCCAACATTAGCGATCTAAAATTTCTAATCAAGTGGCGCGTCCAGTCCAAGGGAGAAGATTGTCATGCCAAGCTTTTGCACTCTACGGCGCTCCTGCCGCCTCGCTAGTTTCACAATGGTTTTACTTTCGGCAGTAAGCCAGGGCTCCGCAGCGGGCGCCCAAGGTGAAGCCGGCTATGATGAACACGAGGGCACCTTGCCCGACGGAACGTCTTGGCTAATTCGTGTCCCGGAAAACTGGAACGGGATTCTCCTTCGCGATCTGGACTTTGCCAGCTTTATCAATGTGGACAGCTATGCGCCGCGTTATGACGATTTAATGGACCGCGGCTACGCCTTCGCTGGACTTGCGCGGCATCCGCTCCGGCTCTGGCAGTACGATCCCCAGCAGGAGATCAAAAACTTAGAGCAGGTTCAGGAGATCTTTCTTGAGCGGTTGGGGGAGCCCGAACTGATCCTGCAATACGGTTGTTCGGGAGGCGGATTGGATAGCTTGGCGTCGGCCGAGGCATTCGCGGGCCCAATCGACGGCTCGGTGGTCTTGGCGGCACACACCCCGGTTTGGATCATGAGTAGCTTTCTCGACGGCTGGTTTGTCATGCAGGCTCTGTTGAGTGAAGAGTACGAGGCGCGCGGCCTCGGAGACGCCTCTGACCTGCAGATCGTGGGGCTGCCCAATGCCGGAGCAAGCGGTTCACGCAGCCTGGAGGATATCCAGTCGGCTTGGCGCGCTGCGGTGGAGGTCGCTGGCGAGACAGCGGAGGGTCGTGCACGGCTCGCTTTGGCCTTCGCCGTGGGACAGTGGTCTCCTTGGATGGTCGAAGGGACAGAGTTGCCTGATGTGGAAAACGCTGACGCCATGGGTGATATGATCGCAGCTTCCGCAGCGAGGATCTCTGGGAACGTAGGTGGTAGTTCGCGACTTCTGTTCGAGAACGCAGCATCTGGCCAGCAACTCTCAGGCAACGAGGAGATCGATTACCGATCACTCTTCGACAACGCGGCGCCAGCGATGAAGCGGATCGTTCAAGAGCTTTACGAGGAGGCCGGAATTGACTTGGATTCCGATCTCGAGAAGGTCAATTCTTCGCCCCGAATTAATGCTTCGGAATATGCTCTGGAATTCTGGTCCCAGCCGGGCCGGACAACGACCGGCGCATTGGAGGTTCCGGCAATTAGGATTCACATGCTGGGCGACTGGGCGATTCCCTACTCTCTGATGCAGGGCTACGAGGCGCTCGTTGACGAGGCAGGCACAGCGGAGCTTTACCGAAAGGCGCTCGTGCAGGGCACAGGTCATTGTGAATTCACCCCGGCCGAGAGTACTGCGGTCGTGGAGATCCTCGTCGACAGGATAAATTCAGGGACTTGGCCTGACGCTTCTCCCAGTGCATTGAACGCTGTGGCCGAATCGCTCCACACTGGAACAGAAGCCCGTTTCATCCCATTCGGCGAATGGCAGGTGGAAGAGTACAACCGTGCTTGGGTGCCGGATCGCGAGTAGAAACGTCTGATAACTGGCGGTTAAGGAGCCGCCGGTTGCTCTGCTCAACTTTCCAGTGTCGCACGTCTGTGAGCGCGTAGTCACCCACGGCCTTGTACGCCGAAACCTTGTGTCGTTCGACCAACGGGCGATGGCACGGAAAGAGTGTGCCGGTACCGCGTTGGCGGCAGATGCATCGTGGTTGCTCCAGCTGGGTGACCCTTCAGCGTATCGATAACCTTCTTTTCGCTGAACCTCCTTCGCTTCGGTTGCGGCGGCGATGGCGATGGCGCCAAAGTCAGCAGCATGGTTGCTGGCACCAGTTCCAGCATACGAAAGCGGTGCAGAGGGAGGTTGTCGGCGTTCGAACGGACGCCTCCTTCCTGACGAGCTAATCCGCGCTGTAACGGCTGGATGCGACCGAGAACTCTGTGCGGCAGCTTGTATCGGATGTACTGCCCGGGTGGAACTGGCTTCCAATCTCGTTTGAGAAGCCAGCTTATTCGAGCGCCACCAATACGACACCAACTGTAGCCAGGAGTGTTGCAAGTACGAGCCCTACACTTGGCGGCGGCTCCGTTCGGAACAGGAACGCGGCGAGGTAGGCGCCGATATAGAGTTCAGTCGTACCGATGATCGCGACAACAGCGACTTCGGCATGCTTCAGGGCGAAGAAAAGCAGGATTTGGCCCATGGACAGGGAGGCGGCTGCCACCCATTGCCAAGGCCCTGACTTCGACAGGAGCCCGGTCAACGCATCTCGATAGCGAAGGCTGAATTGTGCCGCAGCGGCGTACCAAACAATCCCCGTCACGGCGCCAACGAAGGCCCCGAAAGCCGCATCGGGAACGTAATCCATCGCGAGCTTGCGCGCGACATAAGCTGCGGCATAGCAAAAGGCGCAGACCGCTCCGAATATTGCGCCGAGGCGCAGGTCGGTCGGAGGGAGGATATTTGGCCTTGCCGCCGCCGGAACCCGTTCGCGAAGAGTCATCGCGACGCTGCCGAGAATGAGTATCATTCCGCTAACTGCGACAAGGCCGTAGCGTTCGCCTAGGAGCGTAAATGCAAGGAGAATTGAGAAGACGGGGATCAGCCGGCGATACAGGCTCGCCCGGATTGCACCGGAAAGGGCAATGGCGCGGAAGTTTGTTATGCGGCCGAACACAGTGGCCAGCATCCCGGACGCCACGAAGAATGCGACTCCCGTCGCAATCGCCGTCGAGGCGTTTGGCCAGCGTTCCTCCCGTTCGACCACGAGCCAGATCGCGCCGGCGAAGGCCATCGTCAGGACGATGGAAAGAAAAGCCCCATTATCACCGCGGGCGCCGGGGGCACCCTTTGCAATGGCGGCGCCCGCTAGGCCAAAACAGAACGCGGAAAGCAGCGCGATGAACTCTCCGACCATACTAATTCAACCTATTGATGCGTGCTGGTCTTGGCATTACGCGGAACCCGTGGTGGCCATATTGCGTTCCGCAGCGTATTTGAATCCGCCGTCTTTGAATTTCGCGCCGATATCAGACAGCGCTTGTTCATGCGCGGCCTGCCACAGATCGCCGTCCGCCTCGCGTACGACCATGGGGCGAAGGCGGCGCTGGATCGCATCAACGGTCAGATCGGTGCCGAAGTAGCATGAGGCATATTTTCTTACGAAATAGCATTCGCGCGAAGCGCAACGCTGGCGCGCTTCGATGTCAGTCCCGTCTGTAACGAACCGAAGATCAGACTGAGAACTCAACTTCTCCGTCCAGCGGCCTGAATCTCCTAAACCGTCGCATTCGCGGCCGATGGTGGTGTACGGCACTGGTATAGCGCGTGTTCGCCAGGCGGCGATAAGCTGGTTCCACGCTGCGGTCACTTCGGATGTCTCGCTCGCCACAGGCCGCGGAGGCTCCGTAAAGGCGTGGGAAAGGCCCACCAACTGAAGCACGGGCGCACAGCCGAATCCGATGCGCCGCCCGCAGATCTTTTTTTGCCGCTCACAGGAACACTGTACCTCCGTCGACCACCAAGCTTTGACCGGTTACGAAACGGCTGTCCTCGGAGGCGAAGAAGCGGACCACGCCGGTCAGGTCGTCCGGGGTGCCCGCCCGCCGGATCGAGCGGCTCGCGATCAGCGCCTCGCGCTGCTGCGGCGACACAGTCTCTCGCTCGATCTCGGTCTCTGTGGCGCCCGGCAATACGGCATTGACCGTGATGTTCCACGCGCCCAGCTCGCGCGCCATGCCGCGGGTCAAGCCGATCACGCCCGCCTTGGACGAGACATAGTGCAAGTAGTTCGGTCGGCCCATTGGCACGACGGCAGAGGCGATATTGACAATCCGGCCGCGGCCGGCGTCCTGCATCGCCGGAACGGCGGCACGCGAGGCCAAGTAGACACCTGTCAGATTAACGTCGACCACCTTTCGCCATTCTTCGACCGGGATCTTGAAGAAAGGCCGCATCTTCAGCGACGAGAAAATCGAGGCGTTGTTGACCAGAATATCTAGCCGCCCGAAAGCGGAAAGTGCTGCGTCGCACATTTGGCTAGTCGAGGCCTCGTCGGTGACGTCCACCGCGACCGCTCTGGCGGTGCCGCCAGCCTCCTGAATCTCGCGTGCGACAGACTCGGCGGAGTCGGCGCGAATGTCGCATACGAGAACCTTCAGTCCCTCAGCTGCGAAGCGGAGGGCGAAGGCGCGGCCAAGGCCCTGTCCGCTTCCGGTGATTATAACGGCCTGATCGGCCATGGTTTCGGTCATGGGGTAACTCCTGTCAGATCAAGCTGGGCAAATAGGTGGCGATGCCCGGGAAGACGGCGATGATCACCATGCCCAGCACGAACAGCCCCACAAAGGGCCAGGCAGCGCGGAAGACCGTGCCCAAACTACCGTCGGTCCACCCGCTCTTGAGGGCGAACAGCGTGTAGCCGAATGGCGGTGTCATGCCTCCGATCGTGATGTTTACGAGGAACAGCAGCCAGAACCAGATCGGGTCGTAGCCGAGCGTCGCGATAATCGGTCCGTAGATTGGAATGACAATCAGCATGAGCGCAATCTGGTCGATGAACATGCACAGCAGGAATGGCAGGGCCATCAGTACGAGCAGCATGCCCCACGAGCCAAGGTCGAGCCCAACGACCATCTGGGTCAGTGCCGTTGCGCCGCCAGTGAAGGCTAACAGCTGGCTGAAGAGCTTTGACGACGCCATGATGATCAGGATCATCGCCGAGATGCGTGCGGTGGCACCGAGTGAATCCCGTATCATCGCAAGACCAAGACGCCGATAGATCGCCGCGGTCATCAGCGCTCCGAGGACGCCCATTGCGCCGGCCTCGGTGGGGGTGGCAACCCCCAGTAGGATGAGGCCCATCACCATCATGATCACGATCGAGAACGGGATTAGCCGGACCAGCGCGATTGCGACCTCGCCCACGCTCGGGCGAGTCGTCGTATCCTCGTCGGTAGGCGCAAGCCCAGGGTCCCGCCAGACGCGCAGAAATGAATAGGTCAGAAACAACGCTGCAAGCATCAGGCCCGGCAGGATGCCAGCGACAAGTAGCCCTGCGATGGAGACCTTGGCGATGGTACCGATGATGATGACCAGCACGCTCGGGGGGATTAGCGGCGCGAGGCTCGCACCAGCAAGGATGTTGCCGATTGACAAACCAGGGTCGTAGCCGCGCTTGATCATTGTCGGCAGCAACGACCGGCTTAGCATCGCGGCGACGCCCATCGCGGCGCCGGACAGGGTACTGAAGACCGTCGACAGCACGATCGCCAAGACGTACTGGCGCCCGCGGACCGTGCCCACCAGCGTATCAATCGACCGGAAGAGCACGTCAACTGCATTGGAACGGAACAGCACCTCCCCCATCAGAATGAAAAGCGGGATTGTGACCAGCGCACCTGTGGTCGTGGTGTCGTACACGCTGTTGATGAACATGCCGTAGCCGGCGGGGCCCATGATCGCGCCGACCGCGACTAGGTTGACCAGCATGAATGCGACGAAGACCGGCAGACCCATCGACATGAGGAACAGCAAAAGTCCAATGCCCGCAGCGACAGCGGGGATGCCGTCAAGCATGACGGGCCTCCCCATCATCAGCCGCATTCGGTCCGAAGACTGCCGCCAGCAGGAAGTAGACGCCCGAATTCACGAGGCCATACGTGATGAACACCGCGAGTGTCCATTTGGGGATGCGGATCGTGGTGAGCGTCGACGTGCCGCGGTCATAGAGCACGAAATTCTCTTGCAGGCTGATCCACCCCGACCAGAAGCAAGCGACCGCCCCGGCGAAGAAACCTAGGCGCAAGAGCGCGGTGCCAGCCCTTCGCGGCAGCAGGTCGGGCACCAAGGTGACGGCTACGTGACCGCCTTCCTTCGTCAGCCACGGTATCACCAGGAATACGGAAAGTAGCAGCAGGAAGGTCACGAGATCGCTCGCCCACGTGGTCGGCGCGATGAAGAAATAACGCATGGTGACTTCGTAGGCGTAGATGACGACGATCAGCCCCAGCGCGCCCGCGCCGCACGCGAAGCCTATGAAAGAAATTGCATCGTGGACCCGCGCAGCGCGTCTGCCCGCCCGCGTGGAGTCATTACCGCTCATGTTCATTCTCCATCGGAAAAAGGCGCCCCCGCTACTTGCGGGGACGCCGGAATTGGTGCCGGGTCTGGGCTCAGGGAGCGAGGCCGGCCTCGCGTGCCATCTCGCGAAGAGTCGCGATCGCCTCGGAGCTTTGCTCAGCAGCCAGCTCCATCACGCCGCTGTACCATGCCTCGTTTAGCTGTTCAGCATAGCTGTCTGCCAGCTCGGTCACGGTCATGCCCTCCTCGGCCAGTACAGCCTCCTCTTCCGAGACCACCTGATTGAAGTTCTCAACCGCTTCGGCCTCGTAGGCCTCGGCGGCGCGGGCGATCGTCTCCTGGGTTGAAGCATCAAGGCTGTTCCATGTGTCCAAGCTCATGAAGACAGGATGTCCGACCTGCCCGAAGGACGGCCGGATCATGTGGTCTGCAACCTCGAACCAGCGGAATCCAACGGCGCCGACGGTCGGCCATGCCGCTCCGTCGACTACACCGCGCTCGAGGGCGGGATAGATCTCGCTTCCCGGCAGGACCACTGGGGACCCGCCAAGCGCTTCGATCACCGGATGGTAGATCGGGGTGCCGCGAATACGACGACCGGAAAGCGCATCGTCGCCCAGCGGCTCCTTCAACATGATGTGATATCCGTTCAGATCGTAGAGAACTGCGATTAGCTTGAGGCCTCGGTCTTGGTAGTGCTGGTCCACGAAGTCCCAGACACCGGCCTCGCGCAGATCAGACGCAGTGCCATCAAGGGCGTCCAGTGACATGCCGACGGCCGTGTCGTTGTAGTGATAGGCTCCGTTGGTGAAGAGCATGTCGAACAGCCCGCGAGACACCGGGTCCAGTTGCTCGAAGGGCGGGACGGTTTCCGGTCCGAACCTGGTCAAGGTCATTGAGCCGCCGGATTCCTCCTCCAGCTTCTCAAGAAACGGGTCGAGCACCTCGGTTACCGGCGCGTAGCTTTCGCTCCAGCTGCTAAGCACACGCAAGTCTTGGCTGTGCGCGGCCATTGGTGCGACCGTCGCCGCGACAGCGATCCCTTGGAGCAGTTTCGTAAGTGTTTTCATTTTCTTCCTCCCGGTGGTTTAGGCAACTTTGTTCGTTGCCTCGAAAAATGGTATTGTGGTTCTTGCGCACCGCGTCGGACGGGCCTTCTGCCCGCTGCGCTTACTGCTCCGGGCTGCGCTGCGGCGGGCCGGTCTCAGCCGACTTGCGCAGGGTCACGGAGACGTCACCATGGAGCACCGACACGACCCTGCGGTTCTCGACACGGCTGAGGCGCGCCACGAGCTCGACGATCGAGTGCCCAGGCAAACTGTCCTCGGTCGGTGGGGGCAGACGCCTCACCAGATCGACCGCGTCGGCATCCACGTAGGTGCGAAGAATTAGCTCTTCGTCGCTGAGGCGTTCGCCGTACTGCCTGCGCAATTCGTCGAGACCGGGTTGCGGGTAGTCCTGTGCTGCAATTTCGCGCGCTCTGGGGCGGTCGAGGATACGGTCCCGCACGTCAGGGTCCATGTGCTCCAGGGCTTCGCGCCCCCAGAGCCCGAGTGCGTACTGGATTGAGGGATCTGTTACCTGAGCATAGCGCTGGCTCGTAATCACATTTACTACCGCCTGCGTGCCGACGAACTGGGACAGGGGCGTAATCATGATCGGGTAGCCAAAATCGGCGCGCACCCGCGCCGTTTCTTCTAGAACCTCAGGCAGCCGATGTCCCATCCCGACCTTTCGAAGCTGGTATTCGAGGTTGGATATCATTCCCCCAGGCACTTGGTGCTCATAGATGGTCGCATCGAAGGCGCGGGGCCGGCCGACGGGCATTTCCTCGATCCGGGCCACCGCCTCAAGATGAGCCTGCGCAGCTCCGATCTCGGCAATGTCAATAGGTATATCGTATCCCGCGGCCTGCAAATTCTTTGCGACTGCTATGACGGAGGGCTGCGACGATCCGTCGGCCAACGGTGGCACCGCTGTATGCACGTGCCGTACGCCCAGCTCGACGGCTTTCTGCACGTTGTAGGTGGCCAGCCCGTTATTGCAGTGCCCATGGAACTCGATTGGAATGTCGCCGGCGATGTCGGCGATGCGCGGCAATAGTTGCGCCATCCGTTCGGGCGTCATCAGCCCGCCTACGTCTTTGAGGCACAGTCGCCACGGATGCAGACTCGCCGCCTTGGCGACGCGGTCTAGGAAATACGCATCAGTATGCCGTGGAGAAACCGAGTAAACGATGTTAACGACAGATTCCATTCCCATCGCGCGCAGGCCGTCATGCTCCTCGCGCAGCAGGTCAAAATCGTTCCAAGGGTCCGAGATCCGGGCCACCGTGATCCCGTTGTCGATCACTTTCTGTACCAGCAGTTTGCCAACGGATTCGGGCACCTTACCCAACCCGCTGCGATAGCCGGCATGCAGCCGCAGCGGGGTCTTACGGGCCTTGCGTGCGCCGAGGCGGAGCCACTCGAACGGATCTTCCTTCAGGTCGCGAACCATTTTCTTGATCTGAACGACCGGAACGAAGAACTCCATTGCTTCGAAGCCTGCCCGGTCGAGATGCTCTAGCGCCGCCAACATGGTGCCGGTCCGCATATTTAGCGCCCAAAGGCTCTGCTGACCGTCCCTCAGTGTGGTGTCGATCAGGTGCACACGGCTGTCGGGCATGTCATGCCTCCGCTGGCTCCACTTCGAACAGGGGCTGGTCGAACTCCACGCTCATGCCATTCTCGACACGGCACCGGACGATGGTGCCGACGCACCCAGCCTTGACGTCGATGAAAGTTTTCATGACCTCGATGAGGCCGACAGTCGTGTCCTCCGCCACGGACTGGCCGAGCTCGACAAAGGGCCTCGCGCCTGGTTCGGGCGCCACGTAAAACGTGCCGACCACCGGTGCCTTTACGGATTTGGTACCAGCGGGCGGACCCTCCGTTAGCGGGCTCCCCGTCGGCGGCGTCTCGCCATCGCGGGAAGATGGCGAGACAGGCTGCTTGGGCTCTTTCGAGATATCCTCGGCCACTGTCGCGCGCGCCGAAGACGGCTCCGTCATCGTCGGTGCCGCACGAAGATCCGCGGTCTTGCTCGCGAAGATCCGCGTCTGACCCATCGAGATTTCGATGCTATCGAAGGCCGATCTCTCGACGAGCGACAGGATCGCTTCGATTTCAGCCTGTGTCATGACTTCGTCTGAAGAATTATCCATATGCTCCGTAACCTCAACGTACCCGTCATCCCGAAACCGGCTCTACGTCGGGTGACGTCCCCGATGGCGGACAACGACGTCTCGAAAGGTCCAATGGCCACTTGCTCTCAAGACAGACAGCTTCATCGGTAGCTCGGGCGCAGTGCCGCCGTCAAGAAATTAGATATCTTACTTCACGGTGTGCCGGACACCCTTTGGGATAGAGGAGAGTAGAGTGATCGGAGGCTTGCTGTCATCGTGCAAGCACAAGAAATCGTCCTCCCATTAAAGGCACGTCAGACGCCGTCCGAGCGACTGACCTGGCTCTGGCAGAGGTCGCCGCCCAAGGAAGTTGCTCGGACTGAACGACGGGGGCCATTCTGGTCATGAGAAAGACGACGGTCCGCGGTGGAAGCTAGGCGTGGCACCGATGCGATCAGTTTTTGCGTGTATGCCTCAGATGGGTGATCCAATACAGCTTGGGCTGGCCCGTGCTCTACGACCCGACCATCATACATGACCATTACGCGATCGCAGATGTATTCTACAACGGAGATGTCGTGCGTGATAAAAATAATCGACAGTCCGATGCGATCGCGAAGGTCAAGGATCATATTTAATATCTGCATCTGAACGGAGACATCCAGCGCTGAAACTGCTTCGTCGGCAACAAGAAACCGCGGCTCCATCACCAGAGCACGCGCGATGCAAATCCGTTGTCTCTGACCGCCGGAGAACTGGAAGGCATGCTTCTGGGAATCTGCTGCGGAAAGTCCGACCAGCGTGAGCGTCTCGGCGACCCGCCTTTCACGCTCCTCCCGTGGAACGCCCGCAATGGCGAGTCCCTCGGCCACAACGTCACCCACCTTCATCCTAGGGTTCAGGGAAGCATATGGGTCTTGGAAAACCATCTGGATGCCTCTTTGCACCGGCGGAAGCTCTGGACCGTCCGCACGAAATAGCGTCCGGCCACTGATTGAGAGGCTTCCACCATCCGCATTCTCCAAGCCGACGAGGATTCGGGCCAGGGTCGACTTTCCGCAGCCGCTTTCTCCGACAATCCCGAAGATCTCGCCTGCCTCTACGTCGAAGCTGACGCCTTTCAGTGCATGGGTCTCCGAGGCGCGGGCGAACCAGCCGTTCGACCGTACGAAAGTTTTGCGAATGTCCCGTGCGGAAAGTCTCTTTTCGTGCTTGGAGTGGATCATGACAGCGGCCTTATACAGCGAGTGAACCATCCTGCCTTAAGCTCAGTCACTGGCACTGGAGCGGCAGCACACTTGGCGTCGGCGTATTTGCAGCGGTCGCGGAAGCGGCAACCCGTCTCCCAATTCAACGGCGACGGCACGACGCCAGGGATGCCCTGTCGCCGCTCGCCATCAATGCGTCTTCGCGGCGCACAGTTCAGCAGCGCCGCCGTGTAGGGATGGGCGGAGCTGCCGATCACGTCCCGCTCGTCCCCGCATTCCATCAGCATTCCGGCATAGAGAACGCCGACCCGGTCAGCGTATTGATGAACGAGCGACAGGTCGTGCGAGATGAACAGCACCGAAAGGTCGTGTTTCTCACGCAGCCGCTGGATGATCTCCATCACCTCGCGCTGGATGGTCACGTCCAGTGCCGTTGTCGGTTCGTCTGCAATCAGCAGCTTCGGGTTGTTGGCCAGCGCCATCGCGATCATAGCACGCTGACGCATACCTCCTGAAAGTTCGTTCGGATACATCCGCGCGACCTTGGCGGGAGCGTCGAAGCGTACCTCGGAGAGTAGCTGCTCGACCCGTTCCTGCCGTTCCTTGCGGCGCAGGTCACTGTGCACTTCCATTGTCTCTTCGATCTGGCGCCCGATCTGCATGAGTGGATCGAGGGAAGTCATCGGCTCCTGGAAGATCATCGAGATCGCGCCGCCGCGCAGGCCGCGCATGCGAGCCTCAGGCAGATCGGTTAGCGGAACGCCGGAGAACGACAGTTCACCCTCGATCTCCAGCATGCGTTTCGGCAGCAGGCGCATGATGGCACGGGCCATCATCGTCTTGCCCGAACCGCTCTCACCGACCAGAGCGAAGAACTCTCCGCGGGCGATGTCAAAGGAAACGTCCGAGACGATCCGGATCCGCTTGCGGCCATCGCGCACGAAAAGGGAAAGGTTTCGTGCGGAGATAACCGGCGGTTCGGCCGCGGCGGGCGAGTCGGCCGCGTTGGCTGTATGTGGTGTCATGTCAGGTTCAGGTTCTTTTTCGGGTCAAACTGGTCGCGCAGCCAATCTCCGAGGAGGTTCAGCGCGAGGACCGTGATGAATATGCCAAGGCCGGGCATTACGGCGAGCCACCACGCGCGGGTGATGTAGGAGCGGCCTTCAGCGAGCATCCCGCCCCAGGTCGCGATCTGCGGCGGCACACCTAGGCCGAGGAAACTGAGGGACGCTTCGGCGAGGATCGCGGTGGCCATGGAGAACGTTGCGACGATGACTGCCGACGCCATGAGGTTGGGCAGGATGTGGCGTCGCATTATCCACCCCAGCCCGCCGCCCATCACCTTAGAGGCCTCCACGTAGGCCAACGACCGCAGGACCATTGCCTGCGCGCGAGTGATCCGCGAGTAGGGAATCCAGCGCTGGATGGTCAGGGCCAGAATGACGTTCGCCAAGCTTTGGCCGAAGAAGGCGAGGATCGCGATGGCCAGAAGGATTGGCGGGAAGGCCCAAAAAGACTCCACGACTTTCTGTGTGATTAGGTCTGGTGTGCCGCGGAGATAGCCCGACAGTGCCCCGACCAGTACACCCACAACGCCCGAAATCAGCACGACTGACGCGGCGATCGCCAGCGAAACCTTCGCCCCAGAAATGATCCGCGCGAGGATATCGCGGCCGAGATGGTCAGTGCCTAGGATATGACCATCGGTCAGGGGCGGCAGGAGGGAGGCGAGCAGGTTCTGGCGATTTGGATCGAATGGCGTGAGCCAAGATCCAAAAAGCGCGAGGAATAGGACGAAGCTCAGCATGGATGCGCCCAAGAGAAACTTAAGATTGAGGAGATCTAGCTTCATGGTTAGCCCTTGCTGCCGCGCAGCCGCGGGTCGACGAAAACGTAGAAAATATCGATCAGTAGGTTCAGTGTGATGAATATGATCGTATAGGAGGCAACGATTCCTGTGGTCAGCGGCATGTCCCGGACGCTGATAGCCTGAAAGAGCAGGGTGCCGATCCCGGGCCAGGAGAATACCACCTCAACGATGATCGACCCGCTGATGAGTGCGCCCAACTCAAGGCCAATGATCGTAACTACCGGTATCGCGGCATTTGGGAGAAGGTGCCGGCGAACAATCGCTCGGCGGCTCATGCCTTTGGCCACCGCAGTGAAGACGTGTTCTTCCTGCCCGGCGTCGATCACCGAGGCGCGCGTGATGCGGGATATAATCCCAATCATTGCCAACGCCAGTGTCAGCGCGGGAAGGGCCAGGTAACGAAATCCTTCGTATAGGGCATCCCAAGAGCCGGAGAGTAACGCATCTAGCGTCACGAAACCGGTGATCTCGGGCACGGTGACCCCGTAGGGCAGCTGCCCGCTGGAGGGAAACAGGTTTAGATAGCCGGAAAAGAACAGCACCAGCAGGATACCGACCCAGAAAGAGGGTGCGCTGACGCCAGAGACAGCAACGACAGAGACCACCGCGTCGACGGTTTTACCCTTTTTCAGCGCGGCTAGAACACCCAAGGGCACCGCCACGACGACCGCCAGGAGCAGGGCATAGAACGAAAGTTCCAGCGTGGCTGGTAGGCGTTCGCCGATAAGTTCAAACACGGGTGCGCGATAGCGATAGGACTCACCCAGATCAAAGCGGGCAAGATTACTCAGAAACTGCCCGTACTGAATCCAAATCGGTCGGTCGAGGCCCCATGCCTCCCGCGTTTCGGCCACCTGTTCGTCGGTAGCGTCATCGGGCAGCAGCAAATCCGCCGCGTCCCCCGGCGCCAGGCGCAGCAGGCCGAAGATGGCCATCGTAACCAGTAGAAGCACTGGTATTGCGCCTAACAGCCTCGTTGTTATCAGGTGTAGCAAGTGCCCGTTCCCCAAGGTTCTCCAACGAAATGCGAAAAAACCGGCCTGCACCCGAAACGCAGGCCGGTTTAGAGAGACGTCTTACATCTCGACGTCGGCTAGCCACACCTCGCCGTCGGCGCTGGCCTCCCAGTCAATACCCTTCTGTACGCCATGTACCAAGCGGTGCGACCACATGAAGAACATCGGCACTTCCTCGGCAATTAGCTCGGCTGCCTCTCGGACCACTTGGCAACGCTCATCGGGATCTAGGGTCTGGCGCTCCTTCTGAAGCAGTGCGTCGAGCTCCGGGTTGGAATATCCAATCCGCTGCGTCACGTCCGTCTCAAGGTACTGCGAAAGCGGCTCGGAGGGGTCGAGAAAGAGGCCGCGTCCAAGGTAGTACATCGGCAGTTCGCCGTTCCGCATCGCGGCGGTCAGGTTGGCATATTCCGGAACCTGGAGATCGACTTGGAAGCCCACCTCTGTCAGCATCTGCGTCACAATCTCCGAAACTTGGCGATCGGAGATATAGCGCCCGGATGCTGTCATGAACTCAATTTCCGGACCGCCGTCTTCGTAGCCAGCCTCGGCCAATAGGCGGCGGGACTCCTCGGGGTCATAGTCGATTATGTAGTCGAGCGGTCCCGTGTAACAGATCTGCTGCTCGCCCAGTGGACCGTCCAGCCGGTCGGCTAGTCCCATGAGAAAGCGATCGATAATCAGGTCTTTGTTGATCGCATGCGCCGCGGCCTGCCTGACCCGGACATCGGTCCAGGGCTCAAACTTTGGGTTGAACGCAAGGAACATCTGCTCAATGGATGGACTCTCTACCAGCTTGACCGAATCGTTCCCCTCCAGCCGCGATACGAGTTGCGGCGGGATGAGGCGGGCGATTTGCACCTCGCCGTTCATCAGTGCGGTGACGCGCTGTTCGGCTTCACGGATTTGGCGGTAGACCGCGGTGTCCGGCGCGGATTCGGAGGTGCCGGGGAAGTCAGCGTTCTTCTCGAGCGCGATTTCCTGATCCAGCATGTAGGATTTGAGCTTATAGGGTCCCCAGCCGTGGGCTGCTTCCTCGTCTGGATTTTCATGGGCGTCCGCCAACTCAGCACTTGTGATGATGAAGCGGTCGAAGATGTAGGAGAGGAGGGACGCTAACGGTTCCTTGGTCACGATCTCGAACGTATGGTCGTCGATCGCGCGGATCGTCTCGACCTCGCTGAAGATGTTTTTCTGGATGCTATCGGGATCGTTCATAACGCGATCGTAGGAGTGCAGAACGTCCTTCGTCGTCGGGCCCGACCCACCGTCGTGCCGGACTAGGTCTTCGCGCAAGTGAAAGCGCCAGGTGTTCGGATCGACCACCTCCCAGTCGTCCACAAGGATCCCCTGGTACTCTTTCTCGGCGTAGTTGTAGCGCCCAAGGCAACCATACGTCTGGCACCACACGGAGTACATCTGTGCGTTGCTCTCGGCATAAGGCGTCGGGGAAGTCATCGGGAAGGTACTGGTCACCATCAGCAGCTTCTCGTCCTGCGCCACGACGGGCGCGGCGAACCCGACGGCGCCGGCGGCCGCCATCATGCCGGCCAGAATACTTTTTTTCTTCAGTAGCATTGTATTTCTCCCTTTTCGTTGGTGAGGCGCGCCCGTTTAGCCGAGCATCTTTTTTGTTAGATATCTACGTTTTTGCTGTTGCTTCGCTTTGTCCGGCGCTCTGCTCGTATTTCCTCGAGCGTCCGGCCGCTCAGGCGGAGCTCGCTTCCACTCCGCCGGCAACGTTGCCGTCGGCCGCGGAAGCGGCGCCGATGTCCCAGAAAACGCCGGACATCATCGCAAGCCCGTCCTCGTACAGTTCTAACAGCCCGTGTTCGTCCGGTCCGTGCTGGCCGCATCCGCCGTAGCTCTGCGGCAGCCACATGACCGGCACGCCGAGCGTCTGCTTGAAATACTCCGAGGGTCCGGAGGCTCCGATGGTCGGAATGATATTCGGCGCCTGCGCCATGGTCTTTTCCATTGAGGAGGCGACCAGCTTAACCCAAGGGTCATCTGGATCCGTGCGCGAGGGCGGAAACATGTCGCGTTCTGAGACAAGCTCTACCGCAACCTCCGGAAAACCTTGTTCATCCAGATGCCGTCGGAGTGCGGGAGCCACGTCCTCGGCACTTGTGTCGACGGTGTGGCGCAGTTGGATCCGCGCCTTCGCCACTCCTGAGACTGCTGGCACTGGATTTTCCGGCTGGCCGCTGATCGTAGACAGAACGATCGCACTGTTCCACGCGTAGATACGTTCCGCCCGGCTCATGCCCGGTTCGCCCCACCCTTCGTCGGGCACCGGTGCGCCGGGCAGGTCCTTAACACGCACTGCCTGGCTCGCCTCGCGCACCGCCTGCGGCACATGCTTGGGCCGCCAGCCGTCAACCATGATACGTCCTTCGCGCGAGATAATGGTCGAGATCGCGTGAGATAAGACCACCGCGGGGTCCTTAAGTAGGCCGCCCCAGTGACCGGAATGATGGCTACCCTCCCGCAGGTCGACAACGAGATCGACGGACAGGCCGCCCCGGGTCCCGAGTGTGATGTCGGCGACGTCCATGTTCTGGCGCGGGCCATCGAGCGCAATAAATACGTCTGAAGCCAAAAGCGCCTTTCGATCGGTAAGAAACTGCGCAAGCCCCGGCGAACCGGCCTCCTCGCCCATCTCGATTAGAACTTTGGCGTTGAAGCCGAGGGCCCCGCGCTCCTCAATCACAGCACGGAGCGCGTCGATTGCAATTAGATGCTGGCCCTTGTTATCGACCGTGCCCCGCCCGTAGACGCGGTTTCCCTCTATTTTCATTGCCCAGGGATCCAGGTCCTCGCGCCAGCGCTCTGGCATCGCTCGCACCACGTCACCGTGACCATAGACCAGCACGGTCGGCAGGTTTTTTCCCTCAATCCGGCGGGCGACGAGGAAGGGTCCGTGCTGTGGCAACGGGTTGTCGAAGATGTCGATGGTGAAGCCCATCTTCTCCAGATACGGCCCCACGGCCTCATGGCAGTAGCGCTCCAGCTCCGACTTGCTCAGGGGCGGATGGCTCTCGCTCCGCACTGCCACGAGGCTGCGAAGCGTATCCAGAAACTCTCCTGAGGTAAGGTAGCTGCGTCCCCGCGCAATCGCCCTGTCCCGCGCCGTGTCCTGCATGTATCTTCCCTTTTTCCTTTCTGCCTCTGACGTCCCGGCGTTCGCTCCATTACCCGGAGAGGCGGAATACCAGCGGGTTCACCTTGGCTTCTGCGCTTCAATGATCTCGACCATTCGGTTGAGCGCGCGCGTTAAGTAGCTGCGGTAGACCTCCACGGCTCTTTCCGCGTCTCCCGCTTCGATTTCTTCGAGCACGGAGCGCAGCAGGCCTATGGTGTGGAAATGCTCTTCCCGTGAAGTAGTACGGTAAAGGATTACGCGGATGTAGTTGATCCGGCTTAACAGAGCCTCCAGCATCCGCGCTGCGACATGATTGCCACCGCCCTCCCAGATACGCTGTACGAAGCGGCTGAGCACGCGGGTGTAATCCTCGCCGTCGCGTATTGCTTCCCGCTGCGCCTGCTCCAAAAGTTCCGCCATCGCCTCAAGGTCGGAGGCTGCGCCTTTCTCAATGTACCGGCGTAGAAGCTCGGATTCGAGTATAAGGCGAAGGTCAAAAATATCGCGAATTTCATGGGCGGTGAGCTCCGCCACGACAAGGCCCCTGCTGCTTTCCCGCCGCACCAGTCCTTCGGCCTCCAGAAGGCGCAGCGCCTCCCGAACCGAGGTGCGACTGACGCCGGTATCCTCGCAGATACGGCGTTCAATTAGCGGCTCTCCCGGGCGATAATGCAGGGACATGATGGCTTCACGAATAACATGGGTCGCCTTGTCCCTAAGGGTCTCCCTGTCCGTCCTGACGAGCATTTCCACTGGCATCTCCTACTGCAGCGGCAAAGCGGATGTGAGCGCAGCCCGGATCAAACCACCGGCTCCATCTCGTCGCGCACAGTGTTCTTCTCCAACGCCTCAACGTCAGGCACGGGCCGCCGTGTGTGGGGGCTCTCGGCCAAGACCTGTTCCACTGCGCATGCGATGTGCAATAGCTTGAGATCCTCATTGCGGCGTCCGACGAGCTGGATACCGAAAGGCAAGCCGTGCCGATCGACGCCGCAAGGAATGGAAATTGCTGGATGATTCAGCAGAGTGATCGCGTAGGTGAGCCCCACGTATTCGAAATAGTTGGCCATCGGACGGCCATTGACCGTGGCCGGGTAGACCTCGTGCTTGGGCCAAGGCGACACGCCAACGGTCGGGGTAATCAGAATGTCGAACTCTTGGAAGAATGCTTGGGCGCGGCGATAGATCTCTGTCTGCTCTGCAAGTGCGAGGCCGACGTCGCGGATCGAGAACCGCGAAGCATGTTCAAGGTTCTGAGCCACAAGGCGACCCCACTGGCCGGGCCGCTCGCGCTCCTTCTCGGCGTACATGCCAATGTAATGCGAAGCGCGCAGCACTTCGTAGACATGCTGCACATTGCCCATGTCGGGATGAGCCTGATCGACGCTGCGAAAGACGCTGCCGAACGCACCAAGCCGCTCCCGGAACGTTCCGCGCAGGTCGTCTTCGATCGGTGCGAAGCCCAAGTCCTCGGAAATGGCGATCTTGAGTGCGGAGATGTCAACAGGCCGGTCCAGCGACCAGTCCACCAGTGAAGCGAGAGGATCTCTCGGATCCGATGTCGCCATGGCCTTGAGCATCATCAGAGCGTCTTCTGCCGTGCGGGCCATCGGCCCTTGGACAGGGAAGTGGGTCGTGCCGATGGATCGCTTGTCTGATGCCACAACACCTGCCGTCGGACGCATTCCCACTACGCCGCAATATGATGCCGGGATGCGCAAACTGCCGGCATTGTCGGATCCGTGCGCCAGTGGCATCATGCCGGTGGCCAGCGCAATGGCCGATCCGCCAGAGGACCCGCCGCAGGTGCGCGACGGCTCAAACGGGTTGCCGCTGACGCCGTAAACCGGATTAAAGGTATTGCCGCCCGCCCCGTGTTCCGGTGTGTTGGTCTTGGCGAAGATATTCGCCCCCTTGTCCCGGAGGTTGGCAACAAGCGCCTCGTCGGCCTCAGGCACATTGTGCCGGAACATTTCGGAGCCGAAGGTCGTGGTCAGGTCCTTTGTCTCTACCAGATCCTTTATGCCGACTGGGAGGCCATGCAGCGGCGGCAGCGGCGCCCCCTCCAAAACCCGCGCCTCGGCTTCCTTAGCTCGCGTCCGCGCCGCCTCGTACGCGATCGCGACGACCCCATTCACCGGAGGGTTGACCTTCTCGACCCGGGAAAGGCAGGACTCCAGCAGTTCCACTGGTGAAAGCTCCTTGGTGCCGATCTTGCGGCGCGCCTCGGAGGCAGTCAGATCACAGGCCTGCATTTGTTGGCTCCTTCCCCTTCGGACGCCGGTTCGTCCTCGTTTTGTCACGCCTGGAGCATCTTCCGGCGCTGGATCGGTCTTTGTATACATCGACCGTGCTCTAGCCTCCGATCTCGAGTCAATCATTAATTATGTTCTACGTCGATTTCTCCGTTGGCTTGCCGTTTTGACCTCCGGCGGCGGCAAAAGTGCATGCGCCTGCGCACTCGAGACCCCGGTCGAACGTGATCGAGCGGCGCGCAGGTTGCGGGAGAGGTGCCATGACATCCATCAGCCGGTTCATCAGATGCGTGGTGCTGCGGTCGTTGTTGCGGAAGAAAACCAAAAGTTTGCCACGGCGCTTGCGGATCGCAGAACCAGACGTCGGTTCCGATCCCCGGCTTGAGCTTACGCCAGTTCCGGAACTCGAGACCTCGGTCGAACGTGATCGAGCGGCGCGCGGGTTGTGGGAGAGGTGCCATGACATCCATCAGCCGGTTCATCAGATGCGTGGTGCTGCGGTCGTTGTTGCGGAAGAGGACGGCGAAACGGGTTTTGCGTTCTATGAGCGAGGCGACGTTCGCGTTGCCGTGGGCGCGCTCGAAGATCATCAAATCGCCTTCCCAGTCGCCGAACATCTCGCGCGACGAGACGTGTTTCGGACGTTCATGGATGGATCGATCTGGCGGAAAGACTTGGCCGCGCGGTCTGCGGGCATATCGCGGCTGGCGCTTCTTGCGACGGCTGGGCAGATAGCGCGCCAGTTCAGCGGATCGGCCATCGGGGCCGTAGACGTAGGCATAGATCGTCTCGTGGCTGACCCGGACAGGAAGGCCTTCATAGCCCAGGCGACCGGCGATCTGTTCCGGCGACCAGCCTTCTTTCAGTTGCGCGACCACCGCATCGCGGAGCTCTTCCAGGCGCACCAGCTTGCGCCGTCGTGTCCGCCTGGCATCTGCATACCGTTGCGCATTCACCCCGTAGTAGCCACTGAGGTAAGTCAGTTCGTCGTCTTCGAAGCGATTGCGGCGGATCTCGCGGTAGACGGTCGAACGGTGCCGCCCGATTTCAGCGGCGATCCTGCTAACCGGAATCTTCGCGTTCAACATTTCCTCGATGGCGCGCCTCTCGCGCAGGTCCAGCTCTATGTGGGCCACTGTCCGTTCTCCTTGCTTTTCCAGCAGGATAGGGGAAATGTCGCAACGCAGTTTAGAATGTGCCCCTCAGCGCGCCGAGCTTCGCGTAAGCTGTGTTATGTTTCGCGAAGGATGAGCCCATGCCGAGGTCGCGCGAGGGAGACGGATCAATGCCGCCGGCAAAGGCGCGCAAGCGCGGCAGGACCGTCGTGATCCTCGAGAGCGACTTCATTGAGGCCGAGGATCTCCGCGAACGCTGCGAGGAGTTGGGGTTCACGGTGCTCCGGGTGGCCTCGCGCCCGGCCGATGCCTTCGAGTCGATCCTCCGTCTTCGCCCCGATTACGCCCTGATCGACTGCCAGCTCGGGGCCGGGCTCGACGGAATGATGATTGTCCGGCTCGCCGAGTCTCGCGTGCCGGAGACCCGCTTCCTGATCATCGGCGAGATGAAGACATCGGATAGTCCAGGGGTAACCCGCCTCGTCCTGGCGAAACCGGTCACCGATACAGGTCTCCGGCTGGCGATGGGGGCCGAGGCCTGAGGGCGTGCGGCACGCTCAGGCCAGCCCGCAGCACGCCAGGGGAGCGCCGTCGAGGCGGTGCACCAGCAGGAACGCGAAGTTGCGCTTGGGCTGGTCCGGATGCCGCCGCACCTGGAGCGCCAGTCCGTCCCTGTCCGGCGCACCGCGGCCGAGGAACGCCAGCACGTCCCGCAGGTCCTGTTCGAGATGAGGGTCCATCGGATGCTGTCCCAAGCGCCGGCCGTCGCGAGACGTCTGCCACGTCCGGCCGGTGTGCGCGACCCCGCCTACCGCGTCAGGGCGGCGAGCGCGTCTCGAAGATCGGACACCCGAAGCGGCTTGCGCAGGAGCCGGTCGGGGCCGCTCCCGGCGATGCGCCGCAGCTTCTCGGATGACGTGGTGGCGGCAAGGAAGATGACGCCGATCCCGGGATGGCTCCGCCGCAGGGTCTCGGTCACCTCGACGCCGTCCGAGCCGTCCGCGAGCTCCATGTCGGTGATCAGGACCATCGGGTCGAGGTCCGCGAACTTCCGGCGGGCCTCGGCCGCGCTCGTCGCGGTGCCCAACACCCGGCACCCACACTCCCGGCAGATGTCCTCGAGGTCGAGCGCCAGGAGCGCTTCGTCTTCAACGATTACGACGTTCGGTTCGGTCATTTCGGCTGCTCGCTTCCGATAGGCAACGGGAAATCTGCTCCTGTCGTTCCCGGCCTCGGCGCGAACGTGATCGCGCGTGGCACATTCGTTGCTGCTCCGCCCGAACTTGATCCAGGTCAGGGCACCCCGGCGGCCCGCCCGCCAGTCTGGCCGCGAAAGGCATCCTCATGAAGCTGTTGATCATCCTGGCACTTTTTGCCGCGGTCGCCGGCGGCGCCTTGGGCGTCTGGCGTGCGGCGGATTATCGGGCGGACAGGACCGAATGGGCGCGCCTGACCGCGGCGCAGCCGGCCGCGCCGAAGCAGTTCGATCCGGCCATGGTGGCGGAGCTTCCCGACCCTGCCCGACGCTACTTCACCTGCACTATCCGGCCGGGCACGCCGCTTTTCACCGTGGCCGAGATCGAGATGACCGGCCGGTTCAGTCTCGGAAGCAAGGAGGCGCCGAACTACCTCGACATGCGGGCGCGCCAAATCCTTGCGGCACCCGAGGGCTTCGTCTGGGCCATGGAGGCAAGCGGCGGCGCCATGCGCGTGGCTGGCTCCGACAGCGGCCGCTGGACCCGGTTCTGGCTCTGGGGGATCGCGCCGGTCGCGCGGGGCGACGGCGAGGACCACCGCCGATCCGCCTTCGGCCGCACTGTGGCGGAGGCCGCCATCTGGACCCCGGCGGCGCTGCTGCCCAGCCCCGGTGTGCGCTGGGACGCGGTGAGCGCGGACCGGGCACGGGTGACCGTGACCCATGAGGGGCTGGAGCAGGCGGTCGAGATCACGATCGACGACGAGGGCTGCCCCCACGAGATCCGGCTGGAGCGCTGGAGCGACGTCAATTCCGAGAAGACCTTCCGTCTCCAGCCATTCGGAGGCCGCCTGCTCGACTTCGCCTGGTTCGACGGGTTTCGGCTGCCAACCCGCGTGGAGGCGGGCAACCACTTCGGCACCGAGAGGTACTACCCCTTCTTCATCGCCGATGTCGCGAAAATCCGGTTCCCCAAGCGGTTGCAATTGACGTCCGGGAACTTCTCTGTAGGGAGACCGTCCCGTCCCGTTGCCGGTTCGGAGTCCTCATGTCACTGCTTGCCACGACCGCCACAATCCTCACGATCTTCGGCTTCTTCGCGAGCTTGACCGTGTTCCGCGTGGTCGTCAGCCGCCGGCGCGGCCGCGCAACAAGCACACCTTCTTCGCTTGGCCGGAACGCTCCTAAAGGTTCCGGCGACAACCAGCCCGACGAAAACTCTCCATCCTGACCCCACGCTCCGGGCCGCCTCAGTGAGACCGGCTCGACCGGTGGGAGGTGCCTTTCCACGCGTGATTGGAGGTGTCCCCGAACGGCGCTTCCCAATGCTGCGCCGGAACGGGAAGGACTTCATGGCGCCTCCTCCATGCAGGCGCGGTCTGTCGCCCGGAGGAGAACGCGTGTAGGCATCGCGCGCGGTAGCGAGTCGATCGTGGGGCAGGCCCACCCGGAGAAGACTTGGCCGTCGTGGTCGTCGAGGGTGGCTGCATTGCAGCCGAAGGTGGCCTCCCGCCCGGCCGACGTCTTCGAGGCGATCCTCTGCGCCCAGGCTACGCCCTGATCGATTGCAAGCCGGGGCCGGTCCCGACGCGATGATGATCGTGCGGCTGGCGGCGACGCGGGTGCCGGAGACGTGGTTCCTGATCCTCGGCGCGGCGGATGCGTCAGGCGGCTCGGAGCCGTACGCTGTCATGCAAAGCCTCTCACAATGCGCACCTACGTCTGGTGTAGGATCTTGAGAGCAGCGTTCAGGCCGCCCCATCGGGTAGATCAAAACGCGCCAGCGCGCGTTGGCGCGCCTCCGGAGTGAGGCCGCCGTCGCTTATCAGCGGCAGCGTCTCTGCCGGCAGATCAGGGCGATAGATGACGCGATAGCCGAGATGCCTCAGCGCGGCCTTGGTTGCTCGCCGCTCCGATCCGGCGAGAGGGCTGCCGTCAGGCGATGAACCAGGACGAGTGCGAGTTCGCGCGTGGGTCGATCAGGGTGTCGCCGCACCTGGAGCGCCAGTCCGGCGCGTCCATGATGGAGGCCAAGATACGCCAGCACGTCCCGCAGATCCCGCTCGAGTTGGACGTCCATCCGTTGTTCTCCCTCTGGGCTCCCAGACCATAGATCACGGAGGCTACACACGCGATCCCGGATGCCGCGAGCGAACCATTCGGATTGACAGGCGGCGTGCCGCCGGCGCCACAGTCTGACGTGCCCGAAATTTAGGCAGGTCGAGGAAAACCCTTTGCCACTGTAGGGTTGCCTCTCTCGGATGCTACCTGTCCCACAGCTTGTCCACAGAATCCGGGGACAGATCGGACGCCCCGCTGTTCGTCTCTCGTCTCCCGCATCCCGGAAGGTCCCGCCTGGCACCGGATAGAAGGCCCGCGAATGTGGCTTCGCAGCACATCCGCAGGCTTAACTTTCATCTTGGGTCCATACCTACGGGAAGGGACGTCGCTCAAGGGGGAACGCAGGCTTCAGATCGCCTACGCCAGCACCGCAATCGGGCCGCAATTAACCGGGAGCATCGGGGCGTTGCTGAAGGTCTCACGGGCCAACAATGCGCGGGACAGCATCACTGGGCTGCTCATCAACAATGATCGGCTGTTCTTTCAGGTGCTTGAGGGGCCGGAGGACCGTGTCACGGCATGTTTCAGCGGATCGAACGCAATCCCCGGCATAGCGAGACGTTACCGAGCGCAGTTTGCCCGAGTGGCAGATGGGCTTCGCAAGGTCAGAGGAGCTGAGCAACGGCGCGCAGAGATCTGTGCACTCGTTCCTGACGCTGCGGGCCGGCGAGGACGAGGCGCTGGGTTCTGATCCGGCAGATCAGAGCCTTTCGCAGAGCGCTCTCGCGACGCTGCGCTGAGCGGCGAGATACTCGGACAGGCCGCCGGGTAGATTGGCGAGATCATTGCCCTGAACCCCTCGGGCAAAAGTTTGCGGCGATGGGCGGAGGAGACTTTTGATCGCTCCCGCCTGTTGGACTGACGGTCCGGTTGGCACCGCCCCACATCCGGCAAAGGACTTGCCTCTCGGCCTCATCCTTTCCCCTCCGCGGCGGCGGCCCAGAGTTGAACATTGTCGCGGATATAATCAAAGATCGACCGCGAGGGGTGGCCGAGCATGCGCTCGAGATCGGGCGCGACCTCCGCGGCTTGGCCAAAGCTCAGCCCCACATGCAACAGGGTCTGCACCGTCACGAGGCCGGCCGGGGCACCGCGGGCCCGCAAGTGGCGAACATATCCCGGCACTGAAGCGCGCTCATAGACAATTTTGCGTCCCGTCGCGCGGCTCAGCGCCGCGGCCACCGCGTCGAACGTGACCGCGTCGGGACCGGTCAATGTATAGCTCCGGCCGAGATGCGCCTCGGGGTGCGACAGGCACAGTGCCGCAGCCGCGCCAAGATCCCGTAGATCGAGAAAGGCCACCCGACCGTGCCCCGCCGGCACGTAGAGGCGGTTTTCCTCCCGGATGTCGCGAAGATAGGCGTCTTCGAGGTTCTGTGCGAAGAAACCAGGCCGCAGGATCGTCCAGTCGCCGGGTCTCGCCCTCAACCGCCGCTCCACGGCGGCATGCGGCAGAAGCGGGTTCCGCTCCGCCCCGGCGACCGACAGGAACACGATGTGTCCGATGCCGAGGCGCCGAGCCATGTCGATGAATGGGCCGAGGGTCTCGTCGATGTCGGCAATTGCCGGAGGGCGGAGCAGGAAGACGCCCTGCGCCCCGTCGAGCGCCGGCTCCCAGGTACGGGGGTTGCGGAAATCCAACCGAACCTCCCCCGGGCGGCGCGGCTCTCGCACTCCGGCCCGCGAGGGCGCGCCGGCCGAATACAGGGCGCGGCGGACCTCTCGCCCCGATTTGCCCGAGGCCCCGGTGATCAGGAAAGGATTCTTGATCGCCATTGGCATGAAGTAGCGCGTCACTGTGATGCGTCGAAGCGCGATTTGCCGCTTTCCGGCTGCGATCCCCTGCCTTTGGCGGCTTCGCGGTGGCATGTCGGATCTTAATCGGCATAATTGCGGCACGACATGATAGCATGGGCAGGAACATCTTTGCCCGGAGGGACGTATGCATTGGGCAGAGCACGACACGGAGCATCTCGACCGGATCGGCGGCTGCGGCACCTACGAGTGGCGCGTGGCGGAGAACCGGCTGACTTGGTCGGCGGGCCTGGTGCAGCTCTACGGCCTCGACCGCGCGCCGACGGCCGAGGAGGGCTTCACGCGGCTGGTGCACCCGGACGACCGCATGCGGGTCGAGGCGGAAACCTCCTGCTTTCTGGAGCGCGGCGGCAGCTACGAGCACGAGTTCCGTATCGTCCGGCCCGACGGCGAAGTCCGGCACATCCACGACCGGGGCGCGATCGAACGCGCGGCCGACGGCACACCGCTGGTGCTGCGCGGGCTCAATGTCGATGTCACGCGAGAGCGCCAAGCCCAGGCATCGCGGCACGACGCCCGGCTGAACACCGCCCCGGGCGTAGGCTTCTACGAGTTCGACATCGCCCGGGGGCGCTCCTGGTGGTCTGGCGAGATGTTCCGCATCCTGGACCTGGACCGCGCCGAGGCGGTCGACCCCGACGCCGTGACCCGGGCGCGGGTCGTCAAGGAGGACCAGGCGCGCTTGCGCGCGCTCCAGGAGGCCGCCAGCCGCCGGCTCGGCCCCTTCGAGATCGAGTATCGCATTCGCCGCCGCGACGGCAAAATCCGCTGGCTGCGCGACCGCGGTGAAACGCTTGGACCGCTCGACCCGGTGACAGGTCTGGCCTGGCAAGTCAAAGGGACCGTTATGGACATCACCGAGCAGAGGAGCGACGCTCCGGGGACGCCCGCCGGATCGGAAACCTTTCGCCAGGTGATCGAGGCGGCGCCCTTCGGGATCTGCGTCATCGACGCCGAGTTCCGGCTGATCCAGGTCAGCGCCGGCGCGGCCCCCGTCTTCGCGGGGATCGAGCCGCTGATCGGGCGCGATCTCGGCGAACTTCTGCGGATCATCTGGCCCGAGCCCTTTGCCTCCGAGGCCATCGCGCAATTCCGGCGCACGCTGGAAACCGGAGAGCCCTACCACGCTTCGGCGACGCGGGAGCGACGCCACGACCGGGACGCGGTCGAGACCTACGAGTGGAAGCTGGAGCAGATCCACCTGCCCGACGGCCGGCCCGGCGTCGTCTGCTACTTTTACGATCTCACCGCGCGCGCCACGCAGGAGGCCGAATTGCGGGAAAACGAGGAGCGTCTGGAGCTGGCCTACGAGGCCGCCGGCATGGGCGCCTGGGATCTCGACCTGACCACCGGCGGAGCCATCTGGACGCCGCAGCTCTACGCGCTCCTCGGTCTCGACCCCGACCGGCCGGCCTCCTCCGAGCTCTTCTTCGAGCATGTTCATCCCGACGACAGGGACCAGCTCCGCGCCGCGTTCGAGCGCGCGATCGAGACCGGCGGGATCTTCGAGGCCGGCTTCCGGATCAGGCGCGCAGACGGAGCGCTGCGTCACGTCGCCGGGCGCGGCCGGATCGTGGCCCGGCAGGCCGGGCGCCCGGTGCGCATGATCGGGGTCAATTTCGACATCACCGACCGGCGCCGGATGGAGCGCAAGGTGCGCGACAACGAGCGGCAGCTCCGGCTGATCCTCGACAACGCGGTCGCCTTCATCGGCGTGCTCGATCTCGATGGCACGCTGCGCGAGGCCAACGCGACCGCACTGAAGGCCGGCGGCCTCTCCCGCAAGGAGGTGATCGGCAAGCCTTTTTGGGAGACTTATTGGTGGTCGCACGACCCTGAGGTCGCGGAGCGGCTGCGCGGAGCGGTCGCCACGGCGGCCCGCGGCGAGGCCGTGCGATACGACGAGGTCGTCCGAATGCGCGGCGAGAGCCGCATGACGATCGACGTGTTGCTATCGCCGATCTTCGACGACGATGGCGGCGTCCGGCAGATCGTGGCCTCCGGCTTCGACATCACCGAGCGCGAGAAGGCCATGAGCCACGTCCAGCTTTTGATGCGCGAGATCAACCATCGCTCCAAGAACACGATCGCCCTGATCCAGGCGATCGCGCGGCAGATCTGGCGCGCCACGCCAGAGGATTTCTTCCCGCGCTTCGAGAGCCGCTTACGGGCGCTGGCCGCCGCGCACGACCTCCTGGTCAACGACGACTGGGACGGCGCGCTCCTCGAGGATCTCGTCCGCGCGCAGCTCGCGCATTTCGGCGACCTGATTGGCACGCGGATACACCTGAGCGGTCCCCGGGTCGGCGTGACCGCCGATGCCGCGCAGGCCCTCGGCATGGCCTTCCACGAGCTCGCGACCAACGCCGGAAAATACGGCGCGCTCGCCAACGAGGAGGGGCAGATCGACATCGCTTGGTCGGTCGACGGCGAGGCCGAGGAGGGCGGGATTCTCACCCTTTCCTGGACCGAGCGGGGCGGCCCCCCGGTCGCCGCGCCGGAGCGGAAGGGCTTCGGCAGCATCGTCCTCGATGCAATCGTCCGCAGCACGCTTGCCGGCGAGGTGGAGATCGCCTATCCGCCGGAGGGGCTGCGCTGGCGGCTCACTTGTTCGGACAAGTGCCTGCTGTCGTGACGGACCCGGGCGCACCTGCGGCGCTGCGCTCTGTGGCAGCCTCGCCCCCCTCGGACGCCCGCTCCCTGTGGAAGACATAGGCGCTCGAGGCCAGGATGATCGCCGTGCCGAGACAGGTCAGCGCGTCGGGCAGGTCCCCGAAGACCAGGAATCCCATCGCAGTCGCGCCCACGATCTCGAGATACTGCACCGGTGCAAGGCGGCTCGCCTCCTCGCGGCCGAAGGCATAGGCGATCATCAGGAAGGTCGCGGCTGCGAGCGCGCCGGCCGCCGCGAGCGCGCCCCAGGCCCAGGCCGGGGCGGCCGCGATCCGCGGGGTTGGCCAGCCGAGGGTTGGGGCGGCGGCCATGGCGAGGGCGAGCAGGCCCGCCCCGCAAAGCGAGGCCCCGAGCTGAAGCGTCAGCGGCGAGCGCGTCCGCGTCGCGCGGCGCATGACGATCATGTTGAGCGCGTACGCCAGCGCGGCCAAGGCCGGCAGCAGGGCCGCGAGGCCGAACTCCGACATCCCAGGACGGATCACGATCAGGGCGCCCACCAGTCCCACGCCGACGGCGATGTAGCGGCGCGGGCCGACCCTCTCGCCGAGCAGGGGCCGGGCCAGCAGGGTCAACAGGAGCGGCTCGACGAAGAAGATCGCGATCGCGGTGGCGATCGGCATGACGTGGAAGGCCGAGATCAAGGAAACCAGCGTCACCGACACGAGCAGGCCTGAGAGCGCCACCAGCGGCGAGATCATCCTGCCGCGCAGCCGGTGCCGCAGGAGAAGCGCCAGCCCGCCGAGGAGCGCAGCCTGGGCCAGGGTCCGCCACAGGGTGATCTCCAGCGGCGATATCACCTCCGTCAGAAGCTTCGAGAGCGTGTCGCCCACCGGCAGCAGGGCCATGGCGAGGCACATCGCCAAAAGGCCTGATCGGCCTGCGGCCAGGCGCAGACGGTGGCTTGGGAAGCGGGCGGCACGAGGCAAGGCGGACCTGAAAAGGCGCTCCACCATCAATACATCTCCGTCACATGGGTGGCCGCCGTCTCGACAACCGGCCCCTGTCCGGGCGTGCAGGACTGTCAGCGAGAGAGGCTGGCGGCCGAGGCGGCCGACGCGACGCCATCGCGTGCCTCACGGGCTCCCTATGCGCCACGGGGCCGCCGGGTCAAGCCCCCTGGCCGGTGAGAGCACCGCTCGCGCACGATGCCGAAGGCGTGACCGGGTCGGACGTTGCGGCAGTGTCGCAAGGCGAGGCCTTCGATGATCTTTCTTTGCAACGCGCCGGAGAAACTCCACCTTCCGACGCGACGCGAGAACAGGGAGTTGGGAGCGCATGCATGGGGATATGCCGGTCTGTGGTCATCGTCGAGGACAATGTCCTGATCGCGCTCGACCTGGCCGATCATTGCGAGGAGCTGGGTCTGCATGTCATGGCGGTCGCGCATTCGGCGGCGCAGGCGCGCGAGCGGTTCGCGGGGCTGCGACCGGACGCGGTTCTGAGCGACCTGGAGTTGGGCGCGGGCCCCGACGGGGCCGATGCCGTGCGTGAGCTGCGCGCGGAACTGCCGGAGATCCGTGTCGTCTTCATCACCGCGGCGACCCGCCGCGCGAGCCTTGAGCGGATGATGGCCCTGCGGCCCGATGCGGTCCTGAGAAAGCCCGTACGGCGGGCGGAGCTGGCCGAGGCGCTCGGCGTGACGCTCCTCCGTCCGTCCCGGTGAGTGGCCCGTCTGCGCGGCCGGTCAGGTCGGAGGCTTCTCGGCCGCCCCGCCCCCGGGAAGGCCCGCACCCGAGATGGCGGGACGCGCCGGCAGGGGCATCGTCATGGCGAAGGTGACGGTGCCGTCGTTCGAATGCGCAGTGAGTTCGCCGCCATGCGCCTTGGCGATTTCCGAGGCGATGTAGAGCCCGAGGCCTAAGCCTTCCCCGCTCGAGCCGGCTTGGCCGCGGTTGAAGGGCTGGAACAGCGAGCGCAGAATCTTGCGCGGGAGCGGGCCGCCGGCATTGGTGACCGAGACCACGAAGCGGCTGTCCCGCTCGGTGGCCCGCACATGGATCGGCGCGTCCGGCGTCCCATGAGTGACGGCGTTGCCGAGCAGGTTCGACAGGAGCTGGCCCATCCTGGCGGGATCGCAGGGCAGCTTTCCGCAGGCGAACTCGGCTTGGATCGTCCGACCGGACGCCGTCTCCGTTTCCGCGACGACCTCCTCGAAGGCGTTGCGGATATCGGCCTCGGGATCGATCTCGACCGGGATGCCGCCGCCAAGCCGGCCGCGCGCGAGGTCGAGGAGGTTGCGGATGAGATCCTCCATGCGCGCCGCGCTCGAGTCGATCTGCTCCACGACCGCGGCGCTGCGCGCGTCGAGTGGCGTGCGCTTGAGCAGTCGCGCGCCAGCCTGGATGGCGGAGACCGGGTTGCGCAGATCGTGGCCCAGCATGGCCAGGAACTCCTCGCGGACGCGGCCGAAGGACCGCTCCCTCCTGAGCTCGCGCCCCTGCGTGGCCAACGCCCGGTGGGTGCCGAGCTGTGCCGCGATGAGATCGGCGAAAAGCGCGAAGGTTTCGAGCACCTCGGGGCTGTTGAGCGGGCGCATCTCCGTGTCGAGGCCGCACAGCGTGCCGAAGAATTCGCCTTCCTCGTCGGCGATCGGCACCGAGATGTAGCTCGTGATGCCGAATTGGCGCAGCTTCCAGTGGTCGCGGTAAAGCGGGTCGGTCGCGACGTCGTCGACGATGATCGTCCGGCCGCAGCCGCGCACCTCGATGCAGAGCGTCGAATTGACGTCGAGCTCGTCGCCGGGCCCGAGGCCGAAACCAAGCCGGTCGAGAGAGGCGCAGGTGATCCAGCGCTCCGGCGTCACTCGCGCGATCGCGGCGAAGCGCACGCCCGTCAGCGCGCAGACGGCTTTCAGAATGCGCGATGTGGACGGCAGGCCGAGGACCGCCGTCACGTCGTCCTGCAGTACTTCGCCTTCCGGCACGATCTCCTTCCCCTCATGGAGAGACTTCGCTCGGTTCCTAAGAGCCGACGGCTCCCGGAAGGAGCTTATCGCGAGACAGCATGTACCCGCAATGAAGCGCTGGAAGATCGGAATAAGCCCGAAGCTGCGCACCAGAGGCGTGCGGCCGGAGAACTCCCGGTGGGGAGCCGCTCTGGAGGCACGAGAGCCGAGGATGCTCGAAGAGCAGCGGGCCCGGCCGGAGGGATATCGCAGTGACGCCGCCCCGGGTCAGGCCTCCTGGTCGTTCATCCTCGTCCACACGGAGTGCAGGGAGGCGGCGAGACGATGCAGGAACTCGGGATCCGCATTCTCCGGATCCGCCAGCTCGTTCTCGGCCAGCACGCTGTCCTCGTCCAGCACCTTGCCCGGCGAGAAGCGACGTAGGGTTCTGCCGGAGCCGATCAGTGCGTCGATCGTCGGGATCAGGTGGCCATCTTGACGGTCGAGTTCCGCACGCAACTTCTCAACGTCAACGTCGAGATGCTCGGCGACCAGGTCGTCGCGGATGTCGAGCACCCGCGCGCGGAACCCGCCGCGCCGGTGCTCGGGCAACATTTCCGCTTCCACGATGAGGTCGCACTCGGTGTCAAAGCCCATCGAGCGGTTGTTCAGGTTGGACGACCCGACGCGCAGCAGCGTGTCATCCGCGACGAGCACCTTGGCGTGGACGTAAATCAAGTTCCCCGCCTCGGTGACGGGATAGTAGGCGCGAAACCGCCCGTGCCGGTCGGCGTGCCACAGCATGTTCAGAAGCTTGCGCCGTGCGCCGTCCATGGGCAGGCGCTGCAGCCAGCCTTCCGCATTCTCCGGCAGGACGAGCACAATTTCCGGCCCGTCAGCCTCGCGGAGGCGCCGCACCAGCGCCTCCGCAAGGGTACGTGAGGCGAGGTACTGGGACTCGATATAGAGCGTGCGCTGTGTGCTCTCAATGGCGGCGAGATAGAGCGCCTCGATCTCTCGAATTTGCTCGTCCTCGTCGAAGGCGGGGGCGGAGCGTGCGATGCCGACCGGGATATTTTCGAAGTCGGGCTCCAGCCCCTCGGGCCAGAGGTCGCGTGGCTGGAGATAATCCTTCGGCACCTCGCGGGTGGCGCGACGCCAGCGATGCCGGGCGATGCCGCCCAGGGCTTGTGCCGCCGGACCGGAGACCAGGGTGGTCGCATCGTGCCAGGCTTTGTAGGAGGCGCCGTTCGGATCCGTACGGCGCGGATCCTCATCAAGGTGCTCGCGCGTGTCCCAGCGGGAGGTCGTCATGTCGATCCCGCCGCAGAAGGCCAGGCTGTCGTCGATCACGATGATCTTCGAGTGATGCGCGGCGCCCTGGGGGTGCACGCCGTCGAGGTGGAAGTGGAGCCGTGGGTCGGTGAGGTAGTTCTTCACGAAGAACGGCATCTGTTTGCGCCCGATCATCTGCAGGCCGCCAAGGTCCCACTTGAGCAGGTAAACGTCGAGGTCCGGACGCTGCCTCGGCAGCCAGTCCAGGAAGGCGCCGAGCGTGACCGGCCCCTCCAGCGTCTGGTGCTCGGGCTCGAACTCGATGCGTGTGTCGAAGTCCCAGCCGATGAGCATGATCGAGTGCTCCGCCAGGAGCATCGCCTGCTTGGCGATGCGGAAAAAATCGGCGGCGTCGACGATGACGCGGAAACGATCCGCCTGCGCGACGCGCCAGCACGTCTCTCCGGGTTCGAGCACCATCAGGTCCGCCTCTCGTTCACGATCGCCCCGCCCGATATCGGACTCGACCCGAGGCTGATGAGCGGCGCGGGTCCGCCTGCCGTTCGGGAAGCCGCGCGCGCCGGGTCTCCACACGACGTGAAAGGCGCACCTCCCCAGCAACGATGTTTCCGCAAATGGCGCCGGCCTTGATCGACCCTCCAATGTCCAGCGTCCTCGACATCTCGTTCCGCGTCTCGCCTCGCTGCCATAAACACGCTCTCCTGCAGGAAAAGAAGCTCTCGATAGTTCTCCCGGTTCCGGCGCCAGAACCCCTCGAAGCGCCCGAATACTCTCGCCCGATCCCGTTCTATCTGCTCGCAATGCAGCGGAGGGCGAGCATGCGGGGAAGACGTGCGAGCTCTTCTCGAAGCGGTGGAGCCCGCGCTTCAGGAGGCCGCGAGCTTGAGCCTGAAGCCCGGCATCTCGGTAACGATCCTGAAGGACCACGTGGTCACCGGCTGCGGCGGGAATGCAGTTGATCCCGACGAGGGCGCGGCAATCGAAAATTGACGCGGAAGCGAAGTAGCGCAGCGACGGCTCGCCGCCCCAGAAAAACTACCAGGACGGTCAGCGATATACATGCCGACTACGGCAGAGGCGACGCGGGAAGCCTTCACCGGACCCGAGGTCGGCCAAATGGCGAGGTGTGCCAAGAAAAGCCCGCGGTGCACCAGACACCGCGGGCGGGGAGGATCTCAGCATGAACGCATGAACACGTCCCCAACCTCCCGGCTTCTCGAAAGTTCCGCCAATCTGCGAGGGCGGTCCGAGCGACCCGCACGGAAAAAGCGTCCGCAGGCACCCTTTCCAGCGGCTTTTCAGCTTATGCTACTGCACGTCGGCCATGTTCTCGAGCTGCTCTTCCGTGGTGTCGACATAGGCGCGCACCATGTCGCCCACCTCGGAGCGCTGCAGCGAGACGCGGTCCTTCGGCAGGGCGACCTCTTTCTCGCCCAACCCCAGAAAACCGCCGACCTCGATGATTAGCTCATCACTCATGACCCGCTCGATCTCGCCGATGCGGTCGCCGGTCCGGTCGTAGACGCCGGTGCCTTCGATTTCGACCGGGTCCAGATCCTCGATGGCGATGATGACGAAGCCGTCCGCCGCGGCCATCTCGGCCTCCGTCTGGACCTGCTGGTCGCGGCTGATTTCCGCCGTCTGCTCTTCCTCGACGACATTCACGTCGGCTTCCGCCTGCTCGACGGCCACGTTGGCGCCTTCGGCGGGCTCCACGCGCACCTTCGCGTCTGCCTGGCTGACGGTGACATCGGCGTCACCGGCCGTGCGCATGTCCACGTTCGGCTCGCCCTGGTCGATGGCGACCTGTGCCTGGTCGGCGGTGGTGACGTTCACCTGAGCTTCGGCCTCGCTTACGCGGACCTGCGCCTCGGCGTCCTCGATCACGATGTTCGGCTCGGGACGCTCGAAGCGCACCACCGGCTCAGGCTGCTGCACCTGGACGTTCGGCTGCTGCTGCGCCACGTTCACGTCCGGCTCCGGCATCTGGATCGTTACCACCGGCTCAGGAATGTCCACCGAGACGGTCGGCTGCGCCTGCTCCACGGTCACGACCGGCGCTTGCTGCTCGACCATGACATCGGGCTTCGACTGGGTCACGGTGATCGTCGGCTCAGGCTGTTCGACGGTGACTTCGGGCGCATTCTGGCTCACCGAGACCTGCGGGTCCGGCACGTCCACCGTCACTTTCGGCTCGGCCTGCTCCACGACGAACTGACCACCGGCCGTCTGAACCGTCTCGGTGCTCACGTTCTCCTCGCCGGCGGCGACGGCACCACGACGCTCGACCTCGCGGAAGGCCATCTCGAACGTGGCCTCGTCATGAATGCGGTTCGCCCCCTCGATGTCGGCCATGCTGGCGTTGCGGATGTCGGCCGCGTCCACGTCTGCCACGAAGCCATCGCCCTCGTAGCGCATGTCCTCCAGACGAATGGGCACCGGATTGCCCTCGGCGGCGATGACGATGACGTAGAGCTGGTCGTCCTGGATCGCGAAATCGCTGATCTTACCCAGCGGCTCGCCGGTCTCCAGTACCACGCGCTGGCCAGCCGCCTCCTGCATCTGCATCGACGAGGCGTCGCCGAATTCCTCTTCCCAGGTCTGGGCAATCGCCGGAGTGCCGAGCAGCGCGATCGCGGCTACGCCAGCCATCAGCTTCGTCTTCGCATTACCCATGGTCTACCTCCTTTTGCCGATATCATCTTCCGCGCACATGACGCAGGAGGATGTGGAAGGGTTCCACGCGTCCTACGTGGAAGTTCATTCCGAACCTTCTTCCAACTCCTGCACAGCATCCGGAGAGAGATTGGTGACGAAGGCGAAATTCGCCATCGCAGCTCTCCCCAGGCCGTTGCGTTCCGCCGTTCCAATCAAAACCTGCCCGCCATGAACCTTCACTTTGCCCTCGTCCGCCACGATGCGGATATTGTCCTTCGGGAGTTCGACCTCCCGCTCCGCGAGGCCGAGGACGCCCCCGATCCCGAAGATGAGCGCGGACATCGTCCCCTCTGGCGCGAGGCTGATATCCTCCACCTCACCGATAGCCTTCCACTCCGATCCGATACCCTTGAAGTACCGCGTCTCGTGCCAGCGGCGGCGGACGTCATCGGCCCCGTCATGCAGCACGTAAAGCGTGCGGCCCACGACATCTTCTGCGTTCACGGCGTCGTGCCAGTGCTGGGAAACAGCGACGGAACCAACCGTGAATGGCAGCGCCAGCAAAATGAGGAGGCTGATCCGGGTCATAAGGCGCTTCTCCATCCTCGTTTCGCCGAACGCGTACAATTCATTCGGGCCGAAAGCCGTTCCAAACCTCCCGCTCCTGCTGGACACGCTCGCGCGGGCTCAGGATTTGAACGCGTCTTCCCAAGCGGAATAGATAAAGGTCGCGGACCAGGTGAGGATCATGAACCCGCCGAGAGATTGCATCATGTTGATCATTCTGATCGGTCCCTCGGCGTCTATCTGGGTGTAGCCGAGCGTGATGAAATTGATGCCGGAGAAATAGATGAGCCCACTCCAGGTCTCTGCGTCTGCCGCGGAGAGGTCGCCCATCGCCGGCCACGTCAGAAGCGCGGCGTAGGCCGCGGCGAACAGGACGATCTCCAACGTGTGGATCGTGAGCAGCCCGATGAAGGTAAGCAGGATGGTCCGGTTCGGACGCCGACCCACGGCACCCTTGAGAAGGTCCAGTCCGCGCAGGCTGACGTGATGGATGGCGCCGAGCAGCGCGACGAGCAAAAAGCCGATCGTGAAGGCCATGAGGTAACGGAGTAGGTGGAGAAAGGGACTTGCCGGCCAGGCTCCGACATGGACGAGTGAAGGAGGCGGCGCCATCTTGTGAAGCGCAGGCGCCGTCAATCTCCTTTACGGCTTCTTCTCGGTGCTGCCCTTGGCCGGTGCTCGGGGTGCCGAGCTTGGAGACGTGCTTTCGTGCGGTGCGGCCCCGGGAGCGGCGAGCTTGGGACCCGTCCGCGGCTCGCTGTGTGGTGCATCGAGCCCAGATGCTCGGTTCGTCGGCGAAGCCCCCGGTGTCGCAGCATCGCCTTTCGGAGGCGTGGTCTTTCCGGGCGCGGTCGGTTCGCTCGACGGTGGTCCGGCGGGACGCCCGGCACCGACCCCGGTGGTGGACGGCGAGGGAACTGTGCCTTGCTCTGTCGCACGAGAGCCGCGGGCGTGCGCGCCTGTCGCTGATCCCGTATGAGATGATCCGGTGCGCGCCGCGTCCGACGGCGGCCGCGCCGGCGCGGTGGGCGAGGCATACGCGGATCGCGCGGCCGGCTGACCCGCGACCGGATCGCGCTGCCGTGCCAGGGGGTCAGCGCCAAAGTCCCGTGGATCGCGCTCATGGCGGCCGTAGCGGACCCGGCGCGGCTCGACATTCGACTTCGGCCCAAAGAACAACCAAGCCAAGCCGATCGCGGTCAGCGCCACGCCCACGGGGCGCTCCCGCATGACTGCGCCGAGCGTCTGTCCGAACTCGGCACGGTTGTCGCGCATGTAGAGGCCGGCGCGGTTCCACGCGTCTTCGAAGGTGAGGCGGTTGAATGCTTCATCCACCGTCTCGCGCAGCCGCGCGCGTTCGGCTTCGATATCTCGCTCAATCTCGCGAGGGGAACGGCTTTCAGTGGCCATGGCTCACCTCCTTCACCGTGTGGGCGTCGCGCTGCACGTTCTTCGCGGTGCGCTTCGGGGCAAGGTTGACGAGCTTGAGCTTGTTCTTACCGGTCAGAAGCAGGATCAGAGCCAGGATCGCCAGCGCGCCGCCGACAATGACCGAGGACCAGCCCGGCCCGACGCCCGCTTGCGTAAGCCACGCCACGAAAGCGGCTGCGAAAACGTTCAGCGCCACGAGGATCAGCACCACTCCGGCGACCATCATTCCGATCGCGGCCATGGCTTGGTTCATGCTTTGCTGCATCTCTGCCCGGAAGAGGTCCATCTCACCGCGCACCATGCTGGTGACGTGCGACATCGCCTCCGTCAGCAACTCCGGCGTACTGCTCCGCGCGCGCGCCTCTCCTGGTTCGTCATGTCGGTTCTCCGCCATCTCGTCCTCCGTTTCAGCGGGTGTCCTCGGCAGTTCAAGACGGAGATCCTGCTATTCGTTCCGCGCCGATCCTGCCGCTCCGGCGCGGCAGGCTTGGACTACGGCTTTAGGGATCGGCTTGCCCTACCCCTACCGGCTTGCCGAGCTCCGGCCAGCCTGCTCCTTCAGGAGAGCCCGCACGGCCTGAGCTACTTCATCGGGATGGTCTTCCGGCGTGAAATGCTTTCCGCCCTCGATGCGCGTCAGCGGCGCCCTCAGATCGCGGGCCAGCCGCTCGCCGTACGCGATCTTCTGGAACTGGTCGGCTGCCCCCCACACCACGCGCGCGGGCAGATCGAGATTGGGAAGCGACGGAGCGACATCAAGCGTGTCGGTCGCGGACAACCCTGCGACCTGGCGCGCCAAGGCAAGGCCGGCGCCGTTCTGAGAATAATGGCGCCAATGTACGTGAAGCGCAGACTCCCCAGTGTCGCGCTGGTCGTGGCCACGGTAAAACAGCATTGCGATCATTTTCCGCAGCATGCGTTCAGGCACGTGCGGCAGGAGACCGCGCATCTTCTGCATCGCCACCACACTCGGGATCGGCCACGAATCGTAGCAGATGGAGTTCGTCAGAAGGAGGCCGGAGCAGCGCTTGGGGTACCGCGTGGCCGCGATCTGCGCCACTCCGCCACCAAGGTCGTGCCCGACAAGGATCGCCTGGTCGATGCCGATCTCGCGCAGCCACGCAACCAGGTAATCGGCCTGCTTTGCCACCGAGAGGTCGCGTCCCTCGCCCTCCGGGATCGATGCACCGTACCCGACCATCTCCCATGCCAGACACCGCGCTTCGGGCAGGCGACTCACGACCCGCCGCCAAAGATCGGGCGAGGTCGGTATTCCATGAAGAAACACGACAGGCGGGCCGTCGCCGGAGCGGCCCCAGCGCATCCTGATCCCTTCCACCTCCCGGCTCTCGAAGTCCATGATGTCTCTCCCTTCACCTCGCCCGCTGTGATCGGAAGAACCGGCGAGCATGACCGAAGGTTTCCAGTCGCCGTTCCCATCGCATCACCTTTCGCCGAAGCAGGGTGCCAGTTCGGACCGCCACTCACCACGTTCGAACGACCAGCCGTAATGTCCGGCCCCCTAAGTCTTCGCCGCAGCCGGAGTGCTGTGGCCGCTGCGGACATCACGCCGGCGTCGCCGCGATGTCCACGAGTGACTGCCCGGCTTACTCAAGTCAGGCGAGCGGGTAGATGAGCGCCGCAGGCATCAGGCTTCAATCCGGCCGTGCTCGGAGAGGCACTCCTCATGATCTCGCAGGACCTCAAGCACGCGACAGTCGGCCACACGGTCGCGGTCGCATTCGCTGAGCATGCGCCGCAGCTCGATCCTCAGTGCCTCGAGGCGGGCGATCCGTGCCTCGACCTCGCGCAACTGTCGCTGGGCGATCGTGTCCACATCGGCGCAGGAGCGTTCGGGATTGTCCGAAAGATCCAGCAGCTCCCGGATCGCGTCCAGCGTAAACCCGAGTTGCCGCGCGTGGCGGATGAAGGCCAGCCGATCAAGCTCGGCATCGCCGTAACGGCGCTGCCCGCCCACGGTGCGGCCAGGCTCCGGCATGAGGCCGATCTGTTCGTAGTAGCGGATCGTCTGCACCTTGGTGCCGGTCCGTCGCGCAAGCATGCCGATGGCGAGCATTGGCAGGTCCCTCCATATCTACCGTCGCTGTAGATTTGCTCCAGCAGCATGACAAGCGGTCACGAAGCCGGGAACATCGGGTCAACCCGACCGAAAGTGCTCGAACCTCTACCCACTGTAGCTTGTATCCGGCCGCCAAAGATTGGTCGAGAAAGGCAATGCTCATGAAGCCAACGCGAAGCTTGCTGTTGCTGCCCGGCCTTGCCGTCGTGGCCTTTGCGGGCGGGCTGTTGTGGCAGCGTGGCACCTCGGCAAGCGTGGTCGCCGAGGCGGAGCCGGCCATCGTCGCGGACTTCGAGTTGACCGGACACGACGGCATGCTGCGCACCGAGGAAGACTTCCGCGGTCAGTGGACATTGGTTTTCTTCCGCTTCACCCATTGCCCGGATGTCTGCCCCACAACGCTGGCCGACATGGCGCAGGTGATGGACGACCTCGGACCGCAGGCGGACGCCGTTCAGCCCCTCTTCGTCTCGGTCGATTCTGAACGTGACGACGTCGAGGCGCTTGCGGAATACGTGCCGCAGTTCCACCCGGAGATCATCGGGCTGGCCGGCACGTCCGAGCAGATCGAGAAGACCGCGGAGACTTTCAAGATCTACCACGAAAAGGTCGAAGCGGAGCAGGCGCCCGACGGCTACACCATGGGCCACAGCTCGCAGATCTTCCTCTTCAATCCCGAAGGTGAGTTGGTGGAGCTGTTCAGCTATGGCACGCCAGCGGCCGAAATCACGGCGGGTCTCAGATCGCGGATTGCTGCTGATGGCTGAGCTTCGAGGCGAGGCGGCCCTCTTTCTCGCCTGGGGACTCGCACTGGCGGCATCGCTGACCGTGCTGTTCATAGGGGAGGTGTTGGGTCAGGCGCCCTGCACCCTCTGCTGGTTTCAGCGCGCCTTCATGTTCCCGCTCGCTGTCCTGCTGGGGCTCGGGCTCTGGTGGCAGGATCGGTCGGTCGCCCGCTATGCGATCGCGCTCGCAGGTCTCGGCGCTGTCTTCGCGCTCTGGCACCTGGCGCTCTTCGTCCGCCTTGTGCCGGAACAGGTGCAGCCCTGCACCGCTACCGGACCGTCCTGCACGGACCAGAACCAGCTCCTGTTTGGCGTGCCGATCCCGGCCCTCTCGCTCCTGTCCTTCGGCCTGATCGCTGCCCTGTCCGCCATATCTCGCAAGGAAACGCCCGCATGACCCGCAGACACCTTCTCTTGGCTGTTTTGGCCGTGGCTGTCGCCATTTTCGCGGCCGCGTCCTGGATCGTCACCCGTCCTGCGCCGCAGGCAATGTCGGTCGCGGCGGAGACTGCCGAGATCCTCGTCAGGCCCCATTCACCGGTCCTCGGGACTGAGGATGCGCCGGTGACAATCGTGGAGTTCTTCGATCCGGCCTGCGAGTCGTGCCGGGCATTCTATCCGATCGTGAAGGACATCATGGCCGAGCACGGCGATGCTGTCCGGGTGGTGATCCGCTACACGCCGTTTCACGGCGACGTATCCGAACAGGCGATCAAGGTGCTCGAAGCCGCGCGGGCGCAAGGCGTTTTCGAACCTGTTCTCCAGGCGCTCATGGAGACGCAGCCGGAGTGGGCCTCGCACGCCGATCCTGCGCCGGATCTGATACTTCCGATCGTCGCAGAGGCGGGACTCGACCCCGATGAGGCCAAGGCGCAACTTCTCAGCCCCATGGTCCTCGGCATTCTCAACCAGGACCGCGCCGACGTCCAAGCGATTGGAGTCCGAGCAACGCCGACGTTCTTCGTGAACGAAAGGCCGCTGGCATCCTTCGGCGAAGCTCAGCTCCGGGATCTTGTCGCAGCCGAGGTGCGGGCCGCCGGCTCCTGACTTTCGCACTCCCAGAAAGCAACGAAAGGACACCCATGAAACTTCCCTTCGCCTCCCTCGCAGTGGCGCTCGCGCTCGGGATGCCTTCAGCCCTTTTCGCCGGTTCCCAGGATGTGGTGGCCGAGAACGCGTGGGCGCGCGCCTCGATCGGCACCAGCCGGCCAGGCGCGGCATACATGACGCTCCGCAATACCGGCGAGGAGCCGGTAGTCCTGACCGGCCTCAGCACGGACCTGGCAATGATGCCGGACATTCACCGCACCACGACCGACGCCCAGGGCATGACCTCGATGGCGCCGGCCGGCGAGCTGGAGATCGCATCCGGCGAGGCGATCGCGCTCGAGCCAGGCGGACTGCACGTGATGCTGATGCAGCTCCAGCGCCCGATGGTCGAGGGCGAAAGCTTTGCGCTGACGCTCGAGTTCGCCGACGGCGGCGAGATGCAGGTCGACGTGCCGATTCTGGGCATTGCCGCGCGGGGCCCGGAGGAGTGATGCGGCGCCGAAAACTCCTCGGCTACGGCGCTGCCGGTCTGGGCGCGGCGGCACTGACGCTTTTCGCTGGCTGGTGGCAGGTGGATGGCCCCGGCGCGTCCGTGGCAGCCGGCCAGCGCCCGCTACCGCTCGGCGAGATGGCGTTTCGCCTGACCGACCATGAAGGCCGGATGGTCGGACCGGAAATGCTGATCGGTCGGCCGTCCCTGGTGTTCTTCGGCTTCACCTACTGTCCTGAAGTCTGCCCCACGACGCTGTCGGATATTTCGCTCTGGCTCGATGGGCTCGGAGAGGATGCGGGCCGATTGAACGTCGTGCTCATCACGGTCGATCCCGAGCGGGACACGATGGAAGCGCTGTCGAACTACGTGGAATACTTCCACCCCGCGATCCAAGGCTGGACCGGCACGGACCACGAGATCGCCCAAGCCGTCGAGGGCTTCCGCGCCCGATACGAGAAGGTGCCCCTCGAGGGCGGCGGCTATACCATGAATCACACGGCTGGCGTCTTCCTGTTCGACGCCGGAGGGCGGCACGTGAGCATCATCGACTATCACGAGCCTCGAGAGTTCGCGCTACCCAAGATCCGTCGCGCGATGGAGGCGAGCGCAACAGGTTCGAGCTGAGCAAGCGGTTCCAGGGCCGCACCCAGGAACACCAGCAAGAATCCCGAAGAAGGTCCTTGAAGCTACAGTGGCTGGAGATCGTATCTCCTTGAGGCGAGACAGCGAGCAGGAGAGTGACATGGCGGACAGCAAGTCCAGACAGATGGAATGGCGCGTGACCGGCATGGATTGCGGTGCCTGCGCCACGAAGGTGCGCGGCGCGGTGGAGCGGCTGCCCGGCGTCGCCGACGTCGATGTGGCCTTCCTCGCAGAACGGTTGCGCCTGACGCTCGACGAGAGCCGGACCGGGTCCGAGCGGATCGAGGGGGCCGTGCGTGCGCTCGGTTTCGGCATTGCGCCGAAGGGCGCCGCCCCGGAAAAACCGAAAGGCGGCTTCATCTTGCCGGAGGGCGCTTTCCCACCCGCCGAGACTGAGGCAAGCGCCGTTGGAGCGGACGAAAGTGAAGCTGCAACGGCAACGACAGCGGCTGCTGCCGATGAGCCCGCACCGGCTTGGCACGCGACGGCCAAGGGTCGCCTCGTGATCGGCACCGGTGCGCTGCTCGCGGCTGCGTGGGTCGTGCGGCTCGCCTTTTCGGTCGAGATCGCGCACTGGGCGTTTGCGCTGGCCACGTTGATCGGTCTCGTGCCCATTTCGCGGCGTGCCGTCGCGATGGCGCGGGTGGGCATGCCCTTCACCATCGAGATGCTGATGACCATCGCCGCCGCGGGCGCGCTGGTGATCGGCGCGGCCGAGGAGGCAGCGCTCGTCGTCTTCCTATTCGCGGTGGGCGAGATGCTGGAAGGGCTCGCCGCGAACAAGGCGCGGGACAACATCAGGGCGCTGGCGCGCTTCGTGCCCAAGACAGCCTTGGTAGAGGTCGGCAGCCGGACGCGGGAAGTTCCCGCCGAGAGCCTGAGGATTGGAAACGTCGTGCTGGTCCGGCCGGGCGACCGCGTCCCCGCCGACGGGGAGGTGATCGAGGGCGTCTCCGGCGTCGACGAAAGCCCGGTGACGGGCGAGAGCGTGCCCAGCCTGAAGGAGCCCGGCGCGGACGTCTTCGCCGGCTCCATAAATGCCGAGGCGGCACTGCGCGTTCGCGTCAGCCGAACGGCTGAGGACAACACCATCGCACGGATCATCCGCCTCGTCGAAGAGGCCGAGAGCGCCCGTGCGCCGACCGAGCGCTTCATCGACCGGTTCAGTCGCGTCTACATGCCCCTTGTCGTCGGCATGGCGCTGCTCGTGGCCGTGGTCCCGCCGCTCGCTTTCGGTCAGGCTTGGGGCGAGTGGATTTACCGTGCGCTCGCGCTCCTGCTCATCGGCTGCCCCTGCGCGCTGGTGATCTCGGTGCCGGCCTCCATTGCCTCTGCGCTCTCCGCGGGGGCCCGCAACGGTCTCCTGATGAAAGGCGGCGCCGTCATCGAGGCGGCGGCAAGGATCACGCGTGTCGCCTTTGACAAGACCGGCACGTTGACCCACGGGCGTCCGCGCGTGACCGACTTCGTTACCTTCGCAGACACCGAGGCGGAGCTTCTGGCAACGGCGGCGGCTGTCGAGAACGGCGCGAGCCACCCAGTTGGCAAGGCGATCTGCGCTCGCGCCGAAGCGGATGGGATCGACACGCCGTCTGCCTCGGGCGCGCGGGCGATCCCCGGCAAAGGCGCGGAGGCGGTGATCGACGGCCAGGTCGCGACAGTCGGCTCGCCGCGCCTGGCCGAAGAGGCCGGCATGATGACCGAGGGAGCCCGAGCGCGCATTGCCGCGCTCGAAGAGGAAGGCAAGACCGTGGTCGCGGTCTGGCGCGTCGAGACGTTGCTCGGCCTGATCGCCCTTCGTGACGAGCCGCGGGAGGATGCCGCCGAGGCAGTGCGCCAGCTCCGCTCGATGGGGATCGTCCCGGTCATGTTGACCGGGGACAATGCCCGCACCGCGACTGCGATCTCGAGGGGGCTGGACATCGAGCACCGCGCGGGACTGCTGCCCGAGGACAAGGTGGATGAGATCCGACGGTTTGCTCGCGAGGCGCAGGTGATGATGGTCGGCGACGGGATCAACGACGCGCCGGCGCTCGCCGCGGCGCATGTGGGCGTGGCCATGGGCTCGGGCACCGACGTGGCGCTCGAGACGGCTCATGCCGCGATCCTGCGGGATCGCGTGACCGATGTGGCGGGCCAGATCCGACTTGCCCGCGCCGCGATGGTCAACATCCGCCAGAACGTCGCCATTGCGCTCGGGCTCAAGGGCGTGTTCCTCGTCTCCACCATCCTCGGCATCACCGGCCTGTGGATTGCGATCCTCGCCGATACGGGAGCGACCGTGCTCGTGACCTTGAACGCGCTTCGACTGCTCGTCTTCCGCCCGGAGAGCGAGACCTTGGCTATCCGCCGCTCACTTTCCGCCACTGTGCAGGGAGGCCCACAAGTCCGCCTCTCTACCGAACCGAAGTGATCAGATCAGGAGGAACGTCTTGATGACCGACATGACCCGCCGCCGCCTGCTCGTTGGCATTGCGAGCCTCGCCGTAGTTCTGCCGACCGCCTCCGCCGCGCAAGGCGAGACGCCTGCGATACATGTTCTGAAGGACAGGAACTGCGGCTGCTGCGAGGCTTGGGTGCGCGTTCTGCGGGATCACGGTTTCGGTGTGACGACCGAAGCGAGCTTTGGAACCCTCCTGATCCGGCACAAGCTGGAGAACGGAATCCCGCAGGAGATGCATTCCTGCCATACCGGCGAGATCGACGGCTACATGATCGAAGGGCATGTACCGCCCGCTGACATCCGCCGGCTGCTGGGCGAGCGACCAGACGCTATCGGCCTTGCTGTCCCCGGCATGCCCTACGGCTCGCCCGGCATGGGGCCGGAGGACGAGCGCGAGGCCTATGACGTGTTCCTCGTCCATCACGACGGCAGTTCGCAAGTGTTCTCGAGCTACGACGCTGCTTGACGACGGTCAGCCTTGGCTGCCGGCCGCATTGAACAAGCCGTGGCTCCAGGCCTTGTGTCCGAACCGGACCCTCAAGCCGTGGCGATCGAAAGCATCACGACGCTGCATCTGGTGTCATGGCTGGCTGGCCTTCAGGAAGCCCATGTCGATGCTGACGGCGTCCAGGTGATCTGCCATGGCCTGATACGCCCCCGGTGCGTCTCCGGCGGCGATCGCCTCTACGATGCAGCCATGTTGCTTGCTGTGCACGCGCGTGAACTCCACGACCCCGACGCGGCGATAGGTGCGATCCCACTCCCGCTGCCAGACCGCACGACAGCGCGCGCTCGAAAAGTGGCGCAGGAGGGCAACAAGGAGCGGGTTTCGAGCCACCTGCGCGATAGCCTGATGAAAAGCATCGTCGGCTCGCTCGCAGGCGGCACGGTCGCGTGCGGATCGCCCCTCCTCCACCCGCCTGCGCAGGAGGACAAGATCGTCGTCGATTCGGCGATCGGCCGCGGCGGCCGCCACTTGGGGTTCGAGCAGCCGCCGGGCATCCATCAACTCCGCTGGCGTCGTCGCCTCGAGCAATAGGGTGTCCTTCACCGGACGCCCCAACGGCGCGCGGCCGCGGAAGGTGCCCTGGCCGACATGCCGCCATATCTCGCCCTCCGCCTCGATCGTCGCGAGAGCCGCGCGCAGCGTCTCGCGGCTGCATCCGATCAGGTCCTTTAGCACGCGCTCGGGCGGCAGCCGGTCACCCGGCGCCGGCGCCCGCTCCTCGAGAACGAGCCACAGCTTCTTCCGGGCCTCATCCTTGGTCATTCGCACTACAAGCCTCCAGTCCGAACCAATTTGCGGTCCAATCCCGTTCTCTGGCAAGAGGCGTCGGTACTGCCGGAGACGCCGATGCTTTCTCTTGTCATTCTCACAATCGCAGGCCTTCTGGCGGGCGGGCTGAACGCCGTCGCTGGCGGCGGTACGTTCCTGAGCTTTCCCGCGCTCGTCTGGCTGGGAGTGCCACCGATCATGGCCAACGCCACTGCGACGCTGACGGCCATGCCCGGCTACATCGGCAGCGCCTGGGCCTACCGCCACGACGTCGTCGCCGAGGGAACGCTACGCCTCCGCGCGATCATTCTTGTGGCTATCGTCGGAGGACTGGCCGGCGCAGCACTGCTTCTGGTGACGCCTGGCGAGGCCTTCGTCGGTATCGTTCCATGGCTGCTCTTGTCGGCGACCTGCCTCTTTGCCGCCGGTCCGCAGGTTCTCGCAGCCGTCCGCGCTGGCGGCCGCCGCGCCGCGGGGCCGCTCCTCTCGGCTGCCGCCATCTTTGGGGTCTCGACCTACGGCGGCTACTTCAACGGCGGGCTCGGCATCATGCTGCTCGCGGTCCTGGGGCTCATCGGGTTCACCAACCTGCACGGGATGAACGGGCTGAAGAACCTACTGTCGGCAATCCTGTCCATTGTGTCGGTCGCGACCTACGCGACTGCGGGCCTCATCGCCTGGGACTCCGCCCTCGTCCTCGCGGTCGCGACCACGGTTGGCGGCTACGTCGGCGCCTCGCAGGCGCGGCGCATTCAGCGGACCGATCTGTTGCGCACCGGAATCGTCGCAATCGGTGTCATCATGACCGTTATCTTCTTCGCTGTCTGACGTCAGGCCCGATGTTGCACGGTGCCGTCCGTCAAGATGACGCTGTGCATCGGGACGTCCCAAGGCATCGGGTAGATACGTCCGGGCGCATTTCCTCTCCGTCCGCGGGCACCGGAATGTTCCAGATCCCGCGCTTCATCGCGCAGCCGGGCGCCCAGGCGCGAAAGACCAGCGGCGCCGTCTTACTCATGACGACCGGGCAGGAGGACGATCGCCCCGGCTTCGTGGGCGCGGGCCATCCAGCCGCGCAGGTCCGGCTCACCCCGGATCGGCCAGTAAAGGGCGATCCGCACACCTGCTTCTGGTGCGATGACCTCGTCGAGTGCGCTCGCGAGCGTCTGCGCCGCGATGGCGCGGTCGGAGCGGGAGACATGTCGGCGCGCCTCGATCATGCGGGCGCGCTCGGCCTTGCGGAAGCGGGCGACATCCCTCGCCGTCTCGGGGTCGACAGGCTGTCCATCGACCAGCTCGTGCGCGAAGCAGGCGGGCGAGCCGCCTCTCTCTTCCTCCATCAGCCCCTCCCGTCAGCCATTGCCGCCACCCGGTCCGGCGGGAAGATCGCGTCATAGGCCCAGGTGAAGGCAAACGCGTAGAGAGCGTAGAAGGCGGCGAAGGAGAAATCCATCAGCAGCGCCTCGAGCAGTGTAATACCGAGCCACCAGGCGAAGAGCGGCAACAGCAGCAGGAGAAGTGTCGCCTCAAATAGGAGCGCGTGCACAACGCGGATCGGCAGCGTCTTCTGCAAAGCGCCAGTCGTGCGCCGCAGGAGGTGGTCGAAACCGAGATTGTAAAGATAATTCCAGATCGTGGCCGCCGTCGCACCGAGCACGGCGAGTACGCCCATCTCGTCCAGCGGGTGGTCGAAGACCCAGGCGAATAGTGGCGTGGCGATCAGCAGGCCAAAGGTCTCGAAGCAGATGGCCTGCCGGATGCGGTCGGAGGTTGTGCGCATGGAGCGGCTCCCGTCTCATTCCCGGGCCGTCCCGAATGCTGTCTCGGTCACCGAGCGAGGTCGTCCTCTGCCCCAAAGACGTATGCTTGGCGGCAATCGCTTCAAGCGGAGCCCTTTAGCCCGCTGAGCCTGGTGCGTCAATTCCGGCTCGTTGACTGCTGCCAGCGCGGGCGCGGCAATCCAAATTCCCTACCGACCCTCGGGGCCGCGACCAGCATCATCGATCCTGAGACGTCTCGCCTCCCGGTGGCCTCAACAGCTTCCCACGCGACGTGAGGAACAATTGCCACGGGCGGCGACGGGATCGGCCCGCCACCAGCCCATGATCTGGTCAGGATCAGCCTGGTGAAGCGAACTTGGGTCTTTGTCCGACGACCTCAGAGCACATCGCGTGGCGCTTGCAGATTGCGACCTCTCCGCCTTCCGATGCGGTGACCTCGACACGCTGCTGACCCAGGCCGCGGAACTCGTATCCGACGCGCTTGGATCGAGCTGGTCAAGGTACTGGAGCACCGGCCGGACCGCCGCAAATTTCTGTTTAGCGGCGAAAGCGGCCGCACGCCTTTCCGCAGACGGCTGGTTTCATCGAACCTCACATTGTGAAGTGCGGCGTGGGAACGGCTGAAGGGCCGCCCCGCTTGGTCAAGAAAGAGAGCAGTCGGGATGAGCAGATTGAACATCATCATCGCGGAGGACGAGGCGCTGATCGCGCTCGACCTGCGCTGCATGTGCGAGGATGCGGGCCACCGTGTTCTGTCCGAGGCGCGATCGGCCGGCGAGGCGCGGCAGGTGTTCTCGGCCCTTGTCCCGGATCTTCTCCTGACGGACATGGACCTCGCTGAAGGGTCGGACGGTGTAGAAGTCGTGCGGGATCTTCGCAGGCACGCGCCGGACACGTGCATCGTTTTCGTCACCGCCACCAGCGATCAGTCGACCTTGGACAGGATCAGTGCAGTTCAGCCGGACATGGTGCTCGCCAAGCCGGTCACCGAGCTGGACCTCGAGAGAGCTTTCCGCCTGGCGCAAGGGGCCGTGGCACAATCCGCTACGCACGGGGCTCTTCGGCACCGGCAGCCCCATCAAGGCGCCAAGTGAGGCCCTCCGGGGCGTATTCCACGCTGGTCGCTCCGCCCAAGGCGCCGCGCAGCATCGCGTCGGTCAGGGTCGTGCCGAAGCCCTTCCTCGTGGGCGTCGCGACCGGCGGCCCGCCCCGTTCGACCCAGGAGACGCTCAGGAGGCGCTTGCTGTCGGCGGCGGGCGCGAGATCCCAGGAGATGCGGACTTCTCCTGTTTCGGTAGACAGGCTGCCGTACTTTCCCGCATTCATGGCGAGCTCATGGAAGGCCATGCCGAGGCTCTGAGCCGCCGCCTCCGCGAGCGCCTTCTCCTTGCGCGCCAGTTCCCGTTCCAGCGCCTTGATCCGCTTCTTGTCGTCCTTCGTCTCACGCGCGGCCCGCGTCGCCGCCGCACGCTCCCAGTCGTTCGCCCGCTCGCAAGCCTCGCGCCAGACCCGGAGCTGCTCCGGATAGAGGCCCCGGCGGCGGCAGTATTCGCCAAGCTCGGTCTCGTTCATCGCGGCCGTCTCGATCACTGCCGCGAGCTTATCGGTTGAGGTCCAACCCTCGGGACCCGTCTTCGCATCGGGCAGGAACTGGCCTTTCGCCCGCGCCTCTTCACGCCATTTGGCGAGCGTGCCCCGCGAAATCCCTTCCTCCTGCGATAGCTGCCGCAGCGGCCTGTTGTTCGGTGGCAGCATCTTCGTCAGAACCGCCGCCTTCCTCTCCGGTGAGTATGCCAATCCATCATCCTGTCCGCCCGCCTCAGGGTACACTTTTCAGATTAGTACGGG
>NZ_FOXA01000010.1 GCF_900115595.1 Tranquillimonas alkanivorans
AGTGAAGCTGACACTTCCATCATCGGCCGAAGCCTAGGAAGCCGATATACAGAGCGTCGATCCATCGATTGGACCAAACCGCCCGCATATCTCTTCAGTCACCAGCGATATCAAAGAGCACAAGAGACAAAACCGACCGACTGCGCCCTAACTCGTCCGGCGCGCCCGCCTGCCCCATCTCCCGAAAGTCCGCCTCGTCTGCAGCCCGCTCCCGCGCCGCCGCCCCGTCTGACGCCCGCCAGCGCGTCAGCGCCGCCGGTGAGGGGCTATTTACGGATCACACCCACACCCCGCAAGCGCTTTCTGGCGAAAAACACCAACTTTTTGCGAAACGACAGATCGTGACCCAATATCTGGCACGAGCCACGTCACCGGCCGCAAAATCAGGAGCCCGCGAGTAACTTTCGGAGCGAGGCTGCCAAGGCGCTCCGGCGACGCACACGCCTCGTCGACGCCCTGCCCCAGCGGCACTCGCGCCCACCGCGACTCAACGCCCAGAACAGCCGCAGGAACCGCGCGGAATCGCGTCGCGTTCCCTCGGCGAGCCGTGAAACGGAGGACCCAGTGACCGCGTATGACCGAAACCGGGCCGAGCCGCGCAACGCCCGGCTGCTGGAGCCGGGCCGGACCTGTTGCGGCACGCCACGTGCCAACCGCTTCGCGATGATCGTCGATGCGGCCGAGTATTTCGCCGCCGCGCGCGAGGCGATGCTTGCCGCAGACGACACCATCCTGCTTGTCGGCTGGGATTTCGACCTGCGTATCGACCTCGCCCCCGGGCGAGACGACGTCGAGGGGCCGACCCGGCTGGGGCCGTTTCTCAAGTACCTCGTGCGGCGCAAGCCGCACCTGCGCATCCGCGTGCTGCGCTGGGACATGTCGGTGCTGTACAATCTCGGGACGCAGGTAATTCCCATGATCGCGCTCGACGTCGAAGCGTCCGAGCGGATCAAGCTGCGCTTCGACAGCAATCACCCGTGGTCGGCGGCGCATCACCAGAAGATCGCGGTGATCGACGACTCGCTGGCCTTCTGCGGCGGCATCGACATGACCACCGACCGGTGGGACACGCGCGGACATCTTCCCGGCGACACTCGGCGGCGTCAACCGGATGGCCGCGAGTCCGGGCCTTGGCACGACTTGACCGCCGTCATGGATGGCGATGCGGCCCGGGACCTCGGCCGGATCGCCCGTCGGCGATGGCAGCGGGCGACCGGCTCTGACCTTCCCGCGCCGAGCGACTATCGCGACCGCTGGCCGACATGCATTGCGCCCCTGATGGAAGACGTCGACGTCGGCATCGCGCGGACGATGCCGCCTTACCGCGACCAGCCGCGCGTGAACGAGGTCGAGAACCTCGCCCTCGCCGCGATCTGGTCGGCTCGAGATACCATTTACCTCGAGAGCCAGTACTTCGCGTCACAGAGCATCTGCGACGCATTGCGGGCCCGGCTGTCCGAGCGCGGCGGGCCCGAGGTGGTCGTGGTGAACCCGCTCTCTACCTTCGGCTGGCTCGAGCAGCACACGATGGGCACCTCACGCGACTTGCGCCTGACCGAGATCACACGCGCCGACCGACACCGGCGCTTCGCGATATACCACCCCGTCAACGCCGCGCGCGAGCCGATCTATGTCCACGCCAAGGTGCTGGTCGTGGACGACCGACTGATGCGCATCGGCTCGTCCAACATCAACAACCGGTCGATGGGCTTCGACACGGAATGCGACGTCGCGGTGGAGGCGGCCAGCGACGACCAGCGGGCGGCGATCTCGGATGCGCGCGACGATCTGCTGGCCGAGCATCTGGACACCGACACCGCCACGATCCGGCAGACGCTGTCCGAGACCGGGTCGCTTCTGCGCACGGTCGAGACGCTGCGCCGTGAAGACGGGCGGTCCCTGGAGCCGATCCCGCGGCGCGAGGTGAACTCACTGGAAGAAACGGTGACGAAGGCCCGCGTGGCCGACCCCGAGACGCCGGCGCAGTTGGAATCGCGGGCGACACACATTGCCAAGCAGGCGGTCCTACGGGTTCCGCCTTCGGCTTGGGTTACTGCGGGTGCCACCGGACTCGCGGTTGTGCTCGCCACGGGCGCGCTTCGGAACGCGGTCCGCCGGCGGCGCCGCCGTAGCGGCTGATCGCAGCCGGCCCCTGCTCCGGCGGGCTTGACGCAGCGGCACAGCCGACTGAACCTGTCTCGACCGTGGCGGGACGGGGTGCGGGAACCGGCGCGGCGCCGCTGCCGTTGTCTTGGCGACCGATAATGGGGAACGCCGAGGACTTCGCGCACAGCGCCACGCGGACGCTCGAGACGAAGCACGGTTCGGAAGGGGGACGCTTTCATGGATGCATCCGTCGCCAAGGCTATTCGCGACCACGCGACACGCAGGCTCGCCATCGAGGGCATCGAGCCCGAGATCGACGGCGGGCGGTTCGCGGCCAAGACAGTCGTCGACACGCCGTTCGAGATCCTCGCCGACGTCTTCAGCGACGGGCACGAGGTCATCGGGGCCGCCGTGATCACCCGGAAGGCGGGCGAAAAGGACGGCCACGAGACGCGGATGCACCATGTCGAGAACGACCGGTGGGCCGCGACGGTGCGCTTCCACGAGATCGGCGCGCATACCTTCACGATCGTCGCCTGGCGCGACCTGTTCGGAACATGGCGCCGTGACACGGCGAAGAAGATCGCCGCCGCGCAAGCCATCGACGTGGAGATCGAGGAGGCGAAGGTCCTCCTGCGCAAGATCCGGCCGCGGGGCGACGACGCGCTCAAGCTCAAGGAATTGCGCAGGACGGTGGACGAAAGCGACGAGCCCGGCCAGATCCTGATGTCCGAGGAGACGGCGGCGTTGATGAAGCGCATAGGCCCGCGCGCCAACCTCACCACGCATCGGGCGCTGCCGGTTTGGGTGGACCGCGAACTTGCGGCCTTCAGTGCCTGGTACGAGCTGTTTCCCCGATCGCTCGGACCGCACGGGGAGCATGGCACGTTCGACGACGTGATCGACCACCTGCCCTACGTGCGGGACCTGGGATTCGACGTTCTCTACTTCCCGCCGATACATCCCATCGGGAGGACGAACCGCAAGGGCAAGAACAACAGTCTGACGGCCGAACATGGCGACGTAGGCAGTCCTTACGCCATCGGCTCGGACGAAGGCGGCATGTTCGACGTGCACCCCGACCTCGGCACGCTCGAGGATTTCGACCGGCTGGTGAAGGCGGCCGCGGATCACGGGCTGGAGATCGCGCTCGACATCGCGCTCAACGCCTCGCCCGACCATCCGTGGGTGAAGTCCCATCCGCACTGGTTCGAGCGGCGCCCCGACGGAACCATCAAGTATGCCGAGAACCCGCCCAAGAAGTACGAGGACATCGTCAACTTCCGCTACTACATGGACGACGGCAAGCCGAACGCCGAGTTCTGGGAGATGATCCGCGACCTCTTCCTGTTTTGGGCGGAGCGCGGCGTCCTGTGCTTCCGGGTCGACAACCCGCACACCAAGCCCTTCCCGTTCTGGGAATGGATCATCGACGAGGTGCGCAAGGAGTACCCCGAGGCGATCTTCCTGTCGGAGGCGTTCACGCGCCCGAAGGTGATGAAGCGCCTCGCCAAGCTGGGCTTCAACCAGAGCTATTCCTACTTCACCTGGCGCAACACCAAGGAAGAATTGACCGAATACCTGACCGAGCTGACGACCGAGGAATGCCGCCACACGATGCGGCCGAACTTCTTCGTCAACACGCCCGACATCAACCCGGTCTTCCTGCAGACCTCGGGCCGATCCGGCTTTCGCACGCGGCTGGTGCTGGCCTCGTCGCTCGCCGGCAGCTTCGGCGTCTATTCCGGCTACGAGTTCTGCGAGAGCGAACCGCTGCCCGGCCGCGAGGAGTACCTCCACTCGGAGAAGTACGAGATCAAGGATCGCGACTGGGACGCCGAAGGCAACATCAAGGGCGACATCGCGCTGATGAACCGCATCCGCAAGGAAGAGACGGCGATGCGGCACTTCACCAACCTGCACTTCTATCCGGCGCACGACGACCGGGTGCTGTTCTACGGCAAGATGGACGACACCTCGGGCAGCTTCGTGCTGTTCCATGTCCTGCTCGACCCGCACCACCCGGCCGAGTTCGGCTTCGAGGTGCCGCTGTGGCACTTCGGCCTGCCCGACAACGGCGCGGTCGAGGTGCAGGACCTCATTCACGGCAATTTCTTCACCTGGAACGGGAAAGACCACACCTTGTACCTTGACCCTCACGACCGCCCCTACGCGATCTGGAAACTGATCCCGCAGGGAGGTGCGCAATGATGGACGCGAAGGCAGACCTGAAACCCGCCGTCGAGGGCATGGTCGCGGATTGGTACAAGGACGCGGTCATCTACCAGCTACACGTAAAGGCGTTCCAGGACAGCAACGGCGACGGGATCGGCGACTTCAAGGGCCTGATGCAGCGCCTCGACCACGTGCAGGAACTCGGCGCGACCGCCGTGTGGCTTTTGCCGTTCTATCCCTCGCCCCTGCGTGACGACGGCTACGACATCGCCGAGTACAAGGAGATCAACTCCTCCTACGGCACGATGGAGGATTTCCAGGCCTTCGTGGACGAGGCGCACCGCCGCGGCCTGCGGGTGATCACCGAGCTCGTCATCAACCACACCTCGGACCAGCACCCGTGGTTCCAGCGCGCGCGCAACGCCCCGAAGGACAGCCCCGAGCGTGACTTCTATGTCTGGTCCGACGACCCGACGAAGTGGCCTGAGACCCGGATCATCTTCAACGACACCGAGACGTCGAACTGGACGTGGGACCCGGTGGCCGAACAATACTTCTGGCACCGCTTCTACAGCCACCAGCCCGACCTGAACTTTGACAACCCCGAAGTGCTGAAGGAAGTGCTCGACGTAATGCACTTCTGGCTGGACATGGGCGTCGACGGTCTGCGGCTCGACGCGATCCCCTACCTCGTCGAGCGGGACGGCACCAACAACGAGAACCTCCCCGAGACACACCAGGTGCTCAAGAAGATACGCGCCGACCTCGACGCGCACTACGAAGGCAAGATGCTGCTGGCCGAGGCGAACCAGTGGCCCGAGGACACTCGCCCCTATTTCGGCGAGGGCGACGAGTGCCACATGGGGTTCCACTTCCCCCTGATGCCGCGGATGTACATGGCCGTCGCGCAGGAAGACCGCCACGCCATCACCGACATCATCCGCCAGACCCCGGACATCCCCGAGGACTGCCAGTGGGGCATCTTCCTGCGCAACCACGACGAGCTGACGCTCGAGATGGTGACGGACCGCGAGCGGGATTACCTGTGGGAGACCTACGCCGCCGACAAGCGCGCGCGCATCAACATGGGCATCCGCCGCCGGCTTGCGCCGCTGATGCAGAATGACCGGCGCAAGATCGAGCTTCTGAACTCGATGCTGTTCACCATGCCGGGCACGCCGATCCTGTACTACGGCGACGAGATCGGGATGGGCGACAACTATTACCTTGGTGACCGCGACGGTGTCCGCACGCCCATGCAGTGGAGCGCCGACCGCAACGCCGGCTTTTCGCGCGCCGTGCCGCAGCAGCTTTTCCTGCCCACGATCCAGGACCCGGTCTACGGTTATGAAGCCGTGAACGTCGAGGCGCAGCATTCCAGCCCCTCGTCGCTGCTCAACTGGATGAAGCGGATGGTCGGCGTGCGCCAGCGCCACCAGGTCTTCGGCCGCGGCGACATCGAGCTTCTCTATCCGTTGAACCGCAAGGTGCTGGCCTATATCCGCCGGTCTGAAAACGAGGCCGTGCTATGCGTGGCGAACCTCGCCCGTTCGGCGCAGGCGGTCGAGATCGACCTGTCGCAGTTCGAAGGCCGCGTGCCGATCGAGCTGACGGGACAGGTCGCCTTCCCGCCCATCGGTCTTCTGCCCTACCTCGTCACCCTGCCGGCCTATGGCTTTTACTGGTTCCTGCTGGCCGAGGAAGAAGAGGCGCCGTCGTGGCACACGCCGGCGACACCCGTCATGCCAGACTTCCTGACCCTGACCACCCGTGACGGCAAGATTTCCACCGCGCTGGCCGGCCGCGCCGGACAGGATTTCCAGCGCGAGACGCTGCCGAAGTTCCTGCCTCTCCAGCGCTGGTTCGGCGGCAAGGGTCGCAAGCTGAACAGCGTGAGCGTGACGCCACTGGCCGAGCTTGCGAACGGCAAGCACATGATCTCGGTCGTCGACGCCAACGTCGAGGGCGAGACTCAGCGCTACTTTCTACCGCTCTCGGCCCACTGGGACGAGACGGCGCTGACCCTGTCGCCGCGCCTGCCAGCAACGCTGGCCAAGCTGCGTCGCACGAACCGCGTCGGCGCGCTGCTCGACGGTGCCGCGGACGAAGCGATGGGGCACGCCCTGCTCGACGCCCTGCGTGGTGAGGAAACGCTCGAAAGCGACAAGGGCCGCATCGAGTTTCGCAAGACCGACAGGCTGGACGAGATCCAGGAGGAGGGCGACGCCCGGCTCCTGTCGGCCGAGCAATCCAATGCCTCGATCGCGTTCGGCCAGGACATCATCCTCAAGCTTTATCGCCGTCTCCAGGAAGGCACGCAGCCGGATATCGAGATCGCGCGTTTCCTGACGGCCGAGACCGAGTTCACTGCCAGTCCGCCCCTTCTCGGGACGATTGAGTGGGTCGGTAACGACGGGACGGTCACCACGCTCGCCGCGGCGTCGAAATTCGTCGCCAACCAGGGCGACGCCTGGACCTACGTGACCGAGGCGCTCGACCGCGAGATGGAGACGCGCGACCTCGACACGCTCGAGACCGAGCCAGGTGCGCCGGCGGAGTCGCCGGTCATGGGCGGTTCGCTCGACCTCGGCCGCCTGCTGGGCCGCCGTACCGCCGAACTGCACCTTGCGCTCGCCAGCGGGAAGCCCGACAGCGCCTTCTCGGCCGAGCCGATCGACGCCGAGGACGTGGCGACGCTGGTCGATACCGTCCGCGCCGAGTTCGCCCGCACGATGGAACGGCTGGCCAGCCACACCGACGCGCTGCCCGAAGAGGCTCGGGAGACGGCGCAGCGCGTGCTGCAGCACCGCGACGCGCTCGCAGGGCGGCTGGAATCCCTCAAGAGCATGGGGCCGTCGGGCCAGCAGTGCCGCATCCACGGCGACTATCACCTGGGCCAGGTGCTCGTGGTGCAGAACGACGTCCTGATCATCGACTTCGAGGGCGAGCCATCCCGCTCGCTCGAGGAGCGCCGGGCCAAGAGCCCGCCGATGCGCGACGTGGCCGGTATGCTGCGCTCCTTCGACTATGCGCTCTGGTCGGCCATGCGCCGCCGGATCGAGAAGGGCGGCGACCCCGCCAAGACCTCCGAGCTGGTCAGCAGCTGGCGGGCCGCGACGCAGGGCGAGTTTCTGTCCGCCTACCGCGAACAGATGGACGCGGCCTCGCTCCATCCGTCGGACGAGGCGTTCGAGCGCGCGCTGCTCGACCTCTTCCTTATCCAGAAGGCCGCGTACGAGGTCGATTACGAGATGTCGATGCGCCCGGCCTGGGTGGACATCCCGCTCGAAGGCCTGCTTGCGCTTCTCGACGACAGCGGGGTGAGCCAATGAGCCGCCCGCAAACGGAGGCGCACCGCCCATGAGCCGAACGACATCGCGCGTCGAGGCGGGCTTCGACGTCCCGCTCGGCGCCCATTGGGATGGCTCGGGCACCAATTTCGCGCTGTTCTCGGCTCATGCCGAGAAGGTCGAGCTGTGCCTGTTCGACGCTCGCGGCCGGCGCGAGATCGAGCGGATCGAGTTGCCGGAGTTCACCCACGAAGTCTGGCACGGCTACCTGCCCGGCGTACGTCCGGGGCAGCTGTACGGCTATCGCGTCCACGGTCCCTACGCCCCGGAAGAAGGGCACCGCTTCAACCCTAACAAGCTGCTTTTGGATCCTTACGCGCTGGCCCTGCGCGGCAACCTGCGCTGGCACGACGCCGTCTTCGGCTACAAGATCGGGCACAAGCGCGAGGACCTGAGCTTCGACCGGCGCGACAGCGCGTTCGTCATGCCGAAATGCGTCGTCGTGGACCCGGCCCACACCTGGGGCGAGGACATCCGCCCCGACATCCCGTGGTCACGCTCGATCATCTACGAGGCGCACGTGAAGGGCATGACCGCTCGTCACCCGGACGTCGAGGAAGTGCATCGTGGCACCTTCGAGGGGCTGGCCGACGAACGCGTGATCGACCACCTCGTCAAGCTCGGCGTCACGTCCATCGAGCTTCTGCCGGTGCAGGCCTATTTCGACGACCGGCACCTGATCGAGCGCGGGCTCAGCAACTACTGGGGCTACAACACGCTTGGCTTCTTCGCACCCGCCCCGCACTTCCTGACACCGGACGGCAGCATCAACGAGTTCAAGCTGATGGTCCGCCGCCTGCACGAGGCGGGGATCGAGGTCATCATGGACGTGGTCTACAACCACACCGCCGAGGGCAACCACATGGGCCCGACGCTGTCGTTCCGGGGCATCGACAACGCCAGCTACTACACCCTCGGCGACGACCCGCGGTACTACTTCGACACCACCGGCTGCGGCAATTCCCTCAACCTGCGCAACAGCCGCGTGCTGCAGATGGTGATGGATTCCCTGAGATACTGGGTCGAGGACTGCCACGTCGACGGCTTCCGCTTCGACCTTGCCACGACGCTGGGTCGGGACCGCGAGGATTACTCCTCGCACGCCGTCTTCCTCGAAGCCGTGCGGCAGGACCCGGTTTTGTCACGCGTGAAACTTATCGCCGAACCCTGGGACACCGGGCCCGATGGTTACCAGGTGGGCAACTTCCCGCCCGGCTGGGCCGAATGGAACGACCAGTACCGCGACACGCTGCGCGCCTTCTGGAAGGGCGACCAGGGGACCGGCCGCGAACTTGCCGGCGGGCTTCTGGGCTCGGCGCACCTGTTCGGTCAGAAGGGCCGGCGTCCATGGTCCAGCATCAACTTCGCCACGGCCCACGACGGTTTCACGCTGATGGACCTGGTGACCTACAACGACAAGCACAACGAGGAAAACGGCGAGGACAACCGTGATGGCCACTCGCACAACCTGAGCTGGAACTGCGGCGAGGAAGGCGAGACCGACGATCCGGAGATCATCGCCTTGCGCGACCGGCAGCGCCGCAACATCATCGCGACGCTCCTGCTGAGCCAGGGCACGCCCATGCTTCTGATGGGCGACGAACGCGGACGCAGCCAGGGCGGCAACAACAACTCCTACTGCCAGGACAACGAGATGAACTGGCTGGGCTGGCAGACCGACGCCCGCGACGCCGAGTTCGAAAGCTTCGTGCGCGGTGTCATCGACGTGCGGCGCACGCGGGAGTTGCTTCAAGCGTCCAGCTTCCTGCACGCCGATCCGGACCCGCTGACCGGTCGTCACGTCGCGTGGCTCAACCCGGAGGGGCGGCCGATGGAAGCAGAGGATTGGGAAGACCCCGGCCGCCTCATATTCGGGCTGAGCCTGTGCGAGAGTGGCACCGAGCTGCTGATCCTGATGAATGCGGGCCATGAGCCGGGAGACTTCGCGCTCCCGCCCGCGGGCGAAGAGGGCTGGCGCAAGCTGATCGATACCGATGCCGGCTTCGCCAACGCCCGCAGCCGACGCACTGAGCGTAGGCGCGAGATCACGCTCGCGCCACGGTCTCTCCTGCTGCTGGAGTGGCGCGAGGCGCAGTAGGCGTCACGCCGCGCTCCGGCGCGGCGTGCTCCAGACTTCAAGACAATCGCGCACCTCCTTCGAACCGCGCAACCGGTGGCTGGCATAGCTTTCGGCGTCGCCGACCTTGATTGCGAACCCGCCTGTGCCGACAACGTATTCCATTGCCCGCTCGTCGAGCTGGTCGTCGCCGAAATAGACGGGGCGCCGGCCCTTGAACGGTGTGCGGTCCAGCAGCCGGATCACGGCGTCGGCCCGATTCACGTCGCGTGGCCGCAGTTCGACGGCACGGCGGCCGCAGCAGACGTCGAACTCGGGGAACTGCTGTCGAATTGCGTCCATGAACTTGCAGATGCGGCTGTGCATCTCGGGCACCCGCAGGCAGTGCACGGCGACCCCGGCGGGCTTCGGCTCGACGATCAGGCGCGGGTCCAATGCGGTAAGCGCGTGCGCGATCTGCGTCATCTTCGCGACCGTTTCCGACCCCGCCAACGGATGCACCCAGTGGTCGGTGCCGACTAGAACCTCGGCACCGTGCCCCCCCACGATGGCACCCGTATAGCCGGGCAGCAGGCGGCGCACCTCGTCGACGCTGCGGCCCGTGATCACGGCCACCGCTCCTCCCGCGGCCTCCGCCAGGCGGGACATCGTCTCGGGCACCTCCTTCGGCACGAAGGTCTGATCGGGCGTTTCGGCCATGTCGATCAGCGTGCCGTCGAAATCGATCAGAAGCGCCGTCGTCGAGAGATTCGGCGCGGGCGGGCAGCCTTCAAAGCACACCCCGCCAGGGTGCTGGAAGCCCATCATCTCGTAAAACTGCGGGTACATTCGGTTTTTCCTCCCTGGTGCCGCCCGGCCAGTGTGGGGTGCAGGGCGGCGTCGCGGGCGCGGAATCGGCCGGCGTCCGCAACATGACAACAAACAGTTTCCTAAAGCCCCGGGTTCCGCACATGATCAGGATCAATGCGCCGTCTGCCGCATCCACGGAACCTGCACCCGACCCGCCGGATTACGTTAGCAAAGCCGCCCGGGCAGACCGGTGCGCGGCTCCTGGAATTTCCGAAAGGACGACCGTGTCAAACCCAGCCGCTCCGCCATTCGCGAAGACAGCCGATCCGGTGCTCCCGCCGCCCGACCGGACGGCGCTTTTTCTCGATTTCGACGGCACGCTGGTGGACATCGTGGAGACGCCGGACGGCGTTACAGTGCCAGCACACGTACACGACGTGCTTGCCGCGCTGGCCGCGGCGACGGGGGGCGCGACCGCGATTATCTCGGGCCGCACGGTGTCTGACGTGCGCAAGTTTCTTCACGGCTTCGACGGCACCATCGTAGGCAGCCACGGGGCCGAGTGGTTCGCCGATGGGGAACTGGAGTCGCATCCGCTGGCCGGCTCGGACGCCGTGGCCGAAGCTACGGCGCGGGCCCATGCCTTCGCCGAAGGCGATGACCGGCTTCTGGTCGAGGAGAAGCCTGCGGGCGTCGTGCTGCACTACCGCCGCGCGCCGGAGCGCGAGGACGAGGTGCGCGCGGCGGTCAAGACGATCGCGCGCGGTATCGAGGGGCTGGTCCCGAGCCCCGCCAAGATGGCGTGCGAGCTGCGCCCGGCGGACGTGAGCAAGCGCGGCGCGGTAGCCCGGCTGGCCGGGGACGCCCCCTTCGCCGGGCGCACGCCCGCCTATTTCGGCGACGACCACACCGACGAGGCGGCGATGGAATGGGTGCTGGAACAGGGCGGCACCGCCGTGAAGATCGGCGAGGGCAAGAGCTGCGCGCCGCACCGGCTGGCCACGCCGGCCGACGTCGTCGCCCTGCTGGCCGACTGGACGGGAGGCAAGTGATGGCAGGTCGACTGATCGTCATATCGAACCGCATCCCGCTAGAGGGCCCCGGATCGGGCGGCCTGGTGGTGGCGCTGCACGAGGCGCTGACTGACCGCGGCGGCATCTGGATCGGCGCGCAGGAGACGGACGCCGACACTGCGAGCGAGAAGTTCACCCGCCACGAAGCGCCGGGCTACGAGAAGCTGACCTTCGAACTGACGGCGAAGGACCAGGAGGAATATTACCTCGGCTTCTCGAACTCGGTGCTCTGGCCGCTCTGCCACCGGCGCACCGACCTGATCGACTTCGAGTCGCGCTACGCCGACGGGTACGAGCGGGTGAACCGTCGGCTGGCCCACATGCTGGCCGAGATACTGGAACCGGAGGACCGGGTCTGGGTGCACGACTACCACTTCTTCCCCCTCGCCTGCTTCCTGCGCGAGCTCGGCGTGAAGAACCGGGTCGGCTATTTCCTGCATATCCCCTTTCCGAACGGGTCCGACCTGCCTGCCCTGCCCCACCATGAAACCTTCATCGACTGGATCTCGAGCTACGACCTGATCGGCCTGCAAACTCAGCGCGACGTGGCCGTGTGCCTGGAATTCTTCCGCGGTCACCCGAAGGCCGAGCTGCTGCTGGACGGATCGGCCAAGTACGGCAGCCGCACGACCCAGGTACGCAGCTTTCCCATCGGCATCGACGTGGACGTGATGCTTCAGGCCGCGGATGCCCGCCGGGCGGACGCGACGCTGCGGCTGGGCGACGGCGAACGTCTGATCATCGGCGTCGACCGGCTGGATTACTCGAAGGGGCTGGTGAACCGGCTGAAGGCCATGGAGTCGTGGCTTCAGCACCGTGAACCGGACGAGCCGCGCGCGACGCTTCTGCAGATCGCCCCGCCCTCGCGCGAGAAGGTGTTGGCCTACCGCGAGATCCGGGACGAAATGGAGTTGCTCACCGGCAAGATAAACGGCGAGTACTCCGAGATCGACTGGACGCCGGTCCGCTATATCCACAAGCCGGTAGAGCGGGAATTGCTGGCCGCCCTCTACCGCCGCGCCGACGTGGGGCTGGTGACGTCGCTGGCAGACGGCATGAACCTGGTGGCGAAGGAGTACGTGGCCTCACAGGACCCGGAGGATCCGGGCGTGCTGGTCCTGTCGAACTTCGCGGGCGCGGCCGAGCAGATGCCGGATGCGTTGATCGTGAATCCCTACGACGTGGACGAGGTCGGCGAGGCGATCTCGCAGGCGCTGCGGATGCCGCTGGACGAGCGCAAGGCGCGTTACCGCGAGCTGATGCGCGGCGTACAGGAGCAGGACATTCGCTGGTGGACCCGCGCCTACCTCGACGCCCTCGCCCGCTGCCCCGTCAACCTCGCCACCGAGACCGAAGGCTCCTGCGACTGACCCCCGGATCAGGAACCTGCGCCGCACGACACAGGTTGATCTTTCGTACGCGCGGTCCGAGGGGCCGCGCGCCGGCGGACTGAAAGGGGCTGGGATCTGAACATGTTGCCCGACACCGTGCCATCAGCGTCCCGTGCCGCTCGGGATCGCGTGCCGCATTCTGTTCGGCCCGACCACCTCTGGATGCGACGCACGGGAGGGGCGGCATGAAGGGGACCGCGCCCGCCCAACCAGGCACCGAGCAAGGCTATCCGCCGATCAACGACTACGCCCTGATCGGCGACACGCGCACCGCCGCGCTGGTGTCGAAGCAAGGCTCGATCGACTGGTGCTGCCTGCCCGACTTTGACAGCCCCTCCGTCTTCGCCGCGGTGCTCGACCGCTTCAACGGCGGCCGGCTGCGTGTCGGCCCGGTGGAGGAGGCCGAGGTGCAGCGGCGTTACATCGACGGCACGCCTGTGCTCGAAACTCGCTTCCGGACGCGGACCGGCACACTCAAGCTGACGGACTTCATGCCCATGATCGAGGGCGCCCAGCGCGAGATCGAGCCCGAGCGCCAGATCGTCCGCATGCTCGAAGTCGAAGACGGCGAGGTCGAGGTCGAACTGATCTTCGCCCCGCGACCGGGCTATGCGAGCGGGACGCCCCGCCTGCGCCGGCGCGGCCGCATCGGTTGGACCTTTGAATGGGGCGCGAGCTTCCACCTGCTGCGCACGGACCTTCACGTGGAACAGACGGTCGGCGGCAGGCTCGAAGGGCGGACGCGGCTCGCAGCGGGGGAAACGGCCTATGTCTCGTTCTCGTTCACCTGCCGCGATATCGGCGTCATCCCGCGCCTGCGCACCGAAAGCGAGCACAAGCGCGACCGGACGCTGGACTGGTGGGAAGGCTGGAGCAGCCGCATCGCCTATGACGGCCCCTACGCCGACGTCGTCCACCGCAGCGCGCTCGCGCTGCGCCTGATGACCTTCAGCCAATCGGGCGCAGTCGTTGCCGCGCCGACCTCGTCCCTGCCCGAGTCGATGGGCGGGGCGCGCAACTGGGACTACCGGTATTGCTGGCTGCGCGACGCGTATTTCCTGCTGCGCTCGTTCCTCGGGCTGGGCCTGACCGCCGAGGCGGACGCCTTCTTCAACTGGCTGCTGCACGCCACGCAACTCACCCGCCCGCAGCTCGGCCTGCTTTACGGTCTTTACGGCGGCACCAAGCTGACCGAGCACATCCTTCCGCAGTTCGAAGGATACCGCCGCTCGGGCCCTGTCCGCCGCGGCAACTCGGCCGCCGAGCAGCTTCAACTCGACGTCTACGGTTCGGTCGTGGTCGCGGTGCACGGCTACGTCGAGAAGGGCGGCGGTCCGCTGGAGCCGAGCGACAAGCGCGCTCTCATCGGCTTCGGCGAGCGCATCTGCGAAATCTGGCGCGAGCCCGACGACGGCATCTGGGAATTTCGCGGCCCGCGCCGCCACACGACCTATTCCAAGGTCATGTGCTGGGCCGGACTCGACTGCCTGCTGCGACTGGACGAAGAAGGGCTGATCGACGCGCCCGCCGAGCGCTTCCGGACAGAGGCGCACCTGCTGAAAGAGACGATCCTTCGCGAGGCGTGGAGCGACGAGCGGCAGGCCTTCACCGGCGCCTTCGGCTGGGACTTCCTGGACGCCAGCGTACTCGAGATGCCGCGCCTGAAGATCATCGATGCCTGCGACCCGCGCATGAAGTCCACGTTCGAGCAGATCGACAAAGCGCTCGGCCACGGTCCCCTGCTGCGCCGTTACGAGCACGGCAGCGACCCTTGGGCGTCGCAGGAAGGCGCGTTCGGCATCTGCGGCTTCTGGGCGGCCGAATACCTGGCGCAGTGCGGCCGGGTGGACGAGGCGCGGGCGCGTTTCGAGGCGCTTCTTGGCTGCGGCAACGACCTCGGCCTCTTCGCCGAGGAGGTGGACCCCGAGACTGGCGACGCGCTCGGAAACTTCCCGCAGGCCCTGACACATTGCGGCGTCATCAACGCGGCGCTGGCCATCGACGCCGCCGAACGCGCGGGCAAGGAGGCCGCCTGATGCTCGAAGCGATGCTGCAGGACTGGGTGGCGGTCGTCTTCTGGGGACTCGTCTCGACGGCCGTCATGGCGACCGTTCTCGAAGGGGCGCAGGTTATGGGATTCAGCCGCCTGAGCTTCCCCTTCCTGTTCGGCACCTACGTTACCGGCAGCCGGCGGCGGGCGATGATCCTGGGCTACGTCCTCTACCTGATGGGCGGGTGGCTCTTCGCGTCCCTCTACGCGCTCTTGCTCGACGCGCTCTGGCGGGTCTGGTGGGTCGGGCTGCTGGCCGGCCTCGGCCACGGGATCTTCCTGGTGGTCGTGTTCTTTCCGCTTCTGCCCTACGTGCATCCGCGCATTGCCAACGAATACGACGGCCCGTCCGCCCTGCGGCGGCTTGAACCGCCGGGGGCCTTCGGGCTGAACTACGGCCGCGCCACGCCGGTCTCGACGGTGCTGGCGCAGGGGCTCTACGGGCTGATCTTCGCCTTCGGCTACAGCCACGTGGGCTGAGGTCAGCCCCCTTCGCGGAAATGCGGATGCAGAGTCATGCCGCCGTCGATGATCAGCGTGTGGCCGTGGACGTAGTCGCTGTCATCGCTTGCCAGCCAGACCACGGCCTTCGCCACGTCCTCGGGCTCCCCGATCCGGCCGTAGGGGATCTTGGACAGCATGTCGCGCCGGCCCTCCTCGCTCTCCCAGACCTCCTGGTTGATGGCGGTCTTGATCGCGCCGGGGGCGACGGCGTTCACGCGGATGCGCTCGTGTCCGAACTCCTGTGCGCATGACTTCATGAGCATGGCCGTCCCGGCCTTGGCGGCGGCGTAGTTCGCGTGGCCCGCCCACGGGATGCGCTCGTGCACCGAGGTCATGAAGATGATGTTGCCCGCCGCGCCTGTCCAATGCGTCTCGCGCCCGCAGAAGTGGCGGGCGGCGGCGCGGGCGCAGAGGAAGCTGCCGCGCAGGTCGATGTTCATCACCGCGTCCCAGTCCGACACCTCCATGTCGAGCACTGATGCGTCCTTCTGGATGCCGGCGTTGTTCACCAGGATGTCGACCCGTTCGTAACGGCGGACCGCCTCGGCGAACATCGCGTCGACCTGTACCTCGTCGCTGACATCCGCCTTGTGCTCGAAAGCCTCCCCGCCTCGCGCCTCGACCTCGGCCACGGTGTCCTGCGCGCCGTCCTCGCTGCCGTGATAGTTCACGACCACCCGCGCCCCGGCCGCGCCCAGCGCCACGGCGCAGGCGGACCCTATGCCGGAACTCGCTCCGGTGACGATGGCGACGCGTTGATCGAGCGGGCGGTCGGACGGCATGGCAGGCTCCCTTGGTCTCGCCCAACCGGAACGCGTCGCGACGGGGCAAGGGTCCGGCCGCTCGATCACGTCGCCGCAACCGCACGCCGTTCCGTTCCCGCCCGAAGGCGCTTATGTGAGATGCAACAGCGCGACGGGTGAAAGGAAACGAGATGAGCGACAGCCTGATCCAAAGGCTCCGGCAGGAGCTCGACCAGATCGAGAGCGAAGGGCTGACCAAGCGCGAGCGGATCATCACCTCGCAGCAGTCGGGCCATGTCGCGGCCCAGCCGGGCGGCGAGGTGCTGAACTTCTGCGCCAACAACTATCTCGGGCTCGCCAACCACCCCGATCTGATCCGCGCGGGGAAAGAGGCGCTGGACCGCTACGGCTTCGGCATGGCCTCGGTCCGGTTCATCTGCGGCACGCAGGACGTGCACAAGGCGCTCGAGGACCGGCTGAGCCGCTTCCTCAAGATGGAGGACACGATCCTCTATTCCTCGTGCTTCGACGCGAATACCGGCCTGTTCGAGACGATCCTGGGCCCCGAGGACGCGATCATCTCGGACGCGCTGAACCACGCCTCGATCATCGACGGGGTGCGGCTGTGCAAGGCGAAGCGCTATCGCTACGCCAACAACGACATGGGCAAACTGGAAGAGCGGCTGAAGGAGGCGTCCGACGCGCGCCACCGCCTGATCGCCACCGACGGCGTGTTCTCGATGGACGGGGCGATCGCGAACCTGCCCGCCATCTGCGAGCTGGCCGAGAAGTATGACGCGACGGTGATGGTGGACGACAGCCACGCGGTGGGCTTCGTCGGCGAGCACGGGCGCGGCACGCCCGAGCTGTGCGGCGTCGAGGGGCGCGTGGACATCCTGACCGGCACGCTGGGCAAGGCGCTTGGCGGGGCGTCGGGCGGCTATACCGCCGCGCGGCGCGAGATCGTCGAGATGCTGCGCCAACGCTCGCGGCCCTACCTGTTCTCGAACACGCTGGCCCCGGTGATCGCGGCGGCGACGCAGACGGCGCTGGACCTCGTGGAGACCTCGGGCGAGCTGCGCGGACGGCTGGTGCGCAACTCGGAGCGGTTCCGGCGCGAGATGACGGCGCTCGGGTTCAAGCTGGCGGGCGAAGGTCACCCGATCATCCCGGTGATGCTGGGCGACGCGCGCCTGACCGGCGACTTCGCAGCGAAACTGCTGGACGAAGGCATCTACGTCACCGGCTTCTCCTTCCCCGTCGTCCCCCGGGGACAGGCGCGCATCCGCACGCAGATGTCGGCGGCGCACACGGACGAGGATATCACGCGGGCCATCGAGGCGTTCGCCAGTGTCGGCCGCGAACTGAAGGTGATCGAATGAGCAGCAACCAGATGAAGGCGCTGGTGAAGCCCAGGCCCGAGCCGGGCCTGTGGATGGAGCGCGTGCCGGTGCCCGAGCCGGGGCCGAACGACGTGCTGATCCGCGTGACCAAGTCCGCCATCTGCGGCACCGACGTGCACATCTACAACTGGGACGACTTCGCGTCCAAGACGGTGCCCGTGCCGATGGTCGTGGGCCACGAGTTCTGCGGCGAGATCGCCGAGCTGGGCAGCGCGGTGACGCAGTATCACGTCGGACAGCGCGTTTCGGGCGAGGGGCACATCGTCTGCGGCGTCTGCCGCAACTGCCGCGCGGGGCGCGGGCATCTGTGCCGCAACACCGTGGGCGTCGGCGTGCAGCGGCCCGGCGCCTTCGCCGAATACCTGTGCATCCCCGAGGCGAACGTGGTGCCGATCCCCGACACCGTGCCCGACGAGATCGCGGCGATCTTCGACCCGTTCGGCAACGCCGTGCACACGGCGCTGAGCTTCGACTGCGTGGGTGAGGACGTGCTGGTGACGGGGGCCGGCCCCATCGGGATCATGGGCGCGGTCGTCGCCAAACGGGCGGGCGCGCGCAAGGTGGTGATCACCGACATCTCTCCCGTCCGGCTCGAGCTGGCGCGGAAGATGGGGCTCGAGCACGTGGTGGACGCCTCGAAGGAAGACTTGGGCGACGTGATGGCGCTGATCGGCATGAAGGAGGGCTTCGACATCGGGCTCGAGATGTCGGGCGCGGCCACGGCGTTCCGCGACATGATCGACAAGATGAACAACGGCGGAAAGATCGCGATCCTGGGCATCGCGCCCGCGGCGTTCGAGATCGACTGGAACAAGGTCATCTTCAAGATGCTCCACCTCAAGGGCATCTACGGCCGCGAGATGTTCGAGACCTGGTACAAGATGATCGCCTTCGTCGAGTCCGGCCTCGACCTCTCGCCGCTTATAACCCACCGCATCCGGGCAGAGGATTACGAGGACGGCTTCGCCGCGATCCGCGAGGGCCGCGCCGGCAAGGTGGTGATGGACTGGGCCTAAGGACAAGGCGCGCCCGCACCGGGCGCGCCGCGCGTACCCCCGCGGCCGCGCTCACTTCGACAGCAACACCGGCACCTTGGCGTTGTCGAGCAGGTAGCGCGTCACTGCCCCGATGACGAAGTCGTAGGCGCGGGAGTGGCCGAAGGCGCCTGTGGCGACGAGCGTCGCGCCGGTCTCGAAAGCCACGCGCAGCAGCGCCTCTCCCGTCTCGCCCACTCCGGCGTCCCGCTCGATCACCTCGGTCCGGAAGCCGTGCCGGTCGATGGCGGCGGCGAGGTCGTCGCGAGTCCCCTCCTCCATCACGTCCCCGTCGCGCCCGATATGCACCACGTCGATCCGCGCGCCGGGCGCGGCGAAGGCCAGCGCGTCGTGCGCCGCGCGCGCCGCCTCGCGCGTGCGGCTCCAGCCGATGGCGATGCGTTCCCCCAGTGTAGAGACGTCCGCCCCCTTGGGCAACGCCAGCACCGGGCGGCCGCTGTTGCGGATCAGGTGCTCCTGCAGGCGGTGCTGTTCCGAGCGACGCGTCTCGGGTTCGGTCAGTGCCGTCACCACGATGTCCGCGGCTCGAACACTATCGACGAGGTAGGCGTCCGATCCCTGCACGCTCACGTCCTGCGCCCGCCACTCACTCGGGAAGTCCTCGGCCCCGGCATGGCGGTCGAAGATGGCACGGATCGCCTGTGTCTCTTCCTCCTGCCAGTCCAGGAAGCCCGGCGCCGGAAGCGCGGCCACGCCCTCTCCCACGCCGACATACGGGACATAGGGTTCGGCCGGATGCACCGCCGTCAGATGCGCGCCATGCGCCCGCGCCAGGTCGCAAGCCAACGGCATGAGCCACTCGGCCTCCTGCGCCGTCACCAGGCTTACCGCGATGGTCTTGATGTTCATGTCGAAATTCCCCCTTGGCCGTTACGGGCCATGGCCGACAATAGCAGGTGTCACACGATTGAGATTGATTTGTGTCAATGCAGCACAGGCGCCCTCGCGGGATGAGTGCGCGCATAGGGAGGAATTTGATTTGCTGGATTTCGAACCGCACCGCACCGCACGCACGACCTCGCCCGCCGGTGCCGTTTCCGGCCCCGGCCGCGCCTGGCGACCCATGCCGCAGGGAGCCGGCGCCGATCTGGCCCCTCTGCGCGAGGTGCTGGGCCCAGATCCCGCCCGCGCTTTGGCGTGCATGGTGGAGTTGGGGCTGAGCGACGACGAGATCGCGCGCTACTACCGCTGCCCGGTCGAACGGCTGGCCCCGGCGCTCAGGGTGCTGCGCGCAGCGGCTTGAGGCCGCTCAGCCCGCCCGCGTCACGCCCGACTCATCGAGCAGCCGCGCCAGTTCGGCGAAGGTCTCGGCGGCCGGCAGGGTCTCGGTCTTGCGCTGGCTCAGGAACCGCCCGGCCGGACGCGCGAAGCGGATGGCCGCGTCGGTTTCGGGATCGCTGCCGTCGCGGTAGGCCCCGATGCGGATCAGCTCTTCCATGTCGGCGTACTTGCCCAGCGCCCGGCGCGCGGCGTCCAGCACGGCGTACTCGGCCTCGTTGTGGCAGTCCGGCAGCATCCGCGAGATGCTGGCCTGAAGGTTCACGGCCGGATAGCGCCCCTGCTCGGCGATGCGCCGGTCCAGAACGACGTGGCCGTCCATGATGCCGCGCACGCTGTCGGCCACCGGCTCGTCCATGTCGCCGCCCTCGACGAGGACGGTGAAGATGCCGGTGATGTCGCCCGCCCCGTCCGCGCCCGGCCCCGCCCGTTCCAGCAGTTGCGGCAGCTCGGCGAAGACCGTGGGTGGATAACCCTTGGCGGTGGGAGGCTCGCCGCCCGACAGGCCGATTTCGCGCTGCGCCATGGCGAAGCGGGTGACGCTGTCGAGCAGGAGCAGCACCTGCTGCCCCGCGTCGCGGAAGTGCTCGGCCACGGCCATCGCCGTCCACGCCGCCTGCCGGCGCATCAGCGGCGGCTCGTCCCCGGTCGAAACCACCAGGACCGCCCGGCGCATCCCCTCGGGGCCCAGGTCCTGCTGGATGAAATCCTGAACCTCGCGCCCGCGCTCGCCCACCAGCCCGATCACGATGACGTCGGCCTCGGCACTGCGCGCGAGCATCGCCATCAGGCTGGTCTTGCCGACGCCCGAGCCGGCGAACACGCCCATGCGCTGCCCGCGGCAAAGCGGTGTGAACACGTCGAAGGTCTTGATCCCGGTATCCAGCCGTGCGCCGACCCGCCGCCGGTCGAAGGCGGGCGGCGGCGCGGCGCGCACCGGCCGTGGCTCGGTCCCCTCGTGCAGGGGGCCCAGACGATCCAGCGGACGGCCCAGCGCGTCCACCACGCGCCCGACCCAGCTTGCATCCGGGCGCACGGTCTCGCCGCCGGCGCACGCCTCGACGCGGTCGCCGGCGACGACGTGCCGCCATGTCCCGAACGGCAGGACGTGCGTGCCGCGCGCATCGATGCCCACGACCTCGCCCATCACCGGCCCGCCGCGCCCTTGGACGATGCAGCGCTCGCCAATGCCCAGCCCGCGTTCAAGCCCCGCGACGGTCAGGTTCAGGCCCAGAACCTCGCTCACGCGCCCGGCTATCCTTGCTCCGCCCAGGGAACGAGCAAATGTAGAAAGCTCCGAGAACGCCGTATTCATGGGATATATCCGGTGGTCATCAAGTATAAATAATGCTAAACATGATTAGAGCGAAGGGGAAGACACACGATGAAGCTCGACACGATGTCCTTCTTCCGGATGGCCTCGGACCGGATGAGCTGGCTGAGTGAACGCCAGAAGGTGATTTCGCAGAACGTCGCGAACGCCGACACGCCCGGCTACAAGGCGCGCGACGTCGGCTCGTTCCAGGAGATGGTCGAAGGCTCGCGCGCGGGCACCGGACTCGCCCGCACGCACGAGGCGCACCGCGCCGGCAGCCTTGACGGCACCGGCGTGCGCGTCGACGAGGACCGAACCGCGTGGGAGCAGAGCCCCGACGGAAACACTGTCGTGCTGGAACAGCAGACGATCCGCGCCAACGAGGTGGCCGAAAACTACCGACTCGCGGCGCAGCTTTATCGCAAGGGCTATGAGCTTCTGTCGCTGGCCGCCTCGAGCAATCGCTGACACCTGAGGAGACTCGGACATGGACAACCTGAGATCCATTCTATCCGTCGCCGCCAGCGGCATGTTCGCGCAAGGCGAGCGGCTCAAGGTCGTGTCGGAGAACGTGGCGAACGCCGAGTCCCGGGGCACCACGCCCGGCGCCGATCCGTACCGCCGCAAGACGATCTCGTTCGAAGAGGTGATGGACCGCGTCACCGGCACGTCGATGGTCACGATCGGCGAGATCGGGCGCGACACATCGGAATTCGCACTGGAGTACGACCCCGCGCACCCGGCCGCGAACGAGGAAGGGTTCGTCAAGGTGTCGAACGTGAACACCATCCTCGAGATGAGCAACATGCGCGAGGCCGCCCGCAGCTACGAGGCGAACATGAACATGTTCGAGGCCGGGCGGAAGATGCGCAGCCAGATGATCGACCTTCTTAAGTAGGGGCTGAAGGATGGCCGACAGCACGCTTATTTCCTCGGGCCTCGTCCGCGGCGCCTATCGTAGTTCACAGTCGCTGACCGGCGGCCCGGCAGACCGCGCCACGCAGGCCGGCGAGAGCGAGGCGACGAGCTTCGCCGAGGCGCTGAAGTCCGCCTCGGCCGATGCCGTGCGCACGGTGCGCGAGGCCGACGTCGCGGCGCAGGCCGGCATGACCGGCCAGCTCGACACCCAGAGCGTCGTGGAAGCGACCGTGGCGCTGGAAGCGACGGTCAAGGTCGCCGTCTCGATGCGCGACAAGTTCGTCGAGGCGTACAAGGAAGTCCTCCGCATGCCGATCTGATATCGCGCGGACGGCGCGTGAGGGCGCATGAACCAGACCGATACCTACGCCATCCTCTCGGACGCCATCGTGGTGGTCCTGCTCGGGTCCGGCCCGATCCTGGCGCTGGCGCTCGGCGTCGGGCTGGCGATCGCGTTCTTCCAGGCTCTGACGCAAATTCAGGAGATGACGCTGACCTTCGTGCCGAAGATCGCCGCCATCTTCCTGGGCCTCCTGGCCGCCCTGCCCTTCATGTACGCCACGCTGAAGGGCCTGTCCGACAAGGTGTTCGACCTGATCGTGAGCGGCGGGCTGTGACTTTGCGCCGCTTGCTTCCCTGCCTCGCGGCGGCGCTGCTTGCCGCCTCTCCCGCCCCGGCGGGCTGGAGCGGGTTCTACGCCGCCGCGCGACCCTCCGCCGCGGCGGTGACCGAGGATGCGGCGTGCGTGAAGGAGATCCTCGCCGCGCAGGAGCGGCACGGCATTCCCGAGAACCTGCTTCTGGGGATCGGCCTCCAGGAAGCCGGCATGGCGCGGGGCGGGCGACTGACCGTCTGGCCATGGGCCGCGAACGCGGCGGGCGAAGGACGCATCTTCGACACGCGCGAAGACGCCATGGCCTGGGTGCGCGAGCGGCAGCGGGACGGGATGGAGTCGATCGACGTCGGCTGCCTTCAGATCAACCTGCGCTGGCACCCAAAGGCGTTCGCGGACCTGAACGCCGCCTTCGACCCGGCGCGCAACGCCGAGTACGCGGCGCGCTTCCTCAAGCGCCTGCACGCGCGCACCGGCGACTGGCGCGACGCGGCCGGAGCCTATCATTCGTTCACGCCCGAGAAGCGGGGCATCTACCTCGCCTCGCTCGACCGCAACATCGCGGTCGCCAACGACCGGATCGCGAGCTTCCGCGCGCAGGCCGCCCGCGCGCAAACGGACACGCCCGCGCCCGACCGGGCGCAGCCGAGCACCGGGGCGATCTGGGCGTCCGGGCTGAGCGGGGGCGAAGGCGCGCGGCGATCCATCTACTCCAGCACGGACCTGCAACCGGTCCTGCCCGCGTTCCTGCGCGCGCCGCCTCCGCAGGAGCGCAAACAATGAGCACCACGCGCCGCAGCCGGCCCGCGGGCACCGACCTTCTGTCGCTCGGCCTGGCCAACCGGGATGTCGGCTTCGCCATCGGCGTGACGCTGGTACTGGCGATGCTGTTCGTGCCGCTGCCGCCGATGCTGCTGGACTTCGCCCTGGCGGTGTCGCTGTCGGTCAGCGTGCTGATCCTGATGGTGGCGCTGTGGATCCCGAACCCGCTGCAGTTCAACTCATTCCCCACCCTCCTGCTGGTCGTCACGCTGTTGCGGCTGTCGCTGAACGTCGCCTCGACCCGCCTGATCCTCAGCGAGGGGCACACCGGCACCAACGCGGCGGGCGACGTGATCGAGGGCTTCTCTCGCTTCATCGTCGCGGGAAACTTCGTGATCGGGATCGTGATCTTCGCGATCCTCGTGGTCATCAACTTCGTAGTGATCACCAAGGGCTCGACCCGCATCGCCGAGGTCTCGGCCCGCTTCTCGCTCGACGCGATGCCGGGCAAGCAGATGGCCATCGACGCCGACCTGGGCGCGGGCCTGATCGACGAAGAGGAGGCCCGCCGCCGCCGGAAGGAGCTTGAGGACGAAAGCGGCTTCTTCGGCGCCATGGACGGCGCCTCGAAGTTCGTGCGCGGCGACGCGGTGGCCGGCATCATCATCACCCTGATCAACGTGGTCGGCGGCATCCTGATCGGGGTCGTGCAACACGGGCTGAGCGTCGGCGCAGCGGCGAACAACTACACTGTCCTGACCATCGGCGACGGACTGGTCAGCCAGATTCCGGCGCTGATCGTGTCGATGGCCGCCGGCCTCATCGTCACGAAGGGCGGAACCGAGGGCGCGGCGAACGAGGCGGTGCTGAGCCAGCTTGGCCGGTTTCCCAAGGCGCTCTACATGGCCGCCGCGCTGCTTCTGGGCATCGGGCTTCTGCCCGGCTTTCCCTTCCTCGTCTTCGCCGTGCTCGCCGCCATGCTCAGCGGACTCGGTTGGGCGATGCAGCGCCACGCCGCGCAGGCCGAGGCCGAGGCCGACCGCGCCAGAACCGCCGCCGAACGGGCGGGCGAGGCGACCGAGGACGACAGCGTGCAGAAGACCATGAAGGTCGACGACCTGCGGCTCGAGATGGGCGATGCGCTGGTCCCGCTGATGAGCAATCCCGACGCCGCCCTGCCCGGCAAGATCCGCAGCCTGCGCAACCTCTTCGCGCGCGAGTACGGTTTCGTCCTGCCCTCGGTCCGGATCAAGGACGAGCCGACGCTGCCGGTGAACACCTACGCCATCTCGGTCCAGGGAGTGGAGGTCGTGCGCGGCGACATCCGGCCCACCGGCATGATGGTCATCAACCCGGCCGAGGCGCCGATCTCGCTGCCCGGCGAGCGCACGAAAGAGCCGGCCTTCGGGCTCGACGCGGTGTGGGTCGATGCCGCGCACGCGGCCGAGGCCGAGCGGATGGGCTGCACCGTCGTCGACCCCGAGAGCGTGATCACCACCCACCTGACCGAGGTCATCAAGGAGCACATGCCAGAGCTTCTGACCTATGGCGCGACGCGCGAACTGATCGACGGGCTGGACCGCGACTATCAGAAACTGGTGTCCGACCTTTCCACGTCCTCGCCCGCAATCCTGGTTCAGCACGTCCTTCAGACGCTCCTGACCGAGCGGGTGTCGATCCGTAACCTGCCCCTGATCGTCGAGGCCATCGCCGAGGTCGGCCGCTCGACCAGCAACGTCACCACCATCACCGAGCACGTGCGCCGGCGGCTGGCCAACCAGATTTGCCATGGCCTGACCGACGAGTCCGGCTTCGTCTCGGTCATCGTCATGTCCCCCGCATGGGAGCGCGAATTCGCCGAGGCGGTGCGGGTGAACGGGGACGACCGCAACTTTCTGATGTCGCCCCAGCGGGTGCAGGAGTTCGTGTTGCAGGCGCGGCAGGAGATCCAGAAGTTCGCCCAGAAAGACCAGTGGCCCGCGCTGATGGTCAGCCCGGACGTGCGCAGCTTCGTCCGCTCGATGCTCGAACGGGTCAGCCCGATGACGCAGGTGATCTCGCACAACGAGATCCACAGGAAAGCCTCGCTGCGGACAGTGGCGACCATCGGGGGCTGAGGTGGACCTGAGCACCTTCCTGACCGCGCAGGTGATGGGCTACGCGCTCGTTTTCGCGCGTCTGGGCAGCGCGATGATCTTCATGCCCGGCTTCGGCGAAGCGATGGTGCCCGTACGCCACCGACTGTTCGCGGCTCTCGTACTGTCGGTCGCGCTCTACCCCGCCACGCCAGTCGGCCTGCCACAGGTGGACGAACCTCTCCTCCTCCTGCCGCTGCTGGCCATCGAGGTCACCGTCGGTCTCTGGATCGGACTGACGGCACGCATCCTGATGAGCGCGCTGCAATTCGCGGGCTACCAGGTCGGGCTGGTCTCGGGCCTAGCCAACGCCTTCGCGCCGAACATGGGCGCCTTCGAGGGCGCGACCACCATCGCTACCGCGCTACTGCTGGCTGCAACCGCGCTGATCTTCGTCACCGACCTGCACCACGTGATCATCCGGGCGTTCCTGATGTCCTACGACGTCTTCGCCTGGGGCAACCTGATGCCCGGCGACCTGGCGTGGCAGACGGTCGAGGCGGCGGGCGCGAGCTTCTACATCGGGATTTCGATCGCCGCGCCGTTCTATGTCATGGGGCTCGTCCTCAACGTCGGAATGGGGCTGGCCAACCGGATGATGCCGAACCTGCCGGTTTTCTTCGTCGCCGCCCCCGTGCTGATTGCCGCCGGATTCGTGGTGCTGATCGCCGCCGCTCCGGCCATGCTGCGCGGCTTTCTCGATCCGTTCGCCGACTGGCTCGGCACCTTTCGCTTCTGAGGTTCCATGGCCGACGACGAGGACAAGAGCAGCAAGACCGAAGAGCCGACCGAGCGAAAACTTCGCAAGGCCCGGCAGAAGGGCGACGTTCCCAGTTCCCGCGAGACCGGCACCGCGATGACGGTGTTCTCGCTTTTCGTGCTGACCGTGTTCCTGCTGCCGACGCTGAGCGGGCGGCTGATCGAGACGCTGCAGAACCTGATCTCGACCGCCGGACAGGTAAGGATCGGTGCCGGGTCTGCCGGCGTCCGCGACATCGGCGGCGTGATGAGCTCGCTGTCGGGCGAGCTTGCCGCCGCGCTGATGCCGGCGCTGCTGGTCCTCGTTCTGGGCGCCGCCTTCGGCGTCCTCATTCAGGGCGAGACGGTGGTGAGCCCCGAGAGGATCAGGCCGAAGCTGTCTAAGATCTCGCCGCTTGCCGGCTTCAAGCGCATGTTCTCGGCCGACACGCTCGTCGAGTTCCTCAAGAACGTCACCAAGGTGCTCGTCGTGGGGGCCATCGCCCTCTACGTCGGGCGGCAGGCGGTCGCCGACATTTGGCGCGCGCCCGGCTTTGTGCCCGAGGATCTGCCGGAATACATCCGCCGCGCAGTGTCACTTTTGCTGATCACCTCGACCGTGTTCCTCGTGCCCGTCGCCATCGGAGACATCCTGTGGAAGCGGGCGCAGTGGATCAAGAAACAGCGCATGAGCCTGCGCGAGGTCCGCGACGAGCACAAGGAGGCCGAGGGCGACCCGCAGCTGAAGGCAAAGCGGACGGACCTTCGCCGCCAGCGGGCCCGCCAGCGCATCGCGGCGGCGGTGCCCACGGCGAGCGTGATCCTGACGAACCCGACGCACTACGCCGTGGCGCTGCGCTATCAGGCGGGCGTCGACGCGGCGCCCGTTTGCGTGGCCAAAGGCACCGACCTCATGGCCCGCCAGATCCGCGACCTGGCGCGCACGCACGAGGTCCCGGTGGTCGAGAACCGCCCGCTGGCCCGCGCGCTGCACGACATGGTCGAGGTCGACGACCAGATCCCGATCGAGCACTGGCAGGCGGTGGCCGAGATCATCGGCTACGTCAACGACCTGCGCCGCAACATCCGCCGCCGCCCCCCGGCCGGATCGAGCCTGCGGGATCGGGACTGAGAAGACCGGCGCCTGTCATGCCTGCGAAAGCAGGAACCTGTCGACGTCAGCACACGTGGCTCAACCGAACCCCATCGGCAGGAGGTGCCCGCTTCCGCGGGCGTGACAGCGAGGGCGGGGCCCATTTTCTACTGAAGCCGAACCCCGTTCAGGTCCTGGTCACCCGGCAGCTTCGAGCGCTCGAGGATGATCTTCGAGATCGCCCGCGCCCGGACCGGCGACATCGCGGCCATGATCGGGGCCGCGTCGCGCTCGGACATCGTGCCGAGAACCATGACCGTCACCTCGATGTCGAGGTCGTTCATGATGCCCGCAGCCTCTTTCGGCTTCATGTTGCGATAGAGTGCGACCAACCGATCCACGTCCGCCGTCTGCGCCTGCTCGACCCGGGCCAGAAGCCCCTCGACCTCAACCTTCAGTTCTTCCAGGCGGCGCGTTTCGATGCGCAGCTTTTCGTTGGCCAGCTCGATCTCGGCGCGCCGTTGCGACAGGCGCTCCTTCTGGTCGGCCAGCAGGTCACGCTCTTGCGCCAGGGCCTCGAACATCTCTTCCGGCAGCGGGCAGGACTCGGGTGCGGCAGCCTTCAGCGTCTCGGCGGTGGCCTGCGGGGCCGAAGGCGCGGCGGCCTCGGCCGCGCCGAACAGCCGGCGCGGCTCGATCTCGCCGAAAAGCTCCGGCCGCTCGCCCAGCATCATCCCGGCCTTCACCAGCCCCGCGAAGGCCAGGGTCCCGATCATCAGGCGCATCGGCTGAAGGCTCATGCGCCGCGGCTCCGCGTCTGCTCGAAGAAACTGCGCACAAGGTCGGTCTTTCCGGTCACGCGGGTCACGCCGGGCGAGGTCCGACGCTCGCCCCGGGTCGACAGGAAGAACGGGGCCTGCTCGCTCTTCGGCGCCGACAGCTCGGGCTCGCGCCGGGTCTCGACTGCGGGCGCGGCCTGCTCTTCCGACAGCCGTTCGGCGGCCGTGCGCAACTGCTTGACCGAGCTTTCGGACTTATCCACCGCGGCCGAGAACTCGCCGACCATCGGCTGCAGGTCCCTTAGCGCCGCGACCAGCGCACGCACGCGGCGGTCTACGAGGAAGGCGTAGCCGAGGGTGCCGGCCAACAGCACCAGGATCAGCGCATCAATCAGTATCGCCATCGTCGTCGGCTCCGTTTCCATTGAGTTCTTCGGTCACCTTCAGCGCAACCGACCCGTTTTTCCTGCGCCCCACCGCCCCGCGGAACATCGGCAGCCCGCCGCAGCCGACGGTCGCCGGATGCTCGGCGTCGATGCCCAGATCCAGCGTCTCGCCCGGGCGCCAGCCCAGCATGTCGGACATTGGCACGCGCAGCTCCGTCAGGACCGCCGACAACGTGACGTTGGTGTCCTGAAGCCGGTCGCGCATCACGTCGCGCCAGCCGGTGTCCCCGCCCAAACGTCCCCCAAGGAAAGTCTGCGCGAAAACCGGCCGCACCTCTTCGAACGCGCTGTAGGGCAGGACGAAGACCAGTTCGCCGCCCCGCCCTTCGAGCGCGACGTCGAGCGTGATCCGCGCGCAGGGGCTGGCCGGCGGGGCCAGCGCCATGGATTGCGGCGTCGTCTCGACATGGCTGACGGCGAAGGCGACCTCGGCGAACTGCTCCATCGCCTCGGTCAGCTGCCGCAGCATAACCTCGCACAGCTTGGTGCCCAGGCGTTTCTCGATTGCCGTGAAACTGCGCGGCGTCCACGCCTTCGAGCGGCTGGTCCGCCCGCCAAGCGTGATTTCAAGCGCCGCGAACAGGAGCTCGGGCTGTACCGATGTCAGCACCGGCCCCTGCCAGCCTTCGGCGTCGGTCACGACCAGGAAGCCGGGAGACGGCAGGCTTTCAAGCGCCTGCGCACAGTTCATGTACTCGAACGACCTGAGTTCGACGTCGGCCCCGGCGGCGGTGTAGCTTTTGAGCGCGGGGGCAAGCGCGAGTGCGTACCGGTCGAAGATCACCTCGAGCAGCGGCAGCTTCTCGTGGCTGTGCTGGGCGCGCCGGATGATGTGCTCTTCGACCGTTTCTGCCTGGTTGAGCGCGTCGGACGTGGCGTGGGTGTTCATCTGATGCGCCTCACTGGATGATCAGGTCGGCGATGAGGATTTCGCGCGGCGCGTCGCTGCCGCTCACCGCGCGCGCGCGGCGCAGAAGCTCGGCCTTCAGCCGCGTCAGGCCCAGGCTGCCCTGCAGGTCCCGCTCGGTCAGAAGCCTCAGGTAGTCCTGGAAGGCATCGCGCATGTAAAGCAGACGCTCCTCGATCATCCCCGCGTCGTGCGCCTTGTCGTCATAGACGAGCGCCACGTTCAGCTTCAGAAACCGCGTCGTGCGCCGGCCCGAGGCGGTGGTCGAGGTGATGTTCACGATGATCTCGTCAAACGGCATCACCGCGAACGTCTTCGCCGTCTCCTCTTCCGCGCCATGCCCCTCGTCCGCAGGCGCGGCGCCCTCCGGGGCCGGCGCGGCGTCTGGCGTCGGCTCGCGTTGCAGGATGAAATCAACCAGCGCCTGCGGCCCGACCGAGGCGGCGATGCCGCCGGCCAGCGCCGCCGCCGAGAGGAAAGCCAGCAACAGCACGACGCCCACCCGCCGGACGAAGGTCCCGCGGGTGGAGTATTCTGCGGCGGCGGCCGCGTCCGGGCTGGCGCTGCTGCTCATGTTGCTCGATAGGTTATCGTTGCCTTTGCCCCACAATATTCCAGCCACCAAGCCTCATAGCAAGCACAAACGAAGCTGAAAGCTTGCTTTTCAAGAATAGTTCGACCTAATGAACCCAGAGCAGCAAGAACAAAATCGGTGAAGCCTTGAAGGCGATCCTGGACAATCTCAAGTCGCTCGGGCGAACACGGCTTATCGCGCTCGGCGCCACCGGAGTGGGCCTTGTCGCCGCGCTGCTGTTCGGTCTGAACGCGGTGATGGCGCCGAGTTATGCGCCACTTTACAGCGAGCTTTCGCCGGCCGGCGCGGCCGACATCGTGAGCACGCTGGAACAGGCGGGCTTCGCGGTCGACGTGTCGCCCGATGGCACCACTGTAAGTGTGCCGCGCACGGATCTCGCCCGCGCGCGCATGTCGCTGGCCGAACGGGGCCTGCCCGACCAGGGCGTGCCGGGGTGGGAACTGTTCGACAACGCCAGCGGTCTCGGCATGAACACGTTCATGCAGCGCGTGAACCGCTTGCGCGCGCTCGAGGGCGAACTCGCCCGCAGCATCCAAACCATCGACGGCGTCGATGCTGCGCGCGTGCACCTCGTCCTGCCCGAACGCGAGGCCTTCTCGCGCGACCGGCCCGAACCCAGCGCTTCAGTCATCGTGCGCGGACGCGCGCGACACGCGATCTCGCGCCGGCAAGGGCAGGCCATCCGCGCGCTCGTCGCCTCGGCCGTGCCCGAGATGTCGCCGGGCCGCGTTACCGTGCTGTCGGCCACGGGCGAGACAATCCTGGCCGAAGACGGCGACGGCACGTCCGACATCACCCTGCAAAGCGTCCGCGCCTCGATCGAGGAACGGATGGCGCGCAACGTCTCGCAGATCCTGACGGCGCGCGTGGGCGCGGGCAACGCGCGCGTACAGGTGAGCGTGGACTTGACCTCGGAGCGCGAGGTCGTCGTCTCGCGCAGCTTCGATCCCAGCCAGCAGGTCGCCCGCTCGATCGAGACGCGCGAGGAAGAAGTCGAGGACCGCGAGAACGCCAGCGGCGAGGTCGGCGTGGGCAACAACCTGCCCGAGGAGCTGCAGGACGGCGGTGCGAACGGCCCGCAATCGACCAACAGCCGGACCCGCACCGACGAGATCGTCAACTATGAGATCGGATCGACCGAAAGCGAGACGACGCGCGAGCCCGGCGATATCGAACGGGTGTCGGTCGCGGTCCTGGTCAACGGCATCTACGACACGCTTCCCAACGGCGACGTCGAATACCGCGAGCGCCCGGCGGAAGAGCTCGAACGGCTTGGCGAGCTGGTCAAGACCGCCATCGGCTTCAACGAGGCGCGTGGCGACACCGTCTCGATCGACAGCCTGCGGTTCATGGACTACTCGATGGAACTGGGCGAGCCCGTCGGCCGGTCGATGGCCGCCGTGATCTCGGACAGCCTGCCCAGCATCCTGCGCGGCCTGTTCGCCTTGGCGGTGATGGCGCTGATCCTGTTCTTCGGCATGCGGCCCCTCCGCGCGCTCATCGAGCCGAAGAAGATCGAGGACGAGACGCCGGCGCTGACCTCCGACGCGCAGGGCTATCCCGCGCTGACGGCAGAGGGACAGCAGGCAGCGGCACAGCAGGCGCAGATCGCCGCGACGCCCGGCGCCCTCCAACCGCAGGCCGGCCAGACGGCTATTGCGCCCGCCGGGGGCGGCACCGCGCTCGCCGCACCGGTCGCGGGAGCCGAGGCGCGGTCGGGCGACGTGCTGGACCCGGTGCAGGACGGCGAGGTCGTTCGTCTGGCCGCCGTGCACGGCGGCGTCGACCGTAAACGGCTGAACTCGGTTGGCGAGCTCGCCGAGTCGCACCCGGACGAGACGCTAAACGTCGTTCGCGGCTGGCTTCAGGAGGCCTGACCCCGTGCACCCCGCCTTCTGCAGAGACTTCGACGAGGAACACGCCGCGGCGCGCGCGCACGAAGAGCGCGCCGCCCGCGCCCGCTATACCGAGGAAGACCTCGCCGCTGCCATCGAGGCCGCGCGGGCCGAGGGACAGGAGGCCGGGCGGGCCAAAGGCCATGCCGCGGGCGCGGCCGAGATGCGCGACACGCTCCTCGCCCGCCACGCCGAGGCGCTCGAGACCCTCGTTCCGCAGCTCGAGACGTTGCTGCGCGATGCCGCCGCGCACCGCGCAGCGCTGGAAGCCCAGGTCGTCGATTTCGTCCTGTCGGTCTGCGAGCAGGTCTTCCCCGAATTCCTGCGCACCCGCGCCCGCGATCGCGCGCGGGAGCAGGTCGAGGACACGCTGCGCCTCGCGCTCGGCAGCGCGACCGTGCGCATCCGGCTTGCGCCCGATACGCTTGCCGCTCTCCGCCCCCGGATCGAGGCGGCGTGGCACGAGCGCGGCGCGCGCGGGCCGCTGGAAATCATCGGCGACGAAGGGCTGGGCGAGGGCGATGCGCGCATGGAGTGGGACAACGGCTTCATGGACTACAGCTTCGCCGAGGTCTGCGACCGCATCCTCGGCGCCCTGCGCGCGCGCGGCGCGGGCGCAGCCGCCGAACAGACGAACACCACCGGGAGCATGACACGTGGCTGAAAACGAGACACCGGAAGACGACGCGACGTCCGACAGCGACGCCCCCCGCCCGGCCGGGACCGACGTCTTCCCCGAGATTGGAGAGGGCGAAGGCGAAGGCGCGACCGTGATCGAGAACATGGTCGGCGGGCAGCTCGACGGCGCCGAGGGTGGCCGCAACATCAACGCGATGCTGAACGTCGGGCTGAACGTGCAGATCGTGCTTGGACATTGCCGCATGCCGATCGCGCAGCTTCTGGAACTCAGCCGCGGCTCGGTGATCGAACTGGACAAGAAGATCGGCGAGCCGGTCGAGGTCGTCGTCAACGAGCGCCTGGTGGCGCGCGGCGACCTGGTGAAGGTCGGCGAGGACCGCATCGGCGTCACGCTGACCGAGATCGTCAAGGACTACGTCTCTGAGCGCCGATGACCCGCCCCGCCGCACAGCCCGGAGCGTGACGCTGATCGCGCGCCTTCATATCGCCGCGCTCGTGGCGCTGGCGACCGTGGCGCTCGTCGCGCCCGCGCCCGCGCCCGCGCAGGAGGCCGGCGGCTTCCTCGACGCGATTTCACAGACGCTGAGCGACGCCGCGCCGGATTCGGACGAGGCCGCGTCGCTGAGCGGGCGCATCCTTCAGCTCATCGCGCTGATGACGGTGCTCAGCATCGCGCCGGGGCTGCTGATCGTGATGACGAGCTTCACGCGCTTCGTCATCGTCTTCTCGATGCTGCGCTCGGCGCTGGGGCTCAACCAGACGCCGCCCAACATGGTGCTGTCGAGCATGGCGCTGTTCATGACCTTCTTCGTCATGCAGCCGGTGTTCGAGGACGCGTGGCAGGACGGCCTGCAGCCACTGCTGGACAACGCGATCACGGAAGAGCAGGCGTTCCCGCGCATCACGGACCCGTTCAAGCAGTTCATGTACGTCAACACCCGGCCCGAGGACCTGGCCCTGTTCCGCGACATCGCCGCACGCTCGGCCGGCGACGAGGTGGAAGAGCCCCTGCCCGCCGCCACGCTGGAGGACGCCGGCTGGGGCGAACTGGTGCCCGCCTTCATGATCTCGGAGCTGCGGCGCGCCTTCTCAATCGGGTTCCTGATCTACCTGCCCTTCGTGGCCATCGACCTGATCGTCGCCTCGGTACTGATGAGCGCAGGCATGATGATGCTGCCGCCGGTGCTGATCTCGCTGCCGTTCAAGGTGATTTTCTTCGTGCTGATCGACGGCTGGTACATGCTCGCGGGCAGCCTGATGGAGAGCTACCTGCCCATGGCGGGCGGAGGATGACGGGATGAGCGGAACCGCCCAGACGGTGAACGTCGACGAGCTGCTCCGACAGGAGCTGCTGCGCCATCCGCTGGGCGGCGAGGTGCTGGCGCTGGCCGACGAAGACGGGATCGACGTGGCCGACCCTGCCGCGCTTGCGCATGTCGTGGCCGGGATGGGCGCGAGCGGCGGGGCCGCCGACGCACGGATGGTGCTGCTGCTGGCGGCACTGCTCGACCTTCTGGCCCGGCACGAGACACGGCTTCAGCACGACAGCCGCACCGGCGGCCCGACCGGCGACGCAGAAAGGACAGGCTGACATGGCGACCACGGCCCTCAAGCGACCCGACGAGCGCAAGGCGGCACGCCGCAGGCTGCGCGGCCCGGAAAAGGCGGCGATCCTGTTCCTGTGCCTGGGCGAAAAGCGCGGCTCGGAGCTGATGCAGAAGCTCGAAGACCGGGATATCCAGCGCATCACCCGCGCGATGACGGGGCTGGGCATGATCTCGTCCGAGCAGGTCGAGGAAGTGATGGGCGAATACACCGACGCCGTGACCCACGGCGGCGGGATCGTCGGATCGTACGCCGCCGCCGAGGCCATGCTGAGCAAGTTCCTCCCGGCCACGCAGGTCAGCGAGATCCTGAAGGAAGCCGGCGGGCTCGCGCGCGAGCGGGACATGTGGAAGCGCTTCGGCGCGCTGAACGAAAGCGTCATCGCCAACTACCTGAAGGGCGAACACGAGCAGACCGCGGCGGCGATCCTGAGCAATGTGCAGCCCGATGTGGCGGCTCGCGTCCTGCCGCTGCTGGGCCCCGAGAAGATGCAGGACATCGCCGAGCGAATGATCAGCATGGAAGCGGTGCCGCTGCACATGATGCGTCAGATCGAGGAGACGCTCAAAAGCGACATCATGGCCGACGCGGCGCACCCGACCGCCACGGACATGCAGCAACGCATGGCCGACCTGTTCAACAAGCTGGACCGGGACGCCTTCGACCGTATCTCGCCCGCGCTCGAAGAGCGGGTGCCCGAGGCGTTCGGCGCCATCAAGCAGAAGATGTTCACGTTCGAGGACCTGGTGAAGCTCGAGGCGCAGGACCTCGCCCGCGTCATGCGTGGGGTCGACGGCAACGTCCTGCCGCTTTCCCTGCGCGGCGCCAGCAAGGATGTGCGCGACCACTTCCTGTCGGTGCTGCCCGCGCGATCGCGCGACATGCTGCTCGACGAGATGAGTTCGATGGGCCCCGTTCGGGGGCGCGACGTGCGCGTGGCGCAGGCGGCGATGGTCGACTTCGCCAAGGAGTTGGCCGAGGACGAGGAAATCCGCCTGCCGCTCGACGATGACGACGACGAGCTGATCGAGTGAGCGCGGACGCGGCGGCGCGCCTGATCTCGGCGCTGGCGGCCAATCATCCCGCGCGATCGGGCTGGATCACCGGCACGGTCGTGCAATCCTTCGCCGACGGCACGATGCGCCTGAACACGCCCTCGGGTTCTCTGCTGCTGCGCATCCCCGGCGGCTCGGCCGACGTGGGCGCCCGCGTACGGCTGCGGGTGGACGGCAACCGGGCGGACCTGCGCCCGCAGGCGGAGCCCGCGCCGCTTCCCACGGCCCGCTCGTCAATGCCGCCCGAGCCGCCGCGCGTGGCGCTGCCCCCGGCGCTGGCCGAGCTTCCGCCGGTCGTGCCCGGCGGCACGACACAGCTTCAGGCGACGCAGACGCTCAGCGTCGTCTTCCCCTCGACCGCATCGCCCGCCTTCGCCGCGATCGCGGCCCTGTTCCCGGTGGTGCTGCGCGACGGCACCCTGCGCGGGCTCGTCCCGCCGGGCGGCACCCGCTCCGCCGCAGTGGACGGACGGCTGACGCGAGCGGCGCGCGCGGCGCTCGACACGGCGACGGCGCGACCGGTCGAGGACCCGGCCTTCCTGCGGTGGACGATGCCCTTCTTCGACGGCGGCACGCTGAACTATGCGCAGTGGACGCAGGACAGGGACGACCGGCGCACGCACCTTCTGCTTGAGGTGAGCTTTGCCTTCTCGGGCCTCCTGCGACTGAACGCGGTGCGCGAGGGCGACCGGCTTTCGCTACACCTGCTGAGCGAAGCGCTACTGCCCGACGCGCTTCTGCGCTCGGTCGAGGACCTGGCGAGGCGGGTGGCCGAGGCCGGGGGCATGACGTTCGAGTTCGCCCACGCCGTCGGCCGCGCGGCAGACGCTCAGTAGGTCCGCCGCGGCAGCGCCGTAATCGCCGTGATGTCGAGCGTGATGGGCACGAAAGCCCCGCCGTTGCCCGCGCTCACCGCTCCCTGCATCAACTGGACGGCCGCGTTCCCGGCGACCGCCGTGCCGCCTTTCGCGTCGGCGATGGCCGCGTATTTGCGAGTCAGCTTTTCCAGCTCCTTCGGATCCTGGAGCTTCTCGATGTCGAACTTTCGGGCGAACAGCGCAGCTTGGCGGTCGACGTCGAGCTGCACCATCGAGTCCGGCAACCCCAGCGCCGTGCGGAAGAAGCTGGATACGTCGCGATCCTTGAGCACGTCGAGCCAGCTGCCGATCTCGCCCGCCTTCTGACGGACTTCAAGCGCGATGCCGACCGTCTCGCTCTGCTCGGCCTGCGCGTTGATGAACTGCCGGTCCAGGTATCGGTCGATCATCGCCTCCTGCCAGGCGGGGTCGAGCGTGTTGCTGCTGGTCGTCTTGCCGTCGACGGTCTCGAAGCCCATGCCCTTGTAGAGGTCGCGGATGCGCGGGTCGGTCAGGCGGTTGACCAGAGCCGTGCGGTCGTCGATGTCGCTTTCCAGGACCTTCTTCATCATCGCCTTGCCAAAGATCTGATCCTCCAGATCGTAGGTTCGCATCACGAAGGCATAGAGTTCCTGATCCTCGATCAGCTGGTCCACCGTCTGCACATCGGCGATACGTTCGCGGAAGGAGGTGATGGCGCGCGCGTGGACCGGGCTTCTCTCGATCGACTGCATCTGGCGGTCGCGGGTCGCGTCCACAAGCTTGAGCGACATCTGCGTGCCCAGCCCGGACAGCGGGATCACGGCTCGGCCCCGTCCAGTTCGTCCGGCGCCACTTCGTCGCGCGGCTGCGCCGCCGCGACGTGCGCGAAGACCTCTTCCTCGCGCTTCATCACCGGGCGGAGCGAGCGCATCGCCTTGTAGTAGTCGCCCATGCTGACGAAGTTCGCGGCCTCGAACACGTGGCCCATGGTCTCGGGCCCGAAGCAGGTCGCCAGGTCGGCAAGCTGGGTCTGGATAATCGGCACGATCTTTTCGCGCACGTCGGCCCGGATCAGCGCGGTCTGGATCAGGAAATAGGCCTTGCGCACCGGCGTGGCCTCGCCGTCGGGTTCCAGCAGATCGTGCCCCCGCACCACATCTGCGCGGCTTTCGATGGTCAGGACCTGACGGCGGTCGGCGTTGCGGATGGCGCAGCCGTTGACGATGATGCGCTCGTTGGGCTTCAGGGTCAGCTTGAGTGCCATGGTCGCCTTACCCCTGCGGACTGGGCGCCGCGCCCGAAAGGCCCGCGATCACGTGACGGTTCACGGTGACCAGCGCGCCGACCCCCGGCTCGCCCCCCAGGGCGCGCGTCGTCTGCCGCTCGACCCACATGGCCAGCGACAGGAGCGAGGCGCGGAGCTCCGGCGGCAGCCGGTTTCCCGCGTCGGCAAGGTCGTTCCTGAGCGCGCCCCAAATCTTCTGGTTCTCGGCCAGGCTGTCGCGCAGCCCGCCCGCCAGCAGCTCGAGCCGTGGCCCTCGCCCATCTGCCGCGTCGAAATCATGCGCGGATTGCTCCAGCTCGCCGGTGATGCGAGACAGAATGCGCCGCTCGATCTGGCGCGGGCTCTCGCTTTCCCGGATCGTCCGCTTGTACGCCGCGATGCTCATGCCTTCTGCTTCCCCTCTGGCCGCGTCGTTTCTGCGCGGCTTTTCCGTTACTGCTCCGGACCGCCGCTCCAGCACGTGACGCCAGCCCGGGACGACCCTAGGCGGCGGAAATGGCTGAAGTTAGGCGGAAATCAGAAGCTCTGATCCAGTCGTGCGCGCGGTGTTGCCCCCGGGTCACGGCGCTGCCCGCCCCGACCGTAGAGCCCGCCCAGCCCGTGGCGATCGCGTATCCGGCGCAACTCCGCCGCGACCTCGCCCGTCGCCTCGGTGACCCGCGCCAGCAGCCGCTCGTCCTCGGCAACCAGCTCCTTGAGCGTCGCCACCTTCGCCCGCAGCGCCGTGTGCGGCGCGTCGGCGAGCACGGGGGCCAGACCGCGCAGCAGCGTCTCGGCATGCTCCATCTTGTCGCGCTTGCGAGGATAGAGGTCGGCGACCGCCTGCAGGTCGCCCGCGTGGATCGCCTCCACCTCCTCGCGCACCAGCGCGATCAGCACGTCGAGCGCCGCTTCCGCGCGGTCGGGATCGAATGCGTCAGCCATGCCTGTCAGTCCTTCTGTGCCGTGCGATAGGCGCCGATGGCGCGCTCGACGCTGTCGGAAATGCCGGTGAGGCCCTGCGCCGCAATCTCGTCGGCAAAGGCCTTGGCCAGAAAGCTGCGCCACGTCTCCTCGGCATGGCCGCCGCCGAAGCTGCCCAAATCAACCGAGCGCATCATCTCTTCCACCGCCTGCGTCAGGAACACCGCCTCGAACTCGCGCGCCGCGTCTTTCGCCTTGTCCGGCGCGGCGGGCTTCGTCTCTGCCGCCTGTTGCGGCATCAGCGGAAGCTTCGGGCCGACCTGCATCAGATGATCTCCAGATCCGCGTGCAGTGCGCCTGCGGCCTTGATTGCCTGGAGGATGGAAATGGTCTCGGCCGCGCCGACGCCGATGGCGTTGAGCCCGTCCACCAGCCGCTGCAGGCTCACGTCGCCCTCGAGTACGGTGAACTTCGCCTCCCGCTCCTCGACCGCGACCGTGGTCTGGGGCACCACGACGGTTTCGCCGATCGAGATCGGCTCGGGCTGGCTGACCTCGATATCCTCTCGCACCATGACGGTCAGGCCGCCCTGGCTCACAGCCACCTTGTCGATGCGCACGTCCGAGCCGATGACGATCGTGCCCGAGCGTGCGTCGATGACCACCTTGGCCACGCTGTCGGGATCGACGCGCAGGCTTTCGACGCGGGCCAGCACCTCGGGCATGTCGCTTTTGTCATGCGGCCGGACCTCGATGGTGGTCGGATCGAGCGCCGTCGCCGTGTTCGGCCCCAGCGCGTTGTTGATGACGTCCTCCACGCGCTCGGCAGTGGTGAAGTCGGGAACGCGCAGCGCGATGCGCACGCTGTCGAGGCTGCTGAAGGCGAAATCGACCTCCCGCTCGACCGTTGCGCCGTTCTCGATGCGGGCCACCGTCGGCACGCCCTCGACGATCGAGGCGTTGGCCCCCTGCGCCGCGTAGCCGGCCACCGCGATGGGGCCCTGTGCCACGGCATAGACCTCGCCATCGGCGCCGGTCAGCGGCGTCACGATCAGCGTGCCGCCCCGCAGGGACGAGGCATCGCCCAGCGACGACACGACGACGTCGAGCGTCCCGCCCAGCCGCGCGAACGGCGGCAGCATTGCGGTGACCATGACCGCGGCGGTGTTCTCGGTCTTCATCTCGTCTTCGGAAAGGTTGCCGACGCCCAGCCGCTCAAGCATCCCCTCGATGGACTTCTGCGTGAACGGGCTGTTGCGCAGCCGGTCCCCAGTGCCGTTCAGCCCGACGACGAGCCCGTAGCCCACCAGTTGGTTGCCGCGGACGCCTTCGAAGGTCGCGATGTCCTTGATCCGCACGTCCGCCTGCGCGGCGGGCGCGAGCACCAGCACCAGCACCAGCACCACAAGAAATCCACGCAGAAACCGCGACACATACGACAGGCCAGACATGTCCCCGATCTCGTCCCCGATTGCTTGCAGCAAGAATAGACTTAGCCAGACAACAAGTAAATCATGTGTTTTAACAACATAAGGCTGCGGTTTCCTTGACTATACATGCACAGGATGGGTACCGTTCGACATCTTCGGTTTCAGGGGCCCTCTGCACGAGACGGGCGGGATGCACGATGCACATCTATGTCTTTGAGCCGCGGGCGGAGCGTCGGGGCGGTCTGTATCTCGAACTCGAGAACGCGCGCCTGATCCCGGTCCCGGTCGAGGACGACTTCTTCAGGGGCGACCTGTCCCTTGTGACAGCAGAAGGCGCCGACACGCGGCCGTTCCTGCTGGCCGCGCAACCCGTGACAGCCGAACACGTGCGCAGGCTGCGGGCTGCTGGATGCCAGGGCCCGGTGCTCGTCCTGCGCGACTTCCGGAACTCGGGCGATGCGGCGCGGATGCTGGACGCGGGCGCGGACGACGACCTGGTCATCCCGCTGAAGGGGGCAGAGCTGGTGTCGCGCATCAACAGCGTCAACCGCCGCGCCTTCGGCCACGCCGCCGAAAGCGTCGCCATCGGAGAGATCACCGCCTATTTCGACGGCCGCGACCCCGAGATCTCGGACCGCACGGTGAACTTGTCCCGGCGCGAGCACGCGATTTTCCAGCACCTGGCGCTGAACGCGCACCGGGTGGTCAGCAAGAACGCGATCTACGAAGCCGTCTATGGCCTGTCCGAAGATCAGCCGTTCGACAAGGTGATCGACGTCTACGTCCACAAGCTGCGCAAGAAGATCTCGGCCAACACCGAAAGCGGGCACCACTACATCGAGACGGTGCACGGCCGCGGCTACCGCATCGCGCCGCCGGTCTCGGTCGAGGTCGGGTCCCTCGCCGTGACCTGCGCCGCCCCGGCGCCGCAACTGGCCGAGGCCGGGTGAGCCGGTTTACATGAAGTTCAGGAACGAAAGCTTCGACAGCCGCGCCGTCACGGCATAGCTGGCCTCGAGCTGCGTTTGAAGCTCGCTCATCCGCGACGCGGCTTCGTATGGATCGACACCTTCAAGCTCGAGAACCTGGCTGTTGTAAAGCGCCATCCGGTCCTGCTGACCCGTCAGCGTCCGCTCCAGCCGCGCCTGCTGCGCCCCCAGCCGCGTCTCGGCCTCCAGAACGCCTTGGGTGCCGGATTGCAGCGCGTCGAAGGCCTCCTCCATCCAGGCGGCATAGGCGTTCGGGTCCTCGATACGCGAAACGTCGACCGCCGCCATCATCGACAGCCCGCGCAACAGGTCGCGGAAGGCCGGGTCGTTGGCCTGCACGCCATACTCCAGCGTTTCGTCCTCGGCGACCCGCGCCGACTGGCGGGGCGACGGTGTGCCGTCCGCCTGCGCCTGTGGTGTACCGTTATAGAACGTCGCCTTGAAGTTCCGCTCGGGCCGGTCTGCGTTCGACCCGTCGAAAAGCGCAGCGACTTCGGCTGCCTTCGCCGCGGCGTCGGCGGCATCGGCGAAGCCGCCGCCCACGACGCCCTCAAGCACCTCCTGCGGGGACAAGCCCGTGCCCGGGTTGACCTCGGACCACGGCTGGACGGGCGCGCCGGCGGTCGCGGTGCCGGCGAACAGGGACGTGCGGTTGTAGGATGCGTTCAACTGCGGCTGGAGCGCCTCGAGCGCGGCGCGCGCCGTGCTCTGCAACGTGGTCGCCGTGTGGCTGGGCGCTGAGCGGTTGGAAGCTGCGAGGTCCAGCACCTCCTGCCCCGTCTCCCGCACGCTCTTGAGCGCCGAGGCCGCGATGTCGAGCCGTCCCGACAGCAGCGTGTTCGAGGTGACGAAGTCCTCGGTCCGGCGAATGCCGTCGTGCAGCGACAGCGACTCCGCCGACCGGCGCCCCAGCGCGCGGTAGACGTCCGCCTTCAGCCCGGTCGAGACCTCTTCGGCCGCGCGGGTAAGCTCGCCGTTCAGCTCGGCCACCGTGCGGCGCTGGCTCAGGCCCGCGTAGTAAGAGGAAAACGTGTTCACGATGCTGCTCATAGCGACCTCACACCGCCTCGATCAGGGTGTCGAGCATCCGGCCCAGCGCCGTCATCATCTGCGCGTTCGCGGCATAGCTTTGCTCGATCATCATCAGTTGCTGCAGCTCGTCGTCCACGTTGACGCCCTGCAGGTTCATCCGTGCCGCCTCGATCGCCTCGGCGCCGGCCGCAATGGTGTCGCGCCGGTCCAGCGCCGTCGTCCGGACGAGCTGCTGGTCCGCGATCAGGTTGGTCACGTAGTCCGACACCGCCACCTCGGCCCCGAGTCCCGCGCCGGCGTCGAAGGTCTGCGGCTGGTCGAGCACCGCCGCGAATGCGCCGATCTGGCTCGGATCGCCGTCCACCCCCGGCCCGGTGGCGCCCATGCCGTCACGCAACCGCGACAACTGCCCGCCCGCCTCGGGTCGCGCGAGGTCGTTTACCGTGATCCGCGCCGCCAGCTCCGCGACACCGCCCGCGTCGAAGGCCGCTCCGGCATCGGTGAAGAGCCCCGCCTGCCCTGCTCCGAGCGAGGCATCCGCCTGCTCGAACCCCTCGACGAGCACGCGCGCGAACTCGTCAAGCTGCATCCCCATGCGCGGCAGGACCTGGGTCTTCAGATCGAACCGCGCCGCCAGACGGCCCTCGGAGAAGCCGCGCGCGCCTTGTGTGCCAGGCGTGACGTCGACGCCGCCCGCGTGAAGGCGACCGGTAGCGGCGTCGTAGGTCAGCGTCTGGACCGTCGTCCCCTCAAGCAACGCCGCCCCGCCCGAGAAGTGGACGTTCGTGCGCCCGGTCACGTCCAGAGATATCCGGAGGTCCGCGATCTCCGACAGCGCGTCGAGCTCCTGCGCCACCTCGTCCTGAAGCGCCGCGCGCCGCGCGGTCGCGCCGCCTTCGAGCGCGATCCGCCCGTTGAGGTCCGACAGCCGCTCAAGCGCGTCGTTCACCGTGGCCACGTCCGCCGCGATGCCGCGCTCGTTGTCGTGGCGCACCCGGTCGAGCGACTCCGACGCGCCGTTCAATTCGCCGCTCAGGGCTTCGGCGGCATCGAGCACGCCGCGCTGCGCGGCTTCGTTGCCGGGGTCGTTGTAAAGCAGGTCGAACGCCCCCTGCAGGTCGGTCAGCCGGCCCGAAAGAGACGATGCATCGCCGGGCTCGCCCAGATGCGCCGCGTGCGCCTCGAGCGAGGCGGCCAGCGTCTCCTGCCGTGCGATACGCGAGACTTCGCCCCGGTGCATCCGGTCGAGCGAGGCGTCGACATCGCGGCTGATCCCGGTGATCTCGACCGTGCCGCCCGCGCGCGCGGACAGGGAAACGCCGCGGCGGACATAACCTTCCCGCCCCGCATTCGCGATGTTCTCGGACGTGGTCTGCGCCCACTTCTCGGTCGCCACGAGCCCGCTGCGGGCCGTCAGGATCGCGCTGGAAATGCTCACGCCGCCGCTCCGTCAGCCACCCGGTTTAACGCTTCAGCCGCATCGTTTCGTCCAGCATCTCGTCCATGGTGGTGACGATTTTGGCGTTGGACGAATAGGCGCGCTGCGTCTGGATCAGGTCGGTCAACTCCTGCGCAATCTCGACGTTCGAGCTTTCCAGCGCACCCGACGCGATCGACCCGGCCGACCCCTGCCCCGCCTCGACCATCCGGAACGCGCCGGACTCCCGCGACAGGAAATATGCGTTACCGTCGGCCGCGACCAAGCCGTTGGGGTTGGTCACCTGGGCCACGGGAATGCTGAACAGCGCGGCGCGGTTGCCGTTGTCATAGATGCCGTACATCGTTCCCGACTGGTCGATCTCCATCCGCACGAGCGATCCGCTGGCCGAGCCGTCGCCGATGATCTCGGGCGGCGAGTAGTCGCCGGAGAACTGCGTCATCCCGCCGATCGTGTCGGGCGCGCCGAGCGACACGGTGATTTCTTGCGGGACCGCGCCGTTGTCCACGGTAATCGTCGCCTGCCCCGTCGCCGGGTCAAAGGCGAAACCCGCAGGCGCGGCGGCGAGGCCCGTCGCGTTCGAATAGAGGCTGGGCGAGCCGGCGAAGTCGCCGGAATCGTGGAAGTCCACCTGCACCGAGCCGTAGTCGACGCCCGCGTCGTCGCTGATCGTCAGCTGCCACTGGTTGTCATTCGCGCCCGGCTGCCAGGAAAACTGAAGGCGCTGCGCCTCGCCCAGGGGCGAGTAAAACTCCGTCGACGACACGAACGGATCACCGGGCGTGGCCACGCCCGTCTCCTGCGAGGGCAGGTTGCCCTTCAGGCTTATCTCGGTGGTCGGCCGCCCCGCCAGCTCGGCGCCGCCGAGCGTGACGGTGGACAGATCACCGAAGCCGGACCGGTCGACCTGACCCAGGGCGCCATCGGGACCGACCCGGTAGCCCGCAAGATAGAAGCCCGCCGCGTTCTGGAGGTTTCCATCGGCATCCGGATAGAACGAACCGGCGCGGGTGAGCATGTAGTTCGACTCGACCGGGTCGTTCGGGTTCTTGGAGACCGTGAAGAACCCGTCGCCCGAGATCGCGAGGTCCGTCGCCCGCGACGTCTGGCGCAACGTACCCGCGGTTTCGAGATCCGCACCATGCACCGCCCGCACGCCCTGCGGCCCGGCCGAGCCGGGGCCCGAGGTCGTCGACATCGTCACGAGGTCGGCGAAAACGCGCTTGTAGCCGTCGGTATTCGCGTTGGCGATATTGTCCGAGATCTTCCCGACACGCGTCGATGTCGCAAGCAGACCACTCACCCCGGTCTGCATGGCGTTCGTGATACTCATGAACTGCTACCTCTTCTGCTCGGCTCAACGGGCTTTTTAATCAGGATAGTCAAGAAAATGCCTCTGAGGATACAAGGACAGAATTATTTCCCGCATGCGCTATCCCTGCATCACTCGGACGCGCCCGCCTCCAGCTCCCCCAGCGCCTCGAGGGTTCGCTCCGCCCGCGCCACGCGGTCCCGCGCCGTTTGCGCCCGCAGCGGCAGAACGCCGGGCACCGTGCCGGAGAGATCCGCTGCGACCTCGGACCAGCGCCGCGACTGCGCGGCATCCGGAAACGCCTCGGCGACTTCCGCGGCCAGGTCCGCATCACCGGCACGGTGGGCGGAGAGGAGGAGGTTCACCGCGTCCTCGAACGGCAGCCCAGCGCCCAGCGTGCGCCACAGCGCGGCGTAGTGATCCTGCGCCGCCGCCCATTCTTCCCGTGCGAAGCGGGCCTCGGCCATGAGCCGCAGGTAGTCCGGCGAGGGGCGCGCCATCTTTGTCGCCAGCACGCCGTCGACCTCGCCCGCCTCGGCACTGGCACGCGCCTTGAGGTGGTTCCACCTGTCGCGCAGACCCGGTGCGGTGATGGCACGGTCGAGCAACGCCGCGGCCTCGGCGTACCGTCCGCCGTCGATCAGCGCCTCGGCCCGCTTCAGCCGAAGCGCATCGAGCCGGGCGACGGGCACGTCCTGCAGGCCGAGAGCCGAGGCCGCGGCAAGGTAGTCGTGCACCAGCCCGTATTCCCGCGCCGCAACGGCCGTGGCGCCGGCCGCGCGGAAGCGGTCGGCGAATCGTTCGCCCTGCGCGGCGAAGGTTTGGTCGAAGCGGTAATCGACCGCAATGCGCTGGTGGCCTGCGAGGAATTCCGTCAACGGCATCTCACCCTCCGCGCCCCGCCCGTAATAATCCTCCATCAGCGCTCGCGCCTGCTGCCGCGCCAGGGCCGCCGCCTCGCTATCCGGGAAGTCCCGACCTATCTGGGCCAGCACCTCGAGCGCCGAGACAGTGTTGCCAAGTTCCAGGTCGATCTCAACGATCTCGCGCAGGGCGTGCAGGGCGTGCACGTCCCCGCGCCACAGGGTCCGGCTCAGGTCCAGGATCTCGCGGGCCTCGCGCGGCGACAACGCGCCCGTCCGCCGCCCCAGTTCGACCAGCGCCAGCCGCGCGCGCTGCGCGAATACGCCCGCCTCCTGTGCCGCCGCCACGTAGCTATCGAAGGCGGCGACAAGCTGCCCGCCGCTCTCGGCCGCTTGGCCCAGCAGGAAGCGATAGGAGGGCGCAGCTTGCAGAGCGGGAATCGCCTCCATCCGTGCGGCAAGATCGCGCGCGGGGGCCCAGGCTTCGGCCTCGATGGCGGCCTCGAGCAGATCCGGCAGCAGGTACTCGGCCAGCGCCGTGGGTAGCGCGTCGATCTGCGCCACGACTTCTTCGAGCGTCGCGAGCTGCGCGTCGTTCCCCGCGCGCAGGTGCCTGACGGCCCGCCAGAGCGCGGCCTCGGGCCAGCCGGCGAAAGCCTCTGATCCAGGCAAGGTGCCGCCCGGCGCGAGCACCGCGTGCACCGCATCGAGGGCACGCCAGCGATCCGCCTGCGACGACGGCAGCGCCTGGGGGTCGAGCGCGTCGAGGACCGAGCGCGCCTCGTGCAGCATGACGTGCGAGAGGTAGAGCGCGGCGAGGTCGAGCGCAGCGCCGTGCAACCTGGCCTCGGGCGCATCGGGGGCCGAGACGGCGTCCGCCAGCGCCGCGCGATGCTCCAGGAACTCGCCCCGCTCGTATTGGGGCAGGCGCAGGCCCGCCACCGGCCGGGTTGCCCGCGCCTCCCCCTCGCCGAGCGCGGCCCGCGGCTGCACCGGCGCGTCCGTGGACGCCGCTGCCGCTGTCGCGCAAGCCAAGCACAACGGAAGAACAAGTCGCATCATGCGTGCGGGATCCGGTTATTTTACTTGCTTCATACAAGAACAGGCTACAGAATCGCCGTGCTCGCAACAAGCATCAACAAGATCCAGACGGAAGACGCCGCGCCCAAGCATGGATAATTCGACCTACGTCTCCATCTCTCTCGCAAGCGCGATGCGCCGGGCGCTCGAAGTGTCGGCCAACAACATGGCCAACGCCAACACTGCGGGCTTCAAGGGCGAGCGCGTGGTCTTCGAGTCCTACATGCACACCGAGTCGGGCAGCGGTGACGGGACCAGCTTCGTGCTTGACAAGGGTTCGTACCTCGACGGCACGCAGGGCACGATCACCCACACAGGCAACCCGCTCGACGTGGCGGTGCAGGGCGATGGGTGGCTGTCTTATCTCACGCCGACGGGGCAGCGGGCCTATGGCCGCGACGGCCACCTCACGGTCGACGCGCAGGGCAACCTGATGACGCTGAGCGGGGCGCGGGTGCTCGACGCCGGCGGCGGCCCCATCGCGCTGCCGCCCGATCTGAACGGCGAGGTGACGATCTCGGCCGACGGCGCGATCACCACGCCGCAGGGCGATGTCATCGCGGCACTCGGCCTGTTCGACGTCCCCGAGATCCAGTCGTTCGAGCGCATCGGCGCGGGCATGTTCGTCCCGCCGGGCGAAGGCGATCTGCCCCAGCCGGTCCCCGCCATCGGCACCACCGTCGTGCAGGGCGCGGTCGAGGGCAGCAACGTTGAGCCCATCGTCGAGATGACGCGCATGATGGACATCCAGAAAGCCTATGAACGGTCGGTCAAGCTGATGGGCAGCGAGGACGACCTGCGCAAGGACGCCCTGCGGCGTCTGGGCCAGACCACGTGACGGGACGGGAAAGGAACACCGCACCATGAAAGCGCTTGGCATCGCAGCGACGGGAATGCTGGCACAGCAAACCAACGTCGACGTCATCTCGAACAACATCGCCAACGCCAACACGACGGGCTTCAAGAGCAGCCGGGCAGCGTTCCAGGACCTGATCTACCAGTCGCTCGAACGCGAGGGCGCACTGACCTCGGAAGAGGGCACCGCGCGTCCCACCGGGGTCGACGTGGGCCTTGGCGTACAGACCGCCGGCACCGTGCGGCTGAACACGCAGGGCGGGATGATCGCGACCGAGAACCCGCTCGACCTGGCCATCGACGGCAAGGGCTATTTCACCGTCCTGATGCCCGACGGAGCGCAGGCTTTCACGCGCGACGGTAGCTTCCAGGTCAATGCCGAGGGGCAGCTCGTCACCATGCAGGGCTACGAGGTCGACCCGGGTATCAACGTACCCGAGAACACGGTGAACATCGAGATCAGCGAGCAGGGCACCGTCACCGCCTATGTCGAGAACGATCCCGAGCCGGTCGAGCTGGGTCGCGTCACCATGGCGACCTTCGTCAACGAGGGCGGCCTGCGCGCCACGGGGAACAACCTGCTGATGGCGACCGTCGCGTCGGGCGATCCGCTTCCCGCCAATCCCGGCGATCCGGGCGTGGGCGTCGTCCGCCAGGGGCACCTGGAAGGGTCGAACGTGAACATCATCCAGCAGATCACCGACCTGATCTCGGCGCAGCGCGCGTACGAGATGAACTCGAAGGCGATCGAGACGGCCGACCAGATGATGTCCACGGCAAACCAGATCAAGTGACGCCATGCGCCGCCTGATCACCCTCCTGACCGCGCTCCTGCTTTGCCCCGCCCTCGCCGGGGCCGAGGCGCTGAACGTGCTGATCGAGGAGAAGGCCCGCGAAAGCTACGGCACCGGCCTGCCCGACACCGGCGAGTTCGAGATCACAGTGCAGGGCGGCGGCGATCTGGACGCGGTGATGCTGTCGGCCTTCTGGATGGACACCTCGACCGGACAGTTCGTGGCCAATGCCGTGCTGCCGGAGGGTGACGTTCGCCGCATTTCGGGGCTTGCCCTGCTGACAGTGCCGGTGCCGGTCCCGCTGCGCCGCATCATGCCGGACGAGATCCTGTCCGAGGCCGACCTGAAGGTGGTCCGCCTGCCCCACGGCCGTGTCGGCGCCTTTGCGGTGACGGGTATGGATGACCTCGTGGGAATGCAGGTGCGCAGGGTGCTCAGCCAGGGCCGCCCGGTCATGGCGCAATCGGTGATGCAGCCGCTGGTCATCGACCGGGGCGACCGGGTCGCCATCCGCTTCCGCGACGGGCGGCTCGAACTCAGCGCGCCGGGGCGAGCGCTGGCCGACGCGCACCGGGGGCAGGAAGTGAAGATCGTCAATCTCGTCAGCAACACGTCTCTCGTCGGCATCGCCACCGGTGAAGGCGTCGTGGAGGTCATCAATTGAGACGCACGCCGCTTGTCCCGCTCGGCCTTGCCGTCACGCTCGCCGCCTGCGGCACCCCCTCGCCCTTCGATCGGGACCCGGAGGTGTCGAGCCTTGTCGTGGACGAGACGACGATCCCCGAGGCGCGGGTCCGCGTGCCGATGCCCGAACCCGAGCCCCCGCGCCTGCCGTACCGCGCCGAGCGCGCGTCACTTTGGGAGAGGGACTCGGCCGGCTTCTTTGCCGATCAGCGGGCCACCGACGTGGGCGACATCCTCACAATCATCATCAGCATCGAGGACGAGGCGCAGCTGCGCAACGCCTCGAGCCGCGAGCGAGAGGGCGCGAGCCAGCTGCCGCTGCCCAACTTCTTCGGCTACGGCACGCAGATCGACCGGATCCTGCCCGGCGTCGGCCCCGAGGACCTGCCCACCGGCGACCTTGTCGACCTTAGCTCTTCGACCGCCGTCAACGGCACCGGCTCGATCAACCGGTTCGAGACGATCAACCTCAAGGTCGCGGCGCTGGTCGTGCAGGAGCTGCCAAACGGCAACCTCGTCGTCGCCGGCCGGCAGGAGGTGAAGGTGAACCAGGAACTGCGCGAACTGCGTGTCGCGGGCATCATCCGCCCGCAGGATATCCAGACGAACAACACCATTCCGTACGAGAAAATCGCCGAGGCGCGTATCGCCTATGGCGGCCGCGGAGAGTTGTCGCGCGCGCAGCAGCGGTCTTACGGCGAGGACGTCATGGACATCATCTTGCCTTACTGACGCGAATTATTGCCTCAGGAAGACAGAATTCGCGACAGATTGCGGTGACATACTGGGCGCTGACCGCAAACCCGGATGTCACCGACGATGAAGAAGACCACCCTTCTGATGGCCGCCCTCCCCATGCTCAGCCTCGCCGCCGGCTATGGCGCCGGCCCGATGCTGCTTCCGGCGGAAGCCTCCGTCCCCGCACCCAAGGCATCGGATGACGACGATGCGCGCGCCTACCTCGAGGCGCGGGCCGAGCAGCCTGCCGCGCCCAACGAGGTCGCGCCGGCGGCGGAAGGCCATACTGCAGATGAGGACGCCGAAACGCCGGCAGAGCCCCCGCAGCAGGTAGTGAACTTGGGCCGCATGACGGTCCCGGTCTACAAGCCGCGCAGCGTGACCTACGTCGTCGCCGATTTCGGCGTCTCGGTCGGTGCCGGACGGGCCGAGCATTATCGCGTGGGCGAGCACGCCGCGCGCCTGCGCGACGCGATCCTGCAATCCATGGCGCGCGCGGCGAGCGGCGAGATGATGGCCGGCGCCGCCATCGACACCGAACTTCTGTCAAAGGAGATCGGCACCGACATCCGCCGCGACTTCGCGGATGTCGAGGACGTGCTGTTCCTGTCGCTGTTCAAGACCGACGTGCCGAGAAGCTAGGCTCAGAACACCCGCTCGATCAGCGCGGCGTTCGTCTCGTCGCCGTTGCTCAGCACCAGCGTGGGCTGGCCGTCGCTGAAGCTCAGCGTCTCGACTCGCGCGCGGCTGTACCCGGTATAGGACACCGGCTCGCCTTCGGCATCCTGCGCCACCACCTCGACCCGGAACGTGCCGTCGGGCACCGGCAGACCCGAGCGGTCAGTTCCGTCCCAGGCAACCGCGTGCCGCTCGCCCGCCGACACGGGCAGGTCGTCGATGGTCTGCACCTCGGTGCCGTCTTCCGACAGGATGCGCAGCTCGACGCTCTCCGCCTCTCCCGAAAGCTCGAACGAGAACTCGGCCGCACCGTCGACCAACTCGATCCGGTCGCTGGGGACGGCCACCTCGCGCCCGATCAGCTGCACCCCGGCAAGCGCCTGGGCGCTGGCGAGCCGTGTGGCGATGTCTTCGAGGTTGGAGTTCGTGACGATCGACTGCTCCACCTGGCTCAACTGCGCAAGCTGCGACACGAAGGTGGTCGAGTCCATCGGTTCCAGCGGGTCCTGGTTGGCCACCTGAGCCGTCAGCAGCTTGAGAAAGCTGTCGTAGTCCGCGCCAAGCGTGTTCATCGAGTTCTGCGCCCGGGACGTCCCCGCCGCGGCGCTCCCGGTGGCCGTTGTAATGGTGCTGTCGATCGCCATTCCGCTTGTCCTCAGGTGAATATGTCCAGCCGCCCGTCGCCCGCTATCGCGCCAGTTCGCTCCGCCACGGGTGCTGCGACTTCTTCCTCTTCCTCCGCCGAGGGCCCTGCCGTCTGCCCGAAGGTGTGACCGCCCGCGTTGCGCCCGGACTGCTGGAAGTCCAGTTCCGCCCCGTTCTGGCCCGACCCACGGCCGCCCAGCATCGACATCAGCGTGTCGCCGTCGCTGCGCAGCGCCTGCAGGACCATGGGGTTCTCGGCCCTGATCACGACGCGCAGTTTGCCGGCCTCGGCCGGCTGCAACTCGATCTCCAGCCCGCCCAGGCCGCGCGGTGTCAGCTCGATCCGCGTGGTGCCTTCGCTGAAGCTCGTCTTGCGGATCTGCCCCATGAGGTTCTGCTGAAGCTCGCTCGGCGGCCGCGCGCCTTCCTGCCGAACGGCCGCTTCCGAGGCGGGCGCGGCCCTCTGCTGCGCCTCCGCCGCCTGCACCGCCGCGGCGAAGGCGGCGCGCATCTGCCCCTCGCCCGACTCGCTCAACGGCGGGATGGCTTGCGACACCGACACGGCGAGGCCAGCGGGCCTCTGGGCGTGTTGCTTGCCCACCTCCTGCGCATTCGTCGGAAGCTCGGTGGTGCCGGTCGGCGTTCCTGCCGGGCCGGCTGCTAACGACTGAGTGGCCAGCGCGGGGACGGATTTTCCACCCGTGGCTCCCGGCACAGCACCTTCCGCCCGCGAAACCGCCAGAGCCGCCGAGCCCTCGGCCGGAACAGACCGCTGCTCTGGCGCACGCGCCTCCGGGGCCATCGCCCCCGCGAGCGACAGCCAGCCTGTACCGCGAGCGGGCTCCGGGAGGTGCATTCCGACGGCCTCGGAAGGGGGCAGGCCCAGCGCCGCCCGCACGTCCTGAAACAGGGTCGCGGCGGTGGTGGCAGTGCCGTTCGGTGTGACGGACGGGAACATTTGCGGGTTGCCCGCGTGGGGCGCCCGATCCGCACCGGCTTCCAGTTGTGCCACCAGCAGCGAAAGGGAGTTACCTCCGGTGCTGCGGTCGAACTGCTCCAGACTGCCGACGAGCGCCTGCGCGGCGTCGGCCAGCGCCACGGCGACATCCTTCCGCGCGGGCGGCTGTGGCAGCGCTTCGAGCTCCGCCCGCAACCCCTGCTCGACCGCCTCGAGCGTCTCACCCAGAAGAGCGGTCGCTGCCGGCACGTCCGTGCCTTCGGGAAATCCGAGCGCCGTGATCGGTTCCTGCGCGTCCACGGACGCCGTCGGCTGGCCCTGCGAGGCGTGCAGCAGGGCTGCGAAGACGTCTCCACTAGCCTGCGCCGCTCCGCGCGGAACCTGCCTGGCCGCCGTCGCGCCCATGCCAAAGAGCGCTGTCAGGTCCACGGTGTTACGCTGCCGTTCATGCCGAAGGCTCCACTGTACTTGAAGCATCAAGAACAGATAAGGACTATTCCGGCAACGGCGAAGGGAAACTTGATCCGAAGTGTTGTCAAACGTCCGCGTTCTGGCGGCGCGCCTGCGCCGCGCATTCGGCGCGCACGGCGGCCTCGACCAAGCCCAGCCATTCCGGGAAGGTTCGCGTGCCCCCCGGGAAAAGCATCAGGTCGGCCGGCACCCGCGCCGGATCGGGTGCGCTGAAACCGGCATCCGAGGCGGATAGGAATCCGCGCAGCTTCGGGCATCCCAGGAAGTCGGGCGTGAGGAACAGGCCGCTCATCTCGGTCCGGCTGGACCGTGCGCCGGTCCAGTAGGCGCCAAGAGAGGCGGCGAGACCGGCGCGGAACGGGTTCGGCACGAGGCCCAGAAGCTGCAGCCCCGACCCCGCCGCCATCCTGTGATACGAGCACGCCATCACGTACAGCGCGTCGGACTCGCTTTCGAGCGGGAACAGGCCGCGCCGGACGATCATCGTCAGCACCTCGCCCACGAGCGCGCCGAGGTGATAGGATAGATCATCCCGATCCACGGGGGCCGTCAGAAGATCGGCCTCTTCCACCACGACCAGCGAACCGTAGGGAACGTCGAGGTCCAGCTCTTCGGCCAGCACGTCGCCCAAGGGCAGCGCCGGCATCAGCTCGGTCTCGTCAAGCAGGATCAGCGCCCGGTCGACGCCGCGCCCCGCAGCCAGACGGATGGTCCGGACCGGCAGCAACGCCCGCATCAGCCGCCCGGCTTGACGCGCACCGTCGCCTTGCGCTGGCCACAGCTCGCCGCGCCAGATCGCCTGTAGAAGTTCGCTGTCGCGCATGTAGCTCATCCCCTGGTCGCCAGCAGCTTGGCTCCCGCAACCACTATAACTAGCTACAATACTCTGTGAAAAGACTTGATTAATGAATTTCCTCTAAATGCCCGAAGCTTCGTCGGATCTTACATCGACATCTAGTGCCCGAAGATTCCGGAAGCGATTCTTTTCTCGGCAGAATTTCGCCTCGCATCCCCGCTCAACGGCGGAACGTCGCGATCGCTTATTCTGCCTCTTGCGCAGGGATTTCCTGCTCCATGTACTCCAGAAGCACGCTGATCCGGCGGTTTTCCGGCGCTTCGGGATCGTCGGCGTTCAGCGGCTGCGTCGCCGCGAGACCCGAGACACGGCTGATGCGCGACGGCGCGACACCCGCATCCAGGAGCACCCGCCGGGTCGCGTTCGCCCTGTCCGCCGACAACTCCCAATTGCCATAGCCGGTCTGGCGCGCGAAGGGCACGGCGTCGGTGTGGCCCGAGATCACGATCGCGTTCGGCAAGTCGGCAACCGCTTCCCCCACGATGCGCAACAGGCCTCGCGTGCCATCTCCGACGCGGGCGCTGCCTCGTTCAAACATCGACCGCCCCTCGTGGTCGACGACCTGTACCAGCAGCCCCTCGGGCGTGCGCTGCATCAGCAGGTTCTCGGTGAAGTCGGCGAGCCCCGGCGTCTCCGTCACAGCTTTCTCGATCCGCTCTTCCAGCGCCTCGAACGTTCGCTGCTGTTCGGCCTTCTGCTCGTCCTCGCCGTCCGGCACGACGTCGCGCCGCTCTGCGGCCGCCTTCTCCGCACCCGGCGTGGCCTCGCCCGGCTTCACGCCGTCGGGGACGGTTTCGTACTCGACGACGACGTTCGGCTCCTGGTCGCGCAGGCGGCTGTCGAACACGGCGAGCGGGTTCTCCTGCCCGAAGCTGGGAAGCTGCACCTCGCTCTGCGGACCCTCCGTCCCGCTCATCGTGCCCTCGGGGCCGAGGACGGTGCCCTCAAGCAGACCCTGCCCCCGACCGCCAGCCTCGGAAAGGCTCGGCGTAAAGTAGTCGGCGAGGCCGCGCAGCTTCTCCTCGTCCGAGGCCGCGAGGATCCACAGAAGCAGGAAGAACGCCATCATCGCGGTCATGAAATCGGCATATGCCACCTTCCACCCGCCGCCGTGATGCGCGTCGTGCGCGTCGTCCTCGACACGCTTGATGATGATCTGCTCGTTCTTCTTGCCTGCCACTCACGCCTCCGCCTTCTGTGCGGGCGGTCGCCGTCATACGCGGGCGCACCCGCGCCGGCGTCTTCAGGAGACGCCTTCGCCCTGCGTCGCCCCGTCCCGCGGTGCACGCTCGTATTTGCCGAAGCCCGCACGCTTGGCATAGCTCGCCTTCTGCCGGCTGTAATTCGGCGCGACCAGCGGCATATCCTCGGGCAAGCCGAAAAGCTGGCGGTACTCCGCCTCGGTCAGCCCGTGCTCGGCACCCAGGTGCCGCTTAAGCATCTTGAAGCCTTTCCCGCAGCACAGGCAGAACACCTTGTCCTCGGTCACCGCCTTCTCGGGCGCGATGGCCGGGGCGGGACGCGCCCGTGGGTCGGCCGGCGCCTCTCCGGCCTCGGCGGACCCTTCGGCGAAGTGGTGCTTCAGCCGCGCAGCCAGCGCCACGATGTCGTCCGCCGTCACGTCCTGGCGCCCGGCATAGGCGGCGACAATCGTCGCGACCGCGTCGTTGGGATCAGCTTTCGCCATGGGGAACCTCGCGCCAGATCAAGAACCGGGACATGTTCAAACCCGGAGTATTTTGCCGGCGTCCCGCGTTGTCAAACTTGTCCAAGCACTTCTTGCGAAGTGTTGCCGACAAGTGAGCAATGTCCAGATCAATCCTTGGTTCCCTCGCCCGGAACGACCTGCCCCCGGCGCTGCCGATAGGCGGCGGCCACCATAGGGTATTCTGGCGGCAGACCCCATTTCGCGCGATACTCCTCGGGCGTCATTCGCAGCCGCTCCTGCAAGTGGCGGCGAAGCAGGACGAGCCGTGTGCCGGTTTCGAGACAGACAAGGAAGCTGCGGTGCACGCTTTCCTCGATCGGGACGGCGGGGACAGGCGGCGCCTCGGTCTTTCGGCGACCCAGCCATGCGCGGAGCCGCCCCGGAAACAGCGGGCGGAGCGACCCTGTCTGCGGCGAAGCGCGGCGCACCATCTTTCCTGCCCTTTTCTCACCATTCCGTGAACCTCGGCAAGCTCTACAGCAGGAAGGGTTAAAATAACTTCAACGAATCTTTCCGAAGCATGAACAATCGACGGGCGAGCCCTGCACGCGCCGGATGACGCTGCGTCCGTCGGTCAGCGCAGCCGGCCTTGACCGTTGCTCTGCTCAAGCAGGGACGACAGCACGAGATCCTGCGCCGCGCCCGGCTGCACCTGCCGCGCGACCTGCGGGGCGCGCTCACTGATCACATCGTGACGTGCCACCCACTCGCCGCCCGCCAGCCCAAGCGCCGCCAGCGCGACCGCGGCAAGTCGGAACGGCGTGACGATCTTGCGCCGGCGCTGCGAACGCAGGACGGTCCGCGCCTCGGGCTCCGACGTCTCGACTGCGCGCGTGGGCGTGACGAAGACGGCCTGCGGCGTCACGGTGACATTGGCCGCGCGCGGCCTGCGGGCGAACTGCATGATCAGCGCCTGCGGAAACAGCTCGGCCGGCACGTCCAGCACAGCCGGGCCGCCCGCCTGCCACGCCGCGCCCAGCGCGTCGCGCGGCAGCACGAAGCGGGCGAAATCCTCGCGGAAGGCGACGTCGTGCACGAGCGTCGGCACCCTGTCCTCGTCCGCCAGCGCGGGCTCAAGCGTCACGCGCACACGTCCACCGTGTAGCGACAGCCGTCCCGGGACGAAGTCGCATTCCGGCCGTGTGTCCCTGTCCGCGCGCACGTAGCCCGGCGGCAAATGGCCCAGCCCGCCGGAGCCGGCTGCCGCCGGACCGCCCCCCGTGGATACGCCCGAGATCGACGGCGCCTCCCACTCCGCGCCCTCGCGCCGGTCGGCCAGCCGCGTCAGGTCCGTCGGATCGAGCCCCTCCTCGCGGGCGAAGTTGAAGTTGATGGCGTAGTCCGAGGCGATCTCGCTCAACCGATCGGTCTCGGCCACCAACGTCAGAAGCTGCCGTTCTTCCGAGAACAGGATGCGGCGCGTCGGATATCCCTCAACCTCGGGCGCGACCGCAAAGGCGCCGAGCGGCCGCTGAAGAACCTCGCCTACCCGCTCAAGGATGCGATCGCTTTCGTCCTCGTGGAACACGACCAGTTCGCAGGTGCCGGAATCGTCCAGGCACAGCGCGAGGCTCATCCGCGCCGGCCAGTCGCGCAGGACGTCGCGAAGCTCATGCTCCTCCAGGAAGTAGGCGAAGCAGTCTGTCGCCGACATCGCACAATGCGCCTTGTTCATGAACTATGGTCGCCGTCACTCTTGTTTGTGCTTGATCAATTGTCAATTATGCATGCCGAAACGCCCGGCATTCCGGATATATTTATGACACTGATCCTCGGCATCGTACTCGTCTTCGGCCTGGTCTTCGGCGGCTTCATCCTGTCGGGCGGGAAGATGGATATCGTCCTGCACGCGCTTCCCTTCGAAGGGATGATGATCGGCGGCGGCGCCATCGGCGCTTTCGTGATCGCCAACTCCTTCTCGGTCCTGAAAAGCTCGGGGAAGGGCATCGGGAAGGTGATGAAGGGGCCCAGGTGGAAGGCGCAGGACTACTCGGACCTGCTGAACCTGATGTACGAGCTCACGCGGCTCTACAAGCAAAAGGGCATCCTGGCGCTCGACGAGCATATCGAGAAGCCGTCCGAAAGCGATATCTTTAAACGCTATCCCCGCATCGTCGCCGATCACTTCGCCACCGAGCTGATCACCGACAGCTTCCGGATGCTGTCGATGAGCTTCGACGACAAGTACGCCACCGAGGACGTGATCAACCGCAAGATCAAGAAGCACCACCACGAGGCAGTGGCCTCGGCCGGCGCGATCCAGACGATGGCGGACGGCCTGCCGGCCATCGGCATCGTCGCGGCGGTGCTGGGGGTCATCAAGACCATGTCCTCGATTGACCAGCCGCCCGAGGTGTTGGGCGGCATGATCGGCGGCGCGCTGGTGGGCACCTTCCTGGGCGTGTTCCTGGCCTATTGCATCGTCCAGCCCATCGCGGGCCGGCTGAAGCAGATCGAGGACGAGGACGGCGCGTTCTACCTCATCATCCGCGACGTCTTCGTGGCGATGGTTGCCAACCACCCGCCGAACATCTGCATCGAGATCGGGCGCGGCAACATCCCGACCGACAAGCAGCCCGACTTCTACCAGGTCGAGGCCGCCCAGCGCGAACTGGCGGCGGCATGATCCGACCCGCGGCCACGGCGCTCGTCCTGCTGCTGTGCATGGCGCTGCCCGTGGTCGCGGCGACGCCTGCGCCTGACCCCGAGGCGAAAGAAGAGGACGGTGGCACGATCCGTGTCACGCCCCCGCCCCTTCGCAACCCGCTGCCCGAGGATATTCTGAAACGGATGCGTGCGGCACTGGTGAAGCTGGAAAACGCCGCCGACGAGGAACAGGCGCTTGAGGCGGCGGAGTGAGCGAGTCGCGCCGCATCCGGGCGCTGGATGTGCTTGAACGGCTCAGGCGGCACGAGATGGAGGTCGAGGCCCGCGAACTGGGTCTGCTGCGCGGCCGCATCGCCGAGCAAGCGCGCCACCGCGACACGCTGAAGGCACGGCTGGTGGACGAAACCCACGGACTGACGCTGGAGGGCGCGCCGTACCTCGCCGACTTCCTGCGCTCCATGCGGGCCGAGATCGCGGCGGCCGAGCAGGAGATCGCGAAGCTCGAGCAAGAGGCAGAGCGGTACGAGGATGCAGTGCGCGAACGCTATGCCGAGCTGCACAGCGTGAGCGCGGTGCTGTCGTCCACCCGCGCGCGGGCGGCCCGCGACCGGGACCGGCGCGAGGCGCAGCGGATGGAGGAACAGGTGCTGCTGCGCTGGGACCGCTAGGAGCCCACGCAGTTTTCCCAGCACGGCGCGCGGGCAAAGCGCGGGCGCGTGTTCATCAGGTTGTCGAAGGTCAGCGCCGCCAATCCGAATGCGAAGGCCGGTTCGTAATCGACCTCGGTTTCGACCAGGATCAGGTCTTCGCCTTGAACCAGGGTGGGAATACGGACGCTGTAGGGCGGCTGGTCAAGATCGCCGTCGGTCAGAGTCGGAGTACTCCCCGTGCTGTGCGACCAGCGGACGCGCAGATCGCGCCTTTCGTCCGTTTCGCAGTCTGCGTCGCAGGACACGACGGTGACCCGAAGCCGGGTGTTCGCGTTTGAGCCGTTGAGGAAGTTCAGAACGCCGTGCACACCATCGAGGTAGTCCTGGTCGATCACGTTCGTCTCGCGGGACAGCATGTCCGCCACGGTATAGGCGGCCTTCGTGGCGACGCTGCGCATGCGGAACGCGTCCATGTAGACGTAGAGCGCGCCGACCGCCCAAAGCAGCAACGGCAGCATCAGGACGAACTCGACCGTCTGGCTGCCTTCTTCACGCTTCGTGAAGCGGCGTATGACCTGCAGCGCACGGCGCATCATTGCGGCTCCGTCACGAAGGCGGCGTTGGCCTGGATGCCGTATTCGCCCTGCCCGTTCTTGGGCAGGCGATAGGCCAGGCCCGTCGTCGGGAAGATCGGGTCGAACAGCGCGCAGATGCGGATGAGCATGAGTTCGTTCTCCTGCCCCGGCACGAAGACGTTGGCGGGCTTCACTTCGGCGCTGCGATCGACGCATTTGGCGTCGCCCGCGATATTCGCCCAGTCGGAGGCCGGCACCGGCTGCATCTCGATGCGCAGCGACGACTGGCACTCAGGGATGATCAGGGCGCGGTCGCAGATGCGGTCGCGGATGCTTTCGTAGGACGGAGCGTTGCCGGTGCTCAGCCGCAGGTCCCGCACGGTGAGGTCGGTGGCACGTTGAAGCATCACGTCGCGCACGCCCAGCAGCCCCAGCTCGAAGGCCAGCATGAACAGCGCCATGAGGACGGGGAACAGGATGACAAACTCGACCGTCGAGGAGCCGCTGGTCTCGGTGAGGAAACGGCGCGTCATTGGGTCAACCGCAACTGGTTGATCCGCGCGGCGATGGCCGAGAACGCGTCGGCGATGTCCAGCCCGTCAACGTCGAAGAAGTGCGACGCGCTGCTCGCGCACCTCTGCATCTCGTCCTCGCCCGCCGCCGACGTCTCGTAGGCGATGGTGAAGACGGTCACGCCGTGCGCCTTGCTCAGATCGCATGCCTCAAAGAAGCTGGCCACGTTCTCGTCCGCCTCGCTGATCCGGTCGCGCTTGTGTCCGGGCTGCGCGGCCAGCTCCCTGGTCCAGTTGATCTGGGCCCAAGGGTCGGTCGGGCGGTACTGTTCGGTGATCTCGCCGTCGGTCATCAGGACGATGTACTTCGCCGTCTCCTCGTCTTCCCAAGCGTGCGGTCGGTCGCTGAAGACCTGCGGCACCAGCCCGTTCTCGGCCAGATGCTCGAAGGCGCCGCGCGTCTCGGGATCGAGCAGCGCCAGCGCGTACTTCATGGCGTAATGTGTGCCGGTGCCGTCGTGCATTCGAATCCCGTCGATGAAGTCGTGCAACTCCGCCTCGTCCTGCCGGGCGTACTGGATTGCGGTGTCGTCTTCGGGGCACCAGCCCCAGTCCATGACGGACGCCGCAATGTCCCAGTACATGAAGTGCGGCACCTGATCGTAGCTGCCGTCGTTCGGCATGCCGGGGTAGTCGAAGTCGCCCTCGCCCAGCTCAATGCACGAGCTGTCGATGATCAGCTCTTCTCCGCCCTCGTCGGCGTCGAACTTCACATAGGAAAGCTCCGCCCTTTGATAGTAGGGCAGCCTGCCATTGTTGTCCGTGGGCGTCGTGTACGCAGGCGTGTCCGCGACGTGGTAGTATCGTGTCGTCTGATTTCCGCCCTTGATCGAGGCGCCTATCACCTCCGCGTCCGCAAAGCGCCTGTCCTGCTGCCCGATGTACTCGACCATCGAGCCGAAGAAGTCGTCCAGATCGTTGCTCACATGCTGCGCCGTGCCGCCGTCAGGAAACCCGTCGATCTTGGCCGCGGCATCAATGCGGCCGTCGCCACTCTCGTCGAAGTATACGATCACATTCGAGATGTCCTGGCCCCACTCGGGGAAGTAATCCGTCTTGATCTTCGGCCGCTCGCCACCGAGGTAGTCGAACATCAGCGGCCCCGGATTGGTTTGGCCGGCATACGGGATGACGTTGATTGAAACCCGGTCATCCACCGACTGGTCCAGCACGGACGACACGAAGTTCTTAGCCGCGTCCTTCATATAGTCGATGCGGCCGTTCCACCGCATCGAGCCCGAGATATCCAGAACAAGCGAAATCTCGACATGCGGCACCTCTTCGCGCGCCTGGCCGCCCGCCGAAACCGCGAGCGTATCCATCCCGATCATGTGCAGGAAGAAGGTCGGCGTCTCAGTCAGGACGCGCGCGCTGACCGTCCGACCGGCAAGATGCTCATTCACCTCGACCGCAACGTTATCCTCCGCGAACCCCTCCCGCGCGAGAAAGTCAAAGACGACCTCCTCGGCCGGACGCACCTGGTCGAGGTCCGCGGCGGCAAGCAGCGCCCGGTCGAGCGTGGCCTGCATATGCACCCGCCGGTCCTCGAGCCGCATGAAGTCCACCGTCATGCCGCCCGCGAGGATCATCATCACGAAGATGAAGAGGCAGAAGATCATGGTCGCGCCGGACTCGTCGCGCCCGAAGCGCCGCAGGCGGCGTTTCGTCCCCATTCTAGTATCGTGCTTCGCCAAATCTCTCTCCGGCACTCGCGACTCGTCGTCCCGCCAGTCTTTGACCATGGAAATGGTCCGACTTTCAGGCGGCAATTTGCTTCATCCGCGGCACCTTTCGCCGCGCTTTCGCCGCGTTTCTCAGGGGCCGTCGCCGCGCCCGTGGGCGGCAAGGTCGTCGACCAGAAGGTCGAGGAAGGCGCGCAGACGAGCGGTGACCGACTGCGGCGAGGGGTAGACGAACACAATCTGCCGGCTCATCCCTACCCAGTCCCGAAGCAGCCGGACCAAGCGCCCGGCCGCGATCTCTTCTCGGGCGACGAACTCGGGCAGCATGGTGACGCCGCCGCCCGCCACCGCGGCGTCGCGGCAACTGAGGGACGAACCGAAGGTCATGGCGCCGGTCACCGCGACCTCGCGCGTCTCACCTGCGCGCGAAAAGGTCCACCTGTTGCGGCGCGGGCCCAGCGTGATCGCCTCGACCGCACTCAGATCCTCGGGCTCCCGCACCGTCGACACGCCCTCCAGGCCCGGCGCGGCCACGGGAACGAACTGGCCCGTGACCAGCGTGCGCACCACGAGATCGCTGTCGGAGAGGGGACCGTAGGTGATCGCGCCGTCGAACCCCTCTTCAAGCAGGTCGGGCAGGCGATCCAAGTACACGAACTCGAGCGTGAGGTCGGGATAGAGCGCGCGGCACCTCGGGCCGACACGGCCCATGAAGTGCACGCCGAAGAAGCTGGGCACCGCAATGCGCAGATGCCCCGCCGGCTCTGTGTTCGACAGACCGATGTCGCGGCGGATGTCCTCGGCCTCGTGCAGCAGCCGGTCGGCGCGCTGCGCCAGCAGGTCGCCCTCGGGCGTCACGCGCATCTGGCGCGTCGTCCGCTCGATCAGCCGCACCTCCAGCGTCCGCTCAAGATCGCGCACCCGCTTCGAGACCGTCGATTTGGGAAGCCGCATGGCCCGCGCCGCCCCCGCGAAACTGCCGGTGCGAACGACGCTGCGGAACACCCGGAGCGCGGCAAGGTACATCTCATTGTCCATGATCCTGCACGATCCATGCAAGTTGCGCGGCCTTGTCCACGACCTTGTGCGAAACCATAACCAGCAGCAAGACCCTCCCACCACTGGATACCGTTCATGCAGCCGGACAGAGCTCCCTCCGCCTATGTCACCGTCGCCGTGCTCGCCGCGTCGAGCCTGACGGTGATGGCAAACGCCACCATCTCCCCCGGCCTGCCGGGGCTCGAGGCGCACTTCGCCGAGGTGCCCGGCATCCGCACGCTCGCCGGGCTGGTTGTCACCCTGCCCTCGCTCTTCGTGATCCTGGCGGCCTCGCTGGTCGGGTGGCTCGCCGACCGGCTAAACCGCCGCCGCATGCTGGCGGTGTCGATGGTCGTCTATGCGCTCGGCGGCGTGTCCGGTCTGTTCCTGTCGTCGATCGAAGGGATCCTCGTGGGCCGCGCGGTTCTGGGGCTCGGGGTGGCCGGCACAATGACGCTGGCCATCACGCTGGCGGGCGACCTGTGGCAGGGCCCGGCACGTCAGCGCTTCATCGGACTGCAATCAAGCGCCATGGCGGCGGGCGGTGTCGTGTTCATCACGCTCGGCGGCGTTCTTGCCGGGCTCGGGTGGCGGATGCCCTTCCTCGTCTACCTCGCCGCGATCCCGATCGCCGTCATGGTGCAGCATGCGCTGAGGTCGGTCGATACGCGCCCCGGCAACGCGAACGCGGCCGGAGACGCTCCTGCGCCGCACCAGCCCTTCCCGTGGCGGGCGGTGGCGCCGGCCTATGCCGCCGCCTTCTTTTTCATGGTGTCGTTCTACCTGATCCCGACCCGCCTGCCATTCCTGCTGGCCGACATGGGGATCGGCTCCCCGAACGCCGCCGCCGCCGCGATGGCGAGCGCGACGCTCGTCTCGATTCCCGGCGCGATGCTCTATGGCAGGCTCCGTCGTGTGCTGTCGGGCGCGCAGGTCTTCGCGCTTGGTTTCGGACTGATGGGCACCGGGCTGGCTGTCGTGTCCCTTGCGAGCGGGCTGGCGGGCGTGCTGCCCGGAACGATGATCGCCGGGGCGGGAATGGGCGCGATGATGCCGAACTTCAGCACCTACATGATGAGCCGCGTTCCCGCCGCCCACCGCGGACGCGCCTCGGGCATGCTGACGACCTCGATCTTCTCGGGGCAGTTCGTCTCGCCCTTCCTCTCCGCCCCGCTCGCCGCATGGCTGGGGCTGTCGGGCGGCTTCCTCGCCTTCGGCGCAGCGCTTGTCACCATCGCCGCGGGCATCGCGCTGGCCTCGCCGCGCGGCCCGTCGCCCCACACGGTCGAGAGCTGATCATCCCAGCGGGCCGGTGCGGAAAAGCGTCACCTTCAGCCCGCCATGCGGTACCGGCGGCTCGGGCGGCAGGAACGGCAGCTTCGTCGCCTTCGCCAGCCCCGGATCGTTCGTGACGATGCCGACCCGCCAGCCCCGGAACCGGGTGCGCAACGTCTCGCCCAGCGCGCCGTAAAGCGCGAACAGGAGCTTCCGGTTGCCGATCCGCCCACCGTAGGGCGGGTTGACCATCACCAGTCCCGGCGGTCCCTCGGGCGGCTTGAGATCGCTGACCGCCTGCTGGCGAAACTCCGTCCACGCCGCCACGCCCGCCCGCTCGGCGTTCGCCTGCGAGGAGCGGACGGCGCCCGCGTCTCGGTCGGAGCCGAAGAAGCGCGCCGCCGGCGGCTCCGTTTCATCCGAGGCCTGCCGCGCCTGCGCCCAGGCCTCGGCGTCGAAGCTCGCCAATCGCTCGAAGGCAAAGGAACGTGATCGGCCGGGGGCGAGCCCGGCCGCGATCTCGGCCGCCTCGAGAACGAAGGTACCCGAGCCGCACATGGGGTCGACCACTGGCTCGCGCCCGTCGAACCCGCAGCGGCGCAGGAACAGGGCGGCGAGCGTTTCGCGCAGGGGCGCCTTGCCGACCGCCTCCTTGTGGCCGCGCCGGTGCAGCGGTTCGCCCGAGGTGTCGAGGCTGATGGTGCACAAGTCGTCCTCGATGCGCGCCGTCAGCCGCAGCTCGCCTGTCACTGACACAGGCGCACCCAGCTCCTCGCGGATCGCGCGCTCGATGCGCTGCGCCGCTGCGCCGGCGTGGTAGATGCGGGACCTGCGGCAGGTCGCCTCCACCCGCACCGGCACGTCCTGACGCAGGAACTCGGCCCAAGGCACCCGGCGCGCCCGCTTGTCGAGTTGCGCCAGGTGCATCGCCCGGAACGAAGCCACCCGCGCCAGCACCCGCCCGGCGCCGCGCAGTTCAAGGTTCGCCCGCCAGACCTCGGGCCAGCCGCCCTGCACGAGCACACCGCCCGGCACGGCGTTCGGAGCGGAAAAGCCCTTCTCGGTGGCTTCGGCCCTCAACTCCTCCTCCAGCCCCGGTGTGGCGGCAAGGAATATCTCGAAGGGATCACCTGTTTCCATACGCCCCGAATAACGCAAGACGTGAGGGGCGGCGACGGGAAAACACTGCAAGCGAAGCGCGTCAGATCAGGCCGTACTCGCGCGCGAGCGACACGGCCTGAAGACCGGTCCGCGCATCCAGCTTGCCGCGTGCGCTCTTGATGCGTTGCTTGATGGCGCTTTCGCTCAAATCCAGCGCATACGCGATCTGCTTGATCCGCAAGCCCTGCATTGACAGGCGCAGCACCTCGACCTCGCCCTCGGTCAGGCTTGCCGGCGCGGCCTTGGCGGCATGAAGGGCCACGACATGCGCCGCCAGCCGCTCGATTTCACCATCGCTGAACTCGCGGTCTCGGCGCACGAAGATACCGTAGGACCGCTCTCCGTCCGCGTTGGCGTCGAAGCAGCTTGCGGCAGCGCCGAAGCGCAGGCCGAAGGCGCGCGCCTCTACAAGGATGCCCGCCGGGTCCTCAAGGCCGATCTCGCTCCACCGCACAGCGCCAATATTGGCATAGAGCCAGCGCATCACGGGGTCCTGCAGCATCATGCGCGCGCTGGTGTAGCGTTCGACCCACGGCTCGGGCAGATTGTTGATCTCTTCCCGGGGGAAGGCAAATCCGACGCGAAGAGCAAGGTAGTGGCCGCCGGGTGCAATCGTTTGCAGCTCGTCGGGATCAAGACCGCCGCTTCCCAGCGGCGTAGCCGCGGCCGATGAGGATCGAAGGTGCGCTCTCAACGTGTTGTCTTGCCGTCGATTTCCTGCTGCATAAATTGTTGCCATGGAACAGGCACCGTCGCAAGCGGCGCCCCGCCTCGACAGTGAAGGTTATTCGGTGAAGAAGCTCGAAGCGCGTGTGAAGGCTTGCCTGGCAGAGATGAATTCGCTCGCGACCGCCGGATACGCCCTCGGCTTCCATGTGCGCTATTCGACGCCGCGTCTCTTGCTGCGCACCTACGACGCGCGCTGGACCGAGGTCTATTCCCGCGAAGGTCTCGTGATGCAGGACCCCGTCGTCGCCTGGAGCTTCGCCAACACCACTCCGTGCCGCTGGTCCGATCTGCCGTGTGACGCGGCCGGCGAACACGTCTTGCACCGCGCCAGCCGCTTCGGCCTGTGTCATGGCGTGGCGAGTGGATACGAGGCAGGCGGCAGCCGCTCCGTCTGCGGCTTCGCCCGCTCGGACCGCGAGTTCACCATTAGCGAGATCGCTCGCTTGATGTCCTCTTTCAAGGACCTTCACGAAATCACGAACTTGGAGGGCGGCGCGCCTGAGGGGATGCAGGCGCTGCTGGTACGTTGCGCGGGGAAGACATCATAGAGGGAAGCGGCGCCTGTCCGGGCCGGTCGTTGGATCGTGGCGACCCGATAAAGCCCCCTCAGAGAAGAACGAAGGCCCCTTCCAACAGCGAATCCGAGGGAGCGGGCATCGACCCGCTCCCCTTTGGGATCAGGCGGCGGACCGCGTCGGCAGGCACGCCGCCCCGAGATGCTCCGCCACCTGCCACAGGGTTTCCTGGCGCAGGCCGCCGATGTTGATGCGGCCGTTGCCGGGCATGTAAATGCCGTGCCGCGTGCGCAGCGCCTCGACCCCGTCGGGGTTGATCGGCAGCAGCGCGAACATGCCCCGCCCGGTGCCCGCTGGCTCCAGCGCGGGGTGCGAGGCGGCAAGCGCCTTGCGCAGATCGGCGAGGCGGACGCGCATTGTCTCCAGTTCCTCCCGCCAGGTGCGGGCGAGGTCCGGGTCGTTGAGGATCTCGGCCACCAGCGCCGCGCCGTGATCAGGCGGCATGGAGTACATGCCCCGCGCCTCCCGCGCGACGGCGGCGGCCGCGTTGGCGGCGCCGTCTCCCTCGGACAGGACAAAGACGCCCCCGGTCCTCTCGCGGTACAGGCCGAAGTTCTTCGAGCACGACACCGTCACCAGCATCTCGGGCACGCGGCCCGCCAGGTACCGCAGTCCGGCGGCGTCGGCGTCCAGACCGTCGCCGAGCCCCTGGTACGCCTGGTCGATCAGCGGCACGAGGCAGCGGCGATTGAGGAACGCGGCCAGCGCGGCCCAGTCCTCGCCAGTGAGATCCTGCCCGGTCGGGTTGTGACAGGCGCCCTGAAGGACCACCACGTCCCCCGGCCGAGCGTCGCGCAGCTCATCGAGGATGGCCGCCACGTCCGGCCGCGCCCCCGGCGCGGGAGCATAGGCGATGCGCTCGATCGACAGACCGGCGGCGGCGAAGATCGGCGGGTGGTTGGGCCATGTCGGCTCCAGCAGCCAGACGCGGGCGGCCGGATCGGCGATCCGGACGACCTCGGCCGCCATGCGCAGCGCGGCTGTGCCGCCGGGCGTCTGGAGCGCGCCCATCCGTTCTGGCGAGGGGCGCGCTACGCCGAAGGTTAGATCCGCCATCGCGTCGAGGAACGCGGCGTTGCCCGCGGGACCAAGGTAGGCCTTGGTCTCCTGCGTCTCGGCCAGCCGGTGTTCGGCGGCTTTCACCGCCCGCATCACCGGAGTGCGGCCCTCGGCGTCGCGGTAGACACCGACGCCGAGGTCGACCTTGTCAGCCCGCCGATCCGCGGCATGAGCGGCGATCAGCGCCAGCAGCGGATCGGGCTGACCGGGTTTGAGAGCTTCGAACATCCCGGTCCCCCTATGCCAGCAGCAGGCTGTCGTCGGTCAAATCGTCGCCCTGCGTCTTCGAGAACAGCGCCACGAAGTCCGCCGGGGTCATCCCCTCGCGCTCGCCCCCCTGAATGTCGATAAGCTTGCGACCGCCGTGCATCATTACGGTACGCGTGCCGCAAGACAGGGCGTCGCCCATCGAGTGGGTGACCATCATTGCGGTCAGCCCGAATTCGGCGATCAGGTCGCGGGTCAGGTTGATCACGAAATCCGCCATCTTGGGGTCGAGCGCCGCCGTGTGCTCGTCGAGCAGCAGGATCCGACTGGGCGCGAAGGTCGCCATCAGCAGGCTCAGCGCCTGCCGCTGCCCCCCGGAAAGGAGGCCGATGCGGTCGCCAAGCCGATCCTCAAGCCCCATGCCCAACACCTTAAGGCGCTCACGGAACTGCTGGCGACGCTCCTCGGTCAGCGCGCGGGACAAGCCGCGCGCGTTGCCGCGCATCATGGCCAGCGCGAGGTTCTCCTCGATCGACAGCGGTCCGCAGACGCCGACGTTGGGGTCCTGGAACACGCGCGCCACGTCGTCGGCGCGTTTCTGGACCGGCAGCGCCGTCACGTCGCGCCCGTCGATCATGACGCTGCCCGATGTCACGGGAGTCTCGCCGGCCAGCACGCCAAGCAGCGTGGACTTGCCGGCGCCGTTCGAGCCGATGACGGTCACGAACTCGCCTTCAGGGATGTCGAGTGACACGCCGCGCAGAGCGCGCTTCTCGAGCGCGGTGCCGGGATTGAAGGTGACGACGATGTTGCTGAGCGAAATCATTTGGCGGGCACCTTCTTCTGGAGCGACAGGCGGGGCCGCGGGGCCTTGAAGCCGCTCTTGCGCATTTTCGGCGCAACGAGCGCGAGCGCGACGATGACGGCGGTGACGAGGTTGAGGTCTGACGCCTGCAGGCCGAGCGAGCTGGTATTGAGCGCGAACGCCATCGCGATGCGGTAGAGGATCGAGCCCATGATGCAGGCCACGATCAGCACCCAGATCTTGCGGCTGCCCACCAGCGTCTCACCCAGGATCACGGCGGCCAGGCCCACGACGATCGTGCCCACGCCGGCGTTCACGTCGGCGAAGCCGTTGAGCTGGGTGAAGATGGCGCCCGCCATCGCCACGAGCCCGTTCGAAACCGCCAGACCGACATACGTGCACAGCGCCGACGAGCCGCCGTTGGCCAGCACGAAGCGCGAGTTCTGGCCGGTGGCGCGCATGGCGAGGCCGAAGTCGGACGCCAGCAGCCGGATAATCAGCCACGCCGCGACGGCGACAACCGCCAGAACCAGCAGCACGCGCGCGAAGTCCTGCCCCACGTCCATCGCGGCGAAGGCCGGCGCGGTCTGCGAGATGATCGTTTCCTCCCCCAGCACCGGCAGGTTCGGGCGACCCATGATCCGGATGTTGATCGAGTAGGCGGCGATCATGGTCAGGATAGACGCGAGCAGGTTCAGGATGTTGAACCGGATGGCTAGGAATGCGGTGATCAGGCCAGCGCAGGCACCGGCGAGGAACGCGGCGACCAGCCCCACCCAGGGCGCCATGGCCCCGATGCCGCCGCTCACGATCAGCGTTGCGGCCACGGCCGAGCCCAGCGGCAGGCTGCCGTCCACGGTCAGGTCCGGGAAGTCGAGCACCCGGAAGGTCAGGAAGACGGCGATGCCGACCAGGCCGTAGATCAGGCCGAGCTCGAGCGCGCCGAGGAATGCGAATACTGTCATGGGGTCTCCTCCCAGAGGCGGTGGCCGGGCCGCCCTGCGGCCCGGCCGACAGGTGTCACTCGATTACTTCGGTCGCGCGGTCGCGCACCGACTGCGGGATCTCGAGCCCGATCTTCTCGGCGGCACCGAGGTTCAGCACGAGGTCCGAGCCGCTCGCCACGGTGGCGGGCATGTCGGCGGGGTTCGCGCCTTCGAGGATCTGCACGACGTAGTCCGCCGTCTGCTCTCCGATCTGCGCGTAGTCGAAGCCCAGTCCGACCGTCGCGCCCTCGGGCACGTAGGTGTTCGCGCCCGCAAAGACGGGGACGCCCGCGCTTTCGCCCACAGCGACGATGGTCTTGATGGCGCTGGCGACGTTGTTGTCCGTCGGCGCGTAGATGAAGTCGACTTCGCCGGCGATCGAGCGAGTGGCGGTCATCATGTCGGCCGAGGTCACGGCGGCGGCCTCGACAATCTCGAGGTCACGGCCTTCGGCCTCGCTGCGCAGCATCTCGAGCAACGCGGCGGCGTTGGACTCGCCCGGCGAGTAGACCACGCCGACGCGCGTCGCGTTCGGCTTGATCTCCTTCATCAGGTCGAGGTGCTGGCCGACCGGCGACATGTCCGACAGCCCGGTGACGTTACCGCCCGGCGCCTCCATCTTGTCCACCAGCTTGGCGCTGACGGGGTCGGTCACGGCGGTGAAGACCACCGGAAGCTCGGACGTGGCCGAAGCCAGAGCCTGCGCCGACGGCGTCGAGATGCCAACCAGCACGTCCGGGGCGTCGCCCACGAACTTGCGCGCGATCTGTGAGGCGACCGCCGGGTTGCCCTGCGCAGTCTGGTAGGTGAACTCGAGGTTCTCGCCGACGGTGTAGCCGGCTTCTTCCAGCCCGCGCAGCAGGCCTTCGCGGGTGGCGTCGAGCGCCGGGTGCTCGACGATTTGGCTGACGGCGACGGTCTTCACGTCATCCTGCGCGAACACGGGCGCAGAGACGCCGGCCGCGAGCGCGGCGGCAAGGTACAGGGGTTTCATCCGGATTCCTCCCTAGGGTCTTGGATGTTTGGGTTTTGTGGCGCGGCCGCCGCTCAGGCGGCCTTACGCTCGGGGGTCGCGGTCTCGTACTCGACGAGCGCCGCTTCCATCTCGGGCCGGACGCGCGCCGCGGCCTCTTCCTTCACCGGGCCGAAGCCGCGGATCTCGTCGATCATGCCGGCGATGCGGACCGCGTCCTGCAGGTTGTCGTGTCGCAGGTTCGTGGTCAGCCGGTCGAGCAGGCGCTCGTACTCTCCGATCATTTCGCGCTCCATCCGGCGTTCGGCGGTGCGGCCGAACGGGTCGAAGGCGGTACCGCGCAGGCGCTTCATCCGGGCGAGCAGGGACATCGGTTTGCGCACCCATCCGCCGAAGCGGCGCTTGCGCGGCCGGCCGCGCCGGTCGGTGCCCGACGGCAGAAGCGGCGGGGCGAGGTGGTGTTCGACAGTGAAGTTGCCTTCGAACTTCTCGGACAGTCCCGCGATGAAGCCGGTCTCGGTGTGAAGCCGCGCAACCTCGTACTCGTCCTTGTAGCTCATGACCTTGAACAGGCCCTTCGCCGCGGCCTCGGCCAGCGACCCGGAGCCGCCCGCAGCCTCCTCGGCGCGTCGCACGGCGTCGACGTGAGAGCGGTAGCGTTCGGCCCAGGCCTCGTCCTGGTATTCGGCCAGGAAAGCGGCCCGCCGCTCGATCACGGCGTCGAGGTCCGCGTCCATGTCGGGCTTCGGCGCGATCAGCTCAGCCACCTCCTCGGGGGCGATAATCGCCAGACGGCCCCAGGCGAAGGCACGCTTGTTCTTCTCTACCGCCACGCCGTTCAGCTCGAGCGCGCGCAGCAGCGCCGGTTCGCTGACCGGGGCGAGGCCCATCTGCCACGCTGCGCCCATGAGCATGACGTTGGCGAACACGCTGTCGCCCATCAGCACCTCGGCCGCGCGGTTGGCGTCGAAGGCACGCAGGTTGTTCTCGCCGATCGTCTTCGCGATGCGGCGACGGCGCTCCTCGGACCGAAGGTCGGCCGAACGGTTGCGCGTGAAGTCGCCCGTGGGCATCTGCGCGAGGTTCAGCGCCATCCGCGTGCGGCCCTCGGCATAGGTGGCCGACGCCTTGGGTGAGGAGCTGACGACGAGGTCGCAGGCAATGACTGCGTCGGCCTCGGTCGCCTCGATCCGCACCTGGTTCAGCGCCTCGGGCTTGGGCGCAAAGCGCAGGTAGCTGAGCACCGGCCCGAACTTCTGAGCGAAGCCCATGAAGTCGAGCACGCTCGCGCCCTTGCCCTCCAGATGCGCGGCCATCGCCAGAACCTGGCCGACGGTCACCACGCCGGTTCCGCCAACGCCGGTCACCAGCAGGTCGTAGGGCTCGCGCAGCTTCGGCATTTCGGGCGCGACGAGCCGCTCGGCCAGCCGGTCGAAAGCGTCGTCTGCTCTGCCCGCGGCCTTCTTCTTCAGCGTCGCGCCGCGGACGGTCACGAAACTGGGGCAGAAGCCGTTGAGGCAGGACATGTCCTTGTTGCAGGTGTTCTGGTTGATCTGCCGCTTGCGGCCGAACACCGTCTCCTTCGGCTCCACCGACAGGCAATTCGACTCGACCGAGCAGTCGCCGCAGCCCTCGCACACGAGGTCGTTGATGACGGCGAAAGTCTTGGGGTCCTCCATCAGCCCGCGCTTGCGGCGGCGGCGCTTCTCGGTCGCGCACATCTGCTCATAGATCAGCACGGTTACGCCCGGCACCTCGCGCAGTTCGCGCTGGATGCGGTCGAGCTCGTCGCGATGGTCGATGGTGGTTCCGGCCGGGAAGTCTTCGCGATCGAACTTCTCGGGCGCATCCGACACCAGCGCGATGCGCCCCGCGCCCTCGGCCTTCATCTCGTGCGCGATGGCCTGCACCGAAACGGGTCCATCCACCGGCTGTCCGCCGGTCATTGCGACGGCGTCGTTGTAGAGGATCTTGAACGTGATGTTCGTCCCGGCGGCCACCGCCTGCCGGATCGCCATCGAGCCCGAGTGGTAGTAGGTGCCTTCGCCCAGGTTCTGGAAGATGTGCTTCTTGCCGTTGAACAGCGACCGGCTGACCCAGTTCACGCCTTCGCCGCCCATCTGGATCAGCGACGTCGTGTCGCGGTCCATCCAGCTCGCCATGAAATGGCAGCCGATGCCGGCCATCGCCTGGCTGCCCTCGGGCACGCGGGTCGAGGTCGAGTGCGGGCAGCCCGAGCAGAAATAGGGCGTGCGCGTCGCGCCCGGTACGGCGATCTGCGGCACGTTCTGGCCCAGCCGGGCGGCGCGGGCCGACAGGTCCAGCCCCTCGATCTGCGCGTCGAGCCGCTTGGCCACGATCTTCGCCAGTTCGGTCGCCGTAAGTTCGCCCGTCCACGGGATCAACCGCTCACCGTGCTCGTCGCGCTTGCCGACCATGCGGCCGGGTTTGCGACCCGGGTAGTCGTAGAAATATTCCTTGAGCTGGCTTTCGATGATGCCGCGCTTTTCCTCGACGACCAGCAGCTCGTCCTTATCCTCGGCAAAGGCCAGCGCCGCGTGATGCTCGAGCGGCCAGACCATGCCGACCTTGTAGACGTCGAGCCCGATTTCCTTTGCCCGCGCCTGATCGATGCCCAGAAGCCGCAGCGCCTCCATCAGGTCGAGATGCCCCTTGCCGGTCGTCACGATGCCGTAGCGGGCGTCGTGCCCCCAGATCGCGCCGTCGAGGGGGTTGGCGCGGGCGAAGGCGCGGACGGCCTCCTTCTTCGCCTCCATCCGGGTCTCGATCTGCGGACCGGGGAGGTCGGGCCAGCGATAGTGCAAGCCGCCCTCCGGCGCGGTGAAGTCCGGCGTCACGAACTCGCGCGGCGGCAGAAGCTCGACCGACATGCCGGATTCGACGGTTTCCGAGATCGCCTTGAAGCCGACCCACATCCCGGAAAACCGCGACAGCGCATAGCCGTACTCGGCGTAGGGCAGGAACTCGGCCACGTTGGCCGGGTTCAGGACCGGCATGAACCACGACAGGAAGGCCGCGTCCGACTGGTGCGGCATCGAGGAGGAGACGCAGCCGTGATCGTCGCCGGCCACGACCAACACGCCGCCGTGCGGGGACGAGCCGTAGGCGTTGCCGTGCTTGAGCGCGTCACCCGAGCGGTCGACGCCGGGGCCCTTGCCGTACCACATGCCGAAGACGCCTTCGACGGTGCGGTCCGGGTCGGTCTCGACCTGCTGGGAGCCGAGGACGGCGGTGGCCGCAAGATCCTCGTTCACCGCCGGCAGGAACTCGATCTTGTGCTCGGCGATCAGCTTGGCAACCCGCGTCAGCTCCTGGTCGACGCCGCCCAGCGGCGACCCGCGATAGCCCGAGACGTAGCCCGCGGTGTTCAGCCCGGCCGCGCGGTCGCGGCGTCTCTGGTCCAGCAGCACGCGGACGAGCGCCTGCGTGCCGGTCAGAAAAACCCTGCCTTCGCGGTGCGTGTAGCGGTCCGCCAGCTCATAGCTGTCGATCGCCGATACGGCGTCCTGATCGCTCATCGATTTCCTCCCATTCGCACCAGTGATCTTCCCCGATTACTGCGAAATGGGTTGTCTTTCGGGACCCTGTGACGGCCCCGTGACGGAGAGGCCTTTCAGGAATACGCTGATCGGCGGAAAGTCCTTTCCGGGGAGGAGGACGTGACGAATACCGTGCACCAGCTGACGGACGCCGACCGCGCGATTCTGCGCGCGCTCCAGGCGGACGGCCGCATCACCAACCAGCAACTGGCCGAGCGGGTGAACATGTCGGCCTCGGCCTGCTGGCGGCGGGTGCAGGCGCTCGAGAAAGCGGGCGTGATCGCCGGCTACACCGCCCGGATCGACCCGGCGCGGCTGGGTTTGGGCTTCGCCGCCATCGCGCACGTCTCGCTCAACAGCCATGAAGGTTCGGTCGTGCGCGCCTTCGTCGACGCGGTAACGGCGCGGCGCGAGGTGACGCAATGCTACGCCACGACCGGCGACGCCGATTACGTTCTGCACGTGGTGACCGAGGACCTGCAGACCTATGACCGCTTCATGAGCGACTTCCTGTTCCGCCAGCCCCATGTCGGCCACGTAAAGACGTTTGTCGTCGTGCGTGACCTCAAGCCGTCGGTATCGTTGCCGGTCTGAGGGGCGGCTGATCAGGCGCAGGTTACCTCCGAGCGGATGGCTCGGTGGCGGTCATGGAGTGGCCGGGGCGCGCTTGGCGAGCCGCGCGCCTGCGGTCACCGATGTCCGGATGAAGCAGGACGGAGGCCGTCGCGCGCATCCACCTGACCATGCGTCAGACTGCCCCGAGCTTCGGGACGAGCCGGGCCCCCGCTCATTTCAACGTCAGCGGCGGGCGGTGGCGGACTTGGTGCGCACGCTCCTTACGTCTTGGCAGGGCTCTTCGGTGCGACGAATGTTTTCGCGCGGAGCCTCCTCCAGCGACCGCAGAAGCATGTCGGTGGCATGGCGGGCGAACTCATCGCGGGTCAGGGCGCCGCCGGGCCGGAACCAGGTGAACACCCAGTTCAGCATGCCCATCAGCGACATGGAAGCCGCCGTCATCCCGGCCCCGTCGAGGTCCGGTGCCACCTCGCGGATCGCGGCGCGGAAACGGTCGAGGATGACCCGCTCGAGCGTACGAATTCTTCGCGCGTCCTCTTCCGGCAGCTTGCCGAGCGCCCCAAGCTGCAATCGGTGCAGGTCGTCCGCGTCCTCGTAAAGCGCCAGAAGCGTGCGCGACAGGCAGTGCAGCCGGTCGGCCCCCGCCCGGCCCTCGCACGCCTTGGCCAGCGCCCGGTCGATCTCGCGCAGGTGGGTGCACAGGATGTCCGAGATCAGAGCGTCGCGGTTCTTGTAGTAGTGATAGAGCAGCGCCTTCGAGATCCCGCAATCCTCGGCGATGCGGGACATCGACGCGCGGCCGCCGGCCTCGGACAGCGTCTGAGCGGCGCGGCGGTGGATGGCCGCGCGCTTGTCCGCGTAGTCGTCCGCCCGGGGCCGCGCCATCCGCCTAGGTCAGCAGCCCGGCGAGCGCCGGGGCCGGGGCGCGCCCCAGAACCCGCTCGACCTCGGCCGCACCCTGCCGCTCGGCGTGGAACAGCGGCCCGCCGCGCCAGCGCGGGAAGCCGTAGCCGTGAAGTTCGACCAGATCGACCTGCCCCGCATCGTCGGCGATGCCCTCGGCCACGATCTGCGCACCCTCCTCGGCCATCTCGGCCACCAGCCGCTCTGCGATGTCGGAGCGCACCATGTCCGCGCTCCCTCTCACATGAGAGGCCAGAAGGCGCGCGACCTCTTCAGACGGGTGCGGCGTGCGGTCGCCTTCGCGGTAGTCATACCAGCCGCCGCCGGTCTTCTGCCCCTTGCGCCCGGCGCGCACCAGCACGTCGCTCAGGCCATCGGGCACGTCCTGCCCGGCCTTCCGCGCAGCTTCCCGCTGCAGGAAGGCGATGTCGAGGCCGGCGAGATCCTGCATCTGGAACGGGCCCATGGCGAGTCCGAAGTCGCGCATGGCGGCATCGATCTCGGCCACCGGCACACCCTGCCGCACGAGCTCCTCGGCCGCGGCACGATACCGCTTGAGAATGCGGTTGCCGATGAAGCCTTCGCAGATTCCGGCGCGGATGCCGACCTTGCCCAGCCGCTCGACCAGCTTGAATGCGGTGGCGCGGCTGGCGTCAGAGGTTTCGGGCACCGGCACGATCTCCACCAGCTTCATGATCTGCGCGGGGCTGAAGAAGTGCAGCCCGATGAACCGGCTGCGGTCGCGCAGCACGTCGCCGATTTCGCGCGGGTCGAGGTACGAGGTGTTGGTTGCCAGGATTGTGTCGGAGCGCACCGCGTCCTCGAGCCGGGCGAAGACCTGTCGCTTGACGTCGAGATCCTCGAACACCGCCTCGACGACCAGATCGGTGTCGGAGAAGGCGTCGTACTCGGTCGTGACCGAGAAGCGCGCCATCACCACGTCCGCGTCCTGCACCAGCCCGCGCTTCACCGCCGCGCCGACCGCCTTCTGGACCCGCTCGCGCGCGGCGTTAGCGGCCTCGCCCGAGGTCTCGGCCAGCGTGACCATCAGGCCGCGCAGCAGGAAGGCCGTGGCGATGCCCGCACCCATCGTGCCGCCACCGACGACGCCCGCTGTCTCGATCGTCTTCGCGCCCTCGCCCTTCGCGGTCTTCGCCGCCTGTCGCTCTGCGAAGAACACGTGGCGCAGCGCAGCCGCCTGCTCGCCGTCGCGCAGCCGCTCGAAGGCGGCGCGCTCGGCCCGGCGGGCGGTTTCGAAATCCTCGGCATACGCGCGCTGGAGGATGTCGAGCGCCACAAGCGGCGCCTCGACGCCTTTGGCGTTGCGCCGGACGTCGGCCTCCTGTGCGGGCCAGAAGTCGGTGCTCGGCACCTCGGGGTGGTCGCGCTTCGAGATCGGCACGGGCATGTCGTCGGCCAACTGGCGGGCGAGCGTGATGGCGTCTTCCAGCAGGCCCTCGGACACCCGGTCCACCAGCCCGATGCGCTGCGCCTCGCCCGCGTCAATGCGTTTGCCGGTGGTGATCAGGTCCACGGCATCGCGGGGCGGCAGCAGGCGGGCCGAGCGCACCACGCCGCCCGCGCCGGGGATGATGCCCAGCGTCACTTCCGGAAAGCCCAGCTTGGCGCCGGCCTCGGCCACACGCCCGTGGCAGCCGAGCGCCAGTTCCAGCCCGCCGCCGAACGCACCGCCGTGGATCGCGGCGACGACCGGGAACGGCAAGTCTTCGATCTGCGCGGCGACCTCGTAGATCGCGGGCGGCTGGGGCGGCTGGCCAAATTCTCGCACGTCGGCACCGGCGAAAAACGTCCGCCCGGCGCAACGCAGGACGGCCGCCCGGGGTGTCTCGGCGGCCAGCGCGGCGAACGCCTCCGCCAGCGCGGCCCGCAGGGGATGGCCGAGCGCGTTCACCGGCGGGTTGTTAGCGGTCAGGATGGCGATGCCGTCGCGGTGCTCGGTGGTGACGAGGCTCATGCGATGCTCCTGTTGGTTGGTCTCACGCGCCGAGATACGCCTCGCGCACGCGCGGGTCGGCGATCAGGTCGCGGGCACGGCCCGAGAGGGTGATCTTGCCGGTCTCCATGACATATCCGCGGTCGGCGATCGACAGCGCGGCAAAGGCGTTCTGCTCGACCACGAGCAGCGTCACGCCGCGGTCGCGCAACGTGGTGATGACCTCGAGGATCTGGTCCACCAGAACTGGGGCGAGGCCCATCGATGGCTCGTCCAGCAGCATCAGCTTGGGCTTACCCATGATCGCGCGGCCGATGGCCAGCATCTGCTGTTGGCCGCCCGATAGGCTGCCCGCCGGCTGCAGGCACTTGTCCCGCAGGATCGGGAACAGCTCATAGACCTCTTGGAGATCGGCGGTGATGTCGTCAGTGCGGTGATAGGCGCCCAGGCGCAGGTTCTCTTCGACCTCCAGGTCGCCGAAGATCTGTCGCCCCTCGGGCGAATGGGCGATGCCCAGACCCGCGCGGGCGTGGTCGGGGGCGCGGGTCAGGTCCGCGTCCTCGAACCGGATGGAGCCCGCGCGCACCGGCTGCACGCCCGAGATGCAGCGCATGAGCGTGGTCTTGCCCGCCCCGTTCGCGCCGACGAGCGTGACGATCTCGCCCTCGTTCACGGTCAGGTCGATGCCGTGGAGCACCTCGATGGGCCCATAGGCGGTGACGAGTCCCTTGACCTCAAGCATTGGCGGCCTCCGCCTCGGCGGCGCCGTGCGCGCCCAGATAGGCGGCGATCACGTCGGGGTTGTTGCGGATCTGGTCCGGCCGGCCCTCGGCGATCTTGCGGCCCTGGTCGAGCACCACGATGTGCGACGAGATGCGCATGACCAGCCGCATGTCGTGCTCGATCAGCACCACCGCCTTGCCCTCCTGCGCGATGCCGTGGATCAGGTCGTCCACCTCGCGCGTCTCGACGGCGTTACAGCCTGCCGCCGGTTCGTCGAGCAGAAGGATGTCACAGCCGGTGACCAGCGCGCGGGCGATTTCCAGCCGCTTGAGCTGTCCATAGGACAGCTCGGACGCCGGGCGCTCGGCCAGCTTTTCAAGCCCCGCCCGGCGCAGCGCCTCGCGCGCGGCCTCGCGGCTTTTGGCGGTTTCGCGGCGGCTCGACGGCAGGCCCAGAAGATCGGCCAGCAGGTTCGAGCGTTCGATCATGTGGCAGCCGGTCATCACGTTGTCGAGCGCGGTCATCTGCGGGAAGACCTGCAAGTTCTGGAATGTCCGCGCCATGCCCGCCCGCGCCAGAAGGTGCGGGGGCTTGCCGGTGACGTCGGTGCCGTCGATCCCCACCCGCCCGGTGTCGGCGGTGTAGACGCCGCTGACGAGGTTGAAGAGCGTGGTCTTGCCGGCGCCGTTGGGGCCGATGATCGACGTCACCTCGCCCGCGCCGGCCGAGAAGGTGACACCGTCCACGGCCTTGATGCCGCCGAACGAGATGCCGAGGTCTTCGATGTCGAGGCGGCTCATTTCCGTCTCCGTTTGGCAAGGTCCACGAGCGCCGGGACCAGCCCGCGGCGCATCAGGATCATGGTCAGCACCATGACCGCGCCCAGGATCATGTGTTCGTAGTCGGCGAAGACCGTCAGCACCTGCGGCAGCGCCGTCAGGATCAGCGCGCCGACCAGCGCGCCGAAGACCGACGCCGCCCCGCCGAGGACCGCCATCGTCACCATCTCGACCGAGTGCATGAAGCCCCCGACCTCGGGCGTGATATAGCCGTTGGCCAGCGCCAGCAGCGCACCCGCGACGGCGGCATAGACGGCCGAGATGGTGAAGGCCATCGACTTCGCCTTGGCCACGTCGATGCCGAGGGACGAGGCCGCGACGTCGCTGTCGTGGATCGCCCGCAGCGCCCGGCCCCACGGGCTGTTGCCCAGGTTCACCGCCAGCACCGCGCCCAGGACGGCGAAGGTGCCGGTGACCCAGTACCAGGATTCCGCCGACCGCAGGTTCAGGCCGACGAGCTTGAACAGGTCGCGGGCGTTCGCGCCCATGACGGTCATCCCGTCGGGTCCACCGGTCAGCCAGGCCTCTTTCGACAGGACCATCCAGATCAGCATGCCGAGGCCGAGGGTGGCGATGGCGAGGTAATAGCCCGAGAGCCGCAGGATCGGGCGGCCCACGATGGCCGCCAGCAGCCCCGCTCCCGCCGCGCCGAGGATGGCGGCGAGGACCGAGGGCACGCCATAGCTCGGCAGGATGGCGGTAGCATAGGCGCCGATGGCGAAGAAGCCCGCGTGGCCGAGGCTGACGAGGCCCACGTAGCCCAAGAGCACCACGATGCCGGTGACCGCGAGCGTGTTGATCCAGACCAGCGTGCCCACGCGATAGTAGTAGCTCGACGGGAAGATCAGCGCGCCGGCCACGACGAGGGCAGCGAGGATCAGGAAGGTGCGCAGCGCAGGGTTCATCACACGCGCTCCGTGAGTTTCTTGCCGAACAGGCCCTCGGGCCGCACGAACAGAACGACGAGGATGACGATGAAGGCCGCGGCGTCCTTGTAGTCGGACGAGATGTATCCGGCGGTCAGCGACTCGATCAGGCCGATCAGCAGCCCGCCTACCAGCGCGCCCTGCGGCGAGCCGACGCCGCCCAGCATGGTGGCGGAAAAGCCCTTGAGCGCGATGAGGACGCCTACATCGTAACTGGTGAAGGTCACCGGCGTGGACAGCACGCCCGCCAGCGCGCCGACGGCGGCCGAAAGCGCGAACGAGAGGTTCATCGCCCAGCGGGTGTTGATCCCCACCAGCGCGGCGGCCAAGCGGTTCGAGGCCGTCGCCCTGATGCCCCGCCCTGCCCGCGTGCGGGACATGAACCAGGCGAGGAAGACGAAGACCGCGAAGCTGCCGAAGATGATCCACAGGCTCTGCGGCAGGATGGTGGCCCCGGCGAAACGCAGAGGCGTTTCGCCGGAGAAGCCGTCGTATCGGTGGATTTGCTTGTCGAAGACCATCTGCATCGCACCGCGCAGGAAGATGCTCGCCCCGATCGTGATGATGATGAGCGACACCAGCGGCGCCTCGCGCGCCGGGCGGATCGCCAGGCGATAGAGGAGAATGCCCACGACCGTGCCCGCCACCACCGCGAGGACCGCGGCCAGGAAGACCGGCACGCCCATGGCGATGAGGAAGGCAGCGGTCAGGCCGCCGATCACGACGAACTCGCCCTGGGCGAAGTTCACCACCCCGCTGGCGTTGTAGATCATCGTGAACCCGAGGGCGACGGCGGCGTAGATCGCGCCGACCGTCACCCCCGAGACGAGGAATTGCAGAAGCTCCGACAAGGTCCGCCTCTTACTGTTCGACCGGCACCCAGCCGCCGTCCTGGATTTCGAGCATCCGGAAGGACGACAGGTCGAGGCCGAGGTGATCGTCGGGGCCGAAGGTGTAGACGCCGGTCACGCCGGCATGGCCTTCGGTTTCCTCGAGCGCGTCGCGGATCGCCTGCGGATCGCTGGAGCCCGCGCGCTCGATCGCGTCCACCAGCAGGTGGAAGGCATCGTAGGCATAGCCGCCGAAGGTCGATGGGCTTTCGCCATACTGCTCTTCGTAGGCGGCGATATAGCTCTGCACCGGCTCGCGCTGCGGGTCGTCCTCGGCCAGCTGGTCGGGGATCAGCAGCGGCGTCGCCGGAAGGCGCACGCCCTCGGCCGCGTCGCCCGCGAGCTCGATGAAGCTGTCCGAGGCCACGCCGTGGCTCTGATAGAACGGCACCTCGATCCCGAGCTGGTCGTAGTTGCGGGTCACGACCGCCGGGCCCTGGCCGAAGCCGGGGTTCACGATGGCCTCGATGCCGTCGGTGCCCGCGATGTTGGTCAGCTGCGGGGTCATGTCGGCGTCATTCGGGCCGTAGGTTTCATCCGCAACAATTTCGACGCCCGACTCTTCGGCCACCGACATGCACTGCTCGCGCATCGACTTGCCGAAGCCGCCGGTGCCTGAGATCAGGCCGACCTTCGACAGCCCGCGCGCGGTGATGTCCTCGAAGATCTTGCGGCACGCCATGCGGTCGGTGTGCGGCGTCTTGAAGACGTATTCCTTGGTCGGCTCGATGATCACGACCGCGCCCGCGAGCGAGATGAACGGGATCTCGTAGTCCTCGAACAGCGGAACCATCGCCATCGTGGCGCCGGTCGAGGTGCCGCCGATCACGGCCACGACCTCGTCTTCCTCGATCAGACGGGTGGCGAAGGTGCGCGCCTTGTTCGGGTCCGCGCCGTCGTCATAGAGGACGAGCTCGACCTCCTCGCCGTTGATGCCGCCCTGCGCGTTGATTTCCTCGACCAGCATCTCGAGCGTCTTTGCCTCGGGGTCACCCAGGAAGGCGGCCGGGCCAGTCACGGCGAGCGAGGCGCCGATCTTGATCTGCGCGAGCGCCGGGGACGCCACGCTGAGCGCGAGCGCGGACACGCCTGCGGCGATGAGTTTCGTCTTCGTCATGTGCTCCTCCCAAATCGTCACACATCATCCGATGCGCTCCGGAATTTGTAACGCTTAATTCATTGACCACGCGGTCGGCTTATGCAACACGTTTTTTCGACGAAGCGGTCACAGCCGTGACAGGTTGGCCGTGCGGAGGAGAAGAAAGACCCCGACATGAGCGATCCCGTGCTTTTGCAGGAGCTTGAGAACGGCGTACTGACGCTGACCCTCAACCGCCCCGACCGCCTGAATTCCTTCACGCCCGAACTTCACGCTCTCCTGCGGGAGGCGTTTTCACGCGCCGAAAGCGACGACGCGGTTCGCTGCGTCCTGCTGACGGGCGCCGGTCGCGGCTTCTGCGCCGGGCAGGACCTGGGTGAGCGGCACCCCGATGCCGAGGGCGGCGCGCCGGATCTCGGACAGACGATCGGCAACCTGTGGAATCCCCTCGTCAGACAGATCCGCGCGCTCGAGAAGCCGGTGATCTGCGCCGTGAACGGCGTCGCCGCCGGCGCGGGCGCGAACCTGGCGCTGGTGTGCGACATCGTCCTGGCGGCCGAAAGCGCCCGGTTCATCCAGTCCTTCGCGAAGCTGGGGCTGGTCCCCGACACCGGCGGGACCTGGACGATGACCCGGCTTCTGGGCGAGGCCCGCGCCAAGGCACTGATGCTGACAGGGGAGCCGCTGAACGCGCCCAAGGCCGCCGAGTGGGGCCTGATCTGGAAGGCCGTCCCCGACGATTACCTGATGGAGGAGGCGCGCGCGCTGGCCCGGCACTTCGCCGCCGGTCCGACCTATGGCTACGGCCTAACGAAGCGCGCGGTCCACGCCGCCGGCGAACAGGGTCTGGACGCGAGCCTCGATCTGGAACGAGAACTCCAGCGCAAGGCCGGCTTCAGCCCGGACTACGCCGAGGGCGTGCGCGCCTTCACCGACAAGCGCGCGCCGGTTTTCACGGGGAAGCCGGAATGACCCCGCAAGAGATCGCAGAACGCTCGGCGCAGGCCATGTGGGCAAACGACAAGGCCAGCCGCGCGCTCGGCATGGAGCTTGTCGAAGTCGCGCCAGGCTACGCGCAGATGACCATGACCATCCGGCGAGACATGCTGAACGGACAGGACATCGGGCATGGCGGGCTCATCTTCACGCTGGCCGACAGCACCTTCGCCTTTGCGTGCAACACGTATAACCAGAAGGTCGTCGCGCAGAATTGCGGCGTCACCTTCCACGCCCCCGCGATGGAAGGCGACGTCCTGACCGCCACCGGAACCGAGGTGACGCGGGCCGGGCGATCGGGTCTCTACGACATCTTCGTCAAGCGCGCCGACGGCACGCTGGTGGCCAGTTTCCGCGGTCATTCCCGTACCGTGCCCGGCACCCATTTCGAGGCGGACTGACCCCGCCGCAGCTCAACCCGGCGCCGGGAGGGCGCCGATCGAGGGAGGACAGAATGCTGACCCGAACCGCCCAGGACCCCGCAGGGCTCGACCCGATCGAGACCGCCTCGCGCGACGAGATCTCCGCGCTCCAGCTCGCCCGGATGAAGGACACGCTGCGCCGCGCCTACGAGGGCTCGCCCTTCTACCGTAAGCAGTTCGACGAGGCCGGGGTGCATCCCGACGACCTGAAAGAGCTGTCGGACCTGCGCAAGTTCCCCTTCACCGTGAAGCAGGACCTGCGCGACAATTACCCGTTCGGCATGTTCGCCGTCCCGCAGAACCAGATCGCGCGCCTGCACGCCTCTTCTGGGACGACCGGCAAGCCGACCGTCGTGGCCTACACCCAGAACGACATCGACACCTGGGCCGATTGCGTCGCCCGCTCGATCCGTGCGGCCGGCGGCCGGCCCGGCGACATCTGCCACGTCGCCTATGGCTACGGCCTGTTCACCGGCGGGCTGGGCGCGCATTACGGAGCCGAGCGGCTGGGGTGCACCGTGGTTCCTGTCTCGGGCGGCATGACCGAGCGGCAGATCACGCTGATCGAGGACTTCAAGCCGTCGATCATCATGGTCACGCCGTCCTACTTGCTGTCGATCCTCGACGCCTACCGCGCCGCCGGGCTCGACCCGCGCGCCTCCAGCCTCAAGACCGGCATCTTCGGGGCGGAGCCCTGGACCAATGCCATGCGCAAGGAGATCGAGGAGTCCTTCGACATGGACGCCGTCGACATCTTCGGCCTGTCCGAGGTCATGGGGCCTGGCGTCGCGCAAGAATGCGTCGAGACGAAGGACGGCCTGCACATCTGGGAAGACCACTTCTATCCCGAGATCATCAATCCCGAGACCGGGGAGCCGGTCGAGGACGGCGAGCAGGGCGAACTGGTCTTCACCTCGCTCACCAAGGAGGCCTTCCCGATCATCCGCTACCGCACCCGCGACCTGACCCGCCTTCTGCCCGGCACCGCCCGGTCCATGCGGCGGATGGAGAAGGTGACGGGCCGCAGCGACGACATGATCATCCTGCGCGGGGTCAACGTGTTCCCGACGCAGATCGAGGAGCAGATCCTCAAGTGCGCGGACCTCGCCCCGCACTACGAGATCGTGCTGTCGCGCAAGGGCCGGATGGATACCATGGCCGTGCGCTGCGAGTGCAAGGAGAGCGGCGCGTCCGACGCCCAGCGCGAGGCCGCGATGAAGGAGCTGTCGCACCACATCAAGAGCGTGGTCGGCGTCTCGTCGATCATCGAGGTCGTGGAATGCGGCGCGCTGCCCCGGTCCGAGGGCAAGGCCAAGCGGGTCCGTGACGAGCGGCCCGACAGGTGAGCTTGATTGCCGGGCGGCGTGCAGACGGTTACAACCGCCGCGCCACCCGGAGACCCGCATGCCGTCCGACGTAAGCGCCCGCATTCTCGACACTTTCCCGGTGAGTGCCGGGTCGTTCATTGTCACCCTCTATGGTGACGTCGTTCTGCCGCGTGGCGGCGAGATCTGGATGGGCAACATCATCGAGGCCTGCGCGGCCACCGGCATCAGCGAAAGCCGCGTGCGCACCGCCGTGTCGCGGCTGACCGCCTCGGGCCGGATCGAGGGCGAGAAGGTCGGGCGCAAAAGCTACTATCGCCTGACCCCGCACGCCGAGACCGAGTTCCGGCACGCCGCGCGCAACATCTATCGCCGCCCGCGGGCCGAGCCGCTGAAGGGCTGGCACCTGGTCCTGCTGCCGCAGGGGCCGGAGCGCGAGGCGATGGTCCACCGCCTGACCCGCCTGCGCTTCGGAATGGCGCAGCCGCATCTCGCGATTCTGCCCGACAGGGGTCAGCCCGTGCCGGACCTGCACGGCATCCACTTCCGAGCCACGACCGAGGACGACCTGACCGAACTGGCGCGCGGAGCCTGGGACCTCGACGCGCTGGCCGAACGGATCGAGCGGTTCGTGGACGGGTTCGCCCCTCTCGAAGGCATCGAGTGCGAACCGAAGGAAGCGCTTGGCCTGCGGCTTCTGCTGGTGCACGTGTTCCGCGATATCGCGCTGTCGGACCCGGCCCTGCCGCTGGGCATGGTCCCGGACACCTGGCGCGGCCCCGAGGCGCGCGGGCTGTTCGCCCGGCTCTACCTGGCGCTGTCGCCCGCCGCCGACGCCGCAATTGCCGACACCTTCGTGAATCGTTCGGGATCGCTAGTCGCGGACCCTACGCGCATCGCGCGCCGCATCGCGGATCTGTCCTACACCTGAACGGCGACGGCGCCCCGTGACGCTCGCCTCGTGCTAGCACATGCCTGAGCCCCACTCGAAAACATCACGCTTTTACCCCCTTCCAATGTATCGCGTGATGCATTACATCCAGACCAACGCCGAGGAGTTGGCGTGACGGGAGATTCCATGACTGACGCACTGATCTGCGACGCGATCCGCACCCCCATCGGCCGCTACGGCGGCGCATTGTCGTCGGTGCGCGCCGACGACTTGGCCGCCCTTCCCATCGCCGCCCTGGTCGAGCGAAACCCCGGCGTCGAGTGGTCGAAGGTCGACGACGTGATCTACGGCTGCGCCAACCAGGCCGGCGAGGACAACCGCAACGTCGCGCGCATGGCCGCGCTGCTGGCCGGCCTGCCGGTCGAGGTGCCCGGCACCACGATCAACCGCCTGTGCGGATCCGGCATGGACGCCGTCGGCATGGGCGCGCGCGGCATCAAGACCGGCGACTACGACCTGATCGTGGCGGGCGGCGTCGAAAGCATGAGCCGCGCGCCCTTCGTCATGGGCAAGGCCGAGACCGCCTTCTCGCGCAAGGCCGAGATGTACGACACCACGATCGGCTGGCGCTTCGTGAACCCGAAGCTCGCCAAGAACTTCGGCACGCACTCCATGCCCGAGACCGCCGACAACGTGGCCGAGGATTGGAACGTTTCGCGCGCCGACCAGGACGCCTTCGCCGCCGAAAGCCAGGCCCGCTGGGCCTCGGCGCAGGAGAAGGGCCTGTTCGCCGAAGAGATCGTTCCCGTGACGCTCCCGCAGCGCAAGGGCTATCCCATCGTCGTGGACACCGACGAACACCCCCGCCCCGGCACCGGCGTGGACAAGCTCGCCAAACTGCGCGGCGTGAACGGCCCGGACCTGAGCGTGACCGCCGGCAACGCCTCGGGCGTCAACGACGGCGCGGGCGCGCTGCTGCTGGCCTCGACCGAAGCCGCGCAGAAATACGGCCTGACCCCGATGGCGCGCGTGATCTCGACCGTCGCCGCCGGCGTGTCGCCGCGCGTCATGGGCATCGGCCCGGTTCCGGCCGTGCGCAAGGTGCTGGAGAAGACCGGCCTGACGCTCGAGCAGATGGACGTGATCGAGCTGAACGAGGCCTTCGCCGCCCAGTCGCTCGCCGTTCTGCGCGACCTGGGGATCCCTGAGGACGCCCCGCACGTTAACCCAAACGGCGGGGCCATCGCGATCGGCCACCCGCTGGGCATGTCGGGCGCGCGGCTGATCACGACCGCCGCCTACGAACTGCGCCGCCGCGGCGGGCGCTACGCGCTCTGCACCATGTGCGTGGGCGTGGGCCAGGGCATCGCCACGATCATCGAAGCCGTCAACTCCTGAGGAGGCTCGACCATGTACGCTCAACTCGTCGAATCCGGCAAAGCCGAGACAAGTGAACAGGACGTCGCGTTCCAGAAGCGGATCGACGACGGCATCCGCATCGAGCCAAAGGACTGGATGCCCGAGGGCTATCGCAAGACGCTGATCCGCCAGATCGGTCAGCACGCCCACTCGGAAATCGTGGGTCAGCTCCCCGAGGGCAACTGGATCACCCGCGCGCCGACCCTGCAGCGCAAGGCGATCCTGCTGGCCAAGGTGCAGGACGAGGCGGGCCACGGGCTTTACCTCTACTGCGCGGCCGAGACGCTGGGCATCAGCCGCGACGAGATGACGGAGCAGCTTCTGGCCGGCAAGGCGAAGTATTCCTCGATCTTCAACTACCCCACGCTGACCTGGGCCGACATCGGCGCCATCGGCTGGCTGGTGGACGGTGCGGCGATCATGAACCAGGTGCCGCTGCAGCGCTGCTCGTACGGCCCCTATTCGCGCGCGATGATCCGCATCTGCAAGGAAGAGTCGTTCCACCAGCGCCAGGGCTTCGACATCATGCGCGCGCTGGTCGAGGGCACCGAGGACCAGAAAGCGATGGCGCAGGACGCGCTGAACCGCTGGTGGTGGCCGTCGCTGATGATGTTCGGCCCGTCGGACAAGGACTCGGTGCACTCCGAGCAGTCCATGCGCTGGGGCATCAAGCAGAACACCAACGACGAGCTGCGCCAGAAATTCGTCGACCAGACCGTGCCGCAGGCCGAGTGGCTGGGCCTGACCGTTCCGGATTCCGAGCTGAGCTGGAACGAGGAAAAGGGCGGCTACGACTTCGGCGAGCCGGACTGGAACGAGTTCATGGAAGTCATCAAGGGCAACGGCCCCTGCAACCGCGAACGCCTGGAAGCCCGCCAGAAGGCCTGGGACGACGGCGCGTGGTTCCGCGAAGGCCTGATGGCCCACGCCGAGAAGCAGTCTGCCCCCATCGCAGCGGAGTGAGGGATATGAGCAAGGAATGGCCCCTCTGGGAAGTCTTCATCCGTGGCCAGCACGGCCTGTCGCACCGGCACGTCGGCAGCCTGCACGCGCCCGACGCCGAGATGGCGATGAAGAACGCGCGTGACGTCTATACCCGCCGGAACGAGGGCGTGAGCATCTGGGTGGTGGAATCCGCCAAGATCACCGCCTCAAACCCCGACGAGGCCGGCGCGATGTTCGAGCCGTCGGAAAGCAAGGTCTATCGTCACCCGACCTTCTTCGATATCCCCAAGGAAGTGGGGGCGATGTGATGGACGCGTTCGTCACCTTCTGCCTGCGCATGGGCGACAACGCCCTTATTCTCGGCCAGCGCACCGCCGAGTGGTGCGGCCACGCGCCGGTGCTGGAAGAGGACATCGCCTTCGCCAACATGGGGCTCGACCTGATCGGACAGACCCAGCTCTGGTACGGGCTCGCGGCCGAGGCCGAGGGCAAGGGCCGCACGCCCGACGACCTGGCCTTCCTGCGCCCCGAGCGGCAGTTCCTGAACTCGCTGCTTGTCGAACAGCCCAACACCGACTTCGGCCATGCGCTGATGCGGCAGTACCTGTTCGACGCCTGGCACCTGCCCATGCAGGAGGAACTGGCGAAGTCCTCGCACGAGGGCGTGCGCGGACTGGCCCAGAAGACGGTGAAGGAGGTGCGCTATCACCTCGACCGCTCGCGCGACCTGATCGTGCGGCTGGGCGACGGGTCCGAGGAGAGCCACAAGCGGATGCAGGACGCGCTCGACTGGCTGTGGCCCTTCACCGCCGACCTGCTGGCGACCGACGAGGTCGACGCGCAGATGGCCGACGAAGGCATCGCGCCCGTCCCGGCGCTGATCGCCAAGGCGTTCGACGCCGAGACGCAGGCGACGCTCGCCCGCGCGACCCTGACCATCCCGGAGACCCGCCTCCGCCGCACCGGCGGGCGCGACGGCATCCACACCGAGCACATGGGTTACATCCTGGCCGAGATGCAGTCGCTTCAGCGGACCTATCCCGGCGCACGCTGGTAACACCATGCAACCCGATCTGAGCACCGTTCAGGACTGGCTGGCCCAGATCCCCGACCCCGAGATCCCGGCGATCTCGCTCGTGGATCTGGGGATCGTCCGTGACGTGGGATATGAGGACGACACGCTCGTCGTCACCGTCACGCCCACCTATTCCGGCTGCCCGGCCACGGCGATCATCGCGCTGGATATCGAAACCGAGCTTCTGAAGCGAGGCGCGGACAAGGTGAAGGTGCGCCAGCAGATGTCGCCCGCCTGGACGACCGACTGGATCAGCGACGAGGGGCGCGAGAAGCTGCGCGCCTACGGCATCGCCCCGCCGCAGCAGGGCGCGGCCACCTGCGCGGGGATGCTGAGCGCGCAAAATGCCGCCTGCCCGCAATGCGGATCGGACAACACCGAGGTCATCAGCCAGCGCGGCTCGACCCCCTGCAAGGCGCAGTTCCGCTGCCGCGACTGCCTGGAACCCTTCGATTACTTCAAGGCGATCTGATGCAAGATTTCTTCCCGCTCACCGTCACCGACATCAACCACGACACGCGCGACGCGGTTGTTGTCACGCTCGCCCCCCGCGCCGAGGACGCCGACCGCTTCCGCTTCCGTCCCGGCCAGTACCTGACCTTCCGGCGCGACTTCGACGGCGAGGAGCTGCGCCGCTCCTATTCGATCTGCGCCACGCCCGAGGAAGGGCTGCGCGTGGGCATCAAGCGGGTCGAGGGCGGCGCGTTCTCGACCTTCGCAAAAGGCGATCTGAACATCGGCGACACCCTCGAAGCCATGCCGCCGCAGGGCCGCTTCGGCACAGAGGAGGAGACCGGGGGCAAGCATTACCTGGGCTTCGCAGCCGGGTCCGGCATCACACCGATCCTGTCGCTCATCAAGTCGATCCTGTCGGGCAACGACCAGGCGAAGTTCACGCTGGTCTACGGCAACCGCAGCGTCTCGTCCGTCATGTTCCGGCGTGAACTGGGCGACCTGAAGGACCGCTACCTCGACCGCTTCAACGTGATCCACGTCTTCTCGGGCGAGGCGCAGGAGATCGAGCTGTTCTCGGGCCGCATCGACGCCGACAAGTGCCACGCGCTCTTCGGCCCCTGGGTGCGTCCCGACACGGCCGAGATGGCGTTCATCTGCGGCCCCGAGGGCATGATGAAGGACGTGGCCTCGGCGCTGGAAGAGGCCGGAATGCCCAAGAACCGCATCAAGTTCGAGCTGTTCGGCGCCGCCCAGCCCGGCCGCGCGAAGCTGAAGGCGCGGGCCGAGGCCGCGCGCAAGGCCGGCAACATGGTCAAGGCGACCGTCATCATGGACGGCGCGCCCCACACGTTCGAGATGCCGCGCGAGGGGCAGTCGGTTCTGGAAGCCGCCCGCGAACACGACATCGACGCGCCGTTCTCGTGCAAGGCCGGGGTCTGCTCGACCTGCATCGGCCGCGTGAAGAAGGGCGATGTGGAGATGGCGCAGAACTATGCGCTGGAAGACTACGAAGTCGAAGCCGGGCTGGTCCTGACCTGCCAGTGCTACCCGGTCAGCGACGAGATCACCATCGAATACGAAGGACACTGACATGCTGGACGCAAACCGCACCGAGCCGCGGCGCCTGGAATCCTACCTGGCGGGCCGCTGGCAGGCGGGTCAGGGCGACGGGCAGGTCATGGTCGATGCCGCCACCGGAGATCCGGTCGCCCGCGTCGATGCCACCGGGCTCGACATGCAGGCCGCACTGGACCACGGCCGCAACGTCGGCGGCCCGGCCCTGCGCAAGATGCGCATCCACGAGCGCGCGCTGATGATGAAGCAGATCGGCCTCGCGCTGATGGAGCAGAAAGAGGAGCTCTACGCACTCTCCACGCTCACCGGCGCGACCCGGAGCGACGGCTGGGTGGACATCGACGGCGGGATCGGCACGCTGCTGACCTATGCCTCGAAGGGCCGGCGCGAGCTGCCCAACGGCCACGTCATCCCGGATGGCAACCCGGAGATGCTGTCGAAGGACGGCAGCTTCATCGGCCAGCACATCCTCACCCCGCTGGAAGGCGTGGCGATACACATCAACGCCTTCAACTTCCCGGTCTGGGGGATGCTCGAAAAGCTCGCTCCGACGTGGCTGGCCGGGATGCCCGCCATCGTGAAACCGGCGAGCCAGACGTCCTATGTCACCGAACTCTGCGTGCGCAAGATCCTCGAACTCGGCATCCTGCCCGAGGGCGCGTTGCAGCTGATCTGCGGCTCGACCGGCGACCTGCTCGACCGGGTGACCTGCCAGGACGTCGTGACCTTCACCGGCTCGGCCGCCACGGCGCGCAAGCTGCGCAACACCCCGGCGATCATCGAGCACTCGGTCCGCTTCACCGCCGAGGCCGACAGCCTCAACGCCTGCATCCTCGGGCCGGACGTGACGCCGGACAGCCCCGAGTTCGACCTTTTCATCAAGGAGGTCCACCGCGAGATGACGGTGAAGGCGGGCCAGAAGTGCACCGCCATCCGCCGCGCCATCGTCCCCGCCGACCGGGTCGAGGCCGTGACCGAGGCGCTGCGCGCCCGCTTCGCCAAGACCACCATCGGCCATCCGGGCACCGAGGGCACCCGCATGGGCCCCCTCGCCTCGGCCGACCAGGTGGCCGAAGTCAGCTCGGCCATCGAGGCGCTGGCCAGGGAAGCCCGCATCGTCATCGAACAGTGCGAGGTCCCGACCGACGGCGCGTTCTGCGCGCCCTGCGTGCTGGTCTGCGACGACCCGCTCAATGCCGTCGCCCCGCACGAGGTCGAGGCGTTCGGCCCGGTCTGCACGCTGATGCCCTATGATACCCCCGAGCAGGCGGTCGCGATCGCCAACAAGGGCGCAGGCTCGCTCGTCGCCTCGGTCTTCACCGACGACGCGGATGCGGCGCGCACCCTCGGCCTCGGCATCGCGAAGCTGCACGGCCGGGTGCTGTTCGGCAACCGCGGCTCGGCCAAGACCTCCACCGGCCACGGCTCGCCCCTGCCCCAGATGATCCACGGCGGCCCCGGCCGCGCGGGCGGCGGTCAGGAGCTTGGCGGCATGCGCGCGGTCGAGCACTTCATGCAGCGCACGGCGCTCCAGGGCACGCCCGACCTGCTGACCGCCGTGGTCGGCAAGTGGATGCCGGGAGCAACGCGGCACGAGACCGACGTGCACCCGTTCCGCAAGTCGCTGGCCGAGCTCGAGATCGGGGACACCATCGTGACGGCCCCGCGCCAGGTCACACTCGAGGACATCGAGCACTTCGCCAACTTCACCGGCGACACGTTCTATGCCCACATGGACGAGGACGCCGCGAAGCGGAACCCGTTCTTCGAGGGGCGCGTCGCGCACGGCTACCTGATCGTGTCCTTCGCCGCCGGGATGTTCGTGCAGCCCGACGAAGGGCCGGTGCTGGCGAACTACGGGGTGGATAACCTGCGCTTCATGACCCCGGTGAACGCGGGCGACACGTTGCAGGTGCAACTTACTGCCAAGCAGATCACGCCGCGCGAGACCGAGGAGTATGGAGAGGTCCGCTGGGACTGCACCGTGACCCGCGACGGCGGCGAGGTGGTCGCGCAATACGACGTGCTGACGCTGGTGTCGAAGACCCAGCGCGAGCTCTGATGGCGCGCGTCTATGCCTACGATGGATTCACGCCCGTCGTGCATCCCTCGGCCTTCGTCCACCCCGAGGCCGTGCTGATCGGCGACACCCATGTCGGAGCCGGGGCCTATATCGGCCCCGGCGCCACCCTGCGCGGCGACTTCGGCCGGGTGATCGTGGGCGAACGTGCGAACGTGCAGGAAACCTGCGTCATGCACGCCTTCCCCAACAAGGACGTCGTAGTCGAGGAGATGGGCCATGTCGGCCACGGCGCGGTGCTGCACGGCTGCCGTGTCGGGCGCAACGCCATGGTGGGCATGAACGCGGTGGTCATGGACGATGTGGTGATCGGCGCGGAAAGCATCGTCGCCGCGCTGGCCTTCGTGAAAGCGGGAATGGAGATCCCGCCCCGATCGATGGTGGTCGGCATGCCGGCCAAGGTCGTGCGCCAGCTGACCGAGCAGGAGGTCGCCTGGAAAACGCAGGGCACCGGCATCTACGGCCGCCTCGCCGCCGAGGCCGGCACCAAGCTGGTCGAAGCCGAGCCTCTGAGCGAGGCCGAACCGGACCGCGGGCGTATCGCTGCGCCGGATTACGATCCAAAATATCTAGCGACCTGACGAGGCCGAAGCTCGGCGCGGGACGCGGCGGCCACTGCGGCCGCACTTCCCCAACATTCCGCTCGGACGCCGGAGGCGACGGTCAGCACTGGCGGTAACTCCCCTGCCTTCGCCCCCCACTCTCGTTCGCGACTCCGGCCGGACCGGTCGGCGAGGATCAGCACGACCCCGTTGCCTGCCCTCAGGTGAGGGTCGCGAGGGCTTGACCCGAAGCGTTCCATGAAGTTCGATACTGCGGAAGGCAATTTCGCATAGTGGAACTGGGAGGAGAAACCATGGCGAGATCGGTAAAGTACGCCCTCATGGGCGCGCTGATGCTGGGTGCGGGCGCGGCGAATGCGCAGACCCTCTTTGTGGGAGAGGCGGGGCCCAACCGCGGAGCGCGCGGCGAGTCGCTCAACTTCTTCGCCGAGCAGGTCGAGGAAATGTCGGGCGGCGACCTTTCGCTGAACATCCAGTGGGGCGGCGCGCTCTTCAAGGCCGGCGCGGCGCTGTCGGGCATCGCTGACGGCGTGGCCGACATGGGCACGATCATCGCGGTCTACTTCCCGCAGGAGATGGCACCCTACCGCATCGCGGACATGCCGCTCGAGAACTCCGACGCCTGGGTCGGCATGAAGGCCACCGACGACATCATGCGCAGCAACGAGGGCATCCAGAAGCACCTCGCTGACCAGAACCTCGTCTACCTCGGCACGTTCACGACCTCTGCCGTTCATATCGGCTGCAAGGACACCGCGATCCGCTCGGTCGAGGACATCGAGGGCCTGAAGATCCGCGGCGTGGGCGCCTACGGCGACACCTTCGGCGACATGGGCGCGAACCTGGTGCCGATGTCGATCTACGACGCCTATCAGGGTCTCGACAGCGGCCTGATTGACTGCTCGCAGACCTACTCCTACGCGACCGCCGCGCTGAAGCAGCAGGAGGTCATCGACAGCTACACGCTGCTCAACTGGGGCCAGACCGGCGCGCTCGGCGTCTTCATGAACAAGGACGCCTTCGACCGGCTCGCCCCGGAAGCGCAGGAGATCCTGCTCGAGGCCGGGAAAAACATGTCCGACGAACTGGGCCGCCTGATCACCGCGGACAACGAAGCTGCGATCGAGACCATGCGCGAGGCCGGTGTAGAGATCATCGAACTGCCCGCCGAGGAGCGTCAGAAGCTCGTCGCAGGCGGCAAGAAGTACATCGACGAGTGGGTCGAGCAGGTATCGGGCATGGGGCTCGACGGCGAGGCGATGCTCGAAGAGTACCAGGCGCTGCTCGACAAGTACGCGCAGGAGCGTGACGAGCTCGGCTATCCCTGGGAGCGCGAAGAGGGCTGATCCTCCCGCCGCGACAGCCGCGCGCCGGTCCACGGCGCGCGGTACGACGACCCTGCCCCCTTTCTTCCGCGAGGTTTCCATGCTGCGCCGCGTCGAGCGCCTGCTGGTCGATCTGTCCGTGATCTCGGTTCTCGGGCTCGGCCTTTTGATCACCGTGTCGGTGATCCTGCGCGCCGTGTTCAATTCGGGCGTGCCCGACACCATCGTCATGGTGCGCGAGCTCATGGTCGCGGCAGTCATCCTGCCGCTGGCCGCCACCACCGCGCACCGGGCGCATATCGTGGTCGAATTCATTTCGAACCGTCTGCCCCCGCGGGGGCGCGACGCGCTGATCGTCTTCGGCTCGATTTTCGGCCTGCTGGCGCTGGCGCCGCTCCTCTGGGCCGGCTGGCGCGAGATGACGCACACGTTCACCTCCGGCGGCTACTTCTTCGGTGACCTGAACCTGCCGAAATGGCCAGGCCGGGTGATCTTCCTAATTGGCATCTCGTTCTGCTGGGTCCGCCTTGCGCTGATGGTCTTCCACGACCTGCGCGCGATGCGCCGGGGCGAGCCGCTGGCCGAGACAGGCCACGGACCGGAGGTCTGAACATGGACGGAACCCTTGTCGGCCTCGTCGCCTTCGCGACAGTGATCCTGCTGCTCGGCCTGCGGGTGCCCATCGCTTTCGCCCTGGCGGGCGTGGCGAGCATCGGCACCTTCGTGATCTTCGCCTTCCGGACCGGCACCTTCATGCCGGAGCGCGCGATCACCCCTACGTCGAGCCTGGTCTTCTCGAACTCCTTCGACCTGATCCACTCATACGACCTGTCGATGATCCCGCTTTTCGTGGCGCTGGGTCACATCGCCTACCGCGCCGAAATCACCACCAAGATCTATCACGCCGCCCGCGTCTGGCTGGCCTCGGTGCCCGGCGGGGTGGCGATGGCCTCGGTCATGGGCTGCGGCGGTTTCTCGGCGATCACAGGGTCCTCCATCGCCTGCGCCTCGACCATGGGGCGCATCTGTTCGCCGGAAATGCTGCGGATGGGCTACGACAAGCGGCTGGCGACGGCCTCGGTCGCGGCGGGTGGCACGCTTGGCTCTCTGATCCCGCCGTCGGTCCTTTTCATCATCTACGGCATCTTCACCGAGACCTCGATTTCCGCGCTCTTCCTGGCCGGGATCATCCCGGGGCTTCTGTCGCTCGCCGGCTTCGTCCTCGTGATCTACGTCTGGGTGCGGCGTGATCCCGCGGCAGCGCCGGCCTTCACCGGCACGATCACCGGGCGTGAACGGGCGCAGGCGGCCATCGAGGCCTGGCCCGCCGTCGCCCTCTTCATCATCATCGTGGGCGGCATCTACGGCGGTATCTTCACCGCGACCGAGGCTGCGGCGGTCTGCGTCTCCGCCACGATCCTCATCGGTTTCGCTCAACGCAAGCTGACGGTCTCGGCGCTATGGGAAAGCCTGCGCGAGACGGTCGTGCAGACAACGTCGATCTTCTTCATCGCTGCCGGCGCCAAGATCTTCGTGGCCTTCATTGCGCTGACGGGCGTGGCGTCCGAGATCGTCGGCTACGTGACCGAGGCCGAGCTGTCGGTATTCCTGGTCCTCGTCTCGATCGCGGTCATCTACCTGATCCTGGGAATGTTCCTCGATCCGATCGGGATCATGGTGCTGACGCTGCCACTGATGGTTCCCTTCGTCGAAAGCTACGGCTGGGACCTGATCTGGTTCGGCGTCGTCGTCATCAAGCTGCTGGAGATCGGTCTGATCACGCCACCCGTGGGGCTGAACGTCTTCGTCATCTCGGGTGTCGTCGGCAAGGAGGTTCCGATCGACCGCATCTTCTCGGGCATCCTCAGGTTCCTGAGCGTTGACGTGATCGTACTGGCCCTCATCATGGCCTTCCCGATCCTGTCGCTGCTCATACCCACATCCATGTGAGGCCGTGATGCAGGACACATCCGATACACGCAGCTCGTCCGCCCCCGAAACCGACCGCCGCTTCGCAACGACGCTGGCGAGGGGTCTTTCCGTCCTACGCGCCTTCCGACCCTCCGACGACGGGCTTGGGAACGCGGAGATCTCGGAGCGCACGGGCCTGCCAAAGTCGACCGTTTCGCGGCTGACGTTTACGCTGCAATCGCTGGGTTACCTGAACCACGCGCAGCGGCACGACCGCTACCGCCCCGGCCCCGCGTTACTGGCTCTGGGAAACGTGGCGTCTTCCTCGATCTCGTTCGTGGAACTGGCCGGGCCCATCATGCAGCGCGTCGCGGACGAGACCGGCACCTTGTCGCTGCTTCTCGTCCGCGACGATCGCAAGCTGCTTATCGTCAAGACCTGGCGGCCGCGCGGCGTGTCCTCGCTTTGGCTGGAGGTGGGACACCGCGTCCCGTTCCACGGCTCGTCCTCGGGTCATGCGCTGCTCGGCTCGCTTTCCCAAGCGGCGTTCAAGAGCGCGGTCGAGACGATCGCCGGCGACCGGGGACTGACAGCCGAGCGTGCCGCCGAGATCCGGCGCGGGGCCTGGGGCCAACTGCTGGCGCAGGGCTTCGTCATCACCAACCCGGACGAGTATTTCGCGCCCAGCATCCACGCAGTCGCCCGGCCCTTCCAGTCGCGCGACCTGTCCGAGCCGGTGATCTTCACCTGCGGCGCCATGCCCGCCGATCTGAGCCTCGAGCGGATGCGAGACGATCTTGGCCCCCGGCTGAACGCTGCGGTCCAGGAACTCGAGCGCATCATGGGCCAGAGTTCGACCCTGACGATGCGCGGATGACACGACGCCGCCCGCCCGGCGGCGACAGAAGACATGCCGGCGGCACGGCCGCCAGATGAAGGAGGAACGACCCGTGACGAACCCGGTCGCCTATGAGCTCGAGGACGGCATCGCCGTCATCACCATCGACAACCCGCCCGTGAACGCGCTGGGGCAAGCCGTGCGCCAAGGGTTGTGGGACGCGATGACCCGCTTCGCAGCGGATGCGCAGGCGAACGCGGCGCTGATCGTCGGCGCGGGCAAGCTCTTCATCGGCGGGGCCGATATCTCGGAGTTCGGCAAGCCGCCACGCGATCCGTGGCTGCCGCGCGTCGTCCAGAGGATCGAGGACAGCCCTAAGCCGGTTGTCGCCGCGGTGCACGGTTCGGCGCTTGGCGGAGGTCTCGAGATCGCACTCGGTGCGCATTACCGCGTCGCCATGAAAGGCACGAAGCTGGGTTTGCCGGAGGTCAACCTGGGTGTCATCCCCGGAGCGGGGGGCACACAGCGCATGCCGCGTCTGATCGGCATCGCCGCATCGCTCGACATCATCCCCGCCGGCGGCACGGTCCCGGCGGAAAAGGCTGTCGAGCTGGGCCTCGCGGACAGGCTGGCCGAGGGCGATCCGCGCGAAGCGGGCCTCGCCTATGCCCGTGAACTGGTCGAGAGCAGCGCCGCGCCCCGCCCGGTCGGGCAAATTCCTTGCCCCGCGCACGACGCCGCCGCGCTTGAAGCCGCCCGTGCCGCCTGGTCCAAGAAGAGCCGGGGCGAGGTTGCGCGCCTGGCCTCGATCGACGCGGTGGAAGCCGCCACGCGCCTGCCCATCGCCGAGGGCATGGACGAGGAGCGCCGCATCTTCACCGAGATGATGGAGACACCGCAGCGCGCCGGCCTGATCCATGCCTTCTTCATCGAGCGCAAGGTCTCGCGCCTGCCCGAGATCGAGGGTGTCGAACCGCGCGACGTCTCGAAGCTGGGCGTGGTCGGCGGCGGCACGATGGGCGCGGGCATCGCGACCGCGGCCCTGCTGCGCGGGCTCGACGTCACGCTGATCGAGCGCGACGACGCCTCGGCTGAGAAGGCCGCCGGCACGATCGGCAAGAACCTCGACGGCGCCGTCAAGCGCGGCAAGCTCTCCGCCGACAAGCGCGAGGCGATCCTCGCGGACGCCTTTCGCACGGCGACGAACTACGACGCGCTCTCCGGGGCCGATCTCGCCATCGAGGCGGTCTTCGAGGACATGGACGTCAAGAAACAGGTCTTCGAGGAACTCGACAGGGTGATGAAGCCGGGCGCGGTGCTGGCGACCAACACCTCGTATCTCGACGTGAACGAGATCGCGGCCTCGGTCTCTCGGCCCTCCGACGTGATCGGCCTGCACTTCTTCTCACCAGCCCACGTGATGAAGCTGCTCGAGGTCGTCGTGCCGGACGGCACCGCGCCCGACGTGACCGCGACGGCCTTCGCCCTGGCCCGGCGGATGGGCAAGACGGCCGTGCGCGCCGGCGTCTGCGACGGTTTCATCGGCAACCGCATCCTGTCGAAGTACCGCGCCGCCGCTGACCGCATGGTCCTCGCCGGGGCGAGCCCATATCAGGTGGACCGCGCCGTGAAGGCCTTCGGCTGGCCGATGGGCCCATACGAGATGGGCGACCTTGCGGGCCTCGACATCGGCTATGCCACGCGCCAGCGCCGGGCCGCCACCCGCGACCCGCGCGACATCGTTCCGACCTGGGCCGACGAACTCTACCACCTCGGCCGCCTCGGCCAGAAGACCGGGCGCGGCTACTACATCTACGAGGAGGGCAAGCGCGGCGGAACCGAGGACCCGGAGGTTCTCGCGCTGATCGACAAGGCCCGCGCCGAACACGGCGTCACGCCACGCGACTTTATCGACGAGGAGATCCAGCGCCGCTACATGGCCGCCCTCGTCAACGAAGGCGCGCGCGTGGTGGAGGAAGGCATCGCCCGCCGTCCGCTCGATGTCGACGTGACCTTCCTCTACGGCTACGGCTTTCCGCGTTGGCGCGGCGGCCCGATGTTCTGGGCCGACCAGTCCGGTCTGCCGGCGCTGCTGGCGGAAATCGAGGCGTATGCCCAAGAGGATGACTTCTTCTGGCAACCCGCCCCGCTCCTGCAGCGGCTCGTTTCCGATAACAGCAATTTCGCCAGCCTGAACGGCTGAGGAGGAAGACAGATGTCCGATCCCGTAATCGTCTCCGTCGCCCGCACCGCCATCGGCAAGGCGGCCCGCGGCAGCTTCAACCTCACTCACGGCGCGGCGATGTCCGGCCACGTGGCCCGGCATGCCGTCGAGCGGTCCGGCATCGATCCTGCCCTGATCGAGGACTCGATCTGGGGCTGCGGCTATCCCGAGTATGTCACGGGCGGCAACATCGGTCGGCAGGCCGTGATCCGGGCCGGATTGCCCGTCTGTGTCGCGGGTACGACCGTGAACCGCTTCTGCGCCTCCGGCCTGCAAGCGGTCGCCATGGGCGGCCACATGATCGCGGACGAGGGCGCGAAGGCCGTGCTCGTGGGGGGCGTCGAGAGCATCAGCCTGATCCAGCCCCCGCCGCGCAGCGCGCGCGATCCTTGGATCGAGGAAGTGAAGCCCGACCTTTACATGCCGATGATCGACACCGCCGACATCGTGGCCGAGCGCTACGGCATCAGCCGCGAAGCGCAGGACGAGCTGGGCTACCAGTCGCAGATGCGCACCGCGGCCGCTCAGGAGACCGGGCGCTTCGACGACGAGATCGTGCCGATGGAGGTCACGAAGCAGGTCACCGACAAGGAGACCGGCGAGACCTCCGAGGTCAAGGCGACCATCGCGCAGGACGAATGCAATCGCCCGTCCACCACGCTCGAGGCGCTGTCCAAGCTTCAGCCCGTCCGCGGCGAAGGCAAGTGGGTCACCGCCGGCAACGCCTCGCAGCTTTCGGACGGTGCGGCGGCGCTGGTGATGATGGACGCCCGGGAGGCCGAGCGCGCCGGGCTCGAGCCGCTGGGCCGCTTCCGTGGCTTCGCCGTCGCCGGGTGCGAGCCCGACGAGATGGGCATCGGCCCCGTCTTCGCCGTGCCCCGCCTGCTGGAGCGCAACGGCCTGACCGTCGACGACATCGACCTGTGGGAACTGAACGAGGCCTTCGCCTCGCAGGCCATCTATTGCCGCGACCGGTTGGGCATCGACAACGACAAGCTCAACGTCAACGGCGGGTCGATCGCCGTCGGCCATCCCTTCGGCATGACAGGCGCGCGGATGACGGGCCACCTGCTGATCGAGGGCCGCCGCCGTGGCGCCAAGCTCGGCGTCGTCACGATGTGCGTGGGCGGCGGACAGGGCGCGGCCGGCCTGTTCGAGATTTTCTGAAAACGGAGAGACACATGGATCTCACCTATACCGACGAGCAGAAGGCCTTCCGCGAAGAGGTCCGCGCCTTCCTGAACGAGAAGCTTCCCGCGCGACTGTCCGACAAGGTCGCGACCGGCAAGCGCCTGACCAAGGCCGACTACGAGGAATGGCACGCCATTCTGAACGCGCGCGGCTGGCTGGGCGTAACGTGGCCGAAGGAATTCGGCGGCACCGGCTGGGACGCCGTGCAGCGCCACATCTTCGAGGAAGAGACCACCCGCGCCCATGCACCGCGTATCGTGCCGTTTGGTCTGAACATGCTCGGCCCCGTGCTGATGAAATATGGCTCGAAGGAACAGCAGGACCACTACCTGCCGCGCATCCTGAACGGCGAGGACTGGTGGTGCCAAGGCTATTCCGAGCCCGGCGCAGGCTCGGACCTCGCAGCCGTGAAGACGACCGCGGTGCGCGAGGGCGACCACTACATCGTCAACGGACAGAAGACGTGGACGACGCTCGGCCAGCACGCGGACATGATCTTCTGCCTCGTGCGCACCTCGAAGGAGGGCAAGCCGCAGGAGGGCATTAGCTTCCTCCTGATCGACATGAACACCCCCGGCGTCGAGGTCCGTCCCATCGTCCTGATCGACGGCGAGGCCGAGGTGAACGAGGTCTGGCTGCAGGACGTGAAGGTTCCGGTCGAGAACCTCGTCGGCGAGGAGAACAAGGGCTGGACCTACGCCAAGTATCTCCTGACCCACGAGCGGACCAACATCGCGGGCGTCGGCTTCGCCAACACCGCGCTCGAAAACCTGCGTCGCATCGCCCGGCTGGAAAAGTCGGGGGGCCGGCCGCTGATCGAGAACCCGTTCTTCGCGGCCAAGCTGGCGCAGGTCGAGATCGACCTGATGGCCATGGCGACGACCAACCTGCGCACCATCGCGGCGGCGGCGGCGGGACAGGCGCCCGGCGCGGAAAGCTCGATGCTCAAGATCAAGGGCACCGTCATCCGGCAGGAGATCAACGCGCTGACGCGGCAGGCGGTGGGTCCCTACGCTCTGCCCTTCGTGTCCGAGGCGCTGGACGAGGGCTCGAATGTCGAACCCGTCGGCCCGGACTACGCGCTGCCGGCCACACAGGCCTATTTCAACAATCGCAAGCTTTCGATCTACGGCGGCTCCAACGAAGTGCAGCGCCAGATCATTTCGAAGGCGATCCTGGAGCTTTGACATGAATTTCGAGCTGACCGAAGAACGCCAGATGCTGCAGGACAGCCTGCGGCGCTACCTGGGCGACACCGTCACCCCCGAGATGCTGGCCAACGCGACCGAGAGCGAGGCGGGCCATTCCGAAACGCTCTGGTCCGGCTTGGCCGAGATGGGCGTGATCGGGGCGCTGTTCTCGGAAGAGGACGGCGGCTTCGGCGGCGCGGGCTTCGACCTCGCCGTCGTCTTCGAAGAGATCGGCCGCGCGGGTGCCTTCGAGCCGCTCATCGCCTCCGGCGTGCTGGCGGGCGGGCTGCTCGCCGCTGAGGGGAGCGAGGCGCAGAAGGCGCGCGTCGAGGAAGTCATCGGCGGTGCGATCCTCGGCTTCGCCCATTCGGAGCCCGGCGCGCGATACGATCTCGATCACGTGGAGACCACCGCCACCCGCGACGGCGACGGCTGGCGCCTCACGGGCCGCAAGACCGTGGTGGAACATGCGGGCGCGGCGGACGCCTTCGTCGTCTCGGCCCGGACCGGCGGCGACACGGCCGACGCTGAAGGCATCTCGCTCTTCCTCGTCCCGGCCGATGCCGAGAGCCTCGCGATCCGCGACTACCCGCTGAACGGCGGCGGACGCGCGGGCGAGGTGACGCTCGACGGGGTAACCGTCTCGCAGGACGCGCTGATCGGTGCCGAGGGCGCCGCCTTCCCCGCAATCGAGGAAGCCGCCGCGCGGGCGACCTGCGCGATCTGCGCCGAGGCGCTCGGCCTGATGGAGTCGATCCGCGGCCTGACCGTTGACTACCTCAAGCAGCGCAAGCAGTTCGGCCAGCCCATCGGCAAGTTCCAGGCGCTCCAGCACCGCATGGCCGACGTCCTGATCGAGATTGAGCAGGCGCGATCCGCCGTCATCAACTTGGCCGGCCATCTAGAAACGGATCGCGTGAAGCGGGAACGGCATGTCAGCGCGACGAAGAACCTGATCGGCCGGGTCGCTCGGCTGGTTGTCGAAGAGGCGATCCAACTGCACGGAGGCATCGGCATGACCGAGGAATACGCGCTGGGGCACCTGGCCAAGCGCCTGACCATGGTCGATCACCGCTTCGGCGACACCGATTACCACCTCGAGCGCTTCATCCGCTTGAGCGCGGCCTGAACCATGGCGCTGATCGAGAACGAGACGGGGGCCCAGCGGACGCTGGGCTACGTGCTGGACGTAGGACAGGGCGACGGCCGGGCGCGCTGCATCCTCGACGTAACCGAGGCGCATGCGAACCGCCACGGCGTGCTGCATGGTGGAATCGCGGCGCTGATGCTCGACAACGCCATGGGCGCGACCGGTAGCCTGACGGTGGACGAGACCGGTCGTTCGCCGTTCCTGACGATCTCGATGGCGACCAATTTCGTCGGCCCCGCCCGTGTCGGTCAGCGGATCACTGCAACCGGCCGCGTCACGGGCGGGGGGCGTTCGCTCCTGTTCATCGAGGCCCGGCTCGAGGCCGACGGCGGCACTCTGATCGCCACCGCCACGGGAGTCTTCAAGCGCGTGCCGCGCGAGAAGATGGAAAAGGGAGGCGACGCATGAGCCTCGCCCGCGTCGAGGATCGCGGCGACCGGCTCGTCGTGGTCAACGACAACACCGCGCGGCGCAATGCGCTGTCGGACGACCTCTATGACGCGCTGGCGGAGGCAACCCAGCTGGCCGAGGAGCCCCGCGTGACCTCCGTCACGTTCTGGGGCGCGGGCGGCTTCTTCTGCGCGGGCGGTGACCTGAACCTGCTCGCGACGCGGCGCGATCTGCCCGAGGCGGAGCGCCATGCCCGCATCGAGGCGCTGCACGACCTTGTCCGGGGCATCCGGGGGTCCTCGGTGCCATGGATCGCCGCCGTTGAGGGCGGCGCGGCGGGTGCGGGGGCCTCGCTCGCCTTCGCCTGCGACTTCGTCCTCGCGGCGCGCGGCGCGAACATCACGGCGGCGTATGTCAGGGCCGGACTGACGCCCGATGGCGGGCTCAGCGCGGCGCTGACCGAGCGGCTGCCGAGGGCGCTGGTCTCCGAGATGCTGCTTCTCGGCACGCCGGTGACGGCAGAACGGTTGGCCGAACTCGGCGCGATCAACGGGCTCTGCGCCACCGGCAAAAGCTTGATGGCGGCCATGGACCTGGCCGACCGAATCGCGGCCGGGCCTGCCGCCGCGCAGTCGCGGATCAAGGCGCTTGTCGCCTTGGCAGAGGAGACGCCGTTCGCGGTGCTGCTCGACGCCGAGCGCGACGCAATGGCGACTGCGGTCGCGGGACCCGAGGCACAGGAGGGCATCAGCGCCTTCCTCGAAAAGCGCCGCCCCGCGTTCGCCAAGCGGCGGGAGCCGTCATGACCCCCGGGGACCCGGCCATGAAGACACCGCTGACCGAACGTTTCGGCCTGCGCCTGCCCGTCGTCGCGGGCGGCCTGATGTGGCTCTCGGACGCCGACTACTGCGCCGCCGCCGCGAAGGCCGGCCTGCTGCCCTTCATCACCGCTGCGAGCTTTCCCGAGCCCGGCGACCTGCGGGCCGAGATCGCCCGCTGCCGTGACCTGGCCGGCGGCCGGCCCTTCGGCGTCAACGTCTCGATGCTGCCGAAGCTGGTGCCGGGCGAGAAGACCGAAGACGTCTTCCGCCTGATCATCGACGAAGGCATCAAGGTCGTCGAGACTTCGGGCCGCAACCCCGAACCGTACGTGCCGCTGCTGAAAGAGGCGGGCGTCACGATCGTGCACAAGGTTCCCTCGGTCCGCTTCGCCGTGAAGGCACAGAGCGTCGGCGTCGACATGGTCGCCATCGTGGGTGCCGAGTGCGGCGGTCATCCGGGCATGGACCTGGTCGGCTCGATGGTGAACCTGTCGCTGGCGGAACGGCGGCTGACCGTGCCCTACCTGATCGGCGGCGGCATCGGGACGGGGGCGCAAATCGTCGCGGCCCTCGCGACCGGTGCAGCGGGCGTCGTGATGGGAACCCGCTTCCTCGCCGCGTCCGAGCTCCGGGCCCACGCGGGCTACAAGGACGCGCTCGTTGCCGCGAGCGAGCGGGACACGGCGCTAACCATGTCGAGCGTGCGCAACACGATCCGCACGCTCAAGAACGAAACCACCGAAATCGTCGCCCGGCTCGAGCGGGAAAAGCCCGAGATCGGGATAGAGGAGCTGATGCCCTACGTCTCGGGCCGCATCGGTCGCGAGGCCTACAGGGTGGGCGACACGTCACGCGGGATGCTGTCGGCGGGACAGGCACTCGGCTTCGTCGAAAGCTCGGAGCCGTTCGAGGCCATTGCCGCCACGCTCGAAGAGGATGCCCGCACCGCGCTTGCACGATTGAGGCCCGCGCCCGCAGGGGAGGAATGACCCAGATGACCGACTTCACCCGCATTCACCAGATGATCGAACCGCATGTCGCGGCCCGCCCGGACGCCGTCGCGATCATCGACACCGACGGCACCCGCGTGGACTGGCGCGGCTATGCAGCGCTGGTCGACGAGGGCGCGGCTCTGATGTCGGGCCATGGCGTTGGACCCGGCGATCGCATCCTGGTAGTGGCCGAGAACTGTCTTGCCGTCGCGGTCGCGGTCATGGCGGCAAGCCGCCTGAATGCCTGGGCGGTGCCGGTGAACGCGCGCATGTCCGCGGCCGAAATCGCCCGCATCACCGCCCATGCCCAGCCGCGCCTGACGCTCTACACCAGCCACGTCTCGAAGGAGGCTGCCAGCCACGCCGAGGCAGCGGGCGCGTCCCGCGTGGAGACCGGCTTCGGCGCCGTCCATCTGCTCGAAGCGGATGCCGGCTCGGGCGAACCTGTCGAGGATGGCGACGGGCAGGTCGCGGTGATCCTCTACACCACGGGCACGACCGGCGACCCGAAGGGCGTCATGCTGACCCACGGCAACCTGATCTTCGCGGCGCATGCCTCGCGGGATCTGCGCGACCTCACCGCAGCGGATCACGTTTACGGAGCGCTGCCTCTGACGCATGTCTTCGGCCTGGCCTCCATGCTGATGGCGTCGGCGCTGACCGGCTGCACGGTCGAACTGGCCCGGCGCTTCACGCCCGAGGCGCTCCATAATGCGCTCAGGCGCGGCGCCACGGTCGTGCCGGCCGTGCCGCAGATGCATGCGCTGCTGATGTCCTACGCGGCCGAGCACGGGCACGCGCGGCTGGATTCCGACCGCCTGCGCTACGTCTCGTCCGGAGCAGCCCCTCTCGATCCAGCCTGGAAGCGCAAGGCCGAGGCATTCTACGGCCTGCCGCTTCAGAACGGCTACGGCATGACCGAGACGACCGCGGGCGTCTCGGGCACGCGGAACGCGATCGGTGATCCGGACATTTCGGTCGGCCCGCCCCTGCCCGGCGTCGACATCCGGCTGGATGAAAGCATCGGCAAAGAGCCCGGCGTGGGCGAGGTGCAGACCAAGGGCCCGCACATCATGAAGGGCTATTTCCGCAACCCCGACGCGACGGCCCAGGCGATCACCGGGGACGGCTACATGCGCACGGGCGATCTCGGCCGGATCGACGCCGAAGGACGCCTGCACATCGTCGGCCGCGCCAAGGAGCTGATCATCCGCGGCGGCTTCAACGTGTACCCGCCCGAGGTGGAAGCCGCGCTGAACGACCATCCCGCGGTCGTACAGTCGGCCGTGATCGGGCGCATGGTGCAGGGCGACGAGGAAGTGCTGGCCTTCTGCCAGGTGAAGGACCCGGACGCGGTGACCGCGGCCGACCTGGCAGAGTACGCCTCCGGTCGCCTTACCGGCTACAAGCGCCCCTCGCGGATCCTGATCGTGGAGGCGCTGCCTGCGGCCGCAACGGGCAAGATTCTCAAGCACAAGCTGCTGAGCCACTTCGCAGATCGCCTTGCCGAACCGGCGTAGGGCGAAGTGTGGCCATTCTTCAAGAAGCGTGACGGAAGGGCGCGCTGACGGCGCCGCTCTTGGCGGGTTCAGCCTTGGCCCGCCCCGCTCGCTTCCTGCGCAAGCCCCTTCGCTTCGTCTCGCAACTCGTTCTTCCTGATCTTGCCGGTCGCGGTCTTTGGCAGGTCGCCGAACACGATCTTCTTGGGCTTCTGGAAGCCCGCGAGGCGGGTTCGGGCGTGGGTCAGGATGTCCTCCTCGGTCGCCGTCGCGCCCTCGGCAAGTTCGACGAAGGCGCAAGGGACCTCGCCCCATTTCGCATCGGGCATGGCGACCACTGCGACCTGTCCGACCGCGGGGTGCGAGTGGATCGCGTTCTCGACCTCGATGGACGAGATGTTCTCCCCGCCCGAGATGATGATGTCCTTCGCGCGATCGCGGATCTCGACGTAGCCGTCGGGATGCTGCACGGCGAGATCCCCGGACCAGAACCAGCCGCCCCTGAAGGCGTTCGCGGTCGCGTCGGGCTGCTTCAGGTATCCCTTCATCACGATGTTGCCGCGAAAGGCGATCTCGCCCTGGGTTTCGCCGTCCCACGGCACAGGCTGTCCGGTGCCGGGGTCCAGCACGAGGACATCCTCCTGCAATTCATAGGCCACGCCCTGCCGCGCCTTCAGCCGCGCGCGGTCCTCGAGCGGGAGGTCGCTCCAATCCGGCTTCTCGGCGCAGACGACGGCCGGCCCGTAGACCTCGGTCAGCCCGTAGACATGGGTGATCAAGATGCCCATTGCCTCCATCCCGGCGATGATCCTGGCGGGCGGCGGAGCCGCGGCGGTCATCATCCTGATCGTCTGGGGGAAGTCGCGCCTGTCTTCGGACGGCGCCCCGGCGATCATCGACATGATGATCGGAGCGCCGCAGAGATGCGTCACGCCATGCTCGGCAAAGGCCTGATAGATCTCGTCGGCCCGCGGCGCGCGCAGGAAGACGTGGCAGCCCGCCAAAAGCGTGATCGTCCAGGGAAAGCACCAGCCGTTGCAGTGAAACAGCGGCAGAGTCCAGAGATAGACCGGGTGATGTGGCATCTCCCACGTGACGACGTTGTTCACCGCGTTCGTCCAGGCGCCGCGGTGGGAATAGACGACGCCCTTCGGCCGGCCGGTGGTCCCCGACGTGTAGTTCAGCGCGAGCGCATCCCACTCGTCGTCCGGAAGGCGGTAGGGGAAGTCTGCATCGCCCTCGGCCAGCAGATCCTCGTACGTCAGGGCGCCGATCCGCTCACCGCCCGGGCCCTGCGTATCCTCGATATCCACGACCAGCAGGTCGCGGCCACACTGCGCCACCGCGTCGGCGGCCATCGCCGAGTACTCGGTGTCGACCAGCAGCACCTTCGCCTCGCCGTGATCGAGGATATAGGCGATGGTCCCGGCATCGAGGCGCACGTTGTTGGCGTTCAGCACGGCGCCCAGCATCGGCACGGCCAGCGCGCATTCCAACGCCTCGGGGATATTCGGAGCGATCAGCGCGACCGTGTCGGCGTTGCCGATGCCCCGCTTTGCCAAGGCCGAGGCCAGCCGCTTGCACCGCCCCGCGACCTCGCCCCAGTTCCGCCGGATGGTGCCGTGGATCTGCGCGGGCAACTCGGGATGCACGCGCTCCACCCGCTTCAGGATCGAGACCGGCGACAGCTCAGCGTGGTTCGCGGCGCAGCGGTCGAGCTCGGGGCCGGCGTAGGTCATTCGCCCGTCCACTCGGGCATGGGGGCCTTGCGGGTGAATGCGCCGATCCCGGCTTCGGCGTCGCGGGCCATCATGTTCTCGGCCATGATGCGACCTGCAAAGGCATATGCCTCTTCCAACAGCATCTCGGCCTGATCGTAGAACGCGCGCTTCCCGATTCGGATCGCGGCAGGCGACTTGGCGGCAATGGCGCGGGCGATCTCCAGCGACGTTTCCTCCAACGCGTCGCGCGGAACGACACGGTTGAGCAGGCCCATCTCAGCCGCCCGATCCGCCGACAGAAATTCGCCGAGCAGCAACATCTCCATCGCCATCTTGCGGGGTACGTTGCGCGACAGCGCCACCATCGGTGTTGAGCAGAACAACCCGATATTCACGCCGGATGTTGCAAAACGCGCCTCCTCGGACGCGACCGCCAGGTCGCAGGAGGCGACGAGCTGACAGCCGGCGGCGGTTGCGATGCCCTTGACCTCGGCGATCACCGGTTGCGGCAGCCGCACCACCCTCAGCATCATGGCTGAACAGGTGGCGAAGAGATCCTGGAAATACTGCCGCCCGCCGTCGGGATCGGACCTGCGGGCGCTCATCTCTTTGAGATTGTGCCCGGCGCAGAAATGCTTCCCCGCGCTCCGCAGGATCACGGCCTTGACCGACGGGTCCTGCGCGATCTCGTCAAGCCCGTCCGAGATGGCGGCCAGCATCGCTTCGGACAGGGCGTTGATCGACGCCGGTTCGTTCAGCGTCAGGACGGCAACGCCGTCCGCATCGGTGCGGACCACCGGCGCGACGGCGGCCGTGTCTGCTTCGTGGGACATTGATGCTCCTCCAAAACGTTATGCCACGGCTGTGCCGTCGCGACGCGACCAGTCGGCACCCGCCCGGAGCGTGGTGACCCTTCTCCCCGCGCCCCTCCCGGCAAACCGAGCCGCCGGTGACAGCATGCACGACGCAGCCGTCACCCGTCGAGACCCGCGCCCGTCGTGGCCCGGGACGCGGATGCGCCCCCCGGGGCAGGCGATCACGCGACCTTGGCCGCGCTCACCGCCAGCGTCTTCTTCGGGTCGAAGAAAGGCCGGTCCACGATCTCCGCCCGCACGCTCTGGTCGTCCATTCGCACCTGCACCTCTTGTCCGAGCACCGCGTGTTCTGCCGCGATCAGGGCCAGGGCGATGTTCTGAGCGAGCCGGGGAGAGTAGACCGCGGAGGTCACCTTGCCGATCGTGGTGCCGTCCTTCGTTACGGCCCAGAACCGCGTGTTCGGCCCTGCAAGGGGCGCGTCATCGATCACCAGCCCAACCTGCTTGCGGCTGATCCCTTCGTCGCGGATCCGGGTCAGCGCGTCCTTCCCGACGAAGTCCGCGTCGGTGTCGAGGTCCACGAGCCGGCCCAGGCCAAGCTCGTACGGGTTGGTCTGCGCATCCATGTCCGCGTGGTAGGACAGCATGCCGGCCTCGATCCGCCGAATCGTCGAGGTGTGGCCCGGCTGCAGCCCGAAGGTCCGGCCCGCCGCCATGATCTTCTCCCAAAGCTCGTCGCCGCGTGTTTCGTCCCGCAGGTACAGTTCGTAGCCAAGCTCGCTGGACCAGCCGGTCCGCGACACGATCAGGGGAATGCCGTCGAGTTCGAGCTCGCGCAGCCAGAAGTACCGCAGGTCGAGAATGTCATCGCCGAACAGCGCCTGCATCACGTCGCGCGAGGCGGGGCCTTGGAGCTGCAAAGGCGAAACGTCCGGTTCGCTGATCGTCACGTCGAGGCCCGAACGCAGGGCAAGCCCCTGCGCCCAGAGCAGTATGTCGCTGTCGGCCAGGGACAGCCAGAAGGTGTTCTCGGACAGGCGAAGCACGATGGGATCGTTCAGGATGCCGCCCTGCGCGTTGGTGATCAGGACGTACTTGCACTGCCCGACCGCCATTTTCGACAGGTCGCGGGGCGTCAGCATCTGGGCGAAGCGCGCGGCGTCCGGACCTGAGATCTCGACCTGCCGCTCCACGGCGACGTCGCACAGAATCGCGCGCTCGACGAGGTTCCAGAAGTTCTGTTCCGGGTCGCCGAAATCGCGCGGAATGTACATGTGGTTATAGACCGAAAAGGCCCTGGCGCCCCAGCGCACGGTCGCGTCGAAATAGGGCGACTTGCGGATCTGCGTGCCGAAATCGAAAATCTGTGCCGTCATAATTTCACGGACCCTCCTCAGGCCGAAAAACAAGGCGCTGCCGTCACACCCCTACGCGGTCACCTTTCCGTCGCCTCCCTGCGCGATCCCGTTGCGACCTTACGCTACCCGGTGCAGCATGCGCAGGCATCATGCCGCGCTGAGGAAGCGAATACGCGTCGCCGGGCAAGGACACTTCGGCAAAAACGACAGGCCACGCGCACAAACCGGCAGGGGCGTCGGCGCAGGCTACGTTCGCCTTAACTATCTTCACCGGAGCGGCGTCAGCGAGTGGACAGCCGAAGCCCATCCGGTGACGCTGGACAGCACGCCGTGCCACTTCGACGGCGAGCCCATCTGTTTCCGCAGTCCGGATCTCGGCTGTGGCCGGCGCGTCACGCTGTTCGACGGCGGCGCAGTCTTCGCCTGCCGCCGCTGCCACGACCCTGACCATCCATCTCAGCGAAGGACGCTTGCGATCGCGCAGCTCGACGGGCCGACCAGCTTCGCGAGAAATGAGCTGGCAGCCGGGCTATCAGTAGAGTGGCGGCGAAATCGAATTGCATGCACTGGCGCACGTATGGTCCGCTTGTGGCGCTGCATGATGCGTTCGCGGAATGCACGTGCACCGCGCACATGAGCAAGCTTCTCCGCTGGGCGGAGCGAATGAACGTGAAGCTCATCGAGACAGGCTGCGTCCAAGTGGCGGCAGGGCCGGTTGTTTCTATCGGTTGATGCCGTAAGCTGACGGGAGACTTATTCTCATCCACGGTATTCCAATGAAGCTCCTTTTCGCCCTCTTAACGACGGCAGTGTTTACAGGTAGCGCACAAGCACAGGCGAGCTTCGACTGCTCCCTCGCTGCGACCGATGTGGAAAAAGCTATCTGCGCCGATGCAACCCTTGCGGCTCTCGATCGTCAAATGGCGGACGCCTATCGCTCCGCTCGCACCGGGCAACCCACCGGGCGCCGCGACCGCATCCTTGAAGAGCAGCGCCTTTGGCTTGCACGGCGAAACGCCTGCGGCGGAACCAGGTCATGCCTCGCCGACGCCATGCGCACACGCATCGCGCAGCTGTCTTTCGCGCCCGCAGACGGCCTGACCGGCCTCTATTGCGCAGACCGCAAGGTGATGAGCGTCGAGGAAATCGGAGAAACTCTCCGCTTTGACTTCATGTTCTTCTCTGGAGACCACGCCTGTGCCACGCCGGTGCTAGAGGCCGTGAAGACCGGGACACGCTGGATCGCATCTAATGCAGACTGCCGGCTTGTTCTAACGCTGGAAGGCAGCGACATCATCGTGCGCTCGGAGTCACCGGCGGCATGCAAAGCCGCCTACTGCGGCGCTCGTGCACAAATCGGCGAGTTCCGTATGCCTCTCTCCGCACGCGTGCCTGAGGTCCGGCAGCCGTTCGTCGGCGGCATTGGAGAGAGACCATGCTAGCCTGCGTCCGCTCGTCCCGGGCAACTGGGTGGCCCTTGGGACCTTCATTTAGAACAAGGGGAAGCCTTCCTCAGCGCCTACCACACCAGCCTGCCAACGCAGCCAAGGAACAAATCGCGGCCCATATTGCAACGGCTGGAACCAATACCACTAACGTATAGGCGGACAAAACGGGGAACGAAGGCCCACCCCAACCCTTCGAAGCGGCCGAAGCTAAACGGCAAATTCGCTTTGCGTGGCGGAGGAGGTGGGATTCGAACCCACGGTACGCTTTCACGCACGCCGGTTTTCAAGACCGGTGCATTCGACCACTCTGCCACTCCTCCGGTCGGACTCGCATACCCGCGGCGCCGCGATTCGGGAAGGGCGGGTCGTCGCCGGGACGCGGGGCGAGGCTTTTCTTGTACGGCGCGGCGGGATAAGGTCTCGCTCGTCGCGGCGCGGGCGCGCGGCGGCATCGGGCAGACAGGCCGCCGGCAAGGCGGCGACGGCGCGGGACTGCCGCGCAAGGGGGCGGACATGGCGAAACGGAACACGGTGCGGCTGGCCATCCTGCTGGGCGGCGCGATGATGCTCTCGGCGTGCGAAGAGGGGCCGGGCTTCCTGCCGCGGCCCGGGTCGGGTGCAACCGGTGCCGATGCGCCGGCCGAACGGCTGGTCGAGCGCGACGTCGAGGCGCCCGAGATCTTCCAGGTGACCGAGGCCGGGCTGTGGGACGGGCGGCCGTCGCTCGGCGGCGTTTGGGTGGCGCATCCGGACGTGACCGACCCGGAGCGCGTGATCATCCGTAACGAGACCAACGGCAACTTCGTCATCGGCGCGCTGTTTCGCCGCGAACGCGAAACGCCGGGTCCGCGCCTTCAGGTGTCGTCCGACGCCGCCGAAGCGCTGGGAATGCTGGCGGGCGAGCCGGTGCGGCTCGACGTGACCGCCCTGCGGCGCGAGGAAGCGGCAGAAAGCGGGGCGCCGACCGAGCCGGTGCTGTCCGCGCCCGAGACCATCGACTCCCGGCCGCTGGAGAGCGACCCGGCGCTGGCCGACGCCGCCGCGGCGATCGACCGGGCCGAGGCCGCCGACACCGCGCCGCCGGCCCCGCCCCCCGCGTCGGAGGAGGAGCTATCGCGCCCCTACATCCAGATCGGCATCTTCAGCGTTGAGCAGAATGCCGACAACGCCGCCGCCTCGCTGCGCCGCATCGGCGTGGTTCCGACGGTGCGCCAGCAGACGAGCTCCGGGAAGACCTTCTGGCGCGTGATCGCCGGCCCCGCGCCCAGTGCCGACGAACGCGCCGACCTTCTCGAGAAAGTGAAGGATCTCGGCTATTCCGACGCCTTCTACGTGGCTAACTAGGCCGACCGCCCGTAACGGAGACCCCTCATGTTTCACGTGACCCGCCTCGTCGGCGCCCTGGTTATCGTGCTGGCCGCCGCACTGCCCGCGCGCGCCGAATTCGACACCCGCGCCTCGGCCGCCTACGTCTATGACGTAACCATTGGCACCGAGCTTCTGGACAAGAACGCCGACGTCCCGCTTCCGCCGGCCTCGATGTCGAAGCTGATGACCCTGAACATGCTGTTCGAGGCCCTGCGCGACGGCCGGGTCAGCATGGATACCCGCTTCGGCGTTTCGACGCGTGCGAAAGAGATGGGCGGCTCGACCATGTTCCTCAACGAGCGCGACCGGCCGACGGTCGAGGAACTGATTCAGGGCATCATCGTGCAGTCGGGCAACGACGCCTGCGTCGTCGTGGCCGAGGGCCTTGCCGGAAGCGAGGAGGCCTTCGCCCGGCTGATGAACCAGCGGGCAGAGGACCTGGGCATGGACCAGTCCACCTTCGCCAATGCCAGCGGCTGGCCCGATCCGAACCACCGCATGTCGATGCGCGACCTCGGGATCCTGGCGACGCGGCTGATCACCGAGTTCCCCGAGTACTACGGCTATTTCGCGCAGGAAGAGTTCGGCTTCGACGGTCGCGCGCCGCAGAACCGCTTCAACCGCAACCCGCTCCTGGGCCTCGGAATCGGGGCGGACGGGCTTAAAACCGGGCACACGTCCGAGGCGGGGTACGGCCTTGTCGGGTCGGCCTCGCAGGGCGACCGGCGGATCGTGTTCGTGATCACCGGGCTCGAGTCCGAGGAGGCACGCGCGGACGAGGCCGAACGCATCGTCAACTGGGCCTTTCGGCAATTCGTCGAGAAGACGGTGATCGAACCGGGCGAGCAGGTCGCGGTGGCCGATGTCTGGTTGGGCAACGCCCGGGAGGTCGGGCTGGTCGCGCCCGACAAGGTTTCTCTCCTCGTCCCGGCGCTCCAGCAGGACGCGATCGAGGCAGAGGTGACCTATACCGGCCCGTTCGACGCGCCCATCGCCGAGGGGCAGGAACTGGCCGAGCTGGTAATCCGGCTCGACGGTCTGCCGGACACGCGGGTGCCGCTGGTGGCGGACCGCGCGGTGGCCAAGGCGGGCTTCGTGCCCCGGCTGCGCACCGCCGCCGAAGTGCTGCTGGCCCAGTGGATCGGAGAGGTCAGGGCGCTGCAGTGAGCCGGCGCGGCACCTTCATCTCGTTCGAGGGCATCGACGGCTCGGGCAAGTCGACGCAGGCGCGGTTGCTCGCCGAGCGCCTGCGCGACGCCGGGCGTGACGTAGTGCTGACCCGAGAGCCTGGCGGCAGCCCGGGAGCCGAGGAGATCCGGCGGCTGGTGCTTGAAGGCGACGCCGACCGCTGGTCGGCCGAAACCGAGATCCTGCTGTTCACCGCCGCCCGCCGCGACCACCTGGAGCGGACGATCCGGCCCGCGCTGGATGCCGGCAAGGTCGTGGTCTGCGACCGCTTCGCCGACAGCACGCGCATGTACCAAGGCGTCAGCCGGGGCGACCTGCGCGAGATCGTGGACCAGCTGCATACGCTGATGGTCGGGGTCGAGCCGGACGTGACCGTGCTGATCGACATGGACCCGGCCACCGGCCTGTCCCGCGCCCTCTCGCGTGAGGGGGCCGAGGAGCGGTTCGAGTCCTTCGGGACGGACCTTCAGACCAAGATGCGCGACGGCTTCCTCGCGCTGGCCTCCGACAACCCGGACCGCTTCGTCGTCATCGACGGCGACGGAACGCCCGAGGCGGTGGCCGAGCGCGTCGCCGCGGCGGTGGAGCCCCGGCTGGCATGAGCGACGACGCCGTTCAGGAGCCCGACCGCGTTCCCGGCGCACCGCACCCGCGCGAGACGACGGCGCTGCTGGGGCAGCAGGCGGCCGAGGCGGATTTCCTCGACGCGTTTCGCAGCGGGCGGCTGCACCACGGCTGGCTGATCACCGGGCCGCGCGGGGTGGGAAAGGCGACGCTCGCCTGGCGCATCGCGCGGTTCCTGCTGGCGCAGCCCGTGGGCGACGGCGGCGGCCTGTTCAACGACCCTGCCCCGCCCGCCGACCGGCTCGACATCCCAGCCGATCACCCTGTGTCGCGCCGGGTCGCCGCGCTGTCCGAGCCGGGGCTGTTCCTTCTGCGCCGGGGCTGGGATGACAAGACCAAGCGGCTCAAGCAGGTCATCACGGTGGACGAGGCGCGCAAGCTCAAGGGTTTCTTCGCCCTGTCCTCGGCCGAGGGCGGGCGGCGCGTGGTCATTGTGGACGCCGCCGACGAGTTGAACCCGAGCGCCGCGAACGCGCTGCTCAAGCTGCTGGAAGAGCCGCCCGCGCGCACCACGCTCTTGCTGGTCAGCCATGCCCCGGCGCGGCTGCTGCCAACCATCCGCTCGCGCTGCCGCGAGCTTCGCTGCGCACCGCTGTCGTCAGACGACCTGGGGCAGGCCTTGGCCAACGCGGGCGAAGAGCCGGGGGCGGCCACGGCCACGCTTGCCGAGCTGTCCGGCGGCTCTGTGGGTGAGGCGCTGCGCCTTCTGCACCTGGGCGGGCCCGAGATCTATGCCGAAATGACGACGCTCCTGCGCGACGCTCCCCGGCTCGACCGTCCGCGCGCGATCAAGCTGGCTGACGGCATGGCGGGGCGCGAGGCGGCCGAGCGCTTCGACGTCGCGCTGCGGCTGGCCGACATGCTGCTGGCGCGGCTCGCCCGCACCGGCAGCGGCCTGCCCCCGATGGTCGAGGCGGTGCCGGGCGAGGCCGAGCTGATGGCGCGGCTCGCCCCCTCCCCCGCCGCCGGTCGGGACTGGGCAGACCTGCAGCAATCACTGGGCGCGCGGGTGCGGCACGGCCGGGCGGTCAACCTTGACCCTGCTTCCCTCATCCTTGATATGGTCCTGAGGATAAACGAGACGGCGGCGCGGATGGCCGCCTCCTGAGGCAGCCAATGGATACCCCGAGCATCACCGACAGCCATTGCCACCTGGACTTTCCCGACTTCGAGGGAGAGCGGGACGCGGTGATCGCGCGGGCGCACGAGGCCGGCGTCCGTCGCATGGTCACCATTTGCACCCGCATGCGGCAGGAACCGCAGGTCCGCGCAATCGCCGAGGCACACGACAGCGTCTTCTATGCCGCCGGCACCCACCCCATGAGCGCGGCAGACGAGCCGATGGTCACCGTGGACGAAATTGTTTCGCGCGCGAAACATTCAAAATTCGTGGGCATTGGCGAAAGCGGGCTCGACTATCACTACACCGCCGAGAGCGCCGCCATGCAGAAGGAAAGCCTGCGCGTGCATATCGAGGCCGCGCGGCAGACGGAACTGCCGCTGATCATCCACGCCCGCGACGCGGACGAGGACATGGCGCGCATCCTGACCGAAGAGCATCGCGCCGGGGCCTATTCCTGCGTGATGCACTGCTTCTCTTCCGGCCGGGGTCTGGCCGAGGCGGCGCTGGATCTGGGCTTCTACCTGTCGATGTCCGGCATCTCGGCCTTTCCGAAGTCGAAGGAGCTGCGCGAGATCTTCGCGGCCGCGCCCCTCGACCGGGTGCTGGTCGAGACGGACAGCCCCTACCTCGCCCCGCCGCCGCATCGGGGCAAGCGGAACGAGCCCGCCTATACCGCCCACACGGCGAGAGTCGGGGCCGAAGTCTTCGGGCTCGACTATGCCGGGTTCGCGGCCCGGACCGAAGAGAACTTCGAGCGCCTTTTCTGGAAGGCCGCGCAGTGGAAGGCGGCGGCCTGATGGGCGAGATGCGCTTCACCATCCTGGGCTGCGGCTCGTCCGGCGGCGTGCCGCGACTGGGCGGGCACTGGGGCGAGTGCGATCCGGACAACCCGAAGAACCACCGCCGCCGCTGTTCGCTGCTGGTCGAGCGCGTGACGGGCGATGGCACGACGCGGGTGCTGGTCGACACCTCGCCCGACATGCGCGCGCAGCTTCTGGACGAGGGCGTGGGCGAGCTGGACGGCGTGATCTTCACCCATGCCCACGCCGACCACGTGCACGGCCTCGACGACCTGCGGCAGGTCGTCTTCAACATGCAGCGCCGCCTGCCCGTCTGGGCCGACGGCGACACGCAGGAGGCGCTGCTCAGCCGGTTCGGCTATGCCTTCGTCCAGCCCGAGGGCTCGCCCTATCCGCCGATCCTCGACATGCACACCATTAACGGTTTGGTAACCGTGGAGGGTGCGGGCGGCGCCGTCGAGTTCCGGCCCTTCCGGGTGCCGCACGGCGCGATCGAGGCTTTGGGCTTCCGCATCGGCGACGTGGCGTACTTGCCTGACGTGGCCGACATGCCCGATGATGCCTGGCCGATGGTCGAGGGGCTCGACTGCTGGATCGTGGACGCCCTGCGCCGCAAGCCGCACCCGACGCACGCGCACCTGGCGCGCACCCTCGGATGGATCGAGCGGGTGAAGCCGCGCCGGGCCGTGCTGACGAACATGCATCTGGACATGGACTACGACACGGTCGCGGCCGAGACGCCCGACCACGTCGTGCCTGCCTTTGACGGGATGGTCATTACCATCCCGCTCTGACGGGGCGCCGACCGGCGCACCCGGCTCCGACTGTCACAGCCGACGGAGGCCCCGCCCCCGCCGCTCAACGCGAAGGGTCCCGCCATGCAGGCGCTGATCGAGGTCATCCTGCCGGTCTTCCTGGTCATCGGCTTCGGCTATGTCGCCGTCTGGCGCGGGCTGTTCAGCGACGCGGGTGTCGAGGGGCTGATGAAGTTCACGCAGAACTTCGCCATCCCCTGCCTGCTGTTCCGCGCCATCGCCGAGCTGGACCTTGGGCAGGAGTTCGAGCCGAAGCTGCTAACCAGCTTCTACGTCGGCGCCCTGTCGGGCTTCATCGCGGGGCTTCTGGGCGGGCGTTACCTGTTCAAGCGCCCGTGGGAAGACTCGATCGCCATCGGCTTCGGCGGGCTTTTCTCGAATTCGGTCCTGCTGGGCTTGCCGATATCGGAGCGGGCCTTCGGGACCGAGGCGCTGCGCTACAACTTCGCCATCATCGCCCTGCACGCGCCCTTCTGCTACGGCGTCGGCGTGACGGTCATGGAGGTCGTGCGCAACCGCGGCGGCCGGGTGCGCGACACCATGCGCAAGGTGCTGGTCGCGATGTTCAGCAACGCGCTGGTCATCGGCATCGCGCTGGGCTTCGTGGTGAACCTGTCGGGCGTGACCTTGCCGGCGGTGCTGATGGATGCCGTGGACCTGATGGTGCGGGCGGCGCTGCCGGCGGCGCTGTTCGGGCTGGGCGGCATCCTGTTCCGCTATCGCCCCGAGGGCGACCTGCGCGCCATCGCCTGGGTCTGCTTGTGTTCGCTGGTGCTGCACCCCGCGGTGACGTTCGGACTGGGCACGGCGCTTGGGCTTTCCACCGACGCGCTGCGGGCCGCGGTGGTGACGGGCGCGATGGCGCCCGGGGTGAACACCTATATCTTCGCCAACATCTACGGAGCTGCGCGCAGGGTGGCGGCCTCGGCCGTGCTCATCGGCACGGCGCTGTCGATCCTGACGGCGTGGTTCTGGCTGGCCGTGCTGCCCTAGGCGCCCGCGCGTCAGAAAGACAGCAACGCCCGGGCTTCGAAGCTGCGCAGGCGGGCCGCGGCGGGCGCGCCATAGGCCGCCGGATCTGCGGCGAGCTCGGGAAACATCGACAGCACCTCGTCGCGCGCAGCCCGGTCGAGCGAGTCCATCGCCGTCGCCCCCGGGTGCAGGCTTTCGGCCGGTACGCCCTCGGCGAAGACGATCTGGTGCGTGTCGAACAAAAGGTGGTGGTAAGTGACGAACCCACCGCTCTGGCGCCGCACCGTGGTGTCGTTCACGAAGTCCTTGGCGGCGATCAGCACCTCGTCCTCTCCGAACAGCAGGTCGGCCCGCCAGCCGGTGACCAGCATCCGGTGCTGCGGCGAGACACGCAGAGCGCGGGCATTGCCGATGGCGCCGGGGGCGAAGCGGATCGGCGCCCGGGCGCCGGTCGCTGCAAACGTCCTGTGGCCGTGCCAACGTATCGACTGCGCCCCATCGCGAAGGGTGGTGACGCAATCGCCGGGCCTCAGATCCTCCACCCGGCGCGGGCCCTCCGGCGTCTCGATCAGCGTGCCCGATGCGAAACAAATGGGCGTGACGTAGTCCTCGACCAGGTAGTCGGGGTAATCCCGCGCCTCGGTGATCGTCAGCGGCGTGCCCACCGGGGGAAAGTCGCCGGGATCGCCCACGAAGGCGAGCCCTTCGACGCTGGAATAGGCCGGGTCGGTGTTGTTGACGTTGAAGCCGATGATCGTCCAGGTCCGGTCGCCGTCGGTGACGGTAAACTCGTACTCGGCTTCAAGTGTGGAGCCGTCGGCGCGCATGACGTCGTCGATGCTCTGCTCGCCGTCGAGCCTCTGCGAATGGTCATTGTCCGAGAAGGCGAAGTCGTCGTCGGTGACCGACACCTCGTGCCACGCGGGCTCGGAGATGGTCAGCGTCTCGCCGACCAGATGAGAGCCGTCCCCCTGCGTCACGCCGTCCAGGTCCTTGCCGCCGCTGAGCGTGACGTAGGACTTGCCGAGGACGTAGATACCGTAGTCGACCAAGGAAAAGCTCCGAACCGGAATGTTCCGGACCGGAGCTAAAAGGCCTTGATGGCCTCAGAATGACGTAAATGCGGCGGTCAGCCCGGCGACATGCCCCGCAGACGCTCGGACCGGCGGCGCAGGAGTTCCACCGTGGTCAGCAGAATGATCGAGATGGTGATCAGGATCGTCGCCACCGCCAGGATCGTCGGGCTGATCTGTTCGCGCAGGCCGGTGAACATCTGCCACGGCAGCGTCTGCTGGTTGGCGGAACCCACGAACAGCACCACGACCACTTCGTCGAACGAAGTGATGAAGGCGAACAGGCCGCCCGAGATCACGCCCGGCAGGATCAGCGGCATCTGCACCTTGAAGAACGTCCGGACGGGCCCCGCCCCCAGGTTGGCCGAGGCACGGGTCAGCGAACTGTCGAAGCCCACCAGCGTGGCCGTCACCGTGATGATGACGAACGGGATACCCAGTGCGGCGTGGGCGAGCACGACGCCGATATACGTCCCCTGCAAGCCGATGCGGCTGTAGAAGAAGTACATGCCGGCGGCCGAGATGATCAGCGGCACGATCATCGGAGAGATCAGGATCGCCATGATCAACCGCCGGAAGGGAACGTGCGCTTGGCTCAGGCCGACGGCCGCGAGCGTGCCGAGCGAGACCGAGATCAGCGTCGCCACCGGCGCGATCTTCACCGAGTTCCACAGCGCCTGCTGCCAGTCGGGGTTGGTGAAAAAGTCCCGGTAGTGCTTCAGCGAATACGCATCGGGATCGAGCGCGATCATGCCCGGCGTGAAGGTGAAGAAGTTCTCGGCGTTGAAAGACAGTGGGATGATCACCACGATCGGCGCGAGCAGGAAGAAGAAGATCAGCCCGCAGATCACCTTGAAGCTGTAGTGCCAGACCTTCTGCCCGGTCGAGGCGTACGGCGGAAGTTCGAGTGCCATGACTGTCTCCTTAACCCAGGCTCACGTTGTCGATGCCGACGATCTTGTCGTAGAGCCAGTAAAGCACCAGCACGACCGCCAGAAGGATCGAGCCGAGTGCGGCCGCGAGGCCCCAGTTGAGCGAGGTCGAGATGTGGTACGCGATCCGGTTCGAGATGAACGTGCCCGTCGTGCCCCCCACCAGCTCAGGCGTGATGTAATAGCCGATGGCCAGGATGAAGACGAGGATGCAGCCCGCGCCGATGCCCGGCACCGATTGCGGGAAGTAGACCCGCCAGAACGCCGTCCAGTTGCTCGCGCCCAGGCTCTTGGCGGCGCGGACATAGGAGGGCGGGATGGTCTTCATCACCGAGTATAGCGGCAGGATCATGAAGGGCAGCAGGATGTGCGTCATCGCGACGATCGTGCCGAACTGGTTGTTGATCATCACCAGGCGGTTGCCGTCGCTCACCAATCCGATCCAGACGAGGATGTCGTTGATCACGCCCTGCTGCTGGAGCAGCACCTTCCACGACGACGTCCGCACCAGAAGCGAGGTCCAGAAGGGCAGCAGCACCAGGATCAGAAGGATGTTCGACGTGCGCAGCGGCAGGTTCGACAGCAGGTACGCGATCGGATAGCCGAGCAGGATGCACGAGAACATGATGACCATCGACATGAACAGCGTGCGTTGGAACAGCAGGCCATAGATGCGCTGGTCCTCGTCCTGCCGCTCGATGCCGTTGGGCGTCAGCTGAAGGTCCGCCGAGGCCAGGAAGTAGCCCGAGGTGTATTCCGGCGAGAACGCCTTGATCGTGCCCCAGACCTCGGGATCGGCCCAGTCTTCGTCGCTCTCGAGGAAGAACTCCTTGACGTTCATCGTCTCGAAGCCCTGTACCGCGTCGGCGGCATTCGACAGCAGCGTGGCCACTTCGCCGTCATAGGCGTCGGCGATGTCCGGGTTGGCCATCAGGTCCTGGTAGAGCGTCAGGTAGACGATGTTCCATGGTTCCTCCTCGGTCGGAGAATCCTCGTCCTCGGTCTGGATGACCTGGGCGAAGCGCTCGTACATCGGCGCCGTTTCGGGAAAGACCTCTTCGACGCCGTCCGCGAGATAGAAGCGCGGCTCGGGCTCGTTGAAGTCCCGGTCGGCCTCGGCCTGCGCGGCCCACTCCTGCTGCTCCTCGATCCAGGTCGGATCGGCGAAGAGCGCGACGAAAGTCGAGGGCTCTTCCCACGCCTCGTTCAGGTCCTCGAACTGGTCGGTATAGGTCTCGCCCAAATCGTCCACGTCGCGGCCCGTCCGGCGGAAGAGCGACGAGATGCCGGTCGTCTCGTAATTGAGACGCGAGCCCAGGCGCGTGTGCTCCTTGAGCTCGGCGGCGATGGTCAGGTCCTTGCCCAGCGCCTCGTACACGGGCTCGTCGGGGACGCCGCCGGTGTAATCCTCGAGCGCGATGACCGTGCGCGGCAGCGTCTCGGCCACGATTTCGTTCTCGACCGAGCGGAACAGCATGTCCGCGATGGGCGCGATGAAGGTAACGAGTATGAAGATCAGGAGCGGCGCGATCAGCGCCAGCGCCCGCAACTTCTGTGCCCGCAGTGCCCGGTTCAGGCTGCGCTTGAGCGGTTTGCCATCGGCCGCCAGCACCGGTCCCGACGCCTGCGCCTGCGCGCGGTCGGCATCGCGCATGGCGTTGTCCGGCGTGGGACCGGTGACGTGGTCAGGACCTGTCGTGGCATCGGTCATGGGCGGCCTCGTCTTGGTAGGAAAGGGACAAACGAATGGAGGAGCGGGGCGGCGCAGAGGCCGCCCCGTCCGTCATTCTTACTGGGCCAGCCACGCCTGGAACTGGGCGTCCAGGTCGTCGCGGTAGTCGGCCCACCACTCGTAGTTGTACAGGAACGTGTTGGTGGCGTTGCCCGGATCGGTCGGCATGTGCGGGGCCATCTCGATGCCCAGCTCTTCATGCATGCCCACGAGCGGCGCCGAGGACTGACGCGCCGGGCCGTACGAAATGTACTTGGCCTGGTCGGCGAGACGCTGCGTGTCCGTCGCGAAGTAGATGAAGTCCTTCACGCGGGCCAGACGCTCGTCCGAGAGACCCTCGGGGATGATCCAGCCGTCCAGGTCGAACACCTGCGCGTCCCAGAGCATCTCGACCGGCTGGTCCTGCTCGACGATGAGCGAGAACAGGCGGCCGTTGTAGGTCGAGCCGAGCACGACTTCGCCGTCCGCCAGAAGCTGGGGTGTGTCGGCACCGGCCGACCACCAGACGGTCTGGTCCTTGATGGTGTCGAGTTTGGCGAAGGCGCGGTCCTGGCCTTCCTCGGTCTCGAGCACGTCGTAGACCTCTTCCTTTGGAACGCCGTCGCACAGCAGCGCCCACTCCATGTTGTTGATCGGGCGCTTCTCAAGCGAACGCTGACCCGGGAAGTTCTCGAGGTCGAACACGTCGCAGATGTCGTCGGGTTCGCGACCTTCCCACTCCTCGACGTCCGTGCGGTAGCCGAAGGTGGTCGAGTACACGATCTGCGGGATGAAGCAGTCCGACACGATCAGGTCGCCGAAGTCATCCTCGGCCTCAGTGCCGTCCGGCGCGGGGGCCAGCAGCTCGTCGGGGTCGTACTCCATCGCCAGGCCTTCGTCGCACAGACGGATGGCGTCCGAGGCCACCACGTCGACAAGGTCCCAGGTGATGTTGCCCGCTTCGTTCATGGCGCGCAGTTTCGCCACCGCTTCGTTCGAGCTTTCATCCCAGGTGACCGACACCTCGGGGTTCTGCTCCATGTACGGCTCGGCATACGCCTTGCGCTGGCTGTCCTGATACGCACCACCCCACGACACGATCGTCATGTCGTCGGCCATCTCGACGTGCTCCTCGGCGCCGGCGAGACCGGCCGCCAGAGTGAGGGCCGTCGTGGCCATCAGAGTCTTGGTGATCTTCATGCAGTATTCTCCCGTTTGGACCCGGTTGAGTTGTTGTCGGGCGCCACCGCCCGGGCGTGGGCGGCGCCGTGTGCTGCGGGCTGCGCCGTCAGGCGTCGAGCGCGCGGCAGTCCTCCGGCAGCCAGCCGATCTCGACCTGCTGGCCCGGCTGCAGGCGCGCCTGGTCGGGTGCGTTCCGGGTCTTGACGATGAAGTCGTCCTTCCCCGCCACCCGAAGGCGCGTCCGGAAAATGTCGCCCATGTAGATGAACTCGAGCACCTCGGCCTTGAGCGTGTGCGCGCCTTCTTGCAGGCGGTCGCGGTTCGTCTCGACCCGCTCTGGCCGGATCGACACCTTCGTGCGCTCGCCCACCGAGGACACGTTCACGGGCTTGGCGTCGATCACCTCGCCGTCGTCGAGCCGGACCTCGCAGCGATCGCCCTGGATGTTCTGGACGGTGCCCTCGAGCGTGTTGTTCTCGCCGATGAACTGGGCGACGAAGCTGTTCTCGGGCGCCTCGTACAGCGTGTCGGGCTTGGCGAGTTGCTGGATCCGGCCGTCGTCGAACACCGCGACGCGGTCCGACATGGTCAGCGCCTCGGTCTGGTCGTGCGTGACGTAGACCACTGTGATGCCCAGGTCGTGGGCAAGCTTCGTGATCTCGAACTGGAGCGTTTCGCGAAGCTGCTTGTCAAGTGCGCCGAGAGGCTCGTCCATCAGCACCAGCTCGGGCTCGAACACGAGGGCGCGGGCAAGCGCGATGCGCTGCTGCTGGCCGCCCGAAAGCTGCGCGGGACGGCGGCCGGCGAAGTCGCCCATCTGCACCATGTCGAGCGCACGCTTGATCTTCGCCTCGCGATCGGACTTGCCGATCTTTCTCACCTCGAGCGGGAAAGCCAGGTTCTCGGCCACCGACATGTGCGGGAACAGCGCGTAGTTCTGGAACACCATCCCGATGCCGCGCTTGTGCGGCGGGATGTTGTTGATCTCTTTCCCGTCGAGTCGGATCTCGCCGTGGGTCGCGGTTTCGAACCCGGCGAGCATCATCAGGCAGGTGGTCTTCCCCGAACCCGAGGGCCCGAGCATCGTCAGGAACTCGCCCTTCGGCATCGAGAGGTTGAGATCCTTCACGACCAGCGTTTCGCCGTCGTAGCTTTTCTGGACGCGGTCGAACTCGACGAACGCCGTCGCGGTGTCGGTGGCTGCCACCATCTACCCCCTGTTTCTGTCGCGTTTTGCTGCGATCTGTCGGTCATGACTAAAGCGAATGCCCGCATTCATTGCAAGCAACGCGTCCGGGCATTCCGCATTGCGGCCCGTTTCCGGGAAATTCGTCTGCGTCAGCGCAAAATTCGGGCGTTATGACTGCGAATTGTTCCGCATCCGTGAAATGCGAGCGGCGGCATCCGGGCGATTGACCTCGCCTTCCGCAAGATCAACTTGTGTCTCGACACGCGAAACAATGAGGAGATCTCCGATGGCCGAGACAGCGCCCGTCTGCGACTTCGGCTGGAAGGCCGCCCCCTTCACCCTGCCCGGTACCACCGGCCGGACCTACTCTCTCGACGACATCGCCGGGCCGAAGGGCGCACTGGTGATGTTCGTCTGCAACCATTGCCCCTACGTCTTGGCCGTGATCGACCGCATCGTGCGCGACGCACGCGACCTCCAGGACCTCGGCGTCGGCGTCGCCGCCATCTGTTCGAACGACGCAAAGGTCGTGCCGGCCGACAGCTTCGACAACATGCAGCGCTTCGCGGAAGAGCGCGGGCTGGCCTTCCCTTACCTCCATGACGAGGATCAGAGCGTCGCCCGCACCTACGGGGCGGCCTGCACCCCCGACTTCTTCGGCTTCAACGCCCATCTGGAGCTTCAGTACCGCGGGCGGCTGGATTCTTCTGGTCCCAAGCCAGCTCCGGCGGACGCGCGCCGCGAGTTGTTCGAGGCGATGAAGCAAGTGGCCGAGACGGGCCAAGGTCCGAAGGACCAGGTACCGTCGATGGGCTGCTCGATCAAGTGGAAGGACGCTGCGTGACCGGTATCGTCTTCGATCTGGACGGCACGCTGATCGACAGCGCGCCCGACATCCGGGCCGCCGCCAATGCCGTGCTCGCCGCCGAAGGACGCGCGCCCCTGACGCTCGCGCAGGCCACCCACTTCATCGGGAACGGCGCCTCGGTCTTCGTGACGCGCATGGCCGAGGCGGCGGACCTGCCCGACGATCCGGACACGCACGCCCGGCTGCTCACCGGATTTCTCGAACGGTACGAGACCGCGGTAGACCTGACGCGCCCTTATCCCGGCGTTCCCGAGGCGCTCGACGCGCTGGCGGCAAGCGGCCACACGCTTGGTCTGTGCACGAACAAGCCGGCAGGCCCCACCCGCGCCGTCCTGGCGCATCTGGGCCTCTCGGGCTGGTTCAAGGTGATCGTGGGCGGCGACAGCCTTCCGGTGCGCAAGCCGGACCCCGCCCCGCTTCTCGCCGCCGCCGAGCGTCTGGGCGGTGCCGCGCTTTACGTGGGCGACAGCGAGATCGACGCCGAAACGGCCCAGCACGCCGGCATCCCATTCGCGCTGTTCACCGAGGGCTATCGCAAGCGCCCGGCCGAACAGATTCCGCACGACCGGCGCTTCGCCCGCTTCGGCGACTTGCCGCGATTGGCAGGAGATTTGCTCGGCTCAACCGTTTCTTAGCGAATCTCGTCCAGAAGGGCCGCGTCAGCCGTCGACTGGAAGGGACGCCATGCCCGAAACGATCATTGCCGAGGAAACGCTCGATCTTGCGGGCGCTGCACGCCTGCTGGACACGCTGAAATCGCATCGCGGCATGGCCGTGACGCTGGATCTCGGCTCGGTGCGCCAGGCCGGCGCGCCGGCCCTGCAGGTCCTTCTGGCCGCCCGCTCCGCCTGGGACGCCGACGGCGTCGCCTTCACGCTCGCTCCAGTGTCGGGGCCCTGCCGCGAGGCCGTTCGGCTGATGGGGGCCGAAGCCGAACTTCTCGGCGAAGGGGGAGCGGCATGACGCTCAGCGTACTGGCTGTCGACGACTCCCGCACGATGCGCGATCTTCTCTCGCAGGCCCTGTCCGAGGCAGGCTTCGGCGTCACAGTTGCCGAGGATGGCCGCGATGGGCTCGACAAGCTCGAGGATCGGCGCCCGGACGTCGTCATCACCGACATCAACATGCCCCGGATGGACGGATTCGAGTTCATCGAGGCCGTCCGCGGCAGCGACCGGTGGCCGGGCCTGCCCATCCTCGTCCTCACCACCGAAAGCGCGCAGACCATGAAGGATCGCGCCCGACGCGCCGGTGCCTCGGGGTGGATCGTCAAGCCGTTCGAGGAAACGCGCCTCGTCACCGCCATCCGCCGCGTGACCGGAGGAGCGTGAGCGATGAGTTCCGACGACCTGCGTGAGACGTTCTTCCTGGAGTGCGAGGACCTGCTCGAGTCGATGAGCGAAGGCCTCCGCCTTCTCCAGGACGATCCCCGCGACACCGACACGGTGAACTCCGTTTTCCGGGCCGTTCACTCCATCAAGGGCGGCGCCGGCGCGTTCCGGATGGACGATCTCGTCGGCTTCGCGCACAGCTTCGAAACGGTGCTCGACTCACTCCGCGCCGGCAACCTGTCCGCCGACGCCGCCCTCATGCCGGTCCTGTTCCGCGCCGCCGACCACTTGGCCGACCTTGTCGAGGCTGCCCGCGGAGGCGGCACCGCAGATGCCGAAAGGGGCGAGGCGCTGCTCGTAGAACTCGAGGCGGCCCTGCCCGACACTGGCGACGCCGACGAGGCGCTCGACTTCGCGCCCATGACGCTCGATCTCGATCTCGAACCGGCGCCCACCACCGGAACGGCCACATTCCGCATCCGATTTGTTCCCTCGGCGGACCTCTACGCGCACGGAAATGACCCGGTCATCCTCATCCGGGAACTGTCGCAGATCGGCGACCTCGAGGTCTCGCTCGACAGCACCGCCTTGCCGACGTTGGAGGCGCTGGATCCGGCCCGCGCCGCCCTGAGATGGACCTTCACCCTCACGACCGAGCAGGGAGAGCCGGCCATCCGCGAGATCTTCGAGTTCGTCGAGGATGCCTCCACCCTGGAGGTGGAAGAGGCGCCGGAGCCCGACCCTGTCCCACCTCCGACAGCCCCCGTCGAGGCAACACTGCAGTCACCCGTGCCCGAGGCGCCGCGCGCGACGCAGTCACCGGCGAAGCCGAGTGGGCAAACGATCCGCGTCAACCTCGACCGCGTCGACCGCCTCGTGAACGTCGTCGGCGAGATGGTGATACACCAGGCCATGCTGACGCAGGCGGTCGAACGTCTTTCTTTGCCGCCGGGCTCCGACGTTCTGATTGGTCTGGAAGAGCTCAAGCAGCTGTCGCGGGACATGCAGGAAAGCGTGATGGCAATCCGGGCGCAGCCCATCAAGCCGTTGTTCCAGCGCATGTTCCGCATCGTCCGCGAAGCGGCCGAGGCGACGGGCAAACGCGCACGCCTCGTCACCTAGGGCGATGCGACAGAGGTGGACAAGACGGTGTTCGAGAAGCTCTCGGACCCCCTCACCCACATGATCCGAAACGCCGTTGATCACGGGCTGGAGGCGGCGGACAAGCGGGACGCTTCCGGCAAATCCCCGGAGGGGACCGTCACACTTTCCGCCGGACACCGCTCCGGCCGCGTGGTCATAACCGTCGCCGACGACGGCGGGGGCATCAACCGCGACAAGGTGCGCAGCATCGCCTTCGAGAAGGGCCTGATTGCGCCCGACGCGGAACTCACGCCGTCAGAAATAGACAACCTCCTGTTCTTGCCCGGGTTTTCCACGGCTAGCGAGGTGTCAAACCTTTCTGGGCGCGGTGTCGGGATGGACGTCGTGAAAAGCGCCATCCAGGCTCTGGGGGGCACCGTCTCGATCGCGTCACAGCCCGGGCAAGGCACAACTTTCACCATCAGCCTCCCTCTCACGCTCGCCGTGCTCGACGGCATGGTGGTCGAGGTCGCCGATCAGTTGATGGTGGTGCCGATCACGGCCATTCGCGAGACCCTGCGCCCGTCGGCATCCGACGTCCAGCCACTCGGCGAAGACGACTTCGTAGTTGCGGTGCGCGGCGCGTATCTGCCCGTCGTCGACGTCGCCCACGCCCTCGGCTTTCGCCAGCCGTCGCGCGACCTCGACGACAAAGTCGTCCTGCTGGTCGAGAGCGACGAAGACTGCCGTGCGGCCCTGCTGGTCGACGACATCCGCGACCACTGCCAAGTCGTGATAAAGAGCCTCGAGGAAAATTTCGGCCAAGTTCCAGGCGTGGCCGCCGCCACCGTCTTCGGCGATGGACGGGTCGCTCTCATCCTTGACACGGCTGCGCTAGTCGAACGCGGCGGCAACAGTGTCACCTCCGACTTCAGCTTCGAACGACAGGCGCTTGGCCATGCATGATCGGGATATGCGCACCAACTCAACCCACCGCGAATTCGTCGCCTTCCGTACTGCACAGCAGGATTTCTGCGTCGATATCATCTCGATCCGAGAAATCCGCGGCTGGACCAGCACGACCAGCCTGCCTCATGCGCCGAGCTACGTACGCGGGGTCATCAACCTTCGCGGCTCGGTGGTACCGATCGTGGATCTCGCGGCCCGCCTCGGCCTCGGCGCGCTAGATGACAGCGAACGCAACGTGATCGTCATCGCCATCATCGGAAACCAGGTTGTCGGGCTGCTGGTGGAAGCGGTGTTCGACATCCTGACCGTGGCCGAAGAGTCGATACAAGGCACTCCCGCGATCGCGTCGGAAAGTGCGCGTGACTACGTCAAAGGCATCATTACCGAGGACGACAGGATGATCCGCCGGATCGATCTTGAGCGTATCCTTCCGCCGGCAATGGGGGATGTCGCATGACTGCGCCACCTGCTCTCCGCCCGCGCGAGTTCCCATTTTCGGACGAGGATTTTCGCAAGATCGCAGCCCAGCTGCGTAACTGGGCCGGCATCAGCCTGCCGCCAAACAAGAAGACACTCGTCTATTCGCGTCTCGCGAAGCGACTGCGCGCGTTGGGACACGAAAGCTTTTCCGAGTACTGCGACTTCGTCTTCAGCCCGTCCGGCAAGGCCGAGCGCGATGAGTTCCTGAATGCGCTGACGACCAACGTCACCAGCTTCTTTCGCGAATCGCATCACTTCGATCACCTGCGTCAGCAGGTTCTGCCCGACTTGGTCAGTCGCGCCAGGGCCGGCGGTCGCGTTCGGCTTTGGTCGGCCGGCTGTTCTACCGGGCAGGAACCGTATTCGATCGCGATTACATTCCTCGAGGCTTGCCCGGACGCCCCGCGGCTCGATGTGCGGATCCTCGCGACCGACCTGGACGGATCGGCGGTTTCAACCGCGGCTAGCGGTCTTTATGGCGTCAACGACACTTCGGGACTGGACCCGCAGCGGACGAAGAAGTGGTTCGAGCAGGAGGCTGCCGGTCTCATCGCACGCGAGCCGCTTCGCCGCCTCGTCCACTTCCGCCAACTCAACCTGATGGCGGACTGGCCGTTCTCCGGCTCGTTCGACGTCATATTCTGCCGGAACCTCGTCATTTACTTCGACCGCGAGATGCAGGCCCGCCTCTGGTCGCGGCTGGCGTCGGCGCTGGTCCCGGAGGGGCTGCTTTACATCGGCCATTCCGAGCGGGTGAGCGGGCCTGCCTCAGACCTGCTCGAGGGGGCCGGCGTGACGACCTACCGCCGGCTTCAAAGCGACACCGCCACATTCATCGGTTCTCGAAGGGAGCACTGAGCTATGTCTTTGAAGGACAGTCTTCGCCTCATGGTCGTGGACGACATGTCGACGAGCCGGGGGCTGATCACGCAGGCGCTCGATTGGATCGGCATTCGCCACTACGAGACGTGCAACGAAGGGGCCACGGCGCTGCGGACCTTGGCGGCCAATCCGGTGCACCTGGTGATCTCGGACTACAACATGCCGGGAATGGACGGGCTCGCCCTTCTCGAGGGGCTGCGGTCGAACAAGTCGACGCAGCGCATCGGCTTCATCCTTGTCTCGGGGCGCATGGATGCGGCGATGGTCCAGAAGGGCAAGAAGCTAGCCATGAACAACTACATCGAGAAGCCTTTCACGCCGGAGACCATGAAGGCCTGCATCGAGCGCGTCACCGGACCGCTTTGACGTGTGGGAAGAGACATCACTGGATGCCGCCCGCCTGCTTGATCGAGTCGCCGACGAACTGGAAGAGGTGTCGCGGCTCGGCCGAGAGGTTGAAGAGGCCACTGCCTCGCTGTTGGCGAAGGGCCCGGTGAGCAGTGGAGATTTGCGAGGCCTGCAGCGGTTGGATCTGATGCTTCAGTCAATTCAGGCCCTCGAAGGCGTGACGCGACGCTTGGCGCACGCCGATCTGCAGGTGTTGCCTGTCCAGGCGCTGTTGTCGCCCGTGCACCTTCGCGACATGCAGGCGCGGCTGGCCGGAGCGTCCCAGCCTGCTGCGGAGGACGCCGACGACGAACTATGGTGAAGAACACGCAAGCGGTTCCGAGACGTCAGCACCTTTCGTGTCCGGGCGTGGCGGGCGTTCCAGGACTCCGTGTGGCATCCTCCAGCAAGACCACGGTACAGCCAAAGTACAATCGGGATTGTCAGGCGAAAAACCAGCAGGTCCCTCCAGTGCCGTGCACACAGGCCGCATTTGCGCAGGTGACGGATTATGGGCGCCACGTCTCGCCCTCATTGACCAGCGCGTTCGGCCCGAGTCCTACGCCGCCTCCCGCGCTTGCCAAAACCAGCGGCCACTCCAAACGTGACCGGGCCCAAGGGAACCCGCGGCTGACGGGGGACCTGTGTCTCCGACCGTCGCGCTGCACGGCTCTGCCCGCCCGTGCCGCGTGCGTGGCTGACGGAAGGAGTGAAATATGGATCATTACGAAAGACGCCGCTTGGCCGACCATGCGCCCGAGCGCGGTTCGGTGCTTTTCGCGTTGGGGCTTGGCGCCGCCGCCGGCGCGGCCGGATACGCGTGGTGGGCACGGGCCAATCGCGCCGACCGAGTGGACCATCCAGGCGACAGCGCGCCGGGCCGGACCGCGCGCCGGTCGCGCTTCGGTGGATACGCCGTCACCGGGCGTACGGTCACGATCAACCACCCGCGGCAAGAGCTTTACAACTACTGGCGCGACTTCAAGAACCTCCCGCTTTTCATGGAGCATGTGAAGGACGTCGACGTTCAGGGCGACCTGACGCGATGGGTCATCGCCGGCCCCATGGGACGGGACGTGCATGTCGAGACCCGGATCACCGACGCCCGCGACGGCGAGCAGATCGCCTGGCGGTCGACCGAGACCTCGGACATCGACACCGAGGGCAAGGTGATGTTCCGCGACGCTCCCGCCGGGCGCGGCACCGAGGTGCTGGCGCTGATCGCCTACAAGCCGCCGGGGGGCGAACTTGGCCGCTGGATCGCAAGCCTCTTTCAACGCGAGCCCGCGCTGCAGGGCAGGCGCGAGCTGAAGCGCTTCAAGATGCTCATGGAGACCGGCGAAATCGCCACCAACCGCAACCGCAGAACCGCAGCCTGAGGGAGCCCGACATGCGCGCACTGACCTGGCAAGGAAAGCACGACGTCCGGGTGGAGACGGTCCCGGATCCCGAGATCGTCAACCCCCGCGACGCGATCATCGAGGTCACCTCGACCGCCATCTGCGGCTCGGACCTTCACCTCTACGACGGAGTGATCCCCGGCCTGATGTCCGGCGACATCCTGGGCCACGAGTTCATGGGCCGCGTCGTCGAAACCGGGCCCAAGAGCACGCTGCAAAAGGGGCAGCGCGTGGTGGTGCCGTTCACCATCTCGTGCGGGAAGTGCTTCCACTGCATGAAGCAGCAGTACTCGGCCTGCGACAACTCGAACCCGGTCGAGAAGCAGGACTTGAGCGAGCCGCTGTACGGCCACGCGATGTCCGGGCTCTTCGGCTATTCGCACCTGACCGGCGGCTACCCCGGCGGGCAGGCCGAGTACGTGCGCGTGCCGTTCTCGGACGTGGGCCCGATCGTGATCCCGGACGGGATGGACGACGACGAGGTGCTGTTCCTGTCCGACATCCTGCCCACCGGCTGGATGGCGGCCGAGAACGCCGACATTGAGGAAGGCGATACCGTCGCCGTCTGGGGCTGCGGGCCCGTCGGGCTGTTCGCGGTGCAGAGCGCACTGGTGATGGGCGCGGCGCGCGTCATCGCCATCGACCACCACCCGCACCGGCTGGAGCTGGCGCGCAAGCTCGGTGCGAAGGTCATCGACTACACGCAGACCAAGATGCTCGAAGCGCTGATGGAGATGTCGGGCGGCTTCGGCCCCGACGCGGTGATCGACGCGGTGGGCATGGAAAGCCACGGCTTCGCTCCGGACGCCGTGAGCGACCAGGTGAAACAGGCCGTCGGAATGGGGGCCGACAGCGCTCATGCCCTTCGCGAGGCGCTTCTGGCGGTACGCAAGGGCGGTCGCGTGTCGATGCCGGGCGTCTATGGCGGCTTCGTCGACAAGTTCCCGCTGGGCGCGCTGATGGAGAAGGGCCTGCAGGTCAGGACAGGGCAGACGCACGTTCAGAAGTACACCAAGGACCTGCTCAAGCGGATCCAGGACGGCGAGCTGGACACGACGTTCATGATCTCGCACCGGCTGCCGCTGGAAGAGGCGGCGCGGGGGTATGAGAATTTCCGATACAACCAGAACGAGTGGACCAAAGTCGTTCTGAAGCCCGGCACGAGCCTCTCGTGACGGTGGGGCGAAAGCTGGCGGTCGTCACGGGCGCCTCTTCGGGCATCGGGCTGGAGCTGGCCCGGTGCGCCGTCCGCGACGGCTGCGACGTCATCCTGTGCGCCGACGACCCCGAACTCGAGGTCGCGGCGGGCAGCCTGCTGGACGGACAGGTGTCGGTCCGCGCCGTGCAGGCCGACCTGGGCACCGAGCACGGCCTCGCGAAGCTGTGGGACGTGATCGGGGGTCTGGGCGTGGACTACCTGTGCGCCAATGCCGGGCGCGGCTTGGGCCACGCCTTCCTTGATCAGGACTGGGACGAGGTGGAGTCGGTGATGCACGTCAACGTCACCGGCACCACCGCGCTGCTGCACCGGATGGCGCAACAGATGAAGGCGCGCGGCGAAGGCCGCATCCTCGTCACCGGCTCGATCGCCGGGATGATCCCCGGCAGTTACCAGGCGGTCTACAACGCGACGAAGGCGTACCTGGACACGCTGAGCTGGGGCATCCGGAACGAGCTGAAGGACACGGGGGTGACGGTGAGCTGCCTGATGCCCGGTCCCACCGATACCGAATTTTTCGCCCGCGCCCACATGGAGGACACGCCGGTTGGCAAGGATGACGGCAAGGACGATCCGGCGATGGTGGCCGAAGAGGGCTGGACCGCGATGAAGAAGGGACGCTCGGGCGTCACCACGGGTTTTATGAACAAGGTTCAGAAGACGTTCTCGGGCATCATCCCGGACGCGGTACTGGCGAAGATGCACCGCGACATGGCCCGGCCGGACGGGGAGAAGACGGATGGCTGACACGCTCGCGCTCGTCACGGGCGCCTCCGACGGCATCGGCTATGAACTCGCCCGTCGTGCCGTCGAAGACGGTCACCGGCTGGTCATCTGCTCGGACAGCGACGCCATCGAGGAGGCGGCTGACAAGCTGCGGCGCCTGGGTGGCGAAGTCGAGACAGTGCAGGCGGACCTGTCGGGCCGCAGGGGCGTCGAGACGCTGTGGCAGACGGTCGAGCACCGGAAGATCGACCTGTTCTTCGCCAACGTGGGCCAGGCGCTCGGCCACGCGTTCCACGAACAGAAGTGGCGGGACGTGAAGCGGCTGATCGATCTCAACGTGCTCCAGACCACGTCGATGCTGCACAGGGTCGGCCGGAAGATGCGCGCGCAAGGCGGGGGCCGCATCCTGGTCACCGGCTCGCTCGGCGGGTTCGTTCCCGGCCCCTACGACGCCGTTTACAATGCTACGAAGTCGTACCTCGACAGCCTGTGCTACGCGCTGCAGGACGAGTGGAAGGAGAACGACGTCGTGCTGACCTGCCTGATGCCCGGCCCCGTCGAGACCGAGATCTTCGACCGCGCCGGCATGCAGGACGCGCCCATTGAGGACGCGAAGAAGGAAGACCCGACCGACGTCGCGCGCAAGGGCTACGAGGCGCTGATGAAGGGCGAACGTGGCGCGATCCCGTCGCTGCCCAGCAAGGTCATCACAATGCTCGCCGGCATCGCGCCGCAAGGACTTATGGCCGAGGTACACCGGTGGGGGGCGCGGCCGCGAGACTGAGCTTCCCGTTGGCATCGGCCAACGCGCCGCGTATCCAGAGGCCGAAGCAAGCGAGGAGGAGAAGATGAGCGGCAAGTTCGCCCGATACCCCAGCCTTGACGGCGCGACCGTCTTCGTCACCGGCGGCGCGTCGGGGATCGGCAGGGAAATCGTCACCGCCTTCGCCGACCAGGGAGCACGAGTGGGCTTCCTGGACCTCGACGCGGACGGCAGCCGGGCGCTGGCCGAGCGTCTGGGCCCGAACGTGACCTACGAGATCTGCGATCTGCGCGACATCGCGGCGCTTCAGGCCGCGCTCGGCGCGCTGAAGGACCGGTTGGGCCCGGCGACCGTGCTGGTGAACAACGCGGCGCGCGACGATCGGCACGACTGGCGTGATGTGACGGCGGAGTACTGGGACGAGCGTGCAGCGACGAACCTGCGCCACATGTTCTTCGCCATCCAGTCCGTCGCGCCCGGCATGATCGATTTGGGCGGCGGATCGATCGTCAACATGGGCTCGAACTCGTGGTGGGAGGCCGGTGGCGGCTTCCCCGCCTACGCCACCGCGAAGGCCGCCGTGCACGGGCTGACGCGGACGATGGCGCGCGACCTGGGCGGCCACCGTATCCGCGTGAACACCGTCGTGCCCGGCTGGATCATGACCGAGCGGCAGAAAGAGCTGTGGGCCACGCCCGAGGGACTGGAGAAGCACCGCGAGCGGCAGTGTCTGCCCGACCTGATCGACCCGGTCTACGTCGCGCGGATGGTGCTGTTCCTGGCCTCGGACGACGCGGCGATGTGCACCGCGAACAACTACATGGTCGAGGCGGGCTCGATCTGAGGGAGGGCGAGATGAAGAAAATCAGCATCGGCAATACCGGTGTCGAGGTCACTGAGGTCAGCTTCGGCACCTCCGCGCTTGGCGACATGCCCGCCACGTATGGCTACTCCGTGGACGAGGCGCGTGCGCGGGAGACACTTGAGGCGATCTTCGAGAGCCCGGTCAACGTGCTCGACACCTCGCGCAACTACGGTCAGGGCCGGAGCGAGCAGCGCATTGGAGAGGCGATCCGCGCCCGCGGCGGGCTGCCGGAGGGTTTCGTCCTCTCGACCAAGCTCGACCGCGACGGAGAGACGAACCGCCTGGACGCGGCGCAGGCGCGGCGCTCGCTCGAGGAAAGCCTCGAGGCGCTGGGGCTGGACTACGTCGGCATCCTGCACCTGCACGACCCCGAGCACGTCGCGGACGTGGACGAGGTCACGCGCGAGGGTGGTGCACTCGACGAACTCTTCAAGATGAAGGAAGAGGGCTTGGCGGACGCCGTGGGTCTGGCCATGGGCAAGATTGACCTGATGCTGCCGATAGTGAAGGACCGGCCTTTCGACCTGATCATCAATCACAACCGCTTCAACCTGCTGAACCGGCAGGCGACCGAGCTTTACGACTATGCCCACGGCGCGGGCATCGCGGTGATGAATGCCGCGCCCTACGCCAGCGGCGCGCTGGCCAAGGGCGCCGACGCCGCCCCGCGCATCGCCTATCAGGAGGCGGGCGAGGATCAACTCGCGCCGGTCCGCCAGATCGAGCGTATCTGCGCCGAGCATGGCGTGCCGATGGGCGCGGTGGCGCTGCAATTCTCGGCCCGCGACCCGCGCATCGCATCGACGCTGATCGGCGTGACGAAGCCCGAGCGCGTGCGCCAGACGCTGGACTGGCTCGACACGCCGGTGCCGGCCGCCGTGTGGCAGGCGCTTGAGACGGTGCCGTACTCGACCGACGATCCCGAGGCGAACCGCAAGATGACGGTGGGCTGACACAATCCATAGGTGCGCCGGAAATTGCCCCGGCGCTGCCCGAACTTTGCCACACGCGGCGCGATCCTGTCCGACGGGGATAGCAAACGGAAGACAGGGATGCTCGTCTACGTACCGTCGTCGACCTGCGTTGACTGGAGAAAGAAGCGCAAGCACCGCCGCGGCCTGCTGGACCGCCTGGACGACCTGCCGTCGCTCACCGGCAACGTCCGGACGGTCGCCATCTGGCTCGCGGTCGCGGCGATCCTTCTGCCGACGCAGCTTTGACGGCTCACCGACAGGTGCCGCAGTCGATGACGTGACCCGGGAAAATCACCTGGGGCTCCCACGTCGCATGCGTCAGTGACTGTCGCAGCAGGTCGACGGCCTCCGGTCCGCCAAGCGCATGACCTGTGTCACCGGTCCAGTTGACCGCCACGATCCGCGCGCCCGGCGCGGCGCGGGTGCCAATCCAGCCGCCCAGTGCCGCGATGTCCTGCGGCGTGAGGAAGTACAGCACCTCGGACAGCACCACGAGGTCCGGCGACAGCTCGGGCAGGTCGTGCGGCACCACCGCCGGCGCGACCGTCACGTGCCCCTGCCCCTCCATCCGTACGCGTGCGGTCGCCAGCACCTCGGGCACCGCCTCAAGCGCCGTCAGCCGGTCGCAAAGCGGGGCAAGGCGGGCGGTCAGCGCACCCGTGCCGCAGCCGATCTCGACCACCTGCCGGAACGGCCCGTCGCCCGCCGCCTTGACGGTGCGCGTATGCTTCTCCCTCTCGTACCTGCTCTGGTCGTGCCGCCACGGGTCGGGATCGGCGGCGTAGAGCGTGCGCAGGTGGTCGAGCGTTTCTTCAAGCGGCAAGCAGGATCTCCGGGTGATCGAGGAAGTGGCGCTGGTGCTCGGCCTTCATCACGAAACCCTTGGGGTCGTCGTCGATGAGCGCCGTCATCTGCGTGGCGTGGCAGGCCAGGGCTTCCCGCTTGGCGGCCTGCGCCTCGGCGCTCGCCTCCACCCGGACCGGGCCGCGCGGCGTGGCGCACGGCCGGAAGCGACCCCAGATCGGGTAGGCTCGCAGCGCGCACGGCACCTGCGCCGCCGCCTGTCCGACAAGCCGCGCGGCCGAGACGTGATCCTCGTGCGGGTCGCCCTCCCACGTCACGGTGACCAGCGCGCCCGGCGGGATCAGACGGATCAGCGCGGCGGTGCAAGGGCCGGCCTCGGCGTCGCTCGGCAGGCCGCAATCGGGGTAGCGCAGGCAGGTCACCTGCGCCGTGGGGGCGAGGCGCGTCACCGCCGCCCGCAACTCGGCCTCCCGCCGCGCCGCGAGCCGCGGCGGAGGCCAGCGCAGGGAGTTCGGGTGGGAGGCGGAGCCATCGGTCAGGCAGACGACGTGCACCGGCACGCCCAGCCGCGCGGCGTCGTGCATCAGGGCGCCGCAGCCCAGCGTCTCGTCATCCGGGTGCGGCGCGACGACGACCAGCGCGGTGTGACCGTGCAGCAGTTCTTCCACGCCGATGCGTGGCGCGGTCGCGACGGCGTCGAGCAGTGCGCTCACGTTAGGCTCCAGTCTCGGGCAAGGCGTGCGTCCTGCCGGATCGTGCGCATCGCCGTCTCGCCCAGCCCGTCCGGGTTTGCTTGCCGGAGATAGAATTGCAGGTCGCGGCGCCGCCGTTCGACGGGGTGCGAGGTGGCGAAAGACGCCGCGCCCAGCGCCTGGTCCATCGCCGCCATCAGTGCGACTGCCTCCTCCGCCGTCTTGAGTCGGGCGAGGATCGATGTCGCGGCGGCCTCAAGCGTGGCGTCCGGATGCTCCACCGCTTCCGCGGCGCGCACGAGCCACAGGCGCGCCGTCTCGCACGCCGTCACCATGGCGCGCAAGCGCGCCGACTGAAGCGGCGCGTCCGCCTGCCCGCGCGTCTCAAGCTGCGCGGCAGCGGCGGCGGTCATCGCGCGCATCGCTCCCATCTGCACGGCGGCATAGCGCCAGACGCCACCTTGGAAATGCGGCTCGCGCAGGAAGTCCCCCGGCCCGCCAAGCATGTCATCCTTGTGCACCACCAGCCCCTCGAGGTCGCACCGGCCGGAGGCTGTCGCCTCCATCCCGCTCACGGACCATTCCTCGGGATACAGCCGATCACGGAGCCGGTCCCTCTCGAGCACCAGAAGTTGCAGCTTATCGTCGGTGTCCCGGGCGCTGACCACTGCCACGTCCAGCACGTCGGCGCCCGAGGCGAACAGCTTCTGTCCACTCAGCCGGTCCCCTTCGAGCCGCACCGGGTCGGGTCCGTCGGCCCCCCAGACGCCGAACAGCGCCCCCTGCCCCGCCGCATCGAGCAGCCGGTCGCGCTGCGGTCCCTCAGCGTAAAGCGTCACCAGCTTCACAGCGTTCACGTGACCCTCGAACAGCCGTCCAGCCGACAGGTCGGCGCGCCCGACCTCGGCCAGCGTCTCGAGAAGACGCACGGGATCGTCGGGATGGTGCGCAAGGTCAGCGCCGCCATGGGACGCAGGCGCGCAGGCCGCCAACACGCCTTCGCGGCGCAGCGCGGCGATCAGCGTCGCCATGTCCGGTGCATCCGGTCCCGGCGGGGCGAGTTCGGAAAGGCGGTCGGCAAGGGTCATGCCGCGTTCTCCCGCACGCGCAGGTCCGCCATCGCCGGCCGCACCTCGTCCCGGACGAGGGCGGCGAGCGCCGGAAGGTCCCGCGCCAGGTCACTTTCGCGCAACGCCGGCGCCGCCCGGCGCCCGGGGCCGCGCTGGCCCTGTACCGCGGCGTCACAGGTGGCGCGCCAACGGTCGCCATAGGCGGCGACGGTGTCGAGCGCGCTGTCTACCGGAGGATCATCCTCGGTCAGCCGCCGTCGCAGCGCGTCCGCCATGCCGCTGCGCGCCCGCCCGTCGAGCCGGGCCGACACCCAGGCCCGTGCGCGGTCGCAATACCGCACCGGCACGCCCGCCTCCTCGGCCCGGCGCACCAGCGCCCGGTCCTCGCTTTCGGCCACGTCCGGCATGCCGCCGATCCGATCGAGGAAGCGGGCCGAGACGGCGAGGCAGGCGCCGGATTCGTGGTAATGCGGCATTCGGCCGTCGCTCAAATCGCCGTTGAGCCGGTCGATCGCGCGGCGCAACTCTGCGGCCAGCGCCCAGTAGGCCCGCGTCTCGGGCCGCGTGAAAAGGAGTTGCGGCTCCTGCGCCCGGCGCTCGCCCGGCGCGGACGTCCAGATCGAGCCGCAGACGACGTCCGTCCGCGCGACAGCCGACCGCGCCAGCGCCGCCAGCGTCAGCGGCGACAGGCGGGCGTCGGCGTCGGTCGTCAGGACGATCCCCTCGCGACCGCACATTTCGGCGGCCTCTTGCATGGCGAGCCGGCGGGCCCGTCCCGCGTCGGCGCGGTCTGCGGGCAGGTGGCGCTCGATCACGCGCATGCGGCACCGCATTCCTGCGGCCGCGCGCCGGGCCACATCGGCCGTGCCGTCAGAGCTGTTGTTGACCAGCACGACGACCGACACGGGCTCGGCCAGGTGGCTCGCGGCCGCGTCGATGCCGGCAAGGCATTGCGCGATCACGGCGGCTTCGTTGGACGCCGGAATCGCGACCGAGATGCTGTGCAAGGGCAGTCCTCCGCTTCGGGGGTCGCGGTTCAACATCCTCTGCTCGAACCCGGTTCCGCAGCTTCATGCCGCACCCGTCCCGTCGACGGCTGGAACTTCGGAGAGAAGCCGCCGCTTGTGCTGCAAAGGGCTGAAGCGGAGGGCAAAGCATGGACGAGGTAAGCCGCGACGGACAGGATCATCAGATGCCGAAGGACAGCGGCGGCTTCCGTGACGTCCTGCTGTGGCTGGTCGCCGTCATCACCACGATCCTCGTCGGCTGGGCCCTGCGGGCCGCGGCGCCGGTTGCGGTGCCCGTGCTCTTCGCGGCCTTCGTCGCGCTCCTCGTCGCACCCATCGACGAAGGCGTCGCGCGCCACCTGCCCCGCCGGTTCCGCTGGGTCGGGCACGCGGCAGCGATGACGACGGTGTTCCTGGTGCTGGTGGCCTTCGTCGGAAGCATCTGGCTGGCCGCGCAACAGGCCATGAGCAAGGTACCCGGCAGCGTGGGCGGCTCACAGCAGCTGCTGCCGAACTTCGGAGGAGAGGTGCGAGGCGACAGCGCGAGCCAACCCGGTGCCTCGGCCGGCACGGCCGGCGCGGAGGCCAGCGGCGCCCAGGGCTCGAATGGCTTCGCCTCGCAGATCGTCGACCTTTTCACCGGCGCCGGCGAGAGCCTGACCGGTGCGCTGACCGACTGGGCCTCGGGCCTCGCCTCGACGATCCTGAGCGCCGCCGGGACCACCCTGGCCGGAGCGGCACTGGTCTTCTTCCTGGCGCTCATGATGCTGGTCGAGGCGCCGCGCTGGCGCGACAAGTTCACCGCCTTCCTGTCGGGCTCAATGCGAGAGCGATCATTCTCGTCTCTCGGCGTCGTCGCCGAGCGCCTGCGCCAGTACCTCTGGGCGCGCACGATCCTTGGCGTCCTGACCGCAGTCCTTTACGCGGGCTGGCTATGGATGTTCGGGATCGACCTCCTGTTCGTCTGGGCGCTCCTGGCCTTCCTTCTGAACTTCATCCCCACCTTCGGCTCGATCATCGCCGGCATCCTGCCGATCATCTATGCCTTCGTGCAGAAGGACCTGGGTACGGCGATCTTCGTCGGGGCCGGCATCCTCGTGATCGAGCAGGTCATGGGAAACTACGTCGACCCACGCGTGCAGGGTCGGCGCGTCTCGATCTCGCCCCTCGTCGTGCTGATCGTGCTGGTCCTGTGGAGCTGGATCTGGGGCGTCGCCGGCGCCATCCTCGCCCTCCCGGTGACCGTCACCCTCGTCATCGTCTTCGCCCACGTCCGCCAGCTCCGCCCCCTTGCGCTGATGCTGAGCCACGAGCGCGACATGGATGGCCTCGACCGGATGTCGGGCCGAGCGGAGGAATGAGCGTGCGTCGATGCGTCGTTTCCCACGACGCTAGGCTCAGGACCCATTGAATTCAGTCGAACGGCATGATTGACCGCGCGAAAACCGGGCGGTGAACATGTCTGATCTCTTCTGGCTGAGCGGCGCGCAGATGGCACGTTTGGAGCCCTATTTTCCGAAGTCCCACGGCAAGCCGCGCGTCGATGACCGGCGCGTCCTCAGCGGGATTATCTTCATCAATCGCAATGGGTTACGATGGCGAGATGCGCCGAAGGAATATGGTCCCCACAAGACGCTCTACAACCGTTGGAAACGTTGGAGCGATAAAGGCATCTTCGCGAAGATGATGGCTGGACTGGCTGCCGGGCACGGCGAGAAGAAGACCGTGATGATCGACGCCACCTACCTGAAGGCCCACCGCACCGCGTCCAGACTGGCCGTCAAAAAGGGGGGCGCGGCCGCCTGATCGGACGCACCAAGGGCGGCATGAACACCAAGCTGCACGCCATTTGCGACAGCCAGGGACGCCCGCTGAACCTGTTCGTGACGGCGGGGCAGGTCAGCGACTACATCGGTG
>NZ_FOXA01000002.1 GCF_900115595.1 Tranquillimonas alkanivorans
GTGTCTTGAGCGCGGCGGCGCCCGGGAGGAGGTGGACGCCGCCGCTCTGTCAACGAACTCACCCAGGGAGGAGGAGGGGCGGTCCGTATCCGGTGGAGCGCTGTGGCTCCGAAGAAGTAGCGGCGACATCAGGGAGGAGGAGGATGCCGCCGCGCCAGTCAGAGAACCCAGGGAGGAGGAGGGGCTCTCCGAACCGGAAAACTCAGTTCTGGTACGCCGCCTCGTAGGCCACCCGGCGGATGCCCGAGCGACCGATGCCGAGATCGGCAAGTTCGCGGTTGCTCAGCGCGTCGAGTTCGGTCAGGGTCCGGCGGTACAGGCGATAGCGCTCCAGCCGCTCGCCCGCGTCCTTCAGGAACGACGCGATCCGGTCCAGAAGACCCGCTTCGACGGTGCGGGAATAGTTTGCATAGGCCATTGCTCTTGCGCCTCGGTCAGTTCGTTGCATCGGCATCGTGCGCCGCTTGAGACCGAAGATAAGCGGCTGGCCCGTCGCCACAATCCCGGAAAAGCTCAATGCTGCCATGCAGCAATTGCATATGTAGTGCTGACCTATTTTTCAGGCACATCGCCTGTCCCTGCGGCAGCCGCGCCCCCATCTTGCCCCGCGGGGCAAACGGTGCACCCTGAAGCGGAACCAAACGGACGGAGGCGACATGCCGGCGACACGCGAAGACATCCTTAACGCCCTGCGCGGGGTCGAACTGCCGGACGGCGGCGACCTCGTCTCCCGCGACCTCGTGCGCGCCGTGGCGGTCGAAGGCGGCACCGCACGATTCGTGATCGAGGCGCCCGACGCCGACGTGGCCCGCGCGCTCGGCCCTGTCCGAGAGGCGGCCGAGGCGGCGGTGGCCCGGCTCGAGGGGGTCGAGGCGGTCTCGGCCGTGCTGACCGCGCACGGGCCGGCCAAGAAGCCCGGGCAAGAGCCGCCGGGCCTGAAGGTCGGGCGGCACCCGACGCCGCAACAGCAGGGCGGGCCGCAGAAGGTCACTGGCGTCGACCGGATCATCGCCATCGGTTCTGGCAAGGGCGGCGTGGGAAAATCGACCGTGTCGTCGAACCTCGCCGTGGCGCTGGCACGGCAGGGGCGGCGGGTCGGACTGCTCGACGCCGACATCTATGGGCCCAGTCAGCCGCGCATGATGGGCGTGAACCAGCGCCCGGCTTCGCCCGACGGCAAGACCATCATTCCTCTGAAGGCCCACGGCGTCACGATGATGTCGATCGGGCTGATGGTGGACCCGGACAAGGCGGTGGTCTGGCGCGGGCCGATGCTGATGGGCGCTCTGCAACAGATGCTGGGGCAGGTGCAGTGGGGCGAGCTGGACATCCTGCTGGTGGATCTGCCGCCGGGCACCGGAGACGTGCAGCTGACTCTGTGCCAGCGCACGGCGCTGACGGGCGCGCTGGTGGTGTCGACGCCGCAGGACGTGGCGCTGCTGGATGCGCGCAAGGCGCTGAACATGTTCCAGACGCTGAAGACGCCGGTGCTCGGGCTGATCGAGAATATGTCGATCTTCCACTGCCCCCATTGCGGCAAGCCCTCTCATCCCTTCGGGGAGGGCGGCGTGAAAGCCGAGGCCGATCGGCTGGGCGTGCCTTTCCTCGGCGAGCTTCCCCTGAGCGTCAACGTGCGGATCGCGGGGGACGAGGGTACGCCCATCGCGGCGACCGACCGTCCCGAGGCCGAGGCCTATGACCGGCTGGCGCACCGCCTGGTCGCCGGCGGCATGGCCTGAGCCCGCGGGACGGGAATTTATGGTCCCGGCCCGCATCGGTGGGCCGGGGCGGGATCCCGCGGCACCGGCGCGGGGGCGAGGGGCGGCCACGGGACTTCGAGGGAATGGCTCCTCCATCTCGTGGGCACCGGATGGGCGCAGGAGATGCCGAATATTCGACGACCCGCCCGAAACCTCAGGAAACTGCGCCGTTCAAGCAAACCCGTCCTTCTACTAGCGGTGCGAGGCGCGGTTCCAGACGCGCCGAAACGGGCGCGCTGAGTCACATTTTCGCCAAGCCGCGGAACTTTTTTCCTCCCCTAGGAAGATAACTACATCTTGCGCGGGTGTCGGCCTTGGCGCACCTCAGGTTGTGCTGCGCATAGCGTATTGCCCTCGGAATCGCCTTGAAAACAGGCCGGACAGCCAGCCCGAGCCCGTCCGCAGCCGCAGATTTTTGTTGCTTCCCACGAATTCCCGTGGCATCCCTAAATCATCGAATGGACGGGCAGACAACGAGAGGCGCAAAGACCTCGCGGTAAGCAAAAAGAACCCGAGCAGGTTTCATACAGGCGCCCCGACATTCGTACAAAAGAGATCCGGCGCGCGGGCGAGCAGACATCCCCCCAGGTGGCGCGCGCAGTCGGACGTACCCCGGAAACGGGAGAACGGCGGCGGATCGAACGGTGGCAGCAGTTCGGTCCGCCGCTTTTCGTTTGCGGGCGGCAATTTGGGGACGGGCAGGGTAAGGAGCCACGAAAAAGTGGTCCGCACGTTTCGAGGCGAAAGCGTCCACAAGGTGGACACGAAGGGCAGGGTCTCGATCCCGGCCGGCTTTCGGCGCGTCCTCGAAAGCGGCGATCCCAGCTGGGTCGAAGGCCGCAATCCCGAGCTCGTCATCGTCTACGGCGACCAGCGCCGCCACTACCTTGAGTGCTTCACCGTCAAGGCCATCCAGAGCGTCGACAAGAAGATCCGCAAGATGCCCCGCGCCTCGAAGAAGCGGCGCGCGCTCCAGCGGCTCTACAACGGCCAGGCGGTGCCCACCTCGGTCGACGAAACCGGCCGGTTGGTCCTGCCGATCAAGCTGCGCGAGAAGATCGGGCTCGACGGCGAGGCGTTCTTCATCGGCAACGGCGACACCTTCGAGATCTGGAAGCCCGAGACGTACGACGAAGAGGCCTATGCCGGCCTTGACGAGGATGACGATTTCGATCCCGATGCAGATCCGTCCGTCTATCTCGAAGGCGGAGACCTGGAAGACGACGGAGAGGAGGAGTAAGGCGATGCCATCAGCGTCGGCCGCACCGTCCGCTCCTCACGTGCCGGTCCTGCTGCGTCCGCTTCTGGCCGAGGTCGCGCCGGTCGAAGGTTTCTGGCTCGACGGCACCTTCGGCGCGGGCGGCTATGCGCGCGGCCTGCTCGAGGCCGGGGCCGACCGCGTGATCGGGGTCGACCGCGACCCGTCCGTCTTTGACATGGCCGCCGCGTGGAAAGGCGATTTCGGCGACCGGCTCACGCTGGTCGAAGGCACGTTCAGCCAGCTCGACACGTATGCCGGCGCGCCGCTCGACGGCGTGGTGCTGGACCTCGGCGTATCGTCCATGCAGCTTGACCAGGCCGAGCGCGGGTTCTCGTTCCAGAAAGCCGGGCCGCTCGACATGCGGATGGGGCAAAGCGGGCCGACGGCCGCGGATATCGTCAACACCGCCGACGAGGGGCTACTGGCCGACATCTTGTTTCACTACGGCGAAGAGCGCGCCGCGCGCCGCATCGCACGCGCGATCGTCCGGGCGCGCACCGACGCGCCGATCGAGACGACCATGCGGCTGGCCGAGATTGTCGAGGGCTGCCTGCCGCGTCAGAAGCCGGGGCAGAGCCATCCGGCGACCCGCAGTTTCCAGGCGCTCCGCATCGCGGTGAACGACGAGTTCGGCGAACTGGTCGACGGCCTGGAGGCGGCCGAGCGCGCGCTGAGGCCGGGCGGGCAGCTGGCGGTGGTCAGCTTCCACTCGCTCGAGGACCGCGTGGTGAAGCGGTTCTTCCAGGACCGCTCGGGCGGCGGCGGCCGGGGCAGCCGCCACGCCCCCGAGATCGAGAAGGCCGAACCGCGCTTCGAGCGCGTCACCAAGGGCATCGGCCCTGACAGGCAGGAACTGGAAGACAACCCGCGCGCCCGCTCGGCGCGGCTGCGGCTGGGGCGGCGGACCGAGGCGCCGGCGGGGCCGGTGGACCGGGCGAAGCTGGGGCTTCCGAAATTCGAGATCAGGGGCAAGGTCTGACATGCGCAGCGTTCTCTACATCCTCTCCGCCCTCGCCGTGATGGGGCTGGCCTTCTGGGCCTACACCCAGAACTACGAGACGCAGGACTCGCTGGCCGAGGTCGAGGATCTGCGCCGCCAGATCGCCGACAAGCGCGAGACGCTGGGCATCCTGCGCGCTGAGTGGGCCTACCTGAACCGGCCCGACCGGCTGCGCGAACTGGCGCTTATGAACTTCGACCGGCTGGGCCTCTTGCCGCTCGCGCCCGAGCAGTTCGCCGAGGTCGACCAGGTGGCCTATCCGAGCCCCGAACCCGAGCTCGAGCTTCTGACGGCGCCCGTCACCGTCAGCGCACCGGACGGAGAGTTTCCATGATCCGCACGCCACTTCGTCCGCTCGCCCGCATCCTGCGCGCCCGCGAGACGGGGGAGAACCCGGACGCGATCGAGCGCGAGAACCTGCGCCTGCGCCACGAGGAGATGCGTGATCGCGCCCGCGTGCGGGCCGAGGGGCGGCTTCTGGTGCTGGCCGTCTTCTTCTTCTGCGCCTTCGGCACGGTGGGGGCGCGGATGGGCGTGCTTGCCGCCTCGGTGCCGGAAGAGCCGCGCGCGGCGGCCTCGGGTGCGTCGATTCTGGCGCAGCGCGCCGACATCACCGACCGCAACGGCCGGGTGCTGGCGACGAACCTCGACACCTATTCGCTCTATGCCCAGCCGCCGCACATGATCGACAAGGTGCGTTCAGCCAAGGAACTGGTGAAAATCTTTCCGGACCTCGACGAGGAGCGGCTGATCCGCGACTTCACCGGGAAGCGCAAGTTCCTGTGGATCAAGAAGAAACTCAGCCCCGAACAGATGCAGGCCGTGCACGAGATCGGCGATCCCGGCCTTCTGTTCGGCCCCCGCGAGATGCGGCTTTATCCCAACGGCAAACTCGCGGCCCACATCCTGGGCGGCGCGCGCTTTGGGCAGGAGGGCGTGCACTCGGCCGAGGTCATCGGCGTGGCCGGGGTCGAGAAGGCGTTCGACGACTACCTGCGCGACCCGGCGCATGACGGCCGGCCGCTGCAGCTTTCCATCGACCTGACGATCCAGTCCGCGATCGAGCGGGTGCTGGCCGGCGGCATGAAGCTGATGAACGCCAAGGGCGCGGCGGCGGTGCTGATGGACGTGCATTCGGGCGAGATCATCTCGATGGCGAGCCTGCCGGACTTCGACCCCAACGACCGCCCCGCGCCGCTGACGCAGGGCGACGCCTCGGACAGCCCGCTGTTCAACCGCGCGGTGCAGGGCGTGTACGAGCTGGGCTCGACCTTCAAGATCTTTGCCGCCGCGCAGGCGATGGAGCTGGGCCTGGTCAACGCTGACAGCAAGGTGGACGCCGATGCGCCGATGAAGTGGGGCCGCTACTGGATCAAGGAGTTCCAGGGCAAGAACTACGGCCCTCTGCTGAGCGTCACGGACGTGATCGTGAAGTCGTCGAACGTGGGCACCGCCAACATGGCGCTCCAGATCGGGGCGAAGCGGCAGCAGGAGTTCTTGAAAAGCCTCGGCTTCTTCGAGCCGACCCCGGTCGAGATGGTCGAGGCGCCAACCGGCGCACCGCTTCTGCCGAAGAACTGGAGCGACATCGTCACCATCACCGCGTCCTACGGGCACGGCATGTCGGCCAGCCCGCTGCACCTGGCGACGGCGTATTCGTCGCTGCTCAACGGCGGCCGCAAGGTCGAGCCCACGCTGATCAAGAAGTCGCGTGTGGAATACGGACCCCGCATCGTGCGCGAAGAAGTGAGCGAGGCGGCGCGCAACATGCTGCGGCAGGTCGTCGTGCGCGGAACCGCAAGTTTCGGCGAGGTCGAGGGCTACGAGGTCGCCGGCAAGACCGGCACCGCCGATAAACCGCGGCCCACGGGCGGATACTATAACGACCGGGTGATCGCGACCTTCGCCAGCGTCTTCCCCGCGTCCGACCCCAAGTACGTGCTGATCCTGACGCTCGACGAGCCGGTCGAAACCTCGGGCTCCGAGCCCCGGCGCACCGCCGGCTGGACCGCCGTGCCCGTGGCCGCCGAGGTGATCCGCCGCACCGCGCCGCTTCTCGGCCTTCGCCCCGTCATTGAACCTGCCGAGCCTTCCGGGTTAACACTCGTCTCGAGCCAGTAACGAAAGGCGGGGCCTCCATGACAGGCGAGGCGCGGGCGAGCACTCTCACCCAACTTGGACTGACGGCGCAGGGCGGACGCGACGCGCCGGTGACTGGGCTGTCGCTGGACAGCCGCGCGGTGCGGCCCGGACACCTGTTCGCGGCGCTGCCCGGATCGCGCGTACACGGCGCGGCCTACATCGCGACGGCGCTGGAACAGGGCGCGGGGTCGGTGCTGACCGACCGCGAAGGGGCGCGGCTGGCCGCCGACGCGCTGGCGGGCAGCGATGCCGCGCTGGTGCTGGCCGAGGATCCGCGCCAGGCGCTCGCCTATGCCGCGGCGCTCTGGTTCCGTCGGCAGCCCGAGACGATGGTCGCCGTGACGGGCACCAACGGGAAGACCTCGGTCGCCACGTTCACCCGCCAGATCTGGACGGCGCTGGGGCGTGCGGCGGTCAACGTCGGCACCACGGGCGTCGAGGGTGCGTTCGAGGCCCCGCTTGCCCACACCACGCCCGACGCGATCACGCTGCACCGCGTGCTGGCCGAGGCCGCCGAGGCCGGCGTGACCCACGCGGCGATGGAGGCATCATCGCACGGGCTGGACCAGCGGCGGCTCGACGGCATCCGCCTGGCGGCGGCGGCCTTTACAAACTTAAGCCAGGATCACCTGGATTATCACGGCGATCTCGACAGCTACTTCGCCGCCAAGGCCGGCCTGTTCGACCGCCTTCTGTCCGAGGACGGCGTCGCCGTCGTCAACATCGACGACCCACGCGGCCCCGAGGTCGCCGCAATCGCTACCGACCGGGGGCAGGACCTGCTGACCATCGGGCGCGGCCCCGACGCGGCGCTGCGCATCGTCGCGCAGCGCTACGACGCGACGGGGCAGGAGTTGCGCTGCGCGTGGAACGGGCAGGCGGTGCAGATGCGGCTCAATCTCATCGGCGGTTTCCAGGCCGAGAACGTGCTGGCCGCCGCGGGGCTCGCCATTGCGAGCGGCTCCGACCCCGACCGCGTGTTCGACGCGCTGCCGCGCCTGACCACCGTCCGCGGCCGGATGCAGCTGTGCGCCCGGCGCGAGAACGGCGCGGCGGTGTTCGTCGACTATGCCCACACGCCCGATGCCGTTGCCACGGCACTGCGCGCGCTGCGCCCGCACGTGATGGGGCGGCTGATCGTCGTCTACGGGGCGGGCGGCGACCGCGACCGGGGCAAGCGCCCGATGATGGGGCAGGCGGCGGCCGAGCATGCCGACCTCCGCATCGTCACCGACGACAACCCGCGCAGCGAGGACCCGGCCGCGATCCGCGCCCAGATCCTTGCCGCCGACCCCGACGCGCTCGAGGTCGGCGACCGGGCCGAGGCTATCCTGCGCGGGGTCGACGCGCTCGAACCCGGCGACGCACTGCTGGTCGCGGGCAAGGGGCACGAGACCGGGCAGATCGTGGGCGACGCGGTCTATCCGTTCGACGACGCCGAACAGGCGAGCGTCGCCGTCGCGGCGCTGGACGGTCACCTCGCATGAGACTCTGGACGTCGGCCGAAGCCGCCGCGGCCACCGGCGGCCGCGCCACGCGGGACTGGTCGGCCGACGGCGTGTCGATCGACACCCGCAGCCTGGCACCCGGCGACCTCTTCGTGGCGCTCAAGGACGTCCGCGACGGCCACGACTTCGTGGCGCAGGCGCTGGAGAAGGGGGCCGCCGCGGCACTGGTCTCGCGCCTCCCCGAGGGCGTGGACGAAGACGCGCCGCTCCTGATCGTGGACGACGTGCTGACGGCGCTCCAGGCGCTCGGCCGCGCGGGCCGCGCCCGGACGCGGGCGCAGGTGGTCGGCGTGACCGGCTCGGTCGGCAAGACCTCGGCCAAGGAGATGCTGCGCGTCGTCTTCGGCGGGCAGGGCATGGTGCACGCGGCCGAGAAGAGCTTCAACAATCACTGGGGCGTCCCGCTGACACTGGCGCGGATGCCCGCCGACGCCGACTTCGCGGTGATCGAGATCGGGATGAACCACCCGGGCGAGATCGCGCCGCTGTCACGCATGGCCCGGCCGCACGCCGCGCTGATCACCACCGTCGCGCCGGCCCACCTGGCGGCCTTCGACAGTGTCGAGGGCATCGCGCACGAGAAGGCCTCGATCTTCGAGGGCCTCGAGCCCGGCGGTCTGGCCGTCGTCAACGCCGACCTTGCCACGACGCCGATTCTCTCGGCGTCCGCCCAGCGGGCGGGCGCGCGGCTGGAAACCTTCGGGGAAGGCGAAAACGCCGACCACCGGCTACGAGAGGTCGCCGTGGGCGAAACCACGACCACGGCGCGCGCCGTCTCGGGCGGGGCGGAGGTGCTGTTGAAGGTCGCCACGCCGGGACGTCACTTCGCGATGAACGCGCTCGGCGTGCTGGCGGTAGCGAGCGGCGTCGGCGCCGACCCGGCCCGCGCGCTTTGCGACTTGGCCACGTGGACGCCGCCCGAGGGGCGCGGCACGCGCGAGACGCTGGTGCTCGATACCGTGGACGACCACCTGACGATCGACCTGATCGACGACGCATTCAACGCCAACCCCGCCTCGATGTCCGCCGCGCTCGACATGCTGGCCTCGGCCAAGCCGCAGGACGGCAAGGGCCGGGTGTCGCGCGGGCGGCGCATCGCGATCCTGGGCGACATGCTGGAGCTCGGGCGGGAAGAGGCGCGGATGCATGCCGACCTGGCCGACCTGCCGGCGATGGACAAGGTCGCCGTCGTGCACTGCGTTGGGCCGCTCATGCGACACCTGCACGACGCGCTGCCCGAGGACCGCCGCGGCGCCTGGGCTGAAACGGCCGAGGAACTCGCCACGCGCGCCCACACGCTGGCCGATGCCGGCGACATCGTGCTGGTGAAGGGGTCGAAGTCCAGCCGCGTCTCTCTCGTCGTTGACGCCATCCGAAAATTGGGCCATCGCCGCGCGACCGAAGGCGAAGGGGACCGCTGAACATGCTCTACTGGTTGACCGAGTTCTCTGACGGCGGGGACGTCTTCAACCTGTTCCGTTACATCACGTTCCGTGCGGGCGGGGCGTTCTTCACGGCGCTGATCTTCGGCTTCCTGTTCGGGCGCCCGCTGATCGACCTGCTGCGCAAGCGGCAGCGCCACGGCCAGCCGATCCGTTCGGACGGGCCGGAAAGCCATGTGGTGTCGAAGGCGGGCACGCCCACCATGGGCGGCGTGCTGATCCTGGGTGCGCTGGGGGTAGGCACGCTGCTTTGGGCGCGGCTCGACAACCCGTATGTCTGGATGATCATCTTCGTGACGACCAGCTTCGGGCTGATCGGCTTCGCCGACGACTACGCCAAGGTGTCGAAGAACAACCACAAGGGCGTGCCCGGCAAGGTCCGGCTGCTCCTGGGCTTCACCATCGCCGCCATCGCCGGGACGTGGGCCGCGTTCTTCCACCCGGCCGAGCTGTCGTGGCAACTGGCCTTCCCGGTGTTCAAGGAACTCCTGCTGAACCTGGGCTTCCTGTTCGTGCCCTTCGCGATGATCGTGATCGTGGGCGCGGCCAATGCCGTGAACCTGACCGACGGGCTGGACGGGCTCGCCATCATGCCGGTGATGATCGCGGGCGCGACGCTGGGCGTCATCGCCTATGCCGTGGGCCGGGTGGACTTCACCGACTACCTCGAGGTGCACTACGTCCCCGGCACGGGCGAGATCCTGATCTTCGCCGCCGCGCTGATCGGCGGCGGGCTGGGATTCCTGTGGTACAATGCGCCCCCGGCGGCCGTCTTCATGGGCGACACCGGCTCGCTGGCCCTCGGCGGCGCGCTCGGCGCCATCGCGGTGGCGATCAAGCACGAGATCGTGCTGGCCATCGTCGGCGGCCTGTTCGTGGTCGAGGCGCTGTCGGTGATCATCCAGGTGCTGTATTTCAAGCGGACGGGCAAGCGCGTGTTCCTCATGGCCCCGATCCACCACCACTTCGAAAAGCGCGGCTGGGCGGAGCCCCAGATCGTGATCCGCTTCTGGATCATCTCGCTGATCCTGGCGTTGATCGGGCTGGCCACGCTGAAGGTGCGCTGATGAAGGTCTCGCCGACTCTCGCCCGGAGGGGCGACGCATGATCCCGGTCGCGGGCTTCGAGGGGCGGCGCGTCATGGTCCTGGGCCTCGGCCGCTCGGGGCTCGCGACCGCCCGCGCGCTCGAGGTCGGTGGCGCGCGGGCGCTCTGCTGGGACGACAGCCCCGAAGCGCGGGCGAAGGCCGAGGCGGCGGGACTGACGCTGCACGATCCCGCGCGCGCCGATGCCTGGGAGCAGGTGGCGGCGCTGGTTGTCTCGCCCGGCATCCCGCACCTCTATCCCGAGCCGAACAAGTGGATCGCGCGGGCGATGGAGGCAGGCGTGCCGGTCGACAACGACATCGGCCTCTTCTTCCGCTCTCTCGGCTCCACCGACTGGCACATGCACGACCAGCCGCCGCGGGTGATCGCGGTCACAGGCTCGAACGGCAAGTCCACGACCTCGGCCCTCATTCATCATGTGCTGACGGAGTGTGGCCGCCCCTCGCAACTGGCCGGCAACATCGGCCGCGGCGTGCTCGACATCGACCCGCCGGCGGATGGCGGCGTCGTGGTGCTTGAGCTGTCGTCCTACCAGACCGAGCTTGCCCGCGCGCTGACGCCGGACGTCGCGGTGTTCACCAACCTCACGCCAGACCACCTGGACCGCCACGGCGGCATGGGCGGCTACTTCGCCGCCAAGCGCCGGCTCTTCGCCGAAGGCGGCCCCGACCGCGCGGTGATCGGCGTGGACGAGCCCGAGGGACGCTTCCTCGCCAACCAGATGGCCGAGGGGCCGACCGACGACCGGCTGATCCGCGTATCGGTCGACCGCAAGCTCACCGGCCCCGGCTGGCTGGTCTTCGCGCGGAAGGATTTCCTGACCGAGTGGCGCAAGGGCCGGCAGGTCGCCAGCCTCGACCTGCGCGACATCAAGGGTCTGCCCGGCACGCACAACCACCAGAACGCCTGCGCGGCCTATGCCGCCGTGCGCGGCCTGGGGCTGTCGCCGAAGGACATCGAGGCGGCGTTCCACACCTTCGCCGGCCTGCCGCACCGCAGCCAACTGGTCGCCGAGCGGGGGGGCGTTCGCTTCGTCAACGACAGCAAGGCGACCAACGCCGACAGCGCCGCGAAGGCGCTGCAGGCCTTCGGCCGCATTCGCTGGATCGTCGGGGGGCTGGGCAAGGAAGGTGGCATCGCTTCGCTCGCGCCGCACTTCGACCGGGTCGCCAAGGCCTATCTCATCGGCCATTCGGCGCGCGAGTTTGCCCTGCAACTCGGCGAGACGCCGCACGAGATCTGCGAGACGATGGAAGCCGCCGTCGCCCGCGCCGCCGCCGAGGCCGAGCCGGGCGAGACGGTGCTGCTCGCGCCCGCGGCCGCCAGCTTCGACCAGTACCCGGATTTCGAAAAGCGCGGCGAGGATTTCGTCGCCCACGTCGCCGCGCTCCCCTGACATCTGTGGTCTCGAAATATCCTCGGGGGGAGCGCCCGCAGGGCGCGGGGGGCGGACGGCCCCCCTCGGCGCTTACCGGCCTCGCGCCGCGATGGCCGTTCCGGCGGCCCAGCCCGAGGACCAGGCCCATTGGAAGTTATAGCCGCCAAGCCAGCCGGTGACGTCCAGCGCCTCGCCGATGGCATGCAATCCCGGCACCGCCTTCGCTTCCATCGTGCGGCTGTCGAGCCCGGCGGTGTCGATGCCACCCAGCGTCACCTCCGCGGTCCGGTAGCCTTCCGAGCCCGCGGGCTTGAGTTCCCACGCCGTCAGCGCCCCGGCCAGATCCCGCAGGGCGGCGTCGGACATGTCGGCAAGGTTGCAGGTCAGCCCATGCCGCTTCGCCAGGTCCGCGGCCAATCGCGCGGGCAGAAGGTCGGCCAGCACCGTAGCCATTGCCTTGCGCCCGTCGGTGGCGCGGCGCGCCTTCAGCGTGTCGAACAAGGCCCCGCCAGGGGCGAGGTCAACCGTGATCGGCTGCCCTTCGCGCCAGTAGGACGACGCCTGAAGCACTGCCGGCCCCGACAGCCCGCGATGAGTGAACAGCAGCGCCTCTTCGAACCCCGCGCCGCCGGCCGAGACGCGGGCGGGGGTCGCGACGCCGGCCAGCGGCTTGAACCCGGCCTCTTCTCCGAAGGTGAGGGGCACGAGGGCCGGGCGCGTCTCGGTCACCTTAAGCCCGAACTGCTCCGCCAGGCGATAGGCGAGGCCGGTCGCGCCCATTTTCGGAATCGACTTGCCGCCGGTTGCCAGGACCAGGGTGCGCGCCGTTACCTCGAGCCGCCGCCCCTCGCGGTCGAGCGTGACGCGGAAGCCGTCGGGGCCGTGCGACACCTCTCCGATCTCCGTGCGCAGCCACAGCTCGGCCCCAGCCGCCTCCATCTCGTCCAGGAGCATCCGGATGATGTCCTTGGCGGAGCGGTCGCAGAACAGCTGGCCCAGCGTCTTCTCGTGCCAGGGGATGCCGTGCCGCTGCACAAGGTCGATGAAATCCCACTGCGTGTATCGCTTTAGCGCGGACTTGCAGAAATGCGGGTTGCCCGACAGGAACGCCTCGGGGTCCGCGTACATGTTGGTGAAGTTGCAGCGTCCGCCGCCCGAGATCCGGATCTTCTCGCCCGGCGCCTTGGCGTGATCCACCACCAGCACTCGGCCGCCGGCATGGGCGGCGCACATCAGGCCCGCCGCGCCAGCGCCGAGGATCAGGGTGTCGTAGGTCAGGCCGTCGCTCATGGCCGGGGCAGTGACAGGCGGGGCGGGCGAAGGCAAGCGGACGGCGCGCCGCACCCGTAAAACGCTGGCCTCGCCCTACCGCATCGGTTAGGCTTTCCGCAGACCCGGAAAACGGGCGCGAAAGAGGCAGTGGAAGGCGGATTCCCATGACTGAGATGGTCTATGGCACCGTGCCCGTGCGTGCGGGGGAGCCGGTGCTTCCCCGGTGGTGGCGCACCGTGGACAAGTGGTCGTTGAGTTGCGTGCTTCTGCTCTTCGGCATCGGCCTTCTTCTGGGCCTCGCCTCGTCGCCTCCGCTGGCCGCGCGCAACGGGTTCGAGCCGTTCCACTACGTGCAGCGACAGGCCGTGTTCGGCGGTGCGGCGCTTCTCGCGCTCTGGATGACGACGATGATGTCGCCGCAGCTCGTCCGGCGTCTGGCGGTGCTGGGCTTCGCCCTGTCGTTCGTGGCGCTTGCGCTGCTTCCCGCCCTTGGCACCGACTTCGGCAAGGGGGCGGTGCGGTGGTATTCGCTGGGCTTCGCGTCCGTTCAGCCGTCCGAGTTCCTCAAGCCGGGCTTCGTCGTCGTGGCCGCGTGGCTGATCGCGGCGAGCCAGGACTTGGGCGGGCCGCCGGGCCGGGCGTGGTCGCTGGGGCTGACGATCCTGATCGTGGCGATGCTGGCGATGCAGCCGGATTTCGGACAGGCCTGCCTGATCCTGTTTTCCTGGGGCGTGATGTACTTCGTGGGGGGCGCGCCGATCGCGCTGCTGGTAGTGCTGGCGGGCGCGGTCGTGCTGGCGGGCACGGTCGCCTATAACAGCTCCGAGCACTTCGCGCGGCGCATCGACGGCTTCCTGTCGCCCGACGTCGACCCGACGACGCAACTGGGCTACGCCACCAACGCGATCCAGGAGGGCGGGTTCTTCGGCGTCGGCGTGGGCGAGGGGCAGGTGAAGTGGTCGCTGCCCGACGCGCATACCGACTTCATCATCGCCGTCGCGGCCGAGGAATACGGCCTCGTGCTGGTCCTGTGCATCATCGCGCTTTACGCCACCATCGTCGTGCGCTCGCTCATCCGCCTGATGCGCGAGCGGGACCCGTTTATCCGCCTGGCCGGCACCGGGCTGGCCTGCACTTTTGGCGTGCAGGCGCTGATCAACATGGGCGTCGCGGTGCGACTCTTGCCGGCCAAGGGCATGACGCTGCCCTTCGTCAGCTACGGCGGCTCGTCGCTGATCGCGGGCGGCATCATGGTCGGCATGCTCCTGGCCTTCACCCGCACCCGCCCGCAGGGCGAGATCGGCGACATCCTGATCCAGCGGGGGCGCTGAGGTGGCGGCGCCGCTTCTCGTGATCGCCGCGGGCGGCACCGGCGGGCACATGTTCCCGGCGCAGGCGCTGGCCGAGGCGATGCTGGAGCGTGGCTGGCGCGTTCGCCTGACGACCGACGCCCGAGGTGCACGCTATACCGGCGGCTTTCCAGACGGGGTGGAGATCGTGCAGATCGCCTCGGCCACCTTCGCGCGGGGCGGGGTGCTGGCGAAGGCGGGTGTGCCGCTGAAGGTGCTGGGCGGCGTCGCGGCGGCGCAGCTCAAGATGCTGCGCGACAAGCCGGCGGTGGTGGTGGGTTTCGGCGGCTACCCCTCGATCCCGGCGATGGCGGCGGCGTGGACGCTGCGCATCCCCCGCATGATCCACGAACAGAACGGGGTGCTGGGACGGGTGAATCAGATTTTCGCGCCCCGCGTCGATGCCGTGGCCTGCGGCACCTGGCCCACCAGGCTGCCCGAGGGGGTCGAGGCCGTGCACACCGGCAACCCGGTGCGCGCGGCGGTGCTGGAACGGGCGGGCGCGGCGTACATCCCGCCGGGCGATTACCCGATGTCGATCCTCGTGATCGGCGGCAGCCAGGGCGCGCGCGTCCTGTCGGACACGGTGCCGCCCGCAATCGCGGCGCTGCCGCTCGACATGCTGAAGAACATCCGCGTGGCGCACCAGGCGCGGGACGAGGACAACGACCGCGTCACCCGCTTCTATGACGAGCACGGCATCGACGCCGAGGTCAAGCCGTTCTTCACCGACATCCCCCGCCGCATGACCGAGGCGCAGCTTGTCATCAGCCGCGCCGGCGCGTCGTCGGTGGCGGACATCAGCGTGATCGGGCGGCCCTCGATCCTGATCCCCTATGCCGCCGCGACCGCCGACCACCAAAGCGCCAACGCCAAGGGACTCGTTGCCGCAGGGGCGACGGTGCGAATCCCTGAATCCAAGCTTGAGGTACAGCCGCTTTCGGAGCAGATACACCTGATCCTCTCGAATCCGGACGGCGCCCTCGAGATGTCGCGCAACGCGGCACGGCAGGGCATCCCCGACGCCACCGAGCGTCTGGTGCGGATGGTCGAGCAACTGGCAAGCCCCGGAGAGGGCGCAATCGAGGGACAGGCATGAACGCGGCGGTCACCAAGCTTCCCACCGAGATGGGCCCCATCCACTTCGTCGGCATCGGCGGCATCGGCATGTCGGGCATCGCCGAGGTGCTGCTGAACCACGGCTACATCGTGCAGGGGTCGGACCTGAAGCCGTCGAAGATCACCGACCGGCTCGAGAAGCTGGGCGCGCGGGTGTTCATCGGGCAGAAGGCCGAGAACCTGGAAGAGGCCGAGGTGCTGGTCATCTCGTCCGCCATCAAGTGCGACAACCCCGAGCTCGACGCAGCCCGCAAGCGCGGCCTGCCCGTGGTGCGCCGGGCCGAGATGCTGGCCGAGTTGATGCGGCTCAAGTCGAACGTCGCCGTCGCGGGCACCCACGGCAAGACGACCACGACGACCATGGTCGCCACACTGCTCGACGCGGGCGGGATCGATCCCACGGTGATCAACGGCGGGATCATCCACGCCTACGGCTCGAATGCGCGGGTGGGCGAGGGCGACTGGATGGTGGTCGAGGCCGACGAGAGCGACGGCACCTTCAACCGCCTTCCGGCGACCATCGCCATCGTCACCAACATCGACCCCGAGCACATGGAGCACTGGGGCGACTTCGACCGGCTGCGCCAGGGCTTCTACGACTTCGTGTCGAACATCCCGTTCTACGGCGTGGCGGTGTGCTGCACGGATCATCCCGAGGTGCAGAACCTCGTCGGGCGGATCACCGATCGCCGCGTGATCACCTTCGGCTTTAACACGCAAGCCGACGTGCGCGCGACCAATCTGCGCTATGAAGGCGGCATCGCACATTTCGACATCGCACTTCAGGCCGAGGACAAGGTGATCGAGGGCTGCACCCTGCCGATGCCCGGCGATCACAACGTGTCGAACGCGCTGGCCGCCGTGGCCGTGGCGCGGCACCTGGGAATGAAGGGCGCCGAGATTCGCGACGCGCTCGCGGCCTTCGGCGGCGTGAACCGGCGCTTCACTCGGGTGGGCGAAGTCAACGGTGTCACCGTCATCGACGATTACGGCCACCACCCGGTCGAGATCGCGGCGGTGCTCAAGGCCGCGCGGCAGGCGACGAAGGGCCGGGTGATCGCGGTGCATCAGCCGCACCGCTACTCGCGCCTGCACACGCTGTTCGACGACTTCTGCGCCTGCTTCAACGAAGCCGACGTGGTGGCCATCGCCGAGGTCTACGCGGCGGGCGAGGATCCGATCGAGGGGGCGACTCGCGACGACCTCGTGGCCGGGCTGATCCGTCACGGCCACCGCCACGCGCGCGCCATCGTCTCCGAGGACGACCTCGAGCGGCTGGTGCGCGAGCAGGCGGCGCCGGGCGACATGGTGGTGTGCCTGGGCGCTGGCACGATCAGCGCCTGGGCCAACAACCTGCCCGAACGCCTGGCGGCCGAGCGGATGACGGCGTGACGCTGGCGCGGCGCGCATATCCGGCGCGGGGAGATGCCGCATGAGTCTTCCGCTTCTGCTTGCCTGCCTGTGGGTGTTCGCCGCCGCCGTCGTGGCGCTGTTGCCGATGCGGATGCAGATCCTGCCGGGTCTGGCGCTTCTGTTGGCCGCGCCGCTGTTTATCGGCTGGATCGGTCAGGCGCACGGGACGCTGCCGGCGCTCGCCGGCACCGCCGCCGCCGTCTCGATGTTCCGCCGCCCGCTCTTGGCGCTGCTGCGCCGGGCCGTACCCGGTATGGGGGATGCGCCATGACTTTGTCGCTGGTGCTGGCCTTCCTCTGGATCGTCGTGGCGAACGTGCTGGGCATGTTGCCGAGCCGCCACAGCCACTGGCTCGCGGCCTACGTCCTGATCGCCCTTGGCGTGCCGCTTCTGGGCTTCGTCACCTACGAACACGGCCCCTGGGTGGGTCTGGTGGCGCTGGCGGCCGGCGCGTCGATCCTGCGCTGGCCGCTCCTCTATCTCGGCCGCTGGCTGACGCGGAGGGGCGGATGAGCGTGGCACTGCCCCCCGTGCGCGGCCGGCTGACCAAGGGCCGAGCGCTCGCCGACCTGACGTGGCTGCGTGTGGGCGGTCCGGCCGACTGGCTGTTCCAACCCGCCGACGTGGACGACCTTGCCTGCTTCCTGCGGGACGCGCCCGCTGAGGTGCCGATCTTCCCGATGGGCGTGGGCTCGAATCTTATCGTGCGCGACGGCGGCGTGCGCGGCGTGGTGATCCGGCTGGGGCGCGGCTTCAACGACACCACTATCGAGGGTGGCCGCGTCCGGGCCGGGGCCGCCGCGCTCGATGCACGTGTGGCCAAGGCGGCGGCCGAGACGGGGCGTGACCTGACCTTCCTGCGCACGATCCCCGGCGCCATCGGCGGCGCGGTGCGCATGAACGCCGGCTGCTACGGCACCTATGTCGCCGACGTGCTGCTCTCGACCGACGTGATCCTGCGCGACGGCAGCCATGAGACGCTGTCGAACGCTGACCTGCGGCTGGCCTATCGCCACAGCGAACTGCCCGAGGGCGCGGTCATCGTTTCGGCGCTGTTCGAAGCGCCCGAGGGCGAGCCCCAAGCGCTTGAGCGGAAGATGCAGGAGCAGCTCGCCAAGCGCGACGCCACGCAGCCCACGAAGGAGCGGACGGCGGGGTCGACCTTCCGCAATCCGGCCGGCTATTCCTCGACCGGCCGGGCCGACGACAGCCACGAGCTGAAGGCTTGGAAGGTGATCGATGACGCCGGCTTGCGCGGCGCGCGGCGGGGCGGGGCACAGATGTCGGAGAAGCACCCCAACTTCCTCATCAACACGGGAGACGCGACAGCCGCCGACCTGGAGGGGCTGGGCGAGCAGGTTCGTGAAAAAGTATTTCAAATGTCCGGGATCTCGCTAGAATGGGAAGTGATGCGGATCGGAGAACCGGCCGCCGAATAAAAAGAAATCAGGGTCCAAGGCAGGACCCGAGTGGCAAGAGTGCGGGCATGTCGAGCAGGGCAGCCCCCAAAGTAGCGGTGATCAAGGGCGGACCCTCGGCCGAGCGCGAGGTGTCACTGTCCTCGGGACGCGAATGTGCAGCCGCGCTGCGGGGTGAAGGCTTCGAGGTCGTCGAACTGGACGCGGGTCCGGACCTTCCTGCACGTCTGCTCGAAATCTCTCCCGACATCGTGTTCAACGCGCTTCACGGCCGGTGGGGCGAAGATGGCTGCGTGCAGGGCCTGCTTGAGTGGATGCGGCTGCCCTATACCCATTCCGGCGTCCTGTCCTCGGCGCTTGCCATGGACAAGATCCGCAGCAAGGACGCGTTCACGCGCGCCGGCCTGCCGGTAATGCCGTCAATGCTGGCTTCGGCCGACGAGGTGCGGCGCCGCCACGTGATGGACCCGCCCTATGTCGTGAAGCCCTACAACGAAGGGTCCTCGGTCGGCGTCTACCTCGTGAACGAGGCGGCGAACGGGCCGCCGCAATTGGCCGACGACATGCCCGGCACGGTGATGGTCGAACGTTACGCGCCGGGGCGCGAGCTGACGACGACCGTCCTGGGCGCGGGGCTGGGGAGCGAGGGCGCGCGCGCCCTGACCGTGACCGATATCGTGACCGACGGCTGGTACGACTACGACGCCAAGTACAAGGCCGGCGGGTCGCGACATGTGGTTCCGGCCGAGGTCCCGCGGGAGGTCTTCGACGCCTGCCTCGACTACGCGCTGCGGGCCCACGACTCGCTTTGCTGCCGCGGCGTGTCGCGCACCGATTTCCGCTGGGACGCTGCGCGGGGCGTCGACGGGCTGATCCTGCTGGAAACGAACACCCAGCCCGGCATGACGCCCACCTCGCTCGTCCCCGAGCAGGCGGCGCAGTGCGGCATCGACTTCGGCACGCTCTGCCGATGGATCGCGGAGGATGCCTCATGCGATCGCTGATCCCGCAGCTTTCCCGCGGCGACCGGGCCGATCCCGCACCGTCGCGCCTGGCCTACCGGCTGAACCGGCTTCTGCTGACGCCGCTGTTTCACCGTTCGCTCCGGATCGGTTTGCCGCTCTGCATTCTGGCGATTTCGGTCGCGGTCGTGGCGCTGAGCCCTGAGCGGCGCGAGACGGTGGCGCTGTGGGTCGAGGACGTGAAGCTTTCGGTCCAGCAACGGCCCGAGTTCATGGTCAAGCTCATGGCGATCGACGGCGCGTCGGACCGGGTTGCCGAGGCGATCCGCGAGATCGTGCCGGTGCACTTCCCCGTCTCTTCGTTCGACCTGGACCTGCCGGCGATGCAGCGGACGATCGCGGGCCTGGACGCCGTGGCCCGCGCTGACCTGCGCATCCGGCCCGGCGGTATCCTCCAGGTGCGCGTGTCCGAGCGCATGCCGGTCGTGGTCTGGCGTCAACGCGGCCGGATCGAGATGCTGGACGTCACCGGCCAGCGCGTGGCCACGCTGGATGCCCGGACCGACCGCCCGGATCTGCCGCTGATCGCGGGCCGCGGGGCGCAGCAGCTGGTGGACGAGGCGCTGGAACTTGTCGCCGCGGCGCGGCCGCTGGACGACCGGCTGCGCGGGCTCGTGCGGGTGGGGGAGCGGCGCTGGGACGTCATGCTCGAGGATGATCGACGCATCCTTCTGCCCGAGGTCTCGCCCGTCCGGGCGCTGGAACAGGTGCTCGCGCTGCACCAGGCGCAGGAGATCCTGGACCGCGACGTGGAGCTGGTTGACATGCGCAACCCGCGCCGCCCGACCGTACGCCTGGCGCAGGCCGCCGCCGAGAACCTGCGCCGCATCAAGCAGATCGAAATGGGAGTCCGCACCGAATGACCGCGCTCTACGAGTCCCAGCGTGCAATGCGCGCGATGCGCAAGGCGGCGATGCAGCGGGGCGTGATCGCGATCCTCGACGTGGGCACGTCCAAGATCGCCTGTCTCGTCCTGCGCTTCGACGGCCCCGAGCGCTTCCGCGACGGCGACGGCGTGGGCTCGATGGCGGGGCAGTCGTCGTTCCGGGTCATCGGCGCGGCAACGACCCGCTCGCGCGGGGTGCGCTTCGGCGAGATCGAGGCGATGCACGAGACCGAGCGCGGCATCCGCACCGCCGTACAGGCCGCGCAGAAGATGGCCGAAGTACGCGTCGACCACGTGATCGCCTGCATCGGCGGCGGCGAGCCGCGCTCCTACGGGCTGGCCGGGGCCATCGATCTGGACGGACAGGCGGTGAGCGAGCAGGACGTGGCGCGGGTGCTGGCCTCGTGCGACGTGCCGGATTTCGGGCCGGGGCGCGAGGTGCTGCACGCCCAGCCGGTGAACTTCGCGCTCGACCACCGCTCGGGCCTGCGCGATCCGCGCGGGCAGATCGGCAACCGGCTAGCCTGCGACATGCACCTGCTGACCATCGACGGCACCGTGATCCGCAACATCCTGCACTGCGTGAAACGCTGCGACCTCGAACTCGCAGGGCTGGCGTCATCGGCCTATGTCTCGGGCGTCTCAAGCCTTGTCGAGGACGAGCAAGAGCTGGGCGCGGCCTGCGTCGACATGGGCGGCGGGGCGACCGGCCTGTCAATCTTCATCAAGAAGCACATGATCTATGCCGACAGCGTGCGGCTGGGCGGCGATCACGTGACCAGCGACATCTCGAAGGGTTTGCAGGTGCCGCTCGCCATAGCCGAGCGGATCAAGACCGTGCATGGCGGCGTCGTCGCCACCAGCATGGACGACCGCGAGATGATCGAGCTGGGCGGAGAGACCGGCGATTGGGAACACGACCGGCGCACCGTCAGCCGGGCCGAGCTTATTGGCATCATGCGTCCCCGGGTCGAGGAGATCCTCGAAGAGGTCCGCGCCCGGCTTGACGCGGCGGGGTTCGAATACCTGCCGAGCCAGCAGATCGTGCTGACCGGTGGGGCCAGCCAGATTCCGGGGCTCGACGGGCTGGCGCCCAAGATCCTCGGTCAGCAGGTGCGAATCGGCCGCCCGCTGCGGGTTCAGGGGCTGCCGCAGGCGGCGTCGGACTCGGCTTTTTCCAGTGCGGTCGGCCTTTGCCTTTTCGCCGCACATCCCCAGGACGAGTGGTGGGATTTCGAGATTCCGACCGACAGGTACCCCGTCCGGTCGCTGCGCCGGGCGGTAAAATGGTTCAAGGACAACTGGTAATCGCTACATCTTGACGTGATGCCCAAATGCCGCTGACCGGCTTGTTTCTGTAGGCAGATTTTGTTGCGGAACTGTGTTTTTTGGGTGACGCGAGAGCCCCCAACCTCTAGGATTTGAAGTAATCAGGCAGACCGGCCCTCACGCAGGCGGACACAACAAAGCAGGCGGACAGATCAAAATGACACTGAACCTCATGATGCCCCAGCAGGACGAATTGAAGCCGCGGATCACCGTGTTCGGTGTTGGCGGTGCCGGCGGCAACGCCGTCAACAACATGATCGAGAAGCAGCTCGACGGCGTCGAGTTCGTCGTCGCCAACACCGATGCGCAGGCGCTTCAGCAATCGCTGAGCCAGGCGAAGGTGCAGATGGGCGTGAAGGTGACCGAGGGGCTGGGCGCGGGCGCGCGTCCGTCGGTCGGCGCCGCCGCCGCCGAAGAGACCATCGAGGAGATCGTCGATCACCTCGCCGGCGCGCACATGTGCTTCATCACCGCCGGCATGGGTGGCGGCACCGGCACCGGCGCCGCGCCGATCATCGCGCAGGCCGCGCGCGAGCTCGGCGTGCTGACCGTCGGCGTGGTGACCAAGCCCTTCCAGTTCGAAGGCACCAAGCGGATGCGCCAGGCCGAGGAGGGGGTCGAGAACCTCCAGAAGATGGTCGACACGCTGATCATCATCCCGAACCAGAACCTGTTCCGGCTCGCCAACGAGAAGACGACCTTCACCGACGCCTTCGCGATGGCCGACGACGTGCTCTACCAGGGCGTGAAGGGCGTGACCGACCTGATGGTGCGTCCGGGCCTCATCAACCTCGACTTCGCCGACGTCCGCGCCGTGATGGACGAGATGGGCAAGGCGATGATGGGCACCGGCGAAGCCGACGGCGAGGATCGCGCGATGCAGGCGGCCGAGAAGGCCATAGCGAACCCGCTGCTCGACGAGATCAGCCTTAACGGCGCCAAGGGTGTTCTGATCAACATCACCGGCGGACACGACCTGACGCTGTTCGAGCTCGACGAGGCCGCCAACGTCATCCGCGAGAAGGTCGACCCCGACGCCAACATCATCGTCGGCTCGACGCTGGACGAGACGATGGAAGGCCGCATGCGCGTCAGCGTCGTCGCCACCGGCATCGACGCCTCGGCCGCGACCCACGAGGTGCCCGTGCCGCGCCGCCGCCTGGCCGAGCCGCTCCCGGCCGCTCAAATGGAAGGCGAGGCGCCGCAGGCCGAGGCACAGACGGAGGCCGCACAGGCGTCCGAGCCCGACTTCTTCTCGGACTTCGAGGCGCCGCGCCGCCAGGACGACACCGTGATCGAGCAGGACAGCCAGGACGACCTGCCGCCGCCGGCCTACCAGCCGCGCCCGGCCGAGGCGCAGCCGACCGCCGCCGAAGCGCCGCAGCGCCGTGCCCCCGGCACGCCGTCGCCCGAGGCGATGGCCCGCCTGCGCGCCGCCGTCAACAAGACGCCCGGCACCGAGTACGGCGAAGAACCGGCCGCGCCGCGTGCCGCGCCCCGCGCCGTGCCCTCGCAGGGCGGTGCCGCGGCGGGCGAGCGCCCGCGCTTCGGCATCAACTCGCTGATCAACCGGATGACCGGTCACGAAGCGCAGAACGAGCGTGCCGCGGGCGGGGCCCAGCCCGCCGTGCGCCGCCAGCCCGCGCAGCAGTACGAGGACGACCCCGAGCTGTCTGCCGAGCAGGAGCGGATCGAGATCCCGGCCTTCCTGCGCCGCCAGGCCAACTGAACGCACTCACGGACCACGTCTTGAGGGGCTGGCGCAAGCCGGCCCTTTTTCTTTGTCCGCCAATCCCTTGCTGGACCAGCGGCATGTTCCCGCCAGACCCGGGCGGCGATGTTACAAAGCGTCACAAAGATTGAGTTGTGATGACCCGCCCCAGCTTCTAGCTGGAGAAAACGAGCCGCGATGGGGACGCGCGAATGGCTCGATAACGTGGTGGGGCAGAGATGCAGACAACGATCAAATCACCGGTCGCGTTCACCGGCGTCGGCCTGCACTCGGGCCGTCCGGCGCGGCTCGTCCTGCGCCCGGGCTCGGCCGAGTACGGCATCTGGTTCCGGCGCACCGACGTCACCGACCGTGACAACCTGATCCCCGCGCGCTGGGACAACGTCGAGCCCGCGCAGCTGTGTACCCGCATCGCGAACGCCGACGGCGTCACCGTCTCGACCATCGAGCACGTTATGGCCGCCATTGCTGGCTGCGGCATCCATAACCTGCTGATCGAGATCGACGGTCCCGAGGTTCCGATCCTCGACGGCTCGGCCGCCCCGTTCGTTGCCGCGATTCTCAAGAAGGGCCTGCGCCAGACGAATGCGCCGATCCGCGCGCTCCAGGTGCTCGAACCGGTCGAGGTGCGCAACGGCGCGGCGGTGGCGCGGCTCGACCCGGCCGACACGCTAGAAATCGACTTCCGCATCGAATTTGCCGACGCCGCCATAGGGCGGCAGGCCCGTCGCCTGAACCTGGGTAACGGCGCGTTCGTGCGCGAGCTGAGCGACAGCCGTACCTTCTGCCGCCGCGCGGATGTCGAGGCGATGCAAGCCGCGGGCCTGGCGCTCGGCGGCACCTACGAGAACGCCGTCGTCGTCGACGGCGACGCGGTGCTCAGCCCTGGAGGCCTGCGCCACGCGGACGAGGCCGTGCGCCACAAGATGCTCGACGCCCTGGGCGATCTGGCGCTCGCAGGCGCACCGCTGCTGGCGCGCTACACCGGCATCCGCGCGGGGCACGCCATGACCAACGCGCTCCTGCGGGCGCTTTTCGCGCGGCCGGGTGCCTGCCGCATGGTCACCTGCGACGCCACTTTGGCGGCCCGCCTGCCGGGCTCGGGGCTGCGCCGGGCGGACCTGCCGCTAGCCGCCTGAGGCGCGGGCAGGGGACCTCGGTTAAGGCGTTTTGCACCGGGATCTTCTGTGCTAGACCCGGCGGCGGAGACTTGGGTGAGGTAGCAGGATGTTCGGTCCCATCTCGGGCGGAAAGAGCGCGGCGTTCCTTGTGACACTGGCGATGCTGGCGGGCTGCGGCGGCGGAACGGTCAGCCGCGACGCGCCCCTCGACAGCCTCTCGGCCGAAGAGATCTATCAGCGGGCCGAGCTTGAGCTCGAGAAGGAGGACGAGGAAGAGGCCGCGCGCTACTTCTCCGAGGTCGAGCGGCTCTACCCGTACTCAGACTGGGCCAAGCGCGCGCTGATCATGCAGGCCTTCGCCTATCACCGCGACCGCGACTACGAAAGCGCCCGCTCGGCCGCGCAGCGCTACCTCGACTTCTACCCGATGGAGGAGGACGCGGCCTATGCGCAGTACCTCCTCGCGCTCAGCTACTACGATCAGATCGACGATGTGGGCCGCGATCAGGGCCTGACGTTCCAGGCCCTGCAGGCGCTGCGCGCGGTGATCGAGAACTACCCCGACAGCGAATACGCCCGTTCGGCGGTGCTGAAATTCGACCTCGCTTTCGATCACCTCGCGGCGAAAGAGATGGAGATCGGGCGGTACTACCTCAAGCGCAAGCACTACCCGGCGGCGATCAACCGCTTCCGCGTGGTGGTCGAGGAGTTCCAGACCACGACCCACACGCCCGAGGCGCTGCACCGTCTGGTGGAAGCTTATCTGTCGCTGGGGCTCGAGGACGAGGCCCGCACCGCCGGCGCGATCCTCGGCTACAACTACCGCTCGACCGAGTGGTACCAGGACAGCTACGCGCTGCTGACGGGCCGGGGCCTGACGCTCGAGGCCGCGGGCGACAACTGGCTGACCACCGTCTATCGCCAGGTCATCCGCGGCGAGTGGCTCTGAAACGGGGTCACCTCTGATGCTCAGAAGTCTCGATATCCGGGACATGCTGCTGATCGACCGGCTGGAACTCGACTTCCAGTCCGGCCTCAACGTGCTGACCGGGGAAACCGGCGCCGGCAAGTCGATCCTGCTCGACGCCCTCGGCTTCGTGCTGGGCTGGCGCGGTCGGGCCGAGCTGGTGCGGGCCGGCGCGAAACAGGGCGAGGTCGTCGCCGTGTTCGACCTGCCCGACGGCCACCCCGCCCAAGAGGTGCTGGAAGAGGCTGGCTTCGACCACGGCGACGAGCTGATCCTGCGCCGCGTGAACACGAGGGACGGGCGCAAGACCGCCTGGATCAACGACCGCCGCTGCTCGGGCGAGGTGCTGCGCCGCCTGTCCGACCGGCTGGTGGAACTGCACGGTCAGCACGACGACCGGGGCCTGCTGAACCCCCGCGGCCACCGCCAGCTTCTCGACGCCTTCGCCGGGGCTGCGCCGCAGCTCGACGCCGCCCGCACAGCTTGGCGCGCGCTCTCCGACGCCCGCCGCAAGCAGGCCGAGGCCGAGGCCGCGCTCGACGCCGTCCGCGCCGAGGAGGACTTCCTGCGCCACGCGGTCGAGGAACTCGACAAGCTAGCGCCCGAACCGGGCGAGGAAGCCGATCTCGACACCCGCCGCCGCCTGATGCAGTCGGCCGAACGCGTGCGCGAGGACATCACCCGCGCCCATGCCGCGCTCGCCGGCGACGGGGCCGAAAGCTTGCTGACCGACGCCATGCGCTGGCTCGACGGTGCCGCCGAAGGGGCCGACGGCCGCCTGGACGAGCCGCTCGCCGCGCTCGCCCGGGCACAGAACGAACTGGCAGAGGCCGAGCAGGGCGTCGCCGACTGCCTCCAGGCGCTCGATTTCGACCCCTCGGAGCTGGAGGCGACGGAAGAGCGGCTCTTCGCCATCCGTGCGCTGGCCCGCAAGCACGACGTGCTGCCCGACGACCTCGCCACCTTCGCCGACACCCTGCGCAGCAAGCTTGCCGCCCTCGATGCGGGCGAGGCCGACCGCGACGCGCTGGCGAAAGCCGTGCGCGAGGCGCAAGCCGCCTACGCCGCCGCCGCGACCGCGCTGAGCGAGACGCGACAGGCCGCCGCCGCCAGGCTCGACGCCGCCATGGCCGCCGAACTCGCCCCGCTCAAGATGGAGCGCGCGGTCTTCACCACGAAGCTCGCCGCCGCCGAGCCGGGGCCTGAAGGCCACGACGCGGTGGCCTTCACCGTCGCCACCAACCCCGGCGCGCCGGCCGGCCCGCTCGACAAGATCGCCTCCGGCGGCGAGCTTTCGCGCTTCCTGCTCGCGCTCAAGGTCTGCCTGACCCAGAACACCGCCGGCCTGACGCTGATCTTCGACGAGATCGACCGCGGCGTGGGTGGCGCCACTGCCGACGCCGTGGGCCGCCGCCTCGCCGCGCTCGCGCGCGACGCGCAGGTCCTGGTCGTGACCCACTCGCCGCAGGTTGCCGCGCTGGGCCAGCACCACTGGCGGGTGGAGAAGCGTGAGACCGACGAGATGACGACCTCCAACGTCGTTCCCCTCGACCCCGGCGCACGCATCGACGAAATCGCCCGCATGATCTCGGGTGACATCGTCACCGACGAAGCGCGCGGCGCCGCCCGCGCCCTGCTGGCCGGATAGGCACGCCCTTTGCATCTCTGGTCCGGAAATATCCCCGCCGGAGGCATCGCGCCGCAGGCGCGGCAGTTTCTGAGCTCTACTTCTCCCGGTAATCCTCCGGGGCGAGCCCCGCGTCTCCGCGCCGCAACGTCTCCGCCCCCGGCACGATGTCGGTGTTCTGTGCCGCGACACAGAGCCACTCGTCCCCGCGCCGCTCCATCACGAGGGTCAGCACGCCCGAGCGCGGCCCCGCCCGCCGGCCGTCCGGCGTCAGTTGACCCGTCAGGCTGACCCTCGCGTGCACCACCGCCGCATCCGCGCCCAGCCGCCGCAGCTTCACCCGCCGCACCGCCAGCCGCGAGTCCCGGAAGAACGTCGTCAGGCCGTAATCATGCGCCGCCCGGATCGCGGAGCGATCCTCCCACCAGATGCCCACGACGTTCACGAAATCCGCGTCCTCGGCGAAAAGGGCTGCCAAGGCGTCCGCGTCTCGCGCCGTCCAGGCGTCGGCTAAGGCGTGCGGCATCTCCTCGGGCGCGGCCAGCGTCACGCCGGGGGCACCAGCTTGCCCGGATTCATCAGGTCCTGCGGGTCGAGCGCGCGCTTGATGTCGCCCATCACGCTCCAGCCCGCGCCGTGCTCGCGCTCCATGTAACCCAGCTTGCCCATGCCGATGCCGTGCTCTCCGGTCACGGTGCCGCCCAGCCGCAGCGCCCGGTCGGCCAAGCGGCCCGACAGCCGCTTCGCCTCGTCCATCTCCTCGGCGCTGTCGCGGCGAGCCATCAGGATGGCGTGGAAGTTGCCGTCGCCCACGTGGCCCAGGATCGGTCCCGGAATGAACGATCCTGCGATGTCCGCCCGCGTCTCTTCCACCGCCTCGGCCAGCTTCGACAACGGCACGCAGATGTCGGTGACGATGGCCGTGGCCCCGGGGCGCGACTGAAGGATCGACCAGTAGGCGTCGTGGCGCATCTTCCACAGCTTGTTGCGCTCCTCGGCCAGCGTAGCCCAGCGGAAGCCGGTCGCGCCGAACTCGCCTGCGATCTCGCCGAAGCGCCGCGCGTCCTCGGCGACCGAGGCGTCGGAGCCGTGGAACTCCACCATCAGGTGCGGCGCTGCCGGAAGGTCGGCGCCCGCAGCGGCATTGAACACCTCGACCGTGGCCTGGTCCACGAACTCGATCCGCGCCATGGGCACGCACATCTGGATCGTCGCGATCACCGCGTCCACGGCCGAGCCCATGTCGGGGAAGGCGCAGATCGCGGACGATATGGCCTCGGGCTGGCCGTAAAGCCGCAGCGTCAGCTCGGTCACTAGCCCAAGCGTGCCCTCCGAGCCGACCATCAGCCCCGTCAGGTCATAGCCCGCCGAGGACTTGCGCGCCCGCGACCCGGTGCGGATCACCCGCCCGTCGGCCAGCACGACCTTCATCCCCAGAACGTTGTCGCGCATCGTGCCATAGCGCACGGCGGTGGTCCCGCTCGCCCGCGTCGCGGCCATGCCGCCCAGCGAGGCGTTGGCGCCGGGATCGACGGGGAAGAACAGGCCGGTGGCCCGCAGCTCGGTGTTCAGCGCCTCGCGCGTGATGCCGGGCTGCACGCGGCAATCCATGTCCGAGGCGTTGACCTCGAGCACGGCGTTCATCCGGGCGAAATCCACCACCACGCCGCCGCGCACCGCCAGCCCGTGCCCTTCGAGCGAGGTGCCCGCGCCCCAGCCGACCATCGGGCAGCCGTGGCGCGCGCAGATCCGCGCCAGTGCCTGCACCTCCTCGGTTGTCTCGGGGTAGGCGACCGCGTCCGGCGGCGTCGGCGCGAAGTGCGTTTCGGACCGGCCGTGCAGGTCCAGATCGCTCTTGGACCGGCTCAGCCGATCGCCTAGAAGTGTGGATAACTCGGCGAGAGCGTCCGGTATCGTCATCTGTCTGGTCCCCTGCATCCTGCCGGGCGGGACCCTAGGCGAAGCGCGCGGCCGGGGAAAGACCGGGGAGGCGGCCCGCGAACGGGCGGAGCCGGAGAGGGGCATGTCGGGCAAGAGCCCATCGATGATCGCGGAACACGTGCAGGGCGCCAGCGCCTCGGTGCGCGAGGCATGGCATATCCTCAAGACCCGCGGCCCCGACAAGCTGCAGTTCTGGTTCATCGCGCTGATCATCGGCATCGCCGCCGGCTTCGCGGCGCTCTTCTTCCGCAAGGGGATCGAGTGGCTGCAGATCACGCTCTACGGGACCGAGGACATTCACCGCCTGCACAGCTTCGCCGAGACGCTGCCATGGTACTGGATCCTGCTGATCCCGGTGGCGGGCGGTGCCGTGGTCGGCCTGATCCTGGACCGCTTCACCCCGGACGGGCGCGTGCGTTCGGTCGCCGACGTCATCGAGGGCGCGGCGCTGAACGAGGGGAGGGTAGAGCGGCGCGCCGGCCTTGCCTCGGCCGCAGCCTCGCTGATCACGCTGGGCTCGGGCGGCTCCACGGGGCGGGAGGGGCCGGTGGTGCACCTCGCGGCGGTGATCTCGACCTGGGTGTCGCGCCGCATCGCCGCCGACGGCATCACGGGCCGCGACCTGCTGGGCTGCGCCGTGGCCGCCGCCGTCTCGGCCAGCTTCAACGCGCCCATCGCCGGCGCGCTCTTCGCGCTCGAGGTCGTGCTGCGCCATTTCGCCGTGCACGCCTTCGCCCCCATCGTCATCGCCAGCGCGGCGGGCACCGTCATCAACCGGCTCGAATTCGGCGACGTCACCGAGTTCGTGCTCAGCGAGGACGGCGTCCTCGCCTTCTATGTCGAGCTCCCGGCCTTCCTGCTTCTCGGGCTGGTCTGCGGCGTCGCATCGGTGATCCTGATGCGCGCGATGTTTTTCGCCGAAGACGTCGCGACGAACCTGCAAACGCGCTTCTCGATCCCTCGTATGCTGCGTCCGGCGGCGGCGGGGCTTCTGCTGGGGCTGATCGCCATCCCGTTCCCGCACATCATCGGGGTCGGTTACGAGACGACGTCGCTGGCGCTTACCGGGCGGATGTTCCTCTACGAGGCGATCGCGCTTGCGGTGGTCAAGACGGTCGCGGTCGCGATCACCGTGGGCGGGCGGATGGGCGGCGGCGTCTTCTCGCCCTCGCTGATGGTCGGCGCTCTCACGGGCCTGTCCTTCGGCTTGGTGGCGACGGCACTTTTCCCCGAGGTGTCGGGCTCGCCCACGCTGTATGCCCTGGCGGGCATGGGGGGCGTGGCGGCGGCGGTGCTGGGCGCGCCGATCTCGACCACGCTGATCGTTTTCGAGCTGACGGGCGACTGGCAGACGGGGCTTGCCGTGATGGTCACCGTGTCGCTGTCCACCGCGCTGGCCTCGCGCATGGTGCACCGGTCGTTCTTCCTCACCCAGCTCGAGCGGCGCAACATCCATCTCGCCGCCGGGCCGCAGGCATACCTTCTGTCGATGTTCCGGGTGTCGAACGTCATGCGCAAGCCCGAGGACCCTCGGGCCGCGCCCGACGACGCGCTCTGGGCGGCGATCGAAGAGGGCGTAACGGTCGAGGGCAACGCCACGCTGGAGACAGCCATGCCGCTGTTCGAGCAGACCAACCGCCCCTTCATCCCCGTCGTGCGCCTGGGCGCCAAGGGAGAGGCGCCCGAGATCCTCGGCGCGCTGTTCCAAGTCGACGCGCTGCGCGCCTACAACCGCGCCCTCGCCGCCACCGCGGCGGAAGAACACTCCTGACCCAGCGATTTTTCTCAAAAAATCGCGTCCCCAAATTTTCAACGAAAATTCGGATTTTCAGAGCTGTTCGACCGTCACCTTGTCGTCGTGGAAGGCGACAAAGCCGGCGATGTCCGCCCGCTCGTCCTTCGGCGCCTCGTAGCTCCAGGCGGCGTCCGGGATGGCGCCGCTCTTGGTGACCAGCGTGTAGTAGGTCGCGTCGCCCTTGTAGGGGCAGTGCGTGTGCGTCTCCGAGCGTTCGAGGAACGCGTCGCCCACATCCTCGCGCGGGAAATAGATCACCGTGGGCAGGTCGCCTTCCTTCAGCTCCAGCGCCTGGCCGCTTTCGGCGATCACCGCGCCGCCCGCGCGGACCACCCATGTCGACGGGCTTTGCGCCACCTCGATATGCTTTGCCATGTCCGGCCTCCCTTTCCCATTCGGTTGCACGTTAGCCGCGCGTCCGTGACACGCGGATGTCAGACGGGGGCGGTTGCCCGCGCCAGCCACGCCGCCGCCGCCCCGTCGAGCCGGGGGGCGAGCTTGCGCGCGACCTCGGCATGGTAGGCATCGATCCACGCCCGCTCGTCGCGCGACAGCATGCCGGTGTCGATCAGCCTGCGGTCGATGGGCACCCAGGTCAGCGTGGCGAAGTGCAGCATGTCTCGGTCATCGCCGCCGGCCAGGGCCGGGGCCGTCTCGACCACGATCAGGTTCTCGATGCGGATGCCGAAGGCGCCTTCACGGTAGTACCCCGGCTCGTTCGACAGGATCATGCCGGGCTCCAGCGGCACGTCGCTGATGCGGCTCAGCCGCTGCGGCCCTTCGTGCACGCTCAGGTACACGCCCACGCCGTGGCCCGTGCCGTGGTCATAGTCCTGCCCGGCCATCCACAGCGGCGCGCGCGCCAGCGCATCTAGGTCGCGGCCCGCCAGCCCGCGCGGCCAGCGGGCGCGGCTGACGGCGATCATGCCCTGGAGGACGCGGGTGAAGCAGGCGCGATGTTCGTCCGACGGCGCGCCCACGGCCACGGTTCGGGTGATGTCGGTCGTGCCGTCCACGTACTGCCCGCCCGAATCCACCAGCAGAAGCTCGCCCGGCTGCACCGCGCGGTTCGACTCCTCGGTCACGCGGTAGTGGGGCAGGGCGGCGTGCGGCCCGGCCCCTGCGATGGTGTCGAAGCTGATGTCGCGCAGAGCGTTGGTGTCGCGCCGGAACGCTTCCAACCGGCGCACCACGTCGATCTCCGTCAGCGGCGCGTCGCGGTCGGCCAGCCCCTCGGCCTCGGCGTCCAGCCAGGCGAGAAAGTGGCACATCGCGGCGGCGTCGCGCAGGTGCGCCTTGGTCGTGGCCGCGATCTCGGCCCCGGACTTGCGCGCCTTGGGCAGGATGCACGGGTCGTCGCCCCAAGTGACCTCGACCCCCGCCCGATCCAGCAGCCGGGACACGGCGAGCGGCGCGGTGGCCTTGTCCACCCGCACCGGGCCGTCCAGCCCTTCCAGCGCGGCGGCGAACTCTTTTGGAGCGTGAACGGTCACCTCGTCGCCCAAATGGTCGCGCACCTCGTCGACCTTCGCCGCGTCCACGAACATGTCGGCGTGCCCGGTGTCGTGCAGGATGCAGAAGGCCTGCGCCACCGGCACGCGGGGCAGGTCGGCGCCCCGGATGTTCAGCAGCCACGCGATGCTGTCGGGCAGGGTAAGCACCGCAGCCTTCTGCCCCGCCTCGCGCAGCGCATCCGCCGCCGCCTGCCGCTTCTCGCCGTGCGTCCGGCCCGCGAATTCGTCGGGGTAGGCGGAGACTTGGCCCTGCGGCGGCTCGGGCTGATCCTCCCAAACCCGGTCCACGAGGTTATCCGTCTCCCGAAGCGCCACGCCCTTCGGCTCCAGCGCCTCGCGTAGCGTCTCGATCTCTTTCGCGGTGTGAAGCCATGGGTCGAAGGCGACCACGGCACCGCGCTCCAGCCGCTCGGCAAGCCACGGGCCCAGCCGGGTCTTCGGCCAGTCGACCGGCGTGATCACCTCCGTGTCCACCTGCGCCCGCGCCTGCACGGTGTAGCGCCCGTCGACGAACAGCCCCGCCTCGTCCGCCAGCACGGCGGCGAAGCCCGCCGAGCCGGTGAAGCCGGTCAACCAGGCCAGCCGCTCGTCGCGGGGCGCGACGTACTCGCCCTGGTGCACGTCGGCGCGCGGCACGATGAAGGCGTCGAGCCCCTCGGCCGTCATCTGTGCCCGCAGCGCCGCCACGCGCGGCGGCCCCTGCTCGGGCGAGGCGGTCGAGACGAAGCTCTGGAAGCCGGTCGCGGCCGGCGCGATGTCGGAAGTCATTGTCACTCCTGCGGCCTCAGCCGGCTTTCCTGATGCCCTTGAAGCGCGCCCGTGCGCGCGGGTCGCTGTCGAAGAGCGCGGCGAGCTGCTCGGTCATCGCGCCGGCCAGCTGCTCCACGTCGGTGATCGTCACCGCACGCTCGTAGTAGCGGGTCACGTCGTGGCCGATGCCAATGGCCAGCAGCTCGACCGCCTTGCGCCGCTCGACCATGGCGATCACGTCGCGCAGGTGCTTCTCGAGATAGTTCGCCGGGTTCACCGAGAGCGTCGAATCGTCCACCGGTGCGCCGTCCGAGATCACCATCATGATCTTGCGCGCCTCTGGCCGCCGCTCCATCCGGCGGTGCGCCCATTCCAGCGCCTCGCCGTCGATGTTCTCCTTCAGCAGTCCTTCCTTCATCATCAGCCCGAGATTCGGGCGCGCCCGCCGCCATGGCGCGTCGGCGTGCTTGTAGACGATGTGGCGCAGGTCGTTCAGTCGTCCCGGCACCTGTGGCCGCCCCTCGGCCAGCCAGCGCTCGCGCGCCTGCCCGCCCTTCCAGGCGCGGGTGGTGAAGCCTAGGATCTCGACCTTCACGTCGCACCGCTCGAGCGTGCGCGCCAGCACGTCGGCGCAGATCGCGGCGATCGAGATCGGGCGCCCCCGCATCGAGCCCGAGTTGTCCAGCAGCAGGGTCACCACCGTGTCGCGGAACTCGGTGTCCTTCTCGACCTTGAAGGACAGCGGCGTCGTCGGGTTCGCCACCACGCGCGCCAGCCGCCCGGCGTCGAGGATACCTTCCTCGCGGTCGAACTCCCACGAGCGATTTTGTTGCGCCTGCAACCGTCTTTGCAGCTTGTGCGCCAGCCGCCCGACAGCACCCTTGAGCGGCTCGAGCTGCTGATCGAGATAGGCGCGCAGGCGCTCCAGCTCGGCCGTCTCGGCCAGGTCCTCGGCGCGGATCTCCTCGTCGAACTCCGAGGTGAAGACGGTGTAGTTCGGGTCCGCCTCCGACACCGGCGCGGGCTGCGGCGGCTCGAGCGGGGCCTCGCCCTCGGGCAGCTCGGTCTCGTCGCCGGTTTCCAAGTCGGCCGCCTCGTCCATCGAGACCTGCGCCTGGCTGGGGTCCTGCGTCTGTTCCTGGCTCTGCTCGGGGCTTGCCTCGGCCTCGTCGCTTTCGTCCTGGTCGTCGCCCAGGGACTCCTGCTCGTCCTCGTCGGTCTCCTCGCTGGCCTCGTCCTCCTGGTCCTCGTCCTGACTGTCGGGGTCGTCGCCCAGCTGGTCGCCGTAGCCGAGGTCCTCGATCACCTTCCGCGCAAGCCGGGCGAAGGCGGCCTGGTCATTCAGCCGGTCCTGCAGGTCGCCCAGCGTCTCGCCCGCGCTTTCCTCGATGAAGCCGCGCCACAGCTCCATGACATGGCCCGCGCCGCCGGGCAGGTCGCGGCCCGTGGCGAGGTGGCGGATCATGTATCCGGCCGCGACGTGCAGCGGCACGTCCGACGCCTCTGTCACCTGTTCATAGCCCTTGCGCGTGGCCTCGGACCCGATCTTTGCATCGATGTTGCCCGCGGTGCCGGGCATGTCGCGCGCGCCCATCGCCTCGCACCGGGCCATCTCCATCGACTCGTAGAGATCGCGCGCCATCTGGCCCTGCGGCACGTAGCGGTTGAAGGTGCCCGCGTCGTGGTACTTGCGCCGCATCGCGTAGCTGTCGGCGGTGCCGCGGGCCAGCATCACCTCGTCGCGGGTCATCCGGCGGCTGACCTGCGGCAAGCGCACGCCGTCGTTCGACATGCCCGGTGGATCGACCGAGTAGCTGACGGCCAGCTCGGGGTCGTCGGCCAGCACCTTGGTCGCCTCGGCCAGGGCCTTCTTGAACGGATCGGCGGGGTTGTCGGACGGCTTGCTCATGGGGCGCAATCTAGCGACCTGCGCCCCGGACACAATGGAGCGGCGGCGGATTCAACCGGGCGGACAACCTGCGCCGGCGGGATCACGATTTGAGATCTGCCGAAACCTTCACACGGACCGGGCGGTTAGGGCGGTGACGCGGCGGAAGTCGCGACCGGTAAAGGAGGAGAGACCCGATGTTCGTTACGCTCAAGACCCGCGCCACCGCCTCGGTCCTGGCACTCGCCCTGGCTGCACCGCTGGCTGCGCAGGCGCAGGACGACGCGACGCAGCCGCAGACCGACGAGATCCAGGCGAACCAGAGCGCCGAGGCCACGGACGACGACGCCCAGGTCGGCGGCCAGCCGATCGAGGAGGCGATCGAGGAAGCCGACGCCCCCGACACGGCCGAGACCGACCCGGTGAACGAAACCGCCTCGAACGAGGTCGGCGGCCCGCCGCTGACCGGCGACCAGATGGGCCAGACCGTGATGCTCGACATCGACAGCTTCACGCAGGAAATCTACGAGCGCGGTTTCCGCCAGGGCTATATCCGCGGCATCGCCGACGCCCGGGACCGGTTCGTGCGCGAGATGCAGGTACGCCGGCAGCAGATGATGCAGGGCCAGCAGGGCGGCATGATGGACGGGCAGCAGCCGGGACAGATGATGCAGGGCCAGCAGCAGGGGCAGATGCAGCAGGGCGAGATGCGCACGCCCGGCGACGGCCCGATCAGCGAAGAACTCGCCGCACGCCCCGGCGGTTCGATCATCGTCCTGCCCCCGGGCGTGAGCCCCGAAGCCTTCATCCAGCGCATGATGGAGGACAATGAAAGGATGCAGGGCAACCGCATGCGGCAGCAGAGCGGCGGCAGCGAGAACTGAGCCAAAGACACACGTTGAAGAAAAAGGCCGCCGGACTATCCGGCGGCCTTTCTCATTTCGCAACGGGGCGGGCGTCAGTTGACGATTGTCGCCTCGGTCTTCTCTCGGATCTCTTCCTCGGTCACGCCCTCGGCGGTCTCCACGATCTTCAGGCCGCCCTCGACCACGTCGAGCACGCCGTAGTTGGTGATGATCCGATTGACGACGCCCGTGCCGGTCAGCGGCAGGGTGCACGACTTCAGAAGCTTCGGCTCGCCCGCCTTGTTTGTGTGGTCCATGACCACCACCACGCGCTGCACGCCGGCGACGAGGTCCATCGCCCCACCCATGCCCTTCACGAGCTTGCCTGGGATCATCCAGTTCGCCAGGTCGCCGTTTTCGGCCACTTCCATCGCGCCCAGGATCGCCATGGCGATCTTGCCGCCGCGGATCATCGCGAAGGACATGGCGCTGTCGAAGTACGAGGTGTGCGGCAACTCGGTGATGGTCTGCTTGCCGGCGTTGATCAGGTCGGGATCGACCTCGTCCTCGGTGGGGAAGGGGCCCATGCCCAGCATCCCGTTCTCGGACTGCAGCGTGACGTTCACGCCCTCGGGGATGTAGTTCGGCACCAGCGTCGGGATGCCGATCCCGAGGTTCACGTACGTGCCGTCTTCAAGCTCCTGCGCCGCGCGCGCGGCCATCTGATTGCGGTCCCACATGGTCTCTCTCCCCTCAGGCCTCGCGCACGGTGCGCTTTTCGATCCGCTTCTCGTGCTCGCCCTGGATCAGACGGTGCACGAAGACGCCGGGCAGGTGGATCTGGTCGGGGTCAAGCTCGCCGGGCTTGACGATCTCCTCGACCTCGACGACGCACACCTTGCCGCACATCGCCGCCGGCGGGTTGAAGTTGCGAGCGGTCTTGCGGAACACGAGGTTGCCGGTCTCGTCGGCCTTCCACGCCTTCACGATCGACAGGTCCGCGAAGATGCCGCGCTCGAGGATGTAGGGTTCGCCGCCGAACTCCTTCACTTCCTTGCCCTCGGCGATCTGCGTGCCGTAGCCGGTCTTGGTATAAAAGCCCGGGATGCCCGCGCCGCCGGCGCGCATGCGCTCGGCCAGCGTGCCCTGCGGGTTGAACTCGAGCTCCAGCTCGCCCGAGAGGTACTGGCGCATGAACTCGGCGTTTTCGCCCACGTAGGACGACATCATCTTCTTGACCTGCTTGGTCTGCAGCAGCAGCCCCAGCCCGAAATCGTCGACGCCCGCGTTGTTCGATGCGACGGTCAGATCCTTGACGCCGGAGTCACGAATGGCCGCGATGAGCAGTTCGGGAATGCCGCAGAGCCCGAAGCCCCCGGCGGCGATCAGCATCCCGTCGTGCAGCAGCCCGTCGAGCGCCTCGTCGGCCGAGCCATAGACCTTCTTCATGAAACTCTCCCCTGGATGTCCTCGGCCCGCTTTTAAGGTCGGAGGCCCGAGAGTCAACGACGCCGCGCCGCAGCGGAAGGCGAGGCCGGGCGCCCGGACTCTCTGGTCCAGAAATATTCCGGGGGCTCGCCGGCAGGCGAGCGGGGGCAGCGCCCCCTCCGTGCGCTGCGTCAAGCGCCCCGATTGACATCCCGTGGGGAACCCCCACATCTTGCGCCGCCCGTGCCGGGCCCAGAGTCGAAAGGAATTTCATGCCGGTTGTCGTTGTCGAATCCCCTGCCAAGGCCAAGACGATCAACAAGTATCTCGGCTCGGACTACACGGTTCTGGCCTCCTACGGACACGTCCGCGACCTGCCGCCCAAGGACGGCTCGGTCGATCCCGAGCATGATTTCGACATGACCTGGGAGATCGGCAGCGACAGCAAGAAGCACGTCAAGGCCATCGCCGACGCGCTCAAGGACGACCAAAAGCTGATCCTCGCCACCGACCCCGACCGCGAGGGGGAGGCGATCTCGTGGCACCTGGAAGAGGCGTTGCGCAAGCGCCGGGCCATCAAGAAAGACACCGAGGTCAGCCGCGTCGTGTTCAACGCGATCACCAAGAACGCGGTGACCGAGGCGATGAAGAACCCCCGTCAGGTCGACGCCCCACTGGTCGAGGCCTACCTGGCCCGCCGCGCGCTCGACTACCTCGTGGGCTTCAACCTGTCGCCGGTCCTTTGGCGCAAGCTGCCGGGGGCGAAGTCGGCGGGCCGGGTGCAGTCGGTCTGTCTGCGCCTCATCGTCGAGCGCGAGATGGAGATCGAGGCTTTCCGGCCGCAGGAATACTGGACGGTCAAGGCGCTGCTCACCACGCCGCGCGGGCAGGAATACGAGGCGCGGCTGACCGTGCTGGGCGGCGAGAAGCTCGACAAGTTTTCGCTCAAGGACAGCACCTCGGCCGAAATTGCGGTGCAGGCGATCCAGAGCCGCGACCTGACGGTCCTGAAGGTCGAGGCGAAGCCGGGCACGCGCAATCCCTCCGCCCCCTTCATGACCTCGACGCTCCAGCAGGAGGCCAGCCGCAAGTTCGGCTTCGGCGCGCGCCAGACCATGAGCGCGGCACAGCGGCTCTATGAGGCAGGGCATATCACCTACATGCGGACCGACGGCATCGACATGGCGCCCGAGGCCGTGATGGCGGCGCGCGACGCAATCAAGGACCGCTACGGGGAGAACTACCTTCCCAAGAGCCCGCGCATGTACAAGAACAAGGCCAAGAACGCGCAGGAGGCGCACGAGTGCATCCGGCCCACCGACATGACCAAGGATGCCGGCGCGCTCAGGATCACCGACGCCGACCAGCGCAAGCTCTACGACCTGATCTGGAAGCGCACCATCGCCAGCCAGATGGAGGCCGCCCGGCTTGAGCGCACCACGGTCGACGTGGGCTCGAAGGACGGGCAGGTGCAGCTGCGCGCGACCGGCCAGGTCGTGCTCTTCGACGGCTTCATCCGCGTCTACGAGGAAGGGCGCGACGACAGCGTGGTGGACGACGACGACAAGCGTCTGCCGCAGATGTCCGAGGGCGACACGACCGAGAAGAAGGGCGTGACGCCCGAGCAGCACTTCACCCAGCCGCCGCCGCGCTATACCGAGGCGACGCTGGTCAAGCGGATGGAAGAGCTGGGGATCGGCCGGCCCTCGACCTATGCCTCGATCGTCTCGACCATCCAGGACCGCGGCTACGTTCGCAAGGAAAGCAACCGCCTGATCCCCGAGGACAAGGGGCGGCTGGTGATCGCCTTCCTGTCCAATTATTTCCGCCGTTACGTCGAGTACGACTTTACCGCCGATCTCGAGGAAGAGCTCGACGACATCTCGGCGGGCGAGCGCGAGTGGAAGGAAGTGCTGCGCCGCTTCTGGCGCGACTTCTCGGCCGCCATCGCCGAAACGAGCGAGCTGCGCATCACCGATGTGCTGGAGAAGATCAACGAGGTGCTCGAGCCGCACCTATTCCCGCCGACCGAGGACGGCAGCGACCCGCGCCTTTGCCCGAACTGCGGCAAGGGCCGGCTGTCGATGCGCACGGCGCGGTCGGGCGGGGCGTTCATCGGCTGCTCGAACTATCCTGAGTGCCGCTTCACCCGTCCCTTCGGCCCGCCGGGCATGGAGGACGGCGACGCCATCGGCCCCGACGGCAAGGTGCTGGGCGAGGACCAGGGCGACGTGATCACGCTGCGCAAGGGCCGCTTCGGCCCCTACGTTCAGCGCGGCGACGCGACCGAGGAGCAGCCCAAGCCGCCCCGCGCCTCGCTTCCCAAGGGCTGGGCGGTCGAGGATATCGACCTCGAGAAGGCGGTCATGCTCCTGAGCCTGCCGCGCGAGATCGGGCCGCACCCCGAGGATGGCGAGACGGTCGAGGCCGGCATCGGGCGCTACGGGCCTTACGTGAAGCATAACAAGACCTACGCCAACCTGCCCGAAGTGGACGACGTCTTCACCATCGGCATGAACCGCGCGGTCGAGGAGCTGGCCAAGAAAGCCTCGCGCGGGCGGGGCCGGGCGACGGCGACGCCGCTCAAGGAACTGGGCGAACATCCCGAGAGCGGGGGCGCGGTGAACGTCATGGATGGGCGCTACGGTCCGTACGTGAAGTGGGAAAAGGTCAACGCCACGCTGCCCAAGGACACCGATCCGCAGGAGGTGACCATGGACATGGCCGTGCAGCTGATCGCCGAGAAGGCGGCCAAGGGCGGCAAAAAGAAGACGACGCGCAAGAAGAACAAGAAGAAGGCGTAGTCCACGCGTTAGCCCGCGTCACCGAATGGCCGCCCTTGGGGGCGGCCTTTTCGTCTGCCGGACCGGGCGGGGCTGCCGCGCGGCTGCATCACCCGGCCCTGCAAGCATTTCGCCCCTGTTGCCGTGTCAGACCGGTTGTGGCACACCGAAATCAACATTCGGATCGGAAGAGCTCAGTTCATGACAGACTACGCGCGGCGCCGCACGATGATGGTGGACACCCAGGTTCGCCCGGCCGACGTGACGAAATTCCCGATCATCGAGGCCATGCTTTCGGTCCCGCGCGAAGATTTCGTGCCCGATAGCATGCGCGAGGCCGCCTATATCGGCGAAAACCTCGACATCGGGCCCGGCCGCGCGATTCTCGAGCCGCGCACGCTGGCCAAGATGCTGGACGCGGTCGCGGTGCAGCCCGACGAGCTGGCGCTGAACATCGGCGCCGCCTACGGCTATTCCGCCGCTGTCCTGTCGCAGCTTGCCGAGGCCGTGGTCGCCGTCGAGGAAGACCCAGAGATGTCGCGCGAGGCCGAGTCGGCGCTGGCCGAATACGGCGCGGACAACGTTGCCGTGGTCGAGGCGCCCTTGACCGAGGGCGCACCGAAGCACGGCCCCTACGACGTCATCGTGATCGAGGGCGCGGTAGAAGATCTGCCGCAGGCGCTGACCGACCAGCTGGCCGACGGCGGGCGCATCGTGGCGCTGTTCATGGAAGGCGCGCTGGGCGTCTGCCGGGTCGGCTACAAGGTGGACGGCGCCCTGAGCTGGCGCTTCGAATTCAACGCGGGCGCACCGGTGCTGCCGGGCTTCGCGAAAGAGACGGCGTTCCAGTTCTGACGGAAGTGTCGGACGTATAAGCAGGCGCCGGCGGCGCGGGTAGGAGTTTCGAGATGCAGTACAAGGCCGGACGAAAGCTTCTGAGAAGCGCGGCGTTGACCCTGGGCATGGCACTGGCCCCCGTGGCGGCAAGCGCCGAGTCGCTGACCGACGCGTTTATCCACGCCTACCGGCACAGCGGGCTGCTCGAGCAGAACCGCGCCCTGCTGCGCGCCGCGGACGAGGACGTGGCCATCGCCGTCGCGCGGACGCGCCCGGTCTTCAGCTGGGCGATCAACCGTGTTGCCAGCCCCGAGAACCCCGGCGATCAGGACGTCACCACCGGCCAGATTACCGGCGAGCTGACGCTGTTCGATTTCGGCGCCAACCAGCTGGCCATCGACGCGGCCAAGGAAACCGTGCTCGTCGCGCGCGAGCGGCTGCTTGTGGTCGAGCAGGAGGTGCTGTTCCGTGCGGTGCAGGCCTATCTCGACGTGCGCCGCACCGCCGCCTTCGTGAACCTGCGCCAGAGCAACGTCCGCCTGATCGAGCAGGAACTCCGCGCCGCCCGTGACCGGTTCGAGGTGGGCGAGGTGACGCGGACCGATGTCTCGATCGCCGAGGCGCGCCTGGCCGCCGCGCAAAGCGCCCTGGCCGCCGCGCAGGGCGAGCTTGCCGTCGCGCGCGAGGAATACCAGTCCGCCGTCGGCCGCTATCCCGACAACCTGGCCGAACCGCCGACACCCCCGCAGGTGCCGGCTTCTCTTCAGGCGGCGCTGGCCGTTGCGGTCAAGCAGCAGCCGTCGCTACGCGCCGCCATGCGCGAGGTTCTGGTCGCCGACCTGAACATCGAGCGGGCCGAGGCGGCGATGAAGCCGACGCTCACCGGAAACGCTCAGGTGCAGTGGCGCGAGGGATTCGAGGACGACGCCTCGGTCGGGATCTCGTTTGGCGGGCCGCTTTACACCGGCGGGCGCCTGACCGCGCTTTACCGCCAGGCGCAGGCGCAGCGGGATGCGCAGCGCGCCAACCTGCACGTCACCCGCCACGACGTCGAATTGGCCGTGGGCACGGCCTGGGCCAACCTCGCCGTCGCGCTGGCGAGCCTCGAGGCGACCGACGAAGAGGTTCGCGCCGCGACCGTCGCGTTCCGCGGCGTCCAGGAAGAGGCGACGCTGGGGGCGCGAACCACGCTGGACGTGCTCAACGCCGAGCAGGAACTGCTCGACGCACGCGCCAACCGCATTTCGGCCCGCATCCAGGAATACCTGGCCGTCTATGCGCTGCTGCGCTCGATGGGGCTTCTGACAGTGGATCACCTCGACCTCGGGATCGCCACCTACGATCCGGCTGCCTATTACCAGGCGGTGGACAACGCGCCGCTGCACACCGTCAGCCCGCAGGGCGAGCGGCTGGAGAACGTGCTGCGCGCGATCGGCCGCAACTGAGGCCATACCTGGTGGTCGCGCGAAGGGCGAGCCATACCTGTTGTGCGATGCCGCGCGGTTGGCTAGGCTTTCCACGAACGAGCAGCGAGGGGCAGGCGTCATGAGCGATCCGGTGTCGCGGTCGGAGATGGAGGACGTGTTGGCGTCGGTCCGGCGTCTGGTCACATCCGACGGTACGGAGCAGAAGGACGCCGAGCCGAAGCGCGCCCCCGCGCAGGGCCGGCTGGTCTTGACCTCGGACCTGCGCATCGCCGATCCCGCGCAGGAGGCGAAAGCCGCGGCGGAGGAGGCACCGTCCGCCCCCGCCGCGCCGCCGAAGACCACTGCGCCGGAGGGACGAAGCCCCTACACCGAAAGCGACGCCTTCGTCTTTCGGCGCAGCGCCACTCGCCCCACGCGCCCGAGCGCGTCGTCGTCGTCGCGCTACATGACCCTCGAAGAGCGGATCGCGGAGCTGGAGGCGGCCGTCACCTCGTCATCCTTTGATTTCGAGCCCGACGGCAGCGAGGACACGACGCAACACCGTCCTGACTCGGTGCCCCACCGTTCGCGTCCCGCCGCCGCGCCGCAGGAGGTCGAGCGGGACACAGCGCCCGAGCGGCCCGAGATGGCGGAAGACCAAACGGATGCGCCCGAGCGCCGCGAGCGTGGGGACGTCCCGACGCCGCCGCTTCGCCTGCGGCCCGAGGACGCGGCGCACGGAGCGGTGGAAGACAGCGCCGCGGCGGACGAGGTCGATCAGGACGCCGACGAAACCTTGCGTGCGGTGCTTCGCCACACGGTCGGCGACGCGCGCGACGATGCCGCCGAAACGGCGGTGCGCGACGCGGTGGCCAAGCCGGAGCGGGATGAACCTTCTGTGCAAGAGCCGGAGGGCGACGCGCGGGCGCAGGACGAAGGCGACGACCTGTTCGCGCCCGATGCGCGTGGGCAGGCCGAGCCCGCCACGGCCTCGGGCGAGGACGAGCTTCTGCGCCGCCTGCACCTGTCGATGTCACAGGAGGACGAGCGCGCGGAGAAGGCCGCCGAGCCCAGGGCCGCTACCCCTGCGCTGGCGGCCGGGCCTGCCGGCATCGACGAGGACGTGCTTCGCGACATGGTTGCCGAGATCGTGCGCGAGGAGCTGCAAGGCGCGCTGGGAGAGCGGATCACCCGCAACGTGCGCAAGCTGGTCCGCCGCGAGATAATGCGCGCCGCCTCGATCCGCGAGTTCGAATAGTCAGACCGGCTCGGCGAGCGTCAGCAGCCTGTCGATGTCCATGTGCGTCTCGAGATGCTCGGCCAGCGCATCGAGCGCCGCTTCGACCGTCGCGGCATAGGACACGTCCGAGACCGGAGCGCCCATCCCCGACAAAAAGGCCCGGCGGAAGCCGTCGGCGGTGAACAGGCCGTGCAGGTAGCAGCCGCTCACGCGCACGTCGGGCGATGCCGCGCCCTCGGGCCGACCGTCGAGGTCCAGCCACGCGCGGGCGCAGTCCGGCCCCTCGGTCCTGCCGATGTGGATCTCGTAGCCCGCCACCGCTTCGCCGCTCGCGCGGTCCACCGCGTTCGACAGGGCGAGGCGCTTCATCGGGCGCATCACCGTCTCGACGTCCAGCAGGCCTAGCCCCTCGACCCTGGCCGGCGGCCCCTCGATGCCCTCGGGGTCGGCGATGGCGCGGCCCAGCATCTGGTAGCCGCCGCAGATGCCCAGCACCCGGCCGCCCCGCCGGACGTGGGCCCGAAGGTCGATGTCCCACCCCTGCGCGCGGAAGAAGGCGAGGTCGGCAATGGTGGCCTTGGTGCCCGGGATCAGCACAAGGTCGGCGTCGCCCGGCAGCGGCGCGCCGGCGCGGACCAGGCGCACCTCGACCCCCGGCTCGTTCGACAGCGGGTCGAGGTCGTCGAAGTTGGCGATGCGGCTCAGCGTCGGCACCGCGATCTTCAGTGCGCCGCCGCGGGGACCGGAGGAGATGTCGAGCGCATCCTCGGCAGGAAGCTGCCACGCCCGGTCGAACCACGGCACCACGCCAAGCGCGTCCCAGCCCGTCAGGCGCGCGATCTCGGCCAGCCCGTCGTCGAACAGGCGCACGTCGCCCCGGAACTTGTTGATCGCGAAGGCCTTTATCCGCACCCGGTCCGCGTCCGGCAGGACCGCATGCGTGCCCACGCATTGCGCGATGACGCCGCCGCGGTCGATGTCGCCCACCAGCACCACCGGTAGCCCTGCGGCCTCGGCAAATCCCATGTTGGCGATGTCGCCCGCGCGCAGGTTGACCTCGGCCGGAGAGCCCGCGCCCTCGATCAGCACGAGGTCGGCGGTCGAGGCGAGGCGGCGGAAGCTCTGCAGGGCGGCCGGCAACCATTCGGCCTTGCGCGCGCCGTATTCACGCGCCTTCAGCGTCGCGACCCGGCGGCCCTGCACGACGACCTGCGCGCCGGTGTCGGTTTCCGGCTTGAGCAGGACGGGGTTCATGTCGACCACCGGGTCGCGGCCCGCCGCGCGGGCCTGAAGCGCCTGCGCGCGCCCAATCTCGCCCCCGTCGGCGGTGACGGCGGCGTTGTTCGACATGTTCTGCGGCTTGAACGGCGCGACGGACAGGCCGCGCCGCAGGCAGGCCCGCGCCAGGCCGGCCACCAGCATCGACTTGCCGACGTTGGACCCCGCGCCCTGGATCATGATGGCCCTGGTCATGCCGCTTCCCTCTGTCATCGCCGTCCTGCCATAGCGGTCCGGCGGGGCGCGGGGAAGACGTCAGAGCGCGTTGCCGCCCAAGCGCAGAAAAAGGCTTTCCTCGTCGTCGTTGCGGAAGAACGGCACCGTGTCGGGCGGCGCTAGGTCGGGCAGGCGGGCCGCGACCTCGGCCAGCACCACGGACGTGATGAAGGGCAGGTCGAGCGCCTTCGCCTCGGCCAGCGGCACCCAGTGCAGGTGTGACAGCTCGTCCGTGGCGCGCGAGAAGTCGTCGGGGTCGGTGCAAAGCTCCGCCGCATCGGCCACGAAGAAGCGCGCGTCGAAGCGGCGCGGGCGGCCCGGCGGCGTGATCGCGCGGAAGACGAAGCGCAGGGCCGAGGGCGAGGGCATGTGCCCGGTGGCGGCGAACTCCTCCCAGCCCGGCGGGGGCGTGCCCACCCAGCGGCGCGGGCGGCCGAGCACCTGGCCGGTCTCCTCCCACAACTCGCGGATGGCGCAGGCGGCGAGCGTCGCGGGCGCCAGCGCGCCGGACCGGTCGCGCAGGCGCGCCGCGCACAGGCCGTTCAAGGGCCGTGTCATCGGCACCGCGGCGTCGCAGGCATCGACCGCGCCGCCGGGAAAGACGAACTTGCTGGGCATGAACACCGCGCGCGACCCGCGCTGTCCCATCAGGACGGCGGGCGCGGTGGCCGCGTCGCGCACCACGATAACTGTCGCCGCGTCGCGCACGGGGGCCTCGGCCACGCGCGGCGCCCTCAGAAGCCGTGCATTCGCCGCGCCCACTGGAAGGCGATCATCGCCCCCTTGAGCCGCGGCAGCAGGTAAAGCGACATCGCCACCGCGCCGACCGAGAACACCGCCGCCAGCACCAGAGGATCGGGACGGAAGGCCGTGAAGCTCCACAGCATGACGGGGGCGAGCACGTGGCCGACGATCAGGATCGTCAGATAGGCCGGGCCGTCGTCCGCGCGTTGATGGTGAAGCTCCTGGTCGCAGACCGGGCACCTTTCGCGCACGCGCAGATAACCCTTCAGCACCGGGCCCGCGCCGCAACTCGGACACCGCCGCCGCCAGCCGCGCCAAAGCGCCGGGCGCAGTTCGCGCTCGGCCGTGTCCTGTTCCGTCGGCAGGTCCTGCCCGGAATCGTACATGTTCGTCCCCCGCCTGTTCTAGCGATACCGCTGCAATTTAACCGCCCGCTGCTTCTGCAAAAGAGGACGCACTGTCCTTGCGTCGGGATGTCGCGTGGCGCGCCCCGGACCGTGCGGCGCTGCCGGCAGAAGAAGCCGTCACGCCGGGCAGGGTTCCCGATCCGGCCGATTTTTTCGCCGGTGCGGCGACGGAAGCGCACGGCCCGCCCGTTTGACAGGACAGGGCGCGGGGAAGCAGGCCCCGCGCCGCAGGCAACAAGGAAGCGAGACGATGAAACATGTTCTGACCGCTGCGCTGTGCAGCACGCTGGCCCTGACCGCCGTGGGCACCGCGCTCGCGCAGGAGGAGGCGACAACGCCCGAGGCTCCGGCCGGTCCGCCCGCCGCCTTCACCCGCCTCGACACCGACGGCGACGGGACCGTCACGGCCGCCGATCTCGAGGCGCGCGCAGCCGAGCGCTTCGCCGCCGCCGACGCGGACGGCAACGGCACGCTGGACGCCGCCGAGCTAGTCGCCTGGCGCGAGGCGCGTGAGCAGGAGCGCCGGATCGCGTGGGCCGAGCAGCGTGTCGCCCGGCTCGACACCGATGGCGACGGCGTGCTGTCGCCCGAGGAGCTGCCGGGCGCAGGCGAGGGGCCGGTGCGGATGCTGCGCATGATGGACGCGGACTGGGACGGCGCCGTGTCGGCCGACGAGTTCGCGGCGGCGCACGAGCGGATCGCGGCGCACCATGCGCGCGGTTCGGCACGCGGGGAGCGCCATGAGCACGGCGCGCGTGACGGGCGCCACGGTGAGCATGGTGAGCATGGCGCGCGTCACGAGCATGGCGAGCATCACGGGCGGCACCAAGGCTTCGGCGGCATGCCGATGGTACCGTTCGGCCCGCAGAGCGAGTGAGAGCGACAGGGCGGGGCGCAGGCGCGCTCCGCCCGGTGGTGCGCGCCCCGGGCGATTGCGGGGCGCGTCTTCAGGCGCTAGCCCCGATGCGTGATGCTGATGCCGTTCGACGTCCATGACGACGTGCCCGACGAGGCGCTACTGGTCGCCTTCGCCAACGGCGACCGGGCGGCCGCGCACGTGCTGACCCTGCGGCTGGCGCCGCGGATTCTGAGCTTCGCCGCGCGCATGCTGGGCGGCGACCGGGCCGAGGCCGAGGACGTGACGCAGGAGGCGATGCTGCGTCTCTGGCGTGTCGCGGGCGAGTGGCGGCAGGGCGAGGCGAAGGTGACGACGTGGCTTTTCCGCGTGGTGTCGAACCTGTGCACCGACCGCCTGCGCAAGAGCGGCCGCGCTGTCGACTTGGATGTTGCGGGCGAGCCCGAGGACGACCGACCCGACGCGGCGGCGGAGCTCGAGCAGGCGCAGCGGGCGGCGGCGCTCGACGCGGCGCTGGCGGCGCTGCCGGACCGGCAGCGCGAGGCGGTGGTGCTCAGGCACCTGGAAGGACTGACGAATCCCGAGATTGCCGGGATCATGGACATCAGCGTCGAGGCGGTCGAAAGTCTGACCGCCCGGGGCAAAAGGGCGCTGGCGGCCGCGTTGCGCGGCCGGCGCGAGGAGCTGGGATATGCCGACTGCTGACGACGACGACCGCATGCTCGCGGCGCATTTCGCCGCCGCCCGGGCCGACGTGCCGGAGCCCTCTGCCGCGCTGCTGGCGCGGATCGTTGCGGATTCCGAGGCGGTGGCCGACGCACGGGCGGGCACGCCGCGCCACAAGCGGTGGTCGCTGGCCGCGCGGCTGGCCGGTGCCGTGGGCGGCTGGCCGTCCCTGGCCGGGCTGACGGCGGCGGCAGCCTGCGGCGTGTGGATCGGTGCGGCGATGCCCGGTGCGGTGGCGTTCTTGCCGGCCGCGACGCAGGGCGAGGCGTACGAGATCACGGACCTGATGGCGGGCTACCCCGCGCTGGACGAGGAAGGCTGAGGGATGAACGGCGGTGCGCGCGAAGGGCGCTGGACGAAGGTGGCGCTGGCGGTGTCCCTGGCGGTGAACCTGCTCGTTGCGGGAGTGGTGGTGGGCGACGCCCTGTTCGACGGGCGCGACCATCGGCGCGGCGGCCCTCCGCCGGGCCTGCGCGACATCGGTACGCCCTTCGTCATGGCGCTGGAGCCCGAGAATCGCGAGCGGCTGATGCGCCGCGCCGCCGAACGCGCCGGCCCCTTCCGCGAGAACCGCGAGGCGCTGCGCCACCGCTTCGAGCGGCTTCTTAACACCCTGCGGGCCCACCCGTTCGACCAGGCGGCCACGCGCGCGGTGCTGGAAGAGCAGCGCGCCGCGCTGTTCGAGCGGCAGGCGCTGGGCGAGGAGCTGCTGGTCGAGCACTTGGCCGCCATGTCGCCCGAGGAGCGCGCGGCCTTCGCCGACCGGCTGGACCGCTCGCTCAGGCGGAGGCGCTAGAGGGCGTCTCGGGCGCGGCGACCACCCGGTCGCGTCCGGTGGCCTTGGCGGCGTAAAGCGCGCGGTCGGCCTCCTCCAGCACCGTGCGCGGGGGAAGGGCACCGGTGCCGCAGGCCAACCCGATCGAGGCGGTGACGCGCACCCGCGCCCCGCACGGCAGCGCGACCGGCTCACGGCGCAGAAGGTCGAGCAGCCGTTCCGCCGCGCCATGTGCCGCGCCCGCCTCGGCACCCGCCAGCAGGACGAGGAACTCCTCGCCGCCCATCCGGGCCACGACATCCGCCCCGCGCAGGTTGCCGCGCAGGCGCCCCGCAACCGCCCGCAGGACCACGTCGCCGGCCGCGTGGCCGTGGGTGTCGTTCACCCGCTTGAAGTGGTCGAGGTCGATCATCAGCACGGCGTAGCCGCGTCCGTCCTCGGTGGCCTGCCGCGCCACGCGGTCGAGCTGCCGGTCGGCGTGCCAGCGGTTGCTCAGGCCGGTCAGCGGATCGGTGACGGCCATGCGCAGCCCCGTCTCGGTCCCGCGCCGCCGCCTTTCGCGGGTGCGCTTGTTTTGAAGCCGGGCCCGGACGCGCAAGGCAAGCTCGGTCGCGACGAAGGCCTTTTCCAGAAGCTCGGTCGCGCCGACGTCGGACAGGCGGGCGGCGCTGCCCGATTCGGTCTCGCCGTGGACCAGCAGGATCTCGGCCTCGGCCAGCGCGGGCTCGGTCCGGAGCTCGGCAAGCAGCGCGGGGCCGTCCTCGGGCGCGGCAAGGGCGGCGGCGATCACCACGACGTCGGGTGCGCGGGCCGGGCCGTCGCCCGCCAGCAGCGCGTCGGGTGTGGCGACGACGGAACGCAGCCCGCGTTCGCGCTCAAGCGCGGCGGTCCAGGCGGCGGCCTGCGCCTCGTCCTCGGGCACAAGCACGACGCGGCCAGGGGCGGCAAATGCCGCCACCGGTTCGGCGAAGCCCAGCTGCGCGGCCACGGCCCCATGCGATTCGTAGCGCGCAGCGTCGCGCCGCGAGCGCAGCAGCGCCCGCACGCGCGCGGCGAAGTATGCCTCGGGTTCGAGCCGGTCGATCACGTCGTCCGCCCCCGCAGCAAGTGCCGCGCTGCGCGCCTTGGCCGCGCCACGCGGGGTCAGGACCAGCACGGGGATCGTCGCGGCGTCCTCGTCCTGCCGAAGCTTCTGGCACAGAGCGAGGGCGCCGCCGCCCGGCAGATCGGCATGCGCGATGACCAGCGCTGGGGGGTGTTCGTGAATGGCCTTCAGCGCCTCTGCCACCGTCACCGCTTGTTCGACGACATAGCGTGCGGCCTGCAGGCGCGCGTTCAGCAGGATCCGGCGGTTCGCCGTTCCGTCCGCGATGAGGATGCTACTCGCCATGAGTCCTGCGCTTTTTGATGCAGATTTTCCTAATGGTGTTCAGATCTCGACGGAATGGGTTAACAAATGCTTTCCCGCAGTGAGGAGACGAGCCGATGAAGCAGGAACAGGCCGAAACCATAGCGGCTCAGGCGCTGGCTTGGCTGGCCTCGACCGGGGACCTGCTGTCGGTGTTCCTGGGGTCGAGCGGCATGTCGGTGGACGACCTGCGCGGCGCCGCCGACAGTCCCGAGGTACTGGGCGCGGTGCTGGACTTCTTGTGCATGGACGACGCCTGGGTGACGACGTTCTGCGACCAGGCGGGGCTAGACTACGAGGCGCCGATGCGCGCCCGGCAGGCCCTGCCGGGCGGCGCGCAGGTCCACTGGACCTGACGGGTCAGAGGTCGATCTCGACCACGCCCTCGGGCTCGGCGGCGCGGGACTGGCACAGGATCATGTGGCCCTCGCGCTCGCGGTTCGACAGCACGAAGTCGCGGTGCTCGACCGCGCCCGAGACGACGCCGCACTTGCAAACGCCGCACAACCCGTCCGAGCACTTCACGTCCACGTGGACGCCCGCCGCGATCAGCGCGTCGGCGGGCGTCATGTCCGCCGGCACACGCACCTCGCGCCCCGATTGGGCGAGCTTCAGCGTGAAGTCGTGGTTCTCGTATTCCGGCTGCTCGGGGACCGAGAAGTATTCGAGATGCCGCGCCTCCTCCGGGAAGCCGTTCGCCTCCGCAGCCCCCATGACGGCGGCCATGTAGGCATCGGGCCCGCAGGTATAGACGTGCGCGCCGTCGCGGTGGCGCAGGACGGTCTTCAGGTCCGCGCGGGTGCCCTCGTCGGAAAAGTGCAGGTGCACCCGGTCGGCCCAAGGGACCTGCGCGAGATCATCGAGGAAGCCGGCGTTCGCGCGGGTGCTGCAGCTGTAGTGCATCTCGAAGCTCGCCCCAAGCGCGTGCAGGCGGTGGGCCATGGCGATCATCGGCGTGATCCCGATGCCGCCGCCCATCAGGTAGGTGTGGGCGGCATCCTCGGCCAGCGGGAAATGGTTGATCGGCTTCGAGATGAAGACGTGGCGGCCTTCCTCGAAGATCCGGTGCATGAGCTTCGAGCCGCCCTTGCCCGCATCCTCGCGAAGCACCGCGATCTGGTATTTCGAGCGGTCGGCCGGGTCGCCGGAGAGCGAATACTGGCGGAAGAACTCGGGCGCCACGACCACGTCGATATGCGCGCCCGCCGTCGCCTCGGGCAGGTCGCTCCCGTCGGGGCGAGAGAACTCGTACTTCGTCACGCCCTCGGTCATCTTCTCGACCTTCGACAACACCACCTGCATCACCGGCGCGTCGTCCGTCGCGGGGGCATAGACATGCTCGGGCGGGACGCCGGCGGCGCGGCGGCGCTTGTGCTCCTCGGCCGGGATCATCGCCTTGTAGGCGGCGATGCCGGCCTCGCGATCCATCGGGAAGGGCCAGGGATAGGGCGGCGGCGCAAGCGGGGCAGGGTAGACGGCGAGCGTCTGGTCCTCGTAGCGCAGGTTGAGCGTCTTCTGCAGAGCACGTTCGTTCACCGGCGCTTCGGGCGGGCCATAGGGGCCTTCATCGACCATCTCGAGGTCCCACCACCACTTCTTCGCGTGGTTGACCTCGCCGTTGCCCACCATGTCGTCGAGCTTCGCGAGTGCCTTGGCGGTGCCGGGGAAATGCATCGCGGTCCAGCGGAAGGGCGCCTCGGCGAACAGCCCCTCGAGGTTCCAGGGACATGTCTTCATGCAGCGCCCGCACATTGCGCCGTTCTTCTGGCCGACGCGGTAGGTGGTGCATTTCTGGCTGTCGGACTTCCAGATCTCGTAGCCGTTGAACATCAGCTTCGGCCCGGCAGTGATCGCGCCCGAAGGGCATTCGCGGGCGCACTTGTTGCAGGCGTCGCAGAAGCGCTGGAGGCCGAAGTCGATGGGCTTGTCGTGCGTGATGGGCAGCGTCGTGGTGACGACGCCGGATTTCAGGCGGGGGCCGAGGAACGGGTTGAGGATAACCTCGCCGATGCGGCTGACCTCGCCCAGCCCCGAGAGCAGCAGAAGCGGCGGGTGCAGCACCTCGTCGTCCATCACGGTGTGCGTGCGGGCCGAGAAGCCGAGGTTGCGCAGGTGCTGTGCCAGCACGCCGCCCAACAGCGAGAAACGCAGGTAGGCGCGCATGGACTGGGCGCAGGCGATCCAGTCGTCGCCTGACGCGCCCTCCATCGTCTCGTGCCCCTGGTCCACGATCATGCTGATCGCCTGGTCGTGGTAGGGGACGATTTCCTCTCCGCGCGCGTCGTGGGAATACCAGGTCCACTCCGGGCACTCCGAAAGACCCACGGCATCGAGGCCGAGGAAGTAGAGCGCGCCCTTGATGTTCGCGGCATTGCGCGCGGGGTCCGCGGTCGAGGGGTGCGGATCGGCCGTCACGTCGCCGTCCTGCAGCAGCGTGAATGCGCCGAGGGAGGGGCGGAAGGCGAAGGAGGAGGCGGACTTGCGGACATAATTGCCGTTCTTCGCGGCCTCCTGCACGTTTCGCCCCAGGTCGCCGAACAGCCCGCGGGCGAACATGTTGGCGCGTTTGGGCACCCGCGCGACGTTGGCGCGGTCGATATACGTCGTCGGCTCCTCCACGCGCTTCAGCGTCTCGAACGGGTGCGGGCCGTCGGTGAAGCGGCGGTCGGAGAAGGGGTCTCGGGTGCGGGCCGACTTCGCGTGAGACCCGGTGCCGAGGCGATAGCTGATCGCCGGCGACTGGCCGGGCGTGATGGGGCGGTCGGGGGCCATCGGCAGCGTGGTGGTGACGACTGAGACGGTGAAGCGGTCGCCGACGAACGGATTGACGGCACGGCCGTCCTCGGCGGCGGCGAGGCCGGCCTGCACGGTCAGGCGGTCGAGGTGCACGTCGGTCGCGGCGGCGGAGTGGGCACGGGCGTCCCACCCGAGCAGGCGGATATAGGTGGCCAGCGTCACCGCCGTCTCCATCGACCGCAGGCAGGCGCGTTGCTCCTGCGCGTCGCGGATCCAGTCGCAGCCTTCTTCCAGCGGCGCCGGTTCGCGCAGGTAATCGGTCAGGAAGACAAGCGCGTGCGTGTGGTGGCGGCAGTCCCCGGGCGGCTCTTTCAGCGCTTCGCGCAGGCCCGCCATGATGACGTCGATGCCGGCGGCGAGCGTCTTGGGTTGCATCGTGCGCAGCTTCCGGGCCAGCCGGTCGACGTCGGGGTTCGTCAGCGGCTCGTCGAGCCAGGCGGAGGCCGGAATCTCGCACACGCCGACCATTGCCGCATCGCAGTAATAGCCGAACGCCTTGAGGTGGTTGGCGCGCTCCACCGGGTCTTCCGGAATGATCGCCCGCTCGCGCTTCACGCTCCCGGTGCGCGTGGCGTCGAGCATTGCCTGGAATTCCTGCATCGCGTTGACGATGGAGGTCGGGTCCCCGGGCCGCCGGAACGACAGGCCCTCGGGCGCGGGCAGCGTGTCGAGGCCGGCGGCGGTGTCGACACGCTTGAGCTTTTCCAGCGGGAAGGGCCCCAGGTGCATGGGCCGTGAGGCGTAGGAGCGGAATTTGCCCATCATTCTCTCAGAGTTGGGTGAGCGAGACGTCCTCGCCTTCGGTGAGTTTGGACAGGAGCCGGCGCAGCTCGGCGCGCTCGGCGTCGGACAGCTTGGCGTCCATCCGTGCGTTGTTCGCCTCGGCCATCGGCGTGCCGCGGGCGAGCGCGGCGCGGCCTTGGTCGGTCAGGCCCACGGTCGTGGTGCGCTTGTCCTCGCGCCCCGTGCAGCGCGAGATCAGGCCGTCGGCCTCCATCTGCCTGAGCGCGCGCGAGGTCGCGGTGCGGTCGATGCCGACGAAGCCCGCGATGTCGGAGGGCTGGGTCAGCCCCTCGTTTCCCACGGCGAGCAGGACGCACCACGTGATGCGGGTCAGCCCCAGCGCGCGCAGCCCCTCGTCCAGCCGCTTTTCCTGCAGGCGGGAGGTGAGCGAAAGCCGGTATCCGAGGGAGTCGTGCAGGCGGTAGGGCGCGGTCATGGTTGACAAGGTCAAAGGTTTCCCTGTGGGTGTCAACGCGAACGCGGAGGGAGCTTATGGCCCGGATCGACGGCATCATCTTCGACAAGGACGGCACGCTGTTCGACTTCCACGCCACGTGGAGTGTCTGGGCAGACCGTTTCCTGCACGACCTGGCCGAGGGCGACGCGGCGTTCGCCGCGCGCCTAGGCCGGGCGGTCGGCTTCGACACGACCACCAAGGTTTTCGACCCCGACAGCCCCGTGATCGCGGGAACGCCGGGCGAGGGCGCGGCGCTGCTGGCGCCGCACCTGCCCGACGACGTGGTCGAGGGATTGGTGGAGCGGATGAACCGCGAGGCCGCCCGCGCGCCGCAGGTCGAGGCCGTGCCCTTGGCCGCGTTGCTCGCAGAGTTGCGGGGCCGGGGCCTTCGGCTGGGCGTGGTGACCAATGACGCCGAGGGGCCGGCGCGCGCGCACCTTGAGGCGGCCGGCGTGGCGGACGGCTTCGACGCGATCATCGGCTCGGACACCGGGCACGGGGCCAAGCCCGACCGGGGGCCCCTTCTGGCCTTCGCCGAGCAGACGGGACTTGCGCCCGCGCATGTCGCGATGATCGGGGACAGTCCGTACGACCTTTCCGCGGGCCGCGGGGCCGGGATGGTGTGCGTGGCGGTACTGACGGGACCGATCCCCGCCGACCGTCTGAACCCGCTTGCCGACGCCGTTTTGCCCGACATCGGTCACCTGCCGCGCTGGCTGGATGACCGCAAGTCCGGAAAAGTGTAAACGAAGGCCGCCCGGCATTCGCCACTCGTTAACCCGCGCCGCGGTAGGCAGGCCGCGGGGAAATGTGGGTGAGCGGGATGCATGGATCGGTGAACCGGGCGTTGCAGTGCTTTTTGTGCGACGTCCATGGTGGGGATGTCTGGGACGACGTCGCGGACCTTGCGGAGCTGGACGAACGCGAGTTCGAGCTGCTCCGCATCTATGACGATGCGCTGACCACGCGGGTGCTCGATGCGGCGGTCCGCCGACTGAACCTTCCGCGGCCCGACCTGCTGGAGCAGGTCGGCGCATACCTGGTCAGCCATCCAAGCCGCTATCGGCTGAAGCACCTTCTGCGCTTCGGAAGCGAGACGTTCGAGGACTTCCTGTGCCGGATCGAGGATTTGCCCGGCCGAGCGCAGCTGGTACTGCCCGACCTTGGGGTTCCGGCGATGCGCGTGCGGCGGGCGGGGCACACGCGCCTCATCCTGCATTTCCTCAAGGACCCGGACGGCTTCACGCACCTGGCTCGCGGCGCACTTCTGGCGGTTGCGGCGGAATACGGGCGCAGCGTCGACATTCGCCGCCGCCCTCTGCGGGGCGGGGGCGCCGTATTGCGCCTGACGGCGGACGCGGCGGCCTCCCCTGTGTATGCGGGGGACGCGGCATGACCGGTGCCGACACGGACGTCGCGCTCGACCGCCTGATGCCGATGCACCTGCGGCTCGACGCAGCGCTGACGATACGGCACGCGGGCCCCGTCCTGCTCAAGCTGGCGCGAAGCCAGGACCTGACGGGGCGCGGGCTGACCGAGTTCTTCGACCTGGACGAGCGGGTCGCGCACCCGACGGTCGAGCGGCTGGCGGGCCGCCGGCTGAACCTCGCCTTGCGCGCGCGCCCGGAGGTGCGCCTGCGCGGCCTGCTGGCGCCGTACGCGGACGGAGCGATCATGAACGCTGCCCCGGCGCTTTCGGGCCTGGACCGGCTGCGGGACCACGGGCTCGAGCTGTCGGATTTCGCCGCGACGGATGCGCTGGTGGACCTGCTGTTCCTGATCGAGGCGCGCTCGCTTACCCTGCTCGAGGCGCGGGACATGGTCTCGCGCCTGGAAGAGGCGCGTCGCACGGCCGAGTCGCAGGCGGTCACGGATTCGCTGACGGGGCTCAGCAACCGCCGCGCGCTGAACGAGGAGCTCGAACGGCTGACCGGGCGAGGGGCGCCCTTCGCGCTGATGCGGGTCGACCTGGACGACTTCAAGCACATCAACGACACGTTCGGTCACGCGTCCGGCGACTCGGCGCTGCGCGCGGCCGCCCGCGCGCTTCTGCAGGCGACCCGGCGCGACGACACAGTGGCCCGGATGGGCGGCGACGAGTTCGTGGTGCTTCTGGCCGACGTCACCTCGCCCGCGCGGGTCGAGCGCGTGGCAGAGCGTGTGCTGAGCCTGATCCGCGGCGCGCTGCCCGGCGCATACCGGTTGTCGTGCAGCCTGGGCTCGACCCTGTCGGTGCAGTACACGCGGCCTTCCCCCGCGCGGCTTCTGCGCGACGCGGACGTCGCGCTTTACGCGGCGAAGGCGGCAGGCCGGGACTGCCACAAGATGTTTCGCGGCGCGGCGGCCTGAGGCCCTTAACGGTCGATCTGCGCCGCCGTCAGTGCGATCGCCTTCTGATAGACGGTCGCCGCGTTCCATTCGTTCAGGACGCGGAAGTTGTGGGTGCCCTCCTGGTACGGCTGGCCTGGCCGCCAGCCCTTCTGCCGCAGGTAGTTGGCGGTCGAGGCAAGCGCATCGGTGAGGTTATAGAGGTCCACGCGTCCGTCGCCGTTGCCATCGGCGCCATAGCGCAACACGTTCCCGGCCAGGAACTGGGTATGCCCGATCTCGCCATGGGCGGCGCCGATGGCGTCGGAGGCGAGCCAGCCGCGGTCCACCAGCTCCATCGCCGCAAGCAGGTGCGGCGTGAAGAAGTCCGAGCGACGGCAGTCATAGGCCACGGTGGCGACCGAGGACAGCACCCGGTGGTTGCCGAACGTGTTGCCGAAGCCGCTTTCCATTCCGTGGATCGCCAGCAGGATGCCCGCGGGCACGCCATAGCGCTGCTCGAGCGCCTGGTAGAGGCTGGGATTCTGCGCCTTGCGCTGCCGGCCGATGCGCGCGATGGCATCGGTGCCCCGGATGCGCATGAAATCCTCGAGCGAATAGCTCACGCCGGTCTGGTTGCGGTCGGCCGAGATGGTGCCGCGGGAATAGCTGGTCGAGGCGAGCGCGTTCAGCCCGCGCTGCCCGATGCCGGCGGCCGCGGCCTCCTGCGCGAAGGCGCGCTTCCAGGACTCGAAGCCCGAGGCGTCGTTGCCACACGGCGCGGCGAGCGCGGCGGCGGCGCCCGACAGGAAAACGGCCGCGGCGGCGAGCGGCTTGAGAATGATCTTCATGCGGTCTGCTCCGACAGGGTCATGTTTGAAACCTTAGGGAACGAACGGCAAAAACCTAATCACGGTTCCGCTGCAGAGCGGTCGGCGGCGGGGCTTGAACCCGCCCGCCGCGCGTGAACGAATGACGCCGCGCCCCTTGGGCGCATGGCAGACCGTCGAGGAGTAAGGAAAATGAAGATCGCGTTCATCGGGTTCGGCGAGGCCGCGCGCGCCTTCACCGACAGCTTGCAGGCGGCGGACGGGTCGCGTGAGTTCGCCGCGTACGATATCCTCGAAACGGACGAGATGTCCCGGGCGATGGCGGCGCGCGGGGTGCGGCAGGGGGCCGATCCGGCCGACGCGGTGGCCGGCGCCGAGTGGATTGTCAGCGCGGTCACCGCCGACCAGAGCCTGGAAGCCGCGCGCTCGGTCGCCCCGCACCTGTCACGGGGTCAGGTTCTGGTCGACATCAACTCGGTCTCGCCCGACCGCAAGCGCGCCACGGCGCACGAGGTCGAGGCGGCGGGTGGCCTCTATTTGGACATGGCGGTGATGGCCCCGGTGCACCCGCGCGGTCACGCCACGCCGGTGCTGCTGGCGGGGACCGAGGCGGCGGCGCTGGCGCCCCGGCTGGCCGAGGCGGGCTTCGCGCTCGAGGTGGCCGGCGATGCGCCGGGCGAGGCGACGGCGATCAAGATGGTCCGGTCGCTCTTCGTGAAGGGGCTCGAGGCGATCACGGTCGAGGCGATGCTGGCGGCCTCGGCCTCGGGCTGCTTCGACCGGGTGCTGGCGTCCCTGAGCAAGAGCTTTCCCGGCCTCGGCTGGCCGGACAACGTGAGCTACAATCTTGAACGGACCCTGCGCCACGGCAAGCGCCGCGCCGCCGAGATGCGCGAAAGCGCGGCGACGCTTGATGCGCTCGGCCTGCGCGGCGGCCTCGCGGCCGAGATCGCGGCGGTTCAGGACGAGATGGGCGCGCTTCCGCTGGCGGACGTGCCGGAGGGCGAACTGGAGCAGGCGGTCGCCGAGATCGCGAAGCTGCGGGTCGCGAAGGGCTGACTCGGGCGCGGCCGGGGATCTTTGTGCGCCGGAGCGCAACGGCCTATGCTGCCCCCGGTGCGCCGGGACCGGGGTACCGAGCAGGCAAGGCGACGGAGATATGGTGAGGCATGAGCGCTGAGACGACGGACGAGATCGACCTGCAACTGGGCCTGATCGGCGACAACATCGCCGCCTCGCGCGCGCCGGTCCTGCACCGGCTGTGCGGCGAACAGACGGGGCTGCGGGTGGCCTATGACCGGCTGGTGCCGCGCGAGCGGGGAGAGGACTTCGACGAGGTCTTCGCCTTCTGCGCCGGCGGCGGCTTCCGGGGGATCAACGTGACCTACCCCTACAAGGAGCGCGCGGCGCGCAAGGTCGAAATCGCCGATCCCATGGTCGAGGCCATGGGCGCGGTGAACACGGTCGTGTTCGAGGAGGGCGCGGCGCGGGGCTACAACACCGACTTTTCGGGCTTCGTCGCCGCCTACCGCGCGGCCACGGCGCGCGATCCCGGCACGGTGTGCATGATCGGCACCGGCGGGGTGGGCCGGGCCATCGCCTTCGCGCTGCTTGAGCTGGGGGCCGAGGAGATACGGCTGGTCGACCGCGACGCGGCCAAGGCCGAGGCACTGGCCGACGACCTGCGCCGCGCCTCTTCCACCACGCGGCTCACCGTGCTCGGCGCGGCCGAGGACGGCGCGCGCGGGGCGGACGGCGTGGTCAACTGCACTCCGGTCGGTATGGTGGGCTACGAGGGCACGCCGGTCGCGGCCTCGGCGCTGGCGGGCCTTCGCTGGGCCTTCGACGCCGTCTATACCCCCGCCGACACGACCTTCCTTGGCGACGCGCAGGCGGCGGGGGCCGAGGTGATCTCGGGCTACGAGCTGTTCTTCTGGCAGGGCGTGCACGCCTGGTCGCGTTTCTCGGGGCGGCCGGTGGACGAGGACGCATTGCGCGCGGCGCTGAAAAGGGCGGAGTGACACCATGAAGACATCGATCGCCACCGTCTCGATCGCAGGAGACCTGCGCGAGAAGCTCGCGGCCATCGCCGCCGCCGGGTTCGACGGGATCGAGATCTTCGAACAGGATTTCATCGCCTTCGACGGCGCGCCGCGCGAGGTCGGCGCGATGGTGCGCGACCACGGGCTCGAGATCACGCTGTTCCAGCCGTTCCGCGACTTCGAGGGGCTGCCCGAGCCGCTTCGCATGCGCGCCTTCGACCGGGCCGAGCGCAAGTTCGACGTGATGCAGGAGCTGGGCACCGACCTGATCCTCGTCTGCTCGTCGGTGCATCCCGAGGCGATGGGCGGCATCGACCGTGCCGCCGACGATTTCCGCGAACTGGGCGAACGGGCGGCGGCGCGCGGTCTGCGCGTGGGCTACGAGGCGCTGGCCTGGGGCAAGCACGTGTTCGACCACCGCGACGCTTGGGAGGTCGTGCGCCGCGCCGATCACCCGAACGTGGGCCTGATCCTCGACAGCTTTCACACGCTGGGACGCAAGATCGACCCCGAAAGCATCCGACGCATCCCCGGCGACAAGGTGTTCTTCGTCCAGCTTGCCGACGCGCCGCTGATCGAGATGGACCTGCTCTACTGGTCACGCCACTTCCGCAACATGCCGGGCGAGGGCGACCTGGACGTCACCGGCTTCATGCGCGCCGTCGCGGCCACGGGCTATGCCGGGCCGCTGAGCCTCGAGATCTTCAACGACCAGTTCCGGGGCGGCAGCCCGCGGGCCATCGCCGTGGACGGGCACCGCTCGCTTCTCTACCTCATGGACCAGGTGCGCCGGGCCGAACCGGCGCTGCAGGTCGACGCGCCCGCGATGCCGCCGCGCATCCGGGCCGATGGCGTGGAGTTCGTCGAGTTCGCCGCCGACGCCGCCGAGGCCGAGGCGCTGGGGGCGCTGCTGACGACGCTGGGCTTCGCGCCCGCCGGGCGGCACATCTCGAAGCAGGTCAGCCTGTGGCGGCAGGGCGACATCAACATCGTCATCAACACGGAACCCGAGGGCTTCGCCCACTCGGCCTGGGCGCTGCACGGCCTGTCGGTCTGCGACGTGGGCCTGAGGGTCGAGGACGCGGCGGCCACGGTCGAGCGGGCGCATGCGCTTGGCGCGCAGACCTTCCGGCAGGCGCGGGGCGAGGGCGAGCTGGACATCCCCGCGATCCGGGGCGTGGGCGCGGGCGTGATGCATTTCGTCGATACCAAGTCCGACCTCGCCCGCGTATGGGAGATCGAGTTCGACGCCGTCGTACCGCCCGCCCCGGACCCCGACGCGGGGCTGACGCGGATCGACCACTTGGCGCAGACGATGAACTACGAGGAGATGCTGACCTGGACGTTGTTCTACACCTCGATCTTCGAGGTGGAGAAGGCGCCGATGGTCGACGTGGTCGATCCCGGCGGGCTGGTCCGCAGCCGCGCCATCGAAAGCGGCGACGGCCGGCTGCGCGTGACGCTGAACGGAGCGGAGTCGCACCGCACCTTTGCCGGGCGGTTCGTGGCGGACAGCTATGGCTCGTCGGTTCAGCACGTTGCGCTGGCGACCGACGACATCTTCGCCACCGCCGAGAAACTGGCGCGCAACGGGTTCGAGGCGCTGCCGATCTCGCCGAACTACTACGACGACCTCGCCGCCCGCTTCCCGCTGCCCGACGACCTGGTGGAGCGGCTGCGCCGGCATCACATCCTGTACGACGAGGACGGGCAGGGGAGCTACTTCCAGCTCTATTCCCGCCCCTTCGGCGAAGGCATGTTCTTCGAGATCGTGCAGCGCCAGGGCGGCTACGCCGGCTACGGCGCCCCCAACGCGCCCTACCGCACGGCGGCGCAGCAACGGCTGACCCGGCCGGGCGGGGTGCCGAGGGACTGAAAGGGCGTCCTGCGTCAGTAGCGGTCGCGCCAGGCGGGCAGGGGGTCGCCGGGGCGGGCGCGGGCGTGGAAGACCGCGCGCGCGATGGCCCGGGCGACGCAAGTGGCGGCGGCGTGGCCCAGCCACATCTGCGCCGCCGGGTCGGGGGCCGGGCGCGCGCCCGTGGACAGCGCGAATACGAGGTCGCCGTCGAACGGCGTGTGGCTGGGCAGGATCGCGCGGGCGAAGCCGTCATGTGCGGCCACGGCCATGCGCTTGGCCTGCGACTTGGTCAGCGCGGCGTCGGTGGCGACGATGGCGAGGGTGGTGGCCTGCCCCGGCGCTCCCAGCTTCGTCGGCAGGCCCTCGGGCGCGGGCGGAAGGCCGTGTGCGCCGAACTCTCCGCCCTGCTCGAACGGGGCGGCCCAGAAGCGGCCGGAGCGGCTGTCGCAAATGGTGCCGACGGGATTGGCGGCGACGAGCGCGCCGACCGTGGTGCCGTCGGGCAGGCGGGTGGAGGCCGATCCGAGGCCGCCGCGCAGGGTGGCGGTCGTGGCCCCGGTGCCCGCCCCGACCGAGCCTTGGGCGAAGGTCTCGGCTGCGGCCTCAAACGCGGCGTGGCCGAGCGCGGGATAAGGGTTCTGGCTCCACCCGCTGTCGCCGCCGCCGGCGAGGTCGAAGAGGATCGCGGCGGGCACGATGGGGACGCGGTGGCCCGCCGCCTCGAATCCACGCCCGCGGGCGCGCAGTGCATCCGCAACGCCGGTGGCCGCGGCGAGCCCGAACGCCGAGCCGCCGGACAGGACGAGCGCATCGACTCGGTCCACCATGTTCTCGGGGGCGAGGAGGTCGGTGTCACGCGTGCCGGGTGCGCCGCCCATGACGTGCACGGCGGCGACGAACGGCTCGGCCGCTGTCACGACGGTGACGCCCGAGCGCAGGGTGTCGTCTTGCGCGTTCCCGACGCGCAGGCCGGCGAGGTCGGTGATCAGGTTCGCGCTGTCGGTTTGCGTCAAGATCGCTCTCCAAGCCATTGAAGCGGAGGGTTGTTACTGGAACCGCGCCTCAGATGCGCACGCGCCTCTCCCGGCCGGGTGCAGGCGGACGCCGCCAGTCTACCCCGCCTTGTAATCGCGGTCTGCCGCATTTTTTGGCGCCTACAGGGGTGAAATCCGCTCTTGACTGCGCTATTCCCGCAACAATCCGGTATGCGGAGTGGAGGAGTTGTTCGAGATGGAGTGGTCGCTCGCGACCTTGCCGCCGATCGCGGTGCTGGGAGTGCTGGCGGTGCTGTGCCCGCTCGCGCTGTTTCGGCTGGTGCGGCGCACCTATGCCGGGCTTGCCATCGCGGCGCTTCTGTCGCTGACGCTGCTGCTGGTCGCCGGCGGCATCGCCTTCGCCTGGGCCTATGCCATCGGCGGCGCGGACCTTGCCGCCGCGTTCGGCACCGCGCCGCTGGCGACGGGGCTGATGTTTCTCGGCCGCGGGCTGAGCGCCGCGCTGGTCTGGGGCCCGATCCTCGCGCTGACGCTGTTCGCGCTGACCCGCCGGGTCGAGGAGGCGCGCGGCGAAGCGCTCAAGCACCGGGAGCTACACGGCAACGGCTGAAGCGGTGGCGCCGCGCGCGCCTGTCGCGTATTCGTGGCCAGGCCGGACCCGCGCCGGCCCGAACGCAACCGCCGAGGGAACCCGATGCTGCGCTACCTGAGATGGACCCTGCGGGCGATCCTCGCCCTCGCCGTGCTCGCCTTCCTGCACTACACGCTGCCGCAGCGCGATATCGTGCGCATCGTGAATACCTATGAAGAGCGGCAGGATTTCGGCTGGAACGCGATCTTCTGGTCGGGTCCCAGCACCGGCGGGGCGGATGTGCCGAACCGCGACGTATTGTTCATCCAGACGATCCAGGAAGACGGCGATCCGATGGTGTATCGCAACGAAGATACCGGCTGGGGTTGGCCGCCGTACTTCAAGTTCGACACTGCCAACCTGCAGACCGAGGCGGCGGACGCCGTGTCGAGCCGCGACGACCCGCGCTGGTACGCGATCCGGCATTACGGCTGGCGCATACCGCTGTTCAGCGCGTTCCCCAACGCCGTCTCGATCGAGCCGGTGGCGGGGCCGGAGGTGCGGCTGATCCCCTGGTTCAACATCGTGTTCGTGACGCTTCTGGTGATCGTGTTCCTTGTGCTGCGCCGGTTCTGGATCATGTTCCGCGAGCGCACGATCGACCCGCTTTTCGACCGTCGCGGGGGCTGAGCGCACCTTTCGCCAGACGCGTGCCAAATTGCCGCCACGAAGCCGCATATACTTTCGGTTGAGGCGGCGGCACATCCGTCGCGCCACAATTCAAGCGGGAGAGGCATGACCGTCTGTTCCATCCGGGGGTGCACCCGATGACCCTGGCCCCCGACCCGGCCGCGGCGAGGCCCCAGATCGCGATGCTGGCCGCCGATGCCGAGGCGGTCGAGGCCCTTTGGGACACTTTGGCGGGCCGGTCGCCGCCCGAAGGCTCGGCAAGCCGCCTGCGGCACCTGTCCTTCGGGACGGACGAGGACGACCATGACGGCAACGGCGTCCTGCGGGTGCAGGCGTGCAGCCCGGTTCTCGAAATGTGCGATCTGGTGGACCTCTCCTGCTTCACCGACCCGGCGGCGCCAGTCGGGCCGCTGGAACGGGCGCTTGACCTGTGCGAGGCGGCGATCTGGTGTACAAGCGCGGCCGATCCCTGGCCCTCGCGTGAGGCGCTGGTCTGGGCGCGGGCGGGGCGGCCGTTGCGCGCGCGCAGCATGCTGGCGGTGGACGGATTGCAGGAGGCGAAGGGAGCAGAGCGCCGGCGGCTTCTGCGCGGCCTGCGCCGGACGACCGAGGGTTTCTTCGCCGAATGCGCATCGCTGTCTGAAGCCGCCGCGCCGGGCATCCCCGTCGTCGTGGCCGAGGTGCTTGGCATGGTCGGGCTGCCGGTCTCGCACCGCGTCGGGCACGTCGCGCCCGATGCCGCCGTCCGCCCGGTGCGCGTCTCGGTCGAGGTGGGTGACGCCACGCGGACGCCGCGCCCGGTCAAGAGCGCGGCGCCCAGCCCGTTCCGGCGGGCGTCGCGGAAGGATTAGAGCGTTTCGTCCAGGAACTCGATCAGCTCGGACCAGGATTCCTGGTCGGCCGAGAGGTCGTAGTCGTCCGAGCCCCAGACGGTGAAGGAGTGGCGCGCGCCGCCGAAGACGTCGGCGGTATGGGTCACGCCGGCGTCCTGCAAGTCGGTCAGGAGGCTGGCGAGCGCGTCCATGCCCGACACCGGATCTGCGGTGCCGTGGAACAGCACGACCGGTGCCGTGACGGCGGAATAATCCTGCCCCTCGGGCGTACCAAGGCCGCCGTGGAAGCTGACGAACCCGTCAAGCTCGGCCCCGGCGCGCGCGGCTTCCAGCACGGCGGCACCGCCGAAGCAGTAACCCATGACGACCATGCCGTCGGTCGCGCCGGGGACGTTCGCGGCCTCGTCGACCGAACCCAGCAGCCGTTCGCGGAACAGGTCGCGGTCCTCGTAAAGCGCGCCCGAGAGCTCGCGATACTCGTCCACCGATTGCGGGTCGGTCTCGGCACCGTAGACATCGATGGCGAAGGCGGTGTAGCCGAGCGCGGCCAGCATCTCGGCCCGGCGTTGTTCGTACTCGGTGAGCCCGTCCCAGTCGTGCACGATCAGCACGGTGCCCAGCGAGTTTTCGAGGTCGGTGTTGCGCGCGACGTACCCCTCGAACGTGGTGTCGCCGACGGTGTACGTGTGCGGCTCGCCCACGATCTGCGCGTTCGCTGCGGCGGCCGACAGCGCCACGGCCGAGGCGGTGGCGAAAAGACGGAATGGCATCAGGCAATCTCCCCTTTGGTCAGGTTCACGCGGCGGGAGATAGCGCGCGGGCCGGGAAGTTCACCCGTTGCGGGTTCAGCCGCCGGCCTTGGTCAGGACGAGGAACGTCATCATGCCGACCGGCGGAAGGGCTTCGCGGTGTTCCACGCACAGCGAGGCTTCCTGCAAAACCGTGCCCAGCGTGAAGTCCGAATGCCAGCCCAGAAGGTCGGCGAAGGGGGCGGTGGCCTTTTCGACCGACGCCATGACGCCGCGCTCGGCCGCGAAGTGATTGGTGATCACCACTTTGCCGCCCGGCGCGCAAACGCGGGCGATTTCGCGCATCACCCGTTCGGGCTCGGGAACGACGGACAAGACGTGCATGGCCGCGACGGTCTCGAAACACCCGTCCGGGAAGTCCAGCTCGCGCGCATCCATCTGGCGCAGCGCCTCGACATGGGACAGCCGCAGGTCGGCGGCCCTCTGGCGCGCCTTGCCCAGCATCTCGGCGCTGAAGTCGATGCCGGTGACCTTCAGTTCGGGCCGGTAGTGTTGAAGCGACAGCCCGGTACCGACCCCGACCTCGAGCAGGCGACCGGTGCGGCGGTTGATGTACTCGACGGCCCGGCGGCGGCCTGCCTGGGTGATCGCGCCAAACGTCCTGTCATAGATCGGGGCCCAGCGGGCATAGGAGGATTGAACGGCCTTCAGGTCCACGAAACTACCCCTCTTGGTCCGAGGCGGCGGAGCGTCGAAGAAGCGCCCAGACCACCATCGCGACGTAGGTGATACAAAGTACGACCAGCGTGATCCACGCGTAAGTCAGGAGTGCCGCGCCGACGAAGGCGAAGCCGACGAGGAAGTATTTCACGTTCTCGCGCGAAACACGCGTGGTCTTGAACGACCAGGTCGGGATGCGGCTGATCATCAGGAAGCCCACGATTGCCGTCCACGCGCAGATCAGCGCGTCGGGGATCAGCGGCGCGTCGGCGAACGCGAACGAGATGAACATCGGCAACATGACCAGCCCCGCGCCCGCGGGTGAGGGGACGCCGGTGAAATAGGCACTGGCGGAGCCCTTCGTCTCGGTCTTGGCGGTGACGTTGAAGCGGGCCAGCCGGATGACGCAGCAGACCGAGAAGACCAGCACGCTCAGCCAGCCCGCGCTACGGGTGTCCTGCAACGCCCAGAAATAGATGAGCAGTGGCGCGGCGACCCCGAAGTTCAAAAAGTCGGCAAGCGAGTCGAGTTCGGCCCCGATGGGGCTGGAGCTGCGCAGAAGCCGCGCGATGCGCCCGTCGAGCCCGTCGAGCACGCCGGCGGCGAGGATCAGCAGCACCGCGCGGATATAGTCGCCCTGCACGCCGAAGCGGATCGCCGTTAGGCCGGCGCAGATCGCCGCCACCGTCAGCATGTTCGGCAGAAGCTGGATCAGCGCGAACTCGTTCCTGGTCTTCTCCTCCCGCTCGGCCATGCGCTCATCCCGTCCTGTCACCCGCGGGGTGGTCGAGCTCGGCGATGACGGTTTCACCTGCAACCATCGTCTGACCGATGTGCACCAAGGGCTCCACGCCGTCGGGCAGATAGACGTCGAGGCGCGAGCCGAAGCGGATCAGCCCGAAGCGTTCGCCCCGCGCCACCCGGCCGCCGGGCTTGACGAAGCACAGGATGCGACGGGCCACGAGCCCCGCAATCTGCACGACGACCAGCTGCCGCCCGTCCTCCATCCGCAGGGCGAGGCTGTTGCGCTCGTTGTCGGCGCTGGCCTTGTCCAGCGAGGCGTTGAAGAACTTGCCGGGCCGGTAGTGCACGGCCGTGACCTCCCCGGCGGCGGGGGCGCGGTTGATGTGGCAGTTGAACACGCTCATGAACACGCTGACGCGGGTGAGCGGCTCGTCCGACACGCCCAGCTCGGCGGGCGGCACGGCCTTCTCGATCAGCGACACGATGCCGTCGGCGGGGCTGACCACGACGCCGGGGCGTTCCGGCACGACGCGCTCGGGGTCGCGGAAGAAGTAGTAGCACCAGACCGTCAGGCCGACGCCGATCCAGCCCAGGAAGTCGGACAGAAGGAACAGCACGGCGGTGGCGACCGCGAAGATCGCCACGAACTTCCGCCCCTCGGGGTGCATTGGCTTGATGAAGGTGCGCAGCATCGAAAGGTGCATGTGCAATCGGTCTCCGGATCGCGCGGGCCGGACCGCCCGCATCCGGACCTACCTACAGCTTCGACGGCGCCCCTTCCACCCTGCGCGGGTCCGACGCCCCGTCGAGCGTGCGGCGGATCAGGCCGTCGAGCCGCGCGGCATAGGCTTTGGGCGCGAACGTGTCGAGATAGCGCTGGCGCGCCGCGGGATTGATCCGTGCGTCCGGGGGGACATCGATGACCTCCAGCACCGCATCCGCCATCGCGTCGACGTCTCCGTGCGCTACGGCCCGGCCGGTGGAGGACGCGACTTCTTCGGCACCAGTCCCGGCGAAAACGATGGGCGTGCGCCCGCAGGCCATCGCTTCGGCCACCACCAAGCCGAACCCCTCCTGCTCGCTGGTAAGCAGGAAGACGGAACACGCCGCCATGTAGCGAAACGGGTCCGGGTCGAATGGCAGGAATGTGCAACGCTCGCCCAGCCCGTGGGCGTCGATCTGCCGCTGCACCGTCGACGGGGCGGCCGAGCCGAGCCACACAAACCGAGCAGAGGCGTGGCGCCGGCAGACGCGTGCCGCGACCTCGACAAACAGATCCGGCCGCTTGCGGCGCGATGCGGTGGCGACGTTCAGGATCAGCGGCGGGTCCTCGGGCTCGCGCAGCGTCAGGTGCTCCGCCGGGAGGCGCTGGCAGTTATAGATGACCTCGGCGCGGGAGACGCCCAGGAACTCGGCCACGTCCTCTGCCGCGCGCTCGGAGATGGCGAGGTGGCGCAGCGCAGCATCCCGCAATGCGGCGGCGCTGCGGTCGAAGCGGCGCGCGCCCATCCTGCGGCGCAGCCTTTCCAGCTTCACGCGCGCGTTGCGCCACAGCACGAAGGTGGGGATCTGCCGGTGGCGGCATTCCTCGACCAGCCGCACGACAAGGCGCGGCTCGGCGATCAGGGACGCGCCGGAGTTGAGGATGGCGAAGTCATAGGGCTTGTTGCGAAGCTGCCCCACGATGCGGGCATGGCGGAGCGGCTCGGTGATCTTCGCCATGAACCCGCTGGACCGGAAGCTGACCAGGTCGATTTCCGTTCCAAGGTCGGCGAGCGCGTCCCGGGAGGTCCGGAAAGACGTCAGCGACTGGCGCGGGCCATAGGTCACGAAGCCCTTCAGGGGCCGTACGCGCGCGACGTCCGCTTCGTGCTCGTTCGCCTGCACCTGCCTTACCCGGTCGTCCGGCGCGGCCGGACCTTCATTCTCCAACACCATGAACTGGCGCGCCCTCCTTTTCGAATGCCGTGACGTTGGCGATGGTGGTTTCGGCGATGGCGGTCAATGCCTCTTCGGTGAAGAAGCCCTGGTGGCCGGTGATCAGGACGTTGGGGAAGGTCAGCAGCCGCGCGAAGACGTCATCGGGGATCACCTGGCTCGACAGATCCTCGAAAAACAGGTCGGCCTCTTCCTCGTAGACGTCGAGCCCGACGCTGCCGATGCGCCCGCTCTTGAGCGCGCCGATCAGGGCGGTGGTGTCCACGACTGCGCCGCGGCTGGTGTTCACCAGCATGACGCCCGGTTTCATCTTCTCCAGTGCCTCGGCGTCGATCAGGTGGTGGGTCTGCGGCGTCAGCGGGCACTGCAGCGTGACAATGTCGCTTTCCGCGAGCAGCTCGTCCAGCGGGACGTAGCGGACGCCGAGCGCCAGGCAGTCGGGATTTTCGTGCGGGTCGTGGGCCAAGATGCGGCAGCCGAAGCCGGTGAGGATGCGGGCGACGACCGATCCGATCTCGCCCGTGCCGACGATGCCGGCGGTGCGGCCGTTCAGGTCGAACCCCAGGAGCCCGTCGAGCGAGAAGTTGCCTTCGCGCACGCGGTTGTATGCGCGGTGCAGCTTGCGATCGAGCGCGAGGATCAGCGCGACCGTGTGCTCGGCCACCGCGTGGGGGGAATAGGCCGGCACGCGCGCGACCTGCATCCCCGCCTCGCGCGCCGCGTTCAGATCGACGTTGTTGAAGCCGGCCGAGCGCAGAGCGATCAGTCGCACGCCGAGCTCGGCCAGCGCATTGACGGTGTCGGCCGACAGGTCGTCGTTGACGAAGGCGCAGACGGCCTCGGCCCCGGCGGCCAGGGGCACGGTCTCTTTCGATAGGTGCGCGTCGAAGAAGGCGAGGTCGTGTGCGCCGGCATTGGCGCGTTCCAGGTAGGTCCGGTCGTAGGGCTTCGTGCTGAAGACGGCGACACGCATCGGGGCCTCCTGCGGTTCGGGTCTCGGTGCGTCCAGCTAACGGTGCAGACGGGCCGGGGTTCAAGCGTCTTCGGTGCGCAGCAACTCCAGCACGTCTCGCGCGATCTGCCGTTCCTCGTCGGCCTCGACGACGTGCACGGGCACGCGCCCGGCCCAAGACAGGTCCTCGACGATTCGCTCCCGTACCTCGGCCGCGTTCTCGCCTATGCCGCCGGTGAAGGCGACGGCGTCGAGCCCGCCCATCGCGGCGATCATGCTGCCCGCGTGGCGCACCGCCCAGTAGCAGAAATGCTCGACCGCGAAGCGCGCCGTGTCGTCGTCGCGCGCCAGAAGCGCGGCCATATCGTTCGTGCCGCCAAGGGCCGTAAGCCCGCTGTCGTGGTTGAGCAGGCGCTCGGTCGCCTCGATCCCGCGCGCTGCGGCCAGCCGCAGGACCACGGCCGGGTCCACGTCGCCGCTGCGCGTGCCCATGGTCAGCCCCGAGACCGGCGAAAACCCCATCGTTGTCGCCACCGAGCGCCCGTCACGAATGGCGCAGAGCGACGCGCCGTTGCCCAGGTGGCAGGCCAGCAGGCGGGACGGAAGCGGATCGATCCGCGTGACCAGCCAGGCATAGCTCAGCCCGTGAAACCCGTAGCGGCGGATGTCGTGGGCCCGGATGTCGCCGGGCAGCGCATAGGCCGTGGCGACGGCGGGGTTGGTGGCGTGAAATGCGGTGTCGAAGCTTGCCGCCTGCGGCAGCTCCGGCGCGCGCTGGCGCAACGTGCGGATGGCGGCGAGGCTGGAGGGGTTGTGCAGCGGGGCGAGCGGGATGCACGCTTCGATGCGGGCGATCGTGTCGTCGTCGAGCAGGACGGGACGGGTCAGTGCCGCGCCGCCATGCACCACCCGGTGTGCGGCGGCGATGAGCGTGCCGGGGGTGACGCCTTCATCCGCCAGAGCCGCGAGCAGGCGGTCGAGCGCGGCGGCATGGTCCGAGGCCTCCACCTCGCGCGCCACCCCGTTCACGCGCAGGCGCGGGGCCCCGCCAATGCCCGAGACGTCGGCGCGCAGGCAAGAGGTCAGGTCGGCGGCGAAAAGCTCCACCTTGATCGAGGAGGAGCCCGCGTTGACGACGAGGATCACGGCGCCGCCGCCACGATGGCGCCGAGCGCGGCGGTGGCGATGCGCGCCGCCGCCTTCTGCGACCGCGAGGTCAACAGGATCGGCACCTTCGCCCCCAGCACGATGCCGCCCGCGCAGCAGCCCATGCCCAGTACCATCAGCTTGAAAAGCGCGTTGCCGGTGGTGATGTTCGGCGTCACCATGATGTCGGCGTCGCCCGCGACGGGGCTGTCGTAATGCTTCGCCTCGGCCGCCTCCTTCGAGAAGATGAGGTCCAGCGCCATGGGCCCCGCGACCTCGGCCTCGGGCAGGGCGTCCTTGGCCCAGGCGGCGATCTCGGCGGCCTCCATCGAGTTCGGAAGCGACGGGATCGGGTCCTCGTTAGCGCTCAGGATACCGGCCTTGGGCCGCTCGACACCCAGCCGGCGGGCCAGCGCGACGGCGTGGGACAGGCAGGCTTTCCGGGTCTCGACGTCCGGATCGACGTTGAGCGCCGCGTCGGTCAGCAGAAGCGGCCGGTCCGAGTGCGGCGGCGTGATGTGGAAGACATGGCCGCAGCGGGCGTCGGGCGCCCGCAGCCCGGCGCGGGCGGGAAGCAGGCCCTTGAGGAATGTGGCCGTGTGCACCTGCCCCTTCATGATCGCGTCCGCGTCCCCCTCGCGCGCCAGCGCGGCGGCGCGGTGCGCGGCCTCGGCATGCGGGGCGTGTTCCAGCCGGAAGGGCGAGATGTCCCAGCCGATCTGCTCGGCCGCCTCTCGGATCTTGTCGGTATCGCCGACCAGCACCGGCTCGGCCAGGCCCAGCTCCATCGCCTCGCGCAGGCCTTGAAGCGGGTTGACCGCGCCGGCGTTGACCAGCCCCACGCGCGGCGGCGGAAGGCTGCGCGCCCGGTCGAGCAGCCGCTGCGGCACGCGCGGCGTGATCTGGGAGAGGAAGGGGAAGGGGTCGGTCATGGCGGTCCTCGCGACGGTCGCGCTCTGGATGCCACGGGGACGGGGGGCGCATGCAAGATCTTTCCCGCCAGGCGGGTGCGACTCCTTCCTCCGACGTCGGCGGGATAGCCCGGCGCGCTTGATTGTGCGGCGGGGCGGGACTAAGCCCGGCGCGACCTGACACCGGAGCGCCCCATGCCGACCTTCACCGCCCTGACGACCCTGCCCGGAAAAGAGGCCGCCGAGGCGCTTGGAGAGACGCTGGAAGAGCTTCAGCCCGAGCCGACCGGCATCGGCGTCTTCGAGATCGAGGACGACTCGGGGCTGTGGGAGGTCGGCGCCTACTTCGAGGAGGCGCCGGACGAGGCCGGGCTGGCGCTTCTGGCCGCCGCCTGGGGCGCGAAACCCTTCGCCGTGTCGGAGCTGCCCGAGATCGACTGGGTCGCCAAGGTGCGGCGCGAGCTGGTCCCGGTCGAGGCCGGGCGCTTCTTCGTCTACGGCAGCCACGACGCCGACAAGGTGCCCGAGGGCCGGATCGCGCTGCTGATCGAGGCGGCGATGGCGTTCGGCACCGGGCACCACGGCACGACTCTGGGCTGCCTGCGCGCGCTCGACCGGCTGATGGACGGCGGGTTGGAGGGGCAGAACGTCGCCGATATCGGCTGCGGCACGGCGGTGCTGGCGATGGCGGCGGCGAAGGTGTGGCCGCGCCCGGTGCTGGCCTCGGACATCGACCCGGTGGCGGTCGAGGTGGCCGAGGCGAACGCGCGGGTCAACGGCCTCGATGGCCGGGTGATCTGCGTCGAGGCGGCGGGCTTCGACCATGCGACGCTGAAAGGGGCCGCGCCGTTCGACCTGGTCTTCGCCAACATCCTGAAGGGCCCGCTGATCGACCTCGCCCCCTCGATGGCCGACCACGTTGCTTCCGGCGGCTATGCGATCCTGTCCGGCATCCTGAACCATCAGGCGGACGAGGTCGTGGACGTTTATTCCCGCGCGGGCTTCAATGTTGCACACCGGGAAGAGATTGTTGACTGGACGACCCTGACCCTGCGGCGAAAATGAGGCAAACGGGGCGCAATTTCGTCGTATCGGAAGATTTCGCTCCAATTGCGCCGCAGTTCGACATATTTCCGACATCGTCGGTGGGGGCCGACGTAACGGAGTACGTGTTTGCCATGTTGTCCCGCTCTCATGACGGATTTCACGATCGCGCCCGGCGCCTGCAGCGCAAGCATCGGCGCATGATGTACGGACGCGAGACGTGGATCGGGCCGGACGGCCTGCTGATGGTGCGCCCGCGTGCGCGAGGCCCGGTGCTGTCCGTCCGGGGGCTGTTCCTGCTGCTTCTGACGCTGATGCTTGGGAAGGCCGCGCTCTACGCGCATCTGGGTCCCGTCGCCTATGGCGAGCGGGTCACCGAGCTTGAGGCTGGCGGCCCGGTCGAGCGGGCCGGCGCCTGGGCGATGCATCCCGGGCTGGCGACGCAGGAAATCGCGTCAGTGATCGCACCCTACCTGCCATGAAAAAGGCCGCCCCCGGGGCGAGGGCGGCCTGAAGGTCCGTCGCGTCGGCGGCGATCAGCGGCGCACGAAGCGCTCGATCGCGCCGCGGTGCAGGCCGACGTCGTCGAGTTCGCGGTCGCTGAGCGCGTTCAGCGCCTTTCGGCTGATGCGGGCGTCGTTCCAGGCGGCAATGCCGGCGAACGTGCGCAGAATGGCGCGGACGACACGGCCGTCGGGCATGGCGGCGTGGGCGATGAAGCGGTCGGGTTCGTAAAGGGCCATGGCGTGTTTCCTTGACGCTCGGGGTGGCGGTGCGATCAGCTCCTGAAACTCGCAGCTAGAAGCGCGGTTTCACCCGCGCAAGCAGGAAAATCTGCATGGCAGATATGCGCTGTGTGCATGTGGCAAAAATGCCCTAACGCACTGTAATAGTTTAGTAAAATCGGCGTCAGACGTGTCGCGAACGACGCTTACGATGCCGTTTTCAGACCCGACATGCACCGTCCCGTTGCCGCGGAGAAACGGCATTGAGCCTTGGCCAATGTTCGCCTTTCGTGCTAGCCGTCGAAAAAAGTCGGCGAAAGGCGAGCAGGGACATGCGTGTGATGGGAATCGACCCGGGCCTGAGGTGCATGGGCTGGGGCGTGATCGAGGTCGCGGGCAGCCGCCTGTCGCACGTCGCAAACGGCCAGTGCGTGTCCGAGGGCGACGACCTCGCCGCGCGGCTTCTCAGTCTGCACCGCCAGCTCGGCCGCGTGCTGGAGAAATACGCGCCCACCGCCGCCGCGATCGAGCAGACCTTCGTCAACCGCGACGGCGCGGGCACTCTGAAGCTGGGCCAGGCGCGGGGCGTGGCGCTTCTGTCGCTGGCGCAGGCCGGCCTGCCCGTCGGAGAGTACGCGCCCAATGCCGTGAAGAAGACGGTCGTGGGCGTGGGCCACGCCGACAAGCGGCAGGTCGGGCACATGGTGCGGATGCAGCTTCCGGGGGTCGAGATCGTGGGCACCGACGCCGCCGACGCGCTGGCCATCGCCATCTGCCACGCCTTCCATCGCCAGACCGCCGACCGCATGGCGAGGGCGGGCGCATGATCGGACGCATCGCCGGACGCATCGACTATCGCGGCCCCGACCACGTGCTGATCGACGTGCGCGGCGTGGGCTATGTCGTCCATTGCTCGGACCGCACCATGATGGCGCTGCCGGGGGCGGGGGAGCATGCGGCGCTTTATACCGACCTGCTGGTGCGCGAGGACCTGTTGCAGCTTTTCGGCTTCCTCTCGCTGGCCGAGAAGGAGTGGCACCGCCTGCTGATGAGCGTCCAGGGCATCGGCGCGAAAGCCTCGATGGCGATCCTGGGCGCGCTGGGCCCCGACGGGGTCAGCCGCGCCATCGCGCTGGGCGACTGGAACGCCATTCGTGCAGCGCAGGGCGTGGGGCCCAAGATCGCGCAGCGGGTGGTGAACGAACTGAAGGACAAGGCGCCGACGGTCATGGCCATGGGCGTGCAGTCCGAGATCACGCCTGTCGCCGCCCCGGCCGAGGACGACGGCGAGGTGATCGAGGCCGCGCCGGCCCCGCGCCCCGCCGCGCCCCGGTCAAACCCCGCCCAGTCCGAGGCGATGTCGGCGCTGGCCAATCTGGGCTACGGTCCCTCGGAAGCCGCGCGCGCGGTGGCCGAGGCGGCGGGCGACGCGCCCGACGCCGACACGGCGGGGCTGATCCGCGCCGCGCTGCGCCTGCTCGCGCCGAAGGGATAACTGATGGACCAGCCCGACCCGACCCTGCGGCCCGAGAAACTGCCCGAGGACGACCGCGCCCTGCGCCCGCAGGGGCTGGGCGAGTTCATCGGGCAGGCCGAGGCGCGGGCGAACCTGCGCGTCTTCATCGAAAGCGCTCGGATGCGCGGGCAGGCGATGGACCACGCGCTGTTTCACGGGCCACCGGGGCTGGGCAAGACGACGCTGGCGCAGATCATGGCGCGTGAGCTGGGCGTGAACTTCCGCATGACCTCCGGGCCCGTCCTGGCCAAGGCCGGTGACCTTGCCGCGATCCTGACCAACCTCGAGGCGCGCGACGTCCTGTTCATCGACGAGATCCACCGCCTGAACCCCGTGGTCGAGGAAGTGCTGTATCCGGCGATGGAGGATTTCGAACTCGACCTCGTGATCGGCGAGGGACCGGCGGCGCGGACCGTGCGGATCGAGTTGCAGCCCTTCACGCTGGTGGGGGCGACCACGCGGCTGGGGCTGCTGACCACGCCTCTGCGCGACCGCTTCGGCATCCCGATCCGGCTGCAATTCTACACGGTCGAGGAGCTGCACCAGATAGTCACCCGCGGTGCGCGGCTTCTGGGCGTGCCGGCCGAGGACGACGGCGCGCGCGAGATCGCCCGCCGCGCCCGGGGCACGCCGCGCATCGCCGGTCGTCTGTTGCGCCGGGTCGTGGATTTCGCGCTGGTCGAGGGCGACGGTCGGCTCACGCGCGAGATCGCCGACAGCGCCCTGACGCGGCTGGGAGTGGACGACCTGGGCCTCGACGGGGCCGACCGGCGCTATCTGCGGCTGATCGCCGAGAATTACGGCGGCGGCCCGGTGGGGGTCGAGACGATGTCGGCGGCGCTGTCGGAAAGCCGCGACGCGCTGGAAGAGGTGATCGAGCCTTACCTACTGCAACAGGGCCTGATCCAGCGCACGCCGCGCGGGCGCATGTTGGCTCAGAAGGCTTGGACGCACATGGGCCTCGTCGCGCCGAAAGCGCCGGGGCAGGGGGACCTGTTCGGGAAGTAGTCAGCCCAGCCGCGCCGGGACCAGCCCGCGCACGGAGTTGCCGACGAAGAGCTGACCGTGTTCCAGGTCCGGCGCGTGCAGCACCGCCTCCAACGCCCGGCCCTCGTCCAGCAGCGTGCGGCGCAGGACCCCGGGCAGCGCGCCGCTCGACAGGGGCGGCGTCAGGAGCGTTCCGTCGCGGTCGAGGAAAACGTTGGTGATCGTCCCCTCGACCACCTCGCCGCGCTCGTTGAGGAAGAGCACCTCGTCCACCCCGGCGGGCAGCGCGGCGCGGGTAGCGGTGTACAGGACCCTCTGTGTGCTCTTCACGCCCAGCCACGGGTCGTCCGACCGCAGCCGCATCTCGGCCAGCCGCACGTGCCAGAGCGACGGCACCTCGCCCAGCGGAGCCTGCGTCACTTCCAGAGTGCCGTCCGCGCCGAGTGTCAGGCGCAGGCGGAGGGGGAGGTCGCCTTCACACTCCAGCAGCCGCGCCCGCGCCGTGTCGCGGTCGCAGGGGAAGCCGAGCCGCGCAGCGCTTTGCTCAAGCCGGTCGAGATGACGTTCCAGCCGGGCGGGCGGCGTGCCGGGGTCGCGGCGCAGCGTCTCGATCAGCTTCAGGCCGGGCGGGAGAGGTCGGCGAAACGGCTTTTCCACAGCGCCTCCTCGTACTCGGCATCGGCGGTGCTGTCGTAGACGACGCCGCCGCCCACGTCGAGCCGCGCCTCGCCGTCCGCCATCAGCATCAGCGTGCGGATGCCCACATTGAACGACGCGCGCCCGTCCGGCGCGGCCCAGCCGATGGCGCCGCAATACGCCTCGCGCGGGGCTGGCTCGAGCTCGTGGATGATCTCCATCGCGCGCACCTTGGGCGCGCCGGTGACCGAGCCGCAGGGATGCAGCGCGCGCAGGATGTCGGAGAGCTGCGCATTCCGGCGCAGGCGGGCGCGGACCAGCGAGGTCATCTGGAACACGGTGCTGTAGGCTTCGATCCGAAACAGCTCGGGCACCTCGACGCTGCCGGTTTCGGCGACGCGCGAGATGTCGTTGCGCAGAAGATCCACGATCATCAGGTTCTCGGCCCGGTTTTTCGCGGACACGCCCAGCCAGGCGCGGCGCTCGGCATCCTCGGCCTCGGTCGCGCCGCGGGCGACGGTGCCCTTCATCGGGCGCGTCTCGATCACGCCATCCGCGCCGGTGCGGAAGAACAGCTCGGGCGAACGCGACAGCAGCGCCGGGCCGCCAAGGTCCACGAACGCCCCGTGCGGCACCGGCTGGCGGCGGCGCAGGGCAGCATAGAGGTCGAGCGGATCGCCCTGCCACCGCGAGTGCATCGGGAAGGTCAGGTTCACCTGATAGGTGTCGCCCGCCGCGATGTAGTCGTGCACCCGGCCGAAGGCGGCGCGGTAGTCGTCGGCGGACCAGAGCGGCTGCGGCTGGCTCAGCCGCGCGTCCGGGTCCGTCGGCAGCGCGGGCAGCGCGTCGGGGCCGTCGAACACGCCGAAGAGCATCAGCGGCAGCGTTCGTTTCGCCGGCATCAGCGGACCGAGCTTGCCGGTGAAGCAGTACCCCAACTCGTAAGAGGCATAGCCCGCCACCCACAGCCCGTCCCGCCGCGCCGCGTCGAGATCGGAAAGCGCTGCGGGCACCTCGGCGGGCGTGTCGGCGCGCACGATGCGGCGCGGCCGCTCGAATAGGGTGCCGCCGGGCAGCGGCCCCGCGTCGAAGATGATCCGGCCTGACGTCATGGTTCCCGTGCTCCGCGCACCGCCGCGATGCGGCCCAGCTAACGGCTCGCGCGGGCGGATGGAAGATCAGCGCGCAACGTCGCCCGTTCGCGCCTCGATCATGCGCAGGAAGACCTCGGCGGCCTGGGGCAGCGGCTCGTCCTTCCGGGTGACGATGGAGTAGGGGACCACCGTCATGTCGGTGGCCAGCGGCAACGTCCGGATGCGCCCGGCCAGGCCTTCGTCGCTGGCATAGAAGCCCGCGACGGAACGCGCCACGGGCGCCACGGCGTTCGAGCCGCCGATGATGGCCAGCGTCACCAGAAGCGACGAGGTGCTGACCACGCGGGCGGGCAGGGGGTGGCCGCGTTCAAGCAGGTACAACTCGGCCGTGCGGCGCAGAAGCCCGCCGGGCGGCTGCATCACCCAGTCATAGGTCAGGCATTCCTCGAGCGTGGGCACGTTGCGCTTCAACAGGGGATGATCCTCGCGCACGATCAGGCTGACGGGCTCGGGGCCGATGGTGCGCAGCGAGACCGCGCGCGGGTCCACGGTGTCGAGCAGTCGGCCGATATAGAAGTCGAGCCGCCCGGACAGCAGTGCCTCGCCCAGCTTGTCCGAGGTGTCGACCAGCACGTTGACCCCGATCTCGGGGTGGGTGACCCGCGCCTGCCGGATCGCCGGAAGCACCAGTTCCAGCGCCGGGCCGGTCACCGCGCCGGCCTCGACCCGGCCGCGCCGGCCCGAGGACAGCTGCGCGATCTCGTGCCCGGTCTCGTCCAGGTCACGCAGGGTGCGGCGGGCGCGCGCGGCCAGAAGCGCGCCCGCCTCGTTCAGGACGATGCCGCGCGGATGCCGGTCGTAAAGCTTCGCGCCGACCAGCCGCTCGATGTCGGACAGCATGCGCGAGGCGGCGGGCTGAGACACCGAAAGCTGCGCCGCAGCGGCGCTGATCTGTCCCGTCTCCTCGACCGCCGCCATCAGGCGCAGGTGTCTCAGCGTAAGCCCCTGCCGGACGAGCCGGTCGCGCCCCGTGTGTTCGCTCATGCGTCCTCGCCTCCCGTCGCCGATATAACATGATCGGCATAACGCGGCGCAACGATATCATTTGGAGCGGATAGGGATTTCGTCTTACCCATTGCGGGAGCGTCCAAGGGCGCTTGCGGCGCACGGCTCCGAGGAGGACCCGCGCCGGAAGGAGGAGCAACCAGTTTGCCGAGCGATGCGGCCCCGGCGGGCGGCGGTCCAAGCGACCTGCCGCACATAGCAAGGGTCCGGTTCGCAACCGGCAGGGAGGACAAGATGAAGACATCCGTTCGCATTCTCGCGACCACCGCGCTCGTCGCCGCGTCGCTGGCCGCGCCGGCCGTGGCGCAGGACAAGGGCTATATCGGCATCGCCATGCCCACGAAGTCGTCGGCGCGCTGGATCTCGGACGGCGAGAGCATGGTGCGGCAGTTCGAAGAGGCCGGGTACACCGCCGACCTCCAGTACGCCGAGGATGACATCCCCAACCAGCTCGCCCAGATCGAGAACATGATCACCAAGGGCGTCGACGTGCTGGTGATCGCCGCCATCGACGGCACCACCCTGTCGAACGCGCTGGCCAACGCCGCCGCAATGGACATCGACGTGATCGCCTATGACCGGCTGATCCGCGACAGCGAGAACGTCGACTACTACGCCACCTTCGACAACTTCCAGGTGGGCGTGCAGCAGGCCAACACGCTGGTCGAGGGCCTGGAAGAGCGCTTCCCGGACCAGAAGCCGTGGAACGTCGAACTGTTCGGCGGCTCGCCCGACGACAACAACGCCTATTTCTTCTACGACGGTGCGATGAGCGTGCTGCAGCCGCTGATCGACGCGGGCGACATCGTCATCCCGTCGGGACAGATGGGCATGGACACCGTCGGCACCTTGCGCTGGGACGGCTCGGTCGCGCAGGCGCGCATGGATAACCTGCTGTCGGCCAATTACACCGACAAGACGGTGCATGGCGTGCTGTCGCCCTATGACGGGCTGTCCATCGGCATCATCTCGTCCCTGTCGGGCGTGGGCTACGGCTCGGGCGACATGGAAATGCCGATCGTCACCGGCCAGGACGCCGAGATCCCGTCGATCAAGGCGATCCTGCGCGGCGACCAGTACTCGACCATCTTCAAGGACACCCGCGAACTGGCCGGCGTGACCGTCGGCATGGTGGACGCGATCGTGGAAGGCGGCGAGCCCCCGATCAACGACACCTCGACCTACGACAACGGCGTGAAGGTCGTGCCGTCCTACCTGCTCGAGCCGGTGCCGGTCACCGCCGAGAACTGGGAAGACGTGCTGCTGGGCAGCAACTACTACACGCGCGACCAGATCGAGTGATCGCTCTCCCTGCTGGACGGGGCGCGCAGACGTCCCTCCGCACGGGCTGACCGGCACGCCCGGTCAGCCCCCAACGACCCCGAAGCAATCGAAAGACGGTCCCATGGGCACGATCCTCGAAATGCGCGGCATCACCAAGGAATTCCCCGGCGTCAAGGCGCTCGACGACGTGAACCTGTCGGTCGAGCAGGGCGAAATCCACGCGCTGGTGGGCGAGAACGGTGCCGGTAAGTCCACGCTGATGAAGGTGCTTAGCGGCGTCTATCCGCACGGCACCTATGACGGCGACATCGTCTTCGACGGCGATGTGCGCCAGTTCCGCGGCATCCCCGACAGCGAACGCGCCGGCATCATCATTATCCACCAGGAGCTGGCGCTGGTGCCGCTCCTGTCCATCGCCGAGAACATCTTCCTGGGCAACGAACGCGCCCGCGGCGGCGTCATCGACTGGCGCGAGACGAACCGGCGCACCGCCGAGCTTCTGGCGCGGGTGGGGCTGAAGGAACACCCCGAGACGCTGGTCGACGACCTGGGGCTGGGCAAGCAGCAGCTGGTCGAGATCGCCAAGGCGCTGTCGAAGGAAGTGCGCCTGCTGATCCTGGACGAGCCGACCTCGTCTCTGAACGAAACCGACAGCCAGAAGCTCCTAGACCTGCTTCTGGAGTTCAAGGAACACGGCGTCACCTCGATCCTAATCTCACACAAGCTCAACGAGGTTTCGAAGGTCGCCGACACCATCACCGTGCTGCGCGACGGCGCGACCGTGGCGCGCCTCGACTGCCACCAGGGCGTGAGCGAGGACGAGATCATCCGCGACATGGTGGGCCGGTCGCTCGACGACCGCTATCCGCCGCGCGACCCGAAGATCGGCGAGACGGTGATGGAGGTGCGCAACTGGACCGTGCACCACCCGCTGCACGCCGAGCGCAAGGTCGTGGACGACGTGAGCTTCCACCTGAAACGCGGCGAGGTTCTGGGCATCGCGGGCCTGATGGGGGCAGGGCGCACCGAACTCGCGATGAGCCTCTTCGGCCGCTCCTACGGGCGCGACATCTCGGGCGAGGCGTGGATCGGCGGGCGCAAGGCCAACCTGTCCACCGTGCGCCGGGCCATCAACGAAGGGCTGGCCTATGCCACCGAGGACCGCAAGGGCTTTGGCCTCGTGCTTGACGACACGATCCGGCGCAACGTGCCGTTGGCCAACCTCGAAGCCATCTCGGACCGCACGGTCGTCGACCCCGCGCGCGAGGCGGCGGTGGCCGAGGAATACCGCGGCCGGCTCAACATCAAGAGCTCGTCCATCGAGCAGGAGACGGTGAACCTTTCGGGCGGCAACCAGCAGAAGGTGGTGCTGGCCAAGTGGCTCTTCGCCGATCCCGACATCCTGATCCTCGACGAGCCGACGCGCGGCATCGACGTGGGCGCGAAGTTCGAAATCTACACCGTGATCCGTGACCTCGCCCGCGCGGGCAAGTCGATCATCGTCATCTCGTCCGAGATGCCCGAACTCCTGGGCATCACCGACCGGCTGTACGTGATGAACGAAGGGCGCTTCGTCGGCGAACTGCCGACGCCCGAAGCGTCGCAGGAGCGGATCATGTCCATGATCATCAAATCCGGGGGCTCGAAATGACCGACACCGCCAACCCCGCCAACGAGGCGATGCCCAAGTCGCAGATGAAGGCGTCGTGGTCCTTCCTGCGCGGGCACCTGCGCGAGTACGGCATCCTTTTCGCGCTGATCGCGATCATGGCGTTCTTCCAGATCGCCACGGGCGGCATCCTTCTGATGCCGGTGAACCTGACCAACCTGATCCTGCAGAACAGCTATATCGTCATCATGGCGATCGGAATGCTGCTGGTGATCGTCTGCGGGCACATCGACCTGTCGGTGGGCTCGGTCCTGGGATTCATCGGCGCGCTCGCCGCGGTGATGATCGTCAATTGGGAGGTGCACTACCTTCTGGCGGGCGTGATCTGCCTGGCGACGGGTGCGCTGATCGGCATGGCGCAGGGGTTCTGGGTCGCCTACTTCAAGATCCCATCCTTCATCGTGACGCTTGCCGGGATGCTGGTGTTCAAGGGCCTGACCCTGTGGCTTCTGGCCGGGCAGTCGGTGGGGCCGTTCCCGGGCGACTTCCAGCTCATCGCCTCGGGCTTCATTCCCGACCTGCTGGGGGGCGAAGACCTCAACCTGTTCTCGCTGGCCGCGGGCGTGGTCGTGGCGGTGATCCTGCTGGCGATGGCCGTGCGCTCGCGCCGGCAGCAGCAGCGCGCGGGCGTGGCCGACGAGCCCTTCGCCTTCTTCGCCGCCAAGAACGGGCTGATCTTCATCGCTCTGGTCTACATGAGCTATCTCATGGCGACCTTCCGCGGCCTGCCCAACGTGTTCATCGTCATGGCGCTGCTGATCGCGGTCTACTCGTTCCTGACCAGCCGCACGACGATCGGCCGCCGCATCTATGCCATCGGCGGGAACGAGAAGGCGGCGAAGCTCTCGGGCATCAACTCCGAGCGGCTGACCTTCCTGACCTTCGCCAACATGGGCATGCTTGCCGCGCTCGCGGGGCTCGTTTTCGCGGCGCGGCTGAACACCGCGACGCCCAAGGCCGGCATCGCCTTCGAGCTCGACGTCATCGCGGCCGTGTTCATCGGCGGGGCGTCGATGTCGGGCGGCGTGGGCACGGTCGTCGGCGCGGTCGTGGGCGCCTTCATCATGGGCGTGATGAACAACGGCATGTCCATCCTGGGTGTCGGCATCGACTGGCAGCAGGTGATCAAGGGGCTGGTGCTGCTCGCCGCCGTGATCTTCGACGTCATGAACAAGAAGAAGGGCTGACGGCCATGCTCCTGTCGCAGATCAGGACGGACGACGGCGGCACGCGGGTCGTCGTCCGAGAAGGGACTGAGGCCTACGCCGTTCGCGACGTCGCCACCGTCTACGACCTGGCGACGGGCTGCGCGGCCGGGGGCGAAGGGCTGGCTCAGCGCATCGGAGCGCTGGGGCTGGGGCCGGCGGTCAACCTCGAGGCCGCCTATGCCGAGGGCCGCCTGTTGCCGCCCATCCTGCACCCGGACCCGGCGCACCTGCACCTGACCGGCACGGGGCTCACGCATCTCGGCTCGGCCTCGACCCGCGACGCCATGCATGCCGGGGCGGACACGGCGCTGACGGATTCGATGAAGATGTTCCGCCTCGGGCTCGAGGGCGGCAAGCCGCGCGCGGGCGGGATCGGCGTGCAGCCCGAGTGGTTCTACAAGGGCAACGGCGCCGCTCTGGTCGCGCCGGGGGCGGAACTGACCTCGCCGGCCTTCGCGCAGGATGGCGGGGAAGAGCCCGAGATCGCGGGCGTCTACGTCATCGGCCCCGATGGCACGCCCGTCCGGCTGGGCTTCACGCTGGCCAACGAGTTCTCGGACCACGTGATGGAGCGCGAGAACTACCTCTACCTCGCCCACTCGAAGCTGCGGCCGGCCTCGCTGGGGCCCGAACTTCTGGTGGGCGACCTGCCAGAGCACGTCGAGGGCACGTCGCGCATCCGCCGGGGCGGCGAGGTGATCTTCGAGGCGCCGTTCCTGTCGGGCGAGGCGAACATGTCCCACACCATCGCCAATCTGGAACACCACCACTTCAAGTACGACGTCTTCCGCCAGCCCGGCGACGTCCATGTGCACATGTTCGGCACCGCCACACTGTCCTTCGCCGAGGGCGTGCGCACCCAGCCGGGCGACGTGTTCGAGATCGAGGCCCCGGCGTTCGGCCTGCCGCTGCGCAACGCGCTGTCTGGCATGCCCGCACCGCGGGCCGAGCAAACCGTCGCCGTCCGCACGCTCTAGCGCCGGCGCGAAACAACTGACGAGAGGCAGACGCCATGACCTTCAAGAAGGCCGAATGGCCGCGCCGCCTGCGGTCGCAGGAATGGTACGGCGGCACGTCGCGCGACAACATCTACCACCGCGGCTGGCTCAAGAACCAGGGCTACCCGCACGATCTGTTCGACGGCCGCCCTGTCATCGGCATCCTCAACACCTGGGGCGAGTTGACGCCCTGCAACGGCCACCTGCGCGAGCTGGCCGAGAAGGTGAAAGCCGGGGTTTGGGAGGCCGGCGGCTTCCCGCTCGAGGTGCCGGTCTTCTCGGCCTCCGAGAACACGTTCCGGCCCACAGCGATGATGTACCGCAACCTCGCCGCCATGGCGGTCGAAGAGGTGATGCGCGCCCAGCCCATCGACGGGGCAGTGCTGCTGGTGGGCTGCGACAAGACCACGCCGAGCCTGATGATGGGCGCGGCCTCGACCGACATCCCCTCGATCGTCGTGACCGGGGGCCCGATGCTGAACGGCTGGTTCCGGGGCGAGCGCGTGGGCTCGGGGACGGCACTCTGGCAGATGTCCGAAGACATCAAGGCCGGCAAGATGAGCCAGGACGACTTCCTCGAGGCCGAGCAGGCGATGAGCCGGTCGTCGGGCACCTGCAACACGATGGGCACCGCCAGCACCATGGCCAGCATGGCCGAGGCGCTGGGGATGGCGCTGTCGGGCAACGCCGCGATCCCGGCGGTGGACGCCCGGCGGCGGGTGATGGCGCAGCTTTCCGGCCGGCGCATCGTGGACATGGTGAAGGACGACCTGAAGCCGTCCGACATCCTCACCCGCGCCGCGTTCGAGAACGCCATCCGCACCAACGGCGCCATCGGCGGCTCGACGAACGCCGTCATCCACATCCTCGCGCTCGCGGGCCGCGTCGGCGTTGACCTGACGCTCGACGACTGGGACCGGCTGGGGCGCGAGGTGCCGACCGTCGTGAACCTCATGCCCTCGGGCAAGTACCTGATGGAGGAGTTCTTCTATGCCGGGGGCCTGCCCGTCGTGCTCAAGCGGCTTGGGGAGGGCGGATTGCTTCATCGCGACGCGATCACCGTCTCGGGCGGGGCGATCTGGGACGAGGTGAAGGACGCCCGCAACTGGAACATAGATGTGATCCTGCCGGTCGAGAAGGCGCTCACCGCCTCGGGCGGAATCGCGGTGCTGAGGGGCAACCTTGCACCCGAGGGCGCGGTGCTCAAGCCGTCGGCCGCGAGCCCGCACCTGATGAAGCACCGGGGCCGGGCGGTCGTGTTCGAGGACATCGACGACTACAAGGCGAAGATCGCCGACGACGCGCTCGACATCGACGAGACCTGCGTGATGGTCCTGAAGAATTGCGGGCCCAAGGGCTATCCCGGCATGTCCGAGGTCGGCAACATGGGCCTGCCGCCGAAGGTTCTGAAGAAGGGCATCACCGACATGGTCCGGATCTCCGACGCGCGCATGTCGGGCACCGCCTACGGCACCGTCGTCCTGCATACCACGCCCGAGGCGGCGGCGGGCGGCCCGCTGGCCGTGGTGAAGAACGGCGACATGATCGAGCTCGACGTCGAGGCGCGGCGCCTGCACCTCGACATTCCCCACGAAGAGCTGGAGCGGCGGCTGGCCGAGTGGACGCCCACGGTGCAGCCGCCTGAAAGCGGCTATGCCCGCATGTTCCATGACCACGTGCAGGGCGCGAACACCGGCGCGGACTTTGACTTCCTCGTCGGCTGCCGCGGCCGCGCGGTCCCCAAAGACAGCCACTGATGGTGGGCGGGGCCGCGCGCCCCGCCGCCACTCAGTTCCGCAGCGTCCGCACCTCGAGCAACGCGCAGCGTTTTTCTTCCGTCACGGCGGCGATGGCGGCCGCGATGGCCTCGGGCACCTCGGCCGCCGTGGTCACGCGGCGGGTCCAGGCGCGGCTCGCCTCGGCCGTCTTCAGGAAGTCGGGCGAAGGCTGGAGCGCGGTCAGCGGCATCCGGTTCGCCCGCGACGCGTGCCCGTCCGGGTACATCCCCGTGACCGAGGCGCGCACCGCGCCCCATTCCTCGTTGTTGAGCACCACGATCAGCACCGGCAGGTTCATCGCTTCGGCGATCTGATGGCAGACCGCCGGGTTGGCGAACATGTACGATCCGTCGCCCATCGTCGCCACGCACAGCCGGTCGCGGTCGGCCAGCTGCGCCCCCAGTGCCGCGGGGAACGACCACCCCAGCCCGCCGGAATGCGGCTCCTGGAACCACGACTTGTGATCCTCGCGCTTGAGCATCCCCAACATTGTGCCCAGTTCCGAGAACACCGACGACGTACGCCCCTCCAGCGCCTTGCCCAGGCAGACGCTGAACCATTCTTTCGTGATGCCCTGCGCGTTGCGCGCCGCCGCCTGCCAGCGCATGCCCGAACGGGTGGCGTCGGCCGCGTCCGACACCTCGCGCCGACGCGTGGCGATCTTGTCAGGCCGGCGGGGCAGGGCGTCCATCGCCTCGACCAGCGCGGGGATGGTGAGCGCGCTTTCGCCCTGGATCGACAGGTCCGAGCGGAAGTTGCGCACCGGGAAGCGGCTGAAGATCGGGTCCGGCCCCATGTTGATGATCTTCGCGTCGGGGTTCACGGGATGCTCGTCCGGCCACCAGGGCGCGAGGCAGTCGAGCACCAGTACCACGTCGGCCTTCTCCAGCCATTTCTTCGGGTTCGGCCCGATATGACACGGATGCTCGGTCGAGATCGCCAGGTGCGTCGCCCACCAGGACGAGACCGGGATGCCCCATTCCAGCGCCCAGTCGGCGAACGCCGCGAAGCTGGCCTCGTCGCCCGCGCCGCGTTGTGCGATGACCAGCGGATGCTCGGCCTCGGCCAGCCATTTCGCAGCCTGCTCGATATCGCGCGGGTTGGGCGCACCCAGCACCGGCCGCATCGACGGCGCGGCGGCCAGATCGTCGTTGATCGTCTCGCACAGCGTCTCACGCGGGAGCGACAGGTAAACCGGCCCCTTCGGCGTCGAATTCGCGATGGCCGAGGCGCGGTCGAGCAATTCGCGGATCTGCTCGGGGAACTTGAGCTCATAGTCCCACTTGCAACTTTCCCGGACCAGCGCGGTCTGATCCCGCATCTCCTGTCCCCAGCCGATGGGGACGGTGCGCGCGCCGAAGCGGTCCTTCTCGGTCACCGGGGTGCGGCCGGACATCAGCAGCATCGGGATGTGTTCGCACGCGGCGTTGATCGCGCCGGTGGCCCCGTTCGACAGGCCGACGTTGGTATGCAGCATCACCGACTGCGCCTTGTCCGAGATCAGGTAGTAGCCGTGCGCCATCCCGAGCGCCGCGTGTTCGTGCGGGATGACGACGGCTTCGGGCAGGTCGGTGCCGTTCGCGGCGGCCTCGGCAAGTCCCTCGATGATCGGCGGGAAGTCGGTGCCCGAGTTGGTGAACACGTAATCGACTCCGAGCGCCTTGAGCCGGGCGAAGATCGCGCCCCCGGCCGTGGTGTCGCCCGCGGCGGCTGCGGTCTGCGTGCTGTTGTCCTTCACGTGGCCCTCCCTTGCCGGCAGACCGTGCCCCCCAAGGCACGGCAAAGCGGACGCAGCATAGGGCGCGCTGCGGGGAAGGACCAGCGCAACGGCGCACATGCATCCCGCACGGAATGCGCCGGCAGAAGCATCTTGCGGCACCGGGCGCGATGCCGCAGGTTCCGCACCGGATGTATACAGTTTTGACCGCGCATCTTGCGCGAGGAGGAGAGGATACATGGACATCGAGCTTCTGATCGGCGGCCGCAAGGCTTCGGCAAAGGCCGGCGGGACCTTCGAGCGGCGCGACCCCTACACCGGCGACGTGGCCACTCGTGCTCCCGCCGCGAAGGCCGACGACGTCGACGCGGCGGTCGAGGCCGCGGCCGCCGCCTTCCCCGGCTGGTCGCAGGAAAGCCCGGCCAAGCGCCGCGCGATCCTGAACAAGGCCGCCGACCTGATGGAGGAGCGCGCGCCGCAGTTCATCGAGACCGGCATCGCCGAGACCGGCGCAACCGGCCCGTGGATCGGCTTCAACGTCTCGTTCGCCGCCTCGGTCCTGCGCGAGGCTGCGGCGATGACCACGCAGATCAAGGGCGAGGTGGTGCCGTCGAACAAGCCGGGCAACTTGGCCATGGCTTACCGCCAGCCGGTCGGCGTGCTGGTCGGGATGGCGCCGTGGAACGCGCCGGTGATCTTGGGCGTGCGCGCCGTCGCCATGCCCATTGCCTGCGGCAACACCATGGTGCTCAAGGCGTCCGAAATGTGCCCCAAGCTGCACCTGATGATCGGCGAATGCCTTGAGGATGCGGGGCTCCCGAAGGGCGTGATCAACGTCGTCACCCACGCCGCCGAGGACGCGCCCGAGGTCGTCACCCGCCTGATCGAGCATCCGAAGGTGAAGCGCATCAACTTCACCGGCTCGACCCGCGTCGGCAAGATCATCGCCGAAACGGCGGCGAAGCACCTCAAGCCGGTGCTGCTGGAGTTGGGCGGCAAGGCGCCGCTGGTGGTGCTGGACGACGCCGACATCGACGCGGCGGTGAACGCGGCCGCCTTCGGCGCCTTCATGAACCAGGGCCAGATCTGCATGTCGACCGAGCGGATCATCGTCGACGAGAAGATCGCCGACGAGTTCGCCAAGCGCTTCGCCGAGAAGGCCGGTGGCCTGCCCCACGGCGACCCGCGCGGGCAGGTGGTGCTGGGCGCGGTCATCGACCGGAGCACCATCGACAAGGTCGACGGCCTGATCGACGACGCCATCTCCAACGGTGCGTCGCTGATGACCGGCGGGGCCGAGGAAGGCACCGTCATGCCCGCCACAATCGTCGACAACGTCACGCCGAACATGAAGCTCTTCCGCGAGGAAAGCTTCGGCCCCGTCGTCTGCATCATCCGCGCCAAGGACACCGACCACGCGGTGGAGCTGGCCAACGACACCGAGTACGGGCTCAGCTCGTCGGTCTTCGGGCAGGACATCCGCCGCGCGATGGACGTCGCCAAGCGGATCGAGGCCGGCATCTGCCACATCAACGGCCCCACCGTGCACGACGAGGCGCAAATGCCCTTCGGCGGCATGAAGGCCTCGGGTTACGGCCGCTTCGGCGGCACGGCCGGGATCGACGAGTTCACCGAGCTGCGCTGGATCACCATCGAGGATCCGAACCAGCACTACCCGTTCTGATCGGCGCCGCCGCTCAGAACAGGATATTGTCGATATCGTCCTCCGCCGGCTCGGCGGGGGACGTTTCCGTCTCAAACGGGGCGTGTCCGGCCACCCGGTCATGCACCTGCCGCTCGGCCTCCATCGTGTAGAGCCGCCGCAGCTCCGCCATCAGGTCCGGGTGCGCGGCCGGCGCGGCGCCGTCGGCCAGCCGCGCCGCCGCTTCGGCCGCCGCGTCCAGTGCGCCCGTGGCGTCGCGGAACGCCCGCAGCCGCGCCTCGGCCTCGCGAAGGGGGGTTAGAACCTCGTCACGGCACCGCCCGATCAGCGCCTCGGTGGTCGCCCGCCGTTCGCGCAGGTCCGTTACGATGCCGTCCAGCGCGTCGAGCCCCGCATCGGCTTGCGCCTCGCTCCAGATCGCATCGCCGTCGCCGTCTCCGGTGCCCAGCCGGTCCTTCTGCGCCCCGATCCGCCGGATCGCGTCCAGCAGGTCGCGATAGCTTGCGCTGATCTGGCGCGACACGTCACGAAGCTGCTGCGACACCTCGGTCATCGCGCTGCCGTCTTGCCCCAGCCGCGACGACACCAGGATCGCGTTCAGCCCGATCAGCGTCATGCTGCTTTCAAAGTCCGCGATCTGGCGGGACTGGTCCAGGATCTCGTCAAGCGCCCGGTGCAGGGGCCGCGCCGCCGTGCCAATCCGCCGCTCGTGCCCGCGGCAGGCGGCGAAGCTTTCGCGCAGCGTCGCCACTTCCGCTCCCAGCCGCTCCACATCGCCCGCGCCGCCGCCCCGGGCGGGCAGCGCGCCCCCGGCGGCCGAGGCGAGGGTCGTGGCATTCTGGTGCACTTCGTTCAGGCTGCGCCCGGTGCGGTCGAGCGCGCCGCGCACCTCTTCCGCAGCCGCATGAAGCTGGGCGGAGGCAAGCGCCAGGACGGCCCGCGTTACCACCTCGCCGTCTCGGCGGTCCAGCATCGTCTCGACGTGTTCCAGCCTCTGCCGCGTCGCATCCCCGCTTTGAAGCTGGCTGACCACGTCCGACACGCCCCGCCGCACGGCCTGCACGCGATCGGAGATGCCGGCGGCGGTTTTCTGCAACTGCGCACCCTCCGCCTCAAGCTTCAGCAGCAGGCCCGCGAAGTCGCGCAGGCGCGGCAGGATCGTGCCCGAGATCACGGCGTCCATCGCCACCGCATCGCGCGTCAGCCCCTCGATCCCGCGGGCGCCATCCTCCATGCGCGTGACCAAATCCTCCACCGCGTCGCTCGCGTCGCGCGACAGCCGCCGCATGTCCTGCCCGAACCCGTCGAGAGCGGGGTCGCGGGCCGCGAACGACTCGCCCAGGACCCGCGCGTTGAGCGACACCATGGCGGCGGTATGGGTGCGCAGCCGCAGATCGCGCAGCGACAGGCGTGCCGCGTCGACCGCGCGGCCCAGCTCGCCCACCGAGGTGCGGAACGCCGCCACGCCCGCCTCCGCCCCCTCCGCCAGCGTGGTCAGGTCCCGCGCGACCCCGCCGAGCCGCTGAAGGTTTGCCGGCGCAAAGAACTCCGCCACCTCGCCGAAGCTGGAATGCATGCGGTCAAGAAGTTCGGTCGCGGCGAACAGCTCCTGTCCGGAGCGGTCGAAATCCCGCTCCGTGCGCTGGCGCAGTCGCGCGACGTCGCGCAGGACGCCACGTGGCGTCGGCGGAAGGCGTCGGTCGCGGATCATCGGGCCGCGGTGCTCCTCTCGATGTTCCAGGCGGCGATCTCGCGCCACAACCGGTCAAGCGGAAGGGACAGCGTTACGCCGCCGTGGCGCACCGCCTCCCGCGGCATGCCGTAGACCACGCAGCTCTGCTCGTCCTGGGCGATCGTGCGGGCGCCGGCGTCGCGCATCTCGGCCATGCAGCGCGCGCCGTCGTCGCCCATCCCCGTCATGATGATCCCCAGCGCGTCCGGCCCCGCCGCCTGCGCGACCGACCGGAAAAGCACGTCGACCGAGGGGCGGTGGCGCGACACGTAGGGCCCGTCGGCCAGTTCGACCCGGTAGCCGCCGCCCGTCCGCCGCACCAGCATGTGCCTGTCCCCGGGCGCGATCAGGACGCGCCCCTGCTCCAGCGCGTCGCCATCCCGCGCCTCCTGCACCGTCACGGGGCACAGCCCGTCGAGCCGCCGCGCGAAGGCTGCGGTAAACCCCTTGGGCATGTGCTGAACGACGGCGACGGGCGGCGCGTCCCGCGGCAGCGCCCGCAGAACCGACGAAAGCGCTTCGGTCCCGCCGGTCGAGGCGCCGATGGCGACCATGGGGCTCAGCCGCCGCGCCGGCCGGCGTAGCCCCGGGCGCGGCGGCGGCAGGATCTCGTCGGCGCTCAACTTCGGGCCGGGCTGGAACGGCTGCGGGCTCTTCTTGCGCCCCCGCCGTGTCTGGAAAGCCGCGTGGATGGCATCGCAGACCCGCACCTGCGCCTCCTGCCGTTCTGTCGGGCCGGCGACGCTGGGCTTGCCAATCACGTCCGCGGCTCCAAGCTCGAGTGCGCGAAGCGTCACGTCCGAGCCCGCGCCGGTGTGGCTCGAGCAGATCACCACCGGAATCGGGCGCTGCGTCATGATCTTCCGCAGGAACGTCAAGCCGTCCATCTGCGGCAATTCGAGGTCCAGAAGCATGACGTCGGGAAGCGCGTCGCGCATCGAACGCGCGGCCGAGAAAGCGTCGGGCGCGGTCCCTATGACGCGCAGGGACGGGTCGGCGGACACAAGCGATTTCAAGACAGCGCGGGCCGTCGCCGAGTCATCGACGATCAACACGCCGATTGGCGAGTCGTGTGGCGAGGGCGTCATGACACCTCCTTACGGAAAACGGCGGGCGAAAGCTGGCGCAGGGCAGGCGCCCGGACCACGGCAGATTCCGTGTGGCCGACGAACAGGTATCCGCCTGGCCGAAGGTGTCCGCACATCGCTGTCACGATGCGCTCTTGCAGGTCGGGCTCGAAATAGATCAGCACGTTGCGCAGGAAGATGACGTCGAGGTCCTGATCGATCGGATACGGGATCTCGATCAGGTTGAGCGCCGAAAAGCGGGCGCGGCGCCGAAGTTCGGGCACGATGCGGAGCAAGGTGGCGCCGTTCTCGTCCCGTCCCTGCATCGCGTAGCGGCCCCTCAACGCGTGTGGCACCGGGTCGAGTTCGGCGGCAGGGTACACAGCGCGGCGGCACGCCTTGAGCACGCGCGGGAGATATCGGTGCCGAGGATCGCAAAGTCGATCGGTTTCTCCCGTCCTGCCTCGGCCAGCACCATCGCGGCGCTCCACGCTTCCGCGCCCACGGAGGCGGCAGCGCTCCAGAGCTTCAGGCCGCGCCGCCCGCTCAACCGGAACTCCGGAATAACCCGTTCCGCGAGGATCCGGAAATGCTCGGGTTCACGAAAAAAGTCGGTTTTGTTAGTCGTGATCCGCTCGATGATGTGCGGCATCTCGCGGTCGAGGCCGCCGTCGTCGAAGACGAAGCGGAGATAGTCCTCCACGCTGTCCATCCCCAGCGCCGCGCTGCGCCGGCGCAGTCGTGATTCCACCATGCTCCACTTGCTCGGCGGCATCTTTATGCCGGTCGTTTTGTAGACGAGCTCCCGCAGCCGTGTCACGTGCGAAGCCGCTTCGGCCGCGTGTCTCATGTCGCGGCACCCAACGGCTCAATGGCCGCCGCCGCGGCAGGTTGCGCCAGCAATCGCCCTGAATCGAGCACGCTGACGAATGCTCCTTCGCGCCGCCCAATCTCCTCGACGATCCGCGCGCGCCACTGCAGGCGGTCCGAGATCGGCACCTCGCCAGCCGGTGCCTCGTCGAGTTCGGCCACCTCGATGACCCGGTCCGTGCGAAGCGCCGCGACGAAGCCGTCCGGTCCGTCCCCAGCATGGAAGACGATGATCCGGGTGTCCTGCGTGTCCTCCCGCGGCGGCTCTCCCATGAGCCGGCGCAGATCGACGACGGCGACGGAGGCGCCGCGCACGTCGATGAGCCCAAGCAGGTAGTCCGGCGCGTTCGGAAGAGGTGCGATTGTACGCGCGTCCAGAATTTCCTGCACACGCGCTACGGGAAGCGCGAACAGGGCGTCGTTCATCGAAAAGGTCACGACGGTTCCGATCGTCATGCGGACCTCACGCGGCGCTGCGGTCGAACTGGGCGTCAAGGTCATCCTCGCCGCCGCTCATGTCGAAGTCGAAGCCGCCGCCCGCCAGCGAGTGCTCGGAGATTTGGTCCCTCGGGCGCTTTACCGGCTTCCGCTCTGTCCGCGTCGCCGAGGGCGCAGGCGGTGCGCTGAAGTCATTCTCGACGCGGAAGTAGCTGGCAGCACTACGCAGGGATTCCGACTGCGCGGAAAGCTGCTCGGCCGTGGCGGAAAGCTGTTCGGAAGCAGCGGTGTTTTCCTGCGTCACCTTGTCGAGTTCCTGGATCGCCGTGTTCACCTGTGAGGCGCCGGTTGCGAGTTCGCGGCTGGCGGACGAAATGTCGCTGACCAGCGCCGAGGTCCGCTCAATGTCCGGCACGAGTCCCTCGAGCATGCGTCCAGCGTCCTCGGCCGCGCGGACTGTGTTGCCCGACAGGCCCGAGATCTCACCAGCTGCGGTCTGGCTGCGCTCGGCCAGCTTGCGCACTTCGCTTGCGACAACGGCGAAGCCGCGGCCGTGTTCGCCCGCGCGCGCCGCCTCCACGGCCGCGTTGAGGGCGAGCAGGTCGGTCTGGCGCGCGATTTCCTGTACCACCATGATGCGGTCGGCGATCGTTTTCATGGCTTCGACCGCGTCGGCGACAGCGGTGCCGCTTGCGCGGGCGTCGGAGGCGGATTTTTCGGCCATCTTTTCGGTTTGGGCCGCGTTGTCGGCCGTCTGCTTGATGTTGGCGGTCATCTGCTCCATCGAACTCGAGGCTTCCTCGGTCGAGCTCGCCTGTTCGGTCGCGCCCTGGCTCATCTCTTCGGACGTGGAGGCCATCTGGTTCGACCCCGCGGCGACGTTGCGCGCGCCGGCGGAAACTTCGCCCACCACCTCACGCAGCTTCGTCACCATGGCGTTGAGCGTTTTCAGAAGATCGGTGATCTCGTCGTTGCCGCGCAGCTCGGCCCGCTCCGCCAGGTCGCCCGCCGCGACCTTCTTCGCGATCGCTGCGGCCCGTGCCAGGCCTCGAGTGACGCCGAGTACCACCCAGGTGGCGCCAGCGGCGCCGATTGTGGCCGCCACGGCCATCGCGATCAGCAGCGTGGCGCGAGCTTTGCGGTATTCCTCCTCCGATGCCGTGGCAGCCCGCGCCATGTTGTCTTCGTTCGACTGCAGGATCTGGTCGAGGCTGTCCCGCATCTCGAGCCAGTATTGTTGCCCCTCGCGGTTCAGGAGCCGGTTTCCGTCCGCCGCGTTGCCGGCATCGGCGAGTGCTACGGCGCGGTCGGAGACTCCCTGAATCCGCTCCAAAGCCTGCTGGTATTGCGCCAGCTCTTCGCGGCCGGTGTCGGACGCGAGCGGCAGGAGCGTTTCCATGTTCGCCGCCTGACGTGCCGCGTTCTCGGCAATCCGGTCGCGAATCTCCTCGCGGACCTGAGGTGACTCGGCGAGCATGTAGTCGCGGATGTCCCGCTGGGTCCGCAGTTCCTCTTTGACGAGGTTGGAGGACAGCTCCACCCGCTTGGCTTCGACGGTGACGATCCGGTCAAGCCGCGACTGGAGGTCGGCAAGGCTGGTCTGCGCGAAGAACATCGCCGTGCCGAAAATGGCGATCAAGGCGACGAACGTCGCGATGAGCTTTGTCTTGAGGGTCAGTCGCATGATGAATGCTCCAGTTCGGAAGGGGGCGACGTGTCTGCGCCGCCGAGATAGCTGTCGAAGATTGCTTCGAGGTCGGGCAGGATGACGAAGCGCCCGTTCCACCGGCCGATGGCCGTGACGAGGTGCGGCGGCCAGCGGGTGCCGACCGCTGGTACGTCCTCGAGCGACGAAAGATCGAACTGCGTCACCTCGTGCACTGCGTCCGCAATCACGCCGACGACCGACAGCGTGCCGGCGAGCGGCAGTTCCAGAACGAGGATGCGGGTGTCGGCGTCGGCGGGCTTTCGGGGCATGTCGAAAGGCACGCGCAGGTCTGCCAACGGCACCACGGCGCCGCGCACGTTGATCAGGCCGCGAACGAAGTCGTCCGTGCGGGGCACCCTGGTGATCTGCATCGGCTCGAGCACCTCGCGCAGGCTGCGGGCCGGCACGGCGAGCACTTCGTCTCCCAGCCGCAGCGTGACCACGTCGCGGCTGCCTTCGCTTGCGCGGTGCGGGGCGGTCATGCCGCGCTCTCCAGGACTGGAGCGGTCGGTCCGTGCTCGACCAGGTGCGGCACGTCCAAGATCAGCGCCACTGTCCCGTCTCCCAGGATCGTCGCGCCGGAGAAGGTGGTGAGCCGGGCGTGCAGCGGGGAGAGCTGCTTGATGACCGTCTGGTTCGAGCCGATGATCCGGTCGACGACCAGCCCGATCCGCGAACTGCCCGCGCTGACCACGACAACCTTCTGGAACGGGTCTGGTTCGCCCGTGGTCGAGAAGAGGTCGCGCAAGCGCAGGAAGGGCACCAGGCGGTCGCGGATGTCGAGGAATTGCGTGCTGCCGTTGGAGTGTCGTTTGTCCGGCGGAAGCTCGACGATTTCTTCGACGGCGGCGAGCGGCAGCGTGTAGCGTTCGCCCCCGACATCGACCAGCAGGCCGTCGATGATGGCAAGCGTCAGGGGCAGGCGGAGCGTCACGCTCGTGCCGTGGCCGGGTTCGGACGACACGTCGATGCTGCCGCGCAGCGTCTCGATCGTGCGCTTGACCACGTCCATGCCGACGCCGCGGCCGGAGAGTTCCGTCACCGTCGCCGCGGTCGAGAAGCCGGGTTCCAGGATTAGAGACAGGACCTGCGGCCTTTGCAGGTCGGCGTCGGGCGCGATCAGGCCGCGATCGATGGCGCGGGCGCGGATGCGATCCTCGTCCAGACCGCGCCCGTCGTCGCTGAGGCTGATCAGCACCTCGGCGCCCGAATAGCGCGCCGAGAGATCGATGCGCCCGGCCGGCGGTTTGCCGAACTCGGCCCGCGCCTCGGGCGTTCCTTCCAGACCGTGATCCGCGGCGTTGCGGATCAGGTGCATAAGCGGGTCGGTGAGTTGCTCGATCACCGTCTTGTCAAGTTCCGTCTCCTCGCCCGTGACCGAGAAATTGATGGGCTTACCCAGCGTCTCGGACAGGTCATGGACGAGCCGGCGGAAGCGGCCGGTGATCGACCCGATGGGCGTCATGCGGATCGACATGGTCGTGTCGCGCATGCCCATGGCGAGGCGCTGGATGTCTTCGGCCACGCTGATGAGGGCCGGGTCGCTGCTGGCGGCGGCGAGCTCGGCCAGGCGCGCCTCGGCGATGACCAGTTCGCCGACGCGGTCCATCATTTCGTCCAGCCGCTCGGCGGAGACGCGCATCGCGGGAGCGGCGCCGGTCTTGGGCGGTGCGGCCGCCGCCGGCGCCTTGGCGTCGGGCGGGGCCGGGGCATCCCGCTCGGCGGGCGCGGCGTCGGGGTGGAGTGGTGCGATCTCGAGCTCCATGTCGTCCTCGTGGAAGAGGAAGACGTCGCGCACCGCCTGTTCGTCCGGCGCGCCCTCGATCTCGATCTGCCAGCCGAGGTGCAGCCGGTCGGCTTCGAGCGTGCCGAGGTCGGGCAGGCGGTCGGCCAGGACCTGCACCCGCGCCTGCCCAAGCGCCGAGAGTTCCTCGAGCAAAAGTTCCGGCTTGCCGCCGAGCGCCAGCGTGTCGGGCGGCAGGCGGAAGGTTACCCTCCAGCCTTCGGCGGGGGGCTCCGCCCCCTCCATATGGCGGGCGAGGTCGGCGAGGACGCTACGCTCTTCCGCCTCGTCGCGGCCTTCCCCGGCCAGGAGCCGCACGATGCAATCGTACGCGCGCAGCGACAGGTTGACGAGGTCGGGCGTGACGGCGGTCTCGCCCGAGCGGATCTTTTCGAACGCGGTCTCGAAGTCGTGGACGAAGGCGGCGAGTGCGGTGTGCCCGAACATCGCGCCGGTGCCCTTGATCGTGTGGAGGTCGCGGAAGACGCGGTCGATCAAGGCGGTGTCGCCGGGCGCGTCGTGCAGCGCGAGCAGCCCGTCCTGCAGGCTTTCCACCAGCGCGTCGGCTTCTTCGCGGAAGACGGCGAGGGTTTCAGCGTCCATCAGGCCCCCACCACCTTGCGGACGACGGCCAGGAGTTGCGCCTGCTCGAACGGCTTGCGCATCCAGCCGACGGCCCCGGCGGCGCGGGCCTGCGCCTTCAACCCCTCTTCGCTTTCGGTGGACAGCACCACCACGGGCACGCCGCGGCTGGCGGGCATGGCGCGGAACGCCTTGATGAAGCCCAGCCCGTCGAGGCGCGGCATGTTCTGGTCGGTGATCACGCCGGCGAGCGGCGACGCCGCGGCCTTTTCCAGCGCGTCCTGGCCATCCTGCGCCTCGACCACGCCGTAGCCGGCGTCGCGCAGGGTCATCGAGACCATGCGCCGGACGGAGGGGGAATCGTCAACCACGAGGATCGTCTTGCTCATGGAGTCTCCTTGCCGTTCGGGTGCGGCGGCCGCGCCCGCATGTCCTGGGTCACGGGAGGCAGGCTTACGGGCATAGGCTTAAAAAAGGGTGGAAGCGGCCGCGGGGTTGTCGCGGGCCTATCGCGCTCCACAACTTCGGGTGCAGACGAAGGAGGTTCGATGACCGACGCAGGACGCGCCACGGACGAATTCATGGACGCGCTGAAAGCGCGGGACCCGCACGAAAAGGAGTTTCACCAGGCGGTCGAAGACGTCGTCTCGGCTGTCATGCCATGGTACCTCGAGCAGGACGATCTGCGCCGGGCCGGCGTGCTCGAGCGGCTGGCCGAGCCTGACCGGACCATCAGCTTCCGCGTGGCGTGGGAGGACGACGCGGGCGCGGTGCAGATGAACCGGGGCTGGCGGGTGCAGTTTTCGCACGTGCTGGGGCCCTACAAGGGCGGGCTGCGCTTCGCCGCGTCCGTGGATCAGAGCGTGCTGAAGTTCCTGGGCTTCGAGCAGATCCTGAAAAACAGCCTGACCGGCCTGCCGATGGGCGGTGCCAAGGGTGGCGCCGACTTCGACCCGAAGGGCCGCAGCGACCGAGAGATCGCGCGTTTCTGCCAGTCATTCATGGCTGAGCTTCACCGCCATATCGGCCCGGACATCGACGTGCCTGCCGGCGACATGGGCGTGGGGGCAGAGGAGATCAGCGTGCTGTTCGGCGCGTACCTGCGGCTGACGAACACCTGGCACGGCGCGCTGACGGGCAAGGGGTGCACCTTCGGTGGCAGCCCCGTGCGGCTGGAGGCGACGGGGTATGGCTGCGTCTATTTCTGCGAGTTGATGCTGGGCGCGCGGGACGACACGCTCGAAGGCAAGCGCGTCGCCATCAGCGGCAGCGGCAACGTCGCGTTGCATGCCGCCGAGAAGGCGGTCGAGCGAGGGGCGAAGGTCGTCACGCTCAGCGACAGCGGCGGCGTCGTGGTGCGCGAGGACGGATTGCGGCAAGACGACTTCGCCGATATCCGGCGCATCAAGGCGGGGCGCGGGCGGTTGTCCGAACTCGACGGCGCGGGGCTCGACTATCGCGACGGCGCGAAGCCGTGGGGCGTGGAGTGCGACGTGGCGATGCCGTGCGCCACGCAGAACGAGGTCGAGGAGGAGGACGCCGCAACGCTGCTGGATGGCGGGGTGAAGGCGATCTGCGAGGGTGCGAACATGCCGCTGACGGCGGAGGCGGCGGGGCGCCTGCGCGAGGCGGGCGTGCTGCACGGGCCGGGCAAGGCCAGCAATGCCGGCGGCGTCGCCGTCAGCGGGTTCGAGCAGAGCCAGAACGCCCAACGCCAGAGCTGGAGCCGCGACGAGGTCGACCGCCGGCTCAAGGAGATCATGAAGGGCATCCACGGACGCTGCCTCGACATGCACGACGGCGACGGTGCGGGCGAGGTGGATTACGTCCGCTGCGCCAACCTTGCCGGGTTCCGGCGCGTGGCGCAGGCGATGCGGTCCTTCGGGGTGTTCTGAGCGGCCGGAACAAGTTGCAGATGCAACTGTTGCGGGTGAGGCTGATCCGCACGGCGCGGAAGAGGAGACGGCGATGGAGGGTCTGAGCCTCGACATGTCCGGGACCGAGGGCGTGCTGCATACCGAGCTCGAGGGCGTGGTCATGGCGCTTGAATGGGTGGCGGCGGGGATCGATCTGCTGTCGATCCTGATCATGCTGATGGGGGCTGCGCGCTTCGTCTGGGGCGTCGCGCGGTCCGAGGCGAGCCGCGTGCCCGAACGGCGGGTGCAGGGCCTGAACGCCGAGCGCATGGCGCTGGGCCGCTACATCCTTGCCGGGCTGGAACTGCTGATCGTGTCCGACATCATCCACACGGCCCTCAGCCTCGCGCTGGGCGACCTGGTGTTCCTGGGCCTGCTGGTGCTCATTCGGGCGACGGTCAGCTATTTCCTGGACCGCGAAATCCGGGACATCCGTGAAGAGATGTCGCGCTGACGTCGCACGCCCGCCCGGACAGCTTCAGGAACCGGCCTTCGGCATCGCACATTGATTGGGCGAATGCGGAGGTCACCGGGGATGTGGAACAACATCGTCAACGAGATGTCGAGCCCGACGATCCTGTCGTGGGAGGTGCTGGGCATCCGCCTGCTGGGCGCAGTCGTCCTGTGCGGCGCCATCGGGTTCGAGAGGGAACGGCGCGACCGCCCCGCCGGCCTGCGCACGCACATGCTGGTGGGGTTGGCCTCGTGCGTCTACTCGATCGTCATGCTCGAGCTTCTGGCGCGCTCGACCCAGTATCCCGACCACGTGCGCGCTGATCCGATCCGCATCATCGAGGGCATCACCAGCGGCGTGGCCTTCCTGGCCGCCGGGATGATCGTCTTCACCGGCGAGAAGGTGAAGGGGCTGACCACGGGGGCCAGCATGTGGCTGGCCGCGGCGGTCGGATTGTGCATCGGCCTGGGCATGTGGCCGATGGCGGTGGCGACGGCGGTGCTGTGCCTGGTGATCATGCGCGGCCTCAAGGCGATAGAGCGCCGGGCCTTCCACAAGGACCTCGACGACTGAGCGGTCCGGGACTGCGCCGAGGCGCGTCGCGGCATGCACAGGAGGTGCGCAGGCGCCCTCACCCGAGCATTCGCTGGCCGCCCCGCTGTTGCCGCTGGAAGCCGCCCATCACCATCACGCCCGGCTTTTCGGCCGATGGGGACGGCGCTTCCGTGGCTGCTCATCATGCGCGTGCCAATCCAGTCGGGCGATGCGCCTCGCAAGGGCCCGTCGACCGGGCGTCACATGAACACGCCCTGCACCAGGATCGCCACGGCGTAGACCCCGAGGATACCGGCGCTTTCCAGGCCGATATTCGCCGGCCCCTCCTTCTGGCGATAAAGCTGCCCGAGCACGAGGATCGCGGTCATGATCATGCCCGTCGTCAGCCAGAAATAGTCGGCCTTCTGCAGCGCGTGATAGATAGAGCCATCGCGGTAGCCCGCGTCCGAAATCGTCAGAAACAGGGTGTCGAAGGTGTTGCCGCCGATGATGCCGCCCACGGCGAGTTGCAGCGCCCCGCGCCGCACGGCGGCCAGCGTGGTGACCAGCTCGGGCAGGGAGGTCACCACCGCCGTCATCAGCGCGCCCACGAGCGAGGCCGACAAGCCGTAGCGGTCGGTCAGGACGCTCGCCACCTTGGCGATCGCCCAGCCCGCCACGCCCATCAGGAGCATCAGGCCCGCGAAAGTGGCCAGCAGGATCACGGTGTTGCGGCGGCTCTCTTCCTCCTCGTCGGGTTCGTCGGGCGAGGTCTCGCCGGTGTTCACGGGTTTCCACATCGGCTCTTGCCGCACGCGGTTCGAGGCCACGACCCCGCCGGCATAGATCGCGAGCAGGAGGATTGAGACGGGATGGATGCCGGCGATCGCCACCTCGGGCGCGGTGAAGGCCGCCACGGGCAGGGCCAGCAGAAGCATCAGGAGTGCACCCTGAAAAACGTTGGCAAGCTCGGCCGCCGCGTGTTCAAGGTTCGCGCGGCGATAGACGGTATCGGCCACGGCCAGGAACGCGGTTTGCGCCGCGATGCCCCCGATCCCGTTCGAAAACGCGAGCGAGGCGCGCCCGTCGAGCGCCGCGGTCAGCGAAACGATGGTACCCGACAGCGACGTCGCCGCGCCCAGCAGCACGCCGCCGACCAAGGCCTCGCCGAAGCCCGTGCGGTCGGCCAGCCGGTCGGCGAGGTTGGTCAGCCGCGTGCCGCACAACAGGATGACGAGAGCGGCGGCCGCGAAGATGCCCATCAGCGCGGCGAGCGGGAGCGAAGAGAACATGCCTGCAATTTCCTTTCGCGCTTCAACGCCTTGCGCGCCGGCTTCGTTGCATAGGAACATGCTGCTGTTGCCGGTGTCGTCGATGAATCCAGCGGTTGCCACTGACGATCGTCCGCCAGCGCACGTCCTGATCGCGGCGGGCATGACGCTGCCGCGTCCCGGCGCGCGGCGGTTGCGGGCACCCAGAGCACGCCAGTCCGGCAGAGGGAAACCGCCCGCGCGTCGTCGTCGCGCCTTGGCCGGCTCACCCGGTCCCGGGCGAGGAATCGCCGGGATGCACCGCTGGCGGAAACCCGCTCAATATGACATCCTCGGGCTTATCCGCGTGCATGATCATCCAATCCAGGCGCAATTTTCCTTAACGCGGCCGTCGGGATGATCTAGCCTATCGTATAGCGATGGCTCTGCCGCGTGGGGGAATGGAGGGATAGATGGCTGCCGAAGACGCAAGCGTCCTCATTGTCGAGGACGAGGCCGTGATTGCGCTCGATCTCCAGGCGGAGCTCGAGGATGCGGGATGGACCGTGATGGGCCCGGCCGCGTCCGTCAGCCAGGCCCTGAGCAGCATCAGGGATCGCCGCCCGACCATCGCCCTGCTCGACATCGAGCTTCGGGGCGAGACGACCTTCGCGCTGGCCGAATGCCTGCGCAAGAAGGGGCTTCCGGTGGTGTTCCTGACGGGACGCGAGGGGCGCGAGCGCCCGGCGTCGCTGCGTGACTGCCACCTGATCCAGAAACCGGCGGATCTCAGCCGCATCGGAGCCCTGTTGCGCAACCTCACCGCGAAGGATGTCGCCGCGCCGCACTGAGCCGCCCGCGCGGGTCAGCCCAGCAGCAGTCCCAGCAGGAAGACGGCGACCAGCCCGCCGCCATAGATTGCCTTGCGCACCACTCCGGCGTCGACGATCAGCCCGCTGTCGCGTGCGCCGTCGCCGAAGCGCCCGCGTGCGTTCGGGGGCAGGCTGACCGGCGTCATCAGGTTGTCGGGGCGGCCACCCGGCTCGGGCTCGCCCGACTTCTGCATGCCCGGCCCCTCGCGCGCCATCTTCCAGTCCAGCCAGCCGGGCAGGGTGGCCTGCCCGAACAGCATCTTCAGCGTCGACACCCCGATCAGCAGCTCGCGGGCATCGGTGCGGATCGCCTTCATCACCGCCTCGGCGACGACCTCGGGCTGATAGATCGGCGGCGCGGGCTGCGGCTTCTGGCTCATCTTGTTGCGCGCCCAGTCGAACTGCGGCGTGTTCACCGCCGGAAGCTGGACGAGCGACAACGCGATGGGCCTCCCGGCGCGCAGCACCTCGGAGCGCACGGCGCCGGTGAAGCCGTTGATGGCGTGCTTGGCGGCGCAATAGGCGGACTGGATGGGGATCGGGCGATAGGCGAGGCCCGAGCCGATATTGACGATGTTGCCCCGCTTCATGTGCCGCAGCGCCTCGCGCGTCCCGTTGACCTGGCCCAGGAAAGTGACGTCGATCACGCGCTCGAACTCCTCGGGCGTCATCTGGTCGAAGGGGGCATAGACGGTGACCATCGCCACGTTCACCCAGACCTCGGGCGGGCCCAGGCGGGCCACCAGCGTTTCGACCGCCGCGGCGAGCGCCGCCGCATCGGCCACGTCCGCGGGCGTGGCGGAGACTTGGCCGGCCTCGTATTCGTGCTCGATCAGGCGCAGGCGATCCGGGTCGCGGGCCACGACGCCGACGGCGTAGCCCTCGGTGACCAGCCGGTCGACGACGGCCCGCCCAACGCCCGCGCTGCCGCCCAGAACGATGGCCGTGCGCGCCGCCTGCGTCATGGTCCGCCTCCTGTTCCTGCTGCCAGGGGCCCAACCGGAGCGGCGCGGGCCCGGTTCCGCCGGCTATGGCATGCGCTGGCCGCAGCCGCTAGACCCGGCCCGACAACACCAAAGCGGAGCCCCAGCATGCGCCCCCTCGCCGCCGCCCTTCTCGCCGCCGTCGCCACCCTGTCCGGCGGCGCATTATCCGCGCAGGACGCGCCGACAGTGTATTTCTCGGCGATCCCCGACGACGACGAGACGCGGCTGACCGAGCGGTTCGGCAAGGTGGCGGACTACCTGTCGGACGAGCTGGGCGTGCCGGTGGAATACATCCCCGTCAAAAGCTACGCCGCCGCCGTCACCGCCTTCCGCAACGACCAGATTCAGCTGGCCTGGTTCGGCGGACTGTCCGGGGTGCAGGCGCGGCAGGCGGTGCCCGGGTCGCGCGCCATCGCGCAGGGGGCCGAGGACGAGGCCTTCGTCACCTATTTCATCGCGCACGAAGCTACCGGGCTGGAAGAGAGCGAGACGTTTCCGCAGGAGGTCGCTGGGCTGCGATTCACCTTCGGCGCGCAAACCTCGACCTCGGGCCGGCTGATGCCCGAGTACCACATTCACCAGCAGACGGAGCAGGCGCCGAATGAGCTGTTCCCGGACGTTGGCTTTTCGGGCGATCACGGGCAGACGCTGCGGCTGGTCGCCTCGGGCGCCTATGAGCTGGGCGCGCTGAACTACACCGTCTATGAACAGGCGGTCGAGGAGGGCGCGCCCGAGGTCCAGACGGCGAAGGTCGTTTGGAAGACGCCGCCGTACCCCGACTACAATTGGACCATCCGCGGCGACGTGGATGCGCGCTGGGGCGAGGGATTCGCCGACCGGGTACAGTCGGCGCTGGTCGACATGGACGACCCGGACCTTCTGGCCTCGTTCCCGCGCTCGGCCTTCATTCCGGCGGACAACGCGCTTTACGTGCCGATCGAGGACACCGCGCGCGAGCTCGACCTGATCGACTGATGGATGGCGCGGCGCCGATGGCGCGGATCGACGGCGAGACGCTGGCCTGGCAGGGCAAGCCCGTGCTGCGCGACGTGCGGCTCGAGTTGCGGGCGGGCGAGCGGCTGGTGCTGCTGGGACGCAGCGGCGCGGGCAAGTCGACTCTGATCGGCGCGCTGCGCGAGCGGCTCGAGACCGGGCGCGGCGGCCCGCGCGTGGCGCTGGTGCCGCAGGATCACGGGCTGGTGCCGCAGCTTTCGGTACACCTGAACGCCTGGATGGGCCGGCTCGACGACCACGGCACTGCCTACAACCTTGCCAACCTCGTCCGCCCCTTCGCGCGCGAAAGGCGGGCCGTGGCGCCGTGGCTCGACCGGGTGGGGCTGGCCGGGCTCGACCGGCGCGCGGTCGAGACGCTGTCGGGGGGACAGCGGCAGCGCACCGCGCTGGCCCGCGCGCTGTTCAGGGGCGGCGACGTGGCGCTTGCGGACGAGCCGGTAAGCGCGGTGGACCCGGCGCACGGGGCGGCGCTGCTCGACGCGCTGGGCGAGCGGTTTCCGACGGTGGTGCTGGCGCTTCACGACACGGCGGCCGCGCTGCGGTTGGCAAGCCGCGTGGTGGGTCTGCGCGGCGGTGGCGTCGCCTTCGACAAGTCGGTGGCGGAGATCTCGGACGACGAGATCGCCGCGCTCTATCGCCGGTGAAGGCGCGGGCCGACCGCCGCCGGCTCGGCCGCCGGAGCATGCTGCTGGGCTTCGCGTTGGCGACGCTCGCGGCGCTCTGGCTTGCCGATCTGCGGCTGCTCGCGCCCGACCCGTGGCAGACGCTGGGGCGGATCGGGACGGGCCTGCTTTCGCCCTCATTCGCTGACCTTCCGGCGCTGGCCGAGGCGGCGGCGCTCACGCTGGCCTTCGCCTTCTGCGGCGTGTTCGGGGGCGCGGCGGCGGGGCTGGTGCTGGCCCCATTCTACCACCTGCGGCCCTTGCGCCACCTGTGCATCGCCGTTCGTGCCATACACGAGCTGTTCTGGGCGCTGCTGCTGATGCAGGTGACGGGCCTGTCGCCGCTGACCGGGGTGCTTGCCATCGGGCTGCCCTATGCCGGCATCTTCGCCAAGGTCTTTGCCGAGTACCTGGAAGAGGCCGACCCCGCCGCCGCCCGTGCGCTGCCCCGCGGCAGCCCGCGGCTGTCGGCGCTGGTCTTCGCGCGCCTGCCGCTCGCGCTGCGCGAGATGCGGTCCTATGTCCTTTACCGGCTGGAGTGCGGGCTGCGGTCGTCGGCCGTGCTGGGCTTCATCGGGCTGCCGACTCTGGGCTTCCTGCTGGAGAGCTATTTCCGGCAGGCTCATTACGGCGAGGCGGCGGCGGTGTTGGCGGTGTTCCTGGCGCTCATCCTGCCGCTGCGGCTGTGGATGCGCTGGCCGCTGGTCCCGGTTTACGTCGCCGTCTCGGCCTGGCTGCTTTCGCGGGTCGAGACGCCGCCGACCGGGGCGGGCGTCCTGTGGCGCTTCGTGACCCACGACATCGTGCCTGCGCCGCTGCGCAGCGGCGGCTGGGCAACCCTGACCGGATGGCTCGACTTCGCCGGCTGGCTGTGGCGGCTGGGCGTCGAGCAGATCGCGCCCGGCGTCTGGACCACGATGATCCTGTCGCAGGTGGCGCTGGCGCTGGCCGCGCTCATCGCCGTCGTGGGCTTTCCGCTGATCGTGCCGCGCGTGACGGGCCGGGCGGGTGCGCTGGCGGGCCACGCGCTGCTGGTGCTGGGCCGCTCGATCCCGGAATACATGCTGGCCTTTATCCTGCTTCAGCTCTTCGGCCCCTCGATGCTGCCGGCGATCCTGGCGCTCGCCGTGCATAACGGGGCAATCATGGCGCACCTGATGGGGCGGCAGGCCGAGGGACTGTGCGCCGACCTCAGGCCCGACGCGCCGCGCGGATCGGTGCTGTGGGGCTACGAGCTTCTGCCGCGGCAGTTCGCGAGCTTCCTGGCGCTGTGCCTCTACCGGTGGGAGATCATCGTGCGCGACAGCGCCATCTTCGGGCTGATCGGCGTGGCCACGCTGGGCTTTCACGTCGATGCCGCGATCCAGACCCTGCGTATCGACCGGGCGGTGGCCCTGCTTCTGGCGATGGGCGGGCTGACGCTGGCCATCGACACCCTGTCCACGCACCTGCGGCGCCGCATGCGGTTGGCGCATGCGCCCGGTGCAAAACAGGTGTTGCACGAAGAGTGACACCTGCGGTGAAAGGCTTCCGTTACGGCGGCTCGGCCCTCTGCCTTTCCTTACCCGACCTGCGGTGCTACGCAACTGTCGGTGAGATAAGGGGTGCCCCATGACGAGAACCAGCCTCGAAACGGTCCTGGCGATACTTCGCGAGGAGTTCGACGAGCTTCTGAGCGCCTGGCTCGAGACGCAGAAGGCCGAGGGCGTGCGCCGTCCCGACCTGTTTTCCGATCGCGAAAGCCGCCGCCAGCTGGGCGAGCTCCTGCGGGGCCTGGGCGACGGCATCGACGCGGCCGACGACCAGCGGACGCTGAACCTCGAGGCCGAACCCTGGGCCGGCCTGCGCGCCGCGCTCGAGGAGGTGACCCACGAACGGGTCGAGCGTGGGGTGTCGCCGTCGGAAATGGCGACTTTCGTTCTGGCGTTGAAGCAGCCTGTCTTCGCGCGCCTGCGCCAGAAGCTCGAGGCCGCGCCGGACAAGCTGATCGAGGAGATCACCGAGTTCAGCCGCCTGCTCGACGCCGTGGCGATGCACACGAACGAGCACTTCATCGCCGAGCGCGACCAGATCATCGAGCGGCAGCGCACCGAGATGATGGAGCTGTCGACGCCGGTCGTGCAGCTTTGGGACCGGGTACTGACCATCCCGCTGATCGGCACGCTGGACTCGGTCCGTGCGCAGGAGGTGATGGAGAACCTGCTGAACTCGATCGTCGAGGAAAGCGCCGAGGTGGTCATCGTCGACATCACCGGCGTGCGCGTCGTCGACACGCAGGTCGCCCAGCACCTGCTGCGCACCGCGGCGGCGGTGCGGCTGATGGGGGCCGAGGCGATCATCAGCGGCATCAGTCCCAAGATCGCGCAGACCATGGTCGAACTCGGCGTCGACGTGGGCGAGGTGACGACGCGCCCGACGATCCGCGCGGCGCTGTCCGACGCCTTCCGCAAGGTCGGCTTTTCGATCGAACGGCGAGGGGACGCCGACCGTGGCTGAGGCGGCGTCGGTCTATCTGGTCGAGAGGGTGCTGTTGGTCGCGATCCGCGACAACATAACGGACACCGAGATCATGAACCTGCAGGAAGAGCTGTCGGACCGCATCGTGGCCGAGGGCGCGCGCGGGGTGGTCATCGACATCGCCGCGCTCGAGATCGTGGACACCTTCGTGGGCCGCGTCTTGGCGCAGCTGTCGTCGATGGCGCGCCTGCTGGCAGCCGAGACCTACGTCGTCGGCATGCGCCCGGCGGTGGCAATGACGCTGGTCGAGCTGGGGATGGACCTGTCGGGCAGCAAGACGGCCCTCAGCCTGTCGCACGCGCTGCGGCGGTTGCGGAGGGACGGGCTGGCGTGAACGCCCTCCGATCCGGAGTCGTCAAGACGGTATCGCTGGACCGCGAGCGGGACATCGCGTCGGCCCGCTACGCCGTGTCGAAGGTCTGCGACGAGCTGGGCGCGCGGGCCCTGCGCAAAGTGCGCTTCGTCACGGCGGTCAGCGAGGTCGCGCGCAACTGCGTCGACCATGGCGGCGGCGGCTGGCTGGACATCGAGATTCTGCGCAAACCGACGCGCATCGGGGTGCGTTGCATTGACGAGGGGGCCGGTATCCCGAACATAGAAGAAGCGATGAGGGACGGGTTCACGACGGCGGGAAGCATGGGCAAGGGGCTTGGCGGTGCGCGGCGCCTGGTCGATATCTTCGAAATCAGCAACCGCCCCTCGGGGGGGCTTGAAGTGAGGCTGGTGTCGGCACTTTGAAACACGTCATCGAGATATCGGAGCCCAGCGGCGTCGCGGAATGCCGCAGGCAGGCGCGTGCGCTCGCCGAGCGGCTGGAACTCGACGAAACGCGTGTCGAGAAGGCGGCGATCGTCGCGTCCGAGGCGGCGACGAACCTTCTCAAGCATGCCGGCGGGGGTCGAGTGCTGTTGCAGGGCGTGCCCGCCGATGCCGGGTGGTGGCTGTCGCTGGCCGTGGTCGACACCGGCAGCGGGATCCCCGACACCGAGGATGCGCTGCGTGACGGCGTCTCGACGGCCGGTTCCGCGGGGACGGGGCTGGGTGCGATGCAGCGCCTCGCCGACCGGTTCGCGATCCACTCGATCCCGGGGCAGGGCACCGTCATCGTCTGCGAATTCGGCACCGGCGCGCGGCAGCTTGCCGGCGTCGAGCTGGGCGCTTTCCTGTCGAACCACCCGGGCGAATTCGCCTGCGGCGACGCCTGGACCGCGCGCAACCGCGACGGCGCGCTCGAACTGCTGGTGATCGACGGGCTGGGCCACGGGCGGCGCGCCGAAGCCGCCGCGCGCGAGGCGCTGGAGGCGTTCGAGGATATCTCGACCCCCGAGCCGGGCGACGCGCTGGCGCGTATCTCGTCGCGGCTGGCGGGCACCCGCGGCTCGGTCGCCGGCCTGGCGCGGGTCGAGGCGGCGGACGGGCGACTGACTTATGCCGGGATCGGCAATATCTCGGCCCTGGTGGCGGGGCAGAACGGCCAGATCACCCGGCTCATCAGCCGCGAGGGCCGCGTCGGCGGGCAAAGCCGCAGGGCCAACGACGAGAACCGCGCGCTCGTCCCCGGTGATCTTCTGATACTGCACTCCGACGGCATCTCGACCGTGCGCGAAGACGGGCCGATGCGGTCCCTGATGCGCCAGAGCCCGGCCGTGGTGGCCGCGACGCTGATGCGCGATCTCAACCGCGGACGCGACGATGCCTGCGTTGCGGTGGCGCAGGTGACAGGGGCGGCGCGTCCATGAGAATCGTCACGCTGAAGGTCGAGAACGACCGCGACATCGTCCGTCTGCGCACCGTGGGCGAAGCGGTCGTCGCGGGCGCCGGCTTCTCGGGCTTCGCGGCCACACGCATCGTCACCGCCCTGCTCGAGCTGGGTCGCAACATGATCGACCATGCCTCGGGCGGACGGGTGAGCCTGTTCCTGTCGAAGCATGGCGGCGGACTGGACCTGGTGATCGAGGCGGTGGACCAGGGCCCCGGCATCCGTGACCCGCAGCGCTATCTGGAGGGCGAGCCGCCCACCAGCGGTCAGGGCCTGGGCCTGGGGCTGCGCGGCGTCTACCGGATGGCGGGACGCTTCGACGTCCAGACCGGACACGAGGGCACGCGCGTCACCGCCGCCTTCCGCACGTCTTTACCCGAACGGCAGCAGGCGCAGTTCGTGCGCGAGATCACCGAGGCGGTCGCGCGGCTGGATCGCGACAACCCGGCCGAGCTTCTGGCCCGGCAGAACCGTGAGTTGCTGGACGCCCTGCAACAGCGCGACATGCTGATGGCCGAGGTGCACCACCGCACCAAGAACAACCTCAGCCTCGTCATGGGGCTGATGCGGCTCAGCCGAAACGCCTCGGCCTCGGACGAGACGAAGGCGGTGCTGCGCGATCTCGAGGGCCGCGTGGGCGCCATCGCCAAGGTGCACGACCAGCTTCAGACCACGGCCGCGGCGAACACGGTCGAGCTGCTGTCTCTGCTGCGCGAGGTGGCCATGCAGACCCGCAGCGCCTTCGCCACGGCGGATCTGAGCGTCGAGATCTCGGTCGAGGGCGACCCGGTGCGCATGGGCAGCAGCCCGGCGGTGGACCTGGCCCTGGTGACGGGCGAGCTGATCACCAATGCCTGCAAGCACGCCTTCATCGGTCGTTGCAAGGGGCGGATCACCATCGCCTGCCGGCGCGAGAACGGCGACCTGATCCTCGATGTGTGGGACGACGGCATCGGCCTGCCCGCCGATGCCGAACGCCCCGAGCGGTCCAGTTCGCTGGGTTGGCAGATGGTGCGCTCGATGGTGCAGAAGCACGGCGGCACGCTGACGACCGAAAGCGCCGGCGGCCTGCATGTCGTGATGCGGTTCAACACGGAACTCATGGCGCTGGAATAGGCCAGCCTGCGAGGGGCCATCCCCCGAAAGCGCGGTCCGGCGGCGGGTGCCTTGCCCGCCGCCGATCGCTTCAGTCGGCGCCCTTGACCTCGAGCCGGGCGTCGGGGTCGGGGTGGAACACGCGCTGCACCAGCCAGCCCGCCGCCGCCAGACCGATGCCGATCAAGTCGGTGGTCCAGCCGCCCTCGATCATGAAGAGCGCCGCCGCGATCAGGCCGACCCGCACGAACCAGGCGGCGCGACCGCCCAGGAACCAGCCTTGCACGCCCGCCGACAGGAGGAATACGCCCACGGTCGCCGTGACGGCCGCGCGCAGCACCTCGAACCACGTGCCCTCCATCAGGATCGCCGAGTTGTAGAAGAACATGAACGGGACGATGAAGGCCGCGATGCCGATCTTGAACGACGCGACCGACGTCTCCATCGGGTTCGCGCCCGAAATTCCGGCCGCGGCGTAGGAGGCCAGCGCCACGGGCGGCGTGATGGCCGAAAGGACGGCAAAGTAGAAGACGAAGAAGTGCGCCGTCAGCGTCGGGATGCCAAGCTCCACCAGGCCCGGAGCGACGACCGAGGCCGCCACGGCATAGGCCGCCGTGGTGGGCATGCCCATTCCCAGCAGGATCGCGATGCACATGGCGAAGAACAGCGCCAGAAGCTGGCTGACGCCCGCAAGCCCCAGCAGCAGGTTCGAGAACCGCGCGCCAACCCCGGTCAGCGAGATCACGCCTACGATGATGCCCGCGCAGGCGCAGACCGCGATGATCTGGATCGACATGATGCCGGCCAGTTCGAACGCCTTGACGATCGACGGCAGCCCCATCCGGTACGGCGTCAGCCAGCTGACCACCGCCGCCGAGATGGTGGCGAGTGTGCCGGCCCGGATCACCGAGTAGCCCATGAACAGCGCGGCGATCAGGATGATGATGGGCAGGAACAGGAAGGCCCGCTTGGCCATCGTCTTGACGCGCGGCAGCTCGTCGTCGCGCATCCCGCGCATGCCCAGCTTCGCCGCCTCGAAGTCGACCATGAAATAGACCGACACGAAGTAAAGCACCGCCGGGATGATCGCCGCGATGGCGATGTCGGTGTAGGGGATGCCCGTGATCTCGGCCATGATGAACGCGCCGGCACCCATGATCGGCGGCATGATCTGTCCGCCGGTCGAGGCCGCGGCCTCGACCGCGCCCGAGGTCTGCTTCTTGTAGCCGACCTTCTTCATCAGGGGGATGGTGAGCGACCCGGTCGCCACCACGTTGCCCGCCGACGTGCCGTTGATCATCCCCATCAGTCCGGAGGCGAAGATCGCCACCTTGGCCGGCCCGCCGCGGGCGCGCCCGGCGGCGGCGAAGGCGAAGTTGACGAAGTAGTCGCCGACTTTCGACGCCTGCAGGAAGGCGGCGAAGATGATGAACAGGATGATGTAGGTCGAGCTGACCGCCGTCGTGGGCCCAAGGATGCCTGCGTCGGTGTAAACCTGGCTGAAGAACCGCGCCCAGCCGATCTCGGGCGAGTTCAGGAAACCGGGCAGGTAGTGCCCGAGGAAGACGTAGGCCAGGAACACCGTCGCGATGATGACGAGCGCAAGGCCCGCGACCCGCCGCGTCAGCTCCATGATCAAGAGCGTGCCCGCCAGCGCGGCGAGCGAGATGCCGATGGGCGCGAAGGGCGTGCCCGTCGAGTTGCGCATCAGCGTGCCGTAGATGGTGATCAGGTAAGCCGCGACGGCGAAGCCGCAGACGCCCAGCAGAAGGTCGGTGGGCGCCACCGCGTCGCGCCGGCGGCGGTGGAACCACGACAGGACGATCCCGCCCGCCGTGGCCACCATCAGCGGCACGCCGAAATACCAGATTTCCCAGAACTGGATGGTCGCGTCGATGCCGTTCCAGGTCAGCCCTCCCGCGATCTGGAAGGCGAACCAGATGGCGGCCCCCAGCGAGAACAGGGCCGGAAGCATCAGCGCCACGGCAAGCCAGTTCAGCACCGGCCTCTCGCGCACCTCGCGCTCGTCGTCGAAGGCGGTCGAGGCGAAGAGGATGAAGCCCAGAAACAGCGCGCCGGCCACGTGGACGATGCGGAAGTTCCATGTCTCCATCGGGAAGGTCGGCAGGAACGGGATCTCGATCCCCGTCCAGTCCGAAATCGAAACGCCGTTCAGCGCCGCCATGTGGAACGCGGCATAGATGGTGGCGAGCGCGCTGACGGCATAGAAGCGCCAGCCCTGGTATAGCCTCCGATTGGTCTCGATCGCCTCGTCGTCGACGCCGTCGGCGATGGCGAGATCCATGGGATCGGGTTCGCGGGCGGTCATGGTCGGTCCCCTGTCGCTCGTTTTGTTCACATTATGAGCGCGGCGCGCATCGCGCCAGTTAAAGAACGGGCCGCGTCCCGGATGGAACGCGACCCGCTGCCACGGCTATGCCGCGAAAATCAGTTTCCGTGGATCATGTCGTCCGGAATATCGGCACCGGCATTTTCTTCGAACCAGCGCGCGGCACCGGGATGCCAGGGAAGGACGGTGTTCTTGTCCCAGTTCTCGGGCACCGTCGACTGGGCGGCGCGGTGGATGTTCACCATACGCTCGTTGTCCGACATCACCACGTCGACCACTGCGTTGACGAAGCTTTCCGGCAGGTCGCAGTTGGCAATGGCAAAGTTCCACATCGACACCGAGCGCGCCGGCTCTTCCAGCGTGGTGTAGGTGGAGGCCGGGATCTCGAACTCCGACACCGGGAAGTTGTCGAGGATCTGCTGCTGCTCTTCCTCGGTGAACTCGATGATGTTCACGTCGGTCTGCACCTCGAGCTGGCTGACCGCCGGGACCGGCACGCCGGCCGCGAAGGCGATCACGTCCAGAAGGCCGTCCTGAAGCTGACCGCCCAGGTCGGACCAGCCGCCGTTGCGCCGTTCGTACTCGACGCCCAGCGTGTCCATCATCCGCGGGAAGTAGGTGTCCGAGGTGGAACCAGCGGGACCGAAGCCGATGCGCGCGCCTTCGGGGATGTCGTCGATTGACTCGATGCCCGACGACGACAGGGCCGTCACCGAGAACGGCGTCTGGTACATCGGGAACATGGCGCAGGCATTCGTCATCTCGAGGCCCGGCGCGATCGGGTTTTCGCCGGCCAGAGATTCTGCGGCCGGGCCCATGGTGGTCATGCCAAAGGCCGCGTCGCCGGTATGCACCAGCGCCATGTTCTGCATGGGGCCGCCGGTGACTTCGCCGCCGCCCGAGATGCCAAGCTCGTCCGCGACAAGGTTCGCCCAGCCCGAGCCGTAGGCGAAGTACGTGCCGCCTTGGCTGGCGGTGCCCACGGTGAAGCTTTCTGGCCAGCCCTCGCGGTCCATCTCGTGCTGTTCCGCGTGCGCGGCACCCGCGATCAGGGCGCAGGCGGCGGCAGAGGTGAAGAACATTTTCATTAGGAATTTCCTCCCGTTCCTTTGGCGCGGCATCTTCCTGCCGCGATGGGTGCCAACCTTAAGTCGCCCGAAAGGATTGGCAAGCCGTTGCCGGTTTCGCGGACTGGCGAGGCGGCGTAGCAGACGGTTCTTCGCACGTGCAGGCGCCGGTCACAGCGTCGGGCCGGCTAGTGCAGCCGCGTGAGCAGACCGCCTGGTTGCCGTTCGATCCGGCCTTCGATCTCGAGCGTCACGAGTTGCGGCGTCACGTCGCCCGCCGCCAGCCCGAGATCGCGGATGAGCTGGTCCTCCGCCAGCGGGCTGGGCCCGAGCCGGTCGAGGATCTGCCGGTGGAGCGCGGCGATCTCCTCCTTCTTGCGGGGTTTCTTCTTACCGGTCTTTTCGTCTTCGGAAGGAGGCGTCGCTGCCGAGGCCCGCGGTGGCTCCTCTTCGATCAGCGGCATTTCGGCTTGTTCCTGCGGGTGCGGGAGGGGACCCAGCGCCTCGATCACGTCCTCGGTGCCGCGCACCAGCGTCGCGCCGTCGCGGATCAACAGGTTGCAGCCGGCCGCGCGCGCATCGAAGGGGTGGCCCGGCACCGCCAGCACGTCGCGGCCCTGGTCGGCCGCGTCGCGCGCGGTCAGAAGGCTGCCCGATTTCGCCGCCGCCTCGGCCACCACGACCGCCCGTGCCAGGCCCGAGATAAGTCGGTTGCGGCGGGGGAAGTGGCGCGCCTGCGGTTGCAGGCCCATCGGCTGTTCCGACAAGCGCAGGCCGCGCGCCTCGATTTCCTGCGCCAGCACCGCGTTCTCGACCGGATAGACGACGTCGACGCCCCCGGCCATGACCGCAATGGTGCCGCCGCCCAGCGCGCCGGTATGGGCGGCGGCGTCCACGCCGCGGGCCAGCCCGGACACGATGACGAAGCCCTTCGCGCCCAGTTCCTCGGCCAGCCGCCGTGCGATGCGGGTGCCAAGGCTCGAGGCGTTGCGCGCGCCGACAAGCGCCACGGCCGGGCGGTCGAGCAGCCCGGCGTCGCCGAGCGCCCAGAGGATGGGCGGCGGGTCCGACAGGTCGGTCAGGCGGGCGGGATAGGCCGGGTCCCCGAAGCAGATCATTGTGGCGCCGGCCAGGCGCCCGGCCCTAAACTCCGCCTCGGCCACCTCGGGCGGGCAGGGGGTGTATTTGTCGACGCCGGCGGCGCGGGCGACCTCTGGCAGGGCTTCCAGCGCGGCGGCGGCACTGCCGTATTCGCGCATCAGCCGGAAAAAGGTGCTCACGCCGACGCGGCGTGAGCGCAAGAGACGGAGCCAGTCAAACCGTTCTTCCTCTGAGGGGGGTGGGGTGAGGGGTGGGGAAGGGATTAAATCCAAGGCCTCACTGGCTCCGTCCGCTTGCAGAGCCAAGGTGGGGCCGGGGTGGTTAAGGCCAGGTTAGCGTCGGCGACAAAATTTTCCCCGCCGCCGTTTTTTTGCCTCCGGGGCGTCCCCGGCCCGCCGCGTTCCCGCTCAGGCCGCGCTGCCGCCCACGGTCAGGCCGCCGATCATGAGGGTCGGCTGGCCTACGCCCACCGGCACCCACTGTCCGGCCTTGCCGCAGTTCCCGATGCCCGGGTCCAGCGTCATGTCGTTGCCGATGGCGCGAATCTTCTGAAGTGCCGTCGCGCCGTCGCCGATCAGCGTGGCGCCCTTGACTGGGCGGCCGACCTTGCCGTCCTTCACGCGGTAAGCCTCGGTGCAGGAGAACACAAACTTGCCGTTGGTGATGTCCACCTGGCCCCCGCCGAAGCCCACCGCATAGATACCGTCCTTCAGATCGGCCAGGATGTCCTTCGGGTCGGCGTTGCCGCTGAGCATGTAGGTGTTGGTCATGCGCGGCATCGGCGCGTGGGCGAAGCTTTCGCGCCGGCCGTTGCCGGTGGGTTCGACCCCCATCAGCCGCGCGTTCTGCCGGTCCTGCATGTAGCCCACGAGGATGCCGTCATCGATCAGAACGTTCTTGCCCGAGGGCGTGCCCTCGTCGTCGATGCTGATCGAGCCGCGCCGGTCGGGGATGGTGCCGTCGTCCAGAACGGTGACGCCGGGCGCGGCGACCCGCTGGCCCATGAGACCGGCGAAGGCCGAGGATTTCTTGCGGTTGAAATCACCCTCCAGCCCGTGGCCCACGGCCTCGTGCAGCAGGATGCCGGGCCAGCCGGGGCCCAGCACCACGTCCATCACGCCCGCCGGCGCCGGTTCGGCGTCGAGGTTGACCAGCGCGATGCGCAGCGCCTCGCGGGCGACAGGCTCCCAGTTGGCCTTGTCGATCAGGTCGGTCAGGCCGAAGCGGCCGCCGCCGCCCATGCCGCCCTGTTCGCGCCGGCCGTTCTCTTCCACGATGACGCTGACGTTGAGCCGGGTCATCGGGCGCACGTCGCGCACGCGTAGCCCCTCGGGGCGCAGGATCTCGACCTCCTGGAGCGACGCGGCGAGCGTGGCCGAGACCTGCACCACGCGCGGGTCGAGCGCGCGGGCGAAGGCGTCGATCTCGCGCAGGGTGTCGAGCTTGACCGGGAACTCCGCGTCGGACACCGGATCGGCATCGCCGTAAAGCCTCACGTTTGTCGCGCGCGGCGCCTCGGCCAGGGTGCCGCCGCCGTCGCCCACGGCAAGCCGCGCCGTCTCGACCGCGCGCTTGACCGCCGCCTCGCTGATCTCGGTGGAGTGGGCGTATCCGGCCGTCTCGCCGCGAACGGCGCGCAGGCCGAAGCCCTCGCCCGCGTCGTAGCTCGCCGTCTTCACCCGGCCGTCGTCGAAAGAGATCACTTCGGAGCGCCGCCGCTCGAGAAACAGCTCTCCGTCGTCGGCGCCAGCCACCGCGTCGCGCAGATGCGCCAGCGCAGCCTGCTCGTCGAGCTGGTCGTCGAAGGGGCGGAAGGGGGCGTCTGTCATGGGGTGCTCCTGGCCGGGACGGTATGATCTGGATCAAGAAAGCGGCCGAATGCCGCAACGCTTTCGCTTGTTCCCTCCGGCCTAATATGGTTTCAGAAGGCCCGGACACAACGGGAGTCTGCCGCGGGTCCCGAGACGTTCCGCGGCGTGGCGCCCGGCGGAGGCGGCGCGCCCGCCGACACCCGATCAGGATGCCGAACAGGACAAGGGGCACATGCGTTTCAACACCTCTCTCAAGGGCCTTGCGGCCGCAGCCTTTGTTAGCCTCGCCGGACAGGGTGCGATGGCGCAGGATGCCATGAACGAGCTGCCGATCATCGGCAAGCCGGACTACGGCGCGACCGGCTTCCAGCCCGCCGCCACCGACCTGGCCGCCGATCTTCAGGCGCTCGATGGGCTCGTGCTGATCATCATCACCGCGATCGTGCTGTTCGTGTCGGGCCTGCTGGTCGCGGTGCTGGTGCGCTACAACCGCAAGCGCAACCCGGTTCCCGCGCGTTTCACGCACAACACCCCGATCGAGGTGACGTGGACGCTGGTCCCGATCCTCATCCTGCTGTTCATCGGCGCGTTCTCGCTGCCGGTGCTGTTCGACCAGCAGGAGATCCCCGAGGCCGACGTGACCGTGAAGGCCACCGGCTACCAGTGGTACTGGGGCTACGAATACCCTGACCACGACTTCGGCTATGACAGCTTCATGATCGGCTATGGCTCGAACTACGTCACCGACGAAATCCGCGCCGAACTGCAGGAGCAGGGGTATTCCGAGGACGAGTTCCGCCTTGCCGTGGACAACGCCATGGTCGTGCCGGTCGACTCCACCGTCGTCGTGCAGGTGACCGGCGCCGACGTGATCCACTCGTGGACCGTGCCCGCCTTCGGCGTGAAGCAGGACGGCATCCCGGGCCGCTTGGCCGAGCTGTGGTTCGAGGCGAAGGAAGAGGGCGTGTATTTCGGCCAATGCTCGGAGTTGTGCGGCAAGGACCACGCCTACATGCCGATCACGGTGAAGGTCGTCAGCCAGGAGGCGTATGACGCCTGGATCGACGCGCAAGTCGAAGCCTTCGCGGGCACCCCGCGCGCCGATGCCGGCGTGAAGCTCGCCTCGGCCGAGTGAGACGGATCGCGGGCGGCGGCAACCGCCGCTCGCGCACGCCCAGGGGCGGGCAGGGATCCGCCGCCCAGGATGGAACTGCGATGACCGACGTCACGACATCATACGACACCGAGTACGAGGCCGGCTTCGGCGACTACTTCGCGTTGCTCAAGCCGCGCGTCATGTCGCTGGTGGTCTTCACCGCGCTGGTCGGCCTGCTGGTGGCGCCCGTGGGCGTGCACCCGCTGGTCGGCTTCGCCTCGATCCTGTTCATCGCCGTGGGCGGGGGCGCGTCGGGTGCCCTGAACATGTGGTGGGATGCCGATATCGATGCAGTGATGCGCCGAACCGCCAAGCGCCCGGTGCCGTCGGGCCGGGTTACGGCCGGTGACGCGCTGGGGCTGGGGCTGGCGCTGTCGGGCTTCTCGGTGATCATGCTGGGGCTGGCGGCGAACTGGGCCGCCGCGGCGCTATTGGCCTTCACCATCTTCTTCTATGCCGTCGTCTATTCGATGTGGCTCAAGCGCACGACTCCGCAGAACATCGTCATCGGCGGCGCCGCCGGGGCCTTCCCGCCGATGATCGGCTGGGTCGTGGCGACCGGGTCGATTTCGCTGGAAGCGGTGCTGATGTTCGCGGTGATCTTCATGTGGACGCCGCCGCACTTCTGGGCGCTCGCGCTGTTCATGCGCTCGGACTACGACGACGCCGGCGTGCCGATGCTGACCGTGACCCACGGGCGCCGCACGACCCGTCGCCATATCCTCGTCTACACCGCGCTGCTTGCGCCGGTGGCGGTGGGGTTGGGCTTCACCTCGATCGGCGGGCCCGTCTACCTGATCGGCGCAATCCTCATGAACGCCTGGTTCCTGAAAGGCGCCGTCGCCATCGCGCGGCGCGACGAGACCCAGGCCGAGGCCGACAAGTACGCGGTCGAGAAAGGGTTCTTCAAGTTCTCGCTGCTCTACCTTTTCCTGCATTTCGGCGCGCTGCTGGTGGACGCCACCCTGCGCGGCCTGGGAGTGATCTGATGACCATCCGCGTGACACACGAACTGCACGACCGCCGCTTCTCCCGCAACATGGGCCTCGGGCTGGTGCTCGTCGGGCTCGTGGCGCTGGTCTTCGGGCTGACCGTGGTGAAGGTGACGAACCTAGGCCCCGTGCAGGACTACGCCCCGGCCGTTCAGCAAAGCGCGGGAGGCGCGCAATGAGCATGGACCCGCGCCAGAAGACGGCGCTGAAGGCGGTGGGCGTCATCGTGTTCATGGGGTCCATGGCCTGGGCGTCGGTGCCGCTTTACGACCTGTTCTGCGCCGTGACCGGCTATGGCGGCGAAACCTCGGTCGCCGAACAGGGCTCGGACGAGATTCTGGACGAGACGATCAGGGTCCGCTTCGATGGTTCGCTCGCCCGCGACATGCCGTGGGAGTTCAAGCCCTTGGAAGACGAGATCGAGATTCGCATCGGCGAAACTGGTCTGGCCTTCTACGAAGCCTACAACCCCACCGACCGCCCGGTGGCGGGACAGGCCAGCTACAACGTGGCCCCCTTCGACGCGGGCGGCTTCTTCACCAAGATCGACTGCTTCTGCTTCACCGAACAGGTGCTTCAGCCGGGCGAGCGGGTGCAGATGCCGGTGACCTTCTACGTCGACCCGGCGATTGTGGACGACCGTGACGCGAAGTACATCCACAAGATCACGCTGTCCTATACCTTCCACGAGATCGACCTGCCCCAAGAGCAGGCGTCGCTCGCGCCCGAGGCCGGCGCGGGTTCCGACTTCAACTAAAGGCCCCAGACGAGGGAACGAACGCCAATGGCGCACGAGAAGAACCACGACTACCACATCCTGCCCCCATCGATATGGCCGTTCCTCGGCGCGGTCGGGGCCTTCATCATGCTCTTCGGCGGCGTGCTGTGGATGCACGACAGCGGGCCGTGGATGTTCCTCATCGGTTTCGCCGTGGTGCTCTACGTGATGTTCGCGTGGTGGGTCGATGTCATCCACGAAAGCCGGCAGGGCGACCACACGCCGGTGGTGACCATCGGCCTGCGCTACGGCTTCATCCTGTTCATCATGTCCGAGGTGATGTTCTTCTCGGCCTGGTTCTGGTCGTTCTTCAAGCACGCCATGTACCCGATGGCCGAGTTCTCGGAAGGCCAGTGGCCGCCCCCGTCGATCGAGACCTTCGATCCCTGGCACCTGCCGCTGATCAACACGCTGATCCTGCTGTGCTCGGGCGCGGCGGCCACCTGGGCGCACCACGCGCTGGTGCACGAGAACAACCGCAAGGACATGTCCTGGGGGCTGGCCATCGCCGTCGTGCTGGGCCTGATCTTCACCTTCTTCCAGGCCTACGAATACTCGCACGCGGCCTTCGGCTTCTCGGGCAACATCTACGGCGCCAACTTCTTCATGGCGACGGGTTTCCACGGCGCGCACGTGATCATCGGCACGATCTTCCTGGCGGTGTGCTGGCTGCGCCTGCGGGTGGGCGACTTCACGCCCGCCAAGCATGTCGGCTTCGAGGCCGCGGCCTGGTACTGGCACTTCGTCGACGTGGTCTGGCTGTTCCTCTTCGCCTCCATCTACATCTGGGGCGGCTGAGCGATACCGCCGCGCTCCGGATTTTCTCAGGAAATTCGTGGTTCTCGGCCGGGACACTCAAAAGATGAACAAGGGGCGTGGGGCGTGGGCCTCGCGCCCTTCGCGTTGAGGAGAGCAGACATGCGCAGGATGATCTGGCCCCTGGTCTTCGGAGTCGTCGGGACGACGATCCTGCTGGCGCTCGGCGCCTGGCAGGTGCAGCGGCTCACGTGGAAGCAAAGCGTGCTGGCCGAGATCGAGGCACGCATTGCCGCCGATCCCGTGCCCTTGCCTGCCGACCCTGACCCCGAGGCCGACCGCTACCTCCCCGTGCGGGTCGGCGGGCGCTTCGACGAGGCGGCGCTGGACGTGCTGGTGTCGGTCAAGGGCACCGGCCCCGGCTACCGCATCGTACAGGCGTTCGAGACGGAGGCGGGCCGCCGCATCATGGTGGACCGGGGCGTGGTGCCGACGGACGAGAAAGACGCGCCGCGCCCGGGCGGTAACGCCACGGTCGTGGGCAACCTGCACTGGCCGCAAGAGGTCGACGGCTTCACACCGGACCCGGACCTCGACGCCGGCATCTGGTTCGCCCGCGACGTGCCGGCGATGGCCGACGCACTGGACGCCGCGCCGATCCTGATTGTCGCGCGCGAAACAACCGGTGACGGCGTGGTGCCGCTGCCCGTGGGGACCGAGAACATCCCCAACGATCATCTGGAATACGCAATCACCTGGTTTTCGCTCGCCGCCATCTGGGCGGGGATGACAGGTTTCCTGCTGTGGCGTATCAGGCGGCAGGGGCAAGAGGGAACGGCATGAAATACATCTCAACACGCGGCCGCGCGCCGGCGCTGACCTTCGAAGAGGCAATGCTGACGGGCCTCGCCCGCGACGGCGGGCTCTACGTTCCTGAGGCCGTGCCTCAGTTTTCGCGCGAAGATATCGCCGCGCTGGCGGGTCTGCGCTACGAGGAGGTGGCATTCCGCGTCACGCGCCCCTTCGTCGACGACAGCTTCACCGACGCCGACCTGCGCGATGCGATCGAGAAGGCCTATTCCGGCTTCGGCCACGACGCCCGCGCGCCCCTGGTCCAACTCGGCCCGAACCACTTCCTGCTCGAGCTGTTCCACGGGCCGACGCTGGCGTTCAAGGACTTCGCCATGCAGCTCATCGGCCAGCTGTTCCAGCAGGCGATGAAGCGGCGCGGCCAGCGGATCACCATCGTCGGCGCGACATCGGGCGACACCGGCAGCGCCGCGATCGAGGCGTTCCGTGGGCTCAATAACGTTGACGTATTCATCCTCTTCCCCCATGGCCGGGTGTCCGAGGTGCAGCGCCGGCAGATGACCACGCCGGACGAGCCGAACGTGCACGCGCTGGCGCTGCACGGCGATTTCGACGATTGCCAGGCCGCCGTGAAGGACATGTTCAACGACTTCGCCTTCCGCGACGAGGTCGGGCTGACCGCCGTCAACTCGATCAATTGGGCGCGGGTGCTGGCGCAGGTCGTCTACTACTTCACCGCCGCGACCGCCCTCGGCGCGCCGCACCGGTCGGTCGATTTCACCGTGCCCACCGGCAATTTCGGCGACATCTTCGCGGGGCGGATAGCGAAGGCCATGGGCCTGCCCATCGGCAAGCTGGTCGTGGCCACGAACCGCAACGACATCTTGCACCGCACGCTGGTCACCGGAGAACACCGCAAGGAGGGCGTTCAGCCCACGATCAGCCCGTCGATGGACATCCAGGTGTCGTCGAACTTCGAACGCGCGTTGTTCGACGCCTATGGCCGCGACGGAAGCGCGGTGGCGCAGCTGATGGACGAGCTGAAGGGGCAGGGCGGCTTCCCGGTCAGCCAGGGGGCGCTTCAGGCGCTGCGCGAAACCTACGCCTCGGGCCGCGCCTCCGAGGAGGAGACGGCGGCCACCATCCGCGCCATGCACGCGCGCACGGGCGAGACGCTCTGCCCCCACACCGCCGTCGGCGTGAAGGTGGCCGAAGAGAACATCGACCCCGCGCGCCCCATGATCACGCTGGCCACCGCGCATCCGGCGAAGTTTCCCGACGCGGTCGAGGCTGCGACAGGACAGCGCCCGGGCCTTCCAAAGCGCATGTCCGCCCTTTATGACAGGCCGGAACGCGTGACCGAGGTCGACAACGATCTCGGCCGGATCGAGCATCTGATCAGGGAGACCCGCGCCAAGTGACCGTCCAGTTCCACACGCTCGCCAACGGCCTGCGCATCGTGACCGAACACATGCCGGGCCTCAAATCCGCCTCCATCGGCATCTGGGTCAACGCGGGCGGCCGGCACGAGCGGATCGAGCAGAACGGCATCGCGCATTTCCTCGAGCACATGGCCTTCAAGGGGACGGCCACGCGTTCGGCCCTGCAGATCGCGGAAGAGATCGAGGATGTCGGCGGCTACATCAACGCCTATACCAGCCGCGAGATGACAGCATACTACGCCCGCGTGCTCGAAGCCGACGTGCCGCTGGCGCTCGACATCATCGCCGACATTGTGCTCAACCCCGTCTTCGACGCGCGCGAGCTGGAAGTCGAGCGCGGCGTGATCCTTCAGGAAATCGGGCAGGTGCTCGACACCCCCGACGACATCGTCTTCGACTGGTTGCAAGAAGCCGCCTTCCCCGACCAGCCGCTGGGCCGCACCATCCTCGGCCCCGCCGAGCGGGTCAGCGCATTCTCGCGCGACGACCTCTCGACCTTCGTCGAGGAGCGGTACGCCCCGGGCGAAATGATCCTGTCGGCCGCGGGCGCGGTGGACCACGACGCCATCGTGCGCGCCGCCGAGGCGCTGTTCGGCGATCTGCGCGCCCGCACTTCGCAGCCGGTGGAGCCCGCGCGCTTCTCGGGCGGCGAGTTCCGGCGCGACCGCCAGCTTGAACAGGTGCATTTCACGCTGGCGCTGGAAAGCCCCGGCTACCGCGACCCCGACATCTATACCGCCCAGATCTACGCCACCGCGCTTGGCGGCGGCATGTCCTCGCGCCTGTTCCAGGAACTGCGCGAACGGCGGGGGCTGTGCTACACCATCTTCTCGCAGGCCGGGTCCTATGCCGACAGCGGGCTGATGACTGTCTATGCCGGCACCTCACCCGACCAGATCCGGGGGCTGGCCGAGGTCACGGCGGACGAGATGCGCCGCTTCGCCACCGACATGACCGAGGCCGAGATCGCCCGCGCCCGCGCCCAGATGAAGGCGGGGCTGCTGATGGGCCTGGAAAGTCCCTCGGCCCGGGCCGAGCGGCTGGCGCGGCTTCTGTCGATCTGGGGCCGGGTGCCCGACCTGGACGAGACGGTCGCCAGGATCGACGCGGTCAGCATCGACGATGTGAGCCGCTTCGCCCGCGATCTCGCCGGGGCAGGGCGCGGCGCCATGGCGCTTTACGGGCCGCTCAAGGACGCTCCGGGCCTTGATGACCTTGCGGGAAGGCTTGCCGCCTGATGCTGGTGACGCGCCGGCGCGTCCGGATCGAGACCGAGCGGATGACCCTGCGCGCGCCCCAGCACGGCGACTTCCGCACCTGGACGACGCTGCGGGAGCGCTCGGCCGGCTTTCTCAAGCCGTGGGAGCCGACCTGGTCGCCGGACCACCTGTCTCGTAAGAGCTTCACCAACCGCGTCTACTGGGCGCAGCGGTCGATCGCCGGCGGCACGGCGGTGCCGCTGTTCCTGATCCGGCGCGAAGACCAGATGCTGCTGGGCGCGATCACGCTCGACAACATCCGCCGCGGTCCCGCCCAGGCCGGCACGCTGGGCTACTGGATCGGCGAGCCCCACGCGCGGCAGGGCTACATGCGCGAGGCGATCGAGGCGCTGGTCCACCACGCCTTCACCGGTTTGGACCTGTCGCGGATCGAGGCCGCCTGCCTGGCCGAGAACGCCGCCTCGCGCGGGGTGCTCGAACGCTGCGGGTTCAAGTACGAGGGCGTGGCGCAGAGTTACCTCCAGATCAACGGGCGCTGGCGCAACCACGTGCTTTACGCCAACCTGCGGGCCGACCGGCGCGGACGGGTGGCGCCGGGCTGAGGCGGTGCTCTCCGGGGCCGCGATCCTTCTGCGAAGGATCGTGAGGGGGCCGTCTGCCCCCTCTGCGCCCTGCGGGCGCATTCACCCCCGAGGATACTTCCAGACCAAAGATGGAGCGGACGTTTCGCCTGCGAGCGGTGTTCGCGATCTGCGGGTTCCGTGGCCCGCGAAATCGTGAACGGGCGAACTGCCGACAGGGCGGTGGGGCGTGCTAGTTTCCGCTTGGTCAGGGAGGTGTCCATGCGTCTGTTTTCCGTCCTCGCCGTGTCACTCGCGTCTGCCGCGACAGCGGCCTCGGCGCAGGAGCGGCGGCCGTCCCACTGCATCGCCATCGCCGACGCCGCGCCGGGCATCGAGTATCTGCACCGGGCGAGCTGGGCGGAGCCCGTGCCGGATTATGAAGTTCGGATCAGCTATCTCGACCACTCGATGTTCCTGATCCAGACGCCGGGCGGGCTGTCGGCGGTGACGGATTATACCGGCTACCTCGGGCCCGCGGACTTCGTGCCGGACGTGGCGACGATGAACCACGCCCATTCCAGCCACTGGACCGCGATGCCGGACGAGCGCATTCCCCACGTGCTCAAGGGCTGGGGCGACGGGCGGACGCCGAACGAGCATCACGTGGACCTGGGCGAGATGCTGGTGCGCAACGTGCCGACCGATATCCGCTCGGCCTGGGACGAGGGGGCGGAGAAGTACGGCAACTCGATCTTCGTCTTCGAGGTCGAGGGGATGTGCATTGGCCACCTGGGCCACCTTCACCACGAGCCCGACGAGATGCAGTACGCGGCGCTGGGTCGGGTCGACGTGGTGATGGCGGCGGTGGACGGGGGCCTGACGGTGGACCTGCCGACGATGATCCGCGTGCTCGGTCGGCTGAAATCCTCGGTCGTGATCCCCATGCACTGGTTCGGACGCGCGACGCTCGATCGGTTCCTGGACGGGATGGAGGACGACTTCGTCATCGAGCGGACGGGCGAGAGCAGCCTGACGGTGGGCCTGCGGACGCTTCCCGACCGCCCTACGGTCATGGTGCTCGAGCCGGAGCTGATGCGGATGGAGTGACTTGCGCTCGCCGGCGCGGCCGTTACTCATCTAGTCATGATGAACCCCATGACCGAGGCGCTGGCACAGGATCTCGCCACGCGCCTGCCCGCCGCCGCGATCCGAGAGGTCGAGCCTCGTTACCTGGAAGAGCCGCGCGGCCAGTGGGCCGGGCAGGCCGCGTGCGTCGTCGCGCCCGCCACGGCCGAGGAGGTGGCCGAGGTGATCCGCTTCGCCGGGGCGCATGGCGTGCCGGTGGTGCCCTATGGCGGTGGCACGGGTCTGGTCGGCGGGCAGGTGAGCCCGGACGGGGCGGCGCCAATCCTGCTGAGCCTCGAGCGCATGTCGGCGATCCGGGCCGTCCACCCGCGCGAGGCGGTGCTGGTGGCCGGGGCGGGGGCGATCCTGGCCGACGTGCAGGCGGCGGCCGAGGAGGCGGCGCTGCTGTTTCCGCTGTCGCTTGCCTCGGAAGGATCGGCGCGAATCGGCGGGCTTCTGGCGACCAACGCGGGAGGCGTGAACGTACTGCGCTACGGCAATGCGCGCGAGCTTTGCCTGGGGCTTGAGGCGGTGCTGCCTGACGGCAGCATCTGGCACGGGCTGCGGCGGCTGAGGAAGGACAACACCGGCTATGACCTGCGGCACCTGCTGATCGGGGCCGAGGGGACGCTGGGCGTGATCACGGCGGCAAGCCTGCGGCTGTTCCCGCGGCCGGAGCGGCGTGCGGCGGCTTTCATGGTGGTGCGCGACCCCGGAGCCGCGCTGGACCTGCTGGCCATGGCGCGGCGGCGGCTGGGCGAGGGCGTATCCGCGTTCGAGCTGATCTCGGGCATGGGGCTGGAGTTCCTGCGCGAGACCGAGAGGCCGGTGCGCCGGCCGTTCGACCCGTCGCCCGACTGGCTGGTGCTGGTCGAGCTGGGGCTTCCGGCGGCGCTCGACTCCGAGGCGGCGCTGGAGGAGCTGTTTGCCGAGGCGCTGGAGGCGGAGCTGGTCGACGACGGGCTGATCGCGCAGAGCGAGCAGCAGCGCGCCGAGTTCTGGGCGGTGCGCGAGACCATTCCGGAGGCGAACAAGCACGTGGGGGCCATCGCCTCACACGATATCTCTCTGCCGCTGTCGGCGATCCCGGACTTCATCGCGCGCGCGGATGCGGCGCTGGCGAAGCTGGGGGATTTCCGGATCAACTGCTTCGGGCATCTGGGCGACGGGAACCTGCACTACAACGTCTTCCCCGCGCATGGGCGCAGCAAGACGGAGTACGGCGAGGCGCGGCGCGAGGTAAGCGCGCTGGTGCATGACATGGTGCACGAGATGGAGGGATCGTTCAGCGCGGAGCACGGCATCGGGCGGCTGAAGGTGGGCGAACTGGAGCGCTATGGCGATCCGGCGAAGCTGGCCGCGATGCGGGCGATCAAGGCGGCGCTGGATCCCAGCGGGATAATGAACCCGGGCGCGGTGCTGCGCGCGCCGGAGTGAGATGGCGAAGACCTTCCTGAAAGGTCTTCGCAAATACCTTCTGAAGGAATTCGGGGCGCTCAGGCGCCCTCAAACTCGCACAGGACGTGGACATCCATGTCCAGGTCTTCCAGCAGCTTGCGGCCGCCGAGTTCGGGCAGGTCGATGATGAAGGCGCAGCCCACGATCTCGGCCCCGAGCCGCTTGAGCAGCTTGATGCCCGCGCCGGCCGTGCCGCCGGTGGCCAGCAGGTCGTCGACCAGGAGCACCGTCTCGCCCGGCTGAAGGGCGTCGTCGTGGATCTCGACGATCGCCTCGCCGTATTCCAGCTTGTAATCTTGGCTGATCGTGGTGCCGGGCAGCTTGCCCTTCTTGCGGATCGGCACGAAGCCGCAGCCCAGCTGGTGGGCGATGGCCCCGCCCAGGATGAAGCCCCGCGCCTCGAGCCCGACTACCTTGTCGATGCGCTGGCCGGCATAGGGGTCGAGCATCTGGTCGACGCAGATGCGGAAGCCGCGCGGGTCGGAGAAGAGGGTGGTGACGTCTCGGAACATGATCCCCTCGTGGGGGAAGTCCACGATGGTGCGGATGTAATCCTTGACGGTCTTGCGCTCGGTCATCGCCCTCGGTCCCGGCTGATTTTCAGACGCTGCCCCTGATGGCGGAAGCGCGGCGGGCACGCAAGGCGGATCAGGCGCCGAGCACGCGCCCCGCCACCGCTTCGAGCTTCGCGACCACACCCGGGTCGCGCTTGTCCGGCGCGGTGAGGATGGCGAAGGCGAGCGCCCGGTCGCAGCCGTGCGGGCAGGGGGTGCGGTCGGGGCCCAGCAGGTCCGGCAGGCGGCGGACCAGCCCGCGGCCCTTGTCGGCGTTGCCGGTCAGGGTGCGGATGATGTCGTTGATGTCCACCGCGCCGTGATCGGGATGCCAGCTGTCGTAGTCGGTGATCATCGCGACGCTGGCATAACAAAGCTCGGCCTCGCGGGCGAGCTTGGCCTCGGGCATGTTGGTCATGCCGATCACGTCGCAGCCCCAGACCTCGCGGTAGAGCTTCGACTCGGCGACCGAGGAAAATTGCGGCCCCTCCATCACGAGGTACGTGCCGCCGTCGTGAACGGTGATGCCCTCGGCTTCGGCCGCGTCCCGGCAGGCGGCGCCGAGGCGGGGGCAGGTGGGGTGCGCGACGCTGACATGGGCGACGCAGCCGGTGCCGAAGAACGACTTGTCGCGCTGAAAGGTGCGATCAATGAACTGGTCCACGATCACGAAATCGCCCGGCGCCATCTCCTCGCGGAACGAGCCGCAGGCGGACAGCGACACCACTTCGGTGACGCCCAGCCGCTTCAGCGCGTCGATGTTGGCGCGGTACGGCACGGTGGTGGGCGAGTGGACGTGCCCGCGGCCGTGGCGGGGCAGGAAGGCTATCGGCACACCGTCGAGCGTGCCGGTCCGGATCGCGTCCGAGGGGGCGCCCCACGGCGTCTCGACCCGTTGCCACTGCGCGTCCCGCAGGCCCTCGATCTCGTAAAGCCCCGAGCCGCCGATCACACCGATCATCGTCTGCGTCATGGTTTCCGCCCTTCTCGCGCTGCACCTGTGCCGTCTCTAGCGGCCCGCGAGCGGAGTGCAAGGCGCGGGGTACGGCCGGGGATCGTGGCTTCGCGGTTGGCAGAGGACAGCCCAAGGGGGGCGGGGCTGGTCGCCTATTCAAGCGACTCCGGCCGCGCCCCGATTGACAGCTGTCAACGCCGCGTCGCGCCTCCGGTTCTAGACTGGAGCTATCGGGGGCGCCGTTCGCCGCCGTTTCCGTTCAATCGACAAACCTCGAGGAGGGCACGACGATGCCGTACTACCTTTTCAAGGGCCGGTACACGACCCAGGCCTACAAGGCGCTGGTCGACACTCCCCAGGACCGGACAGCCGCCGGCACGGCGGTGGTCGAGGCGGCAGGCGGCAAGCTGCACAACCTGTTCTTCTGCTTCGGCAAGGAAGACGTCATTGCGCTCATCGAGATGCCGGACGATCAGGCGATGGCCGCCGCCGCCATGACGCTGGCGGCGTCGGGGGCCTTCGCGGGCGGGTCGACGACCAAGCTGCTTACTGCGCAAGAGGCTAAGGCGGCGATGGAGGCCGCGCAGACCGTCGCCAAAAGCTACACGCCCGTGACCGGTTGACGCTTCATTCGCCGGGGCGTTTCAGGCTGAAGACCTCGGTGACCCGCGCGTAATCGCGGTAACCCAGCCGCGCGAGGGGCTGGAAGCGCGTGACGTCGAACTGGCCGTCGACCAGGCAATCGTCGCGCAGGTGAATGCCTGTGACCTCGCCGAACACCACGAAATTGGCCGCGCCGGGAAGCTGGACGATCTGCGTCAGCTCGCATTCCAGGTTGGCCGGAGCATTGGCGACCCGGGAACAGGGGATCGTGTCGCATTCCGCTCGCTCGATTCCCGCCTTGTCGAACTCGTCGACCTCGCGCGGCCATGGCCCGGACGAGACGTTCATCACGTCGCGCATCGCATATTCAACGATGTTGACGCAGAACACGCCGGTGTCGCGGATGTTCGAGACGCTGTCCTTGGTGCCTTCGCGGTCGTCCTTCTGGCCGGTCGAGGCGAACATCACCTGCGGCGGGACATAGGCGACCGCGTTGAAGAACGAGTAAGGCGCGAGGTTCTCGGCCCCGTCTGAGCCGCGCGTCGAGACCCAGCCGATGGGGCGCGGCGTGACGATGGCGTTGAACGGGTTGTGCGGCAGCCCGTGGCCGTCTTCTGGACGATAGAACATGCGCTCTCCTGATCCGGTTTGCCGGTGACCTAGCCGCATGCTAGGCGCAAATCCAGTGGCGACGGGGGCAGGGCGTGATCCAGATCGAGGAGGAACGGGACGAGGATTGGTGGGAGGTCGAGGCCCTATACGACCTCTGCTTCGCGCCGGGACGCGAGGCGCTGTCCTCCTATCGCCTGCGAGACGGCGTGGCGCCGGTGCGTGCGCTGTGCCTGACGGCGCGGGACGAGCAGGGCATCCTCGCCTCGGCCATTCGCTTCTGGCCCGTGTGCGTGGGCGCACAGCGAGTGTTACTGCTTGGACCGATCGCCGTGCACCCCACGCGGCAGGGCGAGGGGCTGGGCGCGCTGCTGATCCGCGAGAGCCTTCTGCTGGCGCGGCGCGAGGGCTGGCTGCGGGTGATGCTGGTCGGCGACGCACCCTATTATTCCCGCTTTGGATTCAGTCACTTGAGCGGCGTCGAGATGCCCCCGCCCACCAATCCGGACCGGGTTCTGGGCGTCGCTCTGGTGCCCGGCGCATGGGAGGGCGTGACCGGTCAGGTGACGCGGGCGGCGGAAGGCGCCTGTTGATCTAAGCCCTTGGAAGGCGGTGAAACCTTCGTGGAACCCGGAGCCGCGGGAGGTTGTTGAGGCAGCATACCATGATGCGGTGCCCTGGCGCCGCGAGAAACACGGAGTTTCGTTATGAAAAAGCTGATGATTGCGACCGCCATCGCCACGATGACCACCACCGGTGCCTTCGCTCAGGAAGAGCAGCTCGACGAGCTGGTCGACGTTGAGCTGGGCGAAATCGGAATGGACAACGTGGACGTGAGCGCGCTGCCCGACGCCGCGGTGGCCGAGCTTCACCTGTACCTGACGAGCGACACGCAGGAGAGCGAGAGCATCACGCAGAACCGCGTGCGCAGCGTGCTTGAAGATTACGGCGTGCGCCTGCGGACCGGCGAAGTCTATGTCGTGGACCCGGCCACGACGGTGGCTATCGAGGTTCCGGCGAACCAACTGCGGGCCCGCGTCGCGAACCGGCTGGACGTCACCTATGAAGAGGACGTCGACGTGTCGACGCTGACGGACGATCAGGTGGCCGAGCTGTACCTGATCCTCACCAGCACCGACGACGCGACCACGAAAGACGACCGCATCCGCGGCGTTCTGCAGTAATCGCGACCGGTTAGACGGATAAAGGGCCGCCCGGATGCCGGGCGGCCTTTCTTCGTGACAGGTGCTTGTCCTGTCGTCCTCTCCCGACCATCTTCAACGGCATGACACACGCACATTCCGCTTCGACCGACAGCCTTTCCCCCGATGTCAGAACCGAACTCGAGGCGCTGGCGCAGCGTTTCCGCGCGGCCGACAACGTGGGCATGCAGGTGCTCAACCTTGTGGGCGGGCGGGCTGAGGGCCTGCTCGACCGGCTGCCCGATGGCGTGCGCGAGCGGCTGGACGACGCGACGAAGCGGGCGCTTTCCGTCGCCTCGGACCTTGCCCATCATTCGCGCGGGCGGGTGCGCGACCGCGCGGATTGGCTGAACACGGCCGTGACCACCGCGATGGGGGCTGCCGGCGGGGCGGGCGGTCTGCCCACGGCGCTGGCCGAGCTGCCGGTGACGACGACGGTGCTTCTGCGCGCGATCCAGGGCATCGCGGCCGAGAACGGCTTCGACACCGAGGATCCGGCGGTGCGGATGCATTGCCTTCAGGTGTTCGGCGCGGCCGGGCCGCTGTCGCGCGACGACGGCACCGACATGGCGTTCCTGTCGGCGCGGATCACGCTGACGGGCGCGACCGTTCATGGCCTGATCGCGCGGATCGCGCCGCGCCTGGCGACGGTCATGGGCCAGAAGCTTGCGGCGCAGACCGTGCCGGTTCTGGGCGCGGCGGCTGGGGCGGCGACGAACTATGCCTTCACCAGTTATTACCAGGACATGGCGCGGGTGTATTTCGGGCTGCGCGCGCTTGCCCGGGACCGCGGGCTCGACACCGAGGACGTGCTGCGCGAATTCCGCCTTCTGGTGGAGCCGCCGCGCCAGGTCGGCTGAGTTTGCGGCTCAGACGGCCCAGCCGGTCCGGCCCATCCAGTCCATGATGGCCGGGCGTACCGACTGCGCGCCGGAGTCGCGCGCCTCATGGATCACGCGCCGGGCCTCTTTCAGGTCGACGCGCCGGATCAGGTGCTTGACCGGGCCGATCGAGGCCGGGCGCATCGACAGCGACCGCAGGCCCATGGCGGCGAAGCACATCGCCTCGATCGGGCGACCGGCGTCTTCTCCGCAGAAGCTGACGGGCGTTCCGGTTTCCGCGCAGCGCTCGACCACGTGTTCGATCAGCGCCAGGAAACTGACGTTCAGCGTGTCGTAGCGGCGGCGCACGCGCTCGTTCTCGCGGTCGGCGGCGAAGAAGAACTGCTTCAGGTCGTTGCCGCCGATCGAGATGAAATCCGCCAGCTCGAAGAACTGCCGCGGCGCAAAGGCGAGGCTGGGCGTTTCCAGCATCGCGCCGATCTGGAGCTTCGAGGGCAGGGGATGGCCCAGCTTCCGCTCGCGCTCGATCTCTTCCAGCAGGCGGCCGCGGGCCTCGCGAAATTCGTCGAACTGCGCGATGAAGGGGAACATGACGTTGAGCGGCCCGCCGTCGGCGGCCCGGATCAGCGCCTGAAGCTGCATCCGCATGATGCCCGGCTTGTCGAGGCCCAGCCGGATCGCGCGCCAGCCGAGTGCCGGGTTCGGTTCATCCTCGCGCTTCATGTAGGGCAGGACCTTGTCGGATCCGATGTCGAGCGTGCGGAAGGTCACGGGCCGCCCCTTGGCCGCCCGGATGACGCGCTGGTAAAGCGCGGCCAGATCGCCCCGGCGCGGCACCTTGTTGCGCGTGAGGAACTGCAGCTCGGTCCGGAAGAGGCCCACGCCCTCGGCCCCCGATCCTTCGAGCGAGGGCAGGTCGGCCATGAGCCCCGCGTTCATCAGCAGCGACACGCGCGTGCCACACAGCGCCTCGGCCGGCTGGTCCCTGAGGCCGGCATAGCGTTCCTGCGCCTGCGCCTGCATCGCGATCTTGTCGCGGAACGCCTTGGCGACGCTTTCCTCGGGGCGCAGGTGGACAACCCCCTGTTCGCCGTCGACGATGATCTGGTCGCCGTTCAGCGCCTCGGTCGTGATGCGTTCGGCATGGACGACCAGGGGAATGGCGAGGGCCCGGGCAACGATGGCGGCATGGCTGCCGACCGAGCCCTGTTCCAGCACGACGCCCTTGAGCTTGCGGCCATAGTCCAGAAGGTCGCCGGGACCAATGTTGCGGGCAATCAGGATCGGGTTGTCCGGCATCTCGGCGCCGGTCTGGTTGCCCTGCCCGGTAAGGATGCGCAGCAGCCGGTTCGACAGGTCGTCGAGATCCTGCAGGCGTTCGCGCAGATACGCGTCGGGAACGGCCTGAAGCCGGGCTCGCGCCGCCGACTGCTCCTTCTCGACCGCCGCCTCGGCGGACAGGCCGCGGGCGATGTCCTCCTCCATCCTCCGCATCCAGCTGCGGGAGTTGGCGAACATGCGATAGGCTTCGAGCACGCCGCGCTGCTCGCCGTCGGCGAAGTCGTGGTTCGACAGCATGTCGTCCACCGACAGGCGCAGCTGGTCGACGGCTTCGTGCAGGCGCTTGTGTTCGCCCTCGGGATCGTCGGCGATGGGGTTGGTGACGACCACGCGCGGGTCATGCAGCCAGACGCGGCCTTCGGCCGTGCCCTCCTGCGCCACTGTGGCGCGGAACATCACCGGGTCCTGGTGGCGGGCCGCCAGCGCCGCGCCCTCGCCGACAAAAGCGCCGAGCTCGGTCATCTCGGCCAGCACCATCGCCACGACTTCGAGGGCATAGACCTCGTCCTCGGAATACTGCCGCTCGTCCTTGGACTGGACCACGAGCACGCCCAGCCGCTCGCCCAGCCGCTGGATCGGCACGCCGAGGAGCGAGGAGTAAATCTCCTCCCCGGTCTCGGGCATGTAGCGGAAGCCATGCTCGGCGGGCGCGTTCGCGGCGTTGATCGGGCGTCCGACCTTGGCGATGCGGCCGACCAGGCCCTCGCCCACGCGCATCCGGGTCTGGTGCACGGCCTCGGGCTTCAGTCCCTCGGTCGCGCAAAGCTCAAGCGTCTCGGAATCGCGGAACAGGTAGATCGAACAGACCTCGGTCTGCATCGAATCGGCGACAAGCTGCGTGACGCGGTCCAGCCGCGCCTGGCCGGCGCTGTCCTCGGCAAGCGCCTCGCGCAAGCGGCCGAGCAGCTTGCGGCTTTCCGTTTCCGTTCCCTGTGGCATGGTCCCTTTCCGGGGCCTTATCCGGCGGCCTTCTCAAGTTCGAAGGCATCATGCAGCGCCTGAACCGCCAATTCCATATACTTTCGGTCAATCAGGACCGATATCTTGATCTCTGACGTCGTGATGACCTTGATGTTGATGTTTTCGTCACGAAGCGCCTTGAACATCTTCGCAGCGACCCCGGCATGGCTGCGCATGCCGATGCCCACGACCGACACCTTCGACACCTCGGTGTCGGCATAGAGATCGTGGAAGTTGATCTCGCCCCGCGTCTTGGCGTCCTGCATCGCGCGTTCGGCGCGCTTCACCTGATCGACCGGGCACGAGAACGTCATGTCCGTGCGACCCTCTTCCGAGATGTTCTGCACGATCATGTCCACGTTCACGCCGGCATCGGCGAGGGGGCCGAAGATCGCCGCGGCGATGCCGGGGCGGTCGGCGACCGAGATCAGCGTCATCTTCGCTTCGTCGCGGCTGTAGGCGACCCCGGCGACCACGTTGGATTCCATGATTTCCTCCTCGTCGCAGACGAGCGTTCCCGCATGTTCGTCGTTGTCCTCGAACGAGGACAGGACCCTGAGCTTCACCTTGTAGCGCATCGCCAGCTCGACCGAGCGGGTCTGGAGCACCTTCGCCCCCAGGCTCGCCAGTTCGAGCATCTCCTCGAAGGCGATGCGGTCGAGCTTTCGGGCCTTGCGCGTGATGCGCGGATCGGTGGTATAGACGCCGTCCACGTCGGTGTAGATGTCGCAGCGCTCGGCCCCGAAGGCGGCGGCGAAGGCCACAGCGGTGGTGTCCGATCCGCCCCGGCCCAGCGTGGTGATCCGCCCCTCGGGGCTGATCCCCTGGAAGCCGGCGACCACGGCGACCTTCATGCCCTGGGCGAACTTGGCGTTCATGTTGTCGGTCGGGATCTCCTCGATCCGGGCCGCGCCATGGGCGGACGAGGTCTTGAGCGGCACCTGCCAGCCCTGCCACGACCGCGCCGGGATATCCATTTCCTGAAGCGTCAGCGCCATGAGCCCGGCGGTCACGTTCTCGCCCGACGACACGACCGCGTCGTATTCGCGCGCGTCGTAGAACGGCGAGATCTCGTTGACCCAGCCCACGAGCTCGTTGGTCTTGCCGGCCATCGCGCTGACGATCACGATGACGTCGTAGCCATTGGCGACCTCGCGCCCCACGCGCTTGGCCGCGCGGCGGATCCGGTCCGGCGTCGCGACCGAGGTGCCCCCGAATTTCATCACGAGAAGCGGCATCGGCACGCCTTTCCTGTCCCCTTCGCGGCGCTTCCTAGAAGAAGCCGCGACACCGCGCAAGACTTGGTGAAGCGCGCGTTATCGCCGCGCTCAGTTCGACTTGCGCGCCGGGCGGAAGGGCAGGGGCGCGACCGGGATGCCGTCCTCGATCAGCTTCTTGGCCTCGTCGATCCGCGCCTCGCCATAGATCGACCGTTCGGGCGCGCCGCCCTCGTGCATCTTGCGCGCCTCGGCGGCGAACTTCATGCCGACGTATTCCGAGTTCGACTCGACTTTCTTCTTCAGCTCGGCCAGCGCCTTCTCGGCCGGAGAGGCCGGTTCGCGCAGAGACGGCGCTTTCTGCTCGGAGGCCTGCGCCTTCTTCCGGCTGGCCTGCACCTGCGGCGCCATCAGCGACTTCTCGACCTCGGTGCCGCCGCATTCGGGGCAGGCCACGTGACCTGCGCTGCGCAAGGCGTCGTAGGCCGAGGCGGACTGGAACCAGCTTTCGAACACGTGGTCGTCGCGGCACTTCAGCGTGTAACGGATCATTTCTCAGGCACACCCATCATCGCGTCCCACGGGACACAGGCCCCTGTTATTTATGCAACAGCCGGGCAAGATCAATCCGGCATCTCCGCGATTGACGCGGTGCAGGCTCGGCATACCTGCCGTGAATGCGCCCCGCCGACCCGACGCTCGCCGCCACGCTCGACCGCGCCCCGACCGCCGCCACGGCGCCCCGCTTCATCGGGTCCGAGGTCTATCGGGGGTCGAGCTACGGCGGCCTGCATCCGCTGCGAATCCCGCGCGTGCCGACCGTCATCGACCTGATCCGCGCCATGTTCTGGCTCGCGCCGGGCCAGTACGTGTCGAGCCCGCGCGCCAAGCCCGCCGCGCTGGCCGCCTGGCACACGCCCGGCTACATCGCCGCGCTCCAGCAGGCCGAGCGGGACGGAGAGGTCAGCCCCGAGGTCCGGGCGCGCCACAACCTGGGTACCGCGTCGAACCCGGTCTATCCGGAGGTTTTTCGCCGCCCCGCCACGGCCGCCGGCGGCTCGATCCTCGCCGGGCAGCTTCTGCGCGACGGGGGCGTGATCCACTCGCCCGGCGGCGGGACGCATCACGGGATGCCCGACCGCGCCAACGGGTTCTGCTACCTCAACGACCCGGTCCTCGCCATCCTGTCGCTGCGCGCGGCGGGCGTGCACCGCGTCGCCTATGTCGACATCGACGCGCACCACCCCGACGGGGTTGAGCACGCCTTCGCCCGGGACGAGGAGGTGCTGATGATCTCGGTGCACGAAGAGCGGCGCTGGCCCTTCACCGGCGCGCTCGAGGAGGCGGGCGCAGGGAGCGTCTTCAACCTGCCGGTCCCGCGCGCGTTCAACGACACCGAGATGCGCACGGTGCTCGAGACGCTGATCCTCCCGCGGATCGACGCCTTCCGCCCCGAGGCCATCGTGCTGCAATGCGGCTCGGACGCGGTCGAGGAGGACCCGCTGTCGCGTCTTTCCCTGTCGAACAACGCGCATTGGGAGGTCGTCGCGGCGCTGCGGCCGCTCTCGCCCCGCTACCTCGTCCTGGGCGGGGGCGGCTACAACCCGTGGAGCGTCGGCCGGCTCTGGGCGGGCAATTGGGCGGTGCTGAACGGCTTGAAGATCCCGGAGCGGTTGCCCGAAGCGGCCGAGGCGGTGCTGCGCGGGATCGCCTGGCGCGGCAACTCGCGCGGCCGCAATCCGCCCGATCATTGGTTCACCACCCTGCGCGACGTCCCGCGCGAGGGCGCGGTCAGGGAAGAGGTGCGCGACCGGCTCGCGCGCCTCGCCGCGCGATGATCCGGGCCTTCATCGCCCTGCCGCTGCCCGGCGAGACGCGCGAGGCGCTGGCGATGCTCCAGCACATGCTGCCGCTGTCGCGCCGCGTGCCGCCCGAGAACATGCACCTCACGCTCGCCTTCCTGGGCGATCTGGACGACGAGACGCTGGAAGCCGTGCATGACGGGCTGCAGGCGATCGCGGCCCCGCCGATCGAACTTAAGCTTGCCGGAGTCGGCACGTTCGGCGGCGATAAGCCGCGCTCGGTTCACGCACAGGTGGCGCCCGGCCCGGAGCTCGACGCGCTCCAGGCCAAGGTCGCGCGCGCGGCGCGGTCCGGCGGCGCGCAGGTCGCAAGCCGCAGCTTCGTGCCACACGTCACGCTGTCGCGCGAGCGGCCGCGCGGTCCGGACCTGATGCGGCTGGAACAGGGCGGGGCCGCCCTGTCGGGCTGGCGCGCGCCGCCGGTGCGCGTCGAGGAATTCTGCCTCTACCGCTCCGACCTCGGCGGCGGCCCGGCGCGCTACACGCCGCTGGCCTGCTATCCCCTAACCGGCTGAGCACGCCCCTTCTCATCTTCGGCCCTGAAATATCCCCGGGGGTTTGGGGGCAGGCAGCCCCCACGCAGGCCCGCCGCCCGCCATACCGGGTGCCGTGGGGCCAAGACCTTTCAAGAAAGGTCTTGGCAACTTCCTTCTGAAGGAAGTTGCGCGCTCAAAGCTCTACCGTCTCCATGACGTCGGGCGTCTTCACGTCGACGCCCGGCAGCGCCTCGACCAGCTTGTCGGCCGACTGCTCCAGCAGCGGGAAGGTCTTGTAGTGGCACGGGATCACGGTCTTGAAGTCGAAGTACCGCTTCGCCGCCCAGGCCGCGCGCTCCATGTCCATGGTAAAGTGGCCGCCGGCGCTCAGGATGCCGATCTCGGGCGCGTGGTATTCGCCCATCCACGCCATGTCCGCCATGATGTCCGTATCGCCCGAGACGTAAAGCGTGCGTCCTTCGCCGGCGATCATGTAGCCGGCCTCGGCGCCCGCGTACATCGGGCCGTGATCCGTCGCGATCGAGGAGGAGTGGGCCGCGTTCACCATCGTCACCTTCACCTCGCCGAGCGCCACCGTGCCGCCCTTGTTGAAGCCGGTGACCTCGATCCCCTCGGTCTTCTCGAGGTGCCCCATCAGGTCGAAGATGCCCAGAACCGGGACGCCCAGGGTCTTGGCCAGCCCCGCCACCCCGCTGGCGTGGTCGAAATGACCGTGAGTCAGCAGGATGGCGGTCGCGCCGCGGATGGCGTCCTCCTTGCGCGCGTCGGGAAAGACCGGGTTTCCTTCGAGCCAGGGATCGACCAGCAGCACCTGGTCCGCGATCTCGATGCGAAAGCTGGCATGTCCGAGCCACGTGATCTTCATACTCGTCTCCCTATGTTGCCTCGGGCTGCATGGTAGCGGACAGGGCGCGGGTGTCACATGGATTGGTCGGACAGTATCGACGGGTACTGCGAACGGCTGGGGCCGGCGCTGTGGGCCGAGCCCGTGAACGCCGCGACCAACCTTGCCTTCCTGTTCGCCGCTTGGGTGATATGGCGGCGGGTGCGGGGACAGGGCCTGACGCTGGCGGTCCTGTTGTGCCTGGTGCTCGCCACGATCGGTATCGGCTCGCTGCTGTTCCATACCTTCGCCACGCGCTGGGCGGCGACGGCGGACACGACGCCCATCGGGGCGTTCATCCTGCTTTACCTCTTCGCCGCCAACCGGCATTTCTGGGCCATGCCGGTCTGGGCCGCGGTGCTCGGCACGGCCGCCTTCATCCCTTGGACCGTGCTGCTGACGCCCGTCTTCGCGGGTTTGCCCTTCTTCGCCGCCTCGTCCTTCTATTGGCCCGTGCCGGTGCTCATCCTGCTTTACGCCGTGCTCCTGCGCCGGCGCACGCCGTTGACGGCGCGGGGTCTCGCTATCGGGGCGGGCATCCTGGTCGCCAGCCTCGTCTTTCGCTCGCTCGATGCGCCGCTTTGCGATGCCGTCCCCGTCGGCACGCATTTCCTGTGGCACCTGCTCAACGCGCTCATGCTGGGGTGGATGATCGAGGTCTATCGCCGCCACCGGCTTGAAGCCGGCGGGGCGGGGCGCTAAACGCGCAGCGTTCGGAAACGGAGAGTTCCCATGTCCATCGACCTCGACACCGCGCGCCGCGTGGCGCACCTCGCCCGCATCGCCGTGCCGGAGGAGGATCTCCCGGCGCTGGCCGACGAGTTCAACGCGATCCTCGGCTTCATCGAACAGCTGCAGGAGGTGGACGTCGAGGGCGTCGAGCCGATGACCGGCGTGACGCCCATGCGCCTGAAGCGGCGCGAGGACGTCGTCACCGACGGCGGCATGCCCGACAAGGTTCTGGCCAACGCGCCGGACGCGCGCGAAGGCTTCTTCGCGGTCCCGAAGGTGGTGGAGTGAACATGACCGACCTGAACGCCCTGACCATCGCCGACGCCCGCGACGCCCTGCGCAAGGGCGACGTCACCAGCGTCGAGCTGACCGAGGCCTGCCTTAAGGCCGCCGACGGCGCCAAGGCGCTGAACGCCTTCGTGCATCCGACCCACGACCTCGCGCTCGAGCAGGCGAAAGCCGCCGACGCCCGCATCAAGGACGGCGAGGCGCCCGCCATGTGCGGCGTGCCGCTGGGCATCAAGGACCTGTTCTGCACGCGGCACGTGCCGTCCCAGGCGGCCAGCGGCATCCTCGAAGGGTTCAAGCCGGAATACGAGTCGACCGTCACCCGGCAGCTCTTCGAATCCGGCGCGGTGATGCTGGGCAAGCTGAACATGGACGAGTTCGCCATGGGCTCGTCGAACGAAACCAGCGTCTACGGCGACGTGGTGAACCCGTGGAAGGTGGACGACGCGCAGCGCACGCCCGGCGGGTCCTCGGGCGGGTCGGCCGCCGCGGTAGCCGCCGACCTGTGCCTTGCGGCCACCGGCACCGACACCGGCGGCTCGATCCGCCAGCCCGCCGCCTTCACGGGCACGGTCGGTCTGAAGCCCACCTACGGCCGCTGCTCGCGCTGGGGCATCGTCGCCTTCGCCTCGTCGCTCGACCAGGCCGGGCCGATGACCAAGACGGTGCGCGACGCGGCGATCATGCTCCAGGCGATGGCCGGGCACGACCCGAAGGATTCCACCAGCGCGGACATCCCGGTGCCCGACTTCGAGTCGATGCTGACGGGTGACATCCGCGGCAAGACCATCGGCATTCCCAAGGAATACCACATGGAGGGCATGCCCGCCGAGATCGAGGCGCTGTGGACCGACGGCCGCAAGATGCTTCAGGATGCGGGCGCGAAGATCGTCGACATCTCGCTGCCGCACACGAAGTACGCGCTGCCCGCCTATTACGTGATCGCTCCGGCCGAGGCGTCTTCGAACCTGGCGCGCTATGACGGCGTGCGCTTCGGCCACCGCGCCAAGCTGGCGCAGGGCGACGGCATCACCGAGATGTACGAGAAGACCCGCGCCGAGGGGTTCGGCGACGAGGTGAAGCGCCGCGTCATGGTCGGCACATACGTGCTGTCGGCGGGCTTCTACGACGCCTACTACAACCGCGCGCGCAAGGTCCGGACCCTGATCAAGAAGGACTTCGAGGACGTCTTCGCGCAGGGCGTGGACGCGATCCTGACGCCCGCGACGCCCTCGGCGGCCTTCCCGCTGGGCGCGATGACCGACGCCGATCCGGTGCAGATGTACCTCAACGACGTGTTCACGGTGACGGTGAACCTTGCGGGCCTTCCGGGCATCGCGGTGCCGGCGGGGCTTGATGGACAGGGCCTTCCGCTTGGACTGCAATTGATCGGGCGGCCGTGGGAGGAGGGCGACCTGCTCAACACGGCCTACGCGCTCGAGCAGTCGGCGGGCTTCGTTTCCAAGCCGGATAAATGGTGGTAACCCTTCGGGCAGGGATACAGGCGGACGGACGGGTGATGAGACTTCTTTGCGGTGTGGCGGCGGCGCTGGCCTTGACGGCCTGCGCTCCGACGATCCCCGACAGCGGGGCCGGCGTCGGTTTCGGCGACTACAACAGCTACGAGGCGGCGCGCCTTGCACGCGAGGCCGAGCTGCGCGGCGACCGGCCGGCCGCGCCGACGATGTGGGAGGGGCCGCTCGACGCGACCGGCGCTGGCTCCGCCGCGGCGGGCACGTCGTCCGACGCGATCTCGGCCGAAGAGCTGAGCGCGGCCGGCCTGCCGGTGGGCGAGCGCGCGACGCCGAGCTTTGACCGGCCTGAAACGGCGCCGTCGGCGCGGGTGGACATCAACAATCCCGGCATCTCGGACGAGCAGAGCTTCGAGGCCGTGTCGAGCCGCGAGACGATCGAAAGCGACCGCGAGCGGCTGGAAGCGCAGCGCGAGGCGTACGAGGTGATCCGCCCCGAGCCGCTGCCGACGCGGCGCGGCGACACCGGGCCGAACATCGTGCAGTACGCGCTGAACACCAGCAACGATGTGGGCGAACAGGTGTACCGCCGGATCGGGATCGCGAAGGAAAGCCGCTTCCTGCGCAATTGCGCGGAATATGCTTCGTCGGACCTGGCGCAGCAGGACTTCCTGGCCCGCGGCGGGCCCGAGCGGGACCGAAAGGGGCTGGACCCCGACGGCGACGGCTTTGCCTGCTACTGGGACCCAACCCCGTTCCGCCGGGCCGTCCGGAACTGAGCGTGCACATCGTCGAGCGCCCGTCGCCCAACCGCGGTCCGCGGCGCGGCGGCGTGCGGCCCGACATGGTGGTCATCCACTACACCGCAATGGCGAGCGCCGAGGCGGCCGTGAGGCGGCTGTGCGCGCCCGAGGCCGAGGTTTCGGCGCATTACCTGGTGGCCGAGGACGGCACGGTGGTGCGGATGGTGGACGAGGACGCGCGCGCCTGGCACGCCGGGGCGGGGGCGTGGGGCGAGGTGAGTGACGTCAACTCGCGCTCGATCGGCATCGAACTGGCGAACGACGCGGCATCGCCGTTCCCCGAGGCGCAGATGGCGGCGCTCGAGGCGCTTCTGCAGGGGATCATGGGCCGGTGGCATGTGTCCCCCTGCCGGGTCATTGGCCATTCCGACACCGCGCCCGGGAGGAAGATCGACCCGGGCCCGCGCTTCGACTGGCGACGGCTGGCGTTGCGGGGGCTGACGGTCTGGCCGGGGGCCTCGGCGGTCCCTGACAGTCCTGTCTCGGGCGAAGAGGGACCGCGAGGGACCGATGCGGCGCGGCTGACGGCGGCGCTGCGGCGCTGCGGCTACACGGCCGACGCGGCCCCCGACGTGCTGCTTGCGGCCTTTCGCCTGCGCGTCCGTCCGCACGCTCTCGGTCCCGCCGACGCCGTTGACCTTGCGCTTGCCGAGGACATGGCGCGCCGGTTCCCCGTTGACCGCGTGCGGGCCAGCGCCTAAATCGGCACGGCGCGGACGGCTGGATGGCCGCACCCTTCGGGGTGAGGAAAGTCCGGACTCCATGAAGCGACGGTGCCGGGTAACGCCCGGGCGGGGCGACCCGACGGAAAGCGCCACAGAAAACAGACCGCCTTCGCCTCGTGCGAGGGTCAGGGTGAAACGGTGGGGTAAGAGCCCACCGCGGGCCTGGCAACAGGACCGGCACGGCAAGCCCCACCGGGAGCAATGCCGAATAGGGATCCCGCGGGGCACGGACCCCAAGGCGGCTTCAGCCCAGGGATCCGGGTTGGCAGCAAGACCCCGTCCGCAAGGGCGGGGCTAGATGAATGGTCATCCACGGGGGCAACCCCGGGACAGAATCCGGCTTACAGGCCGTCCGCGCACGTTTCCGTGAACGCGATAGAATCGCTATGGACCCGGTTGACCGGCTCCCATGATTCTCTAGGGTTTACCTAGGGTTGATCCGCGGAGCGGAGGTGCGCATGGGAGCGCTGGGATTCGGACGTGACCGTCAGGACGCGTTCAGGGACACGATCAGGGCACCGGGACCGGGCGGCGCTGCACCGCAGTTCAGCCTGGCCTTCCTGCGCACCTGCGCGGACTGCGTCGTGCTGCTTACGCGGGAGGGGCGTATCTCGTTCGTCAGCGAAAGCGCGCGCACCCGCTTCGGCCCTGCCCAAGGGGACCTTTCGGGCCGCGACATCTGGGATCTCTGGCCCGAGGAGGACGCCCCGCTTCTGAGGGACGCGGTGGCGCGCGCCGCTGCGGGCGACATGGCGCGGTTTCCCATCGGCGCGCGCAGCGGCGGCAAGGTGCGCTGGGACGTCGTCCTCAGCCCGATCATCGACCCGGACGGGCGGGTGGAAACGCTCATGGTCGTCCTGCGCGACAAGGGGGCGAACGAGGCTTCGGAAAGCGGTTGACACCGCTTGGCAACCGAGTAGAAGGCGGCATTCCAGAGTTTTCACGGGCGGCGAGGCTGCCTTGTTGAGGAGAGAGGCATGGCGAAGCCGACGACCATCAAGATCCGTCTCAACTCGACGGCGGATACCGGCCACTTCTACGTGACCAAGAAAAACGCGCGTACGATGACTGAGAAGATGACCATCAAGAAGTACGATCCCGTCGCGCGCAAGCACGTCGAGTACAAGGAAGGCAAGATCAAGTAAGACTCGATCCCTTCCGGTCTGATCCGAAGCCGCGCGATGCCCTCGCGCGGCTTTTTCCGTTTCGGGGGAATGCGATGATCGGCACGCTGACGGTGCGGACCGCGGCGCCTGCGGATCTGGCGGAGGTCGACGCACTGTTCGCCAGGTCGTACCCGGCCCTTCTGAAGCGCGATTACCCGCCTTCGGTCCTTGTAACCGCCGTGCCGCGCCTGGCGCGGGCACAGCCGGGGCTGTTGGCCTCGGGCCGCTACCTCGTCGCAGTGGAGGGCGCGGTCGTGGGCGCAGGCGGCTGGAGCCGTGGTTCGAGCGGCGCGGCCGTCATGCGCCACCTGGTCACCGACCATCGGCGCGTGCGGCAGGGCGTGGCCCGTGCGCTGGTGGGCGAGGTGCTGGTCCGTGCGGCCGCCGCGGGCTGCCGGTGCATCGTCTGCCAGTCGACGCTGACGGCCGAGCCGTTCTATGCGTCGATGGGCTTCCGCACGCTCGGTCGCGCGAGCGTACCGCTGGCACCCGGCATCGACTTCCCGATCGTGGAGATGGCGCGGGAGCTTTGAGGGGCGCGAGGCGCAGCTTTCCCGTTTAGGCAGGCCGGTGCCTGCAAAAGAAAAGGGCCGGCGCTTGGCCGGCCCTTCCTGTCGTTCAGTGCGTCCCTACGATCACTCGCGATTGCCGAGGAACTGGAGCAGGAACATGAACAGGTTGATGAAGTCGAGGTAGAGGTTCAGCGCGCCCATGATTGCGGACTTGGCCAGCCACTCCTGGTCCATCGCCTGCGCGTGCTGAATGTAGTCGGTCTTGATCCGCTGCGTGTCGTACGCCGTCAGGCCGGCGAAGATCAGCACGCCGATGACCGAAACCGCGAAGTGCAGCGCCGGGCTGGCGAGGAAAATGTTCACGATCGAGGCCACGATCAGGCCGATCAGGCCCATGATCAGGAACGATCCCCAGCCCGAGATGTCTTTCTTCGTGGTGTAGCCCCACAGCGATAGACCGGCGAAGGCGATGGCCGTGATCAGGAATGTCTGCGCGATCGATACCCCGGTGTAGACCAGGAAGATCGAGCTCAGCGACAGGCCCATCAGGGTCGCGAAGCCATAGAAGTAAAGCTGCGCGCCGGCCGCCGAGATGCGGTTGATGACGGCGCCGAAGCCGAACACCATGATCAGCGGCGCGAACATGATCAGCCACTTCAGCGGCGAAGCATAGATCGCCTGGCCGAAGGCGGTGAGCACGGTTTCGCCCGCCGGGCCGCTGGTGACCGCCAGGCCCGAGAAGGCCCAAGCGGCAAGCGCGGTAATCAGCATGCCCACGGACATCGTGCCGTAGACCTTGTTCATGTGGGCCTTGAGGCCCTCGTCGATCTGACCGGCGCGGGCGCCGACGCCGGCCCGGATCGTCTGGAAGTCAGCCATTGATCGCCTCCCAAGGATTCCTGTTGTACGCGGGTCCGGAGACGGTCCGCGCTTGAATGGGAATATCGGGAAACGGCATCATCTTTTCAAGCTGTTCCGGACCCGGCGCGGTCCGTTTTCGCCGCGCCGTAGCGCCGCATGCGGGGCCGGCTTGATCAGACGGACGGACGATCCCAGAACGGGCGCTTCGCTTCGAGCGCCGCGGCGTCGCGGGTCAGGCCGATGTCGCGCAGCATGTGCGCCTCGAGCGTGGCGAGGCGGCGGCGCTGGCGCCAGACGTCGTGCAGCCCGATCACGCGGGCCAGAAGGCCGGCGCGGCGTGCATGGGCGGGGCGATAGAGGGAGGAGGAGGCTGCGGCGTGCATCTCGTTGTACCTTTCAATTCCGTGACGAGACGGTGGTGCGTCATCATTTCTGTTGATGGATATGGAGGATGGTGTTCAATATGAAAAACGAATGTTTATGACGTGAAGCATCACGAAGGCTGATGACATGCCCCGCAACCTCGATCTGACCGCCCTGCGCTCGTTCGTCGCCGTGGCCGACACCGGCGGCGTCACCAAGGCGTCGGGCTTTCTGAACCTCACGCAGTCCGCCGTGTCGATGCAGCTCAAGCGGCTGGAAGAGGCGCTGGGTCTGTCGCTGCTCGACCGTTCGTCGCGTAGCGTATCGCTCACCAGCGCGGGTGAACAGCTTCTGAGCTATGCCCGCCGCATGCTCGAGCTGAACGACGAGGTGATGTCGCGGATGACCGACACCGCCTTCGAGGGCGAGCTGGTGCTGGGCGTGCCGCACGACATCGTCTATCCAGCAATCCCGCAGATCCTTCAGCGATTCGCCGCCGATTTTCCGCGCGTGCGAGTACAGCTTCTGTCGTCCTTCACACGAAATCTTAAATCGATGTACGGGCGCGGCGAGATCGACTTCATCCTCACGACCGAGGACGGCTGCGACGTGGGCGGCGAGACGCTCAGCGTGCGCCGCCTGGTCTGGGTGGGCGCCATCGGCGGTAACGCCTGGCGCGACCGTCCGCTCAGGCTGGCCTTCGGCACGCATTGCATCTTCCGCACCGGCGTGCAGCGGGCGCTCGACGCAGTTCAGATCCCGTGGGAGATGGCGGTCGAATCCCAGTCCGACCGCACGATCGAGGCAACGGTCGCCGCCGACCTTGCAGTTCACGCGGTCATCGAGGGGACCGAGCCGCCGTATACCGAGCCGATCCCCCATGGCGGCGCGCTGCCCGAGCTGAAGTCGCAGAGCATCAACCTCTATCGCTCGGAACTCGCCACCGGCGAGGTGGCCGAGGCGATGGCGGCGCTGATCCGCCAGCATTATCGCGCCGTCTAGGGTGTAATCACGACCTTGCCGGTGGAGCGGCGGTCGCGGATCAGTTCCAGCCCCTCGGCCGCCCGGTCGAGCGGCAGGACGTGGCTGATATGCGGGCTGAGGCGGCCGTCGGAGTACCAGTCGAACAGCGTGGCAAGGCTGCCGGTCAGCACCTCGGGCCGGAACGCCGCGTAGCCGCCCCAGTAGAAGCCCATCACGTCGACGTTCTTGACCAGCAGGTGATTGGCCGCGATGCGCGGAACTTCGCCGCTGGCGAAGCCTACGACCAGCACGCGCGCCTCGGGCCGGCAGGCGCGCAGGGCGGCGGTGAAAAGCTCTCCGCCCACGACGTCATAGACGACGTCGGCCCCGCCGAGCGCCTTGACCGCCTTTCGCAAATCCTCCGCCCCTATGTCGACCAGGTGATCCGCACCGGCCTCGCGGGCGACAGCGAGCTTGTCCTGCCCGCGGGCGGCGGCGATGACGCGGGCGCCCATGAGCTTGCCGATCTCGACCGCCGTCAGCCCCACGCCGCCTGCCGCACCGGTGACCAGCAGCGTCTCGCCCTCGCACAGGCGCGCGCGGTGGTTCAGGGCCACGTGCGCCGTGCCATAGGCGACTTGGAAGGCCGCTGCATGCTCGAACGGCATGTCGTCGGGCAGCGCGGTGCAGCGGTCGGCGGGGAATACCCCGCGCTCGGCCAGCCCACCATGCCCGGCGAAGACGGCGACGCGCGTGCCCGGAGCAAGGGCGTCGACATCGCGACCGACCGCCTCGACCGTGCCGGCAAGTTCCATGCCAAGTGTGAAGGGCAGGGGCGGGCGTTCTTGGTATTTTCCCTTCGCCATCAGCAGGTCGGCAAAATTCAGCCCGCAGGCTGCGATCCCGACCGCGACCTCGCCCGCGCCCGGTTCAGGCGACGGAACGTCCCGCCACTGAGGGGACGCATCGGTGTCAACGACTTGGTAGGCCCGCATCTGACGCTCCTTCTGCCCTGTACCATTGGTAGCCCGGTACAGCTCGGCAGGCGAGTGGACCTGTCCGAAAGAACCGATTGATCGATTGTGCCGCGGCCCGTAAACTTCATGTATTGGTTGTGTTCGTATGTTGGCGTGGCTTGCCCGCCAGTTCCTGCGAGTGCATCCGGTTGAAGAGTTTGTAGACGAATTTGCACTACCTACCCGAAAGGTCGGGTTGATTATACCCAATCTAAGGTCGATTTATATTCCCAATTCAGAAAGCGAGAGCGCGCAGATGAAACACCCAGTTGACGTCCATGTGGGCAAACGCGTCCGCCATCGCCGGTGGATGGTGGGCATGACCCAGCAGCAGCTGGCCGAGGCGGTCGGCATCAAATTCCAGCAGATCCAGAAGTACGAGACGGGGATGAACCGCATCAGCGCTTCGCGCCTGTGGGACATCGCCGAGGCGCTGGACGTGCCGGTGTCGTTCTTCTTCGAGGGTCTCGAGGAAGATCACGAGAGGGCGGAGGGCACTACCCTTCCCGGCGACATCCTGTCGGACAAGGAGGCGCTCGAGCTCGTGCGCTCCTATTACGCGATCCCGGAAAACCAGCGCCGGCGGCTGTTCGAGCTTGCCCGCGTCCTGAGCGACGTCGCCTGAAAGCGGCGGTCTTGACCGGGAGACGGGCAGGGCATAGCCGAAGGCACGACCAAGCGCCGGAGGAGCCATGCCCGATATCCCCGACGATCTGCGCGACGACCTGATTGCCACGGCGTCGGCCCTGGCCGACGCCGCCCGTGTCGAAACCCTACGCCACTTCCGCTCGCCGGACCTGCTGACCGACAACAAGCTGTCCGCGGGCTTCGATCCGGTGACCGAGGCCGATCGCGCCGCCGAACGCGCCATGCGCGACGTGCTGGCGCGGCGGCGACCGGAGGACGCGATCCTGGGCGAGGAATTCGCGGCAAAAGCCGGCACCTCGGGCCTGACCTGGGTGCTCGATCCCATCGACGGCACACGCGCCTACCTCTCCGGCACACCCACGTGGGGAGTGCTGATCGCGGTGGGGGACGACTCCGGTCCGATCTACGGCATCGTCGACCAGCCCTTCATCGGCGAACGCTTTGCGGGCGGACTGGGACAGGCATGGTCCGACGGGCCGAGAGGGCGCAGCGATCTGCGCACCCGCCCGGCCCGCCCGCTGGACCAGGCGGTGCTGTTCACCACCTTCCCCGAGGTCGGCACCCAGGAGGAGGGCCGCGCCTTCGCCGCACTGTCGCGCAAGGTCAAGCTCACTCGCTACGGCATCGACTGCTATGCCTATGCGCTCGTCGCGGCGGGGCAGGTGGATCTGGTGGTCGAGGCAGGGCTTCAGGCCTACGACATCCAGGGCCCGATGGCGGTGATCGAGGCCGCGGGCGGTATCGTGACTGCCTGGGACGGCGGCCCGGCCCATCACGGCGGGCGTGTCCTGGCGGCCGCCAACGCCGAGATCCACGCCGCCGCGATGGCCGAGCTGGCGGCGGCGCTGTGAGCGCGATCCTGATCACGGGCGCCGAAGCCGTCGTCACAATGGACGACGCCCGGCGCGAGCTGGCGGGGGCAGACGTCCTGATCGAGCACGGCGTGATCACCGGCATCGGCCCCGACCTGCATCCGCACGAGGCGGCCGAGGTCGTGCATGCCGCCGGGTGCATCGTGACGCCGGGCCTCGTGAACACGCACCACCACTTGTACCAGACGCTGACGCGGGCCGTGCCCGGCGCGCAGGACGCGCTGCTGTTCGGCTGGCTCAAGACGCTCTACCCGATCTGGTCGCGCTTCGGGCCGGAAGAGATGCGCGTATCGGCGCTCACGGGCCTTGCGGAGCTGGCGCTGTCGGGCTGCACGCTGAGCTCGGATCACCTGTACCTGTTCCCCAACGGCGCGCGGCTGGAGGACACGATCGACGCGGCGGTCGAGGTCGGTCTGCGCTTCCACCCGACCCGCGGTGCCATGTCCATCGGCGAAAGCGACGGCGGCCTGCCGCCCGACGCGCTGGTCGAGACCGAGAAACACATCCTCGACGACTGCATCCGCGTGATCGACGGCTTCCACGACCCGATCGAGGGCGCGATGGTGCGCGTGGGCGTGGCACCATGCTCACCCTTCTCCGTCAGTCGCGAGCTGATGCGCGACGCGGCGCTGCTGGCGCGCGACAAGGGCGTGCGGCTGCACACCCACCTGGCCGAGAACGACGAGGACGTGGCCGATTCCCTGTCGCAGTTCGGATGCCGCCCAGGCCAGTACGCCGAAGACCTGGGCTGGACCGGTGACGACGTGTGGCACGCCCACTGCGTGAAGCTGGACGAAGACGAGATCGACCTCTTCGCGCGCACGCGAACGGGCGTGGCGCATTGCCCGTGCTCGAACTGCCGCCTCGGGTCGGGCATTGCGCCGATCCGCGCCATGCGGGAGGCGGGCGTGCCCGTTGGGCTCGGCGTGGACGGTTCGGGCTCGAACGACAGCGGCAACCTGATCGGGGAGGCGCGGCAGGCGATGCTGCTTCAGCGCGCCTCCGGCGGTGCCGACGCCATGTCCGCGCGGGCGGCGCTGGAGATCGCCACCCGCGGCGGAGCCGAGGTTCTGGGCCGCGACGATTGCGGGCGGATCGGGGTCGGCAAGCGCGCGGATATCGCGGTCTGGGATGTCTCGGGCGTCGAGGCAGCGGGAAGCTGGGACCGCGTGGCGCTGCTGCTGGCCGGCCCGCGCCGGGTGCGCGACCTGTTCGTGGAGGGGCGGCAGGTGGTGCGCGACGGGCAACTCGTGACCATCGACCTGCCCCGCGTGCTGGAGCGGCAGCGGGACCTGGCCGAGCGGCTGGCGGCAGGCTGAAACAAGCGCCGGGGCGCGGCGTTGATCGGGCAACCGACAGCGACAGGAGACGTCCGATGGCCAATGATCCCAAGCTGCGCGATCCGCGCACGCTCTACCCGCAACCGCCCTTCCCGCAGCAGGAGCAGCCCGAGCCCGGCCTTGCGCAGGAAATGGAGCCGCTGCCCGACCACGGCGAGGAAAGCTACAAGGGCTCGCGCCGACTGCAAGGCCGCCGCGCGCTGATCACGGGCGGCGACAGCGGCATCGGCCGCGCCGTCGCCATCGCCTATGCCCGCGAGGGCGCGGAGGTCTGCATCAACTACCTGCCGGTCGAGGGGCCGGACGCCGGCCAGGTTGCGGACCTGCTGACGGGCGAGGGTCACAGCCTCCACAAGATGCCCGGCGACGTGAGCGACGAGGCCACGGCGCGCAAGTTGGTCAACGACGCGGCCGAGAAGATGGGCGGGCTCGACATTCTGGTGATCAACGCGGGCAAGCAGATCACCCAGCCCCACCTGACCGAGATCAGCTCGGAGCAGTTCGACCAGACGATGAAGACGAATGTTTACGCCATGTTCTGGATGACGCAGGAGGCGCTGAAGGTCATGCCGCCGGGCGCGGCGATCATCAACGTGACGTCGATCCAGGGCTACAAGCCGTCGGCGCAGATCCTCGACTATGCCACCACCAAGTTCGCCATCCGCGGCTTCACCGAGGGGCTGGCGCCCCTGGCGCTGGAGCGCGGCATCCGCGTGAACGGCATCGCCCCGGGCCCGTTCTGGACGCCGTTGCAGCCCTCCCACGGGCAGCCGATGGAGAAGGTCGAGCATTTCGGCGAAGGCAACCCGATGGGCCGCCCGGGCCAGCCCGCCGAGATCGCGCCGGCCTTCGTCTACCTCGCGTCGAACGAGGCGAGCTACACCGTGGGCGAAATCCTCGGCGTGACCGGGGGCAAGCCGACGAGTTGACTGGATAGGTAAAAGGAGCGCCTTCGGCGCACGGTATCGGTTTGCGCCGGGCCGGTGGCCCGGCGCGATGCCTCCGGCGGGGATATTTCCGGACCGAAGATGCCCTCAGGCGCGGCAGGCGGCGCGGGGCATGGGGAACGGGCGTGGCGTCGGACCGGTGAGGATTGCCCGGGCGTCGCCGTCCATCAGGTTCTGCAGTGCCTTGTCGGTCCAGCGCAGGCCGCCGGTATAGGTGCCGTAGGCGGGCAGGATCAGGCGGGTCGCGTCGTGCAGGAAACAGGGGCGCGAGATCAGCCTGCCCCTGACGTTGAGCGCGGCCTTCGGGTGGTAGTGGCCCGAGATGTCATGGCGTGCGCACGGATCCGCAATGTGGCGGAAGGTGAGGGGGCCGACCTTCAGCTCGTCCCGGTGCGTGCCGCCGAGATCGATCGGGGTCGGGTCGTGGTTGCCGGCGATCCAGATCCAGCTCCGGCCGGCCTGAAGCCGGCGCAGCCACTCCACCACCGTGTCGGGCAGCGCTTCGGCCGAGGCGAGATCATCGAAGCTGTCGCCGAGGCATACGACCACGGCCGGATCGGCGGCGGCGATGTCCGCTTCGAGACGGGCGAGCGTGTCCGTCATCTCGTATGGCGGCAGCAGCCCGCCGCCGCGGCGGGCCGTGCGCTCGGACTTGCCGAGGTGGAGGTCCGAGACGCAAAGCAACCGCTGCGGCCCGAACCAGAGTGCGCCGGAGCCGAGGGCGGTGAGCGTTTCGCCCGCCAGCGTGAAGTCGTGTCCGTTCATGCTGCGTTCCTGCCGCGCGCGCCGACGTTTCGCAAGGTCAGAACGGCACGCGCCACGCCGGCTTCACGGGGTCGGGATCGGCCAGACCGGCCTCGGCCAGCATCTTCTCGGCCTCTTCCGCCAACAGGCGCTCGGTCGCCGCACCCTCGACAGGCACGCGCCCGGCCTCGAGCAACAGGGGCGCGGCCAGCGGCGTGACGCGGTCGAGCATGACGTGATCGACCCGGCCGGCGGTGCGGGCGAGCATCTCCTCGATCCGGCCGAAATCCACCAGGCCCTTCAGCGCCTCTTCTCGGGTGATGCGCATCATCAGGTGGTCCGGGTCGTAACGCAGCAGCGTGTCGTAGAGGATGTCGGACGAGAACGTGGCCTGCCGCCCGGTCTTGCGCTGCCCGCCGGTGTTGCGGTCGATGAGCCCCGCGATCACGGCCGAGGCCTTGAACGTGCGCTTCATCACGGCGTTGCCCGCGAGCCAGGTTTCGAAGTCCTCGCGCAAGTTGCCGGGCTCGAACAGGGGGGCGGGGTCGGTCACGGGGTCCAGTCCCCAGATCAGGACGGCGTAGTCGGTGGACACGAAGCCCATCGGGTGCAGGCCCGTCCGCTCCATCCGCTGCGTGACCAGCAGCCCGAGCGTCTGCATCGCGTTGCGGCCGGCGAAGCCGTAGACGCAGGTGTGCTCGCGCCCGGCATGGGGGAAGCTCTCGACCAGCAGCGTCTCGGCCTCGGGCAGCTTCGAGCGGTTGCGCTGGAGGCGAAGCCAGTCGGCGGTGTGGCCGGGCAGCTCCGGCCAGGCCTCCTGATGGAACATGCGCAGGATACGCTGCGACAGCTGGGTGGAGGTGGCGAACTTCGTGCCCATGAAGGTGGCGATCTTCGGTGCCTTGTCGGCGCGGCGCGTGACCTCGACCGTCATCTCGCGCAGGCCCTCGTAGCGAACGACCTGACCGCCCATCAGGAACGTGTCGCCCCGAGTGAGGGTGGCGGCGAAGCCTTCCTCGATCTCGCCCAGCGGCTGGCCGCCGCGACCCTTCATCCGGACCTTCAGCAGGTCGGTGTCCTGGATCGTGCCGATGTTCATGCGGATGCGCTGCGCCGCGCGGGGGTCGCGCAGCTGCCACAGCCCGTCCCGTTCGACCAGCCGCTGCCAGCGGTCATAGGCACGCAGCGCGTAGCCGCCGGTCGCCACGAAGTCGAGGCAGTCGTCGAAGGCGGCGCGGGTGAGGCCGGCATAGGCGCCGGTCGTCTTCACCTCGTGGTAAAGCTCGGCCGCGTCGAACGGCCCGGCGGCGGCGCGGATCAGGATGTGCTGGCACAGCACGTCGCGCGGCCCCGGCCCGCGCGGGTCGCCGTCGAGGTCGCGGGCCTTCACCGCCTCGAGCGCGGCGACGCACTCCACGATCTCGAACCGGTTGGCGGGCACCAGCAGCGCCTTCGACGGCGCGTTGTAGCGGTGGTTCGCCCGCCCGATCCGCTGCACCAGCCGTTTCACGTTCTTCGGTGCGCCCACCTGGATCACGAGGTCCACGTCGCCCCAGTCGATCCCGAGGTCGAGCGACCCGGTGCAGACGATGGCGCGCAAGTCGCCGCGGACCATCGCGGCTTCGACCTTCTCGCGTTGTTCGCGGGCGAGCGAGCCGTGGTGGATGCCGATGGGCAGGGCATCTTCGTTGGCGAGCCAGAGTTCGTGGAAGAAGATCTCGGCCTGCGCGCGGGTGTTGTGGAAGATCAGCGCAGTCTTGTGCCGGCGCACCTGTTCGAGCACGGCCGGGATCGCGTACTTGCCGCCGCCGCCGGCCCAGGGCGGCGGCTCTTCCGTCCGCAGCATGGCGATGTCGGGGTCGGGGCCGGGGTCGGCATAGAGGATATCGCAGGGGTCGGGGTGGCGGGCCAGGAAGCCGGCGATGGCGGCCGGGTCCTCGACGGTAGCCGACAGGCCCACGCGCCGCATGTCCGGCACGATCGCCTGAAGGCGCGAGAGGGCGAGCATCAGCTGGTCGCCGCGCTTCGACTCGGCGAGCGCGTGGATTTCGTCCACCACCACGCGCTTGAGCCCCGCGAACATGCGCGGCGCGTCCTCGTAGCTGAGCAGGAGCGCGAGGCTTTCGGGCGTGGTCAGCAGGATGTGCGGCGGGTCGGCGCGCTGGCGCTTCTTTCGTGTGGCCGAGGTGTCGCCGGTACGGTCCTCGACGCGGATCGGCAGGCGCATGTCGCCGATCGGCGTGCCGAGGTTGCGCCGGATGTCGGCGGCAAGCGCCTTGAGCGGCGAGATGTAGAGCGTGTGAAGCCCCGCGTGCCGGCCGTCGGCCAACTCAACCAACGAGGGCAGGAAGCCCGCGAGCGTCTTGCCGCCGCCCGTGGGCGCGATCAGCAGGAGGGCGGGCGCGTCGGCGCGGTCCAGCATGTCCTGCTGGTGGGGGTGGATGGTCCAGCCCCGGGCGGCGAACCAATCGGTGAAGCGGGCAGGAAGCGTGGTCATGCCGCGCTAGATAGCGGCGGGGCCGAAACTTTTCTGCAAAAGTTTCGCCAACTTCCTTCAAAGGAAGTTGCTTTGGTTGCGCAGGGTGCGCCTGCGTGGCACCCGCGCCGCCTGAGGTTGGCCCTGCGCTTCGAGTATTTGGAGCAAGAGGAAGTCCCTAGCGCACGATCTCCTCGTCGCGGACGAACATGTTGTCCCAGGCCCGGTCGATCAGGTCGGGCGTCATCTGGTAGGGCAGCCCCTCGAAATCGCAGATCGAGATCATCTGGTCGATCAGGAACACCGGCTGGTAGTTCGCGTAGACGTTGTTGATCGTCGGGTACTTCACCTTCATCAGGTGCAGCAGCGACTTTTCGTCCAGCGGCATGTTCTTCTTCTTCGCCACCAGCGCGAAGATCTTGAGGAAGTCGGACTGGTTCGGGCCGTCAATCTTGATCTTGAAGAAGATCCGCCGGAGCGCCGCCTGGTCGAAGATCTCGTTCGGGTGGAAGTTGGTGGAAAAGATGACCAGCGTGTCGAAGGGCACCTCGAACTTTTCGCCGGACTGGAGGGCGAGGATGTCCTTGCTTTCCTCGAGCGGGACGATCCAGCGGTTGACCAGCGCCTGCGGCGGCTCTTCCTGCCGGCCGAGATCGTCGACGATGAAGATGCCCCCCGTCGACTTGAGCTGGAGCGGCGCCTGGTAGGTGCGGGCGGTCGGGTTGTAGACGAGGTCGAGCATCGACAGCGACAGCTCGCCCCCCGTCACCACCGTCGGCCGTTCGCAGAGCACGTAGCGCGAATCGAAGCGGGCACGACGGCGCAGCACGGTCGGGTCGTCCTCTTCGACCTCGGCGGCCGAGTGGACGATGGGATCGTAGACGGTGATGACCTGGCCCGCATACTCGATCGCGCGGGGGACGTAGATGCGATCGCCGAGCGCGTTGCGGATGCCATTCGAGATCGAGGACTTGCCGTTGCCGGGCGGCCCGTACATCAGGATCGACCGGCCCGCGCTGACCGCCGGCCCGAGATGGTCGAGCAGGTGGCCCGGCAGGATCAGGTGGCCCATCGCCTCGATCAGCCGTTTTCGAGTGACGTGGATGTTGCGCACCGACTGGCGCTGGACCTGTTCGCGGTAGACGTCCAGCGGCACCGGCATGGGGCCGAAGTACTCGGACTGCGACAGGGCGTCGAGCGCACGCGCCTTGCCGGCGTCCGAGAGCTGGTAGCCCATTTCCGAGGAGGCGGTGGCGTGCAGCGTGCCCGTCGCCTCGACCAGTCTCTGGCTGCGGGCGAGGTCCACGAGTTCCTGCGTGACCGCGACGGGCAGGCAGATCTTCCGCGCGATCTCTGACACATGCTCCAGGTTCTGGCGGAACATCGTCTTGAGCAGGATGTCCCGCATCATCACCATCGGTAGCCGCATTTCTTCGAGCGAGCGGGGCGGCGGCGGAGCGGTGACGGCGCCGGTCTGCATGTTCATCTGGGGCCTCGCAATCGTCACTGTCGCATGACGGACCCCGGAAGGCCCGTCCTGCGCCCGATCCTGTCGGCGATTGATGGCCAAAAGATGGAGAGGGTTCGCCGCATTGTCGAAAATGCGACCTTGCGCGGCTTCAGGCCCCCGCCGCGGCGAGCGCGAGATAAGCGGCAAGCGTGCCAGCGAGCGGCATGCCCATGGGGAAGTCGCGGGTGCGGTGCCAGCTTTCCCAGTGGGCCACCCGCCCGCGAATCGCCGGGACGGCGCGGGCGGCGCGGTGCGTCACGAAAGCGGCCAGCGTCACCGTCGCCAGAAGGTAGAGCACGATGCCGGCATCCGCCGGTGCCACGAAGGGCGCGGCGGCGGCGGAGAACTTGGCGTCCCCCGCGCCGAGGGCGCCCACGAGGTTCAGCACGAACCCGGCCAGCAGCACTACGGCGAAATGCATCCATGCCCAACCCCAAGCCGGCAGCGGCAAGACGAGCGGCCCGACCAGCAGGAACAGCCCCATCAGCGCGAGGACCGCGAGGTTGGGGATCTTCATCCGCGCCATGTCGCTCCAGGCGACCCAGAAGCAGACCGGCAAGGCGAAGGGAAGGAAAGCCAGCGCGGCGTGGTCGGGCAGGGCGAGCATGTCAGCCGGCGACGTTGGCCTCGAGCGCACGAAGCGCCCGCACGGCGGCGTCGAAGTGCCTCGGGTGCGTTTCGATCGCCTCGCGCAGAAGCCCGCGGCCGATGGCGACGTCGCCCTGCTTGATCGCGGCCAGCGCCATCGTGTGCATTAGCTGCGCCTGTTCGGTCTGGTCCATCGGGACGACGGGGATGTCGTATTTCCGCTGCGCCCCGCGCGCCAGCACCAGGTTGTTCTTGGCGGTGAAGAGGTCCGGCCGGTGCACGATCGCTTCGCTGAACAGCTGCTCGGCATCCGCATAATCGCCGCGGGACAGCTTCGAGTAGCCCCAGTTGTTGAGCACGCCGGACGGGTCCGTGGTCAGGCCCGTCGCGACCTCGTAGAAGCTGTCGGCCTTCCGCCATTCCTCATTGCTGTCGGCGACCATCGCCTCGAGCCGGTAGCGCTGGTAGGTCTCGTAGGTCGGCGGCACCGCATCGAGCACGGCCTCCGCACGTTCCCATGCGCCGGAGCGGATCAGGGCGTCGGCATAGGCGACCTTGTCCTCGTTCGTCGCCTCGGGGTGCTCGGCCACCCGGGCCCAGACGGCGACGGCCTGGGTTGCGCTCTTGGCGCGGATCAGCGACTTGGCCAGCCCGCGCTGAAGGTCGATCCGGTCGGGCTTTTCGGCGGTGGCGCGGCGGAAGTAGTTCACCGCCTCCTGCGGATCGGCGGCGGTGAGCATGACGTCGTTGAGGTTGCTTTCGTCGATGACGTTCACGCTCTGGATGGCGCGGTCGACCTCGGCCTCGGCGCCGCGCTCGCACGCCGACAGGGCGACGGCGCTGCCGAGGCAGAGCGGAATCAGGATTGAGTGGCGCATGTGCCTGTGGTCCCGTGCTGCTCGCGTCCCTCGCCTCAGGGATCGGTGCGGATCAGGAAGTCGCCCGTTCCGCGCCGCACCAGGGCGAAGTTGTTCTGCGCCGGAGCGTACGACGGATTTCCCTTTTTTGCGAGCGCCAAGGCCAGATTGTCGCGGATTTCGACACTGCGGCCACTGTCGAGCGCGAAGGCCCGGTGGAAGGCCTGCGCGGCTTCGGGCACCTTCCCCCGCTCCATCAGGACAACCCCGAGGTTGTTCCAGGCCGCGGGATAGTCCGGGTCGGTCTCCACCGCTTCCCGCAGGAGCCCCTCGGCCTGGTTCAGGCGGCCGAGGCGCAGGTTGGCCGAGCCGATCGAGGACAGGATCTCGGCCGTCGCGCCGTGCTCGGCCGTGGCGCGCAGGAAGGATTTCAGCGCCAGCTCGTGTTCGCCCGCCGCCATGAGGCGGTGACCGACGACCAGCCCGTCGACCGCCTGTTCCGACGCTGGCACGCTGGCCGGGGCAAAGGGGCCGGAGACCTCACCGCCAGGCGCGGTGCAGGCCGCGAGCAGGGCCAGAAGGGGCAGGAGGGCGACGGGGCGGCGCATCATCCGGGCTACATCGAGAAGTTGCCGAGCGTCACCACGATGTCATAGACCGACGGGCCGAGAAGGATGATCAACAGCGGCGGCACGGTCAGCATCATCGTGGCCAGAGTCATCTTGGTCGGCAAGGTGTTGGCCTTTTCCTCAGCGCGCATGACGCGTTTGTCGCGCATCTCGGCCGCGTAGACGCGCAGCGCCTCGGCGACCGAGGTGCCGAAGGTGGCGGACTGGATCAGCACGGTCACGAAGCTCGACACATCGGACACGCCCGAACGCTCGGACATGTCGCGCAGGACGCTGACCTTGTCCTTGCCGGCCTTGATCTCGTAGCTGACCATTTCGAACTCGTCGGCCAGTGCGGGGAAGCCCGCGCGGATTTCCTTGGCCACCCGGATGATCGCTTGATCCAGCGACTGGCCCGCCTCGACGCAGACCAGCATCATGTCCAGCGCGTCGGGAAAGCCGTTGGTGATCTCTTCCTGCCGCTGCTGCTGTCGCTTGGTCACCCAGTACTTCGGCGCCATGTAGCCGATGGTGCCGGGGATCAGGATCGACAGGATGAGGTTCGTGGTGGTGGGCTCGCCCGTCGCGCTGGACAGCACGGCATAGAGGCCGCCCAGAAGCAGCGCACCCAGTCCCAGCACGAACTGCGCGAAGTGGTACATCCGCACGGCGTTCTTCGAGCGATAGCCGGCCTGCAAGAGCTTCAGGCGCACTGCGGAATACTCGGCCTCGTTCTGCGGCTCGAGGAAGTCGGAGTACTTCGCCAGCTTGTCCTGCTTGCCGCCCACGCGCAGGCGCTTGTCCTTCGCGTTGGCGTCCTGCCGTCCGGCCGCGGCCGACTTCCTGAGCCGGTCGAGCGGGTCTTCCTTCCGCTTGAGCAGCGCGGGCAGGGCCAGAAGCACCAGCAGCAGGCCCAGACCGCCGACCGCGATCAGCGGGCCGAGGGGACCGAGCTGCTCGGTCAGAAGCGCGTTAATGGCGTCCATCGGACCCTCCTCAGACCTTGATGTTCACCAGTGCCCGCATCACGAAGATGTTGGCGACAAGGAAGCCTGCGACGACAAGGCAGGCGGGGATGAAGTACGCCGTCTCTTTCACGTCGTCGTAGTAGTCGGGCTTGATGACGACGATGGCCACAAGCGCGACGAGCGGGAAGACTGACAGGAACATGCCGGACCACTTGGCCTCGGCGGTGATTGCCTTGACCCTGCGGAACAGCTTGAAACGCGAGCGGATCACCTTTGCCAGGCCGTCCAGGATCTCGGCCAGATTGCCGCCGGATTGCTGCTGGATGGTCACGGCGACCGCCAGGAAGCGCAAATCCTGCATGTCCATCCGCTCGGCCATCGCCTTGAGCGATTCACCCACGTCGCGGCCATAGGCGCTTTCGTCTGCGATAACGCCCATCTCGGATCCCAGCGGATCGGGCACCTCTTTCGCGACGATGTTGATCGCCGACGAGAACGGGTGACCCACGCGCAGCGAGCGGACCATGAGCTCGACCGCGTCGGGCAGCTGCTCTTCGATCAGGCCCATCCGCTTCTTGGCCTTGTTGTCTATCCAGACATAGACCCCGCCGACGCCCATCGCGATTGCGACGGCGGCGCGCACGACGGGGCTTGCCTCGGTCGCGAAGGTCAGGCCGGCGAAAGCCACCCCGGCCAGAACCGCCATCACCAGGATCAGCTGCACCGGCGAAAAGGCGATGTTGGCCTTCTGCGCCTTGGCCGCCAGAAGCGCATAGACCGGGATCTTCTGCGACTTCATGTGCTGCGACATCTCCTTGCGGAGCTGTTCGAGCACCTGTTCGCGGCCCTTGCCCTTCTCGAGCATCTCGAGACGGCGGTTCACCCGGCTGTTGAGGCTGATCGACTTGCCGAAGACCGTCAGATACAGGCCCTCGACCAGCACCAGAACGGCGACGAAGATCAGTCCATAGATCAGCGGTTCGGCACTGATGGGCATGGTTCAGCGTCCCGGATTGACGGGTTCGAAGATCTCGGGCGGCAGGTTGAAGCCCCACATCCGGAACCGTTCTGAGAAATGCGACCGCACGCCGGTCGCCGTGAAATGGCCGATGATCTTGTTGTCGGGGGTCAGGCCGACGCGCTGGAAGCGGAAGACCTCCTGCATCGAGATTACGTCGCCCTCCATGCCGGTCACTTCGGTGATCGACACCATTCGGCGCGAGCCGTCCTGCAGGCGGCTGGCCTGCACGATCAGGTGCACGGCGCTGGCGATCTGGCTGCGCACCGCCTTGATCGGCATCTCGATACCGGCCATCGCGATCATGTTCTCGAGCCGCGACACCGCGTCCCGTGACGAGTTCGCGTGGATCGTGGTCATCGAGCCGTCGTGGCCGGTGTTCATGGCCTGGAGCATATCGATGACTTCCTCTCCCCGCGTCTCGCCCACGATGATGCGATCGGGACGCATCCGCAGCGCGTTGCGAAGGCAGTCGCGCTGCGTGACGGCGCCCTTGCCCTCGACGTTGGCGGGACGGCTTTCCATCCGGCCCACATGCGTCTGCTGAAGCTGAAGTTCGGCGGTGTCCTCGATGGTCAGGATACGCTCGGAGTTGTCGATGAAGGACGACAGCGCGTTGAGCGTCGTGGTCTTGCCCGAGCCGGTCCCGCCCGAAACGATCACGTTCAGCCGGGTCGACACTGCGGCTTCGAGGTATAGCGCCATCTCTTCCGAGAAGGCGCCGAAGCCCACGAGATCGCGGATGCCCAGCTTTTCCTTCTTGAACTTCCGGATCGAGACCAGCGAGCCGTCCACCGCGATCGGCGGCACCATCGCGTTGAAACGCGAGCCGTCGGCGAGACGCGCGTCGACATAGGGGTTCGACTCGTCGACGCGGCGGCCCACGGCGGACACGATCTTGTCGATGATCCGCAGCAGGTGGCGCTCGTCCTTGAAGGTGATGTCCGTCAGCTCGAGCCTGCCGTTGCGCTCGACGAAGATTTGCTGCGGGCCGTTCACCAGGATGTCGTTGACGCTGTCGTCCTTGAGCAGCGTCTCGAGCGGGCCCAGGCCTTTCACCTCGTCATAGAGATCCTGGTTGAGGGCCTGGCGTTCCTCCCGGTTAAGCACCACGCCCAGCTCGTCCAGCGCCTCGCCCGCGATCGACACGATCTCGGCGCGCAGGTCCGCCTCGGCCGCGGTTTCGATGGCGGCGAGGTTCAGGTTGTCCAGCAGGCGCTTGTGCAGCTCGACCTTGATCTCGGCCAGCCGCTCCTTGCGCTTGCGCTCCTTGTCGACCGGCGCGGGCTTGGCGGGCGAACGGCGGGTCTGCATCGGCGTGGGCTTGGGCGGCGCGGCTTTCGGTGCCGCGGCGGGGGCATGCGCGGGGGCGGCGTCGGCCTCGGCCGCTGCAGCCACCGGTGCGGGCTTGCCGCCGCCCGTCTTCTTGTAACGCGAGAACATGCCTTGCGAACTCCTCTCAGCCTTCCTTCGCCTCGGCCCGGTTCACCTCGTGCGCCTGGCGGGCAATCTTCTGGATTTCCTTGCGGACGGGGCTTTTCTTGGCGATCTCAGCCAGCGGCTGGCCGTGGTCGCAGGCCTGCAGGATCTGCTTGCCGCCGTCGGGCAATTGCACGTCGAGCGAGATGTCGAGGCTTTCGGCCATGCGCTTGACACGGCTCTTGCCCGTCAGGTCGGTGAACTTGGGCGCGCGGTTGAGGATGTAGCGCAGCTTCTCGACCGGCAGCTCCTCGGACTTCAGCGCCCGCAGCAGCCGCAACGCGTTCTGGGCTGACCGCATGTCGAGCTCGAGCAGCGTGAAGTAGACATGCGCCTGGTTCAGCACCGTCTCGGTCCAGTGGACGACCGTGCGTGGCATGTCGATCACCACATAGTCGAAGTTCGCCCGCGCCGCGGCTAGCACGCGCTCGATATCCTCGCCGGTCACGATGTCGAGCGGCAGCATGTCGGCGGGCGCGGTCAGGATGTGCAGCTTGTCGCCATAGGTCAGCAGTGCCTGCATGAAGCTGTCGGTGTCCATCGCCTCGGTGTTCGACAGAAGCTCGAACACCGCCTCGCGGCGCTGAAGGTCGAGATACGTCGCCACCGCGCCGAACTGCAGGTCGAAGTCCAGAAGGCAGACGCGCGGGGCGTCCTGCTTCTCGATCGTCGCGAGTTCCCAGGCCAGGTTGACGGCGAAGGTCGTCGCGCCCACGCCGCCCGACAGACCGTGCACCGCCAGCACCACGCCGTCGCGGTCGCCGGTCGCCTGCAGCTTCGGACGCTCGGCGGCGGGCGCCTCGGCCTCGGGGGGCGGCGTGCGCAGCCGCTCGATCGCCTCGTGCAGCGCGCCCTGGGGCAGGGGATAGGGCACGAATTCGGTCGCGCCGAGCTTGAGCAGACGGTGCAGGACCATCGGGCTCACTTCCTCGGCGATGACGATGACTTTCACGCCCTTCTCGACCGCGGCCTTCACGGTCGCGGCAATGACCGGCAGGTCGGGCTCGTCGTCCTCGTCCATGGCGACGGCGACGAACTCGAGCGCATCCGCATCCGGCTGCTGGAGAAACAGCGCCGCGTCCTCGAACGACAAATCGCCCCAGCGCTCGCCGAGCTCGGACTCCATGTCCTCGATCAGAAGGTCGAAGTTCTGGATGTCCCGGCAGATGGTGCAGGCGACGATCGGCTCCGGGTCTGTCTGCGCGACGGCATTGCTGCTCATGACTCACATCCTTGGTTCTCGCACTCCGCCGGAGTGGCGGCGGAACACGTGCATCGGCGCGGGCGACTCGCCGCGTCCCTCGTGCCGGGGCTTGTATCCTCCTTCGCGGGGAAACTTGGCGATATTACGGCCACAAAACCGTGATTATCTGCCGTGCCGGGACGTTTTGTGCCCGTCCCGTGCCGGGCGGCAGCGCCGGGGCCGCGTCCCGGCCCCGCGCCTCATTCCACCGCGTCGGCTGCGATGTTCGTGCCCGGTGTCGCGCTGGCGACGTAGCCGCGGAACACGACCTCGGCGTACTTGCCGTTCAGTACCATCGGGTGGGACTGCACGAAGCCCGAGACTTCCGTGATCGTGCGGCGGTTCTGCCGCTCGCGGCCCTGCGTGACGATCAGCGGCTGCTCCTCGCCGTAGGATACGAGCGCCTTGAGGCGCGACCGGTCCGCGCCCTGCGACACCAGGTAGTTCACCGCCGCCTGCGCCCGCCGCAGCCCGAGGCGGTAGTTGTACTCCTCGGACCCCACGAGGTCGGTGTGGCCGTAGACGGCGAAGCGGACCTCGGGGAACTGCCGGATCCAGCGCGCCTGCCGGACCAGGGTCGCCCGCGCCTGCGGCGTCAGCGCTGCGCTGTCGAAGGGGAAGGTGATCATCGGGTCGACCTCGGACGCGAAGCGCCGGTTGAGGTCGAGCACGTAGCCCCGCTCGCCCGTCTGCACGAGCGTGTTGTTCATCGTGGCATCGCCGAAGCCGGTGTCGTCGAGGTAGCCGCCGGCCTCTTCGTTCCACGCCAGGGCGGTGCGGTTTTCGGCGGTACAGGCGGTGAGCGCCAGGACCGAAACCGCCACAAGGATCTTTCCGCTGGCCTTCATGTCCGTCACTCCATCACGTAGCCGTAGGAGCCGCTGAAGTCCTGCTTCGCGACCTCGCCCGCCGCGCCCGGAAGGCTGCGGCCCCCGCCGACGGTGCGTCCGTAGAGGAAAAGCTCCTGCTCGGTCGGCGGCACCACCCGGTCGGTCGGCAGGGCCAGCGCCTCGCCCCGCACCGGCGAGACCAGGTGCGGCGTCACGATGACCACCAGTTCGCTCTGCTGGCGCTCGTACTCGGCGCTGCGGAACAGCGCGCCCAGCACCGGGATGTCCCCCAGCCAGGGCACCTGGCCCGACAGGTCCTGGAAGTCGTCCTGCAGCAGGCCCGCGATGGCGAAGCTCTCGCCGTCGCGCATCTCGACCGTGGTGGTCGTCTCGCGCCGGCGGAACCCGTTGACCGAGAAGCCTTCGTTCTGGACGACGACGGAGTTGTCGATGCCCGACACGGCCGCGGCCATCTCGAGGTTGATCCTGTCGCCGTCGACCACGCGCGGCACGAAGGTCAGCTCGACGCCGAAGGGCTTGTACTCGACGCTGATCGAGCCTTCGTCGCCGACGACCGGAATGGGGTACTCGCCGCCCGCGAGGAACGAGGCTTCCTGCCCCGACAGGGCGGTCAGGTTCGGTTCGGCCAGGGTGCGCAGCACGCCCTTGGACTCGAGCGCCTCGAGCAGCACCGCGAACTCCAGGTCGCCCGCGCTGAACCCGATGCCGACCTGTCCGTTGGCGTCGGTGCGCGGCGTCACGGGACCGTTGCCCAAGCTGCCGGACGCGTTGGCGAGCGCGCCGGTGCCGCCGAACAGCGCCACTTGTCCATCGCCGCCGCCGACCGTGCCCCCCAGCGCCAGGGAGCCCGACAGCGCCTTGCTGACCGAGCGCTGCATCTCGGCGAAGCGGACCTTCAGCATGACCTGCTGCGTGCCGCCTACGGTCATCAGGTTCGACACCCGCTCGGGCGCGTAGCGCTGTGCGAGGTCGAGCGCGCGTTCCAGCGCCACGATGCTCGACACCGTGCCCGAAAGCACGATGCCGTCGTTGGCGGTGCGCACCTCGATCGGCTCGCCCGGCAGGATCTGGCGCAGCCGCTCCTTGAACTCGCCGACATCGGGCGTGACCTGCACCTCGACATTGGTGATCAGCCGGCCCTCAGCGTTCAGCAATGTCAGCGTGGTGCGACCGGGCGCGCGCCCCAGGACATAGATCGTCCGGTCCGACAGGGTCGAGATGTCGGCGATCTCGGGGTTGGCAATGGAAAGTTCGGCGAAGGGTTCGTCGCTTTCCACGACCACGGCCCGGTTCATCGGAACCTGCAGGTCGCCGGAGGTCGTCTGGTCCAGCACGCGCAGCGTTTGCGCCGCCGCCGGAGCGGGCGCGTAGGCGGCGACGGCGAGGCCCGCGAGGGCGGCCGTCACGACGGGTTTCAGGCTCATGCGATCCTGCCTCTCTGATCACGCTTGGCGGTGCGGGTCTTTCGCCCGGTTCGGGTCACGATGCGGGAGGCGGGGAATTTTTGCAAGAAACAGTCCGTTGCGCGCCACCCCTTATGTGGAAAAGGCGCAACACGCCCGGTGTTGCGCCTTCTTCGTGCTTTCGGCCTTTGCGAAAGTCAGTTGGTGCAGGGAATCGCGATCTCGTGCACCTCGCCGCCCTTGCGCGTCTTGATGGTGCAGACCTCTTCCCGCTCGACCTCGACGACCTTTTCTTCCTTGAGGCCCAGAAGCTCGCGCTGGTTGATCTCGACCATGTCGGCGGTTCCCTGGTCCTCGGCGCCGACAAGGCTGAGCGACAGCCGTCCCGTCTCCTGCGCCTGGGCGAGGGAGGCGACCTGCCGCGGCGACGCCTCGACCGTCACGGTGCGCGCAACGGTGGGGGAGGAGCGGTCCTCGTCCGCCGACTGGTCGATCGCAACGAGCTTGACGTTGGCGTCGATCAGCTTGGTCACCTCCTCGCGGCCCACGCTGCCCGACCAGTAGACGTCCACCCGGTCGCCCGGTCGCAGGAAACCCGACACGCCCGAGGTCACGTCTACCCGGATCGCGAAGGCCCGCATTCCGGGGCTCAGCCGCGACGACACGCCCGCATCCTCGCCGGGGTCGGTCACCTTGACGGCCAGCACCGCCTCGTCCTTCTCCATTGTCCGGAGCACCGCGCGCGGCTCCTCGAAGCCCTGCGGGAAAAGCTCGTCGACGCTGGTAAAGGCCCCGGCGGGCACGGCCTGCTCCGGCCACTTCACCTTGCGCAGGTCCTCGGGCGCCAGCCACTCGCCGTAGCGAATCTGGCGGTTCGCGACGATGACCTCCTTGGTGGGGACGATCTGGTCGCGCAACTCACGCTCTTGTTCGAGCTGGGCCTGCGTCTGGGACAGGTAGTCCTTCGCCATGTAAACGGCGCCGCCTGCTAGGGCGAGGCCGAGGATCAGGACTAAGCCAAAGATTGCGCGCATCTTATTGATCCTCTTCAGGCTCAAGACTGCCGAAATCTATCTTGCATGCGCTTCAAGATTTCCTGCGGCATGCAGCTACCAAGCTTTCGGCTGCTGCTGGAGGCCGCCTTGTCGGAGCCTCCAGCTACGTTCCGCATTATTCAGTGCCAGCCGGCTTATCCGCCGCCGTAGCCAGATCGCTTAGATTATCAACCGTAGCCTCCGAAAGAGAAGTGTTGATGCTGTCGCCGAGGTTGTTGACCCCACCACTTACAGCTGTGATCACAGCAATCCCCAGCCCCACGATGGCGGCGGTCAGGACGACCCAGTCGACGGTCACGGCGCCGTCTTCGTCGTTGCGGAAGGTCTTGATCAGATCGAAGAGTTTCATGTTTCTGGTCCTCTAGGTTTCGCTCTGGCTTCGCTTCCCGAAACCTCAGGCCGCCGCGTCTCTCAGGGTCGGCTCAGTGCCTCGGTACAGGTGCAATAAGCCGTTGGATTCGGGCAGCAATTTGACCGGGGTACGACCTTTTTCTACCGGCGCTCCCAGCGCGGAATTTCTTGCATAAGGCACTGCAAACAGGAGATTCTTTCTCTCCCTCGGATTGCGGTTGTCCCCCATCGCGTGCGCTGAAAGGGCCTCACGGGCACGTCCTGAGCCCCCGTCGGGGCTGGATTCGAGTCGCCACCTCGCGCACAAAGGGCTGAGCAGTCACGCATAGATGCGGAGCCAACCGCATGCGAGCAGTCCTTGTCGCCGCCCTGATCCTTCTCGCCGCGCCCGTCGCGGCGGAGCCGCCGCCGTTTCCGGAGTTCACGTTCAAGCGCGTGGCGCCGCCCGCCCCGGGCGTGACGCGGCGGATCACCGTGCAGATCACGCCGAAGCCGCCCGCGCCGCCGGAAGTGCCACGGGAGGAGAGGCCTCCCGAAGATGACCGCCCACTCCGCGACGGTCACTGGTTCTGGAGCGCCGTCGATCCCGGGCTGGGGGCCGATCCCTATGCCCGCACCGCCCTCGCGCTCGACGTGCTGGCGCGGGAGGCGCCGCCGGCGCCGCGGCTCGACGCGCTGAACCGGATCGCCGCCACGCACGGTCCCGCCATATTGAAGGCGACGGTCGGCACGCGCGTCTCGCCCGCGCTGGCCCTGGCGGTGATTGCGGTGGAGTCGGGTGGACGGCCGGCCGCCGTTAGTCCCGCGGGCGCGCAGGGGCTGATGCAGCTCGTCCCCGCCACCGCCGCGCGCTTCGGGGTGAGCGACAGCTTCATCGCGTCCGACAACATCCGGGGCGGCGTCGCCTACCTCGACTGGCTGCTCAAGGAGTTCCGCGGCGACGCCGTGCTGGCGCTGGCGGGCTATAACGCGGGCGAGAACGCCGTGCTCAATCACGGCGGTGTGCCGCCCTTTGCCGAGACACAGGATTATGTGCCGAAGGTGCTAGCGGCGTGGCGCGTTGCGCGCGCGCTGTGCGTGACGCCGCCCGAGCTCCTGTCGGACGGCTGCGTCTTCCTGGCGGGGCAGGGCGGCTGAGGGTCACTCTGCCCGCAACAGGGCCCGCGTCTCTGGGTGGCGCGCCCCGAACGCTTCGCAGGTCTGGGCAAGGCGCTCAAAGATGTCGCGGCTGTCCTCGTCCTGCTCCCACACGTGGGCGTCGATCATCAGCGACATGAGCGGGCGCTGCTCGGCGATGAACGCGTCCACCCGTGCCGCGTCGCCCGACAGCCGTACCGCCACGTCGCGGAAGGCGCGGCCCAGATCCGCCTCCGCAGTGCCGCCTATGTAGTCCGAGAAGCCCAGCCACAGGGCTGCGCACTGTGCCGCGGGGTAAAGCGCCTCGTCCTCCTGCGCCGTCGCCACCAGCCCGAAAAGCAAAAGGCCCGCCGTTGCCGGCAGGCCCCTGATCCACCGCATATGCCGCCGGTGGTTCACCGGACGCTGACCGACGCGGCGCTCTCGGGCAGTTCCTCGTCGAAGCAGCGCTGGAAGAACTCGGCCACCGTCTCGCGCTCGAGTTCGTCACACTTGTTGAGGAAGGTCAGCCGGAATGCATAGCCGATGTCGCGGAAGATCGTGGCGTTCTGCGCCCAGGCGATCACGGTCCGCGGGCTCATCACCGTCGAGAGGTCGCCGTTCATGAAGGCCGTGCGCGTCAGGTCGGCAACGGTCACCATCTGGCTGATCGTGCGGCGGCCCTTCTCGGTGTTGTAGCTGGGCGCCTTCGACAGGACGATCGCGGCCTCGGCGTCGTGCGACAGGTAGTTCAGCGTCGCCACCAGCGACCAGCGGTCCATCTGGCCCTGGTTGATCTGCTGGGTGCCGTGGTAAAGGCCGGTCGTGTCGCCCAGGCCCACCGTGTTCGCGGTGGCGAACAGGCGGAAATACGGGTGCGGGGTGATCACCTCGTTCTGGTCTAGCAGGGTCAGCTTGCCCTCGACCTCGAGCACCCGCTGGATCACGAACATCACGTCGGCGCGGCCCGCGTCGTATTCGTCGAAGACGATGGCGGTGGGGTTGCGCAGGGCCCAGGGCAGGATGCCCTCCTGGAACTCGGTGACCTGCTTGCCGTCGCGCAGCTTGATCGCGTCCTTGCCGATCAGGTCGATGCGGCTGATGTGGCTGTCGAGGTTCACGCGAACGCAGGGCCAGTTCAGGCGGCTGGCGATCTGCTCGATATGGGTGGACTTGCCGGTGCCGTGATAGCCCTGGATCATCACGCGGCGGTTGTGGGAAAAGCCGGCGAGGATAGCGAGCGTGGTGTCGCGGTCGAACTTGTAGGTTGAGTCGATCTCGGGCACGCGGTCGGTCCGCTCGGCGAAGCCCTTCACGATCATGTCGCTGTCGATCCCGAAGGTCTCGCGCACCGAGATCTCCTCGGTCGGTTTCGCGTGGATGTCGATCGTGCCGTCCGCCATGTCGTGAACCCTTTCGCCGGGGCCCGTGGCCCGTCTCTCAATCGCCTCGCGTGGTGCAACATATAGCCGGGCGGTGCAAGGGGAAGGCCCGTCGGAACAGCCGGCCGGGGTTGCAGGCACCGCCGGCGCACGCGGCCGCCGCGTCCGGCCGCTTTTCCGTCCGGCGGTCACGCGCGCTCGCATTGCCGTCATTCACGCGATTGATACTGTTCATTTATCGCCCGCAGCCCCACCTTTACGCCAAGACAAGACCATCGCCCGGGCGCGCAGCCGGGCCGGATCAACGCCGGAGGACCCCGCCATGAATCGCCGAGCCTTCATCGCCGCCGCGACCGCCACCGCCGCAGCGCCGCTCCTCGCGCGCCTCTCCTGGGCCGCCGAGGGCAGCTTCGAGGTCACCCGCACCGAGGAGGAATGGCGCGAGATGCTGACCGATCTCGAATACGAGGTCATGCGGGAGGAGGGGACCGAGCGCGCCTTCACCTCTCCGCTCAACGACATCAAGGAGCTGGGCATCTTCCACTGCAAGGGCTGCGACCTGCCGCTCTACGACGCGGCGACGAAGTTCGACAGTGGCACCGGCTGGCCGTCCTTCTACGAAGCGATGCCGGGCGCCATCGGCACCAAGCAGGACCGCAAGCTGCTGTTCATGGTGCGGACCGAGTGCCACTGCTCGCGCTGCGGCTCGCACCTGGGCCACATCTTCGACGACGGGCCCGAGCCGACCGGCAAGCGCCACTGTATCAACGGCGTCAGCCTGACCTTCGAGCCCGCCGCGGCCTGAGCCGCGCGCGGCCGTGCGAAACGGCTGGTACTGGACATGATGATGCCCCGGGGCGAAAGTGCCCCGGGGCGACTATCTTCTTAGGCAGGGAAAACCGGGATGAACGACGCGAGCATGATCAGCGCGGCACAGCCCGCGCCCGAACGCGTTGCGCAAATGCTGCGCGACATCACCATCAGTTCGCAGCTCGACACCAGGCCCGTCGCTGCCGAGGACGTCGCAGACGAGGTCGCGGCCATGCGGCGTCTGTCGGATGCCCTGCAAAGCGGCGAGGCCGCCGCGGTCTTCCGCGCCTGTTGCCGCGCGGCGATCGACCTGAGCGGGGCGGACACCTGCGGCATCAGCCTGCACGAACCCGACGCGGACGAGGGCGACGTGTTCCGCTGGATCGCCGTCGAAGGCCCAATGGCGGCTCGGCTCGGCGGATCGGCACCGCGCGACTTCTCGCCCTGCGGCGTCTGCGTGGACGGCGCCATGCCCGTGCTCAATGCACCGGCCCGAGCGGCTGTACAGTTACCTCGTGAGCGAGCAATGTATGCACGAGGTGCTGCTGGTGCCGCTGACCGACCGCGAAGAGCCGCTTGAGGCGACCATCTGGCTCATCTCGCACGACGACTCGCGCCCCTTCACCAGCCGCGACGCGCGCGCGATGCAGCGCATCGCGGCCTTCGTCGTCGAGGGGCTGAGGCTCGCCGCCGCGGGACGCGCCGCGCGGGCCGAGGCGGAGCGGGCGGTCCTGGAAATGCGCGAGCTCGAGCACCGGGTGAAGAATGCCGTCGCCATGTCCGGTGCGCTCCTGCGGCGCGAATTGCGCCATCTCGACCAGCCGGAAGTCCAGCAGGCGGTGTCCGCCGCCACTCGCCAACTCGACGCGCTGACGGCCCTGCAGACCCTCGACGGGGACAGCGACGCGTGCGCCCTCATTGAACGGGTGGTCGTATCGCTGCTCTCGGACCACCCCACCTGCGCTGCGACCTCGACATCGCGGCGGCCGAGCTGCCGCCGCAGACGCTACGTGTCCTCGGCCTGTTCGTCGCCGAACTACTGACCAACGCGCTGAAGCACGCATTCCCGGACCACGGCGAAGGCGCGATCCGCATCGCCCTGACGCAGCACGAAAAGGCGCTGGAGCTGTCGGTAAGCGACGATGGCCGGCCCATGCCGGACGACGTGCGGGAAGGAGCGCTTGGCCTCGGGCTGGTGCGGCAGCTTGCCGAGCGGATCGACGGCCGCCTGACGGTCGAGCGCCACCCGAAGCGCTTCAGCATCCGCTTTCCCACGCCTCAGTGACGGGGCGGCGGCAGGACCGCCGCGCCCTCAGCCTTGGAAGTTACGGCTGTCCTTGAGCTGGTCCCAGGCCCAGACGACCTCCTGAAGCTGCTCTTCGTGGCCCCGGTCCCCGCCGTTCATGTCGGGGTGCAGCACCTTGATCAGCGCCTTGTAGGCGCGGCGGATCTCGGTCTTGGTCCAGCTGTCCTTGGCGTCCAGGATGTCGAGCGCGCGGCGCTCGGTCGGGGGCAGCTTGCGCCCGACCTTCTGGCGGCCCGGGTTGCGCGTGGCATTCTCGCCCAGAACCTCGTGCGGATCTTCGATCCCCAGCCGCGACCACGCGCGCTGCTCGGCCGACTTCTTGCCGAACGGCTTGGTCTCGCGGCCCCAGACACGATCCTTGTCGATCTGATCGGCGAACTCCTCCTCGGTGGTGCCGTTGAAGAAATTCCACTTCAGGTTGTAATCGCGCACGTGATCCTTGCAGAACCACAGGTACTCGTCCAGGTGATCGGGCGATTTGGGCGCGCGGTATTGCCCGGCCTCCTGGCAGCCCGGATGCTCGCACACCCGCTGCGACGTCTCGAAGGCGCCGGACATGCCCCGCCTGCCACGCGGGTTTTTCTTCTTGGCTGAGGAGACCCTAAGGTCAAATCCGAACGGATCATTCTTGGCCATGACGCGCACCTTTTCGACTCGGACCCGCGAGTTTAGACGTTCGGTTCAGATAGGAAAGGGGAGCGACCCGGAAAATGACCGCTGCTGACGAAATCGAGAGCCGCCTGAGAGACGCCTTCGACCCGACCGTGCTTCAGGTAGAGGACGAAAGCGAGCGCCACCGCGGCCACGCCGGATATCGCGAGGGAGGCGACAGCCACTTCCGCGTGACGATCCAGGCACCCGCCTTCACGCCGATGACGCGCATCGAGCGTCACCGTGCGATCCACGAGGCGCTGGGCCCGGACCTCGTGGGGCGCATCCACGCGCTGGCGCTCCACGTCAGCGGCTAGCGCTCACCTGTCCTGCCCGCGCGGGCCGGGGCCGCGCAGCGGGTGCACCGCGCCCCGCTGCGGCGCCGCCGGCCCCAGGCGATGCCCGGCACCGCCTGCGCCGTCGCGCGTGGCCGACAGGCGCGTGCCGTGATCCTGACGCTCAAGCTCGCGCGCCATCTCTTCGGGCGGCGGGGATTCCTGGACGTAGGTGCGGGTGTCGCGCGACCCGGTGAGGTCGTCGAACAGCTCGCGTCGGAACACCAGCACGTTCTGCACGGTGGTCGTGCGGCCGATCATGCCGGTGCGCTCGTCGCAGGGCAGGGACTCGGCCCGCTGGTATTCCCACCCTTCGGCGGCATGTTCGTTGATCAGCTCGGACAGGGCGTGGGCGAAGCGCATGTCGCTGCCCTTCACCCCGCGTGTGCGGGTGCCCTTTCGGGGCGCGGGCACGACCATGTATTCGTAGAACGGCATTCTCGGACTCCGTCGGGTTCTCGGCGCCGGCGGACAGTATCAGCGCCCGCCCGGCGGTTCCAGACACAGCTGGCGGAGCGGCGACGGGCCGCCGGGACCCGGCGCCGGAGCTTACAGCCCCAGCTTCGCAGTCACGATCTGGTTCACGGCCTTCGGGTTCGCCTTGCCGCCGGTGGCCTTCATCACTTGGCCCACGAACCAGCCGGCGAGCTTGGGGTTCTGCTGGGCCTTCTCGACCTGCGCGGGGTTGGCGGCGATGATCTCGTCGACCGCCGCCTCGATCGCGCCGGTATCGGTGACCTGCTTCATGCCGCGCTCCTCGACGATCTTCGCCGGATCGCCGCCCTCGGTCCAGACGATCTCGAACAGGTCCTTGGCGATCTTGCCGCTGATCTCGTCCTTCGCCAGCAGGTCCAGGATGCCACCGAGCTGCGCCGCCGACACGGGCGACTCCTTGATCGACAGGTCGTCCTTCTTCAGCCGGCCGAACAGCTCGTTGATGACCCAGTTGGCGGCCATCTTGCCGTCGCGGCCCTTGGCGACCTCCTCGAAGAACACGGCGTTCTCGACCTCGGCGGTCAGCACGCTCGCGTCGTACTCGGTCATGCCGTAGTCCAGCACGAAGCGCGCGCGCTTCTCGTCGGGCAGTTCGGGCATGTCGGCGGCGATGCCGTCCACCCACGCCTGCTCGATCTCGAGCGGCAGAAGGTCGGGGTCGGGGAAGTAGCGGTAATCGTGCGCCTCTTCCTTCGAGCGCATCGAGCGCGTCTCGCCCTTGTCGGGGTCGTAGAGGCGGGTTTCCTGGACCACCTGGCCGCCGTCCTCGATGATCGCGATCTGGCGGCGCGCCTCGTACTCGATGGCCTGCTGGATGAAGCGCATCGAGTTCATGTTCTTGATCTCGCACCGCGTGCCAAGATGCGAGAAATCCTGCGTTTCCTGGTATTTCTCGTAATCGCCCGGCCGGCAGACCGACACGTTCACGTCGGCGCGCAGGTTGCCGTTCTGCATGTTGCCGTCGCAGGTGCCCAGATAGCGCAGGATCTGGCGCAGCTTTCCGACGTAAGCCGCCGCTTCCTCGGGGCCGCGGATGTCGGGCCGGCTGACGATCTCCATCAGTGCGACGCCGGTGCGGTTGAGGTCCACGAAGGACATGTTGGGGTCCATGTCGTGGATCGACTTGCCGGCGTCCTGCTCGAGGTGGATGCGCTCGATCCGGACCTTGCGCGCCACTCCCGGCGCCATGTCGACCAGCACTTCGCCCTCGCCCACGATGGGGTGGTAAAGCTGGCTGATCTGGTAACCCTGAGGCAGATCCGGGTAGAAATAGTTCTTCCGGTCGAAGGCCGACATCAGGTTGATCTGCGCCTTCAGCCCCAGCCCCGTCTTCACCGCCAGCGCGACGCAGCCCTCGTTGATCACGGGCAGCATCCCCGGCATGCCCGCGTCCACGAATGCGACGTTCGAATTCGGCTCGGCCCCGAACTCGGTCGAGGCGCCCGAGAACAGCTTGGCCTTCGAGGCGACCTGCGCGTGCACCTCGAGCCCGATGACGAGCTCCCAGTCGTGCTTCGCTCCCTGGAGGACCTTGGGCTTCGGGGCTTCGTAGGTAAGGTCGAGCATCTGGCTGTCCTGACTTGTCGGCGGATCGCCGCGACTTCTAGGCGAGCCACCGGCGCAGGGCAAGCGGGCCGCCGCGCGCCGGCCAAGGCGGGGGCGGCGAGACTGCAACAGGCGCACAGAAAGCCCGTTCGGGGGTTGATTTGTGCAGAAATCCGCCGAGCCGCGCGCCCGCAGGTTGCCAGACGGGCCTCGATGGGTACTTTCGCGGGCGGTTGATCGCATACCGTCCGTTCAGAGAGACGTACATGAAGCTCGCTTCACTCGCCCTCGCGGCGCTGATGACCCTCGGTGGCTGTGCCGCCGTCAGCCAGGAGCCCGAGGAGCCGCCCGCGCTGCCCGTGACCCGCTGGGACCATCGCCCCGAGGCGCCGCTTTGGACCGAGGCGACGCTGGAGGCGCTGCAGACGCACGGCGCCTCGCTCCCGGCCTTCACGCCGGCGGACATCGAAACCTGGTGCCCCGGCTACCGGACCGCCAGCCTGGAAGACCGGCAGGCCTTCTGGGTCGGCCTGTTCTCGGCCCTGGCCAAGCACGAAAGCACCTGGAACCCCGCGGCCGTCGGAGGCGGCGGGCGCTGGTTCGGGCTGGTGCAGATCGATCCGAACACGGCGCGCGGCTACGGCTGCCGGGCGCAAAGCGGGCAGGCGCTGAAGGACGGGGCGGCCAACCTGACCTGCGCTGTGCGCATCGCGTCGCGGCAGGTGCTGAACTACGGCAACGTAAATCGCGGCATGCGCGACTGGGGACCGTTCCACAGCGGGTCGAAGCGGGCCGAGATGCAGGCCTGGACCCGTGCGCAGCCGTATTGCGCGATCGAGTCGTGATCGCGCGCGGCGTCATCCGGGGCCCGCGCGGCCACCTGCTCACGGAGCGCACGACGTGACCCGGATGCGCCGCCTCCTTTCCATCGCGCTCGTCGCGGGGCTCGCGCTTCCGGCGGCGGCGTCCGAAGGGACGGTCCGCCCGAAGCCGCGGCCCGAGGTCTTCGACATAGTGCCGGTCGCCCGCTGGGACTTCCGCCCCGAGGGGCAGGTCTGGAGCCGATCGGCCATGCAGGCGCTGCAGGGCCATGGCAGGCCGCTGGTCGAACTCGTTCCGCGCGACATCACCGACTGGTGCCCGGGCTACGAGCGAGCGCCCGAACCGGCGCGGGCCTCGTTCTGGGTCGGCTTCATGTCGGCGCTGGCCAAGCACGAAAGCACCTGGCGCCCGACCGCCGTGGGCGGGGGCGGCAAGTGGTACGGGCTTCTCCAAATCCTGCCGGCCACGGCGCGCGGTTACGGCTGCCGGGCCCGGACGGGCTCGGCGCTGAAGGACGGCGCTGCGAACCTGTCCTGCGCCATTCGGATCATGGCCCGCACCGTGCGGCGCGACGGCGTGATACATGCCCGCAGCCCGAAGTGGTCGGGCGTGTCAGCCGATTGGGGGCCGATGCGGTCCGACACGAAGCGGCGCGAGATGGCCTCGTGGCTGCGCCAGCAGGACTATTGCCAGATGCACGCGAGCCCCCGCCCGATGCCGCGCCCGGCGCCCGAGGCACTGGTGGCCGGCCCGGTGCGGCCGGTGCTGCAGGCCCCGCCGCGCCCTGCGGACTTCGCGCCGAAGGTCGGGTACGACGTGGCTCAGACCGACGTGCTGCTGGACCTGCCGACCACGCGGACGCGCTGACCTCGTTTCCTAAGGAAATTTTCTCGCGGTCAGACCGGGCGCTGCACGCGCCGGCGGCTGAGGCTCGGCATGCCGGTGCTGTCCACCAGCGAAACCGTCGGGGCATAGCGGCCTCCGAGCGCCAACGTGGCTTCGCGCAGGAACTCGATCCCCTCGTCCGAGGTCGAGGGCAGGGCGCGGGGCGAAATCGGTTCGCCCACCGTGACGCGGAACGGCTGGCGGTACTTGTTCAGCGTCTCGTGGAACAGCGTGATGTCGCGCAGCGTCGGATGGATCAGGTCGAACAGGTAGAACAGCAGCGAATTGCGCGCGCGGATGTTCACCGGGATCACCGGCAGGTCGAACTTGCGCGCTATCATTGCCGCCGAGGCCATCCAAGGACGCTCGTAGAGCCGCAGCCCCCGGCGCTTGGCCAGTCGGCCGGCGGGGAAGATGACCCCCAGCCGCCCCTCGTCGATCGCCTTGCGGGTATAGGCCATCGTCTCGCGCGTCTTGGCATGGGTGCGCTTGTTCGGCCGCCACTCGACCGGGGCGATCATCGTGTCCATCTGCGGCAGCACGCGCAGGATATCGGCGTTGGTATAGATGAACAGGTCGGGCCGGTAGGGCGCGATCAGGTGGTGCAGGATGATGCCGTCGGCGATGCCCGTGGGGTGGTTCGCCACGATCAGGGCCGAGCCCTGGCGGGGGATGTTTTCCAGGCCCGTCGCCTCGACGTCCTGCGCGAGGTAGGTGCCCATCGTCTCCATGATCTCGGGCGTCTCGCGATGTTCGAAATACTCGGCCAGCTTCAGCGTCGTGTCGTAGGCCAGCATCCGGTTGAGCAGACGGCGAGCGATCTGCGTGCCGGGCCGGTCGGCGAACAGCCACGGGGCCCGTTCCGAGATCAGCGGATCAAGTCTTTCTCGCATGCGCCCAGACACCAGATCGAGATAACGCGTTCATGACATTCTGCCCGTTTATTCGGCGGATTGGAATGGAGCGCAACGTGAATCCGGGTCCGGGGCGGATGCCCGCCGCCCCGGGTCCGGGGCGGCGGCAGCGTCCGGTCAAGCCGCGTGACGCTCGTGGCGGCCTTCCTCGACCTCTTCGATGATCTTGGCGCAGAAGGCGTCGAGGTCGTCGGGGTTGCGGCTGGTAACAAAGCCCTCGTCGGCCACGACCTCCTTGTCGACGACGTTCGCGCCGGCGTTCTTCAGGTCGGTGCGGATCGACGGGAAGGAGGTCATCTCGCGTCCGCGCACCACGTCGGCCTCGATCAGCATCCAGGGGCCGTGGCAGATGGCGGCGACGATCTTGCCGGCCTCGGCGAAATGCCGCACCCGGGTCACGGCCTCTGCCTCGGTGCGCAGCTTGTCGGGGTTGATCTGACCGCCGGGCAGGACCACGGCGTCGTAATCCTCGACCTTCGCGGCCTCGATCTTTAGGTCGACGTCCACGCTGTCGCCCCAGTCGGTCTTGTCCCAGCCCTTGATCGCCTCGCCCGAGGGGCTGGCGACGTGGACGGTGGCGCCTGCCTCGCGCAGTTTGTCGCGGGGCACGGTCAGTTCGACCTGCTCGAACCCGTCGGTGGCCATGATCAGGATTTTCGCGTCTTGGATCTTGGGCATGTCGTTGCTCCTTGTTCGCGTTCGGCGGGGCAACGAGGGGCGGGCGCGTCCGTTCCCGGTCACGGCCTCAGGATTGCGCGAGCGGTGGGGATGCCCCGGGCCTCGAGCGCGTGCTGAAGCGTCAGCCCCGGCGGCACGCAGTCGGGCGGGATGCGCGCTTGCGTCCCGTCCTCCAGCGTCAGGACACAGCGCTGCGACAGGTCGAACGCGACGCGAAGCCGCGCGGCCCGGATGCGGGACAGTGGAACGTCCCCCGTCCGCCCGCCCGAACGCCAGGCGATGCGGTCGTCGTCCAGCCTCAGCCACGCCGCACGCCCGTGCGCCACGTCGAGAAGCGACGGAAGCGACACTGCGACGAGCGCCGAGACCACCCACCACGCCGCGTCGAGCAAAAGCGCAGCGGCCGCCGCGCCGCCCAAGGTCAGGGCAAGAAGGGCCACCGCGCCCGGGGCCCGCCCCGAGCGCGAGAAGGCCAGCGGCTCAGCCATTCAGGATGCGGCCGACCATCTCTCCGGTGTCGCGTGACAGGCCCTCGGTATTCGCGATCCGCTCCAGCGCCTCGCGCATCAGCGCCTGCCGGTCGGCGTCGTAGCGGTGCCAGGTCTCGAACAGCGTCGTCATGCGCGCCGTGGTCTGCGGGTTCAGCGGGTCGAGCCGGATCAGCCAGTCCGCGATCAGCTCATAGGACGCGCCCGAGGGGTCGTGGAACCCCGCGTGGTTCATCCCCAGCGCCCCGATGGCCGAGCGGAAGCGATTGGGGTTCTTCCAGTCGAAATCGGGATGCTCGGTCAGCCGTTTCGTCACCGCCGCCGCGTCGGCGGGCGCGGCCTGTCCGGCCTGCAATGCGAACCACTTGTCGATCACCAGGTGATCGTGGCGCCACTGGCGATAGAAGCTCGCCAAAGCCTCCTCGCCCCGGCCCAGCCGGACGAGGCAGGCGAGCGCGCCAAGCTGCTCGGTCATGTTGTCGGCGGTCTCGAACTGGCGCTGCGCACGCTTGCCGCCGTCGACGCGCGACAGAACCGTCAGCGCCGTCTGCCGCAGCGCCCGCCGGCCCGCCGCCCGAGCATCGGGCGTGTAGGGGCCGGGCACGTCCATCTCGTCGTAAAGGCGCGACAGGACATCGTTCAGGTGCTCGGCCACGCGCTGCATCAGAGCCTCGCGCGCGCCATAGATCTTCAGCGGGTCCGGCGTCACGCCGCCATCGGCCAGCGTCTGCGCCATGTCGTCGTCCGACGGCAGCCCCAGCGCCAGCGCGCGGAAGGCCGGGTCGAGCGCGTCGTCCCGCGCCACCCGTTCCAGCGCATCCAGGTAATCCGGGCCGGGCGCCGCGTCCTCGGTCACCATGCGCGCCAGCACGTCCTTGGCCAGCGCGCGGCCTGCTTCCCACTTGTTGAACGGGTCGGTGTCGTGGGCCAGCAGAAAGGCGCGCTCTTCGGTCGACATCTCGCGGTTCAGGATGACGGGGGCCGAGAAGCCGCGCAGAATCGACGGGACGGGCCTAGCGGAAAGCCCCTCGAAGGTGAAGCTCTGCTCCGCCTCGGTCATCTCCAGCATCGTGTTCGGCACCACCTCGTCGCCGTTGGGGTTCAGCAGGCCCACGGCGATCGGGATCACCTGTGGCGCCTTGTCCGGCTGACCCGGCGTCGGCGGCGTGTGCTGGCGGAAGGTGAGGGTGTAGGTGCCGTCGGCGTGGTCTTCCTTCACCGTCAGGCGGGGCGTCCCCGACTGTTCGTACCAGCGCTTGAACTGCGCCAGGTCGCGGCCGGTGGCGTCCTCGAACACCTTCAGCCAGTCCTCGATCGTCGCGGCGTCGCCGTCGTGCCGCTCGAAATAGAGGTCGAGCGCCTTGCGGTAGCCGTCATCGCCCACCAGCCGCTTGAGCATGCCGATCACCTCGGCGCCCTTTTCATAGACCGTGGCCGTATAGAAGTTGTTGATCTCGATATACGAGCTCGGCCGAACCGGGTGCGACAGGGGCCCGTTGTCCTCGCGGAACTGGCGGGCGCGCAGCATCAGCACGTCGTCGATGCGCTTGACCGCGTGCGAGCGCTGGTCGCCCGAGAACTCCTGGTCGCGGAAGACCGTCAGCCCCTCTTTCAGGCACAGCTGGAACCAGTCGCGGCAGGTGATGCGGTTGCCGGTCCAGTTGTGGAAATACTCGTGCGCGATGATCCCCTCGATCAGCTCGTAGTCGCGGTCGGTCGCCGTCTCGGGCGAGGCGAGCACGTACTTCGAGTTGAAAATGTTGAGCCCCTTGTTCTCCATCGCGCCCATGTTGAAGTCGTCCACGGCGACGATGTTGAACACGTCGAGGTCGTATTCCCGGCCATAGGCCTCTTCGTCCCACTTCATCGACCGCTTGAGCGCGTCCATGGCGTAGTCGCACTTCGCCTCGTCGCCGGGTCGGACATAGATGTTCAGCGCCACGGGCAGGCCGGACTTCGTGGTGAAGGTGTCGGAGTGCGCCACCAGGTCGCCGGCCACCAGCGCGAACAGGTAGGCGGGCTTGGGCCAGGGGTCGTCCCACTCGGCGAAGCCTTCGCCGAACTCCACCGGATTGCCGTTCGACAGCATCACCGGCTTGTCGCCCTCGATCCGGACGCGGAAGGTCGCCATCACGTCGGGGCGGTCGGGGTAGTAGGTGATCTTGCGGAAGCCCTCGGCCTCGCACTGGGTGCAGTACATGCCTTTGGACATGTAGAGCCCTTCCAGCGCCGTGTTCGTCTCTGGGCTGATCTCGACCTCGGCTTCCCACAGGAACTCGCCCTCGGGCACCTCGCAGACCAGGCCCGAGGCGTCGACCTTCGGCGTCACCTCCTGCCCGTTGATGGCGGCCCGGATCAGCGTCAGCCCCTCGCCATCCAGCCTGAGCTGGCGCGACGGCGCGGCGGCCGGGTTGGGGCGGAACCGGATCGCCGAGACGACCCTTGTGGCCGTGGGGTGCAGGCGGAATGTCAGTTGCACGCCGTCGATCACGAACGGGTACGGCGCGTACTCGGACAGCAGGACTGCGCGCGGGGCGGCATCTTTCATGGCGGTCTCCGGTGGAAGAAGCTCGGCGAACTTTTACGTCTTGGGGACGTTATTGTCCTGAACGGGCCGCTTCAACAGCGGCCGACGCAAGAAACGAGGTACGTCATGTCCGCACCGAAGACCAACGTCGAGAAGCAGGAAAAGCGCCACAAGACCCCGCTGGTCGGCATGGTCGGCGTCGTCGCCTTCGCGGTTGTGTTGCTTGTCCTTCTTACCGGCTGGCTCACCTACAGCGGTAACGTCCCGGATTCCGAGGAGGTTGAGGTCACCGGCGGTCCCGCCGATACGATGGTCGAGGATTGACGCCGCCGTCCCGCGGCGGCGACGCCGGGAGGCATAGGAAGAAAAGCGGCCTGCCGCAGAAGGTCTGCGCGACCTGCGGCAGGCCGTTTTCGTGGCGGCGCAAATGGGCGCGCGACTGGGAAAACGTGCGCCATTGCAGCGAACGGTGTCGCCGGAGCCGCAGATCTGGTCAACTTTCCTGACCGCATCCGGTTGCCATCCGCACCGCTTCGCTTATCGTGCGCAAACCATTTCGAAGCGGAGGAACAGGCATGGCGGATCGGGTGGATCGCAACGGGCTGAAAGTCGCGGCGGAGCTGGCGGAGTTCCTCGAGAACGAGGCGCTGGCCGGCACGGGCGTCGAGGCGGCGCAATTCTGGGACGGTTTCGCGCGGCTGGTGGGTGATCTGACCCCGAAGAACCGCGCCCTTCTGGAAAAGCGCGAGGATATTCAGCGCAAGATCGACGCCTGGCACCGTGACCGCAAGGGCGCGACGCTCGACTTGTCCGAGTATCGCGCCTTCCTCGACGAGATCGGCTATATCGTGCCCGAGGGGGACGACTTCTCGATCGACACCTCGAACATCGACCCCGAAATCGCGACCATCGCGGGTCCGCAGCTTGTCGTTCCGATCATGAACGCGCGCTACGCGCTGAACGCGGCGAACGCGCGCTGGGGCTCGCTTTACGACGCGCTCTACGGCACCGACGCGCTGGGCGACCTGCCGCAGGCCGGCGGCTATGACGCCGAGCGTGGAGCGCGCGTGATCGCGCGGGCCAAGCAGTTCCTGGACGAGGCCACGCCGCTCGGCGGTGGCAGCCATGCCGACGTCACCGGCTACCGCGTCGCCGGAGGCAAGCTCGAGGCCGCGACGGACGGCGGCGCGCTGGAACTCACCGATCCCGCGCAATTCGTGGGTTACGAGGGCGCGGAGGATGCGCCGTCGCAGATCGTGCTGGAAAACAATGGCCTTCACGTCGTCATCTCGGTCGACCGCGACCACCAGATCGGAAAGACGGATGCCGCCGGCGTCGCCGACGTGCGGCTGGAAAGCGCGATCAGCGCCATCATGGATTGCGAGGACAGCGTCGCGGCCGTGGACGCCGAGGACAAGGTGCTGGCCTATCGCAACTGGCTGGGGCTGATGAAGGGCGACCTGAGCGAAGAGGTCACCAAGGGTGGCGAGACCTTCACCCGCACTCTGAACCCCGACCAGACCTACGCCACGCCCGATGGCGGCCGACTGACGCTGAAGGGCCGCGCGCTGATGCTGGTGCGCAATGTCGGCCACCTGATGACGAACCCCGCGATCCTCGACGCCAATGGCGACGAGGTGTTCGAAGGACTGATGGACGCCGCTCTCACAACTCTGATCGCGATCCACGACCTAAAGCGCGAGGGCGGCAACTCCACCGCCGGGTCGGTCTATGTCGTGAAGCCCAAGATGCACGGGCCGGAAGAAGTCGCCTTCGCGGACGAAATCTTCACCCGCGTCGAAACGATGCTGGGCCTGCCGCGCGACACGGTGAAGCTCGGCATCATGGACGAGGAGCGGCGCACCTCGGTGAACCTCAAGGAGTGCATCCGCGCCGCGAAGCACCGGGTCGCCTTCATCAACACCGGCTTCCTCGACCGCACGGGCGACGAGATCCACACCTCGATGGAAGCGGGGCCGATGATCCGCAAGGGCGAGATGAAGAACTCGGCCTGGATCAAGTCCTACGAGGACCGCAACGTCGACATCGGCCTGGCCTGCGGCCTTCAGGGCCGCGCGCAGATCGGCAAGGGGATGTGGGCCATGCCCGACCGCATGGCCGAGATGCTGGAGGCCAAGATCGGCCACCCCGAATCCGGCGCCAACTGCGCCTGGGTGCCGTCGCCCACCGCCGCCACGCTGCACGCGATCCATTACCACAAGGTGAACGTCCACGAGAGGCAGAACGAGATCGCCGCAGGCGGCCCGCGCGGCACGCTCGACCATCTCCTGACCATCCCGCTCGCCCACGGCGTCAATTGGTCGGACGAGGAGATCACGGCCGAGATCGAGAACAACGCCCAAGGCATTCTGGGCTACGTTGTTCGCTGGGTGGATCAGGGCGTCGGCTGTTCGAAGGTGCCCGACATCCACGACGTGGGCCTGATGGAGGACCGCGCAACCTGCCGGATCTCCAGCCAGGCGCTGGCCAACTGGCTGCATCACGGCGTCGTGGACCGCGACCGGGTAATGGAGACGATGAAGAAGATGGCGCAGGTCGTCGACCGCCAGAACGAGGGCGACCCGGCCTACACGCCCATGGCCCCCAACTTCGGCGGCGCGGCCTTCAAGGCCGCCTGCGACCTGGTGTTCGAGGGCACGAAGCAGCCGTCCGGCTACACCGAACCGGTCCTCCATCGCCGCCGCCTGGAGCGCAAGGTGCAGGGCTAAGAGCCCGCCTTCCGCTGTCACCCCCGCGCAAGCGGGGGGCTCCCACCGCGGGCGTAACGCTTGGATGTTGCGCGCTCGGCTGGAGGTTCCCGCTTTCGCGGGAATGACAGGGCCTACCCGCAATACCTGACCCCGCCTACGCCGCGCAGCGGCTCCGGCAAAGCTCCTCACGGGCGGACGCCGCACTCTTTTCGCGCTTCCGCCGCCACGCATGCACGGCCGCCGCCGGCCTCCACCTCCCGCGCGCCCTTTCCCTTCTCGCGCGGCTTCGCTAGACCGTGCCGCGACCCTGCAGAGGACCGATGCGATGCCGATGGAAAAGACCTTCAACGCCGCCGAGGCCGAACCGCGGATTTACGCCGAGTGGGAGAAGGCCGACGCCTTCGCCGCAGGCGCCAACGCCGCGCCGGGGGCCGAGACCTTCTGCATCATGCTGCCGCCGCCCAACGTGACGGGCTTCCTGCACGCGGGGCACGCCTTCAACCACACGCTGATGGACATCCTGGTGCGCTGGCACCGGATGCGCGGGCACGACACGCTCTGGCAGCCCGGCCTCGACCACGCGGGCATCGCGACGCAGCTGGTGGTCGAGCGCGAGCTGGCCAGGACGCAGCAGCCCGGCCGGCGCGAGTTGGGGCGCGAGAAGTTCCTCGAGAAGGTGCACGAGTGGAAGGAACGCTCGGGCGGCATGATCGTCCAGCAGGACAAGCGGCTGGGAGCGTCGATGGACTGGAGCCGCGAGGCCTTCACCATGGACGGCCAGTTCCACGACGCCGTGATCCGCGTCTTCGTCGACATGTACGACAAGGGCATGATCTATCGCGGCAAGCGGCTGGTGAACTGGGACCCGCATTTCGAGACCGCGATTTCGGATCTCGAGGTCGAGCAGGTCGAGGTCGACGGCCACATGTGGCGCCTGCGCTATCAGCTCGAGAACGGCGAGACGTTCGAGTACGTCGAAAAGGACGAGGACGGCAACGAGACGCTGCGCGAGACGCGCGACTACATCACCGTCGCCACCACCCGGCCCGAGACCATGCTGGGCGACACCGGCGTCGCCGTGCATCCTGACGACGCGCGCTATGCCCACCTGATCGGCAAGACGGTGCGCCTGCCGCTCGTCGGCCGCTCGATCCCCATCGTCGCCGACAGCTACGCGGACCCGACCAAGGGCACCGGCGCGGTGAAGATCACGCCCGCGCACGACTTCAACGACTGGGAGGTCGGCAAGCGCGCCGAGCTGCGCGCGATCAACGTGATGAACCCCGACGCCTCGATGTGGCTGAAGGACAACCCGGCCTTCGCCGAGGGCTGCGACGCCAAGGCGCTCGCGAACGTGGTTCAGATGCTCGACGGGGTGGACCGGTACGAGGCGCGCGATGCGATCGTGACCGCGGCGCGCGACGACGGCTGGCTCGACGGGATCGACACCGACCGCCATGCGGTCCCGCACGGCGATCGCTCGAAAGTGGCGATCGAGCCGTACCTTACGGATCAGTGGTTCGTGGACACCGCCAAGATCGTCGGCCCCGCGCTCGACGCCGTGCGCAACGGCGAGACCAAGATCATCCCCGAGAGCGGCGAGAAGGTGTATTACCACTGGCTCGAGAACATCGAGCCCTGGTGCATCTCGCGCCAGTTGTGGTGGGGCCACCGCATCCCCGTCTGGTACGGCCCGACGCTGACCGACGGCGCCATCGACGCCGACGCCGGCTGGACCGCGTTCTGCGCCCCGACCCAGGACGAGGCCTTCGCGAAGATGGCCGAGTACTACGGCCACGAGGATCTCAAGGTCGTCACCGACCAGCGCGAGGCCGAGGAACTGCTGATCGCCGCCATCGGAGAAGTGCGTGACGAAGGCGCGATCCGTACGCCCGAGGCGCCGACGGCGCTGCCGGTCTACCGCGATCCTGACGTGCTCGACACCTGGTTCTCCTCCGGTCTCTGGCCCATCGGCACTCTGGGCTGGCCGCAGCCGAACGAGGCGTACGAGAAATACTTCCCCACTGACGTTCTGGTGACCGGGCAGGACATCCTGTTCTTCTGGGTCGCCCGGATGATGATGATGCAATACGCGGTGGTGGGGCAGAAGCCGTTCCACACCGTCTATCTTCACGGCCTCGTCCGGGACGAGAAGGGCGTGAAGATGTCCAAGGTTCTGGGCAACGTCATCGACCCGATCGAGCTGATCGAGGAGTACGGCGCGGATGCGCTGCGCTTCGCCAACTGCGCGATGGCGGCCCTGGGCGGGACGCTCAAGCTTTCCCGCGACAACATCAAGGGCTACCGCAACTTCGGCACGAAGCTCTGGAACGCCTTCCGCTTCGCCGAGATGAACGGCGTGTTCGAGGGGCGCACCGGCAGCGCAACCATTCCCGCGCCGCAGGCAACCGTGAACAAGTGGATCGTGGGCGAGACGGCGAAGGTCCGCGAAGAGGTCGACGCCGCACTCGAAGCCTATCGCTTCAACGATGCGGCGAGCGCGCTCTACGGCTTCGTCTGGGGCGTGGTCTGCGACTGGTATCTCGAGCTGGCCAAGCCGCTCTTCAACTCGGACGACGAAGCGGCGATCGCCGAGACGCGCGAGACGATGGCATGGGTGCTGGACCAGTGCCTGATCCTGATGCACCCGATCATGCCCTTCATCACCGAGGAATTGTGGGGCCAGACGGCGACGCGCAACAAGATGCTCGTCCACGCCGAATGGCCGACCTATACCGCCAGGGACCTGGTGGATGCCGGCGCGGATGCCGAGATGAACTGGGTCATCGGCATGATCGAGGCGGTCCGCTCGGTCCGGGGCGAGATGAATGTCCCCGCGGGCATGAAGGTGCCGCTGCTGCAACTGGAACTCGACGATGCCGGGCGCAACGCCTTCGCCCGCAACGAGTCGCTGATCCTGCGGCTCGCCCGCATCGACAGCGTGACCGAGGCCGAGAGCGCGCCGAAGGGCGCGGCGACGATCCCAGTCACCGGGGGCACCTTCGCCCTGCCGCTCGCCGATATCATCGACGTCGGGGCCGAGAAGGCGCGGCTTGAAAAGCAGCTCCAGAAGCTCGGGAAAGAACTCGGCGGGCTCAAGGGCCGTCTGTCGAACCCCAAGTTCGTCGAGAGCGCGCCCGAGGAGGTGGTCGAGGAGACGCGCGAGCTGGCCCGCGACAAGGAGGCCGAGGAGGTGCGCCTGAAGGCGGCGCTGGAGCGGCTGGCCGAGGTCGGCTAGGCCGGGGCCGCCCGCCGCGCATAGAGTTTGACGCCGGGCCCCGACGTCAGGCCGTGCGCGGCGACGGACGCGGCGATGACGAAGCTCGTCGCGTGCCACGGCAGGCCTTCGCCCGTCTTCTCCTGCGCCAGCAGCGCGTAGTAGAGGGCAGCGACGCCCACGGGTCCGAACCAGCCCAGGAACAGATCGTCCCGCCGCTGTAAGCCTCCGCCAAGGAACGGCGTGCAGGCCGCCACGGCAAGCGGACGACGCAGGAGCAATACGGCCACCGCGAACAGCGCCAGGCGCGGAACGTCTGCGCTCCAGGCGGCGAGCGGCAGCATCGCGCCCAGCAGCACGAAAATCGGCAGGTTCAGCAGTTTCGAGATCGCCTCCTGCACCTGCTGCTCCTCGAGATCCTCTTGCCGGTCGATGCCGACGTTGAAGGCGGCGCCGGCCGCAAAGGCGGCCAGAATGCCGTCGGACCCGATCAGATGCGCCCCGGCGAGCACCATCAGCGACATGGCCACCGACATGCCGAGGAGCGAGTGCTTTTCCACCCACTGCGCCTTGTCTGCCCGGTGCAGAAGCCAGGCGCCCGCCGAGCCCACGGCGACGCCGATGGCGACGGCCAGCAGGATGCCCACGGCCAGCACGTCCCACAGCCACCGCGACCACGCCGCGTCCGACGCCGTCATCAGCAGGATTGGCAGCATCACGATCAGGTAGCCCAGCCCATCGTTGGCCCCGGACTCCAGAGACAGCGTCGAGCGTAGATAGTCGGGCAGCATCCGCTCGGCCGCGTTGCCGGTCACGATGGACGAGGCCACCACCGGGTCGGTCGGTGTGACGATCGCGCCCAGCAAAAGCGCCATCAGCGGCGCCACGCCCAGGACCGCCCAAGCGACGGCCGAGGACACCGCCCACATTGCCACCATGCCCAGCGTCAGCAGGATGCCCACGGGCCGCGCAAGGCGCGTGAAGTTCTGCGGCGGCGTCCGGATGCCAACGCCAAAGACCGAGATGGCGAGCGTGAAGCGCGCCGCCTCTTTTAGGATCGGCTCGGGCGACGTCCATCCGTGAGTGTTGAGCCAGTTCAGGCCGAACGGCCCCGCTGCAACCCCTGCGGCCAAGGCTATGAGGGGCGCCGAAAGGGGAGTGTTCTGAAGTTTCGATGACACCAGGCCCGTCGCCACGACGATGAGCCCACACAATGCGATGGCCAGGTTCAGTTGCTCCATGTTCCTTGAAGGCGGGGCCTTGCGGGCGGGTTCCTGCTCTTGCTGTCGGCGGGGTTATGCGGTGAATTGCGCGCATGACCGGACCTCGCTTCACCCCGCTCGTCGCTTCGCTTCCCGCCACCGTGCCCTTCGTCGGCCCCGAGGCGCAGGAACGCGCCCGCGGCCGTCCGTTCCGCGCCCGCATCGGCGCGAACGAAAGCGTGTTCGGGCCCTCGCCCAAGGCGGTGAAGGCGATGGAGGCCGAGGCGGCGGAGATCTGGAAGTACGGCGACTCCACCAGCCACGACCTGCGCCACGCGCTGGCCGACCACCACGGCGTCCCGGTCGAGGCGGTGCTGGTGGGCGAGGGGATCGACGGGCTGCTGGGCTACACGGTGCGGCTGTTGGTGGGGCAGGGCGACGCGGTGGTGACCTCGGACGGGGCGTACCCGACCTTCAACTACCACGTCGCGGGCTTCGGCGGCATGCTGCACAAGGTGCCCTATCGCGACGACCGCGAGGACCCGGCGGCGCTGCTGGCGAAGGCGGCGGAGGTTGACGCGAAGATCGTCTACTTCTCGAACCCCGACAACCCGATGGGCACCTGGCACGATGCGGGCGTGGTGTCGGACATGATCGCGCGGGTGCCGGACGGCACGCTGCTGGTGCTGGACGAAGCGTATGTCGAGTTCGCGCCCGAGGGCGTGGCTCCGCCGCTCGACGTGACGAACCCGAATGTCCTGCGCATGCGCACCTTCTCGAAGGCTTACGGCATGGCCGGCGCGCGCGTCGGTTATGTCATCGGCCACCCTGAGGTGGTCGCGATGTTCGAGCGTATCCGCAACCACTTCGGCATGAACCGGGCGGCGCAGGCGGGGGCGCTGGCGGCGCTGCAGGACGACGTGTGGCTAGCCGACGTGCGGGCGCAGGTGGCGCAGTCGCGCACGCGCATCGCGCAGATCGCGGCGTCGAACAGGCTGAAGGCACTGCCGTCGGCCACGAACTTCGTCGCGGTGGATTGCGGGCGGGACGGGGCCTTCGCGCGGAAGGTGCTGCAGGCGCTGGTGGCGCGGGATGTCTTCGTGCGGATGCCCTTCGTCGCGCCCGAGGATCGCTGCATCCGGATCAGCTGCGGCACGCCCGCCGACATGGAGGTGCTGGCGCAGGAACTGCCGCGTGCGCTGGAAGACGCCAAGGGCGGTCAGTGACGGAAACCAATTCTTCATCGGCTTCGTTGACCGTACAGTCCAGGAACACGGATCGAGGTTCGAGAGCCATGCCCATCTTCCCGACGTCCCTCTGCGCCGCCTATGTCGCCGTCCTGTCGCTGCTGGTGATGATCTGGTCCGTCGCGGGGTTGCTGCCCGTGGTGGCCGTCGCCGCCGCCGCCGAGCTTGTCGTGCGATATGTCGAGATCAACCGCCAGCGCCTGCGCGTGACGGTGCGCGACCACAACGACGAGCGCTGATCGCGCCCGCACGAAGTCGTGCGAGACAGGCGCGCCGCGTGCGGTAAACTGAAGCCGGTCACGTATTGGAGGCCGCCATGGTCGAGGACTATACCAATGCCTTCCTCGTGTGGGCGTGCATCCTTCTCTTCTGCGGTCTGTTCGCCATCTGGGTGAAGTTCGGCCTGTTCGCGGCGCTTGCCACAGGCTTCGTCGCCGACCGCTGCATCGGGCGGCCGGCGACGGACCGGCGTTAGCCGCCGGCGCAGACCTCGGCCGCGGCGTCCAGCGCGCCGGGGCCATGCGGCACGCCCACCGCCTTGAGCGACGCCTGAATCGAGCCGAGCGCGCCCAGCACCATATGCGCATTTACGTGGCCCATGTGCGCGATGCGGAAGAAGTTGTGCCACTCGGGCGAACTCTTCTCTGCCATGCCCAGCCCGATGCCCAGCGTCAGGCCCGCGTTGTCCATCACCCAGCGACGGATCTCGGTGCCCTGCGGGCCGCCGACCCGCACCGCTGTCACGGCATGGCTGCGCTTGGCCGGGTCCGCGATGTTCAGCTCCAGCGGACCGTCTGCGCCCCAGGCCTCGAACGCCGCCCAGACGGCGCGGGCCAGCGTGGCGTGGCGGTCCCATACGTTCTCCAGCCCCTCCTCGAAGATCATGTCGAGCGACTCGCGCAGGCCGAACAGGTGGTGCGTGGGCGCGGTGCCGCCGAAGAACTGGTAGAACTCCGCCGGCTCGGCCCGCGGCTGCCAGTCCCAGTAGAAAGTGGCAAGGTCGGCGGTTTCGCGCGCCTGCGCCGCCTTCTTGTTGAACCACACGAAGCTCAGCCCCGGCGGGGTCATCAGCCCCTTTTGCGAGGCCGCAACCGTCACGTCCACGCCCCAGGCGTCCATCTCGAAGCGGTCGCAGGCCAGGCAGGCGATGCAGTCGACCATGAGCAGGGCCGGGTGCCCGGCGTCATCCAGCACGCGGCGCAGGCCGGGAATGTCGTTTCGCACGCTCGACGCCGTGTCGGTCTGCACCGTGAGCACCGCCTTGAAGCGGTGGGCGGCGTCGCCCTTCAGCGCCTCGGCCACGCGGTCCAGGTCGGCGTCGGCGCGCTTGCCGAAATCGATGACCTCGACCTCGAGACCCAGCCGGCGCGCCACCTCGCTCCACCCCAGCGCGAAGCGCCCGGTGGCCAGCACGAGCACGGCGTCGCCGCGCGACATGGTGTTCGACAGCGCCGCCTCCCACGCGCCGTGGCCGTTGGCGATGTAGATGGCGCAGTCGCCCTCGGTCCGGGCCACGCGCTTGAGGTCCGCCTGGATGGTCGGCGCCATCTCCAGCAGCGACCCTTCGTAGATGTTGGGCGAGGCGCGGTGCATCGCCCGCAGCACGCGGTCGGGCACGACCGAAGGTCCGGGGATGGCGAGGTATTCGCGACCTGCGGCGAGGCTCATGGGCTTGGCTCCGAAAGACGTGGCGACGCCAATCCGTTACGCGCGCAGGAAAGGTGCGTCAATCCGGCCAAGCTTGTGTGCCCGGGGCCTGGCGGCTACATGGGCGGGACGCGGATCATGGACGGACGGCAATGCACTCGGGCATCGCGCAGCGGGCGAAACAGATGTGGCGGCGGGCCAGCCGCCCGGAGGGTGCCGAGATCGCGACGCCCGAAGGACGCCGCGCGGCGCTCAGGCATTTCCATCTGTTCGACCACGCCTTCCTGCGGGTGCTGTGGAGCAACCAGGCGCAGGTCGCTCCGGGGGTCTACCGTTCGAACCAGCCGGACCCGCGGCGCGTGGCGCGCTATGCCGACATGGGCATCCGCACCATCATCTCGCTGCGCGGGCGGTCGCGGCGCAGCTATACCCTGCTCGAAGAGGAGGCCTGCGCGCGCCACGACATCGCGCTGGTCACCCGGCAGATCGGCGGCAAGCGCCTGTCCGAGAAGGACCGGCTGCTGGATCTTCTCGACGCGTTCCGCGAGGTCGAGAAGCCGTTCCTGATCCACTGCAAGTCGGGCGCCGACCGCGCGGGCTTCGCCGCGGCGCTGTACCTGCTGGCCGAGGAGGGGGCGAGCGTGGGCGAGGCCCGGCGGCAATTGCACTGGCGCCACTTCCACTGGCGCAACTCGGTCTACGGCATCCTCGACCACGCGCTCGACGCCTACGAAGCCGACAGTCGCGCGACGCCGATGGGCATCCGCGACTGGATCGAGACCCGCTATGACCCCGAGCGGCTGACGGCGGAGTGGAAGGCGCAGACCGGCCGATGACGCGCGAGCGTGACCTCATCGCCTGGATCTGGCGCGGCTACCTGCGGGGGCACTGGCTCAAGGTGTCGGCGGCGCTGGGGCTGATGGCGCTCGAAGGCGGGATGCTGGGGCTTCTGAGCTACATGGTGAAGCCCATGTTCGACCAGGTTTTCGTCGCCGGAGACCGCTCGGCCGTGGTCTGGGTGGCCTTCGGCGTGGCCGGTGTCTTTGGCATCCGTGCGCTGGCGGGGTTCGGGCACCGGGTTCTGATGGCGGTGGTCGGGCGGCGCATCTCAGCGCAGATGCAAAGCAACCTTCTGCGCCACATGCTGACGCTCGACGCGTCGTACTTCCGCGACAACTCGCCCGGTACGCTGATCGAACGGGTGCGGGGCGACACGCGGGTGGTTTCCTCGATCTGGTCGGCGGTGCTGGGCGCGGCGGGGCGCGACACGGTGGCGCTGGTTTCGCTTCTGGCCGTGGCGCTGTCGGTGGACTGGCTGTGGACGCTGATCGCGGTGGCCGGTGCGCCGCTTCTGATGCTGCCAATCGCGATGCTGCAGCGGCTGGTGCGGCGCACCACACGCGCCGCGCGCAGCGCCGCCGCCGTGATCTCGACCCGGCTGGACGAGACGTTCCACGGCATCAACACCATCAAGCTCAACGGAATAGAAGAGCATGACCGCAGCCGCTTCGACGCCGTGCTCGACCGTTTCGTCGGGGCCGAGCTGCGTGCGGCGGCGGGGCAAGCGGGCATTCCCGCGCTGATCGACGTGGTGGCGGCGATCGGGTTCTTCGGCGTGCTGGTCTATGGCGGCTTCCAGATCATCGATGGCGAGAAGTCGGTGGGCGAGTTCATGTCCTTCTTCACCGCCATGGCGCTGGTCTTCGAACCGCTGCGCCGGCTGGGCAACGTGTCGGGCACATGGCAGGTCGCCGCGGCCAGCCTCGAGCGGTTGCACGGCGTGTTCGAGGAACGGCCGACCATCCTGTCGCCCGCCAGGCCCCGCGCCGTGAAGGCCGAGGACGCGGACGTGGTGTTCGAGGAGGTGAGCTTCTCCTACGATCGCGACCCGGTGCTCAGCGGCCTGAGCTTCACCGCGCGGGCGGGCGAGACGACGGCGCTGGTCGGCCCCTCGGGCGCGGGCAAGAGCACCGTCTTCGCGCTGATCACCCGCCTGATCGAGCCACAGTCGGGCCGCGTCGCGCTGGGCGAGACGGGGGTCGAGGAGGTCGACCTAGAGGCGCTGCGCGACCGGATCTCGGTCGTCAGCCAGGAGACGCTCCTGTTCGACGACACCATCCGCGAGAACATCCTTCTGGGCCGCACCGACGTCGACGACGAGACGCTGCGCGAGGTGATTGAGGCGGCGCATGTGGCCGACTTCCTGGACGGCCTGCCACGCGGGCTCGACACGCCGGCGGGGCCGCGCGGCGCGAACCTGTCGGGCGGACAGCGCCAGAGGGTGGCCATAGCGCGCGCGCTCTTGCGCGACACGCCGATCCTGCTGCTGGACGAGGCGACCTCTGCGCTGGACGCCGCGTCCGAGGCGGCGGTCCAAGAGGCGCTCGAACGGCTGAGCCAGGGGCGCACGACGCTGGTCATCGCGCACCGGCTGTCGACCATCCAGGACGCCGACCGCATTGTCGTGATGGAGCGCGGCCGGGTGGTGGACCAGGGCCGGCACGAGGAACTTCTGGCGCGGGGCGGGCTTTACGCCGATCTCCACCGGCTGCAATTTGCCGGCAGCTGACCGAAGGGAGCACACGATGACGACCGACCGCAGGGTGATTGCCGTGACGGGCAATGAGGCGCGCGAGCTTCTCCAGGACCTCGTGACCAACGACGTGAACCGGGTGTCCGAGGGGCTGGTCTATTGCGCGCTGCTGACGCCGCAGGGCAAGTACCTGGCCGACTTCTTCCTGTTCGAGCGCGACGGCACGCTGATGCTGGACGTGGCCGAGCCGATGGCGGGCGACCTGCTGCAACGGCTGCGCATGTACAAGCTGCGCCGCGACGTTGCGTTCGAGGAGACCGACCTGAAGGTGCGCCGCGGCACCGGCGAGGCGCCCGAGGGTGCGCTGGTCGACCCGCGCCACCCGGCGATGGGCTGGCGGCTTTACGGCGCCGAGGGCGGCGACGACGGCACCGACTTCGACGCCATCCGGGTCGAGCATTGCATCCCCGAGGCCGGGACCGAACTGATCGCCAACGACACCTTCATCCTCGAGGCCGGATTCGACCGGCTGCACGGCGTGGACTTCCGCAAGGGCTGCTATGTCGGGCAGGAGGTGACGGCGCGCATGAAGCACAAGACCGAACTCAGGAAAGGGTTCGCCACGGTCGAGGTCGAGGGCGAGGCGCCGGTGGGCACCGACATCACGGCTGGCGGCAAGGCCGCGGGCACGCTTTACACGCAGGCCGGGGGCAGGGGGATCGCCTATCTGCGCTTCGACCGCGCGACGGGCGACATGCAGGCGGGCGAGGCGCGGGTCGCCTTCAACGGGGCGGGATGAACCAACCGCCCGCTTGCGGCGTTGCCCCCGCAGCGAAACAGGCGGGTTGGTGTCATGCGCGATCTACTCGAGATACGGGAGCAGCAGGCTGAACACTCGGCCGCCGGCCGTCCGCTGCCCGCCGGAGTTCCCTGGCTGAACGAGGCGCGGCGACTGATGCTGGACGACGGACGCGTCGGGCTGCACTCGGGGCGCGCCGCGCTCCGCCTGCTTTCCAAGGTCAACCACCGCGTCCCCCTCGGGGTGCCGTGGTGCGGCCTGTTTGTCGGGCACTGCCTGCGCGCCGCGGTTCCCGCGGTCGACATCCCGACGCACCACGCCCGCGCCCGGCCCTGGAAGGCCTGGGGCGAGGACGCCGATCCGCAGATCGGCGCCGTCATGGTGTTCTGGCATTACTGGCAGGGCAGCCCGTTCGGGCACGTCGCGTTCTACTGGGCAGAGGACGAGGACGCCTTCCACGTGCTCGGCGGCAACCAGCGCGACCACATCACCATTCAGCGCTACCCGAAGGACCGGCTGGTGACAGTCCGCTGGCCCGAAGGGCTGGCCCGGACGGGACGGCGGCGGTATGCGCCGCCCGAGGCGGCCGAACCCTTCGGCTGACGGGTCAGGCGCGCTCGGAGTATTCCATCGTTTCGGTGTTCACCACTATGTCTTCGTCCTGCCCGACGAAGGGCGGAACCATGATGCGCACGCCGTTGTCCAGCACGGCGGGCTTGAACGAGTTGGCGGCGGTTTGGCCCTTAACCACCGGCTCGGTCTCGACGACCGTGCAGGTGACCTTCTGGGGCAGCGTGGCGTTCAGCGCCTCGGACTCGTAATACTCGATCTGGATGGTCATGCCGTCCTGCAGGAAGGGCCGACGCTCGCCCAGGATCTCGGCGGGCAGTTCGATCTGCTCAAACGTCTCGTTGTCCATGAAGACAAGCATGCCGTCGGTCTCGTACAGGAACTGCTGATCCTTCTGTTCCAGGCGCACGCGCTCGACCTTGTCGGCGCTGCGGAAACGTTCATTCAGTTTGGAACCGTTGCGGAGATTCCGCATTTCCACCTGAGCGAACGCCCCTCCCTTACCCGGTTTGACGTGGTCCACTTTCACGGCGACCCACAGCCCGCCGTTGTGCTCGAGCACGTTACCGGGGCGGATCTCGTTTCCGTTTATCTTGGGCATTGGCGAAACCTTGGCGAGAGGTTGATGGAAAATTGGCGGCACCTATATCTGGGCATCGGAGCGCTGACAAGGCGGCCGGTCTAGCTTGCCGCGGGGCCGAGATATGCGCCAAGCGCATGCCTGCCATTCCGAATGAGAGAACCAGAATCGGGGGCGATCCGTCATAAGGAGCGGCACGCCCGAAAAACGCAAGAGCAAGAACACGAGGACGACGAGATGTCTGAATTCGTTGACGGCACCGCTTTCAACCACGAGCAAGGCAACCGCGCACGCAAGCTGTTTGCCGCCGTGGTCCTCGCGGCGCTCGACGACGCCATCGCCGACGACAAGAAGTACGGCAATGGTCCCGAACAAATCGCCCGCTGGGCACGCTCGCGCGATGGCCGCGAGGTGCTGAGCTGTGCCGGTATCGACCCGAACGAACGCGTCGTTCAGGGTCTCATGGAATTCGTTTCGAAAGGTGTGCGCACCTCTGTCGCGCTGTCGCGCGAAGAGAGCGAGCGCCGCAACGCCGCTCAAGCCGAAGCGGCCTGACCTCTCGACGTTCCGACTGACGACGCGCCCTCCGGGGCGCGTCTTCTTTTTCGGCGGCAGGGCCGGTGTGCCGTGAAAGCGGACCGGTTGTGGTCTGGGCGGTGCCTGGACCGTGAGAGGCCCCCGCTTGCGCGGGGGTGACAGGCGGCGGTTAAGGCCGAGGCCAGCCGCGCTTCACCCGCCGTGTCCTCCGATGTCATCCCCGCACCAGCGGGGATCTCGTGCCGCCAGCGCGACGCACCAGGCACCCGCTCTTGCGGCGAAAGGCTCCCGCGCCCTCCCGCCCCTCACATCGACCGGTCGAACTTCGTCGACAGGTGGATCAGGCTCTCCGACGACTTCACGCCGGTTATCGTGCCGATCCGGTCGAGCACGCTGTCGAGATCCTGCGTCGTCTCGGCGGCGACCTGCAGGATCAGGTCGAAGCGCCCCGTCGTCGTGTGCGCGACCTCGACCTCGGGCATGGCCTTGAGACGTTGCAGAACGCCCGGCGTCGTGCGCGGCTCGACCTGCAAGAGCACCGTGGCGCGGATGCGCCTGAGTGTCATTTCCTGCCCCAGCTTCACCGTGTAGCCGGCGATCACGCCGGAGCGCTCCAGCCGCTCGATCCGCGCCTGGACGGTTGAGCGTGCGACCTTGAAGCGCCGCGACAGGCGCGAGGTCGAGGTCGAACTGTCCGCCGATAAGGCGGCCAGGATCTTCTGGTCCAGCTCGTCGAGTTCCGCCATCGCGCCCTGCGTTCCGTTGTGCCTTGGCAACGTCGTTAATGTGTATGCATATACCGTTATTCTGCCCACGAAATCGCACAATTCAACCCTTTTCATCGGTGAAGTTCGCGATCATATCCCGCACACTTTCTTCAGGAGCAAAGGGCGGCAGACGAACCGTACCTGGCCTGGTTTGGTGACACGCGTAAGCGTCTCCCGACCCGTAAAGCCGGGGCAAGAGGTGGCTGCGCCTTGTTGACTGGAGGCAAGTCGATGGGGCTTTCAAAGACGATCTGGGCGAAACCGTCCGAATTCCTCGCCAAGGAGCAGCCGGAGAATCCGGTGCTGTTCTTCTCGCCCGCCGTTCTGCAGGCGACCGCGCACCGGTTCCTGGCCGGTTTTCCCGGGCTCGTCACGTATGCCGTGAAGTCGAACCCGGACGAGATGGTGATCGCCAACCTCGACGCCGCCGGCATCCGTGGCTACGACGTCGCCTCGATCCACGAGATCGACCTGATCCGGCGCGTCGCGCCGGGTGCATCCATGCACTACAACAACCCCGTTCGCACCCGCCGCGAGATCACCGATGCGGTCGAGAAGGGCGTGCGCTCGTTCTCGGTCGACAGCCGCTCCGAGCTGGCCAAGCTGGCCGGCATCGTGCCGCCGGGCGCCGAGATCTCGGTGCGCTTCAAGCTGCCGGTGCAGGGCGCCGCCTATAACTTCGGCGCGAAGTTCGGCGCGACCGCCGAGCTGGCGACCGAGCTTCTGGCCGAGGCCGACCGCCTGGGCTACGCGCCCTCGCTGACCTTCCACCCGGGCACCCAATGCACCGACCCGCTGGCGTGGGATGCCTATATCCGCACGGCGGCGCAGATCACCCGCGATGCGGGCGTGCGCCTGCAGCGGCTCAACGTCGGCGGCGGCTTCCCCTCGCACCGGCTGAACCAGATCGCGCCGGAGCTGGAATCGATCTTCGCGCTCATCGACCGCGTGACCGGCGAAGCGTTCGGCGCCGACCGCCCCGCGCTGGTCTGCGAGCCGGGCCGGGGACTGGTGGCGGAAAGCTTTACGCTGGCCACCCGCGTCCGCGCCATCCGCGACGACGCGCACGTGTTTCTCAACGACGGGGTCTACGGCGGCCTCGCCGAGCTGCCTCTGATCGGCATCATCGATCGCACCGAGGTGCGCGACGAAGACGGTGCCCGCCGCGCCGGCGCGGGGCGGGACCGCATCGTGTTCGGCCCGACCTGCGACAGCGTTGACCGCCTGCCGGGCGAACTGGCGCTGCCGTCGGACATGGAGGAGGGCGACTTTGTCCTGTTCCACGGGCTCGGTGCCTATTCGACGGCCACGGTGACGCGGTTCAACGGCTTCGGACTGCTCGACATCGCGACGGTGATGTCGCTGACCGACTGACGTCGTCCGGGCGGGGCTGGACTTGGCCCCGCTCGCCGTTATCGTGCCCCCGGACAGCCACATGTGCAGGGAGGGCGGCATGGAAAAGTTCGGCAAGTCGCAGCCGGTCAAACGGGTCGAGGACGCGCGCCTCCTGACGGGGCACGGTCGCTACGTGGACGACATCGCGCCGAAGGGGGCGCTGCACGCCGTCTTCTTCCGCGCGCCGGTTTCGCATGCCGACATCACTACGCTGAACGTCGACGACGCGCGCGAGGCCGAGGGCGTGCACTGCATCCTCACCGCAGCAGACATCGAGGAGATGGGTGCGCGGCTGGGCATGTCCTTCACCACCGTGAAGAACATTGATGGCAGTGATGGCGCGCGGCCCGAGCGTCCTTTCCTGGCCCGCGACCGCGTGCGCTTCGTCGGCGAGCCGATCGCGGTCGTCGTGGCCGAGACGCTGGCGCAGGCCAAGGATGCCGCCGAGTTGATCGAGTTCGACGTCGATGAGCGCGACGCCCACATCGACCCGGTGCCCGGCGGCGCAGCCCTCCACGACGAGGCACCCGACAACGTCGCCTTCGATTTCGGCATGGGCGACGAGGAGGCGGCCGAGGCCGCGTTCGCAAAGGCCGCGCGTACCGTGAAGCTGCGGATCGAGGACAACCGGATCATCGTCAACTCGATGGAGCCGCGCGGCGCCTTTGCCGAGTGGGAGGACGGCCGCCTGCACGTCTGCTTCGGCGGGCAAGGGGTCTGGGGCCTCAAGGGCGACCTGAGCAAGATCTTCAAGCTTGACCCCGACAACGTGCGCGTCACGAACCCCGACGTGGGCGGCGGCTTCGGCATGAAGGGCTTCGCTTATCCCGAGTACTTCGCCATCGCCGCCGCCGCCATGAAGCTGGGCCGCCCGGTGCGTTGGATGTCGGACCGGACCGAGGCGATGCTCACCGACAACGGCGGCCGCGACCTGGTCAGCGAGGCCGAACTGGCCTTCGACGAGAACCTGAAGATCACCGCCTACCGAATCGACTCGGTCTGCAACCTCGGAGCGTACTGCTCGAACTTCGCGCAGCAGATCCAGACGAACCTGTTCTCGAGAGTGCTGATGGGCACCTACGACGTGCAGACCACGTGGATGCGCTGCAAGGGTATCTTCACCAACACCGCCCCCGTCGACGCCTATCGCGGCGCCGGCCGGCCCGAGGCGATCTATGCGCTTGAACGCATCGTGGACTATGCTGCGCGCGAACTTGGCGTCGACCCGTGGGAGTTGCGCCGCCGCAACTTCATTTCCGCCGACCACTTCCCGTACAAGACCGCCACGGGCGAAACCTATGACGTCGGCGACTTCGCGCGCGTGCTGAAGCGGGCCGAGGAGTTCTCCGACCGCCAGGGCTTTGCGCAGCGCAAGGCCGACTCGGAAAAACGTGGTAAGCTCAGGGGCATGGGCCTGTGCTATTACATTGAGTCGATCTTGGGCGACCCGTCAGAGGGCGCGACGGTCGAATTCAACGAGAATGGCACCGCCGCCATCTATGTCGGCACCCAATCGAACGGGCAGGGGCACGAAACCGTCTTCGCCCAGTTCCTGAGCGACCAGACCGGGATCCCCGCCGACAGAATCACCGTCGTGCAGGGCGACAGCGACCGTATCGCCTCTGGCGGGGGCACGGGCGGCTCGCGTTCGGTCACCGTGCAGACCAACGCCACGCTCGCTACGGTCGCGACGATGGTGAATGGCTTCTCCGAGCTTCTGGCCGAGGATTTGGGCGTCGACGCTGCCGATGTCGACTTCGATGACGAACGCTTCCGCGTGCGCAACCGAAACGAAAGCCCCACAATGCTCGAGATGGCCGAAATGGCGCGCGCCAAGGGGCGCGAGGATCTTCTGCGGGTTCATGAAACCGCCAAGCTTCCGGGGCGTTCCTTTCCCAATGGTGCTCATGTTGCAGAAGTCGAAATCGATCCGGAGACCGGCGTGCTGAGCGTCGAGAAGTACACCGTGGTCGACGACTTCGGAAACCTCATCAACCCGATGCTGGCCGAGGGTCAGGTGCATGGCGGGATCGCCCAGGGCATCGGCCAGGCCGTGACCGAACGCACGGTTTACGACCCGGAAGGCCAGCTTCTGACGGCGACCTTCATGGATTATGCGATGCCGCGCGCGCACGACATGCCGCTCATCGCGTTCGCGACAGAACCCGTGCCCTCGACCGCGAACCCGATGGGCATGAAGGGCTGCGGCGAGGCCGGCACCGTCGGTGCGCTCGCCGCCGTGGCGAACGCCGCGCTCGATGCGGTGTGGGATCGCGGGATCAGGCAGGCGGACATGCCGTTCACGCCGAACCGGGTGTGGGCGATGCTTAAGGAGGCGAAACCGGAGAGGATTGCGGCCGAGTAACCGCATATGGACCTGGTTGAACAAGGTTCGCCGGGTCGAGCAGACGCCGCGACGCAAGCGGCGGGGGCCGGTCGATCATATCGTGATCCTCGACGGCACGATGTCGGAACTCACGCCCGGGCGCGAAACCAACGCCGGCCTCACTTACCGACTGCTGAGCGAGATGGCCCCCTGCGCGGGCCTCTCGCTGCGCTACGAGGCCGGCATCCAGTGGCGCAGTTGGTCCGCGACTCGCGACGTGATCGAAGGGCGCGGCATCAACCGCCAGATCCAGCGGGCCTATGGCGCGCTTGCCTCGCGCTATCGCCCCGGCGACCGCATCTTTCTCTTCGGCTATTCTCGCGGCGCCTATGCCGTACGCTCGCTGGCGGGCGTCATCGACCGCGTCGGGCTGGTCCGCCCCGAGCACGCAACCGTCCGCACGATCGAGCAGGCCTATCGCCACTACCGGTATTCCCCGAACAGCGACACGGCCGAGGCCTTCCGCCGCTTGCATTGCCACGACGACGAGGTGCGGATCGAGGTGATCGGCGTCTGGGACACGGTCAAGGCGCTGGGGCTGCGCGCGCCGGTCGTCTGGCGCTATACCGAGCCGGCGCATGACTTCCATGGTCACGATCTGACGCGGGTGACCCGCAACGGCTTCCACGCGCTCGCCACAGACGAGACGCGCGATGCCTACGCCCCGGTGCTTTGGACGACGCCGCCGGACTTCGACGGACGGCTCGAGCAGATGTGGTTCCCCGGCACCCATGGCGACGTGGGCGGGCAGATCGAGGACGTGGCGGCGGCGCGGCCCCTGGCCAACGTGTCGCTCCGCTGGATGTTGGGCCGGGCCGAGGAATGCGGCCTGACCCTGCCCCACAGGTGGGAGCGCCGCTTCCCGGCGGACCCCGACGCGCCGTCGATCGGCACGATGCATGGCTGGGGCAAGTGCTTCATTGCGCGGCACCCACGCGTCATCGGCGCCGACCCGTCCGAGGTGATGCACCCGGCCGCCCGACGGCCCGCACGCTCCCGCCGCCCGATCCGCGACCGGCTGTTCGGCCCGGTCGAACCCGAGCTGCCGGGCCCGCCTAGCGCGGCGTCATGACCAGGCAGGTGCTCGTCCCGGTGGCATAAAGCTTGCCGTCCTCCCGGCCCCGAATCTCGCCGGCGACCACGGCCGTGCTGCGGCCGGCGTGCGAGACGGTGGCCTCGGCCAGGACCTCCATCCCCATCGGCAGGGCGCGGGTGAGGTTCACCTTGTATTCAAGCGTCGTGTAGTACGAGCCCCTGGGCAGCGTCGTCATCACCGCGCAGCCGAAGGCGCTGTCCAGAACGGTGCCGTACCAACCTCCATGCACGCCGCCCATCGGGTTGAGGTGCCGGGTGTCCGGCGTGCCGCGAAACACCACGCGCTTCGGCTCGACGGACTTGAGCGCGAAGTTCATCACGCCGGCGATCACCGGACCGCTGACGCGCCCTTCGAGCATGGCGTGCATGAACTCGAGCCCCGACATCGAAAGCATCTGTTCCCGCGTGGCGAGTTCGTCGGGCGTCTGGGCGATCTTCATGGGGAAGGGGCTCCGTCTGCTGGCATCGCGCCTGTGTAGGGAGCGCCGTGCAGGCGTGCAACCAGAGGCGGCTGCTGCGCCGGGGGGGGCGGGCTCCGCCCCGAAGGCAGCGCCCGCCCATGGGGGGCGGGCGGATGCTGCCCAAGCCGCTGGCCCGGGCGTGGGGGGGGAGAGGCGACGAGATACGCTCGCCGTGTCCTGCCGGCATGGCTGGGCGCAGGCCGGCCCGGGCCGAGACGGTCGGTGCGACCTCACCTCCCCGACAACAGGACGCCGCTTCCGCTCAGGCCACCTTCTCCAGCACCGCCTCCGGCACCACGCCGAGCGCGTGACAAACCGTGCGCGTCAGGTGCGGCTTGTTGAGCGTGTAGAAGTGAAGGTCCTCGACCCCGCCGTCGAGCAGCTCGCTGCACAGCTCGCTGCACAGGGCCGTCGCCAGCAACTCCGTGCGGTCGTCGCGTTCGGCCTTTGTGAACGCCTCGTCGACCCAGGCCGGAATGCGCGCGCCGCAGGTCTCGGCGAACTTGCGCACGCCCTTCCAGTTCTCGACCGGCAGGATGCCGGGGATGATCGGCACGTCGATGCCGGCCTTCTCGCAGGCGTCGCGAAAACGGAAGAAGGTCTCGGCCTCGAAGAAGAATTGCGTGATGGCCGAGGTCGCGCCGGCATCCACCTTGCGCTTCAGCCACTCGACGTCCGCACCGTCGTGGGCCGCGTCCGGGTGCGGGTCGGGATAGGCGCCCACGCGGATGTGGAAGTCGCCGGTCTCGGCCAGCGCCGAGATCAGTTCGTACGAGTCGGCGAAGCCGTCGGGGTGAGCGCGAAATGGCCCCTTGCCCTTCGGCGGGTCGCCGCGCAGCGCGACCAGTTCGGTCACTCCGGCCTCGGCATAGCGCTTGGCGATCGCCAGCGTTTCGTCCCGCGTGGCCTCGACACAGGTGAGGTGGGCGGCGACGTTCAGGCCATAGTTCTTGCCGATGGTGGTGACGGCGTCGTGTGTCAGATCGCGGGTCGTCCCGCCGGCGCCGTAGGTCACCGAGACGAAGGTCGGGTCGAGCGGCGCGAGGTGGCGCACCGTGTCCCACAGCCGGAACGACGCGTCGAGCGACTGCGGCGGGAAGAATTCGAACGAAACGTTGGGGCGGGGCATGACGGAGATCCTGTCCTGAAGTTGCCCCCTTGTCCCATTCCGGGCGGTGTGAGACAAATTCATAATACTCATCACCTTCATGAGCCCTCCCTCACATGCACATCGAATTCCGTCATCTGCGGACCATCAAGGCCATCCACGAAGCCGGCGGACTGGCCCGCGCGGCGGACCAACTGCACATCACGCAGTCCGCCCTCAGCCATCAGGTGAAGGGGCTCGAGGACCAGGCGGGGGTCGAGCTGTTCGTGCGCCGCTCCAAGCCGCTCAAGCTGTCGGCGGCGGGGATGAAGCTGCTGCGCGCGGCCGAGCGAATCCTGCCCGAGATCGAGGCGCTGGAGCACGAGTTCGCGGGCCTCCAGTCCGGCAAGTCCGGCCGCCTGCACATCGCCATCGAGTGCCACGCCTGCTTCGAGTGGCTGTTCCCGGTGCTCGAGAAGTTCCGCCACGCCTGGCCGGACGTGGACGTGGACATCCGCCCCGGCCTCGCCTTCGGCGCGCTGCCTGCGCTCCAGCGCGAGGAGGTGGACCTGGTGGTGTCGTCGGACCCGGAAACGCTCGACGGGGTCGATTTCACGCCGCTTTTCGACTACGAGCCGGTCTTCGTCGCCGCGGCCCAGCACCCGCTGGCGCAGAAGCCCTTCGTCGAGGCCGAGGACTTCCGCGGCGAGACGCTGATCACCTACCCGGTCGAGCGCCAGAGGCTCGACGTCTTCAGCCAGCTCCTGATCCCGGCCAAGGTCGAGCCGCGCGCCGTGCGGCAGGTGGAGCTGACGGCGGTGATCCTGCTGCTGGTCGCGTCCAATCGCGGCGTGGCGGTGCTGCCGGACTGGGTGGTGCGGGAGGTGAAGTATCACTCCGACTACGTCACGCGGCCGATCACCGAGGGCGGGCTGACCCGCCGCCTCTATGCCGCCACCCGCAGCGACGAGACGACGCGCCCCTTCATGTCGCACCTTCTGCGGCTGGCGCGCACCGAGCCGCTGAAGCTGCAACGCGCCTAGTCCGGGCGGGCGGTCCCTTGAGTCAGGGACCGGCCGGGCTCAGCCCTCGGGCAAGTGGTCGCTGCCGCTGAGCAGGTGGTCCATCATCACCGAGGGCTGCGAGCATCCGGCCTCGCCCACGATGCGCGCGGGCACGCCCGCGACCGTCTTCATCGGCGGCACCTCTTCCAGCACCACCGAGCCTGCGGCAATGCGCGAGCAGTAGCCGATCTTGATGTTGCCCAGCACCTTCGCGCCCGCGCCGATCAGCACGCCGTCGGCGATCTTGGGGTGCCGGTCGTCGTCTTCCTTCCCTGTGCCGCCCAGCGTTACCGAGTGGAGCATGGACACGTTGTCGCCGACCACCGCCGTCTCGCCGATGACGATCGAGTGGGCGTGATCGATCATGATCCCCTTGCCGATACGCGCGTTCGGGTGGATGTCGACGCCGAAGACCTCGCTCACCCGCATCTGGATGAAATACGCCAGGTCGCGCCGCCCCTGCGTCCATAGCCAGTGGCCCAGCCGATAGGCTTGCACCGCCTGGTATCCCTTGAAGAACAGCATCGGCTGCAGGAACCGGTGGCAGGCCGGGTCGCGCTCGTAGACGGCGACGAGGTCGGCGCGGGCGGCGATGCCCAGCCGATCGTCGGCGGCATAGGCCTCGTCCGCGATCTCGCGCAGGATCTGCTCGGACATCTCGCCCGAGGCCAGCTTCATCGAGATGCGGAAGGCCAGCGCCCGCTCCAGCGTGGCGTGGTGCAGCAGCGACGAGTGCACCAAGCCGCCCAGCAGCGGCTCGTCGCGCACGGCGTCCTCGGCCTCGGCCTTGATCCGTGTCCAGACCGGGTCGACCTCGGCGATTTTCTCTCTCACATCGGCCATGACATGTCCTTTCCAGCCGTGCCCGTTGTAGCGCAGATAGGGGTTTCGCAACAGGCGGGAAGGCTTAATCTGGAACCAATATGACTGACAAGCAGATCGACGCCCGCTTCCGCGACCGCCTTCTGGCCGACCGCGCCGCGCTCGACTCCGAGGACGCGCTGGGCCGCGACGGAACGCGGCCCGTGGAACTCGACCAGCAGAGCGTCGGGCGGCTGGCGCGCCTGGACGCCATGCAGCACCAGGCGATGGCCAAGGCCACGCAGGCCCGCCGCGCGCAGCTTCGCCGCAAGATCAACGCCGCGCTCGCCCGCATCGACGAGGGCGAGTACGGCTTCTGCGCCGAGTGCGGCGACGAAATCGCCGAGGCGCGGCTCGACCTCGATCCGACCGTCGCGCGCTGCGCCGCCTGCATGCGCGGCTGAGGACCGGAGGCGATCAACTCCGCGTCAGCGCACAGCCTTTGCGGAGTGGCGCGGGAACCCCGGCGCCTCGTTCAAGAGTTGGCCGGCGAACGTCCACGACAGGAGGAATCGCCATGAAGACCGCCGTCAGCTTCGCCGCGCTCACGCTCGCGCTTGCCGTCCCCGCCTTCGCCCAGTCGGGCGGAGAGGCGCACGAATGGGGCGAGATGAACGTCCCCGACTTCGAGCCGAACTTCCCCGAGCAGTTCCGCGCGCCCATCGAGGTGTCGCCGTACGAGCTTCAGACGGAGGTCCTGACCGACCAGCTGGAGCATCCCTGGGCCGTCGAGACGCTGCCCGACGATCAGGGCTACCTGGTGACCGAACGCACCGGCAACCTGCTGCACATCGGCCCCGACGGCGAGATCATGACCCGCCTGTCCGGCGTGCCGCAGGTTCACGCGGTCGAGCAGGGCGGACTGCTCGACGTCAAGCTCGGCCCGAATTTCGCCGAAGACCGGATGGTCTATCTCACCTACGCCAAGCCGATGGAGGGCGAGGGCATGTCCGCCACCGCCGCCGGGCGCGGCACGCTGAGCGAGGACCTGACCGCCATCGAGGGGTTCGAGGACATCTGGATCCAGCAGCCCCCGTCGCCCTCGCCGATGCACTATGGCAGCCGCATCGTCTTTGACGGGGCAGGCCACGCCTTCATCACCACCGGCGAGCACTTCACCATGCAAGAGCGTGACTATGCCCAGCACCTCGACAAGACCTACGGCAAGGTGATCCGGGTCAACCTCGACGGCTCGATCCCCGACGACAATCCGTTCGTCGGCAATCCCGACGCCGACGACTCGATCTGGTCCTACGGACACCGCAACATTCAGGGCGCCGCCATGCGCGACGGTGACCGGCTCTACATCATCGAGCACGGGCCCGCCGGCGGCGACGAGATCAACGTCCCTGAGCCAGGCGAGAACTACGGCTGGCCCATCGTCAGCTACGGCGAGCGCTACGGCGGCGAGCCCATCGGCAGCGGCGAAGCGCAGGCTCCGGACATGGAGCAGCCTCTCTATTACTGGGACCCGGTCATCGCGCCGGGCGACATGACCTTCTACAGCGGCGACGCGTTCCCCGAATGGGAAGGCGACATCCTGATCGGCGGCCTCGTCTCGGGCGGCCTGGTCCGGGTGGCGCTCGAAAACGACCTTGCCTCAGCCGAGGAGCGCCTGATCACCGACGTCGGCCGCACCCGCGACGTCGAGGTGCTGGACGACGGGACGCTGCTGGTGGTCACCGACTACGACAACGGCGAGCTGATCCACGTGACGCCCTCGGGCGGGTAAGGCGCCGGGTGCATGGAGGTGCCCGCTTGACGCGGGCATGACAATGGCAGGGCGGCGCATGTTCGACCCGCTGCCCTGTCATCCCTTGGTCCGGACCTTCACCGGGGGGGGCGGGCGGACCGACAGCATTTGCGCGTCTGCCATGAACGGATGCCGCCCCCGACAGAGGTGCGTGCGGCCAGTCCTGCCGCGGCCACCAGAGCCATGGGACGTCCGCTGTCCGGTTTTCAGGTGCGCGCTGACCACAGCGCGCGGGAGTTCACGCGACCCGCTGGCACTGCCGCAACTCGCCATGTGCCCGGCCTGGGCCTCCGCTGCCCCGCCGCGCGTCCGAAGCACTGGCCCCGCATGCGCCGGCCATGCCATATACCGGCGACACCACAGCAAAGGGCCGCCCCATGAACTGCGTCTTCGTGCAAATCCGCTGCAAGCCCGGCACCGCCTACAAGGTCGCCGACGCCATCGTCCTGCGCGAGATCCATTCCGAGCTTTACTCGACCAGCGGAGCCTTCGACCTGCTGCTCAAGCTCTACATCCCCGAAGAGCAGGACGTGGGCAAATACATCAACGACAACCTTCTGGATATCGAGGATATCGAGCGTACGTTGACCACCCTGACTTTCAAGGCTTTCTGATGGCGAAGAAGAACGATACTGCGTACGCCAACGCCGACTTCATCCCCGACGCCCAAAGTTACCCGCCGCGCTGGACCGCCGAGGCGGAGGCGTTCCGCGAGCGACTGACGGGGGAGGGGCGGGCGCGGCTCGACCTTCCCTATGGCGACGGTGAGCGGCACGCCTTCGACCTGTTCCTGCCGGACGGAAAGCCCGAGGGCTGCGTCGTCTTCGTGCACGGCGGATACTGGCGCGCCTTCGACCGCAAGACGTGGTCGCACCTCGCCGCCGGACCGCGCGCCCGCGGCTGGGCGGTAGCGATGCCGTCCTACACGCTCGCGCCCGGCGCCCGGATCGGGGACATCACGCAGGAGATCGCGCAGGCCGTCACGGTTATCGCCGAACAGGTGAGCGGACCTCTCGTCCTGACGGGCCACTCGGCGGGCGGTCACCTCGTCGCCCGCATGGCCTGCCGCGACGTGCCGCTTCCCGCGCCGGTCGAGGCGCGGCTGAGGCGCGTCGTGCCGATCTCGCCCTTGTCCGACCTGCGCCCGCTGATCGAGACGACGATGAACGACGACCTGCGGATCGACGAAGACGAGGCGCTGCGCGAAAGCCCGATGCTGCACGACCAGCGGCGGGACGTACCGGTGACGGTCTGGGTCGGCGGGGCGGAACGCCCGGCCTTCCTAGACCAGGCGGAGTGGCTGGCCGAGGCATGGACCGGCACCGAACTGCACGTCGCGCCGGATCGGCACCACTTCGACGTCATCGCGGACCTCGAGACGCCGGACTCGCCACTGACGCGGGCGCTGTTGTCTTAGGCAGGGAGCCCGGCGGGCGAGGGCGCCCAGCCACCTGGTCTACGTCGCCACCAAGGCGTGGCGACGTCGCTTGGTCGGGGCGATCGCCGCGTTGCTCCTCTTGCCAACGGTGCACGCGGGAGTACCGTCACATGTCCGCCACGATGAAACCCGCCGCGCGTCATGTCTTTCAACGAATGGCCTTTTAATAAACTTCGTTCGGTCGAGGTGCGGCGCCACAAGCACCGTGACACAATACCCAGGTGCTTGATGAGTCCTTGCCGGCGGAGAGCCGTTCATCCTTTCCTGCGCGATGAGCGCGGGTCGATCATGATCCTCTCGCTGTTCCTGTTCCTGGGGATGGTGCTGATCGGGGGCGTGGCGTTGGATCTGTTCCGCCATGAGCACCGGCGCGCCGAGATGCAGGCCGCGCTGGACAATGCCGTGCTGGCCGCCACCCGCGTCGATCAGGAGCGGGATCCGGAACTGGTCGTGCAGGACTATCTCGCAAGGGCCGGGTACGGCGACCTGCCCGTTGAGATCGAGGTCGAGGAGACGAAGGCCGGCCCCTTGGTCACGGGACGATCCCTCACCGCGTCGGCCAGCGTTCCGATGAACACCTTCCTGATGCGCCTCGCGGACATGCCGAGCCTGGACGTCAACGTGCTGTCGCAGGCCACGCAGGCCATCAACAACATCGAGATCTCGCTGGTGCTCGACGTGTCGGGGTCGATGGGCAACTACGGCCGGATCGAGAACCTGCGCTTCGCGGCCAGCAACTTCATCGACGAGATCCTGGAGAATTCGGATCCCGAGCGGGTGTCGATCTCGCTCATCCCGTACGCGACGCAGGTCTCGGCGGGGCCCGACATCATGGAGGAGTTCTCGCCGCAGGACGCGCATCCGTATTCTCACTGCCTAGAGTTCGGTGCCAACGACTTCAACCAGCCGTCGATTCCGCGCGGACTGGGCGTGCGCCAGGCGTCACACTTCCAGATGGGCACGGACCGGCGCGGGTACCTGACGGTGGACGAGCCACTCACGGACGGGTGGACGTGCCGCATCGACGACGACTTTCACATCAGGGCGTTCTCCAACTCGGCCTTCGAGCTCAAGCGGCAGATCGAGGGGCTGTACGCCGAGGGATCGACCTCGATCGACATCGGTGTGAAGTGGGGCGTGGCATTGCTGGACCCGTCCTCGCGCCCGCTGATCGACGCGCTGATCGAGAAGGGCGTGGTGGACGCCTCGCTCGGCAAACGTCCCCTCGACTACGGGCGCAACGGCGACACGATGAAACTGCTCGTGGTGATGACCGACGGGGAAAACATGCCCGAATACAGGCTGGAGCCCGACTTCCGGAACGGCCCCTCCGACATCTGGCGCGCCCGCGCCAACGGGAGGTCGTACTATTCTGTCCTGCTGGAGGAGTCGCGCTCTCACAGAGGCGGGCCCCGGTGGGGGCGCGGAGGCCGGGACCGCGACGAGCCGTACTACTTCTGGGCCTACAACCACGAAACCTCGCGCTATTCCCGAACCGATTGGGGCACCATCGGCGAGAACTACAACCCGCCGCTGGACGAAAAGCAGCTTTCCTGGCGCGAGGTCTGGGCCGAGATGTCCATGGCCTACCAGGCCTATTGGCTTCGGGCGCAGCAGGGCGCGGACTTCTACGACACGTTTTACGACACCTACACTCAAGTCGAGCCCGGCGAGAAGGACGATCGGCTCGAGTCGATCTGCGCCGCCGCGCGCCGCCGGGGCATCACCGTCTTCACCATCGGCTTCGAAGTCGACTCGCTGCGCTCGCTCAACGCGCTGCAGGGTTGCGCCTCGTCGCCCAGCCATTACTTCGATGTCGACGGGCCCGAGATCGACGACGCCTTCCACACCATCGCCACCTCGATCACGCAGCTCAAGCTGACGAAGTGAGGGGCGCTAGCGCAGCCCGTCGCGCGCGATGAGCAGGGCGAGATCGGCCAGCGCCGCGGCGCGGGCAGCGGCGACGTCGCCGGCCGAGGGGGCGGTGGGCATTGGCATCGAAAGGCTGAAGAGGTCGGCGTCGTCGGCGCCCACGTCCGGCCCGGCGGCGACGAAGTACTGCCCGGCGATGCGGAATTCTCCGGCAAGGTCGGCGGTCATTTCCTCGATCTGCACCTCGAGCCGGGCGTCGGGGAACTCCTCGAACGGCCACGGTCCTGGGGCGACGCGGGCGCCGGTGATCTCGGTCAGGTTGCGCACCAGGCCCAGTGTCACGGCACGGGCCGGATCGTCGGCCCACAGCAGCGACGGCGAGCTTTGCAGCGCGCCTTCGGGCGTTTCGACCCAAATCTCCTCGCTCGCCGCATAGAGGGGCAGGCCGACCTCGGCCACCTCGAGCGTTCGGAAGTCGATGCGCACGCTGTCCTGCGCGGCGACGGTGGGCGCGGCATAGCGCGTGATGTCGTCGCCGCAGGCCATCAGGGCGAGGGGCAGGAGGAAGGCGGCGTATCTCATGTCAGCGTCCCAGCAGGATGGAGTTCGGTCGGCGCTCGATTGTGCGGGCGAGCGAGGCTACGGCGTCGGCGGCGCGCTGCACGTCGCGGATCGCGGCGCGCACCTCGCGGCTGAGGTCCGAGCTCGGGTCGATGCCCGACAATGTCGTGTCGGCTTGCGCGAGCACGGTGTTGATCTGCGCGACAAGGCCCGGCAGTTCGGCGGCGGCAACGGCGATGGCGTCGGCGGCTTCCTCGGCCGAGGCGAAGGCGGCGTTGGCGCTTTGCACGGCGCCGCCCTCGCGGATCTCGGCCAGCACGGCCTCGACCTCGGCCAGCGCACCGTTCAGGCTGGCGGGAAGCTGCGCCGCCGACTCCGAGCCGATCAGTTCATCGGCGGTGGCGAGGATCGCACTCGTGCGCTCGACCAGTTGTTCCAGCGGAAGAGTGCGGGCCTGCGCGGCGACGGCCTCGATCTCGGCGACCAGGGACGGCACGCCCTCGACTGCTGCGCTCACGTCGTCGGCGGCGATGGCGGCGGCGTCGACGGCGGCCAGCAGCCGCTCGACGCCCTCGCCCTCGTTCAGTTGCGCCACGGTGCTCTGCGCCGAGGTAACGAGGCTGCGCAGGTCAGCGATGGCGGCGCTGACCTCGGCGGGCAGGGCGCGCACGGCTTCGGTGTCGAGCACGCTGTCGGCGGTGGCGACGATGTCCGAGGCGCGGGCGACGAGGGTCTGGAGGGGCAGGGCACGGGCCTCGGCGGCCAACGCCTCGATCTCGGACAGGAGCGACGGCACGCCCTCGACCGCGACGCTCACGTCGTCAGCGGCGGCGGCGGCGGCGTCCACCGCTGCCAGCAGCCGCTCCACCCCGTCTTCCTCGTTCAGCCGCGCCACGGTGGCCTGCGCCGAAGTGACGAGGCCGCGCAGGTCGGCGACGGCGGCGGTGACCTCGGCGGGCAGGGCGCGCACGGCTTCGGTGTCTAGCACGCTGTCGGCGGTGGCCACGATGTCCGAGGCGCGGGCGACGAGGGTCTGGAGGGGCAGGGCACGGGCCTCGGCGGCCAGCGCCTCGATCTCGGACAGGAGCGACGGGACGCCGGCGGCGGCCCGCTCGACCTCTTCCGCCGCTGCGGAGGCGGCGTCGAGCGCGGCGAGCGCACGGGCGACGCCGCCCTCGGCGCGGAAGTCGGTGACGGCGGTGTCCAGCGTGGCGACCGCCGAACGTGCCTGCGACAGCAGTGCCGACAGCTCCTGCGGGGCCTGCTGCACGCCCTCGGACGCGACAAGCGCCCGCGCCTGGTTCACCACGTCCTCGACACCGGCCACGGCGGCGAGCACCTCGGCCGGCAGGCTCTGGACGGCGTCGGAGGAGGCGATCTGCTGTACCTCGTCGAGAAGCGAGGTGACGCGGGCGAGGATCGGGTCCAGCGGAAGCGCCCGGACATCGGCGGCGAGGCCCTCGATCTCGGCGACCAGCGCGGGCACGCCCTCGATTGCCGTAGTAACGCCCTCGGCGGCGGCCGTCGCGCTGTCGACGGCGGCGAGCACGCGGTCGACGGCCTGCGCCTCTTCCACCGTGGCGACCACGCGGTTCAGCTGCGTCGCCGTCGCCTGAAGCTCGGCAAGCAGCGCCGACACCTCCATCGGAATGGCCTGCACGTCATCCGAGCCGATCACGCCGCGGGCTTCGGCCAGAAGCCCGCGAACCTCAGCCGGGGTCTGGCGCACGTCCTCGCTGCCGACAAGCGACGTGGCGGTGTCGAGAAAGACCACGGCGCTTTCCAGAAGCTCTTCGATGGGCAGGGCGTTGATGCGCTGGAACACGCCTTCGGCCGTTGCGGCGACATCCTCGATCTGCGCCTCGACGGTCGGGATCAGCGGGAACGGCTCGGCATCGGGATCGAAGGCGGCGGGGGCGGTGTCCTCCGTCTCCACGAGCTCGACCTTCAGGCCGCCGGTCAGGATGTTGGCCGAGGCGAGGCGGGCGCGCAGGCCGTCTTCGACCCGTTCGTCGAAAAACTCGAGCGCGGCGTTCGGGTTCTGCGCGTCGGCGAGCCCGAGGCGGTTGAGCCGGATCTCCATCACCGCGAGCAGCCGCACGCGGTCGTCGCCGAAGCGATCCTCGTCCACCAGGCCGGTGACGTTGACGACTTCGCCGATGCGGATACCTCGCAACTCGACCGGTGCGCCCGAGGCGAGCCCAGCGACGTTGCTTTCGAAGATCGAGGCGACGGCGATGGTGCGGCCCTCGGTGGCCTCGAACACGCTGGAGCGGGCCAGCGCTTCGTCGGGGTACACCTCGAACACCGCCCCGTCCTCGGCCGTTTCGCCGCCCGAGACGAGCGTGTTGAAGGTGATGCCGCCGGCAACGAGCGAAGCGATGGAGCCGAAGTCCAGCTCGGCGCCCCCGGGACCGATCGAGAAGGTGAAACCGGAGGTGTCCCAGAACCGCGTGGCAGTGGTCACCAGCCGGTCGTGTGGTTCGTAGATGATGGCCGGCGCGATGACCGAGGTGCCGGCTTCGGAAATCTCGGCCTCGCCGACGCGGCCGACCTCGACCCCCTTGTAGACGATGGGCGTGTCGTCGTTCAGCCCGTGGTCGCGGCTCGCGCGCAGCATGATGCGCAGCCCGTCGCGGCCCGCTTCGCCCAGCGGCTCGTCCGCCAGCCCCGTGAACCGTTCCTGGAACCCGCCGGGCGTCGTGTCCCAGCGGCCCTCGATGTAGACGCCCGACAGCACGGTGCCGAGGCCCGAGACACCGCGCGTCGTCACCTCGGGCTCGACCACCCAGAACTCGGCCCCGTCGTCCACGAAGGGCGCGACCTGGTTCTCCATGCGGACCGACACCAGAACCTGGTCGAGCGATGCGGTGAAGGCCACATCCTCGACGATACCCACGGCCACGTCTCGGTAGCGCAACTCGGTTTCGCCCGCGGTGATGCCCGAGGCGTCGTCGAAGGCGATCTGGATCAGCGGCCCACGGTCGGCGATGGACTGCCACGCCACCCACAGCGCCACGGCCAGCGCGGCCAGCGGGATCATCCAGACGACGGACGCGCCGCGGAAGAGGGCGCGGCGCGCGGGCTGCACCTTGGGTTCGGGTGGGGTGTCGGTCACGCGGCGGGGCCTTTCTGATCCGGCTCGATGTGGTCCCAGATCATCCGGCTGTCGAAACTCTGGGCGGAAAGCATGGTGAAGATCACCGAAAGCGCGAAGGCCAGCGACGCGGGGCCGGGATTGATCGACGCCACCACGTTCAGCTGCACCAGCGACGACAGGATCGCCACGACGAACACGTCGATCATCGACCAGCGGCCAATGTATTCGACGATCTCGTAGACGATATGCCGCCGCCCCGCCGGGATGCGCGAGCCCTGCCGTACGCCGAGCGCCAGCACCGCGATGGCGGCGAATTTTGCCAGCGGGATCGCAACGCTCGCGATCAGCACGATGATCGCCACGAACGGCGCGCCGTGGGTGAAAAGCTCGATGGCCCCGGCGATGATCGTGTCCTCCTGGCTCTGGAACAACGTGCGCGTGCGCAGCATCGGGTACAGGTTCGCAGGGATATAGCAGATGACACCGGCAATCCACCATGCCCACACCCGCTGGAGCGAGTTCCGGTCGCGCGACACCAGCCGGCTGCCGCAGCGCCCGCAGCGGACGGTTCCCATCGGCCAGACGCGCGCGCAGCGCTGGCAGCCGACGAGCCCGGCTTGGCGCGCCGTCAGGGGCGCCGACGTTCTTCCAGCGACTTCCATACCGACCATCTGCAGATGAAGGCGTCCTGCACGACGATGATGACCACCAGTCCGAGGAACATCCAGAAAGCGGGGCCGAACTCGATCCGGGCGAGGTCGGCCACCTTGATGAGGGACACCGCGCAGCCGAGCGCGAAGATCTCGGCCATCGACCACGGCTTGAGCTGCTCGGCCATGCGGAACGCCCGCTTCGCGCGCCGCGCGGGCGGGCGGTCGAAGACGATGGGCGTGAGCACGTAGAGGATCAGCAGCAGCCGGATCAACGGCAACAGCACGATCAGCGCCGTGACGGCCAGCGACAGCGCCAGCAGCGGCCCGCCCGCGAAGGCCATCGCGGCGTCGAGCACCGTGGCCGAGTTGCTCATCCCCGCGACGTTGATCTGGAGGAACGGGAAGATCGTCGCGCCGATCACTAGGATCACGGCCGCCGTCGACAGGGCGATGACCTGAAGTCCCGCATTCCGGCGCGGCGAGATCAGCACCGTGTGGCACCGCTCGCACACCGCGCGTCGCCCGTGGCCGGGACGCACCTCGGAGTAGAGGGCGTCGCAGCTCGGGCAGGCGATCAGCTTCGACAGGTCGCTGGTGTCCAACGTGTGCATCCCCGCGCCCCGGCGCGGGGCGTTGGACGATTCAATAGCCCGCCGAGGGGGATGTGCAACCGCGGCCCGCGCGAAGCCGTCGCGTCAGGCGCGTCCGCGTCACTTGCGGACGCCGGCGAACTTCTCCTGCCAGCCCTCGCGCTCCTCGTCGGTGATCTTGCGGAACAGCACGTCGGGCACGGTGAAGGCGTGGCCCGGGGGCAGGGCGGTCAGCGCCGCGTGCACGTCGTCTGGCCAGCTGTCGTCGTCGGTCTGCATCGCCGCGAGCATCTGGGCCGACGCGTCGGGGATGAACGGGCGCGAGAGCACGGCGTAGACGCGGATCAGGTTCAGCGACAGGCGGATGATCGCGGCGGCGGCGTCCGGGTCCTCCTTGAACACCGACCAGGGCGCGGCGGCCTGAAGATACTCGTTCCCCTCGACCCAGATGGCGCGCAGCTCGGTCGCGGCCTTGCGGACCTCGATCGCCTCCATGTGCGCCTCATAGGCGCGGATGCGGGGCGTCAGCCTCTCGATCAGCGCCATCTCGGCCGAGCCGTAGTCGCCGCCCCCGGGCACTTCCTCGCCGAACTTCGAGCGGCAGAACTTGGTCACGCGGCTGACGAAGTTGCCCAGCACGTCGGCCAGGTCCTTGTTCACCGAGACCTGGAAATTCTCCCACGTGAACTCGGCATCACCGCTTTCGGGGGCGTGCGACAACAGCCACCAGCGCCAGTAGTCCGCCGGCAGGATCTCGAGCGCCTGGTCCATGAACACGCCGCGGCCCTGGGACGTCGAGAACTGGCCGCCGTCGTAGTTCAGGTAGTTGAACGACTTGATGTAATCGACGAGCTTCCAGTCCTCGCCCGAGCCCATGATCGTGGCCGGGAACGACAGGGTGTGAAACGGCACGTTGTCCTTGCCCATGAACTGGACATATCGCACGTCGTCCGCGCCGCGTTCGGTGCGCCACCAGCGCTCCCACGCTTCGTCGCCCAGACCCTTCTCGTCGGCCCACTCCTTGGCGCAGGCGATGTATTCGATCGGTGCGTCGAACCAGACGTAGAAGACCTTGCCTTCCATGCCCGGCCAGTCCTCGTCGCCCTTCTTGACCGGGATGCCCCAGTCGAGGTCACGGGTGATGCCGCGGTCCTGCAGCCCGTCGCCGTCATTCAGCCACTTCTTGGCGATCGAGGTCGTCAGAACCGGCCAGTCGCGCTTGCTGTCGATCCACTCGTTCAGCGTGTCGCGCATCTGCGACTGGCGCAGGTAGAGGTGCTTCGTCTCGCGCACCTCGAGGTCGGTGGAGCCCGAGATCGCCGAGCGCGGCTCGATCAGGTCGGTGGGGTCGAGCTGCTTGGTGCAGTTCTCGCACTGGTCGCCGCGCGCCTTGTCGTAGCCGCAGTTGGGACAGGTGCCCTCGATATAGCGGTCGGGCAGGAAACGGCCGTCGGCGTTCGAATAGACCTGCTTCTCGGTCACTTCCTCGATCAGCCCGGCCTCGGCCAGCCGGCCGGCGAAATGCTGGGTCAGCTTGTGGTTCTGCGGACTGGACGAACGCCCGAACTTGTCGAAGGACAGGCGGAAGCCGTCCGACAGCTCTTTCTGGACGCCGTGCATCCGCGCGCAATACTCGGCCACCGGCTCGCCCGCCTTGGCGGCGGCAAGCTCGGCCGGGGTGCCGTGTTCGTCGGTGGCGCACAGAAACATGACCTCGTGCCCCCGCTGCCGCATGTAGCGGGCGTAGAGGTCGGCGGGCAGCTGGCTGCCCACCAGGTTTCCGAGGTGCTTGATCCCGTTGATGTAGGGAATCGCCGAGGTGATGAGCACGCGCGCCATCTGAAACCGCCTTCCGTTTGCCGTCGCGCCCGCATGTAGCGTTCCCGCGCCGGAAGGGCCAGAGGGCGTGCGCTACTGCGCCGTATATCCTCCGTCGACCAGGTGATAGCTGCCCGAGATGAAGCTCGCCGCGTCGGACAGGAGGAAACAGGTCAGCGCCGCGACCTCCTCGGCCTTCCCCAGCCGCCCCACCGGATGCAGCGCCGCCAGGCCGTCGTACATCTCCCTCGGCAGGTTCTGCAGAAGCGGCGTGTCTATGAAGGCCGGGCCCACGGCGTTGATCCGCACGCCGCGCGGCGCGTATTCGAGGGCGGCGCTCTTGGTCAGCCCCACCAGCCCGTGCTTTGCGGCGACATAGGCCGGGCTTTGGGCGATGCCGACCGAGCTGAGGATCGAGCCCATGTTGACCACGGCGCCGCCGCCCGAAGCCTCGATCTTCGGCAGGCCGAAGCGCAGGCCGTAGAAGACGCCGTTCAGGTTGACGTCGATCACCTGCTGCCACGCGTCCACCGGGTATTCGCCGGTGACCGCCTGCGGCCCGCCGATCCCGGCGTTGTTGACCAAGAGATGCAGCGCGCCGGTGGTCTGCACGGCGAACTCCACCATCGCCTCGACCGAGTCAGCCTTGCCGGTGTCGACCGAGCAGGGATGCGCGTTTTCGCCGATTTCCTCGGCCACCGCGGTGGCGTGCCCCTCGTCGATATCAGCCACGATGACCGTCGCGCCGCCCGCCGCGAGCTCCCGCGCGATCGCCGCTCCGATTCCCGAGCCGCCGCCCGTCACGATCGCCGTCTTGCCCTCGAACCTGTGTTCCATCGTTCAGCCCTCACGTCAGCGGCCGCCCCCTCGGCGGCCTGTTGCCTGCGTGATGGCAGGCCCCGGGCGCACGGGCATTGATCTGGCGCAACTGCCGAAGGTCGCGAAGGCCCTGCTTCTTCTGTCTGGGAATGTCCTCCGGGCTCAGCATTGGTTCGAGCCCCAATGGCGACGGACGGAAAATCCCCCGGTTCGCCCTCGTGACCGCCGCAACGACTCAGACAGCCTCCGCCACGTATCCCCCGCGCCCCGGCGCCACCGTCCACGCCGCCCGCGGCGCAGTGCGCGCCCGCAGCCGTTCGAGCCTCCACGCCTCCCCCTCCTCGCCGTGGTGGCGGGGGGCGAGGGACCAGCGGCTCTCGACCCCCTGCGCCGCGCCCTCGGGCGTCAGGATCAGCCCCAGCGACGCTTGGCCCCCGGTTTCGGCCGCCAGGTGCAGCCGGCGCACCGGCGTCAGGGCCGGCGGCGCGGGCAGATCGGCGATCACCAGCGGCACCACGCCGGCGCGCAGCACCTCCTCCATGCACCAGAACAGGTCCTCGGGCCGCCTGGGGCTGACGAAGGTCATCCGGGCGGGCGACAGGAACCGCAGCAGCCCGTCGGGATGCGGGCCGCCCAGCGTCCAGGAGGGGGCGATCCAGAACACCTCACCCTCGGTGCGGGCCGCGACCATCGCCGCCAGCGTCCGGCGGGCGGGGCCGCAGAATTCGTGCACCCGGCCGGGAGCGAGCGTCATCTCGCCCAGCACGTTCAGGCCGGGACGGGGGCGGTGTGCACCGCGGGTCAGCAGGTGGGATGCGGTATGGGCGGTCATGGGTGCGACTCTAGAATGTTCCTCATACGTTCTCAATGCCGTTCTTGCCCTTGCCAATCCCGCCACGCCCGCTACCCCTTCGGCAGCCGCAACCGGAGGGACGAACATGAAACGGATGACGCTGGGACGCACCGGGATCGAGGTCTCGGAATTCTGCCTGGGCAGCATGACCTGGGGAAGCCAGAATACGGAGGCCGAGGGCCACGCGCAGATCGACCACGCGCTCGACGCGGGGGTGGACTTCATCGACACGGCCGAGATGTACCCCACCAACCCGGTCAAGGCCGAGACGGTGGGCGACACCGAGACCATCATCGGCAACTGGATCGAGAAGACGGGCCGCCGCAACGACGTCGTCCTCGCCACCAAGATCTCGGGCAAGAACGGCGGCTTCGTCCGCGACGGGCGCGGCATTGACCCCGAAACGGTGACCGAGGCGGTCGAGGCTTCTCTGAAGCGGCTGAAGACCGACGTGATCGACCTCTACCAGTTCCACTGGCCCAACCGCGGCTCGTATCACTTCCGCCAGATCTGGGGCTACGATCCCTCGGGCCAGGACACGGCCGAGATCCTCGACACCATGGCGGGCGTGACCGAGGTGCTGAAGGACCTCGTGCAGCAGGGCAAGATCCGCACCTTCGGCCTGTCTAACGACACCGCCTGGGGCACCATGCAGTGGCTGCGCGCCGCCGAGGCCGCGGACGGCCCCCGCGTCGCCACGATGCAGAACGAATACTCGCTGCTCTGCCGGCAGTACGACAGCGACTTCGCCGAGCTTGCGGTGCACGAGGACGTCACGCTCCTGGCTTATTCGCCGCTCGCCGCGGGGCTTTTGTCGGGCAAGTACCAGAACGGTCAGGTGCCCGAGGGCAGCCGCATGTCGCTGACGCCCGACCTGGGTGGCCGCAAGTCCGAGCGCGTCTTCCCCGCGATCGACGCCTACCACGCCGTCGCGGCCAAGCACGGGCTCAACCCGGTGCAGATGGCGCTCGCCTGGACCCGGACGCGGCCGTTCCCGACGATCCCAATCTTCGGCGCGACCTCGATGGAGCAACTCGAGACGGCGCTGGGCGCGGCCGACCTGACGCTGGACCAGGAGGTGCTCGACGACATCGAGGCCACCCACAAGGCCCACCCGATGCCGTACTAAGCCCGGGGCTTCTTCTACGTTACCCAAGATCCCCGGCCTGCCTCGCACGAGCCGGGGATCATCTTGCGCCGGCCCGCCATTTGGCGTTCCCTCCCGTGGAGCGATCAGGGAGGAAAAGATGCCCCGCGTCATGTGCTTCGGAGACAGCAACACCCACGGTACGCCGCCGCTGGACGTGCTGGGCGCCCCCTGGCAGCGCATGGACGCCGCCACGCGATGGCCCGTCGTCATGGCCGCGGACCTCGGGCCGGAATGGGAGGTGCTCGAAGAGGGTCAGCCCGGCCGCACTACGGTCCACGACGACCCCATCGACGGCCCGCACCGCAACGGCCTGACCGTGCTCCCGGCGCTGTTGGAGAGCCACGCGCCGCTCGACCTCGTGCTGGTCATGTTGGGGACGAACGACCTCAAGATGCGGTTCGGGGTGCCGGCGCAGGACGTCGCGCTGGCGCTGGGCCGGATCGGTCGCACCATCCGCGCTTCGGGACACGCGAAGGCCGTGATGCTCGTCTGCCCGCCGCTGCCCCGCGCCCAAGGGGCGCTGGCCGCCATCTACGAAGGATGCGAGGCGCGGGGGCAGGGGCTGCCGGCCATGGTCGAGCGCATCGCCGACAACGACGGCTTCGCCTTCTTCGACGCCAATGTAAAGGTCAAGGTCGATCCGCTCGATGGGGTACATTTCGCCCCCGAGGCTCACGTCCGCCTTGGCCGCGCGCTTGCGCAGGTCGTCCGCTCGACGTTCGGCGCCACGTGAAGACCGCTCATGCAAATGAAGGAAAAAAGGCTTGCCTGCGCCCGGTGCCGATGGCCGTGAGGGGACTTCATCGGGTCTCCGACGCACAACGTGACACAGCCTGCGGCCGCTGGAGGTGAATGTGAGCGATAGGATTTCCGCCGTCTCGTAGACGCCGCCTAGCACGTGGTTGACGAGGGGCGGCTTGGATCTGCGCGGCCCCGTGACGCCCGGCCTCAGGTCGCACCGCCTGCTGCGAGCTGCATTTTTTTACCTCCGCAAAGCGGGAATCATGCAATGATGATGTTCGACGGGTGCAGATTTCGCATCCGGACGAAACGCATTCTTGGCATTTTCGTTTGAAGAACAGATTCATGAACATTTTCCCCATCCTTCTCTGCGGCGGCTCGGGCACGCGCCTGTGGCCGCTGTCGCGCAAGAGTTACCCGAAGCAGTTCGTCCCCCTCGTCGGAGAGGAGACGCTGTTCCAAGCCTCCGCTAGGCGCTTGTCGGGGAGCGGCTTCGCGCCGCCCACGGTGCTGACGAACGCCGATTTCCGTTTCATCGTGACCGAGCAGCTCGCAGGGGCCGGCATTGACCCCGCCGGCGTGCTGATCGAGCCCGAGGGGCGCAATACCGCGCCCGCCGTGCTGGCCGCTGCGCTGTGGCTGGAGAAAAGCGACCCTGACGGGCTGATGCTGGTGGCGCCGTCGGACCACGTGGTGCCGGACGCCGAGGCGTTCCGGGCGGCCGTGGAGGCGGGGCGCGGCGCGGCCGAGGCGGGCAAGCTCGTCACCTTCGGCATCCGCCCGACCCGGGCCGAGACCGGATATGGCTACCTGGAACTGGCCGAGGTGCCGGCCGACTTCACGCCGCGCCCGCTGGCGCTCGAGCGGTTCGTCGAGAAACCCGACACCGCCCGCGCCGAGGAGATGCTGACTTCCGGACAGCATCTGTGGAACGCCGGCATCTTCCTCTTCAAGGTCTCCGCCATCCTGCAGGCCTTCCGCGCGCACGCGCCGGACCTCGTCGCCCCGGTCGAGGCGGCGGTGAACCAGGCGCGGCCCGACCTCGGCTTCCTGCGCCTCGATCCCGAGGCCTGGGCGGGCGCCGAGGATATCTCGATCGACTACGCGGTGATGGAGCGGGCCGACAACCTCGCGGTCGTGCCCTTCGACGGCGGCTGGTCGGACCTCGGCGGCTGGGACGCCGTCTGGCGCGAGGGCGACCGGGACGACCGCGGCGTCGCCACCGCCGGCCACGCCACCGCCATCGACTGCGACGATACGCTGCTGCGATCCGAGGACGAGACGCTGGAGATCGTGGGGCTGGGGCTGAAGAACACCATCGCCGTGGCCATGTCGGATGCGGTGCTTGTGGCCGACGCCTCGCGCGCGCAGGACGTCAAGCAGGCGGTCGAGGCGCTGAAGGCGAAGAAGGCCAAGCAGGCGACGAGTTTTCCGAAGGACCACCGCCCTTGGGGCTGGTTCGAGTGCCTGGTTATGGGCGACCGCTTCCAGGTCAAGCGCATCCTGGTGCACCCGGGCGCGTCGCTGTCGCTGCAATCGCATCACCACCGGGCCGAGCACTGGATCGTCGTCTCGGGCACCGCCAAGGTCACGGTGGACGACCAGGTGAAGCTCGTGAGCGAGAACGAGTCGATCTACGTCCCCCTCGGCGCGGTGCACCGGATGGAGAATCCCGGTAAGGTGCCGATGGTGCTGATCGAGGTGCAGACCGGCGCCTATCTCGGCGAGGACGACATCATCCGCTACGAAGACGTCTACGCCCGCGGCTGACGCCCCCTGAAGGAGCCCCCCGAAGGTCGGCACCAGCGGCCTGCGCGCCCTCATCGAGCACCTGACCGACGAGCTCTGCGCCCGCTACACCCGCGCCTTCCTGCACAGCACCGAACATGGCGGCCTGCTGGTCGTCGGCGGCGACTTCCGTCCCTCCACACCCGCATCGTGCGGGCGGTCGCGCGGGGGCGGCCAGCCGCGGCGTGGGATGCCTTCTCTCCGGTTGACGAAACCGGTTTCGGTGCGGCAGAATTGGCGCCATGTCGACCAATGGTCCTACAAAGCGCACCGGTGGGCGGCCCACGATCCGCGACGTCGCGGAGGCCGTGGGGATGTCGAAGGGCACCGTCTCAAGGGCGCTGAACAACTATGCGGACATCAGCCCCGCGACGCGTGCCCGCGTGGCGCAGGCGGCGGTCGAACTGGGCTATGCACCGCTCGCGCATGCCCAGGCCATCCGCACCGGCCGGGCACGCGCCTTGGGGCTGGTCCTGCAGATGGAGCAGCACGACGCGCAGCGGCCGTTCCTGGCCGAGTTCCTGCGGGGGATCACCCGTGCCGCCTCGGCCCGTAACTGGACGCTGACGGTGGCGACCGCGGAAAGCGAGGAGGAGGGGCTTGAGACCTACGAGCGGCTGATCGCCGAGCGCAAGGCCGACGGCTTCATCCTGCCTCGGACGCGTTGGCACGACCCGCGGGTGGCCCTTCTGCGTGCGGCGGGGTGCCCGTTCGTGCTGTTCGGCCGGACCGCCGATGCCGAGGCCGAAGGCTGCGCATGGTACGATATTCGTGGCGGCGCCGCGATGCAGGACGCGGTGCGGCGCTTGCAGGGCTTCGGCCACCGCCGGATCGGGTTCATCGGCGCCGCTCCCGAGTTCACCTATGCCAGGAAGCGCCGCGAAGGGCTGCACGCGGCCCTGCTGAAGGCGGGGCTACCGACGGACGACGTGCTGTTCGATGAAGGCAACGCGACATCGGAAGACGGGCTTGCCGCGGCCACACGGCTGCTGGCCGGCAAGCCGGCGCCGACGGCGCTTGTCTGCGCGACCGACACGCTGGCCGTCGGTGCGGTGAGGGCGCTGCGAATGCAGGGGCTGAAGCCGGGGCGGGACGTGTCGGTCATCGGTTACGACGGCGCGCCCGAGGGCAGGGCAGCCGATCCGCCGCTGACCACCTACGCTGTGGACCAGACGGCCGCCGGCGCGCGCCTGGCCGACATCCTGATCGCGCTGATCGACGGCACCGATCCCGAATCCCTGCGGGAGACCGCAGAGGCGACCCTGCGGCCCGGCGGGACCGATGGCCCCGCTCCGCAATCAAAGAGGACCTGAACGGGAGGACTACATGAAACCGACATCTTCCATCGTCACGCGGGCGCTGACCTGCACGGTGCTGACGGCGCTCGCCGCAGGGCCCGCCGCGGCCGACATCCGCTTCTGGACGACCGAGGAGCAGCCGGAGCGGCTGGAACGTCAGCAGGACTTGGCCGCCGCCTTCGAGGAGGAGACCGGCATCGCCGTCGAGGTGATCCCGGTGACCGAGTCCGAGCTCGGCACCCGCGCGACGGCCGCTTTCGCCGCCGGCGACCTGCCCGACGTCATCTATCACACGCTGCAATACGCGCTGCCCTGGGTCGAGGCGGGCATTCTGGACGTCGACGCGGCCACCGAGGTGATCGAGGCGCTGGGCCCGGACACCTTCGCCCCCGGTGCGCTGGATTTCGCCGCGACCGAGGACGGCTGGGCGGCCGTTCCGGTGGACGGCTGGACCCAGATGATCCTCTACCGCAAGGACCTGTTCGAGGAGAACGGGCTGGAGCCGCCGACAACCTATGCCGCGGTCGAGGCCGCCATCGAGGCGCTGCACAACCCGCCCGAGATGTTCGGCTTCGTGGCCGCCACCAAGGTGGACGAGAACTTCATGAGCCAGGTGCTCGAGCACGTGTTCCTGGCCAACGGCGCCAGCCCGGTCGGGCCGGACGGCTTCACCGGCTTTGACGAGGCCCGGACGACGGAGGTTCTGGAGTTCTACAAGACGCTGGCCGAGGCATCGCCGCCGGGCGAGCTTTACTGGGACCAGTCGCGCACGCTCTATTTCGGGGGCGACGCCGCGATGATCATCTGGTCGCCCTTCATCCTGGACGAGCTCGCCGGCCTGCGCGACAGCGCGCCGCCGACCATCAACGATGATCCCACCTCGACCGAGCTTGCGTCGAAGACCGGGATCGTGACCAGCTTCTCGGGACCGTCCAATCCCGACGGCGCGGCCTGGGCCGACGTGCGCTACTTCGGGATCACAGTGGACGCCGACATCGACGAGGCGCAGCAGTTCGTCGAGTACTCGATGGGCGACGGCTACACCCAGACGCTCGCGATCGCGCCCGAGGGCAAGTTTCCCGTGCGCCGCGGGACGTCGGAAAACCCCGAGCAGTTCATCGAGGCGTGGTCCGAGCTTCCCGTAGGCGTGGACCGCAAGGCGCCGCTGTCCGAGCTTTACGACCCGGAGATGATCGACGAGATCGTCGCGGGCCTCGATACCGCGCAGCGTTGGGGCATCGAGGACGGCCAGCTCGCGCTGGCGTCCAAGATCATCAACAGCCAGGTCATCAATCGGGTGGTCCGCCAGTTCATCGACGGCGAGATCGAGGCATCCGAAGCCGTGGCGCGGATGAACGACGAACTGGCTTCGATCGAGTGAGGCTGGTGCCGCGCGCGCTTCGGCCCGCGCGGCCCATCAAGGGAGAGAGCGCGATGACCGAAGCCATTCCGCCAAAGGGCGCCGGACCGCTGGCGCGCCGTGAGGCGCGGCTGGCGTGGGGTTTGCTTCTGCCCACGATCGCCATCGTCTCGGCGGTGGTGGTTGTGCCGTTGCTCGCGATCTTCTGGATCTCGGTCAAGCCCATCGGGCTGGCCGACCTGCGCCCGCCCGCCCCGGTTGTGCGCGAGAACCTGCGCGGGGAGGGCGAGGACCTTCGCGTGCAGTACCGGCTCAGGAATTCGTCGCGCGACGTGGCGATCAGCGGGGTGACGCTATCGGATTCGCTACCCAAGGGACTTACGGTGCGCGAGCCAGATGCGCGCTGCGAGGTCGAGGGGACGGCCGTGTTCTGCGACCTCGGCGACCTTGAGCCGGGCGGACGGCACGAGATCGAGATATTCGTCACCGCCGAAACTGCGACCGACCCGCTGGGCGATCTTGCCGAGGCGAGCCCGCCGCGCCTGACCGGGGATGCGCCGAACGTGCTGACCAACTTCGTGTTCACGTTCGAGAACTTCATCCGCATCTTCGACGGTGGCGAGTTCTGGGGCGTGCTGGGCGTCACGCTGTTCTACGCCGTCTTCGGCACCATCGGCGCACTCGTCGTCGGGCTGTTCGCGGCCTTGCTTCTCGATACCTCGTTCCGCGGGCAGGGTGTGCTGCGCGGTCTCTACCTGTTTCCCTACGTCGCGCCCGTTATTGCTGTGGCGTTCACCTGGGTCATCCTGTTCGACCCGTTCTCGGGGTCGGCCAACGCGCTGTTGCTGCGGATGGGCGTGACCGAGAGCGCAATCAACTTCTTCGGAGACCGGCCGCTCGCCCTGATCATGGTGACGGTGTTCGAGATCTGGCGCTACTTCCCGCTGTCGTTCCTGTTCATCCTGGCGCGAATGCAGTCGATCCCCGAGGACATGTACGAGGCGGCCGACATGGACGGCGCGTCTCCGTTCCAGAAGTTCTGGTACCTGTCGCTGCCGCAGCTTCTCGGGATCCTGTCTGTCCTGTTCCTGCTGCGCTTCATCTGGACCTTCAACAAGTTCGACGACATCTTCCTGCTGACCGGCGGCAACGCGGGCACCCGCACGCTGACCGTCAACGTCTATGAGCAGGCCTTCGCGGTCTCGAACATCGGCGCGGGGGCCGCTGTGGCGGTGGTGATCTTCGCCTGCCTGCTGCTGTTCTCGGTAATCTTCTTCAAGGTGCTCAGCCGGGAGGAGGGGCTATGACACTGCTGCGCAACGGATACGTCACCGGCGCTGTGCTGGGGGCGCTCTGGACCTTCACGATGGCGGTGATGGTTGCGGTGGCGATGTCCTTCGTCACCGGCGACGCATTCCGCCCGTCGCTTCTGCTGTCGCTGGGCCTTGGCGCGCTGGCCGGCGGAGCCTCGATCCACGGCCGAGCAATCGCGATGGGTGCGGCGGGGGTGCTGGCGGCCCTCGGTCTGCTGGGCGCAGGGCCGGTGCAGACGGCCGAGACCGGTCCGCTCGCCGCGGTGATGGCGCACGTTGCGCTGGCGGCGGCGACGGGTGCGGGGTTGGTGAAGATACTCGTGGGTGCGCGGGCCGGGCCGCTGACCCGGCACGAGTTCGAGGCGGCGGTGATCTGTTTCCTGACCGGCTTCGGCTACGTGTTCTTTACCGCGATCGTGGCCATCCCGTTCTACGTGATGGTGATGACGAGCCTGAAGAACCAGCAGCAACTGGTTCAGAATCCTCTGGATTTTTCGCTGGACCTGTCGCGGGGATGGGGCCTGTTCGACAGCTATGTCGAGCTGATGACGACGTTCAACTTCGGCTCCTACCTCTGGACCAGCTTCTTCGTCTCGATCCTGACGGTCGCGCTGACGCTGGCATTCTCGATCCCCGGGGCCTATGCGGTCGCCCGGCTTCGGTTCCGTGGTGCGGCAGTGTTCTCGCGCTCGATCCTGCTAATCTACATGGTGCCGATGATCGTCCTCGCTCTGCCCATCTACATCGGTTACTCGATGGTGGGCCTGCGCAACTCGATCCTCGGGATCGTGCTGATCTATCCGGTCACGACCATCCCCGTCGCCCTCTACATGCTGCAGGGCTATTTCCGGGGCCTGCCCGCCGAGGTCGAGGAGGCCGGCCTGATGGACGGGCTTTCGCGGCTACAAGTCATCTGGAAGATCACACTGCCCCTGTCGCTGCCCGCACTGGCAAGCGTGTCGCTCTACGTCTTCATGATCGCCTGGAACGAGTTCCTGCTGGCGTTCATGCTGCTCGACGACCCGTCGAAGTTCACGCTCACGCGAGGGATCGCCTCACTGAACTCGTCCGAGATCCCGCGCCAGCACCTGATGGCCGGCTCGGTCATCGCGACCGTCCCGATCATGGCGATCTTTCTTGGGCTCGAGCGGTTCATGACGCGCGGCCTTACGGCGGGATCGGTGAAGGGATGACGAAGAACGCGGCGCAAATTCGCCCTCGGCAAGAGCGCCCGGATTTCGCGGAAGGAAAGTCATGACAGATCGCGACCTGGACGAAACCGCCCGCGCCATCCTGCGCGCCAACGACCGCGGCGGCTACACCATCCCGACCGGCGGCCTCTATCCCTTTCAATGGAACTGGGACTCGGCCTTCGCGGCCTGGGGCTTCTCGACCTTCGATCCCGGCCGGGGCTGGGACGAGCTCGACACCCTGTTTGCGGCCCAGTGGGTCACCGGCATGGTCCCGCACATCATCTTCCACAAGGAAGACGCCGGCTACTTCCCTGGAGCCGATGTCTGGGCCACCGGGGCGACGCCGCCGTCCTCGGGCATCTCGCAGCCGCCGGTCGCAGCCATCCTCGCGCGACGGATGCACGAGGCGACCGGAGATACCGAGCGGCTGCGCGCACTCTACCCCAAGCTGTTGGCGTGGCATCGCTGGTGGCGAGACTGGCGGTGTCCGAATGGCGTTGCCTGCGTCACGCATCCATGGGAATCGGGGCGGGACAACTGCCCCGACTGGGACCTCGGCATGGCACGGGTCGATACCAGCGACGTCGGCGAATACACGCGCCGCGACACCGGCCACGTTGACGCCTCGATGCGGCCAGGGAAAGAGGACTACGACCGCTATATCGCGATCGTGCAGTTCGGTCGCGCCTGCGGCTGGGACCAAGAGACGATCCTGCGCGACGGGCCGTTCCTGATGGGCGACCCGGCGATCACCTTCATCCTGATCCGGGCCAACCGCGATCTTGCTGCCATCGCCCGCGTCCTGGGCGAGGACGACAGCTCACCCCTGCGATGGGCCGACGACCTTGAAGCCGCGCTGCCCTGGCTGTGGTCGGACGCGCTTCAGGCCTACGTCGCGCGCGACGTCGCGACCGGCTCGTTCGCCTCGGCCATTTCGTCCGGCGCGGCGCTGGGGCTGCTGGCGGGGGTCGAAAACGCGGCGATGGAGGCGCGGCTTGCGCGGATCTGGGACAGCGTGCGGTACGGCATCCCGTCGAACGATCCCGCCGCCGATAGTTTCGACCCCCGACGCTACTGGCGCGGGCCGACCTGGCCCGTGGTGAACGCGCTGATCGCCATCGGCCTGCAAAGCGCCGGCCGTGTCGAGGAAGAACGCAGGCTGCGCCGCGAGACGGCCGAGCTGATCCGCCAGGGCGGCTTCTTCGAGTACTTCGACCCGCTCGATGGCACGGCGTGCGGAGGCGACAACTTCACCTGGACGGCCGCCATCTGGCTGGCCTGGGCGAACGGAAAGGACTGAGCCGATGGGCGCCATCGAACTGAACCGGATCGAGAAATGGTTCGGTGATCTGCAGGTGATCAAGGGGATCGACCTGGGCATCCGCGACGGCGAATTCGTCGTCTTCGTCGGCCCGTCGGGCTGCGGCAAGTCCACGCTTCTGCGGATGATCGGCGGTCTGGAAGAGATCAGCCGCGGCAACCTGGTGATCGACGGTCGCGACGTGACCAGCGACCCGCCCTCGAAGCGCGGCCTGTCGATGGTGTTCCAGAGTTACGCGCTCTACCCGCACATGAGCGTGCGCGACAATATGGGTTTCTCGCTCAAAACCGCCGGTGCGCCCAAGTCCGAGATCGACGAGAAGGTGGGCGAGGCCGCACGGGTCCTCAAGCTCGAGGACTTTCTCGACCGGCGGCCCAAGGCGCTGTCGGGCGGGCAACGCCAGCGCGTCGCCATAGGGCGGTCGATCGTGCGCGATCCCACAGCGTTCCTCTTTGACGAGCCGCTGTCGAACCTCGACGCGGCGCTGCGGGTCGAGATGCGCTACGAGATCGCCAAGCTGCACCGCGCGCTGGGGCGCACGATGATCTATGTCACGCACGACCAGGTGGAGGCGATGACGCTGGCCGACCGCATCGTCGTTCTGGAGTACGGCACCATCGCGCAGGCGGGCACGCCGCGCGAGCTGTACGAGCGGCCCGCGAACCTTTTCGTGGCCGAGTTCATCGGCTCGCCGGCGATGAACATCCTGCCCTGCGGGGTCTCGGGCGGCCGCGTCGTCGTGTCGGGTGGGCGCCCGGTCGAGGTGCCGGTCACGGACGCGCCGGTGCGGCTGGGCGTGAGGCCCGAGCACCTGGCGCCCGCTGCGCCCGGCGAGGGCCTGGCCGATGCGACGGTCGAGGTGCTGGAGTATCTGGGCGCTGACACGTACCTGATCGTCGATGCCGGCGAGGTCGGGCGCATCACGATCCGCGTCGCCGGAGAGCCCGGCGTGGCCGTGGGCGACCGCATCGGCATTCGTGCCACCGGCCCCGTTCACCTGTTCGACGCCGAGGGCCACGCCCTGCGCTGAAGGCCGACAATCAACGTGCCTTCGTGGCTGAATCCGTTGCCGTCCAGTGGCATGGGCGCGGCCGGCCCGGAACACCGCGATTCTGCTTGGTGGTGGGCCCGCGGCCGCTGTTTGGCTAGTCCTGCACAGTCGGCGGGAGGTCCGGTCGTGGCTGAACCACCGGACCTCCCGCCATTGCGGGCGACGTCAGTCGCGCACGCCGCCTTCCGCGTCCCGCGCCATGCGCATCCGGCGGCGGATCAGTCCGCCGACGAGGATCGGCAGGACGAAGCCGATCACCGCGATGGTCCAGAGAAGGATCGTCAGTGGCGAGGAGATCAGCACCGAGTAGTCCCCGTTCGCGATATTCACCGCGCGGCGGAAGTTCACCTCCATCTCGTTGCCGAGAAGCGTGCCGAGGATCACGGGCACCAGGGGAACATCGAGCTTGCGCAGCACCCAGCCCATGACGCCGAAGCCGACCATCACCATCAGGTCGAAGCTCGAGCCCGAGATGCCGTAGATCCCGACGAAGGAGATCATGGCGACGATGGGCATCAGGATGCGCGGCGGCACCAGCAGGACGCGGGTGAACAGCCCGACCATCGGGATGTTCATCGCCAGCAGCATGACGTTTCCGATGAAGAGCGCCGCGATAAGGCCCCATACAACGTCCGGATTCTGCGTGAACAGAAGCGGCCCCGGCGTGATGTTGAGCGCCAGCAGCACGGCGAGAAGAACCGCCGTGGTTCCCGAGCCGGGCACGCCGAGCGCCAGCATCGGGACCAGCGCGCCACCGGCGGCAGCGTTGTTGCCCGTCTCGGGCGCGGCCACCCCGCGCGGGTCGCCTTTTCCGAACGTGCCCTTGCGGTCGACCAGCCGCTTTTCCATCGAGTACGAGATGAACGAGCCCAGCGACGCGCCCGCCCCGGGAAGGACGCCGGCGACGAAGCCCAGCACCGTCGTGCGGCCCATGGTCGGGATGCATGACCGTATCAGGCTCCACGTCGGGACGATCCGCCCGATCACCATCTTCGGCTTGGTCGAAATGTCCTGGTCCGTGCCCCGATGCTCGAGGAAGATGAACACCTCGGACAGCGCGAAAAGGCCCACGATGGCGACGAGGAAGTCGATGCCGTCGTAAAGGTGCACCTCGCCGAAGGTGAAGCGGGGCACGCCCGTCTGGGTGTCGACGCCGATCATGGCGAGGCCCAGCCCCAGGGCCGCGGCGAAGGCCGATTTCGCCTGGTTTGTGGACGAGATGCCGCCGAGCGTTGCGAAGGCCAGGGCGAACAGCGCGAAGTATTCCGCCGGCCCAAACAGGAGCGCGACCTTGACGAGCTGCGGCGCCAGCAGCACGAGCCCCCAGGTGGCGAAGAACGCGCCGACGAACGACGCGATGCCCGACAGCGCCAGCGCCTCTCCGGCGCGTCCCTGCTGTGCCATCGGATAGCCGTCGAGGCAGGTCATCATCGCCGGTTCGTCCCCGGGGATGTTCAGCAGGATCGAGCTGATCCGTCCGCCATACATCGCGCCGTAATAGACCGAGGTCAGCAGGATGAGCGACGGCGTCGCGCCCAGCCCGAGGGTGAAGGCCAGCGGGATCAGGATGGCCACGCCGTTCGAGGGGCCGAGACCGGGCAGCGCGCCCATGATCGTGCCCAGAAAGCAGCCCATCAGCGCCAGCGCGAGGTTCTGCCAGGTCAGTGCGACGGCGAAACCGTCGGCGAGGTTCGACATCAGTTCCATTGTGTCTCCTCAGAAACCGAAGGGGCCACGGGCCAAGCTCAGGCCCAGCAGAAGCCGGAAGACGACGTAGATGCCGACCGACGTGCCTATGCCGATCACCACGCTCTCCAGCGGCCGCGACCCGAGCCGCCAGGTCAGGTACGTGGCGGCGAGGGCGGTCGAGATGACGAAGCCGAGTTCCGGCAATACCTGTGCATAGGCGAACAGAACCAGCACGGCGAAGCCGATCTCGGCGAGCCGTCCCGCGCGGGGCCAGTGCGGCTCGGGGTCCGGCTTCAGCAGGAAGTAGATCGACGATAATCCCATGACGGCGGCGATGATGTAGGGAAACATCTTCGGCCCCACCGCATCGGTCAGAAAGCTCTCCTGGATGACCGACGCCTGCCAGGCGTAGAAGACGGCGAGGATCAGCCCGATCCCGCCGAAGATCCGGTCGCTCATGCGAACTCCTCTCGGATGTATGCGAAGGGTGGCGCTTCCGGCCGGGCCGGAAGCGCCTGGCGCGACAGGTTTACTGAAGGATACCGATCTCGCGCGAGAGCTCCTCGATGTTCTGGACCGACTCGGCGACGAACTGCTCGAATTCCTCGCCCTGAAGGTCGAGGGGCGCGAGGCCGTTGGCCTCCATGACGGCCTTCCACTCGGGGCTGTCATAAAGCGTGTCGATCTGCTCGACCCAGTAGTCGTAGGCCGCGTCGCTCATGTTGCCCGGGCCGTAGAAGCCGCGCCAGTTCGCGCCGATGGCGTCGATGCCCTGCTCGCGCGCGGTGGCGAAGCCCGAGAACTCGCCCTCGAGCCGCTCGGGCGCGAGCAGCGCGATCACGCGAATGTCGCCGGACTCGACGAAGCCGCGGGCCTCGGACAGATCGCCGGTGAACGCCTGGAGCGATCCGGCGAGAAGCTGGGTCACGGCTTCGCCGCCGCCAGCGAAGGCGATGTACTTGACGTTGCGCACGTCCTCGACACCGGCTTCCTGCGCGGCGATCAGCACCTTCAGGTGGTCCCAACCGCCCACGGCCGAACCGCCGCCGATCGAGACCGAGGTCGGGTCCTCCTTGATGGCGTCCATCAGCTCGGGCAGCGTCTGGATCTCGCTGTCGTCGGCCACGGCGATCACGCCGTAATCCGCGCCCACGGCGCCGATCCAGCGGACCTGGTCCATGGTATTGCCCGGGAAAGCGTTCTGCGCCAGCCGCGTCGCAGTGGCCGAGGACGCGGCCACGATGAGGTCGTCGTCATCGTTGCGCTTGTTGACGACCTCGGCAAAGGCCACACCGCCGCCGCCGCCCGAAAGGTTCACGACCTGCATGGTCGAGGGGATCAGGCCGAGGTCCTGAAGCGACTTGCCGACCTGCCGGCACGTGAAGTCCCAGCCGCCGCCCGGGTTCGCCGGCGCGATGCACTCGGGGTTCTCGGGCGTGAAATCCTGTGCGGACGCCGCGAGCGGCGCGCAGACCACGAAAGCCGCAGCTACAAGGCCGCGCCGGATTGTCGAGATTTGCATAGATTCTCCTCCACGAATATGCAGCCGGCCGCCACGGGGGCAGCCGGTCGGCGCTGACGATACGCCGGAAACCTGTCATGAACCTGTCATGCCCACATAACGGGCGCTTTTCCGCAGGCGCTGGGAGGAATACGGTCACCCGGCGAAGGAGGCGACGAATGCGCGTACTGATCGTTGAGGACACCTCCGATGTTGGAGACGCGGTCGTGGCGAGCCTCTCTCGCGCCGGGTTCGCCTGCGACCTCGCGACGACGCTCGACAATGCCGGTGACTTCTTGGCGGTCCAACAATACGATGCTCTGGTGCTCGACATCAGCCTGCCCGACGGTGATGGTCGGGACCTTCTGAAACAGCTGCGCGGCGGTGGCACGCGGACGCCGGTGTTGATGCTGACAGCCGAGTTCGAAGTCGCGGCGAGGGTCGAGGCGTTGAACGCAGGAGCGGATGATTATCTGGTCAAACCCTTCGACCTACGCGAACTGGAAGCGCGCCTGCGTGTGCTCCTGAGACGCGAAAAAGGGCAGGCGGACAACGTGATGACGCTGGCTGATCTGTCTTTGGATCCCGTGGGCCGCACCGCGCGCGTCGGCGGCGCGCCGGTGCAGATGACCCGCCGGGAGCTGGCGCTGCTCAATTTGATGCTTTCGCACCCTGGGCAGATTCTTTCGAAGGAGCGCCTGTTCGAAGGCCTCTTCTCGTTCGACCGTGCCGAGGTCGGTACCAACACGGTCGAGCTTTACGTGGCCAGGCTCCGCAAGAAGCTGGCTGGCTCGCGCGTCGAGATCGAGACGCATCGCGGCCTGGGCTACAGGCTGGACGCGAAGGATGGCTGAGACGCGGCAGGTCAAGGCAACCCTGTCACTCAAGAGCCGCGTTGCCATCGCCGTCACATCGGTGCTCGTGCTTGGCGGCGTTGTAGTCCTGATTGCGGCACTGGCTTACGGTCGGCAGGCGGCGCGCGAGGCGTATGATCGTCTGCTGTTGGGCGCGGCGGCGGATATCGCGGGCACGATACTGGTGCACGACGGCGTGGCGGTAGTCGACATGCCTGTCTCGGCGTTCGAGCTTCTGTCGCTCGCCCCCGACGACCGCATCCGCTACCGCGTGGTCGGACCGGACGGAAAGACGCTCACGGGCGACGAGGCGGTGCCGTTGCCACCGGAGAAGGATGGCGAAGGCAGCACGTTCTACGACGGCACCTTTGGTACGGAGCCGGCGCGCTACGTCGCGTTCACCCGTCGCTTCGCCGAGCGCAGCTTCTCCGGCCCCGTGAAGGTCATCGTTGGCCACACCCTGCTGGCGCGGCGGGAACTGGCGCGCGACATCGCGCAGAACGCGCTGCTGGTGCTGGGTATCGCAGGGGCCGCCATGGCGGTCTTCGCCTGGCTCGTCGTCAGCCGCGCGCTCAGGCCGCTGCAAAGGATTGGAGCCGCTCTTGCTGCACGAGAACCGACCGATCTGACGCCCCTGTCGCTGTCGGCGCCGCAGGAAGTCGCCGGCATGCTCGCCTCGCTTAACGGCTTCATGACCCGCCTTCAGCGCCAAAGCGTGGCGACGGGCAACCTCATCGGCGACGCGGCGCACCAGTTGCGCACGCCAGTCGCGGCGATCCGGGCGCAGGCCCAGCTTGCCGCGAGCGAAACCGACCCGGTGAAGCGAAACCGGATCGTGAACCGCGTCCAAGAGCGCGCAGCCGGGCTGGGCCATCTTCTCGACCAGCTACTGAGCCGGGCGATGATCATTCACCGCGCCGACAGTGAGCCGGCCGCGCAGCTCGATCTGCGTGATGTCGCGGTCGAAACGCTTGAGGCGTGCGACGATCTGCTTGTGCAGGCGGGGTTGGAAGTCGAGCTGCAGCTCGCGGATCGTGTGGTGCCCGTTCGCGGCGATGCGCTTTCGCTGACCGAAGCGGGCAAGAACCTGCTGATCAACGCGCTGCGCCATGGGCGCGCGCCAATCCGGTTGGGCGTCTCCGACGGTCCCACGGTCCGCCTGTGGGTCAGCGACGGCGGGGGCGGCCCCCCGGCCGGCAGCGCGGCCACGCTGAGCACCCGGTTCGCCGGGGCCGGCCGGAGCGGCGGCAGCGGTATCGGGCTGGCCATTGCACGGGAAGTGGCCGAGGGGCACGGAGGGAGGATCAGGATGAACCATGACGGCGCCCGCTTCACGGTGGCGCTCGAACTGCCGAGGATGAGCGGATGAGACGACTTGCGGCGCTTGCACTGGCCAGTCTTCCACTGTCCGCGCCGGCGGCGGAGTTGACGGCCTCCTTTGGCCCCGAGGACGCCGCTCGGCAAGCCACGGTGCGCAGCACAACCGACATCGCCGCGCTCGGTCCGGTTATTGAGGCATACCTGGACACGCGCCCCAACACGCGGATTCTCTACGAACAGTGGGGCTCGAACGACCTGTACACGCTGAGCGCGGCCGATTGTGTCGCGGGACAAGCCGGTGCCGACCTGATCATCAGCTCGGCCCTTCACCACCTGGTGGACCTGGTTAATCAAGGCTGCGCCGAGAGCTACGCGTCGAACGCCACCAGAGCGCTGCCGGCACAACTGGTGTGGCGCAACCAGCTTTGGGGAGTGACGCGCGAACCGGCGGTGATGGTCTACAATCGGGAGCTGCTCGCACCTGAAGACATACCGCGATCCCGCTTCGACCTGCTCGACCTCCTTCGCCCGAGCGGGAGCCGATTTGCGGGCCGAGTCGCGACGTACGACATAGAGGACTCGGGCCTGGGATTCCTCCTGGCGTTCAGCGACTCGCTGGAGGCCACGACCTTCGGCGGGCTGATGGAGGCCTTTGGGCGAAGCGGCGCCGTCGCCACCTGTTGCTCGGCCGAAATCATCGATGCAGTGACGGCGGGCCGCTTCATGGTCGCCTACAATGTCCTCGGCTCCTATGCCCTTCAAAGGGCGCGGGAGGAGGAACGGCTTGGGGTGGTCGCACCGAAAGATTACACACTCGTGCTCGCGCGGGCAGCCATGATCCCGCACGGCGCAGGTTCGGCGTCCGTGGCCGGAGACCTGATAGATTACCTGCTGTCGCCCGCGGGACGCGACGAGCTCGAAGCACAGGATCTGATTGTTCGGCTGGGCGAGGAGGATGGCGCTCCGATAGAGGTCTCGGGTGCTGTAGAGACAATCGAGCGGCGCATCCCGTTGGACCCGACGCTGCTGGTCGCGACGGACGACGACAAGCGCGAGATTTTCGTCCATCGCTGGCGTGACGCGTTTCCGCAGGTGGAGTGAGCCTCAGGCGTCCGGAGTATCGGCCTCCGCGCGTTTGATCGTTGATGCCGAGTCCCTTGCGGATGGTGAGCATCTGCTTGGAACCGATTTGGCCGGGACTGTGCGGGTTGGCGCCGATGGTCTCCCGGAAAAAGCGACGTAGAGGGATCGTCCCGCAATCGCAAACCCAGTCGACGAAACCCGCATCGAGGAGCGCCTGGGGGATCGGCATGAAGCGCGTGCTGCTGACGGTCTTGCCGTCCTGTTCCGCCGACCAGCACAGGCGGATGCAGTGCACGCTGTTCTAAGGTCAGGACTCATAGCCAGTAGATGACCATAGCGGCGAGAGCGATGGCCGAGAGGAAGACCTTGGGGCACCGGTCGTAGCGCGTGGCCACCCGCCGCCAGTCCTTGAGCCTGCCGAACATGATCTCGATCCGATTTCGGCGTTTGTAGCGGCGCTTGTCATACTTCACCGGTTTGTTCCGCTGCTTCCGGCCAGGGATGAACCGCCCCGGGTTGCCCGGAGGGCGTTTCGTTCAACGCGTCAGGCGACCTTATCCATTGTCCCGACGTGATCAAGATGCCGCCGCTCTGCCTCCGCCGGCGGGATGTATCCGATCGAGCTGAGAAGCCGGTGCTCGTTGTACCATTCCACCCACTGCATGGTCTCCCACTCGACGTCCTGCATCGTCTTCCAAGGCCCGCGCTGCTTGATGACCTCGGTCTTGAACAGGCCGATCACGCTCTCGGCGAGCGCATTGTCGTACGAGTCCCCGACGGTGCCGACCGAAGGGTCGATACCGGCATCGGCCAGGCGCTCGGTGTACTTGATGGACAGGTACTGCGAGCCGCGGTCGGAATGATGAATCAAGCTCCTGTTTCCAATTGGTTTTCTCTGCCATATGGCCTGCTCCAGCGCGTCGAGCACCAAGGGCGTTGTCATTGAGGTAGAGGCACGCCATCCCACGATGCGACGCGCGAAAACGTCGATCACGAAGGCGACGTAGACGGTGCCCGACCAGGTCGGAACATACGTGAAGTCTGACACCCAGAGCTGGTTCGGCCGTTCGGCATGGAAGGCACGATTGACCTTGCCGTCCGGGCAAGGCCGCGCGACGTCCGGGTTCGTCGTGATGACCTTCTTGCCGCGCACCACCCCCCTGAGCCCCATTTCACGCATCAGTCGCTCCACGGTACAGCGTGCGACGACGACGCCGTCGCGCTTCAGGGCATGCCAAACCTTCCGGACGCCGTAGAGCCCGCGATTTGCCGACCAAACCTCCCGGATCCGGTCCGACAGCGCGGCGTCCCGCTGGGCCCGCCGGGACGCCCGCCTCTGGTTCTGTGCGACCGCTTTGCGTTCGTAGTAGGTGGACGGGCGATCGGCAGCGATCTGCAGATCGGCTCGACCCCGAACTCCTCGCGCAAAATCTCGATGCGCACGTGCTGTTCGTGCACCATTGCGGCAAGGACGAGGCGCGCGGCGCGCGCCGGACATCGGCTCTGAAAGCCGCCGTGGATACCAAGTTGCGGCTGCAGATCTGGGGGGGCGCCGTGCTGGCGACCGTGGAGAAGCAGCGGACCATGCCCAAGAGCGCGAAGTTCAGCTTCGGCACCGGACCCGTGCCCCTCGGCCTCGACGAGGACGACGAGCCCTACACCACGGTCAAAATCGTCCCGAAGGAGGCTCCGGCAGAGAGTGCCGGGACCGCCGCGAAAGGCTCCCGTAAGGAGGCGCGGAGGACGGCATTGCTCGCGGTCCTGACCACGCGAAGAACCTCGGTGCGCCGCATTGCCGCTTCACGCTCCAGCAGATGCTGGGCGACCTCCCGGACAGCACGCTCACGGGTCTCGCGCCCGGCAGCCGGCAAAAGGTCGTGCGGGATCTGCTGACGGAGGCTGCGAAAGGCGAGGGGGCCATGGTCCTCAAGGACGGCGACGGCTGGATCATCACCTGACGGAGGTGGGGCGTGGCGCGTCTTTGAGCCGCCGCGCCACCACTCGCGACGATTGGCAGTTGCCAATGCGGATATCGCCATTCCCTGCTTGCTCGAGGATGCCGCCGCCGTTCAAGCTCTTACCGAGTGGTTCCGAACTCATAAAGCGGAGCGCGTCGGTCCCGGAGAGGCGTATGCGCGAAGTGGCCCGCAAATAGTTCGCCACTATTTCAGGCAGGGCTTAGCGCATCGCCATTGCGGCCTGAGGCATGACGACCGGATAACGAGGCTCGATCACCGCTCTGCATCACGATAACGTGACTGCGCGAGAGTCCGGGCGGCGTCGCCGATGGACCTCGCGGCAGGCATCGGGCGATGGCTGGAGGAGCGGGCCTTGGTGGTCCGTTTTCCGATGGCGCCCGGGCATCGGGGGCCGGCGCCGGCGCTGGACCTCGGCGTTCTGCCTGCCGAGAAGTGGGCTCGGGCTCGCCTGTTTGCACCCCGTGCGCGACCGCTGTCGACTCGAGACCCGCGTCGGCTGCCAACAGTCCGGAAGGCGAAAAGGGGGCCAATCAGAGACCCTGCCGGAGATCGTTTCCCTAGCGGGAACATGCCGAGGATCGCTGCATCTGATCACAATTCTGTGATCTTGCGGTGCGGAAACCGGCGCGCAGGGCAGGTGATTTTCATGATTCTGAATGAAAGAGCGGCTTGGGGTGCAATCTATCCGAGAGGATTTCCCCGCCTTCACAGCCTGTGGTTGAGAAGCCGCTGATCCGGCCAATTCTCCCGCGAAATCTTATCTTTACCGGAAGGGGAGCGCTCATGTGAACATGAACCTTGCAGCTGGGTGATTCTTTTTAGCTGTGTGTTTTTTGCAGCGACAGCCTTCAGTTGTGCACGATCTTATTAGTAGAAGAATGAGACAAAAACATGTTCTCGGACGAATTTGGTGCGAACTGGGACGCAACGTCCTCCGTGCAAGGCGGCGCCGGCCAGAGTTGGAGAGAAGTCACAGAGGCCGCGAAACGACCGGCGAGTGCCGCTCGGGGGGCTGCTCTCATTGCCGATGATGACGAATTCTTCCGCATGGCGCTCGGTGTCATCCTGACCGACCGGTTGGGGTTCGCCGAAGTCATTGAAGCGACGTCGCTCGACGACGCCCTCGACCAGCTTTCCAGCCGCAGCGACATTTCGCTGGCGCTGTTCGACCTCGCCATGCCGGGCATGAAGAGTGCCGCCAGCCTCAGATCGGTACGCGAGGAGTTCGCGGCTCTGAAGATCGCGGTGATCTCTGGATCGCGGCGGCGCAGCGATATCCTGACGGCTCTGACCAGTGGTGTCCACGGATACATCCCGAAAAGCATCGGAGCGACCAACCTCTATCAGACGCTGACGATGGTACTCGAGGGGCAGATTTATGTGCCTCAGTCGATCACCGAGATAGACGGAGGGGAGGCGCAGGAGGCGGACCAGGCTCAACCGAAGCTCGACAGCCTGTCGCCGCGGCAAAGAGATGTCCTCAACCTCTTGATCCTGGGCAAGTCGAACAAGGAGATCGCGCGCGTCCTCGACCTGGGCGAGGGCACCGTGAAGGTGCACATGTCCGCGCTGTTCCGGAGCCTCGGCACCCGCAGCCGCTCGGCTGCGGCTGCGGTGGGCGCCAAGATCCTGGCCGGCTGAGCCGGAGCAGGACGTGTCCGAGGACATCGCACAGGCCCGCAGAGATGCGCGGGTCATCCCGTTGGCGGCGCTCCTGTCACTGACGCTGCTTCTGCTGATCAGCGTAGTTCTGGGCGGGCTGCGACGGGACGACATCGACAGAGATCGCAGCGTGACCGACCTGAATTCCATGATCGAGACGCGCACGGTCATCTGGTCGGTACGCGACGCGGTGCGCGAAGCCGAGATCGCGGGTCTGCGCTATGCTGCAACCGGCGAGGAAGCGTCCCGCGACCGCAGCGCCGCAATTCTCGCCGCACTGCAGGCGCTTCTTGTCCGGCTTGATCGGCTGACCGAAGATACGACTCTGGAGAATGATGCCCAGCGTCTTATCGCGGGTCTGCGGGACTGGACCGACGCGGGAGCCTTCCGGGCGCAGGGCGGGGCAGACCTAACTGACCACGTTTACGACACTCTCCGCGCGCTCATCACCGCTGCCAGCGCCGAAGTGGCGGCGTATGCCCGATCGGAACGGCGGCCAACCGTTGCCCTGACACTCTTGGCTAGCGGATTTCAGACGCTCTTGATCGCGTTGATCCTCATCCTGGGTATCGCCGGCTTCGCCTATGTTCGCCAGACGCGACGCGGCGCGCGCGCCCTGCGTCTTGCCCATGAAGCGACGGAGGCGGCCCTGCGTCGCGCCGAGGAGGCGAATCGCTCCAAATCGGAATTCCTCGCCGCGATGAGTCATGAGATCCGCACGCCGCTCAACGGGATCATCGGCTATTCGGAATTGATCTCCGACACCGAGCTCAACCGCGTGCAGCGCCGCTATCTGGAGCGCGTGCAATTCGCGGGGTCGGCGCTCCTGGCCACGGTGGACGACATCCTCGACTTCTCGAAGATCGAGGCTGGACATGTGCAGCTCCGCCCGCACGCGTTTTCGCTGTCGCCTTTGGTCAACAACGCCGCCTCCATCGTCGCCGATCAGGCGGAGCGAAAGGGATTGGTCCTCAACCTCGACCTGGCGGAAGACCTGCCGGACATGCTCCTGGGAGACGAGAACCGCATCAGGCAAGTGCTCCTGAACCTGATGAACAACGCCGTCAAGTTCACCGAACGGGGCCAGGTGCGCGTGGCAGTGGACCGGATCGATCACGCATCCGGGCCCTGCATCCGGTTCACCGTCGAAGATACCGGCATCGGGATCAGCGAGGAGCAGATCGACCGGCTCTTCGACCAGTTCTACCAGGTCAGCCAGGTTGGAAGGCCGTGTATCGGTGGCACGGGGCTCGGGCTCGCGATCTCGAAGCGCCTGACGGAGGCCATGGGAGGGGAAATCGGCGTTCGCAGCCAGCCGGGCGAGGGATCTGCGTTCTGGTTCACCATACCCTGTCGCTACCCGACCGCCGACGAGCGCGCCGCGCTGGCCGACGAGGCTGTGCCCACTTCGGCTTCGGCGAAGGGCGCGCGGCTCCTGCTCGTCGAGGATCTTGAGTATAATCGCGATCTCGCGACCGTGATCCTCGCGGGGGCGGGTTACTTCGTCGCCGTTGCCCGGGACGGCCTGGAGGCGATCGAGATGGTCAAGGCGGAGCCCTACGACCTTGTGTTGATGGACATTCAGATGCCGGGACTCGACGGGCTGGCGGCGACGGAACGGATCCGGGCGCTTGGCTCTCCGGTCGCCGACGTCCCGATCCTCGCGATGACAGCGAACGTCCTGCCGCACCAGATCAAGAAGTTTGGCGAGGTGGGCATGACCGGGCATGTTGCGAAGCCGTTTCGCAAGGGCGAACTGCTCGAGAAGGTTGCCGTTTGCCTAAGTCGGACGGAGGCGTCGGCGCCCACGAAAGCGGATAGCGGCGAAGAGAGCGACATCCTCGCCCTTCTGGGGCCGCGCAGAGCCGAAGCGGCTCGCGCCGAGTTGCGCCGGCGGGTCTCCGACATCTTCTCGGCGGGAACCGCCGGCGCCGGACGTCCCGACCTGGCTCAGCGGGCCCACGAGTTGATCTCGCTGTCGAGTATGCTGGGCCACATGGCGTTCGCCGAGGCCTGCGTTGCTCTGGAAGAGGCGTGCCGGGAAGGCGTCGGGGTCGAGTTCGCCTTCGCACGGGCCGGGGAAGCGGCGGTCGAACTGTCACGTGGGAGCGCTCCCGAGTGCCCGGCCGAGAGCGCCTGAGAGGGCGGTCACCGAAGTGAAGAGGGCCACACGGCCAGAAGCGGTCGTTTCGGCGCGTACGTCGTCGAGCTGGTGACGGCAAAGCACCGGGGTCCTGAGCGTCGCTTCGCCCCGTGGAAGCACTGAATTCGCCCGAAGAAGGTTGCCTGAGAATGCAGCCTGACGCATCGCCTCGGCTTCACTACGGCTCTTGACGCAGTCCCGGCCGGGGGCCGTCCCCGTCACGACACCAGCGACATTTCCTGCTCGAGGCAGGCGCGGACGGCTATTTCATCTCGGGGCCGCGCGAGCCTTTCCGGCCGGGCTTGAGGAACAGCCGCCGCCTGTGGATCAATCACTTGGTGTTGCGCCGGCACACCTTTCCTTCGCTTCCATCCGCCGCCATGGCGATGAAGTGTTCCCAGGCGTCGCGACAGGCAGGGGTGCCGGGCGTCAGGATGTGATACTCGACGAGAAGATCCGCCACCATCTCCGGCGCCGCGGCACGGCTGGCCACCTCGAGGCCATCCCATTGCGGGAAGGCCGGGAGCGCGGCGCCGTCGATGGCGAGCGCGAGCAATGGGTGGCCGTCATGCTCGCGGAGCACGCGGACGGCGCCGAGGTTGCCATGGTCGTCGAGGACGATGTCGAGGCGGGCCGGGACACCGGAGATCAGCGTGCAGTCGGCGATCACCGGGAACCGGTGAGCCGTGTCGCGGGTGACCACGATGCCGTGGTCCGCCTTGTCGAGCAGCGTCTTCAAAGCGGCGAGATCGGCCTCGGTGTAGTGCTTGCCGATCGTGGTGTCGGAGACGTGGCCGATGATCATCTGGCGGTCCTCGGCGTTGACGCCGCCCTTCCACAGCGCCGAGGAGAGGGTCTTGCGCAGGGCGTAGAGGTCCTCGTTGTAATCCTTGATGCCGAGTCCCTTGCGGATGGTGAGCATCTGCTTGGTGAAGATCTGGTCGGGGCGGTCCGGGTTGGCGCCGATGATCTCCGGGAACAGCAGCGTGGAGGGGTCGTCGCCGCGATCGCGGACCCATTCCACGAAGCCCAGATCCAGGAGCACCTGGGGGATCGGCACGAAGCGGGTGCTGCTGACGGTCTTGCCGTCCTGCTCGGCCGACCAGCACAGGCGCAGGCAGTGTACGCCGTCGCGCAGGAGCAGGTCGCATTTCTTGGCCTGCAGGACCTCGGTCACCCGGGTGCCCATGGTGACCATGATCAGGGGGACCCAGTACTTGGCGTCGCGGAAGATCAGGCGCCCGGGATTGGTCCGACGTCCCAGGCTCGAGCAGCCGCGGTAGAGCGGCGAGGTCAGAAGCGTCTTGATCCGGGCGCCGGCCCAGCGCAGCCGGATCTTCGGCTGTGTCGCCCGGATGAAGAGGGGGTCCTGCTTGCGCCGGCGCTCGGCATCGGCCTTCATGGTCTTCGCCAGCTCGGCATAGGTCAGCAGCTTCGTCTTGCCGGCATAGCCGAGTTTCTTCTCGGCCTCCCGGAGCATCTGGTGCAGCCGGTCGAGATGACGTTCCAGATTGGTATGGGTGACGCGCTTGGTCAGACGTTCCGCCAGCATGGCGCGCCGCTGGGCGTCGGAGAGGTCCCTCCGGTCGCGGAGCGCCGTCGCGTTCTGCTCGTCCGCCAGATCGGCGAGGGCGATGGCCTCGCGCTTGGAGAGGGATCTGCCCTCCTTCTCGTAGCGGTTCTTGCCGTGCTGCTGGCCGTGGTGCTTGGGCAGGCGGGAGAGCTGGACCATCAGGCTCTCGACCTGCCCGGGCAGGAGCTCCAGCGGGATGTCCCCGAGGAACTCGAGGACCAGGGCGGCCGTGGCCTTGAGCTTGCGGCGCATTTCCTCGGTCGCCCCCTGCAGGGCCGCGTCCCGGGCGTCGGAGATCCGCAGCAGGGGCGCGATCTTCCCGTCGGTGACGCTGATCCCGTGGCGGCTGAGAAGCCCGGAAGCCGCCTCGATCACGTCCTCGCCGTCCTCGTAGACGTCGATCTCGATCCGGCAGAGGCTCTTCAGCGTGGTCGAGACGGCGCGGCCGAACTCGGGCGGCATCGGCACCGGGCAGGGGGCTCCGAGGCGCTGGGCGGCCTCCATGGCCAGCGGCAGGGCCGTCGAGAAGGCTTTCTGCCGGATCTCCTGCTTGAGGATGTCATGCAGGTCTTCGACCGCCTGGAGCCGCTCCTCGGCGTCGAAGCCGGGATCGCAGCTTTCGGTCATGATGCGGGAGACCGCGTGGCGAACCACTTCGCGGCTGATCTGGGCGACGCTGACGGGAGCCTGGGCGGCCGTCTCGGTATGATGCATGCTCTGTCACTCCGACGCGGTCGGGGTGAGGAGCGGGATGCCCCCCGTCGCCGCGGCGGAGGGGACATCGATGCGGTCGCGGAAAGACGGAAAACCGGCCCAAACCGTTTGATCCCCCCGCCCAGATTTTTTTGCGGGAGGCCGCGGTCCGGGCGCGGGCGAATCCGCGCCGGGGCGCGCGCACCGGGAGGCGACTGCGAACGGACGGGAGGGGAGGGATGATGCGGCAGGAGCGGTCGGAAGGTCCTGGATCCGGCCTGCGGCCTCAGGGGCGGGGCCACTGATTTTGCTGCATTTTTTCTGGATCATGGCTGGGGTGGTAGGATTCGAACCTACGGTACACGGTACCAAAAACCGCTGCCTTACCACTTGGCTACACCCCAACGGTGAGGCGGTTACTAGCCAAGGGCGGCGCTGGATGCAAGAGGGCGGGAGGCGGAAAAATGGACGGACTTGGCGTCAACCTGCAGCCTTCTCGATGAGACGTGGGTGAAGTAGGGGCGAGCGTGATGTGTCGGCGCTTTATACACGGAGCGGCAGGTTGACGAGCATGTGCGCCGGGTCTTGGCTGCGGGCAGGAGTGGGCGTCTCAGCGTTGAGGAGCGTCGCGGCACGAGAAGGCCGGTAAGCGCACGCAGCCGGGCGACAGTGAAGCCGGCGCATCTTCCAGAAGCACATTGCGGTGGCGACGAGGCGATTCATCCAGAAGACGACGATTGGCAGGGATCGGCGGACGCTTCCTCGCTTTTGCGGAGGCAGCCGCCGTCAGAACCCCTTCGCGATGTGTGAACCTGTACCGCTGGATGGATAACGGAGATGGATTCAAGCAGCGGTAGAGGGGCGCGGTTCGCGCTTGTCCCGGCGCTGCGAAGCCGGGATACGGCTCTCGCCGGCAGTTCGGAACGTTGCGCGAAGGTTGTTGCGCGCGAAGCGTGGGGGGCAGGCCGCGCAACCGTGATCAAGATCCCTTGCGAGCGGTTCGCGCAGCACGGAGACTGTTCGCTCAGCTTGAAGTGTGCTTGCCGGCACTGTCTCGGCCACGAAGCCGGCTCGCGGTCAGCTGGCGTTGCGCTCAGGCTTCCGGCTCAATTCGCGATGCAGCCGTCGGGGTGGCGGAACCGCGGGTTCAGCTCGTGACCTGCTCGCGCAGCACCGAAGCGGTGAGCGAGATCATCAGGTAAATGCCTGAGAAGATCAGGAAGGCGAGGATCGTGTTCTCGAAGGCGCGGGGATAGGTGGGCTCGTCCGGCGGGACGGGAGAGACTCCGGTCGACAGGTAGCGGACCTGGCGGTTGGCCTCGACCCGGGCCGTTTCGAGCTGTTGCAGCGCCTGCTGCATCATCAGTGTCCGCGTCTGTAGGTCGACCTCGGCCACGCGCAGCTGCGCCGTCACGCTGGCGAGCGAGCCGCGGGCGTCGCTGCCCTCGGTCAGCTCGGCGCGCAGCTCTTCGACCACTGACTCAAGACGCTGGATATCGCCGCGGACGCCGGCGACGCGCGCCTGGTTGGGCCGCTCGTTGGCCGTCAGCTGGGCCAATTCCAGGCGCTTCTCGCGCAGCTGGGTCTCGAAGGTCGCGATCTGTGAGAAGACCGTCGAGCTTTCCGAGGTGGGGTCGAGCACGCCCAGCTCTTCCTGCAGCGCCAGCACGCGGGCTTGCGCAGCGGCCATCTTGGCCTCGGCTTCCTCGAAGCTTTCGCGCGCGCCCTGCATCTGGTCCTCGCGCAGGCGCTGCGTGAGGCGGTCGACCTGTTCCTCCGCGTATGAGATCAGGCGGCGGGAATACTCGGCGCTGACCTCGGGATCGGCGGCAACGACCTCCATCTTGATGATGCCCTCGGTCGGGTCGTAGCCGATCTTCACGTTGTCTTGGTAAAGGTCATAGGCCTGCTCGTTCGTGGCCTGCTCGGGCAGGCGCTGGATCGGGTCGATCGAGGGGTCGCTGAAATGCGACTTGAAGCCGGCCTCGTCGTCTAGCCGCAGCATGGCGTCGCGCGAGGTCAGGTAGCTTTGCACCGTGATCGAATCCTGGCTGGTGGCCAGCCCCGTGCCCGAGAACAGGCCGCCAAGCGCCCCGGCCTGCGCGTTGTCGGCCTGCTGGATCACGAACTCGGACTGGGTGGCGTACATCGGCGTCGCCATCGCGTAGTAGTAATAGCCGGCCAGCAGTGTCGGCAGGCCTACGAAGAAGGCCAGCCGCGTGAACAGCAGGGCGAGCTTGCGGCGGCGGCGGCGGGCGATGTCGCGCTGGATCTCGAGGATCTCGCGCGCGCGGCCCGGCGGGCCATAGGGGGCGGCGGGTGCGCCGACGTCGGTGCCGGGGCCGCGGTCCACGGTCTGGGGCAACTGCACCCGCGCCTCGTCGTCCGGGGAGCCGCGGTCGGCGACGACCAGTTCCAGAAGGTTCGCGCGTTCGAACGGGTCGATGCCGCGGTCGCGCAGCAGGCGGACGGCGTCGAGATCGTTGGCCGGCGACAGCCCGTGCTTGTTGGCGAGCCGGCGAGCCATGCGAAGCTGGCGGCCGGTCAGGCCCTCGCGCCGGATCTCCTCGATCGCGTCCGCGGCGTCGCGCTCGGCCCGTCCTGCCGCATGCGGTGGGTCGGTAGGGGCGGAACCCGGCTCGGACCGCAGCGCCATGCTGCCGTCGACCAGCACGCGGGCCGTGGCCTCGGGCGATGCGGTGTCGTTAACGGCACGTCCCGCGCCGACGCCCTGGGCGAGGGCGCTCGAGCGGCGGATGCGGTATTTCTTAGGCCGAGAGTTGGTAGTCATAGAGCCGCTTCGCCTCTTCCAACGTATCGAACATGTACAACTGCCCGTCGCGCAGCACCGCCGCAGACTGGCAGAACTTCTCGAGCGTTTCGGGCTGATGGGACACCACCACCACGGTCGCCCGCTCCAGCCGCTCGCGCAGGATCCCGCCGGCCTTGCGGTTGAACTCGACATCCGTGGTCGAGGGCATGCCCTCGTCGATCAGGTAGATGTCGAAGTCGAGCGCCAGCAGCAGCGCGAAACTCAGCCGCGCGCGCATCCCGGCCGAGTAGGTGCCGACCGGCATGTCGAAGTATTCCTCGAGATGACAGAGCCAGCGGCAGAACGCCTCGACGTAATCGGGGTCGAGCCCGTACATCCGGGCGATGAAGCGCGCGTTCTCGGTCGCCGACAGCCGGTTGACGACACCGCCCATGAAGCCCAGCGGAAACGAGATTCGGCTGGTGCGCCGAATCTCGCCCTCGTCGGGCTTTTCGAGCCCGGCCATCATGTTGATGATCGTCGTCTTGCCGGTGCCGTTGGGGGCGAGGATGCCCATCGACCGCCCGAGGTCGACCCGGAACGACGCGCGGTCAAGGATCACTTTCCTCTGCCGCCCCGTCCAGAACGACTTGCTGACGTTGTCGAACTCGATCATCTGCGCCTTTCGGACCACGGGCGCGATCCGCCCCTGTGCGACGCTACGTGCTGCGCCGCTTCAAGGCTAAGAGCTAAGGGTCCAATCTGGCGGTATTATGTCGTGGTCGCGGAACTCTCGCCACACCCGTGCGGCACGCGTGACGCCCGTTACGCGACGGCGGCCCAGACAAGCCCGGCCAGCACCGCGCCGACCATCGCGATCCCGACATAGGCCGCGAAGACGCGCGGCTTGACCAGCGCCCAGACGGCGATCGCGGCGGGGATGCAGCTGACGCCGCCGGCGATGACGAATGACATCGCCGCGCCCTGTGACATGCCTTGCGCCAAAAGCGCGTCGACCATCGGGATGGCGGCATACCCGTTCAGATAAGCCGGCGCGCCCACCAGCGCCCCCAGCAGGATCGGTCCGACGCCCGTCCCGCCCAGCACGCCGGCGATCCAGTCGGCGGGAACGTAGGCTAGCATCAGCGCCTCGGCCAGGTAGGCAAGGCTCAGCCATTTGAGCAGGAACAGCGCGTTGTCCTTCGCGGTGTCGCGGAACGTCTCGACCCGCGCGCCGTCACGCCAGAAGGCCCAGGCAGGGCGGCCGGAGAAGGGGGCGGGCGTGCCGCAGCAGCCGCAACCGCCCGTGTTCGGACGCGCCTTGAGCGGATCGGCGAAGACGGGCGAGCGCTTGAGCGCCATCGCCACGCCGCCGCCCAGTACGCCGATGCCAACGGCCGCAACCAGCTTCGCCACCGCGAAGTCCCAGCCAAGCGTGCCCGAGGTGATCAGGAACATCGCCGGGTCCATGAGCGGCGAGGCGAGCCAGAACGCCATGACCGCCGAAAGCGGCGCACCCACGGCCAGCAGGGCGGCGATGAACGGGATCACCTCGCACGAGCAGAAGGGCGCGAGGCCGCCCAGCAGCGCGGCGAACAGGATCATGCGCGCCTCGCGGCCCTGGAAGGCGCGGGCCAGAAGATGCTCGGCCCCGCTGGCCTTCAGGTAGCCCACGGCGAGCACCGCGAACAGGATGAACGGGGCTGTCTCCGCGAGTGCGCTGGCTGCGAAGACGACCGTCTCGACGGCCTGCGCCGGGTCGAGGACCGCCACGCCCGGCGGAATCGCGACGATTGCGAGCCAGGCTTTCGGCAGGCGGGCCCAGTGCGACGCGAGGCGGGGTGTGGATGGCGCAAGATCAGTCATGGTCGTGGCATTTCTCGGGCGCGGCATCCGCGCAGCATTCCCTGAGCAGGTAATCCGACAGCGCCCGCACCTCGCCATAGGAGGCGGCGGCGCAGATGATGCTGCGCCCCTGCCGCGTCTGTTGAACGAGTTCGGCCTGCGCCAGGATCTTCACGTGGTGCGTCAGCGTCGACCCGGTGACGCCGCACCTTGCGCCAAGCGCGCCGATGCTCAGGCCGTCGGGCCCGGCGCGGACAAGCGTGCGCAGGACGTTCAGCCGCTGCTCGGACCCCAGCGCCGCGAAGGCGGTGGCGGTGCGGGCGAGGGTGGCGTCGGTCAGGTCGTCGGGTTCCATGTTTCGACGTTTATCGAAATGACGCCCCGGCGGCAAAACATTTTCAGGTTCGTCGAAATGTCCGGCGAACCGGGTCGGCGTCCGCGCGTTGGGCGCCCCTGCGCAGCCCGAAAGGAGGCCGACCATGAAGAAGCTCGTGAAATTCCTCGCCCTCTGGCGTGTCTTCCGCCGCTTCGTCCGGCGCTGACCGCCCGTGCCGGGATCAACATTGGCGTGACCGGGCCGCGTGCCCGGTCGCGTGCATCTTGAGCGGCCGGGCCCGGGAGCTTACCTCGCGGCCCATGGATGCCCTCTGCACCGACCTGCGCGCCTGCACGCTCTGCGCCGACCGCTTTGCCGCCACTGCCACGCGCCACCGCCCCAACCCGGTCGTCTGGTTCAAGCCGGGCGCACGCGTCCTGATCGCGAGCCAGGCGCCGGGGCTGCGCGTGCACGAGGCGAATACCCCGTTCTGGGACCAGTCCGGGCGCCGCCTGCGCGACTGGCTCGGGATGACCGAGGACGAGTTCTACGACCGCGAGCGCGTCGCGATCGTTCCCATGGCCTTCTGTTTTCCCGGCTACGATGCGAAGGGCTCGGACCTGCCGCCGCCGCCCGTCTGCGCGCGGACCTGGCGCGCGCCGATCCTCGAGGGGCTGGACACCATCCGCCTGACGATCCTGATCGGCGGCTATGCGCAGAAGTGGCACCTGGGCACGAAGCAGGGCGTCACGGACACGGTGGCGGGCTGGCGGGACCACGCGCCGCATACCTTCCCCTTGCCGCATCCCTCGTGGCGCAATACGGCGTGGCTGAAGCGAAATTCGTGGTTCGAAACCGAGCTTCTGCCGGTCCTGCGGGCCCGCGTCCGCGAGGAGATGGAATGACCGAGACACCGCTCGACCGCGCCCATGCCACGATGGAGGCCGCCCCCGACGACGACGCGGCGCGGCTGGCCTTCTACGATCGACTGGCCGAGGCCGAGCTGTTCCTGCTGCTCGACGAAGAGCCCGAGGGCGAGACGCTGAACCCCGCCGTCTGGCCGCTGGAAAGCGGACCGACGGTGCTGGCCTTCGACACCGAGGAGCGGCTGGCCGAGTTCACCGGGCAGATCAGCCCCTACGCCGCGCTTTCGGGGCGGGCGGTCGCCGGCATGCTGGCGGGGCAGGGGGCGGCGCTGGGGCTCAATCTGGGCGTCGCGCCGTCGGCCATCCTGCTGCCCAGTGACGCGCTGGCCTGGCTGGCCGAGACGCTGTCGCACCGGCCCGAAACGGTCGAGGCGCGGCCGCAGGACCTGTCCCGCCCCGACGGGCTGCCCGACCGCCTGCTCAATGCGCTCGACGCCAAGCTCGCGACGGCTTCGGGCCTCGCGCGGCTCGCCTATCTCGCCGCCGTCACCTACGACACCGGCGCGAAGGGGCATCTCCTGGCCTTCATCGACGCCGCCCCGGGTGCCGAGGCCGCGCTGGCGCAGGCCACGGGCGAGGCGCTGACGTTCTCGGGTCTCGAGGCGGGCGTGCTCGACGTCGCCTTTTTCGCCAGCACCGACCCGGTCGCCGCGCGGCTGGCGCGCGCCGGGCTCAGGATCGACCTGCCCGAGCCCGAGCGGCCGCAGGTGCCGGGGGGCGCGCCGGGGATGGACCCCGACCGACCGCCGAAGCTGAAGTAAGGCGGACGCGCCTGCGGCGCGACTGCTTTTGTTGCGGCGGGCTTCGCCAGCCGCGATGCCGGGGGCTGTCTGCCCCCGGACCCCTGAGGATATTTCAGGACCAAAGATGGTAGGGGAGCTGCGCTGGATTTGGAGCGCGGCGTCAGTGGATTTGGAGCGCGGCGTCAGTAGCCCGCATCGCGATCCACGAGGTGCAGAAGCGGTTTACCTGCCTCGCCGCGGCGGATGTTTTCGGCGATGACGCGCGCGGCACTGGCCGGGCGGGTTTCCGAGGCGATGTGGGGTGTGACCGTTACCTTAGGGTGTGCCCAGAACGGGTGGTCCTTGGGCAGCGGCTCGGTCCGGAAGACATCGAGCGTGGCGTGGGCGAGGTGACTGGCGTCGAGCGCGGCCAACAGCGCGTCGTCGTCGATGAGCGCGCCGCGGCCGGGATTCACCACGACCGCGCCCTGGGGAAGCCTGGCGATGGCGGCGGCGTCCAGGATGTTCTCAGTCTGCGGCGTGCGGGGCAGGAGGAGGACCACGATCTCGGACCGCGCCAGCACCGTGTCCAGTCCGGAGGGGCCGTGGTGGCAGGCGATGCCGTCGACGGCCTTCCCGGTCCGGCTCCAGCCCGTGACGTCGAAGTTCAGCGCGGCGAGGGCCTGCGCGCAGGCGGAGCCGAGCGCGCCGAGGCCCAGCACCCCGACCTTGCGGTCGCGGGCGAGCGGCGGCACCCAGTCGCGCCACACGCCGTCCTGCCCGTGGAGGTGCAGGTCGATGTTCAGGTGATGGCGCAGGACGTGTCCGGTCACCCACTCGACCATCCCCTCGGTCAGGCCGTCGTCCACCATGCGGGCGAGCGGCATGGTCAGGGTCTCGTTCCCCACGATGCTCTCTACCCCGGCCCAGAGGCTGAGCACCGCCTTGGTGCGGGTGAAGCGGGTGAAGTCCGACAGGCCGCCATTGGGGGCGTAGACGACGTAATCCACGTCTTCCGGGGAATGGTGGGTGGAGAGGTTTGCCGCGACGCCGGCGTCGTCTAGCGCCTCTGTCAGCGGACGCTCGTACTGCGCCCAGCGGCCCTCCGGCGCGGAAAACAGAACGTTGATCATGGTCCCCTCGGTCTGTGCACGTGGGCCGACTGCACCAGCCCGAAGGCGACGAGTAGCACCAGCATGGCCGAGCCGCCATAGCTGACCAGGGGCAGCGGCACGCCGACGACGGGGGCGAGGCCCATGACCATCGACATGTTGACCGCGAAGAACAGGAAGAACGTCGCCGCGATCCCCAGCGTCATGAGCGAGCCGAACCGGTCGCGGTTGGTGACGGCCGAGTGGATGCAGAACAGGATGATCAGCGCGTAGAGCGTGAGTAGAGAGAAGGCGCCGACGAAGCCAAATTCCTCGGCCAAAGTGGTGAAGATGAAGTCGGTATGTTTCTCGGGCAGGAAGTTCAGGCGCGACTGCGTGCCCTGCATGAAGCCGCGACCGGTCCAGCCGCCCGATCCCAGCGCGATCTTCGACTGGGTGATGTGATAGCCCGCGCCCAGCGGATCGGTCGACGGGTCGAGGAAGGTGTCGATCCGCCGGTACTGGTAATCCTTGAGAAGCTGCCAGGGTGTTCCGCGCGAATAGAACACGGCGCTGACGAGTCCCGCGCCCATGGCGACCACGACGCCCCAGTACCACCAACTGACGCCGGCGGCGAACATGACCGCGCCGCCGCCCATGATCAGCAGAAGTGCCGTGCCCAGGTCGGGCTGCTTGAGGACGAGGAAGGTGGGCGCGAGAATCAAGACCAGCGGCACCAGGACCCACAGGGGCCGCGACACCTTGTCGACGTCCAGCCAGTCGTAATAGGCGGCCAGCATCATCACGAGCGTGATCTTCATCAGCTCGGACGGCTGCAGCCGCATGAAACCCAGATCGATCCAGCGCTGCGCGCCCATGCCGGTGGTGCCGATCAGCTCGACCAGCACCAGCAGGAAGAGCGAGCCGAGATAGGCGAGTCCGGCCATGTTGCGCCAGAACCAGATCGGCACCATCGCCACGATGAAAAGCAACACCATGCCCATGGCGAAGCGCTTCATCTGCGGCTCGGCCCAGCGGGAGAGGTCCCCGCCCGCGACCGAGTAGAGCATCAGGAAGCCTACGGCCGAGACCGCGGTCAGGAGCAGCACGAGCGCCCAGTTCAGGTAGAAGACCTTGGCGACGCCGCGGGGCACGCGCGGGACGTTGTACTCGAGGTAGCTCATGCGCGGCTGCGGCCTCCGCCATCGCGGTCGAGCGGAGAGAGCGGCAGGGTGCGCTGCATCTCCTCGATCTCCTGGCGTTGGCTGGTGGGATAGCTCTCCAGCGGCGGCAGCTTGCCGTGCAGCGCATAGAGCAGGATGTCGCGGGCCACCGGTGCGGCCGCCGACGACCCGCCGCCGCCGTGCTCGACCACGACCGAGACCGCGTAGCGCGGGGCAGTGTAGGGTGCGAAGCCCACGAACAGCGCGTGGTCGCGCCGTTTCCACGGCAGGTCGGCGTTCGAGGTCACGCCCCGCGCCCGCTCGGCGGCGGTGATGTTGCGGACCTGGCTGGTGCCGGTCTTCCCGGCGAGCGCCAGCGCCTCGTCCTGGATGCGGCTGCCGTAGGCGGTGCCGCGTCGCGAGTTCGACACCGCGTACATCGCCTTGCGGACCCGGCGCAGGTGATTCTCGTTCACGCCGAGCGGACCGCCGCCCTTCACCTCGGTCTCGACCCCGTCGACGGACTTGATCAGCCGCGGCTCGATTGCGCTGCCGCTGGCCAGCCGCGCACTCATCACGGCAAGCTGGAGGGGCGAGGCCAGCACGAAGCCCTGGCCGATGGCAGCGTTCAGGCTGTCGCCGACCAGCCAGCCCTTGTCGTAGCGGTCGCGTTTCCACTGCTTGGTGGGCATGATGCCGTCGGTGACCGCCGACATGGGCACGTCGAACCTGTGGCCGAAGCCGAAGCGGCGCGACATCTCGGCGATCTTGTCGATCCCGACGCGCTGCGCGAGTTCGTAATAGTAGACGTCGCAGGATTGCTGGAGGCTTTCCTCGAGATCCACGTGCCCGTGCCCGCCGCGCTTCCAGCAGTGGAAGCGCCGGTTGCCCAGCGTGTGATAACCGGGGCACCAGATGGTCTCGTCAGGCGTGACCTCTCCCATCTCGAGCGCGGCGAGCGTGACCATCATCTTGAAGGTCGAGCCCGGCGGATAGCCGCCCTGCGCCGCCTTGTTCGACAACGGGCGGTACATGTTCTCGGTCAGGAGCGCGTAATCCGCGCTCGAGATGCCGCGCACGAACTTGTTGGGGTCGAAGGCCGGGGCCGAGCCGACGGCGAGAAGGTCTCCGTCTCGCACGTCCATGACCACCGCCGCCGCGGAATGCCCCAGCGCCAGGCGCGCCTGCACGAAGTTCTGCAGCCCCGCATCGACGGTCAGTTGCAGGTTCGAGCCGGGCGTGCCCTCGTCGCGGCCGAGTTCGCGCATGACGCGGCCGGCGGCGTTCACCTCGATCTGCTTGGTGCCGGCCTTGCCGCGCAGGCGGCGCTCGAGCTTGTTCTCGACGCCGGTCTTGCCGATCTGGAACTTCGGGATCTGCAGAAGCGGGTCGTCGTCGTCCATGCGGCTGAGGTCGTAGTCGCTGACCGGGCCGACATAGCCCACCACGTGCGCGAAGTCGTCGCGCAGGGGATAGTTGCGCGTCAGGCCAACGTCCGGCGTGATGCCGGGCAGGGCGGGCGCGTTGACGGCGACGGTTGCGATATCCTCCCACGACCGCTGGTCGGTGAGGGTGACCGGCACGAAGGGACTGCGGCGGTCGAGCTCGCGGCGCGCGCGCTCCAGCTCGCCCTCGTCGAGGTGGATGAGCTTTTGCAGGCGGGCGATGACCTCGTCCACGTCGCCCGCGTCCTCCTTGACGATGACGATGCGGTAGTTCTGCGCGTTCTCGGCGATGGGCCGCCCGTTGCGGTCGAAGATAAGGCCGCGGGCGGGCGCGATGAGCCGCATGTTGATGCGGTTCTCGTCGGCCAGCAGGCGGAACTCGTCGGCCTGCTCGATCTGCATTTGCCGCATGCGCAGGCCGAGAGCGCCCATGACGCCCAGTTGCAGCCCACCCAGCACCAGCGCGCGCCGCGAAACGCGGCGGGCCGAGGTCGCGGTGTCTCTGGACGATCTCTTCATCGGCGATGCCCCAGCGCGTCGACCTCGCCCGGGGCACGCTTGAACACGCCGAGGGCGTAGCGCGACAGCGCGGCGAGGACCGGGTAGCTCAGCACCGACGTCGCGACCTGCAGAATGCTCAGCCGCAAGGGCGGCTGCGGCACCATGAACAGCCCCAGCGCTGCGACGTAGGCCAGTTTCATCATCAGAAGGACCCCCGCAACCATCGCCCACTCCAGCATGAACGGCAGATCGCGGATCAGGTGCTCGCGCGCACGGAGGAACTCGAGCCCCAGCACCGTGATGCCGGCCCAAAGCCCGATGGGCCGGACCTGCAGGATGTCGGCGGCCAGCACCACGGCGGCGACCAGGAATGTGGGGACGTAATCAGGCCGCCGCAGCACCCAGACGAAGGCCAGCACGACCAGCAGGTCGGGGCCGGGCAGGCGGCTGCTGACCACCTGGAAAGGCAGGATCTGGATGAACAGGACCAGCGCCGCCAGGGCCGCGAAGAGCGCCCGGTAGCCCCAACGTTCGGTGGTGACGGGATCAACCATCCTCGCCCCCTCCGGGCGCGCCGGCCAGGGTGTCGCGGCGGTCGGGAACCACAAGCGTGCCGGGGTCGTCCACGGCCTCGGTCCGGTGCGAACGCAGGACCCGCAGGAACTCCAGCCGCTCGTAATCGGCCGCCAGCCGCACGCGCAGCCGCCGCTCGGCGTCGAGTGCGACCTGTCCCACCAGCAGGCCCGCCGGGAATACGCCGCCGTCGCCCGAGCTCACGACCCGGTCGCCGGGACGCACGAGTTCAGGCGACTCGAGGAAGTCGATGGGCGGCAGCTTCGAATTGTCGCCGGCCAGGATCGCCTGCTGGCCCGAGGGCTGAATGGTCACCGGGATGCGGCTGTTGCTGTCGGTCAGCAGGATCACCCGCGACGAGGTGGCGCCCACGCCCGAGATACGGCCCACCAGCCCCAGCCCGTCGGTCGTCGCCCAGCCGTCGCGGATGCCGTCACGCGCGCCGACGTTGAGCAGAACCGACTGCCGAAAGGGCGAGCCGGAATCGGCCAGCACCACCCCGGTGACATAGGTCAGCTGCGGGTCCAGCCGCACCTTGTTCAGGTCCAGAAGCTTCGCGTTTTCCTGCTCGAGCTGGAGCGCGGCCTCTTTCCAGGCCTTCATCTGCTTGAGCTCGCGGCGCAGTTCCTGGTTCTGCTCGTAAATGTGCGTGTAGCTCTGGAAATCCTCGACCATCCGGGCGACGCGCGTCACGGGGACCAGCGCCCACTCGAAGGACGGCACCACCTCGTTGACGATCTGCGCGCGCACGCGCTCGGCCCGCGGACTGTCGATGCGCCACAGCAGGAAGATCGCGAACAGGAAAAGGACCAGCCCGCCGATCAGGATGCGCCGGATCGGGCGGGTGAACTGCGCGCTGGAAGTGTCGTTCGCCATGGGCTGCTCCCGGGCCGGGTCCCCGTCCGGCCTGATGAAGCCTCGTCAATCGGCCGTTGTCCGGCCTTCTGCCGCCCGGCGCCCGCAGGCGCCGGATCAGCTTTCGTAATCTATCACATGCCGGAGCTGCTTTTCATACTCCAGCGCCTTGCCGGTGCCCAAGGCTACACAATTCAGTGACTCGTCGGCCACCGAGATGGCGAGCCCCGTCTGCTCGCGCAGCGCGAGGTCGAGATCGCCCAGAAGCGCGCCGCCGCCCGTCAGCATAACGCCGCGGTCCACGATGTCGGCGGCAAGGTCGGGCGGCGTCGCCTCAAGCGCGGTCATCACCGCCTCGCAGATCGCCTGCACCGGCTCGGACAGCGCCTCGGCCACCTGCGCCTGGTTGATCTCGGTCTCTTTCGGGACGCCGTTCAGGAGGTCGCGGCCGCGAATTTGCATCGCCGCGCCGCGCCCGTCGTCGGGCATGCGGCTGGTCCCGATGGTGGTCTTGATGCGCTCGGCCGTGCTTTCGCCGATCAGCAGGTTGTGCTGGCGGCGCAGATAGCTGACGATCGCCTCGTCCATGCGGTCGCCGCCCACGCGGACCGAGCGGGCATAGACGATGTCGGCCAGCGACAGCACGGCGACTTCGGTCGTGCCTCCGCCGATGTCGACGACCATGCTGCCGGTGGGATCGGTGATGGGCATGCCCGCGCCGATGGCCGCCGCGATGGGTTCGGCGATCAGCCCGGCGCGGCGTGCGCCGGCCGAGATCACCGATTGCCGGATCGCCCGCTTCTCCACCGGCGTCGCGCCGTGCGGCACGCAGACGATGATCTTCGGCTTCGAGAAGGTCGTGCGCTTGTGGACCTTGCGGATGAAGTGCTTGATCATCTCTTCGGCCACGTCGAAGTCGGCGATCACGCCCTCGCGCATGGGCCGGATCGCGTCGATCGAGCCGGGCGTCCGGCCCAGCATCAGCTTGGCGTCCTCGCCCACGGCCAGCACTTCCTTTCGACCGCCCTTCGAGTGGTAGGCCACCACCGACGGCTCGTTCAGGATGATGCCGCGCCCCTTCACGTAGACCAGCGTGTTCGCCGTCCCGAGGTCGATCGCCATGTCCGACGAAAACAGACCCGCAATACTCGCCATTATTTGGCCTTCCCGTTCCCCATTCGCGCGAAAGGCCCGCGACTCTGAGCGAGGGAGCGGGCCGATGCCCTTATAACAGTGCAGAGCCTCGGTGAAAGCGCCAGTGCGGCGCGGCGTCAGCGTGATTTCGCCCAGTCCCGGGCTTGCATCGCGCCCTGCGCGGGACTTGCGGGCTTCGATGGTAGAGTTCGCGCCCCGGATCCCCGGGGGCGGGACCGTGCGATTCGGCCTTCCGGGATCAGAGCCAGGCGTCGCGGCCGCTGCCCACGGCCTCGGAGACCGAGGCGAAACCGTCGCGCTCCAGCAGCCGGTCGAGCCCCCGCGCGATGCGCGGCACCAGCGACAGCCCTTCGTAAACCAGCGCCGAATAAAGCTGCACCGCCGAGGCGCCCGCGCGGATCTTGGCGTAGGTATCCTCGGCCGAGGCAATGCCCCCCACGCCGATCAGCGGCAGCGCGCCGCCCGTTTCGCGTGAGAGCCGGGCGAGCACGCGGGTCGATATCTCGAACAGCGGCGCGCCGGACAGGCCGCCCTTCTCGCCGGCATGCCCGCTTTTCAGGCCATCCCGTGTCAGCGTGGTGTTCGTGGCGATGATGCCGGCGATCTTCGAGGCCAGCGACACCTCGGCCACGTCCACGATCTCGGGCTCGGTCAGGTCCGGCGCGATCTTCAGGAACACCGGCACCGGCCGGGCAAGCGTCCGGTTCGCCTCGACCACCTGCGCCAGCAGGTCGGCGAGTGCCGCCTTGCCCTGAAGGTCGCGCAGCTTCTCGGTGTTGGGGGACGAGACATTAACGGTGACGAACTCGACGTGCGGCCCGGCGGTGCACAGCACCTCGACGAAATCCCGCGCCCGATCCGCGCTGTCCTTGTTCGCACCCAGGTTCAATCCGCAGGGCAGGGTGCTGCGGCGGGTGGCCAGCCGCGCAGCAATGACCTCGGCGCCTTCGTTATTGAAGCCGAAGCGATTGATCACCGCCCGGTCCTCGGTCAGCCGGAACAGCCGCGGCTTCGGGTTGCCGGGCTGCGGGCGCGGCGTCGCGGCGCCGACCTCCAGGAAGCCGAAGCCCGCCGCGGCCAGCCGGTCCACGGCTTCGGCGTTCTTGTCGAACCCCGCGGCCAATCCGACCGGATTCGGCAGCTCCATCCCCGCCAGCGTCGTGCGCAGTCGGGACGAGGTGACGGGACCGGGGGTCGCGGTCAGCCCCGCCTTGAGCGCGCGCAGGGCCAAACCATGCGCCGCTTCTGGATCCATTCGGTGAAGCAGGGCGAGACCCAGCCGCTCGGGCAGGCTCACGCCAGGTCCTCGGGCAGGTCGTGGCGCCCCCCGACCAACGCGACGGGCTTGCTCCACGCGACGTCGTCCATCCGAAGCCGGCGATAAAGGTGCGGGAACAGCGCGCCGCCGCGCGACGGCTCCCATTTCAGGTCGTCGCCCAGCGTGTCGGCCTCGACCGCGAGCAGCATCAGCCCGTCCTCGCCCGCGAAGTGCTTCTCGAGCGTTCCGCGCAGCGTGGTGGCGTCGGAGAAATGGATGTAGCCGTCCGAGACGTCGACGGGCGCGCCGCGCGTCTCGCCCGCGAGCCGCAGGGCGGCGTATTCGTCCGAACGCAGTACCTTGTAGATCAGCATGGGCGGCTGCATGCCGCGCGCCCGCCACATGGTCAAGTGCGCCCTGTCACGAACACGTCGCAAAGCGACGCTACGCCACCCGCGCATCGGGCTTTGACAGCCCCACGGGGGCGGGTCACTCTCGCCCCACACGTTCAACACCGGGAGTTTCCTATGACTGTCAGACTTCTAGCGACGGCGGCCGCCGCCGCGCTCTGCGCGGGCGCCGCGCAGGCCGAGTACTCGCTGACGATCCTGCACACCAACGACTTCCACGCGCGGTTCGAGCCGATCTCGAAGTACGATTCGACCTGCGCCGCCGAGGATAACGACGCCGGCGAATGCTTCGGCGGCTCCGCCCGGCTCGTCACCGCGATTGAGGAGGCCAAGGCCAACAACGACAACTGGATCCTCGTCGACGGCGGCGACCAGTTCCAGGGCACGCTGTTCTACACCTACTACAAGGGTGAGGCCGCGGCCGAGATGATGAACAAGATGGGCTACGACGCGATGACCGTGGGCAACCACGAGTTCGACGACGGCCCCGAAGTGCTGCGCGGCTTCGTCGACGCGGTCGAGTTCCCGATCCTGATGTCGAACGCCGACATCTCGGGCGAGCCGCTGCTGAAGGACGCGATCCAGAAGTCGACGATCGTCGAGAAGGATGGCGAGCGCATCGGCCTGATCGGCCTGACGCCGCAGGACACCGACGAGCTGGCCAGCCCCGGCCCCAACGTGATCTTCACCGATCCGTCCGAGGCCGTGCAGGGCGAGGTCGACAAGCTGACCGAGCAGGGCGTCAACAAGATCATCGTGTTGTCGCACTCGGGCTACGGCGTCGATCAGCACGTGGCGGCCAACACTACCGGCGTCGACGTGATCGTGGGCGGGCACACCAACACGCTGCTGTCGAACGAGCAGGAGGGCGCGGCCGGGCCGTACCCGACGATGATCGACAACACCGCCATCGTGCAGGCCTATGCCTACGGCAAGTTCTTGGGTGAGCTCGACGTGACGTTCGACGACGAGGGCAACATCATCTCGGCCGAGGGCGAGCCGCAGCTTCTGGATGCCGCGGTGGTCGAGGATCCGGACACGGTCGATCGTATCTCGGAGCTGGCCCAGCCGCTCGACGAGATCCGCAACCAGGTGGTCGCCGAAAGCGCCGCCGCGATCGAAGGCGACCGCTCGGTCTGCCGCGCGCAGGAATGCGAGATGGGCAACCTCGTCGCCGACGCCATGCTCGACCGCGTGGCGGATCAGGGCATCGACGTGGCCATCGCCAACTCGGGTGGCCTGCGCGCCTCGATCGACGCGGGCGAGGTGACGATGGGCGAGGTGCTGACCGTTCTGCCGTTCCAGAACACGCTGTCGACCTTCCAGATCACCGGCGCGACCCTGAAGGAGGCGCTCGAGAACGGCGTGAGCCAGATCGAGGACGGCGCCGGCCGCTTCCCGCAGGTCGCGGGCATGACCTTCACCTTCGATCCCTCCGCCGAGCCGGGCAGCCGGATCGCCGAGGTCATGGTCGATGGAGAGCCGCTAGACCCCGAAGCGACCTATGGCGCGGTGTCCAACAACTATGTCCGCAACGGCGGCGACGGCTACTCGATGTTCGTCGATGCCGAGAACGCCTACGACTACGGGCCGGACCTTGCCGACGTGACGGCCGAGTACCTGGCCGAGAATTCGCCCTACGAGCCCTACACGGACGGCCGTATCACCGAGGCGCAGTAATCGCCTTCGCGTCCTCCGGCCCCGCCGGGGGACGCCCCCACGTCACGAGCACTGGCGCAGGATCACCTCTTCCCCGTCCGCGGTAACGAGGATCTCGTCCGGCCCCACGACCTCGAAGCCCAGCACTCGGTCCGGCCGTTCCTCGCCCCGCTCGACGCAGTCCGACATGGGGACCATCAGGCGGTCACCCTCCCACGTTCTCTTGCCGATCCCGATGCAGACGGTGTGGCCCATGTCCACGGCGGTCTCGGCCAGCACCCAGAACTTCGCCGGGTCGTCGCATTCGCCGTCGACGGCGTAGCGTCCGACGTAGCGTGTCTCCCACGAAACCGGCGGCAGGCGCGTCTCGTCGCGGTCCTCCTCCTGCGCGGGGGCGGCGGGCGCGGCGAGGGCGAGGCTGGCGGCGAGGGCGGGGCGGATGAAGCTGCGGCGCATGTGACCTCCGGATGCGGTTGCGTCACCGGCTCAACGTCCGACGCGGCAGCGGAGTTTCAGCGCTGCTCCGCCGCAGCCTCTTCTTCCTCCTTGGCCTCCATGGCGGCGTCCACGTCGTCCTGCAGCGCCAGGGCGGCGGTCTCGGGCGTGCTCGCCCGCGCCACAGGCGTGGCCACGAACGAGATCTTCTCCTCGGCCTTCACCTGGTCGCTGCGCATGATCCGCCAGATGGCGTAGCCGATGACCAGCACGTGCGCCGCCGCCGTCGTCAGGAACAGCGCTCGGATGCCCAGGGCCGTCATCCCGTAGCCCGCCACGACCGGCCCGATGATCGAGCCCAGCCCGAACACCATCAGCAGCCCGCCGCTGGTCTGGATATAGGTGTCGGGCTCGGCGTGGTCGTTGGCGTGGGCCACGATCACCGGGTACATCGAGAAGATGGCGATCCCGAAGATGCCCGCCAGCACGAGGTTCAGAAGCTGCCCCTCGGGCGCGAGCAGGATGAAGCCCAGGTCCGCGACGATGGCCAGCGCCGCGATGCCCACAAGCACTTTCCGGCGATCCATCCGGTCCGACAGGTTCCCGATGGGCACCTGCGCCACCGCGCCCGCAAGGATCGGGACGCTGGTGAACAGAGCGATCAGCGCGATGGAAAGCCCGATCCGGTCGCCGTAGACCGCCGCCAGCGCGCCGAAGCTCGCGTTCGAGATGCCGACCATGAAGACCGCGAACACCGCCACGGGCGAGTTCCGCCACAGCGCGCCGAGGTCCAGCTTCACGGACACCAGCGGCTTGGGCGTGGTGGTCGAGGAAATTGCCGTGGGCACCAGCGCCAGGCAGTAGAACATCGCCGGGATCACGAAAAACACGAAGCCCGCCGTGTCGCCCAGCGTCAGGATCATCTGCCCGCCGGTCGTCGCGCCCAGGTTCACCATCGTGTAGATTCCGAAGATGCGCCCGCGCGTCTGCGGCTCGGCCCGCTCGCTCAGCCAGCTTTCCACGATCATCGCCGCGCCCGCGAAACAGAAGCCCGAGATGCCGCGCAGCGGAATCCACGCCCACGGCGTCAGCAGCAGCAGCGACCCCAGCACCGCGATGGCGGCGAAAGCGGCCATGACGCTGAAGGCCCTGATATGCCCGACCCGCGCCACCAGCCGGGGCGTGTAGAAGCAGCCCAGCACGTAACCGACAGCCCATCCCGTCCCCAGTAGGCCCAGCGAGAATGCGGTGAACCCCTCGAACGAGCCGCGCACCGGCAGGATCAGCCCGTTCACGCCGCCCGCGAAAAGAAGGAAGGCCGACCCCAGCAGCAATGCGCTGATCGGCAGAATCTGGCGAACCATTACGTACTGTCCCCGGTCGTCGTTCTTGGCGCGGCTCGTAGGCGAGAAAATCAGCCGGCGCCAGAGCGATCAAGCGGGCCGTCAGCGCGGCAGCGGAAACGTGACGGTCGTCTCGGCCCATCCCTCGACGCTGGTGCTGGCGCGAATGTGCACCTCGTCCAGTTCGGCGGGTATGGCAACGCCCGACAGGCTGCGCGTGAACGGCTGCTCGTCGACGTGCGGATGCACCAGCTCCCGCCTGCCCAGAACCTCGCCGTCCGGTGTCTCCACCCGCCAGCCGTCGGCGTAGTCGTCCCACCCGGTATCCCCGTGGGCAAGCGTGACCGAGAAGCGCCACCCCTCGTCGGAGCGGGTGGCCGAGATATCCTCGACGACGGCCGGATCGGCGAGGGCAGGGGCGGCGGAGAGAGTTAGGACAAGCAGATAGTGCATGCCGCCAGCCTAGCGCAGCCGGACACCGCGCGTCCTCACGTCGCCGTGTGCGGCGGCTCCTTGAGGATGTCGCGCGGCTTCGATGCGAATTCCCGCGACCACAACAGCCACAGCACCACGCCGGTGGCGATCATCAGCGGCACCGCACCCAGCAGCCACGTCAGCGCCCCCAGCGCGAAGTACATCGCGCGCAGGCCGCGGTTGAAGTTCCATGCCGCGCGGATGTTTAATTCCGCCGCCTGTGCCGCGCGGGGATAGGCAAGGGGGTCGTCAATTTCGTTCGGCACGGCGGCCATGACAACGGCGCAGTAGCCGAACAACCGGTTGGCCCAGACGAACTTGAGGAACCCGTTGGTCAGGAAAAGCGCGACGAGCAGGAGTTTTATCTCCCAGATCACGTCGGGGACGTCCTGTGCCGTGAAATCCTCGGCCAGCCCCGTCAGTTGCTCGGAGTTGCGCAAAAGCGCCAGCACGCCGCCGATGGCGATGACGCAGGTCGAGGCGAAGAACGACGTGCTCTGCCGCAGCGAGCCCAGGATCGTGGCGTCGAAGATGCGCGGCTGCCGCGTCACCAGCTCGCGCATCCAGGCGCGGCGGTACTCAGCCATCACCACCGTGACCGAGGGGCGGCGCGTGCCCGGATGCTCGATCCACCAGCCGATGACGGCCCAGCCGCCCAGCAGGAAAGCGACGGCGACCAGGTCGAGGACGGAGAGCAGGGAAAGACGGTCGAGCAAGGACATGCGCGCACCTTAGTGTGGCGGTTTGTCTTGCCCCAGTGGCAAATTGGTTATACTTTCTGACCAATCCAGTCGGAGGATCCCGCGATGCAGATGCCCGAACCCAACGCCGCGATCCTGTCGCGCAAGGCGAGGATCGTGGAGCGCCTGCGTGGGGTGCTCTCGGCGGACGCCGTCATCGACGAGGCGCACGAGGTTCGCGCATATGAATGCGACGCGTTGACGGCCTATAAATGCCCCCCGCTCGCCGCCGTCCTGCCGTCCTCGACCGAGGAGGTCGCGGCGGTGCTGCGCATCTGCCACGACGAAGGTGTTCCGGTCGTCCCCCGCGGCTCGGGTACGTCGCTCGCCGGGGGCGCGCTGCCCACGGCCGACAGCGTGATCCTGGGCGTCGCGCGGCTGAACGAGGTGCTCGAGACCGACTACGACAACCGTTTCATCCGCGTGCAGACCGGGCGCACCAACCTCAGCGTCACCGGCGCAGTCGAGGAAAACGGTTTCTTCTACGCCCCCGACCCGTCCTCGCAGCTCGCCTGCGCCATCGCCGGCAACATCGCCATGAACTCGGGCGGCGCGCACTGCCTGAAATACGGGGTCACCACCAACAACCTGCTGGGCGTGACGCTGGTACAGATGGATGGCACCGTGGTCGAACTGGGCGGCGCGCATCTCGACGCCGGCGGGCTGGACCTGCTGGGGCTGGCCTGCGGATCCGAGGGGCAGCTCGGCGTCGTGACCGAGGCGACGCTGCGCATCCTGCGCAAACCCGAGGGCGCGCGCCCGGTGCTGATGGGCTTCTCCTCAAACGAAGTCGCGGGCGCCTGCGTGTCTGACATCATCAAGGCCGGGGTCCTGCCGGTGGCGATCGAGTTCATGGACCGCCCCTGCATCGTCGCCTGCGAGGCGTTCGCCCATGCCGGCTACCCGGATTGCGAGGCGCTGCTGATCGTCGAGGTCGAGGGCTCGGACGCCGAAATCGACGAGCAGCTGGGCCTGATCCTGCAGATCGCCCGCCGCCACGACCCCGTGGAACTGCGCGAGGCGAAGGACGCCGACGAGGCTGGGCGCATCTGGCTGGGCCGCAAGTCGGCCTTCGGGGCAATGGGGCAGATCAACGACTACATGTGCCTCGACGGCACTATCCCGGTGAGCGAGCTGCCCCACGTCCTGCGCCGCATCCGCGAGCTGTCCGAGGGCTACGGGCTCGAGGTTGCCAACGTCTTCCACGCGGGCGACGGCAACATGCACCCACTGATCCTGTTCAACGCGAACGAGGAGGGCCAGCTCGAGAAGGCCGAGGCGCTCGGCGCCGACATCCTGCGCCTCTGCGTCGAGGTCGGCGGCTGCCTGACCGGTGAGCATGGCGTTGGCATCGAGAAGCGCGACCTGATGGCCGACCAGTACGCGCCCGCGGACCTCGAAGCGCAGATGCGCGTGAAGGACGTGTTCGACCCGAAGTGGCTGCTGAACCCGGCAAAGGTGTTTCCGCTGGACGCGAGCGCGCAGAGGCGGGCGGCGTGAGCGACTGGTCGGTAGAGAGGGGACTGTCTGCCCCCAGCGTCCGAGCGGGATACCTCGAGAGTATTTCCAGAACAATGATCGGAGCGCCGTGTGCTGACGCCGGATAGCGAAACCGAACTGGCCGAGGTCGTCCGGACGACCGACGGGCCGCTCAGGATCATTGGCGGCGGCACGCGCTCGGTGGGCCGACCCGTGACGGGCGAGGCGCTGTCGGTCGCCGGCCTGTCCGGCGTGACGCTTCACGAGCCGGGTGCGCTGACGCTGGTGGCGCGGGCGGGCACTCCGGTGGCCGAGGTCGAGGAGGTGCTGGCGGGCGCGGGGCAGCGCCTGCCGTTCGAACCGGTGGATCACCGGGCGCTGCTGGGAACCGAGGGGCAGCCGACGCTGGGCGGCATGGTCGCCGCCAACGCCTCGGGTCCCCGCCGGGTTCAGGCGGGGGCTTGCCGCGACTTTCTGCTGGGCGTGCGCTTCGTGGACGGCTCTGGCGAGGTCGTGAAGAACGGCGGGCGGGTGATGAAGAACGTCACCGGCTACGACCTCGTGAAGCTGATGGCGGGGTCGTGGGGCACGCTGGGCGTGCTGACCGAGGTGTCCTTCAAGGTGCTTCCACGCACGGCCGAGGTGGCGACGCTGCGGCTGCGCGGGCTGTCGGACGATGACGCCGTGCGCGCCCTGACCGCCGGCCTCGGCTCGCCGTTCGAGGTGACGGGCGCGGCGCACGACCCGCAGGCCGGGGAGACGATGCTGCGGATCGAGGGGTTTGCGGACTCGGTGGCCTATCGCGCTGGGCGGCTGGGCGATGTGCTGGCGCCGTTCGGCGAGGTCGAGGTGGAGCGCGACCCGGAGCACGTTCGCGCCGCGTGGCGGCGGGTGCGCGACGTCGAAGCCTTCGCGGATCGCGCGGGCGACGTGTGGCGGGTGTCGGTGAAGCCCTCGGACGGGCCGGAGCTCGCCCGTCGCGCCGGGGCGGAGGCGGTGCTCTATGACTGGGGCGGCGGGCTCGTCTGGCTGTTGACCCCCGAAGGCCGGGACCTGCGTCCGCGCATCGACGGGCTCAAGGGCCACGCCACGCTGGTCAGGGCGGCGGAGGCGACGCGGGCTTCGATCGCGCCATTCCCGCCCGAGCCCGCGCCCGTCGCGGCGCTGACGACGGGCCTGCGGCGGAAATTCGACCCGAGGGGCATCCTGAACCCCGGGCTGATGGACTGACACGCGGCCGCGCATCTGGCGAGGGCCTGGAGGCATCATGCAGACGAACTTCACCGAGGCGCAGCTGAGGGACCCGGACACCGCGCGATCGAACGAGATCCTGCGCGCCTGCGTCCATTGCGGCTTCTGCACGGCGACCTGTCCCACCTACCAGGTGCTGGGCGACGAGCTCGACTCCCCGCGGGGCCGCATCTACCTGATCAAGGACATGCTCGAAAACGACCGGCCGGCGGACGCCAAGACGGTCAAGCATATCGACCGCTGCCTGTCGTGTCTGGCCTGCATGACGACCTGCCCCTCGGGTGTGCATTACATGCACCTCGTCGACCACGCGCGGGCGCATATCGAGCGGACTTATCGTCGCCCGTGGCGCGACCGGGCGCTGCGCTGGGTGCTGGCGCGGGTGCTGCCGTATCCGGGCCGCTTCCGGCTGGCGCTGCTGGGGGCGAAGCTGGGCCGGCCCTTCGCACGCTGGATGCCCGACGTGCGGCTGCGCGCGATGCTCGAGATGGCGCCGAAGACGATCCCGCCGGTCAGCCGCAACGACAACCCGCAGGTCTTCCCGGCGCTGGGCGAGCGGCGCATGCGGGTGGCCCTGATGACCGGCTGCGCGCAGCGGGCGCTGAACACCGACATCAACGACGCTACGATCCGGCTTCTGACCCGGCTGGGCTGCGAGGTGGTGATCGCACGCGGCATGGGCTGCTGCGGAGCGCTGGTCCACCACATGGGCAAAGAGGACGAAAGCCACGCGGCGGCAGAGAAGAACATCCGCGCCTGGATGGCCGAGGACCGGGGCGAGGGGCTGGACGCCGTGGTGATCAACACCAGCGGCTGCGGCACGACGGTGAAGGATTACGGCCACATGTTCCGCACCACGCCGCTGGCCGAGGACGCGGCGCGCGTCAGCGCACTGGCAAAGGACGTGAGCGAGGTGCTGGTCAAGCTGATGGGCGAGGACGAAGCCCGCACGGGTAACGTCGCGAAGGATGGCGTTGCGGGCATCGACGCGGCGCCGGGCAAGGGCGTGCACGCGCCGCCGCGCCCCGGCGGGGACGGGCCGATGCGCGTGGCCTATCACGCCGCCTGCTCGCTCCAGCACGGCCAGAAGATCAAGACGTACCCGAAAGACCTGCTCAGACGCGCGGGGTTCGAGGTGGTCGAACCCGCCGACAGCCACCTCTGCTGCGGCTCGGCCGGAACCTACAACCTGATGCAGCCCGAACTGTCGGCCCAACTCAAGACCCGCAAGGTGCGCACGCTCGAGGCGAAGATGCCCGACGTGATCGCGGCGGGTAATATCGGCTGCATGATGCAGATCGGCTCGGGCACCGAGACGCCGGTGGTGCACACGGTCGAACTACTCGACTGGGCCACCGGCGGCCCCGTGCCACCTGCGCTGACGCGGCGGGAGCCCGCCGTGCCCGATCTTCGCTGAGCGCGGGCCACAATCCTGCCCGACGCCGTGCCTAGGCTGACGGTGCTGAGCGGCAGGAGGCAGGGCATGGCGCGACTTCGGCGGATGATGGCGGGGCTGCTGGTGGCGGCGCTTCCGCTTGTGGCGCAGGCGCAGGAATCGCCGTTGCGCGCGCTGATGACTGCGGACGAGACGCGCGAATGGGACGGGGTCGGGCGGCTCGACCTCGGCGGCGGCGGGTTCTGCACGGCGTCGCTGATTGCGCCGCAACTCGTGCTGACCGCCGCGCACTGCCTGTTCGATAAGCGCACCGGCGCGCGGCTGGACGAGGCGGGTTTCCAGTTCCTCGCCGGCTGGCGCGACGGGCGCGCACAGTCCTATCGCGGCGTCCGGCGCGCCCTGCCGCATCCCGAGTTCGTGCCCGGCGGGTCCGGAGAGATGGCCGTCGTGGCGCGGGACATCGCGCTGGTCGAACTGGACCGGCCCATCCGCGACACGCAGGTTCTGCCGTTCCCGACCCAGAAGCGGCCCGCCGACGGGGCGGAGGTCGGCGTCGTCTCCTACGCCCACGACCGGTCCGAGCGGCCGTCGCTGCAAGAGCTCTGCCACGTGCTCGACCGCCGCTCGCAGGCGCTGATCCTGTCCTGCGATGTCGATTTTGGTTCGTCCGGCGCGCCGGTCTTCGTGATCGAGGACGGGCAGCCCCGGATCGTTTCGGTCGTCTCGGCCAAGGCGCGGGCCACCTCCGGCAAGGTGTCGCTCGGGGCGTCGCTCGAGGCGCCGCTGGCCGAGCTCATGGCGCTGATGAACCGCACCGACGGCATCTTCACGCGCGCCGAGCCTCGGGTCGAGCGGCTTTCGGCCTCCGAGGCACGGCGGCGGACGGGCGCCAAGTTCGTGCGGCCCTGATCCGACCCAGCCCTCTGCTTTCGCACGAGAAAATTCGGTGCGTGGGACTTGAAGCGCCGCGCGGCGATACCTAACTCAACCTCGCCGGATGCCGCCACAGGGTCCGGCACGCAGCACGACGGCCCGTCCACGTCGGAGGGCCGGAGAACATACGGTATCGCTCAACGGAGGATGACCTCATGCGAAGCTTCGATCTTGCCCCGCTCTATCGCGCCACCGTCGGTTTCGACCAGATGGCCGACCTGATGGACCGCGTCCTGTCCGACAACGTCGGCAGCCAGACCTACCCGCCCTACAACATCGAAAAGACCGCCGACGACGCCTGGCGCATCTCGATCGCCGTCGCCGGCTTCACCGATGCGGAACTGTCGGTCGAGGTCCGCGAGAACGCCCTGATCGTCGCGGCCCGAAAGGCGCCCGAGGAGAAAGAGCGCACGTACCTGCACCGCGGCATCGCGACCCGCGCCTTCGAGCGCCGCTTCGCCCTGGCCGACCACGTCCGCGTCACCGGCGCGACCCACGTGAACGGCATGCTGCACATCGACCTGGTGCGCGAAGTGCCCGAGGCGCTCAAGCCCCGCCGGATCGAGATCGCCTCGGGCGACACGGTCGAGGCGAAGGCCGTCGAGGGCCGGAAAGAGCCGCAGGACGCCTGATTGCCGCCTGCTCGGCATGACGCGGGGCCGCTCCGATGGAGCGGCCCCTTTTGCGTGCAGATCGGCTTTTCGCGGAAACTCGGCATTCGCTGAACAGGAAAGGGGCCACGTGCGAGGTGACCATTGTCCGCGCCGAACACGGGCGGGACGCGGCCACATCGACAGGGCATCCCTTCAGCGTCATGCCGAGCGGGATCAGCGCGGTCACCAGGCGCTCGAAGGACATAGTCGTTGGACCGCACGCGGCCTTCGGATCATCGTCGGACCACGCAGGCGGGAAAGGGACGCAGGTTTCGCGCCCGCGCCGAGCGGAATGTTGTGCGGCGCCGGCCCATCGCCTAAACCCGTTTGCAATCTTGACCCAAGGGAGGCCCCCATGTCCGACAGAGCCCAAGGTTTCGACACGCTGCAGATCCACGGCGGCGCCGAGCCCGATCCCGCCACCGGCGCGCGTCAGACCCCGATCTACCAGTCCACCTCGTACGTCTTCCGCGATGCCGACCACGCCGCCGCGCTGTTCAACCTGCAGGAAGTCGGCTTCATCTACTCGCGCCTGACCAACCCGACGGTCATGGCGCTGCAGAACCGGATGGCCGCGATCGAGGGCGGCGCGGGCGCAGTCTGCTGCTCGTCGGGGCACGCGGCGCAGATCATGGCGCTGTTCCCACTGATGGGGCCGGGCAAGAACATCGTGATCTCGACCCGTCTCTACGGCGGCACGGTCACGCAGATGAGCCAGACCATCAAGCGCTTCGGCTGGTCGGCCACCTTCGTGGACACCGACGATCTGGACGCCGTTAAGGGCGCGATCGACGACGACACCCGCGCGATCTTCTGCGAGTCCATCGCCAATCCCGGCGGCTACATCACCGACCTCGACGCACTGGCGAAAATCGCCGACGAGGCCGGGCTGCCGCTGATCGTCGACAACACCTCGGCCACCCCGTACCTCTGCCGCCCGATCGAACACGGGGCGACGCTGGTCGTACACTCGATGACCAAGTACCTGACGGGCAACGGCACCGTGACCGGCGGCTGCGTGATCGACTCGGGCAAGTTCGACTGGTCGGCCTCGGACAAGTTCCCGTCGCTCAGTGCCCCCGAGCCCGCCTATCACGGCCTGAAGTTCCACGAGACGTTCGGCCCCGCCGCCTTCACCTTCCACTCCATCGCGGTGGGTCTGCGCGACCTCGGCATGACGCTAAACCCGCAGGCGGCGCACTACACGCTCCTTGGGATCGAGACGCTGAGCCTGCGCATGCGCAAGCATTGCGAGAATGCCGTGAAAGTGGCCGAGTGGCTCGAGAACGACCCGCGCGTCGAGACGGTGACCTATGCCGGGCTGAAAAGCTCGCCCTACCATTCGCGGATGGAGACGATCTGCCCGCGCGGCGCGGGCGGCCTGTTCACCTTCGCGGTCAAGGGCGGCTACGAAGCCTGCGTGAAGCTGGTGGATTCGGTCGAGCTGTTCAGCCACGTGGCCAACCTGGGCGACACGCGCTCGCTGATCATTCACTCGGCCTCGACCACCCACCGCCAGCTCACCGAGGAACAGCAGCGCGCGGCCGGCGCGGCCCCCGAGGTGGTGCGCCTGTCCATCGGGATCGAGGATGCCGACGACCTGATCGCCGACCTCGACCAGGCGCTGGCCAAGGCCACGGCCTGAGCAGGGACGCCCCTTGAACGACTGCGCGCCGCGGGGAACCGCGGCGCGCATCTGATGAAGGCCTGCGAGGGCAGGGGCGACCTCCCCCGCCGCTTATGCCAGCATGGCGACTGGGTTCTCGAGGTTGTCCTTTATCGCGTTCAGCAGCTCGGCCCCCAGCGCGCCATCTATGACGCGGTGATCGACCGACAGCGTGACGGACATGATCGTGGCGACCTCGATCTGGTCGTCCTTGCCCACCACCGGCTTCTTCACACCCGCCCCGACGGCGAGGATGGCTCCGTGGGGCGGGTTGATGACGGCGTCGAAGTTGTCGATGCCGAACATGCCTAGGTTCGAGATCGCGAAGCTGCCGCCCTGGTATTCGTGCGGCGCGAGCTTGCGGTCGCGGGCGCGGGTGGCGAGGTCTTTCATCTCGGCCGAGAGCGCCGAGAGGGACTTCATCTCGGCGTCCTTCAGGACCGGCGTGAACAGCCCGCCCTCGATAGCGACGGCGACGGCCACGTCCGAGGGCTTGAGCTGAAGGATGCGGTCGCCGGCCCAGACGGCGTTGGCCTTCGGCACCTGCTGGAGCGCCAGCGCACAGGCCTTGATGATGAAGTCGTTGACCGACAGCTTCACGCCGCGTCCTTCGAGCTGGGCGTTCAGCGTCTTGCGGAAGTCGAGCAGCGCGTCGAGCCGGATGTCGCGGCGCAGGTAGAAATGGGGGATCGTCTGCTTGGCCTCGGTCAGGCGCGCGCCGATGGTCTTGCGCATTCCGTCGAGCTTGATCTCTTCATAGGCGCGGCCCTCGTACATGGCGACGACCTGCTGCGCCGTGGGGCCGGTGGCGGCAGGGGCGGAGACCGGGGCCGCGGCGGCGGGCTTCTCGGCGGCGGCCTGCGGCTGGGCGCTTTCCACGTCGGCCTTCACGATCCGGCCCTTGGGGCCCGTGCCCTTGATCTGCGCCAGGTCGAGCCCGCGATCCTTGGCGATACGGCGGGCGAGCGGCGAGGCGAAGATGCGCTCGCCCGTGCCCGAGGCCGGAGCGGCGGGGGCCTTCGCCTCCTTCGCCGGTTCCTCGCCACGGCCATAACCGCCGGCGGGGGCGGTCGGTTCGGAGGCTTCGGCCGGCTCGGCGTGCGAGGACGCCTCGCGCGGTTTGGGCGTGGTGTCGGTCTGGATGTCGTCGGCGCTTTCGCCGTCCTCCAGCAGAACGGCGATGGGGGAGTTGACTTTCACCCCCTCGGTGCCCTCGGCCACGAGGATCTTGCCCACGACACCCTCGTCGACGGCCTCGAACTCCATGGTGGCCTTGTCGGTCTCGATCTCGGCCAGCAGATCACCGGAGGAGACGGTGTCGCCCTCCTTCACGAGCCACTTGGCAAGGGTGCCTTCCTCCATCGTCGGCGAGAGGGCGGGCATCAGGATTTCGGTGGGCATGTCATTCGTCCTCTACGAGTCTCAGCCGGTCGAACGGCCTCCGCACGGGGGCACCGCGGGACATTTGCGTCAATGCCTTCTCGATGGCGGCGCTGTTCCGGCCGATCCAAGAGTAGGCGTCTTCGTGCGACGGGTTTCCCGCCGCACGGATTTCCTCGGCGACAAGCGCTTCCGGGACGAGACCGACGATCGCCTTGCCGTCGCTTTCGAAGCGAACGCGGTAGGCGTCTTGTGCGGTATCCCGTCCCAGAACTCGCATGGCGCGATCAGCGGTAGGTCACCGCGCGGCAGGCGTCCACGACCTCGTCGGTGGTCACCAGCGCCAGTTTCTCGAGGTTGGCGGCGTACGGCATGGGCACGTCCTTGCCGGTGCAGTTGATCACGGGCGCGTCGAGCCAGTCGAACGCCTCCTGCATCAGCACGGAGGTGATGTAGTTGCCGACCGAGCTTTGCGGGAAGCCTTCCTCGACCGTCACGCAACGATTGGTCTTCTTCACGCTCTCGATGATCGTGGCGGTGTCCATCGGGCGAATGGTGCGCAGGTCGATCACCTCGGCCTCGATCCCCTGCTCGGCCAGTTTCTCGGCGGCTTCGAGCGCATAGGTCATGCCGATGCCGAAGCTGACGATGGTGACGTCCGATCCCTCGCGCCAGATGCGGGCCTTGCCGATCGGCACGGTCCAGTCGTCCATCACCGGCACGTCGAACGAGCGGCCGTAGAGGATCTCGTTTTCCAGGAAGATCACCGGGTTCGGGTCGCGGATCGCGGACTTGAGCAGTCCCTTGGCGTCGTCGGCGGCATAGGGCTGCACGACCTTGAGGCCGGGGATGTGCGAATACCACGCGGCATAGTCCTGGCTGTGCTGCGCCGCCACGCGCGCCGCCGCGCCGTTGGGGCCGCGGAACACGATGGGGCAGCCCATCTGGCCGCCGGACATGTAGAGCGTCTTGGCCGCCGAGTTGATGATCTGGTCGATCGCCTGCATGGCGAAGTTGAAGGTCATGAACTCGACAATGGGCTTGAGGCCGCCGAAGGCCGCGCCCACCGCGATGCCGGTGAAGCCGTGCTCGGTGATCGGCGTGTCGATCACACGGCGCGCGCCGAACTCGTCAAGCAGCCCCTGCGACACCTTGTAGGCGCCCTGGTACTCGGCGACTTCCTCGCCCTGGAGATACACCTCTTCGTCGCGCCGCATCTCTTCGGCCATGGCGTCGCGCAGGGCTTCACGCACGGTGGTCTTGCGCATCTCGGTCCCCGGCGGCACCTCGATCTCCGGCGCGGCCTTCGGCTGCGCCGGGGCAGGGTGGGCGCGGCTGTCGGACGGCATGTCCTCGGACGACGGCGGCTCGGTCGCGGGTGTCGCGGCCTCGCTGACCTGGATGTCGTCGGCGCTTTCGCCCTCGGCCGCGATCACGGCGATGGGCGAACCCACGGCGACGCCCTCGGTCCCCTCGGGGATCAGGATCTTCGCGACGACGCCTTCATCGACGGCCTCGAATTCCATCGTCGCCTTGTCGGTCTCGATCTCGGCGAGGATGTCGCCCGAGTTCACGCTGTCGCCTTCCTTGACCAGCCACTTGGCCAGCGTGCCCTCCTCCATCGTCGGCGAGAGGGCGGGCATCAGGACTTCGGTTGCCATGTGTCAGAGGTCTCCCTTGGCACGGGTGTCGGCGGCGCGCATCTCAGGCCCCCGCATAGATGTCGGTGTAAAGCTCGTCCACGGACGGCTCGGGGCTCTCGCGCGAGAAATCGGCGGCCTCGTTGACCGTGTCCTTGATCTCCTTGTCGATGGCCTTGAGCTCATCCTCGGAGGCATGGTTGCCCGTCAGGAGAAGCTGGCGCACGTGCTCGATCGCATCGCGCTCCTCGCGCATCTTCTGGACTTCTTCGCGGGTGCGGTACTTGGCCGGGTCCGACATGGAGTGGCCGCGGTAGCGATAGGTCTTCACCTCGAGGATGTAGGGTCCGTTGCCCGCGCGGCAGTGCGCGACGGCCTTCTCGCCGGCGGCCTTCACCGCGAGCACGTCCATGCCGTCGACCTCTTCGCCCTCGATGCCGTAGGCCGCGCCGCGTTCCCACAGGCTGGGCGACTTCGTCGAACGCTTGACGCTCGTGCCCATCGCGTACTGGTTGTTCTCGATCACGAAGACCACCGGCAGGTCCCACAGCTCGGCCATGTTGTAGGTCTCGTAAACCTGGCCCTGGTTCGCCGCGCCGTCGCCGAAATAGGTGAAGGTCACCCGGTCGGTGCCCCGGTACTTGTCCGAGAAGGCGAGCCCCGCGCCGATGGGCACCTGCGCACCGACGATGCCGTGCCCGCCGTAGAAGTGCTTCTCCTTCGAGAACATGTGCATGGAGCCGCCCTTGCCCTTGGAGTAGCCCCCCTCGCGGCCCGTGAGTTCGGCCATCACGCCCTTGGGATCCATCCCGCAGGCCAGCATGTGCCCGTGGTCGCGGTAGGAGGTCACGCGCTTGTCGCCCTCGTCGGCGGCGGCTTCGAGCCCGACGACGACGGCCTCCTGCCCGATGTAGAGGTGGCAGAAGCCCCCGATGAGTCCCATGCCGTAAAGCTGTCCGGCCTTCTCCTCGAAGCGGCGGATCAGCAGCATGTCGCGATAATAGGCAAGCAGTTCGTCCTTCGAGACGTTCGCCTGCTTGGCGGGTTTCCTGGCGGCCATAAGAGGCGGTCCCTCCGTCATCCGGGAAATTGGTTCAGTATTAAACCATTTCACAGGATGCGGGAGATGAAAAGGGGGTGCGCCGGGGTCAGTGTCTTCAGAGCGGCAGGTCTCACCGACGGCGCAGGTGATCGGGAGGCGCCCGCTTCCGCGGGCATGACAGAGGGCGAAGGCGCGCCGTTCCGCACCCTGTCATCCCCGCGCAAGCGGGGATCTCTCACCGTCAGAGCAGAAGGCCCACACGCCGACTTCCGCAGGCAGACAAGAGAGCGCGCGAACGCGCTCGCCCGCGCCTCAGCGCAGCACGATCTCGTCCGCGCGCACCATGCCCAGGACGTCGCGCGCCTGCTCGTCCAGAAGATCGAGGTCGAGATAGGCGTCCGACAGCCGCCGCGTCTTGTTGGAAAGCTTCGCCACCTCGGCCTCGAGCCCGGCGAGCTCGTCCCTCAGCTCGGCGGCCTCGGCATCGATCTGGACGCGTCGGAAGATGCCATAGTCGCCCTGCACGCTGGCATAGGTGAAATACATGCCCAGCACGAAGGCGAGCGAGAAATAGACGACCACGCCGATGGCGGGTCTGCTGCGGGAATGGGTCACTGCACGGCCTCTCGGTCACGGCCTCTGGCGGGCCTTTCGAGGCAGCATGCCACAGGGCGGCGCGTCAGGGAATCCCCTTCGTGACGCAGCGGCGCGCTTCGGCGCGGGGCGCGGCGGCGCTAGGCTCGAGGAAGGGAGGACAGCCGATGCAGCCCAAAGCCGATCTGCCGACGCACGAGGTGACGAACCAGCCGGAGCCGCCCCGCGACCTCGACCTCTGGACCTCCGACCCGGTGCTGCGCGACCACGCAACCGGCGCCGGGGCCGAGGCACTGGCCGCCCATGCGCGCACGCTGGGATCGGCCGAAGTGCGCGAGGCCGCACGCGACGCCGAACGCCACCCGCCCGAGCTGCGGCTCTTCGACCGCGGCGGGCGGCGGATGGACGAGGTCGCCTTTCACCCCGGCTATCACCGGCTGATGGAGCTGGGGCTGAGCGCGGGCTACGCCGCCGCGCCCTGGGACGGAGGCTCGCACGTCGAGCACGCGGCGCTGGTCTACCTGCACAGCCAGGTGGAACCCGGCACGTGCTGCCCGATGACCATGACCTACGCCGCCGTGCCCGCGCTCGACGCCGACCCGGAGCTCGCGGCGGTATGGCGGCCGAAGCTGACGGCGCGCTGCCACGACTCGTCGGTCGCACCGGTCACCGCGAAACGTGCCGCGACGCTGGGCATGGCGATGACGGAAAAGCAGGGCGGCTCGGACGTGCGCGCCAACACCACCCGCGCCGAACCGGCGGACGGCGCGTACCGGCTGACCGGTCACAAGTGGTTCTGCTCGGCCCCCATGTCCGACGGCTTCCTGACGCTGGCGCAGGCGCCCGGCGGTCTCACCTGCTTTCTTGTGCCCCGGTGGCTCGAGGGCGGGCGCAACGCCATCCACCTGATGCGGCTCAAGGACAAGCTCGGCAACCGCGCCAACGCCTCGGCCGAGATCGAGTATCATGGTGCGCTGGCCCACCGGCTGGGCGAGGAGGGGCAGGGCGTGCGCACCATCATCGAGATGGTGCACCACACCCGGCTCGACACCGCCATGGCGCCCGCCGGCCTGATGCGCGCCGCGCTGGCCGAGGCGCAGCGCTGGACCGCCCGCCGCACCGCCTTCCAGCGCAAGCTGATCGACCAACCGCTGATGCGCAGCGTGCTGGCCGACCTCGCGCTCGACTGGGAGGGGGCGACGGCGCTCGCCTTCCGCGTCGCCCGCGCCTTCGACGCGGACGAGCGACCCTTCGCGCGCATCGCCGTGGCGCTGGCCAAGTTCCTCAACAACAAGCTCTGTCCCGGCGTGACCTACGAGGCGATGGAGGCGCTCGGCGGCATGGGCTATGTCGAGGACACGCCGCTGCCGATGCTCTACCGCGAGGCGCCGCTGAACTCGATCTGGGAAGGCTCGGGAAACGTCATCTGCCTCGACATCCTGCGCACGCTCGCGCGCGACCCCGAGGCCGCCGCGGCGCTCGCCGCCGACCTCGACGCCGCGCGTGGCGTCGACCGCCGCTTCGATGCCGCCGTGGGCGACTACCGCGCCCGCTGGACCGGCTCGCCGGGCGAGGCCGAAGCCCGCCTCTTCGCCGAACGCAGCGCCACGCTCCTGACGGCGTCCGTGCTCCTGCGCACCGCACCTCCGGCCGTCGCCGACGCCTACTGCGCCACGCGCCTCACCGGCGATCGGGGCCGCCTTGCCGGCAGTCTTCCGGCGCTCGATGTCACCGCCATCCTCTCACGCCTGGACAACGCTTGAAGGCTGCATCTTCGGTCCTGAAATATCCTCGGGGGTTCGGGGGCAGACAGCCCCCGGCCGCGCCGCAGGCGCGCTCCAAAATAGAATGCGGGCCCCGAAGGGCCCGCACCGCTTGCTTCACCGGATGAAGCCGAAGCTCACTCCTGGCCCTTGTAGATCGCCACCAGCTTGTCGAACATCGCCAGCGCGTCCTCGCGCGAGCGCTGGAACGAGTTGCGGCCGATGATCGAGCCGTTGCCGCCGCCGTCGCGGATTGCGCGGGCGTCCTCGTAGACCGCATCCTCGCCCTTCTTCGCGCCGCCCGAGAAGACGATCAGGCGCTTGCCGTCGAAGGCCGAGCGCACGCATTCCTTGACGCGGGCGGCCTGGGTCGAGATGTCGATGTTCTGCTCCTCGAACACCTTCTTGGCCTCGGGCTGTTCGAGGTGGTCGGTCGACAGCTTCACCTTGATGATGTGGGCGCCCAGGAGCGCGGCGATATGGGCGGCATAGGCGCCGATGTCGGCCGCCGTCTCGCCCTCTTTCGAAATCGCCTCGCCGCGCGGATAGGACCAGATGACGGTCGCCACGCCCTTGGCGGCGGCTTCCTTCCGCATCTCGACGATCTCCTCGAACATGTCGAGCGCCATGTCCGAGCCGGGATAGATGGTGAAGCCGATGGCCGCGCAGCCCAGCCGCAGCGCGTCGTCCACGCTGGCCGTCACCGCCTGGTTCTTCCCGGCGGTCGAGGACATGAGCGAGTTGGCGGAGTTGCACTTGAGGATCGTGGGGATCTGGCCCGCGAAGGTATCGGCCCCGGCCTCGAGCGGCCCCAGCGGCGCGGCATAGGCGTTCAGCCCCGCGTCGATGGCCAGTTGGTAGTGGTAGTGCGGGTCATAGGCTGGCGGGTTCGGCGCGAACGAACGGGCGGGGCCGTGCTCGAAGCCCTGGTCCACGGGCAGGATGATCATCTTGCCGGTGCCCTTGAGACGGCCGTGCATGAGCATCTGGCACAGCTTGCCTTTCACGCCGGGCGTCTCGCCCTCGTAATACGACAGGATTTTCTGGACGTTGCGCGAGGCTTTCATGCAAGGCTCCCTTCACCGAAATTTGACGTTGCACGCAGGCTTAGGAGACGGCGCGCCCGGGCGCAACGTCGGTGGCGCTAACACGCGCGCAATTCGGGCGATCCGGCGGGGGCGCCGCTGGATCGCCGGGTCTCAGCCTTCCAGCGCGGCGACGCCGGGCAGGGTCTTGCCCTCCATCCATTCCAGGAATGCGCCGCCCGCGGTCGAGACGTAGGTGAAGTTCCCGGCCGCGCCGGCCTTGTTGAGCGCCGCGACCGTGTCGCCGCCGCCGGCGACCGAGATCAGCTTGCCTTCGGTCGAAAGCTCGCCCGCGCGGGCGGCGGCGGCGTTGGTGGCGGCGTCGAAGGGCGCGATCTCGAACGCGCCCAGGGGGCCGTTCCAGATCAGCGTCTCGCAGCGTTCGAACACCTGGATGACATGCGCCACGCTGTCGGGGCCGGTGTCGAGGATCATGGCATCGTGGGGCACGTCCTCGACCTTCACCACCTCGCTCTCGGCGCCGGCCTTGAACTCGCGCGCCACGACCACGTCGCGGGGCAGCAGGATCTCGCAGCCTACCTCGGCGGCCTTGTCGGCGATCTGGCGGGCGGTGTCGGCGAGGTCGTGTTCGCACAGCGACTTTCCGACGTCGTAACCCTGCGCGGCGAGGAAGGTGTTGGCCATGCCGCCGCCGATCACCAGCGTGTTCACCTTGCGCGCGAGGTTGCTGAGCAAGTCGATCTTGGTCGACACCTTCGCCCCGCCCACGACCGCCACCACCGGGCGCTTGGGGTGGGCGAGCGCGGCCTCCAGCGCCTTCAGCTCCGCCGCCATAAGCCGGCCGGCGCAGGCGGGCAACAGGTGGGCCAGCGCCTCGGTCGAGGCGTGGGCGCGGTGGGCGGCCGAGAAGGCGTCGTTGCAATAGACGTCCCCGAGGGCCGCGAGCTCCTTGGCGAACTCGGGGTCGTTCTTCTCTTCTCCGGGGAAGAAGCGGACGTTTTCCAGCAGCAACACGTGGCCCGGCTCCAGCCCCGTGACGGCGGCGGCGAAGTCGCGCTCGGCGAAACGAACGTCGCGGCCGAGCGCCTTCGAGAGCGCGGGCAGCACCTGGCGCAGGCTCATCTCCGGCACGACCTTGCCCTTGGGACGACCGAAATGGGCCAGCAGCACCGGCTTGCCGCCCTTTTCGAGGATGTCGCGCACGGTGGGCACGATCCGCTCGATCCGCGTGGCGTCGGTCACGCGGCCGTCCTCGACGGGGACGTTGATGTCCACGCGGGTAAGCACGGTCTTGCCGTTCAGGTCCATCTCGTCGAGGCTTTTCCAGGCCATTGGGCGGCTCCTTTGACTTCGGGTCGCCTCTAGTCACCGCATTGGCGGGGGCAGGTCAATGCCGTGCGGGCGGTTGCGCGTCCCCCGCCCGGCCTCAAGCCGAAGGCGCCGGGCGAGCGCCTGCCCGTCCGGGCGGGCTGGCGCTTTGGCCACCGGCGCGCTCCGCACCGATGGAGTGCGGACCTGGCCACATTGAAGCGCGCCGCTCGGGCGTTGTCGCGCCACCCCACGGGCAGGCGCGCCCGGCACCGGTGCGCTGGATGACAGCGCCGAAGGCGCCGGGTGAGCGCCTGCCCGTCCGGGCGGGGTGGCGCTTTGGCCACAGGCGCGCCCCGCACCGATGGAGTGCGGACCTGGCCACCATAAACCGTGCCGCTCGGCCGTCGCTGCGCCATCCCACGGGCAGGCGCTCGCCCGGCAGCGGTGCGCGGGATGGGAACGCGCTGGCGCGGGCTTTCACCTTTCCCTCCGGCACGGCGGGCACTACGTTGCGCCGCAAGCTGACCGCACGAAGAAGGAGGCCCGCAATGGCCGAGATCAAGGACCCCGAGAACACCGTCGTCATCGAGCTCAAGGACGGCCCCGTCACCGTCGAGCTTCTGCCCGACGTGGCCCCCCAGCACGTCGCGCGCATGAAGGAGCTCGCGCGGTCGGGCGCCTATGACGGCGTCGTGTTCCACCGCGTGATCGAGGGCTTCATGGCCCAGACAGGCGACGTGAAGCACGGCAACGCCGACGGCGACTTCAACCTGCGCATGGCGGGCACGGGCGGGTCGGACCTGCCGAACCTGCCGGCGGAGTTCTCGAAGCTGCCGCATGACCGCGGCACCATCGGCGCGGCGCGTTCGCAGAACCCGAACTCGGCGAATTCGCAGTTCTTCATCAACTTCAAGGACAACCACTTCCTCAACGGCCAGTACACCGTCTACGGCCGCGTCATCGAGGGGATGGAGCATGTCGACGCCATCACCCGCGGCGAGCCGCCCCAGAACCCCGACAAGATGATCAGCGTGAAGGTGGCCGCCGATGCGTAAGCTCGTTCTGCTCGCCGCGCTCGCCGCCACCCCCGCCGCCGCCACCGAGCTCGAGATCGACGTCTCGGGCGAGGCAGAGGGCACGATCACCATCGACCTGTTCGAGGACGTGGCCCCCCAGCACGTCGAGCGCATCACCACGCTCGCCGAGGAGGGTGCCTATGACGACGTGGTCTTCCACCGCGTGATCGACGGCTTCATGGCGCAGACCGGCGATGTCGAGTTCGGGCGGATGGGCCAGGACATGCGCATGGCCGGCACCGGCGGGTCCGAGATGCCGGACCTGCCGCCCGAGTTCTCGGACATCTCGTTCGAGCGCGGCGTCGTCGGCATGGCCCGCTCGCAGGACCCGGCGAGCGCGAATTCGCAGTTCTTCATCATGTTCGCCCCCGCGCCACACCTGAACAACGAGTACACGGTCGTGGGCGAGGTCACCGGCGGGATGGACGTCGTAGACCAGATAAAGCGCGGCGAGGGGCGCGGCGGCGCGGTCCTGGGCCAGCCCGACGTGATGTCCGAGGTGCGCGTCGTGGAATGACCCCACCCCCGTCACGTCCGCGTGACAGGGGTGGGCAGGGGCGGGGCGCGGTGTCAGGCTTCCTTCGGGTCAATCGGAGGAGACCGACCATGCGCCTCGCCCTCGCGCTCGCCTGTGCCCTTGCGCTCGCCACCGCCGCCGCCGCCGAGCCAGAACGCTGGCGCGCGGAGTGGCCGCGCACCGACTTCTCCACTACCAGTGTCGGCGACTGGTCCGAGATCGTGTCGGGCGGCCCGCCCAGGGACGGCATCCCGGCGCTGAGCGACCCGGACTTCCTCCCGGTCGCCGCCGAAAGGCGGCTGTCGGACCGCGAGCCGGTGATCGCGGTCGAGCTGGGCGACGCGGCGCCTCGCGCCTATCCGATCCGCTATCTCATGTGGCACGAGATCGTGAACGACACCGCCGGGGGTTTGCCGATCGCGGTGACGTACTGCCCCTTTTGCAACTCGGGCCTGACCTTCGACCGCCGGCTCGACGGACGGACGCTGACCTTCGGGGTGAGCGGCAAGCTGCGCGCCTCGGACATGGTGATGTACGACCGCGAGACCGAAAGCTGGTGGCAGCAGGCGCTCGGCCGCGGGATCGTGGGCGAGATGACGGGCCGCGAGCTGCGGCTGCTGCCCACCTGGATGGAAAGCTGGGCGCAGTTCCGCGAGCGAAACCCCGAGGGCTTGGTGATGGCGCAGCCGGACTGGCCGCGCGCCTATGGCCGCAACCCCTACGCGGGCTACGACGGAGCGGCGCGGCCCTTCCTGTATTCCGGCGAGATGCCGCCCCACGGCATCCCCGCGCTCGCCCGCGTGGTGCGCGTGGGCGAGCGGGCATGGACCTTCGACCGCGTCCGGCGCGAGGGCGAGCTGCGCGAGGCCGGGGTGACGATCTCGTGGAGCGAGGGCCAAGCCTCGGCCCTCGACGCGCAGTCGATCGGGCAGGGGCGCGAAGTCGGCACCATCCGCGTACGCGACGGGCGGGGCCGAAACGTGCCGCACGACGTGCTGTTCGCCTTTGCCTTCCACGCGCTGTTCCCGCAGGGCGAGTGGATGCTGCCGAAATGAGGCGCTGACGCGCCGCGCCTTTTGGGGGCGCCGGGCCCGCGGCCCGGCGCGGTGCCTCCGGCGGGGATATTTCCAGACCGAAGATGAGCAGGCGCGGCGCGGGGCGGCCGGCGTTTCGCAAGGGCGCGCTTGGGGCGCCGTCGCTTGACTTCCGGGAGACCGGGTGGTGCGTGGCGCGGATGGAGCGGAAGGATCATATCGACGGCTTCGCGGCCGTGTCGCTGGTGGCATTCGCGCTGGTGCTGGGCTTCAACCAGGTCGTGATCAAGGTGGTCAACGAGGGGCTGCAGCCGGTGTTCTTCGCTGGCCTGCGCTCGGCCGGGGCGGCCGTGTGCCTGTGGCTCTGGATGGTGTTTCGAGGCGTGCCGCGGGATTTCTCGCAGGCCGGGCCGGGGCTGCTGATCGGGCTGTGCTTCTCGGTCGAGTTCCTGATGCTGTTCATCGCGCTCGACCTGACGACTGTGGCGCGGGCGAGCGTGCTGTTCTACTCGATGCCGGTCTGGCTGGCGCTGGCCGCGCATGCGCTGCTGCCGGGCGAACGGATCGGCGGCATGAAGGCGGCGGGGCTGGCGCTGGCCTTCGCCGGCGTGGCCTGGGCCATCCTCGACCGGCCGTCGGGCGGGCAGGGGTCGCTGGCGGGCGACCTGTGTGCCCTTGGCGGCGCGTTAGGCTGGGCCGGCATTGCGCTGACGGCGCGGGCGACACGGCTGAGCGCGGCGCGGCCCGAGATGCAGCTTCTGTGGCAGGTCCTGGTCTCGGCCCCGATCTTGCTGATCGCCGCGCCGTTCTTCGGCCCGCTGGTGCGGGACCTGGCGCCGGTGCACCTGGCGGGGCTGGGCTTCCAGGTCGTCGTGGTGGTGACGGCGGGCTTCCTGTTCTGGATGTGGCTGATCTCGCGCTACCCGGCCTCGGGCGTGGCGTCGTTCAGCTTCCTCTCGCCCGTCTTCGGCGCGGGCCTCGGCTGGTTGCTTCTGGGCGAGGAGATCGGTGCGGGGTTGCTAGGCGCGCTGGCGCTGGTGGCGATTGGGCTGGTGCTGATCAACCGCCCGCGCCGGGACCCTCAGGTGCCGCAGAAGGTCTGACGCACCTCCTCGTCCGCACTGGGTGGCTGCGCCAGTTCGGCGTCGTCGCGCGTCGGGTCGGTCAGCGCTTCGGTCAGCCGGTGGAAGGGGGCGAGATCGCCGCCCACCGCCGCCTCGATCGCCTGTTCGATGCGGTGGTTGCGCGGGATGATTCGCGGGTTCGCCCGGCGCATGGCGGCGTCGTCCGCGCCGCGGGCGCGGCGGGCTTGCCACGCCTCGGCCCAGCCATCGAACGCGGCGGGGTCGGGAAAGGCGTCGCGGGCGGTGCCGTCGGTGAGCGCGGCGAAGGTGTTGGTGAAGTCCGCGCCGGTGGCCGCCATGCGGTCGAGCAGCGCCTGGATCAGCTCGGCATCGCCGTCTTCCTCTCCGGCCAGGCCCAGCTTGGCGCGGAAGACGCGCAGCCACGCGGCGGCGAAGACATCGGGGAAGCGGTGCACCGCCTGCGTCGCCGTCTCGACCGCCGCGTCGCGGTCGTCGTCGATGAGCGGCAGAAGGCAGGTGGCGAACTGCGCGAGGTTCCACACCGCGATGTCGGGCTGGCGGGCATAGGCGTAGCGGCCGAAGCGATCGATGGACGAGAACACCTTCTCCGGGTGGTAGGCGTCCATGAAGGCGCAGGGGCCGTAGTCGATGGTCTCGCCCGCGACGCTCATGTTGTCGGTGTTCATCACGCCGTGGATGAAGCCCACGCCCAGCCACTGCGCCACAAGCTCGGCCTGCGCGTCGATCACCGCGTTCAGAAGGCCGAGCGCGCCGTCGGCCTGCGGGTAATGGCGCGCGAGGACGTGGTCCGTCAGGGCGCGCAGGGCGTCGGTGTCCTGCCGCGCGGCGAAGAACTGGAAGGTGCCCACGCGGATGTGGCTGCGGGCCACGCGGGTCAGCACCGCGCCGGGCAGGTTCATCTCGCGGATCACCGCCTCGCCCGTGGTCACGGCGGCCAGGGCGCGGGTGGTGGGGATGCCGAGAACGTGCATCGCCTCGGACACCACGTATTCGCGCAGGACGGGGCCGAGCCACGCGCGTCCGTCGCCCCGGCGCGAAAACGGCGTGGGGCCCGAGCCCTTGAGCTGGATGTCGCGGCGAACGCCGTCGACATCCACGACCTCGCCCAGAAGCAGCGCACGGCCGTCGCCCAGTTGCGGCACCCAGCCGCCGAACTGGTGGCCGGCATAGGCCTGCGCCAGCGGGTCGGCCCCATTGGGCACCGCGTTGCCCGCCAGCACGGCGAGACCATCGGGGCTTTCCAGCGCATCGGCGTCGATTCGCAGGTGCCGGGCAAGGTCGCGGTTCACCCGGATCAGCCCCGGCGCGCGCACCGGCGCGGGCGGCTGTCGTACGTAGAAGCGTTCGGGCAGCCGGGCATAGCTGTTGTCGAAGTCGAAATGGACGGTCATGCGCGCTCTCCTTCGTCCCTGACGTAGGGGGCCGAGGCGCCGTGTGCCAGCCGCGGATCACGCAAACGCGAGTTGCCGCTCCGTCAGCGGGCCTAACTTCCATCGGCATCCGCAACCGCCGAGGAGGACGAACATGCGACCCGAAGCCCGCAACGGCAACCGGATCAAGGACCGCGCCGAGTTCAAGACCAAGCCCCGGCCCCTGACATTTTCGGCCGACGCCACCGTCGCCGAAGCCGTGGCGGCCATGACCGAGCGAAACTACGGCTCGGTGATCATCGTGGACGCCGACGACAAGGTGCAGGGCGTGATGACCGAGCGCGACGTGATGCGAAAGATCGTCAACGAGGGGCGCGACGCCAAGATGACGCAGCTGGGCGAGGTGATGACCCGCGACCCCCGGCTCGCGCACGAGGACGACGACGTGGTCGACTGGCTGCGCATCATGTCGAACGAACGCTTCCGCCGGCTGCCGGTCGTGGACGGCGAGGGGCGCATCAAGGCGGTGTTCACCCAGGGCGACTTCGTCAGCTTCACCTGGCCGGACCTGATGCACCAGGCGACGCAGATCGGGAAGGCGACGCTCAGCCGGAACTTCCCCACCGCGCTGATCGGCGGCGGGGTGATGGTCTATACCCTGCTGATGGTCGTGGTGCTGGGCGTCGTTCTCTAGAACATGCGCGTCAGCGGCAGCCGGCCGTCGCGGGCGCGGAACCCCAGCCGCTTGTAGAGAGCGTGGGCGCGCGGCGCGTCCTGCGGGACCTCGAGGTGCAGCGCCTTGAGCCCGTGGCGGGCGAGGGCGGGCATCAGGCGCGACAGAGCCTCGGAGCCCATGCCGCGTCCGCGCACGCCTTCGCGGATGAAGAACTCGTCCACGGTGCCGGTCAGCCCCCCGCGCGTCACCGACCAGCCGAACGAGATGACGATGTAGCCCACCGGGCTTTTCGGCGGACCGATCAGGTAGGCGACGCCGTGCGGCGTACCGCCCAGGAGCGGCTCGAGCGCGGCGCGGGTCGCCTCGGCGTCCTGCTCGATGCCGGCATGGGCGTGGTAGGCGCCGACCAGCCGGGTGAGCCGGTCGAGGTCGTCGTCCTGCGCAAGGGTGAGGGTTACACTCACAGGCGGGCCAGCCTTTCGGTCAGGAGGGTGAAGAAGCCGTCGGCGTCAAGGTCGCCGATAAAGGTGGCATTCTTCGCGCGATCTGTCACGCCCCACCAGTCGGCGACGGTCATGCCGCGGGTGAGGTCCGAGACCGTCTCGATCTCGACGTTGATGTGGCGGCCCGAGAACAGGTCGGACCGCAGAAGATACGCCGTCACGCAGGGGTCGTGCAGCGGCGCACCCTCCGAGCCGTATTTCTCCTTGTCGAAGCGTTCGAAGAAATCGGTCATCTCGGCCACGGCAACGCCCACGGGCGAGCCGAGGTTTCGGAAGGCGTCGTTGCGGGCCTTGGTGACCAGCGCCTTGTGCGTGACGTCGAGCGGCATGACCACCAGCGGCACGCCGGATTTGAACACGATGTCAGCGGCTTCCGGGTCGACGTAGATGTTGAACTCGGCCGCGGGCGTGATGTTGCCGACCTCGAAATACGCGCCGCCCATCAGCACGATTTCCTGCACCCGCTCGACGATGTCTGGGGCGCGCTGGAAGGCGGCGGCAACGTTGGTCAGTGGTCCGAGCGGGCAGAGCGTCACGGTCCCGACCGGCTCGGTGCGCAGCGTGTCGATGATGAAATCGACGGCGTGCTGGTCCTGGAGCGGCATCTCGGGGTCGGGCAGGGTAGGGCCGTCGAGCCCGGTCTTGCCGTGCACGTGCTCGGCGGTGACCAGGGGGCGCTTCAGCGGCGCGTCGCAGCCGGCGAAGACCTTCACGCCGGTCTTGCCCGCCAGTTCGCAGACGATGCGGGCGTTCTTCGCCGTCAGTTCGAGCGGCACGTTGCCGGCGACGGCGGTGATGCCGAGGACGTCCAGCTCGTCGGGGCTGGCGAGGGCGAGCAGGATGGCGACGGCGTCGTCCTGCCCGGGGTCGGTGTCGATGATGATCTTGCGCGCCATGCGTTTCTCCTGCCGCTCATCGCTTCCTCGGGGCGCTCTTCGCGAGACCAGAGGAAGCGTGGAGCACGTGCCTTACCTGCTCAGCGCGTCGAGGATGCGCGCCCAGCTGCGAATGCCCTTGTGGAAGCTCGTCATGTCGTACTTCTCGTTCGGGCTGTGGATGCGGTCGTCCTCGTTGGCGAAGCCGATCAGCATCGCGTCCATGCCGAGGATCTCCTTGAAGTGCCCGGCGATCGGGATCGAGCCGCCCATGCCGGCGAACACGGCCTCGCGGTTCCACTCGTCCGAGAGCGCCGCGCGCGCCTTCTCGAACTCGGGCCGGTCGGTGTTCATCACGGCCGCCGGGGCGCCGTCGATGTCGGTGTCCCAGGTCACGCGTGCGTCAGCGGGAAGCTGCGCCTCGACCTGGGCGCGAAGGTTCTTGCGCACCGCGTCCGGGTCCATGTCGCCCACCAGGCGGCAGGTGATTTTGCAGTGCGCCTCGGCCGGGATCACGGTCTTGCTGCCCGCGCCGGTATAGCCGCCCCACATGCCGTTGATCTCGAGCGTCGGGCGCGCCCATTGCTGTTCCAGCGTGGAATAGCCCTGCTCGCCGTGCGGACGTCTCATGCCGACGCTTTCGAGGTAGTCGCGCTCGTCGAAGCCCGAGGCCTCCCACTGGCGCAGCTGGTCCTTCGGCACCTCGTGCACGCCGTCATAGAAGTGCGGGACCGTCACGCGGCCCGTTTCGTCGTGGAAGGAGGCGACGATCTTCGCGATCTCGCGCAGCGGGTTGAGTGCCGGGCCGCCGTAGTGACCCGAGTGCAGGTCCATCTTCGGCCCGTGCAGCGTGAACTCGTCCTTGAGCATCCCGCGCAGCTGCGACGAGATCGACGGCACCCCCGGCGCGACCATCGAGGTGTCGCAGATCAGGGCGAGGCTCGCGGTCAGCTCCTCGGCGTTTTCCTGAAGGAACGGCACCAGCGAAGGCGAACCCGACTCTTCCTCGCCCTCGAACAGGAAGACGGTCGGGGGCAGGGTGCCGCCCGCCGCCTTCCAGGCGCGCACGGCCTCGACGAAGGTCATCAGCTGGCCCTTGTCGTCCGACGCCCCGCGCCCGCGGATCACCTTGCCGTTCTCCGTCTCCTCGATGGCCGGATCGAACGGGTCGCGGTTCCACAGCTCGAGAGGGTCCACCGGCTGCACGTCGTAATGCCCGTAGAACAGGATCGGCGTGCCTTCGCCGGGCAGGTGGCCCACGACCATCGGGCGTCCCGGCGTGACGCGCTTCTCGGCTTTCGCACCGATGCTGTGAAGGTCCTCGACCAGCCAGTCGGCCGCGCGATCGCAGTCGCCGGAATAGGCGGGATCGGTCGAAATCGACGGGATTCGAAGCAGTTCCATCAGCCGGTCGGTGGCCTTGGGCAGGTCTTCGTCTATATGATCGAGAACGGCTTGAAGCGTCATCGGGGGTCCTTCCTTGGTGCGCGCGCGACACTAACAGCCCGCCGTCCACTGTCCAGCGGGCGCGCGGCGACGGAAGAGGGGGAACAGGCATGCGGCAGCTCGTGGCGGCGGTTTTCTGCGTGGCGGCGGGGGCCGCCTCGGCGCAGGGGGTGGACGGGTCCGAGGCGCGCGCGCAGCTTTTCCCGCCGGAGCGCACGGGCTTGCAAATCTCTTCGCGCCTGGACGAGACCGAGCGCGACATCGTGCGCCGGCTGATCCCGTTGTTCGAAGAGCAGATGGGCCAGCCGATGCACTATTACGCGACCATTGCGTATTCGCCCGCCGACGGCCTGGTTTCGGAGAGCCTGCAGAGTGCGGTTGCCTATCACGACACCGACGCCGCCGACCGCGCCGCATTGTCGGCGTGCGAGGCCGCGGCGCAGTCGGGCGGATGCGAGGTGGCCGCGCGCGTTGTGCCGCGCGGATACGAGCCGCGCCCGCTTACGCTGTCTTCGCCCGCGACGGCGGCGTTCTTCGACAGCTACGTGCCGGCCGATGCACCCAAGGCGCTGGCGATCTCGCCCTCGACCGGCAAGTACGCCGTTGCCGACGGGCCGGACGCGACCGGCACAGCGATTGCGCGGTGCCGAGCCGAGGCGGGGGCGGCAGATTGTGTGGTTGCCATCAGCGATTGATCCAGATCATGGCCGCCATGCACAGGTCGCGGCAATTTGTTCCTGTTTTCCGGGGCCGGCGTCCATTATCTAGGCGCCAGGATCGAACGCCGGAGCACGGCAGGACGGATCAACCGGGGCCGCGGAGCCCCGGGCGAAGGCAAGGAGAGTGACGGTGGACTACGCGGCGAGGATCGACCAGGCCCTGCAAAAGCTGCACGAGGAAGGGCGCTACCGCACCTTCATCGACATCGAGCGGCAGAAGGGCGCCTTCCCGCACGCCACCTGGCGCCGGACCGACGGCACCGAGCGGCCGGTGACCGTGTGGTGCGGCAACGACTATCTCGGCATGGGCCAGCATCCGGTCGTTCTGGCCGCCATGCACGAGGCGATCGACGCCACTGGCGCAGGCTCCGGCGGGACGCGCAACATTTCGGGCACGACCGTCTATCACAAGCGGCTCGAGGCGGAACTCGCCGATCTCCACCGAAAAGAGGCCGCACTGCTTTTCACCTCGGCCTACATTGCCAACGACGCGACGCTCTCGACCCTGCCGAAGCTGTTTCCCGGGCTCATCATCTATTCCGACGAGCTCAACCACGCCTCGATGATCGAGGGCATCCGCCGCAACGGCGGGGCCAAGCGCATCTTCCGCCACAACGACGTGGCGCACCTGCGTGAGATGCTTGAGGCCGACGATCCGAAGGCACCGAAGCTCATCGCGTTCGAGTCGATCTATTCGATGGATGGCGATTTCGGCCCGATCGAGGCGATCTGCGACCTGGCCGACGAGTTCGGCGCGCTGACCTATATCGACGAGGTGCACGCCGTCGGCATGTACGGCCCGCGCGGCGCGGGCGTGGCCGAGCGCGACAACTTGATGGGCCGCATCGACATCATCAACGGCACGCTGGCCAAGGCCTATGGCGTGATGGGCGGCTACATCGCCGGCACCGCCAAGATGTGCGACGCGATCCGCTCCTATGCGCCGGGCTTCATCTTCACCACCTCGCTGCCGCCCGCGGTGGCGGCGGGCGCGGCGGCCTCGGTCGCGCATCTGAAGACCGACCAGGCGCTGCGCGACGCGCACCAGACGCAGGCGAAGATCCTCAAGACGCGGCTCAAGGGCCTGGGTCTGCCGCTGATCGACCACGGCAGCCACATCGTGCCGGTCCATGTCGGCGATCCGGTGCACTGCAAGCAGCTGTCGGACATGCTGCTGGAGGATCACGGCATCTATGTGCAGCCCATCAACTTCCCGACCGTGCCCCGCGGGACCGAGCGGCTGCGCTTCACGCCGTCGCCCGTCCACGGCCCGCGCGAGATGGATGCGCTGGTGCGCGCGCTGGACGTGCTGTGGTCGCATTGTGCGCTGAATCGCGCCGAGCTCTCTGCCTGATCCACTTCTCCGTGTGCAGCGGCAGGTCGGTGTGATAAGCTGTCGCTAACTATGATCGCGATGCGAATCGCGGCGAACGGGGACAGACGGCAGTGATCACGGGGCAGGGCACATGATCGGGCGCTCCAGACAGCCCGAATCCGATGAGCAGGATCACCTGCGGGGGTTCGACGACTTCGATCTACGCCTCGGCGACGTCATGCGGGGCGAGCGGGCGACTCTGGGCAAATCGCTTCTCGACGTTCAGCGCGAACTGAAGATTAAGGCGACTTACATCGCCGCGATCGAGAACTGCGATCCCTCGGCCTTCGAGACACCGGGCTTCATCGCCGGCTACGTGCGGTCCTATTCCCGCTATCTCGGGCTGGATTCGGAATGGGCGTGGAAAGTGTTCTGCGCCGAGTCGGGCTTCGCCACCGCGCACGGGATGTCGCAGGCGGCCTCTTCGAAGCGCCCTAACGAGCCGCGTCCGCTTCAGGGTGGCGGCGAGGCGCGCGATCCTTTCATCGAGCCCCGCATCTCGTTCACGCCTCCGGGCGACGCTTTCCTGTCGCGGATCGAGCCCGGCGCCATCGGGTCGAGCCTTGTGCTGCTGGCTCTGATCGGGGTGATCGGGTACGGCGGCATGGCCGTGCTGAAAGAGGTGCAGAAGGTCCAGTTCGTCCCGGTCGAGCAGGCCCCGGTCCTGGCCGCCGACCTAGACCCGTTGGCCCAGGCCACCCCGCCCGCCGAGGGCGAGGAGGTGGCGGGCGTCGATCCCAAGCCGGCCGAGGCGTTCGACCGTCTCTACCGCCCGCAGGCGCTGGAGGTGCCGGTTCTGACCGCGCGCGACGGGCCGATCGCGGCGCTCGACCCCTCGACGGTCGGCGCGCTGGGGCCCGACAGCCCGACGTCGTACGAGCGTGGCCGCGACCTTGCCACGCGCGACGCGCCGCCCGTGCCGAGCGTGCCCATCGCGCCGGCCAACGAAGCGGTCGAGGCGCTGATCGCCGAAGCCCTGGGCGACGGACCCGAGACCCCGCAGGTGGTCGAGGAGACGGTGCCGGACGTTGTGCTGTTCGCCGTGCGCCCGTCCTGGGTGCGCGTCCGCTCGGCCGAGGGGACGGTGCTGCTGGAGAAAATCCTCGAACCCGGCGATACGTTCGAACTGCCCGCGACCGAGGAGCCCGCGACGCTGCGCACGGGCGAATCCGGCGCGCTGTACTTCGCGGTCAACGGCGAGACGTATGGCCCGGCGGGGCCGGACGGCCGGGTGACGAGCAACATCAGCCTCGCCGCCGATGCGCTGCGCGAGACGTACGAGATCGCGGACCTGTCCAGCGACTCCGATCTGCGCACCTATGTGGCCGAGCTGGACCTGAAAGAGCCGTCGGCGCCCCCGGCGGAATGACGCGGGCGCGTTGCCACGCGCCGTTGTCTCGCCTAGTTACCCCCTGAATCTCGCAAGGCAGGAAGGCCCGTCCGCATGGCGATCAATCACGTCCGTCCGTGGCGCAACATATACCGCCGCGAGTCCCGCAAGATCATGGTCGGCAATGTCGCCGTGGGCGGCGACGCGCCTATTTCGGTCCAGACGATGACGAACACGGACTCGGGCGACGCGCTCGCGACGCTGCGCCAGATCGAGGCCTGCGCCGAGGCCGGCGCCGACATCGTTCGCGTCTCGGCCCCCGACCAAGACGCGACGCGCGCGCTGAAAGAGATCTGCGCCCATTCGCCGGTTCCGATCGTCGCGGACATCCACTTCCACTATAAGCGCGCGATCGAGGCGGCCGAGGCGGGCGCGGCCTGCCTGCGCATCAATCCGGGCAACATCGGTGACGACACGCGGGTGAAGGAAGTGATCCGTGCCGCCAAGGACCACGGCTGCTCGATCCGCATCGGCGTGAACGCGGGCTCGCTGGAGCGCGACCTGCTCGAGAAGTACGGCGAGCCGTGCCCCGAGGCGATGGTCGAGTCCGGTCTGGATCACATCAAGATCCTGCAGGACAACGACTTCCACGAGTTCAAGATCAGCGTGAAGGCCTCGGACGTCTTCCTCGCCGCCGCCGCCTACCAGGGGATCGCCGAGGCGACGGACGCCCCGATCCACCTCGGCATCACCGAGGCCGGAGGGCTGATGTCGGGCACCATCAAGTCCGCCATCGGCCTGGGAAACCTGCTGTGGATGGGCATCGGCGACACGATCCGCGTCTCGCTCTCGGCCGACCCGGTCGAAGAGGTGCGCGTGGGCTACGAGATCCTCAAGTCGCTGGGGCTGCGGCACCGGGGCGTGAACATCATCTCGTGTCCGTCCTGCGCGCGGCAGGGGTTCGACGTGATCGCGACCGTCGCGACGCTGGAAGATCGGCTGGCCCACATCAAGACGCCGATGAGCCTGTCGATCATCGGCTGCGTGGTGAACGGCCCGGGCGAGGCGCTGATGACCGACGTGGGCTTCACCGGCGGCGGTGCGGGGTCGGGCATGGTCTATCTGGCCGGCAAGCAGAGCCACAAGATGTCGAACGACCAGATGATCGACCACATTGTCGAGCAGGTCGAGAAGCGCGCCGAAGAGATCGAGGTCGAGCGCGCCGCCGCCGATCAGGCGGCCGAGTGACGCCGCGGTCGCGTCCCCTTCAGTCCTGACAAAGTGCGGCGGCGCTGCGCCCTTTATCCGGCGGCCTCGGCGACGTGCGCCGGGCGCCGGCCCTAGCGCGGCACCAGCCGCGTCACGCCCACCGCCGCCGCGCGCGCCAGCTCCGGGTCCAGCGACATCGGGATGTATTCGCCCCGCCGCCAAAGCTCACCCAGGTCGTCGTAGTGCCGCGACAGCGGGTGGCCCGATTGTCCGGTGGAGATGATGAACACCGACGAGTCCGGGTCGGCGAAGTCGTACACCCCGCGATAGCCCGCGCCGTGGACGTTCAGGAAGGGCCGGGGCTCCGTCCCCTTGGTGCGGCCGCGCAGCAGCGTGTTGTCTCCGCCCGAGGTCGATTGGCGGACGTTGACGAACCATTTCAGCACCGGAATCTCGCCCAGCACCGGGTGGTCATGCGTCGCCTCGTGCGCGTCGCCCCAGCGCAGGGATTCCAGCGACCTCCCGTGATGCTCGGCGATCCAGACCAGCGCGTCGTCAAGCGCCATCCGGGCCATGTCCTGGCAGGTCTCGACCGGGTCCGATTGCAGCACGTCGCACCAGACGCCCGCGCCGCCGGTGTTGCGGAACACGCGCTCGAGGAACAGCGGCTCGGGGTGGGAGAACTCGTCGGCCAGTGGCCCGATCTCGTCGCGGATCAGCCGCTCCTGTAGCTCCCGCAGCCAGGCGGCATAGATCAGCGGCTCTGGCATGTGCTCGTTCATCTCGCCGTTCCACTCGGCCAGCAGGTCCAGCGCGCGCTGGCGCATCCGCTCCGGCGTGCCTTCGGGCGCGGCCTCGCCCGTGAACCACAGATCGCGCGCGATCAGCGGCAGCAAGCCCCGCGCCGTGGGCGACACGGTGTCGAGCTGTGCCTCGATGAAGCTCTCGCGGGTATGCACCTCGCGGTTCTGCATCAGGCGGCGCCAGCGCTGGATCCGCTGGCTGTCGCCCCAGTCGTGCGAGACGTGCAGCGGAAACGGCCGCTCGACGATCTTGTTGTTGGTGTTGCCGACGATGCCGCCTGCGGGTTCGAGGAACTCCGGGTTCGCCTCGTAGGCCGCGCGGCCCTGCCAGCGGTTGACGCGCAACCAGCCCGGCGTGGGCATGCGCCCCTCGGTCTGGTGCCGGCCGTCGCGCAGGGGCATCGCGCCCACGGTCTTCATCGCGACGCTTTCGCGGTCCACCAGCGTCAGGTTCTGGCTGGGGGCGACATAGCCTTCCATGGCCACGATGCCGTCTTCGACGGACTTCGCGCGCATCAGCTTCAGCCCGGCCTCCATCGACGTGTCGTTGGGCGACAGGACCGTCCACGCGATCGAGGCGACGTGCCCCGGCGGCGTGATCGCGCCCAGATCGTAGTGCCGCGCGGGCAGGATGGGCCCGTTCTCGGACCAGCGCATGGTCAGCGTGATCGGGTCCTCGTCCTTGATGCGGATGATGGAGGTGCGCGTGCGCAGGTCGGCCCAGCCGTCGGGCGTTTTCACCTGCTCGGGATCGTCCGGGTTTACCTGCTCGATATAGACGTCGAGGTCGTCCATGTAGGACGAGGTCAGTCCCCAGCCCAGGTCCGCGCTGCGGCCCACCAGCACCAGCGGCATGCCCGGGATGGTCCCGCCGATCACGCCGCCGGACTCGAGCTCCAGTCGCGCCAGGTACCAGATCGCAGGGGCGGTGAAGCCAAGGTGCGGGTCGTTGGCCAGAAGCGTGCCGCCCGCCGCCGAGCGATCCGGCGCAGCGGCCCAAGCGTTCGACGCGCCGGCGAAGGCGCGAGGCTTGAACGGCGACAGCGGGTCGGGCTCGGCCTCGGCGCTGGCGGTGAAGGTCGGAACCTGCGGGAATAGGCTCGCGTACTCGGGCAGGGCGGCCACGCCGGGGCCGGGCGCCTCGGGCATCAGGTCGCGCACCCGTTCGTCGGGCAACAGCAGCGAGGCGCGCGCGCGTAGCACCTCGGTCTCCAGGTGGCTCGACAGTTGCAGCCCCATCAGCTTGACGATGGCCAGGCTGTCGGCGGGTTGCCACGGCGCGATCTCGGGCGGGAAGACCCAGAACTCCGGCGCGCCCCGCCCCCGCGCACCCTCGTTCACCTTCTCGAGCCAGGCGTTCACCCCGTCGGAATACGCCTGAAGCGCCGCCCGCGTTTCGGGCGACTGCGCCTCCAGCGAGCGGACGGCGAGGTTGTAGATGTCGAGCCGGCGCAGCAGGTCGTCTATGCGCACGGTACGGCGGCCGAAGATCTCGGACAGCCGGCCTTGCGCCGTGCGCCGCATCATCGTCATCTGCCACAGCCGGTCCTGCGCGTGCGCGAAGCCCAGCCCGAAGAACACGTCCTCGTCGCTGTCGCCGAAGATGTGGGGCACGTCGGCGTTGTCGCGCACGATCTCGACCGGCGCGGCGATTTCATCCACGGCGAGCGTGGCGTCGTAGTCCGGCAGCGAGCGCGCCGCGAACCAGTAGGTGAAGACCAGCGCCAGCAGGATCAGTGCGCTGATCCCGGTGAAGATGCGCAGAAGCCAGCGGAAGGTTTTGGCCATGACGCCTCGGTTGACCCTTGGGGCGGAGGGTTTAGACAGAGCCTGTGATTAGGCGATTTGGTCGGAGGAGGAAAGCCGTGGCGAAGGTAGCATTTCTGGGATTGGGCGTGATGGGCTACCCAATGGCGGGTCACCTTGCCAAGGCCGGTCACGACGTCACCGTCTATAACCGCACCGGCGAAAAGGCGCACGCTTGGGTCGAAGCGCATGGCGGCTGCCACGCCGCCACCCCGCGCGAGGCCGCCAAGGATGCCGGGTTCGTGATGGCCTGCGTCGGCAATGACGACGACCTGCGCGCCGTTTGCCTGGGCGAGGACGGGGCCTTTGCCGGGATGTCCGAGGGCGCGGTGTTCGTCGATCACACGACCGTTTCGGCGGCGGCCACGCGCGAACTGGCTGGACACGCCGACGAGAAGGGGCTGGGCTTTGTCGACGCCCCGATTTCGGGCGGGCAGGCAGGGGCCGAGAACGGCGTGCTGTCGGTGATGTGCGGCGGCGCGCAGGCGCATTACGACGCCGCCGAGCCGGTCATCCAGGCGTATGCGCGCATCTGCCGCCGCATCGGCGAAAGCGGCGCGGGGCAGATGACCAAGATGTGCAACCAGATCGCCATCGCCGGCCTCGTTCAGGGGCTCTCCGAGGCGCTGCACTTCGCCGAAAAGTCCGGTCTCGACGGTCGGGCCGTCGTCGAGGTGATCAGTCAGGGGGCCGCGGGATCGTGGCAGATGGTGAACCGGCACGAGACGATGCTCGACGACGAGTTCGAGCACGGCTTCGCCGTCGACTGGATGCGCAAGGACCTTGGCATCTGTCTCGACGCCGCCGACGAGTGCGGCGCGTCCCTGCCTTTCACGGCGCTCGTCGATCAGTTCTACAAGGACATCCAGAAGATGGGCGGGGGGCGCTGGGACACCTCTTCGCTGATCAAGCGCCTGCGCGCGGCCGGGTGACCGGCGGCGCGAGTGACGCAGCGTAAGCGGAATTGTGCCGATTGACTCGACAGTAGGTCAATCGTCGCCATTCCGTTTCCGACGCAGGGGCATCCTCGGCTAGCCTCGATCACAGCGAGGTTTACCCCAGCCAAGGAGGAGCGTTCCCATGAAATTCACGATATTCGACCCGGTGAACCGGTCGCAAAGGGCCGATGCGTCCGAGGACGCCGGCCGCAACCGGTCGAACGCGCCGACCATCGGCGAGGTCATCTCGACCCGGTTCAATCGCCGCGAGGTGATGAAGGGTGCGCTCGGCTTCACGGCCATCGCGGCCACGGTCAGTCCGCTGGCGATGGCGGCTAGCCAGGCGCGCGCGCAGGGCATGGGCCGTTTCGACTTCCCGGAGATTGAAGCCGGCGTCAGCGACAACCATGTGGTGGCCGACGGCTACGACGCCGACATCCTGATCCGCTGGGGCGACCCCGTAATGCCCGGCGCGCCGGACTTCGACCCGGCGAACCAGACGGCCGAGGCGCAGGGCATGCAGTTCGGCTACAACAACGACTTCCTCGGCACGGTGCCGCACCCTGACGCGCCGGACGACCCGAACCGCCTGCTGCTCGTCGTGCATCACGAGTACACCAACGAGGAGCTCATGTTCCCTGGCCTCGGCGTGCAGGACGGCGAGGCGGCCTTCGCCTCGACCACGCAGGAAATCGTGGACATCGAGAAGGCGGCGCATGGCGGCTCGGTCGTCGAGATCGTGCGCGGCGAGGACGGGAAGTGGAGCGTGGTGCCCGACAGCACCTACAATCGCCGCATCACCGCCGATACGCCGATGACCATCTCGGGTCCTGCCGCCGGTCACGCGAAGATGCAGACGAACGCCGACGCGTCGGGCACCAACGTGAACGGAACGTTCAACAACTGCGCCGGCGGCATCACCCCCTGGGGCACCTGGCTGATGGCCGAGGAGAACTTCAACGGTTACTTTTGGGGCGGTGACCAGGAAGCGGCCGAGCAGGAGGGGCTGGAGGACGATCCCGCCACCATCCTGAACGCCCGCTACGGCGTTCCCGGCAACTGGTACGCGTGGGGCAAGTTCTACGACCGCTTCGATATCTCCAAGGAACCAAACGAATCCAATCGTTTCGGGTGGATCGTTGAGGTTGACCCGAAGGATCCGAACTCCACCCCGATCAAGCGGACGGCGCTTGGGCGCTTCAAGCACGAGGGGGCGATGAACGTCGTGAACCCCGACGGCCGCATCGCGGTGTTCATGGGCGACGACGAGCGCTTCGATTACCTCTACCGTTACGTGAGCGGCGATGCCTACGACCCCGAGAACCCGAATCCGGACCTTCTGGACACGGGAACGCTTTCGGTGGCGCGCTTCAGCGATGACGGCACGATGACGTGGATGCCGCTGGTCTATGGCGAGGGACCGCTGACCGAGGAGAATGGCTTCGACAGCCAGGGCGATGTGCTGATCCAGACGCGTCGCGCGGCCGACTTTCTTGAAGCCACGCCGATGGACCGGCCCGAGGACGTGGAACCCGACCCGAACACCGGCAAGATCTACGTCATGCTGACCAACAACACGCGCAGGAAGCCGGGGGACGAGAACGCGGCCAACCCGCGGCCCGAGAACGTGTTCGGCCACATCATCGAGCTCACCGCGCCCGACGGCGACTTCGCCGCCGACACGATGCAGTGGGATATCCTGGTGCAGTGCGGCGACCCGAGCGTGGCCGAGGTCGGCGCCACCTTCTCGGCCGCGACATCCGAGGACGGCTGGTTCGGGATGCCCGACAACTGCGCCATCGACGCCAACGGCCGGCTCTGGATCGCGACCGACGGCAACAACTATGAAGACAGCGGTCGGGCCGACGGACTGTGGGCGCTCGAGACCGAGGGAGAGGCGCGCGGCACCTCGCGGCACTTCTTCCGCGTGCCGGTGGGCGCCGAGATGTGCGGCCCGTGGTTCACCGAGGACCAGCGCTCGCTCTTCCTGGCGGTACAGCATCCGGGCGACGGCGGACAGGAATGGCCCGAGTTCGGGCGCGTTTCCACCTTCGAGGATCCGTCGACGCGCTGGCCGGATTTCCAAGAGGGGACGCCGCCGCGCCCGTCGGTCGTGGTGATCACGAAGCAGGACGGCGGCCCGATCGGCTGACTTTCACGGGCGGGCGCTTTGGCGCCCGCCTTCCGCTCAGTCGCGGCCGCGGTAGGGCTCGACGTACTGCAGCGCCATGTCCCACGGGAAGAAGATCCAGGTGTCCTGGCTGACTTCGGTGATGTACGTGTCCACCATCGGCCGGCCCTTGGGCTTGGCATAGACCGTGGCGAGGTGCGCGTTGGGATAGAGCGCGCGCACAAGCTCCAGTGTCTTGCCGCTGTCGACCAGGTCGTCGACCACGAGGATGCCGGTGCCGTCGCCCATCAGCTCGGCGTCCGGCGCCTTGAGGACCTTCGCCGGCGATTGCGCCTGGTGGTCGTAGCTTTTGACGCTGATCGTGTCGACGGTGCGGATGCCCAGTTCGCGGCTCACGATCATCGCGGGGGCCATGCCGCCGCGGGTGATGGCGACGACCGCGCGCCACGCGCCGCCGTCGGGGCCCTCGCCGTCCAGCCGCCAGGCCAGCGCCCGGCTGTCGCGATGGATCTGGTCCCAGCTTACGTGGAAGCCCTTTTCGTGGGGCAGGCGGTTGCCGTTGGGCAGGCGCTCGTCGCTCATGGTCGTCAGCCTTTGGTGATGTCGGGGGCGTCCACGGCCTTCATGCCGACGACGTGGTAGCCGGCGTCGACGTGCAGGACTTCGCCCGTGGTGGCGCTGCCGAGGTCGGACAGCAGGTAGAGCGCCGACTTGCCGACCTCTTCCTGGGTGACGGTCCGGCGCAGCGGCGCGTTGTTCTCGTTCCACTTCATGATGTAGCGGAAGTCGCCGATGCCGCTGGCGGCCAGCGTCTTGATCGTGCCCGCGCTGATCGCGTTCACGCGGATACCGTCCTTGCCCAGGTCTTCGGCCAAATAGCGCACCGAAGCCTCGAGCGCGGCCTTGGCCACGCCCATGACGTTGTAGTGCGGCATGACCTTCTCGGCCCCGTAATAAGTCAGCGTCAGCGCCGAGCCGCCGTTCTTCATCAGCTTCTCGGCCCGCTGCATGACCGCCGTGAAGGAATAGACCGAGATGTCCATCGACATGCGGAAGTTCTCGGGGCTGGTGTCGACGTAGCGGCCGCGCAGCTCGGACTTGTCGGAAAAGCCGATGGCGTGCACCACGAAGTCGAGCGTGCCCCAGCGCGCCTCGATCTCCTGGAACAGCGCGTCGAGCGAGGCGCTGTCGCCCACGTCGCAGGGCACCATGAAGTCCGAGCCGACTTGTTCGGCCAGCGGCTTCACGCGCTTGAGAAGCTGGTCGCCCTGGTACGAAAAGGCAAGCTCGGCGCCCTGTTCGGCGCAGGCCTTCGCGATGCCCCAGGCGATCGACTTGTCGTTGGCGAGCCCCATGATGAGGCCCCGCTTGCCGGCCATCAATTGCGTCGACATTCAGCCTCCTCGTACCCGCTGGTCTTTACAGTTGGCGTCGTTTAGGCGATTGCGGGCACGGCATCAAGGGCGTGGACCCTGGGTAAACCGACGGGGAGGACGATGGGGAACGGCAGCATTTTCGGCGCGGACGATCCGTTCGCCCTGACGCGCGCGTGGATGGACGAAGCCGCGCAGACCGAGCCGTCGGACCCCAATGCCATGTCGCTGGCGACCGTGGACGAGAGCGGCCTGCCGAACGTCCGGGTCGTTCTTCTCAAGGAGATCGAGGACGACGCCTTCGTCTTCTACACCAACTACGACAGCGCCAAGGGCCGCGAGCTGATCGCCTCGGGCATGGCCGCGTTCGTACTGCACTGGAAGACGCTGCGCCGGCAGGTGCGCGTGCGCGGCACCGTCGAGAAAGAGGACGGCGCCGCCGCCGACGCCTACTATGCCTCGCGCCCGCTCGACAGTCGGCTGGGCGCGTGGGCGTCGCAACAGTCGCGCCCGCTGGGAAGCCGTGCCGATCTGATGGCCGCGGTCGAGGCCGCGCGCGCCGAACACGGCGAGGATCCGCCGCGCCCGCCGTTCTGGGGTGGATTCCGTATTCGCCCCATGGAATTCGAGTTCTGGTCGGACGGCGCGTTCCGCCTACATGATCGGGAGAAATGGGTGCGGCCCGATGGTGCGGCGTCGTGGGAAAGGCAGCGACTTTTTCCGTGACACAATCCGGGGCGCAGTGTCACAGTTCCAACTGCGCGACTTGATTTACGAGTTGCGGGCGGAAGGCCCGCGTAGCTTTCCAACCGAAACCGCGTAAACCAAGTGGAGACGCCGGGCGACCGGCGTTTGTCGATGTCTGAAGAAACCGATGGCAAACAGACCCTAGAAGGCCGCGTGAAGTGGTTCGATCCTGCCAAGGGGTTCGGCTTCGTCGTGGCCGAGGACGGCGGCGGAGACATCCTTCTGCACGCCAACGTGTTACGGAATTTCGGGCAGAGCTCGGTCGCCGACAACTCGCGCATCACGATCGTGGTCCAGCAAACGCCGCGCGGGGCGCAGGCGGTCGAGGTACTCGAGATTTGCGCGCCCGAGCCGGCGGGGCTTGGCGAACAGACCGACCGATTGGAGCAGGCGATAGACCTGTCCGATGCCGGTCCGCTTGAACCGGCGCGCGTGAAGTGGTTCGACAAGACCAAGGGCTTCGGATTTGCCAATGTCTTCGGCAAGCCCGAGGACGTGTTCGTGCACATCGAGGTTCTGCGCCGCTCGGGACTGGCCGACCTTCAGCCGGGCGAGGCGGTGGCGATCCGGGTGACGGACGGCAAGCGTGGCAAGATGGCAGTACAGGTGACGACATGGGAATCGGGTTCGCACGGGGACTGAGCGTATGCGCTCTGGCGGCTTGGCCGGGGGCGCTGTGGGCGGCGTGCTCGGAGACGGCGGTCGAGCTTCGCGGCGATTGGGGGCAGGCACGCTTCAACGTCGAGCTTGCCGACGAGCCGCAAGAGCGGGCGCAGGGCTTGATGCACCGCGATAACCTGCCGCGCAGCGCCGGCATGCTTTTCGTCTATGACGCGCCGCAGCGGGCGCGATTCTGGATGAAGAACACGCTGATCCCGCTCGACATGATTTTCGTGGACGACACGGGCACCGTCACCCGCGTGCACGAGAACGCGGTGCCCCACGACCTGACCGGGATCGACGGGGGCGAGGGGGTGCTCGCGGTGCTCGAGATCAACGGCGGCATGGCGGGCGCGATGGGCATCGTGCCGGGGACCGAGATGCGGCATCCCGCCTTCGGGGACGCCGCCGCCTGGCCCTGCGGACAGTAGGGGCTTTCCTTCGTCACGCGCCACGGATATGAGGCGCACGTCGGGGCGTAGCGCAGCCTGGTAGCGCGTCGGTTTTGGGTACCGAAGGTCGTGAGTTCGAATCTCGCCGCCCCGACCATGTTGCAGCTCCGCCGCAGTGGCGTTGGCATCCACTTCTCCCACTAGATGTAGTGCCGCTCCTCTTTCGGGTCAGCCAGATTCGCGCCTTTGGTGGCTAGGTCGTTGGTGCTTAACGAAGAATTCGCGCGGCAGGCTTCGGAGCCTCTTTCGCGGGAATCGCGGGCGCAGAGTGACGCTATGGCAGAGGCTGTGGATCAAGCGGTTTTTCCGGTGGATAAGCGCCGATTTTGCGTTGACCCTTGGCCCCTACCTACGCCACCTTGTGCCTGCACCGCGGAGCTGCACTAGATTTAGTTCTAGCCGCGCCAGCACTGGAAAACGGAAAAGACCTGCTGCGGCAGGGGATGCAAGGCCCGCGCCTAAGCAGCCGTTAACCATGCGGGTTCGCCGTGGGTGACTGGATTGAAGTAGAGCTCCGTGAACCGGGCAAACGAGAAGGCGACGGGACATATGAAGATTGAGCGCAATTTCACGAAGGCCGGGGCCGACGCATACGCGGAACTCGACTTCACCACGACGGTGTCCGAGATTCGCAATCCCGACGGGACGATCGTGTTCCGCAACGACAGCGTCGAGGTCCCGCGCAGCTGGAGCCAGGTCGCCAGCGACGTGATCGCGCAGAAGTACTTCCGCAAGGCCGGCGTTCCGGCCCGCCTGAAGAAGGTGCGCGAGAAGGACGTTCCCGAATTCCTGTGGCGCTCGGTCCCCGACGAGGAGGCGCTTGCCGAACTGCCCGAGGACCAGCGCTTCGGCGGCGAGAACTCGGCCAAGCAGGTCTTTGATCGTCTCGCCGGCGCCTGGGCCTACTGGGGCTGGAAGGGCGGATACTTCTCGACCGAGGAGGACGCGCAGTCCTATTTCGACGAGATGCGCTTCATGCTGGCCAAGCAGATGGCCGCACCGAACAGCCCGCAATGGTTCAACACCGGCCTGCACTGGGCCTATGGCATCGACGGTCCGGGGCAGGGACACTACTACGTCGACTACAAGACCGGCAAGCTCACCAAGTCGAAGTCGGCCTATGAGCACCCGCAGCCGCATGCCTGCTTCATCCAGTCGGTGAAGGACGACCTGGTCTCCGACGGCGGCATCATGGACCTCTGGGTGCGCGAGGCGCGCCTGTTCAAGTACGGCTCGGGCACCGGCACCAACTTCTCGTCGCTGCGCGCCGAGGGCGAAAAGCTCTCGGGCGGCGGCAAGTCGTCGGGTCTGATGGGCTTCCTCAAGATCGGCGACCGCGCGGCGGGCGCGATCAAGTCGGGCGGCACGACGCGCCGCGCTGCCAAGATGGTCATCGTCGATGCCGATCACCCGGACATCGAGGAATTCATCAACTGGAAGGTCAAGGAAGAGCAGAAGGTCGCGAGCCTCGTCGCCGGCTCGAAGATGCACGAGCAGAAGCTCAACGGCATCTTCGCCGCCATCCGCGCCTTCGACGGCGCGGTCGACGCCGCCTATGACCCGAAGCTGAACGACAGCCTCAAGGCCGCCATCAAGGACGCCAAGAAGGTCGCGATCCCCGAGACCTACATCAAGCGCGTGCTCGACTACGCGCGGCAGGGCTACGGCTCGATCGAGTTTCCGACCTACGACACCGACTGGGACAGCGAAGCCTATGCCAGCGTCTCGGGCCAGAACTCGAATAATTCGATCCGCGTCACCGACGCCTTCCTGAAGGCCGTCAAGGACGACGCGGACTGGGAGCTGCTACGCCGCACCGACGGCTCGGTCGCCAAGACGATCAAGGCCCGCGACCTGTGGGAGCAGATCGGCCACGCCGCCTGGGCCTGCGCCGATCCGGGCATCCAGTTCCATGACACCGTCAACGCCTGGCACACCTGCCCCGAGGACGGCGCGATCCGCGGCTCGAACCCGTGCTCGGAATACATGTTCCTCGACGACACGGCCTGCAACCTGGCCTCGATGAACCTGCTGACCTTCTGGAAGGACGGCGCGTTCGACGCGGAAGCCTACATGCACGCCACCCGGCTGTGGACGCTGACGCTCGAGATATCGGTCACGATGGCGCAGTTCCCGTCGCAGGAAATCGCGCAGCTTTCCTACGACTTCCGCACGCTGGGGCTGGGCTATGCCAACATCGGCGGCCTGCTGATGAACATGGGGCTGGGCTATGACAGCGACGGCGGCCGCGCGCTCTGCGGTGCGCTGACGGCAATCATGACCGGCGTGTCCTACGCCACCTCGGCCGAGATCGCAGGCGAACTCGGCGCCTTCGATGGCTACCAGCGCAACGCCGAGCACATGCTGCGCGTTATCCGCAACCACCGCACCGCCGCCCATGGCCTGTCCGAAGGCTACGAGGGGCTGGCCGTGCCGCCGGTGCCGCTGGATCACGGCAACTGCCCCGAGCCGAAGCTGGTGCAACTGGCCACCGCCGCCTGGGACGAGGCGCTGGAGCTGGGCCAGAAGCACGGCTACCGTAACGCGCAGGTCTCGGTCATCGCGCCCACGGGCACGATCGGCCTGGTGATGGACTGCGACACCACCGGCATCGAGCCCGACTTCGCGCTGGTGAAGTTCAAGAAGCTGGCCGGCGGCGGCTACTTCAAGATCATCAACCGCTCGGTCCCCGCCGCGCTGGAAAACCTGGGCTACACCTCGGCGCAGGTCGAGGAGATCGTCGCCTACGCCGTGGGTCACGGCACGCTGGGCAACGCGCCCGGCATCACCCACGCCGCGCTGGTCGGGCACGGCTTCGGGCAAGAGCAGATCGACAAGATCGAGGCCGCGCTGCCCTCGGCTTTCGACATCCGCTTCGTCTTCAACCAGTGGACCCTGGGCGAGGAGTTCTGCACCAAGACGCTGGGCATCCCAGCCGAGAAACTGGTCGATCCGAGCTTCGACCTGCTGCGCCACCTCGGCTTCTCGAAGAAGGACATCGAGGCCGCCAACGACCACGTCTGCGGGACCATGACGCTGGAAGGGGCGCCGCACCTCGATCCGAAGCACTACCACGTCTTCGACTGCGCCAACCCCTGCGGCAAGAAGGGCAAGCGCTTCCTGAGCGTGAACAGCCACATCCACATGATGGCCGCGGCGCAGTCGTTCATCTCGGGCGCGATCTCGAAGACGATCAACATGCCCAATGACGCCACCATCGAGGATTGCCAGAGCGCCTATGAGCTCTCCTGGTCGCTCGGCGTGAAGGCCAACGCGCTCTACCGCGACGGCTCGAAGCTGAGCCAGCCGCTGGCCGCCGCGCTCGTCGAGGACGACGAAGAGGCCGAGGAAATCCTCGCCACCGGTTCGCAGGCCGAGAAGGCGCAGGTGCTGGCCGAGAAGATCGTCGAGAAGGTCATCGTCAAGGAGATCGCGGCAGGCCGCGAGAAGATGCCGGAGCGCCGCCGGGGGTACACCCAGAAGGCAGTCGTCGGCGGCCACAAGGTCTACCTCCGCACCGGCGAGTACAAAGACGGCCGGCTGGGTGAGATCTTCATCGACATGCACAAGGAAGGCGCCGGCTTCCGGGCGATGATGAACAACTTCGCCATCGCGGTGTCGGTCGGCCTTCAATACGGCGTCCCGCTCGAAGAGTTCGTCGAGGCCTTCACTTTCACCAAGTTCGAACCCGCCGGCATGGTGCAGGGCAACGAGACGATCAAGAACGCGACCTCGATCCTCGACTACATCTTCCGGGAACTGGCGGTATCGTATCTCGACCGCACCGACCTGGCGCACGTGAAGCCCGACGGGACGTCCTTCGACGACCTTGGCCGGGGCGAGAACGAGGGCAAGTACGATGTCTCGGACGCCCGCGGTCAAAGCCACTCGCCGCTCGACGTGCTTAAGCAGGTGGCCTCGACCGGCTATCTCCGCAACCGCGTGCCGCAGGAACTCGTGGTGCTGCAGGGCGGCAACGCGGGCGGCGCGGCGTTCGGCGGCTCGGACCCGGTGAAGGCGCTCCAGACGCTGATCCCCGAGGCGACCGAGAGCGCGGCGACCACGACCTCGACCGGCTCGGTCACCATCGACGCGCGCACGAAGGCCCGGATGCAGGGCTACGAAGGCGACCCCTGCGGCGAGTGCGGCAACTACACGCTGGTGCGCAACGGCACCTGCATGAAGTGCAACACCTGCGGTTCGACGACCGGGTGTAGCTGAGTTCCGGGGCGGGTGCGCCCGCCCCGCGGTCGATCGGGCCGCAGGCAGAACATCGAGCAGTGAATCAGAACGAGCCTGATCGACGGATCACTGGGGCGCCTTCGGGCGCCCTTTTTCTTCGCGCGCGGGTTCCCGCCGCCGGGCGCGGGAGAGGGGCTCGGCAGTGCGGCGCGCGAAGTCATGTCCCGCACCGGCCCGGAGTTGCCGGCGGTCGGTGCCGCCGCGCGCCTGCGCGGAGCATGGCGCGTCGGTGTCGCGTGAGATGGCGGAACATAGCCGGCATCCGGGGCCGGTATGTGTGAGGGACTGACAACGTGCGCGGCTTGGGGTCGAGTGCCGCCATCCGCCCGCATGACGGGCGGGAAAATCAGAAACGAACGGAGAAACCGATGAAAAACGCGACCCTTATCGCCACGCCCGCGCTTCTGCTGGCCTTCGCCGCGACCGCCGTGCAGGCGCAGGATGCCACCGCCGTCGATGCTGATGGCGACGGCCAGTACACCTATGAGGAGGTCATCGCGGTCTACCCCGACGTCACCGAGGAGACCTATATGACGATGGACGCCAACGGTGACGGAACGGTCGATGCCGAGGAGTGGGCGACGGCCGAGGCCGACGGGATGCTGCCCAGTGAGGAAGACGCCGGCTGATCCGGCAGGGCCCCGCCACGCGCGGGGCCCGACCCTTACTCGGTCCCGCGCGACACGGCGACGACGCCGGTGCGGGCCATCTCGACCAGGCCCAGAGGGCGCATCAGGTCGGCGAAGGCGTCGATCTTTTCCGACGTGCCGGTGACTTCGAAAACGAAGCTCGACAACGTCGAATCGACGGCATTGGCGCGGAAGATGTCGGCCAGCCGCAGCGCCTCGACCCGCTTGTCGCCCACGCCCGACACCTTGAACAGCGCCAGTTCCCGCTCGACCGAGGGGCCCTCGACCGTCAGGTCGTGCACCTCGTGCACCGGCACGATGCGGCCGAGCTGCGCCTTGATCTGTTCGATCACCGCCGGGGTGCCGGTGGTGACGATGGTGATGCGGCTGAGGTGCCCGGTGTGGTCCACCTCGGCCACCGTCAGGCTGTCGATGTTGTAGCCGCGCCCCGAGAACAGCCCGATCACGCGCGCCAGCACGCCGGCCTCGTTGTCCACGATCACGGCGAGCGTGTGCGTCTCCACGATTTCGGCGTTCGGGTCCCGAAGGTCATAGGCCGAGTGCCGGCTCGACCCTTTCTTGATCTTGAGCGGAGGCATGGTTCCTCTTCTTCGTTATCTCGAGAATGTCGATGCGGGGGCAGGGTGCCCCCGCGCAAGTCTCACACCAGCACCGCGCCCTTGGCGCCGATGGCGTCCGACGTGGACGCCTCGCCCAGCAGCATCTTGTTGTGCGGCTCGCCCGACGGGATCATCGGGAAGCAGTTCTCGTGCTTCTCGACCAGGCAGTCGAAGACCACCGGCCCGTCGTGGCGGATCATCTCCATGATCGCGTCGTCCAGGTCGGCGGGGTCGCTGACCATGAAGCCCTTGGCGCCGAAGGCCTCGGCCAGCTTCACGAAGTCGGGCAGCGCCTCGGACCAGGAATGGGAATAGCGCTCGCCGTGCAGCAGTTCCTGCCACTGGCGCACCATGCCGAGCCGCTCGTTGTTGAGGATGAACTGCTTGACCGGCAGGCGGTACTGCACCGCGGTGCCCAGCTCCTGCATGTTCATCAGCCACGACGCCTCGCCCGCGACGTTTATCACCAGGCTGTCGGGATGCGCCATCTGCACGCCGATCGACGCGGGGTGGCCATAGCCCATGGTGCCCAGGCCGCCGGAGGTCATCCAGCGGTTGGGCGCCTCGAAGCCCATGTACTGCGCGGCCCACATCTGGTGCTGGCCGACCTCGGTGCAGACATAGCGGTCGTGGTCCTTGGTCAGCGCCTCCAGCCGCTGGAGCGCGTATTGCGGCTTGATGGCCTTGCCGGTCTGCTTGAACGACAGGCAGTCGACCTTGCGCCACTCCTCGATCCGGTTCCACCACTTGGCCAGCGCCTTGGCGTTGGTCTTGCGGCCCTTCGCCTTCCAGACGCGCAGCAGATCCTCGAGCACGTGCGCCACGTCGCCGATGATCGGGATGTCGGCGTGGATCACCTTGTTGATCGACGAGGGGTCGATATCGATGTGCGCCTTGCGGGACCTGGGCGAAAAGTCCTGCACGCGTCCGGTGATGCGGTCGTCGAAGCGCGCGCCGATATTGATCATCAGGTCGCAGTCGTGCATCGCCAGGTTGGCCTCGTAGAGGCCGTGCATCCCCAGCATCCCCAGCCACTTGTCGCCCGAGGCCGGGTAGGCGCCCAGGCCCATCAGCGTCGAGGTGATGGGGAAGCCCGTCGCCTCGACCAGCTCGCGCAAGAGCTGGCTGGCTGCGGGCCCCGAGTTGATGACGCCGCCGCCGGTATAGAAGACCGGGCGCTCGGCGGTGGCGATGGCATCGGCCAGCTCCTCGATCTTCTCGAGGTCGCCCTTCACCTTGGGCCGGTAGTGCGAGGTCTTCGCCTTCTGCGGCGGGATGTAGGTGCCCGAGGCGAACTGCACGTCCTTCGGGATATCGACGAGCACCGGGCCGGGGCGGCCCGAGCTTGCGACGTGGAAGGCCTGGTGCATCACGTCCGACAGGCTGTCGGTGTCCTTCACCAGCCAGTTGTGCTTGGTGCAGGGGCGGGTGATGCCGACGGTGTCGGCCTCCTGAAAGGCGTCGTTGCCGATCATGAAGGTCGGCACCTGGCCGGTCAGTACGATGATCGGGATCGAATCCATCAGCGCGTCGGTCAGGCCGGTGACGGCGTTCGTGGCGCCGGGGCCCGAGGTCACCAGCGCGACGCCCGGCTTGCCGGTCGAGCGGGCATAGCCCTCGGCCGCGTGCACGGCGCCCTGTTCGTGGCGTACAAGGACGTGGCGGATGTCGTTCTGCTGGAAGATCTCGTCATAGATGGGAAGCACGGCGCCGCCGGGATAGCCGAACACGACATCGACTCCCTGATCCTTGAGCGCCTGAACCACCATCTTCGCGCCGGTCATCTGACCTTTCATCGTCTTCTCTCCGCATCTCGGCGCATCTTCGCGCCTGGACATCACTCGCGCGCCATCGCGCATGAAAAAGCCCCCGGTTTTCAGGCGGGGGCGCATGGTCGACCGTCAGGGTCCGCCGTTACCGGCCCATGCGCCATTCTCCTACGATTACCGGAAGGGTGTTCATGCCTTTGGCTCCTTGTCGTGGGAAACACGTTTAGGCGCGGGCGCAGGGGGCGTCAACCGGAATGCGAGCCAAAAGTGTCGCATGGGCGCGCCTGCGCGTAACAAAGTTTCAATATTTGGTCCGCTGGGGGTCACGCCGCCGTGCGTCACGCAAATTTGCGCGCCATCGCACAGGTGACGCGCAGGCGGCGGGCGGTTCTGCGCTTTGATGCGGAGCGCGGCGGTGGTAATCTTGAACCGTTCGGTTCAGTTCCCGTCAGGAGGAGGCCGAGACATGGTGCGATCCCTCAAGCCCTACAGCCGCCTGCCGCTGGTCCGCGCGGCGCTGCTGGCGGCGCTGATCGCCGCCGGGTTCCTGGTGGCGGCGCACGGCACGCCGACCACCAGCCTGGTTCAGGCCGAGATGACCGCCACGGATTCGTAGGGCGACAGCGTCACGCGGCCCTCAATCGAGTCGCGCCGGTACCCGGTGCCGATCAGGCCCTCGCCCGAGACGGCCAGGCCGTCGGGCACGTCAACCTCAACCTCGTCGCCGGTGAAGTTGGCGAGTACGGCCAGCTTCTTGCCCTCGGCCTCCCGCGTGTAGGCGAAGACGCGGGGGTCGTCGCTCAGGTGCGGCACGTAGCGGCCGTGAACGATGACCGTGTGATCCTTCCTGAGCTGAATGAGCTGGCGGTAGTGGTTGAGCACGCTGTCGCGGCGGGCGCGGTCCGTCTCGACGTTGATCTCTTCGTGGTTCGGGTTCACCTCGATCCACGGCTCGCCGGTGGTGAAGCCCGCCTGCGGCCCCGGCGTCCACTGCATCGGCGTGCGCCCGTTGTCGCGACCGTTGGCGTTCGCGCCGGCGATGAACTCTTCCGAGGACATGCCCGCCGCCGTCTGCTCGGCATAGAAGTTGAGAGTCTCGAGGTCGCGGAACTGGTCGATGCGGGTGAACTTCGCGTTGGTCATCCCGATTTCCTCGCCCTGATAGACGAAGGGCGTCCCTTTCATCAGGTGCATGACCGTGGCGAGCATCTTGGCAGACTGGACGCGGTATTTCCCGTCGTCGCCATAGCGCGAGACCTGCCGGGGCAGGTCGTGGTTCGACAGGAAGATCGAGTTCCAGCCGTCGTTGGCCAGCGCCTCCTGCCAGCGCGCGAAGACGGACTTGAAGCCCGGCAGGTCGAATGGCTTGGGCCGCCACTTGCCCAGCGTGTCGTCCCAGCCCTGCACGATGTGTTCGAACTGGAACACCATGTCGAGCTCGTTGCGGTCCCGCCCGGAGTAGTTGAGCGCGGTCTCGGTCGTCACGTTCCACGACTCGCCGATGGTGACGATGTCGCGGCCCGCCAGAACCTCGCGGTGCATCTCCTGCAGATAGGTGTGCAGGTGGGGGCCTTCCTCGATCTCACCGGTGGCGAGGTCCTTGCCGATCAGGTCGATCACGTCCATCCGGAAGCCCTTGATGCCGCGGTCGAACCACCAGCGCATCATGTCGTAGATTTCCTGCCTGAGCTTTGGATTGGCCCAGTTCAGATCGGGCTGCGCGGGCGAGAACAGGTGGAAATAGTAGCGTCCGCACTCGGGCACGAGCGTCCAGGCGGGGCCGCCGAAATAGGCGTGGCGATGGTCGGGCGGGCCGCCGTCCTCGGCCGGGTCCGCCCAGATGTAGAAGTCGTGCTCGGGCGCGTGGCGGGACTGCTTGGCGGCCTCGAACCAGGCGTGCCTGTCCGAGGAGTGGTTGACGACGAGGTCCATGACGATGCCGATGTCGCGCTCCTCGGCCTCGGCCAGCAGCCGATCGAAGTCATCGAGCGTGCCGAACTCGGGCGCGATGTCGCGGTAGTCCGAGATGTCGTAGCCGTTGTCGACCATGGGCGAGCGATAGACGGGCGACAGCCAGATGAAGCCGATGCCCAGATCCTCGAGATGGTCGAGCTTCGAGATGATGCCGGGGATGTCCCCGATCCCGTCGCCGTTCGAGTCGCAGAAGCTGCGGGGATAGATCTGGTAGCCGACCTTGTCGGTCCACCACTTGTTCGGCATGTGCATGTGGCGTCTCCGCGTGTCTCAGATTGGCGATGCGTCGTGCGCTAAACGACGCGAGCCCCTCACAAGGTCCGGGTGGCGAAGATGTAGATGGCGTAAATGGCCAGCATCGCGATCCCGGACAGCCGCCCGATGCGCCCGGCAAAGACGACCAGCGCGACCAGCGCCAGCGTGATCGCGATGAGCACGGGCGCGTCCACCGACAGGAAACGCGCGTCCACCGGGATCGGCGCGATGATCGCGGTGACGCCCAGGATGCCGAGGATGTTGAAGATGTTCGAGCCGACGACGTTGCCGATGGCGATGTCGCGCTGGCCCCGGATCGCGGCCATGAGCGACGTCGCGAGTTCGGGCAGCGACGTGCCGACGGCGACGATGGTCAGGCCGATCAGCGCCTCGGACACGCCGAGCCCGCGCGCGATCTCGACCGCCGCGTCCACCAGGAGCCGCGCGCCCACCAGCACGGCGACAAGGCCGAGCAGCGCGAAGCCGACGGATTTCCAGACCGGCGCGTGCGGCAGCTCGGTCTCCGCGGCCACGGGACCGGGGGCGCGCAGGCAGAGCCAGAGGTAGACGGCCAGCGCGCCCACCAGCACCAGCCCCTCGATCAACCCGACCGAGCCGCTGAGGAAGATCAACGGCAGGGCGAGCGCGGCCAGAGTCATCACTATGAGGTCACGCCGGAGCTCGCCATGGTCGGGGGTGAGGGGGGCGACGACGGCGCTGAGGCCCAGGATCAGCAGGATGTTGGCAAGGTTCGAGCCCACGACGTTGCCGATGGCCACACCCGACAGTCCCTCGAGCGCGGCCTGCACCGACACCAGCAGTTCGGGCGTCGAGGTGCCGAAGCCCACGACCGTCAGGCCGATCACCAGCGGCGAGATGCCCACGCGGCCCGCGATGCCCGCCGCGCCGCGCACCAGCCAGTCACCGCCGAAGAAAAGCCCGGCGAAGCCGAGCACGAGAAACAGGATCGTCATGTATGTCCCCAACATGAGCCGTTCGCGCACAGTTGAATACGCGCGGGGCCTGCGACAAGATCCCGCCGCTCGCCCCATGCGAATATTCCCTCAGCGTCAGAGTCCGCGGCCGGTTCCCTGAAGCACCCCGTGCTCGAGGGCATAGCGGGTCAGTCCGGCGGTCGAGGAGATGCCGAGCTTGCGCTTGATGTTCTTCCGGTGCGTCTCGACCGTGCGGACCGAGATGTCGAGCGCGGCGGCCACGTCCTTGTTCGACCGGCCCTGAGCCAGCTCCAGCAGGATCGTCTGCTCGCGCGACGTCAGCGGCTCGCGCCCGTCGGCGATGCGCGGCTTGAGCGATCGCTTCGCGCCGGTGCACAGGTATTCCTGCCCCTGCATCACCGCGTCGATGGCGGTCTTGATCTCGTCCGTCGGCACGTCCTTGAGCACATAGCCGCGCGCCCCGTGGCTGAGTGCGGTCGAGATGTATTCTGGGCTGTCGTGCATCGACAGGATCAGGATGCGTGTCGCAGGCCGGCGTTCAAGGATGATCTCGGTCGCCGACAGGCCGCCGAGGCCAGGCATGTTAAGGTCCAGCAGCATCACGTCCGGCGCCAGCTCGGTCACCCGGTCCACGGCGTCCTGCCCGCACGACACGACGCCCACGACCTCGATGTCGTCGTAGGTTTCGAGGATCGACTGGATGCCCTCGGCGACCATGGGATGGTCGTCGACGACCGCAACTCGGGTGGGGCGTGCTGTCATGGTCCGGGCGCTGCTGTCTTCGCGGGAGGTCCCGGTCTACCGCAGACGGCGCCGGGGGACCAGACGGCGGGCGTCATGCCGAGCGCTCCTGCCGCTTCTCGGGCTGGAGCATGTGGGTCAGCGGCACCTCGGCCTCGATCACCGTACCCGAGCGCGACGACAGTACACGCAAGGTCCCGCCCAGCTGCTCGACCCGTTCCTGCATGTTGCGCAGGCCGAGCCCGCCACGCCCCTCTTTCTCGGGCAGGGGCCAGGTCATGCCCCTGCCGTCATCGGCTACGCGCAGAAGCGCGCCGCGGCGGTGCCCCTTGATGGTGACCGAGACGTGGTTGGCCTCGGCATGGCGCTCGACGTTGGTAAGTGCCTCCTGCGCGATGCGGTAAAGCGCGATGCGGGCTTCCTCGTCCAAGCGGTTGCGGAAGACGACCGTCTCGACGTCCACGTCGATGCCGGTGCGCTGGCCGAAATCATCGGTCAGCGCCTGCAGGGCCGGGCCGAGCCCGAGGTCGTCCAGCACGCCGGGGCGCAGGTCGCGGCTGATGCGCCGGACCTCTTGTATGGCGGTGTTCAGGCTGGCGATGCTCTTGTCCAGGCTTTCGCCCGACTTCTCGTGCCCCAGCGCCAGCCGCCGCCGGGCCAGCTCCAGCGCGTACCGTGCGCCCACGAGGATCTGCGAGATGGAATCGTGCAGTTCGCGCGCGACACGGCCACGCTCTTCCTCCTGGGTGTCGAAGATCCGCTGCGTCAGCTCCTTCAGCTTGGCGTCTGCCACGCTGCGTTCGCGCAGGTTCAGCAGCAGGCCGGACAGGAACACCAGCAACAGTGCCGCCAACGTGATCCCCCCGATGTAATGGAACACCCGCTGGATACGCGCCTCGACCTCGGCGCGCGCGGCGGCGACGGTGTCGAGCACGTCGTCGATGAAGATGCCGGTCCCCACCGCCCACCGCCAGTCCTGAAGCCCCACGACGTACGAGATCATCGCCGCCTCCTCGCCGGTCGAGGGCTTCCACCAAAGATGCTGGTGATAGCCGCCGCCCGAGCGGGCAAGCTCGATGAAGCGGTCGGTGATGGGCGTGCCCTCGCTGTCGGTCAGCCCCGCCCAGTTGCGGTTGATCAGGTGGGTCTGGCGCGGCGCGACGAGATTCGTGCCGTCGTAGTCGAAGACGAAGAAATACCCGTCTTGCCCGAAGATCATGGCGGCGAGGATCTGCATGACCCGCGTCTTCGCCGCCGCGTCGTCCGGGGGTGCGTTGCCGTAGATCGAGGCATAGGCCGTGCGCGCGATCGAAATGTAGTTCTTCAGCTCGTCCTTCTTCGCCTCGATCAGCTGACGTTCGAGCGCCGCGATCTCGCGCTCGGCCAGCGCGCGGGACTGCTGGGCGACCAGCAGCGATATCGCCCCCACCGCAAGCACGAGCGGCACCGCGGCCATCAGCGCGAAGCGCAGCCGATAGCCCCGTCCCGTGCGAAGCATCCGCAGAAGTGTCGATGGGATCATGCGTGCCGGTCCTGCCCGTGCCAACCATTGCCCGAAGCCGCGGCCGGGGCAAGGGAAGGCGCAGGGTGCCGAAGCTGCCGCAAGGACATGAGCAACAGCGCCCGTTATACGCAGTATCCGGTATTTATTCCCGCACATCGCGTCGCTAATGTGCGCCCACTGATGACGGAACGCCCGAAGAGGCGGGCGTTATGCATGGGAGGATATGTATGGATCGCCGTTCGTTTCTGAGAACGTCTGCGCTGGGTGGCTCGGCCGCCGCCGCGTCGACGCTGGCCGCGCCGGTTTACGCGCAGGGCCGCCGCACGCTGACGCTGGTGACCACCTGGTCGCGCGGCCTGGCGGGTGTGCATGACAGCGCGCAATACTGCGCCGACAAGATCACCGCCGCCACCGACGGCCAACTCACGGTCGACCTGAAGGCGGCCGGCGAACTCGTCGGCGCGTTCGAGGTCTTCGACGCGGTCGCGTCGGGCCAGGCCGACATGTACCACGGCGTGGACTACTACTTCACCGGCCAGCACCCGGCCTACCAGTTCTTCGCCTCGCTGCCCTTCGGCATGACGGCGATGGAACTGAACAACTGGTACTACCACGACGGCGGCATGGAGCTGCACCACGAGCTGGGCACGATCTTCAACATGAAGCCGTTCCTGGCCGGCAACACGGGCGCGCAGTCCGGCGGCTGGTTCAACAAGCGCATCGAAAGCCCGCAGGACTTCCAGGGCCTGCGCTTCCGCATGCCCGGTCAGGGCGGCGAGGTGCTGTCGAAGCTGGGCGCGTCGGTGCAGAACCTGCCCGGCGGCGAAGTGTACCAGGCGCTGTCCTCGGGCGCGATCGACGGCACCGAGTGGATCGGCCCCTGGGCCGACGAGAAGGCGGGCTTCCAGGAGATCACCAAGATCTACTACCCCGCCGGTTTCCACGAGCCGGGGCCGGGCCTGACGCTGGCGACCAACCTCGAGGTGTTCGAGAGCCTCACGCCGGCGCAGCAGACCATCATTCAGGAGGTCTCGACCGCGTCGAACCTGTGGACGCTGTCGCTGTTCCTGGCCAACAACGCGTCGGCGCTCCAGCGTCTGCAGGCCAGCGGCGTGCAGCTCGCCGAGTTCCCCGAGCCCGTCTGGGACGCGTTCGGCCAGGCCGCCAACGAGGTCTACCAGCAGTACATGGGCGACGACCTCTACAAGCGGACCTATGACAGCTACATGACGTCGCTGCAGAACTCGGCCAGCTGGATCGACCGTTCGGAAGGCACGTACACCACGCAGCGCGACCGCGTCATCGGCCGCTGATCCGCTGAACACCAGGCGCCGCGAAAGGCGCCCACGGCCGGGGCCGGCTTTGCCGGCTCCGGCCTCACGACACTCTGGGGGCGTGCATGCTTGACTTCATCCTCTGGTTCTTCGCCAACATCGCCATGTCCTTCTGGAACGTGATCTATGCAGTCACGCATCCGGGCCTGTGGCTGGACTGGTCGAACGGCGAGGCGCTGATGCGCTTCATCTATCACGGTGCCTCGGCCGAGATGTTCTTCGTCGTGCTCACGACGTTCCTGATCGTGACCGGCATCGGCATCTGGAAGAACGCTTTCATGTGGGGCTGCGTGCGCGTGCTCGAAGGGTTCGCCAACGGCGTGGGTCGCTTCTTCGCCTGGGCCGGCCTGATCATGGTGCTGCAGCAGATCGTGATCGTGTTCATGCAGCGCGTCTTCGCGGCGTCGCAGATCTCGCTCGGGTTCGGGTCGTCGCTCAGCCTCGACGTGTCGTGGTGGTCCGAGGAACTCAAGCTCTACAACGCGATGGTCGTGGCGCTGTGCTGCACCTACACCTTCGTGCAGCGCGGCCACGTGCGCGTCGATCTCGTGTATTCGGCAGTGAGCTTCCGCACCAAGCGCGTGATCGACATGGCCGGCTCGCTTCTGTTCATGATGCCGGCGGCAATCCTGATCTGGCTTTACGCCTGGTACTTCATGTGGCGCCACCTGATCACGCCGAAGGTATCCGCTAGCGACTCGCTGGAACTTCTGATGCGCAAGGCGTCGATCATCCGCTGGAACGTGGAAACGGTGGGCTTTTCGCCCAATGGCTTCAACGGCTACTTCCTGTTCAAGGTGCTGATGGTCGCCTTCACCGCCATGGTCTTCCTCCAGGCCGTCGCCTTCTTCTACCGCTCGTATCTCGAGTGGAAGGAAGGCCCGGAGAGCGAAGGCAAATACCTCGACCGCGATACCCTAGGCGCGGGCGAGGAAGCCTACGAAGGCACACACTAAAGGGGCAGGGGACATATGCTTTTCGGTTTGGACGGGGTCGAACTCGGCCTGATCATCGTCTTTCTCTGCCTCTTCGGAGGCATCCTGTCGGGCTTTCCGGTGGCTTTCGCCATCGGCGGTGCGGCCGTCATCTCGTTCGGGATCATCGCGGCGCTCGATAGCGCGGGGCTCTTGGTTCACCAGGCGGTGGACGAGACCAGCCAGGCCTACCGCGACCTCGTGAACTCGGGGGTCAACCCGCTCGACATTTCGAAGTTCCGCTTCCCGGACCTGCCGCGCTACGCCGAGCCGGTGTTTCAGGGCGGCTGGGAGCTCGCGCTGGACCGCAACATCAGCTTCATCGTCAACCGGATGAACGAGCGCGTCTTCGCCGGCCAGTCGATCGAGACGCTGCTGGCGGTGCTGATGTTCGTGCTCATGGGCATCACGCTGGAACGCTCGAAGATCGCCAACGACCTGCTGACCACGATGGCGCGGGTCTTCGGCCCGCTGCCGGGCGGCCTGGCCGTGTCGGTTGTGGTGGTGGGCGCGTTCCTCGCGGCCTCGACCGGCATCGTCGGTGCCACGGTCGTGACCATGGGCCTGCTGTCGCTGCCCACCATGCTGCGCAACGGCTACTCGCCCGAGCTGTCCACCGGCGTTATCGCCGCGTCGGGCACGCTGGGCCAGATCATCCCGCCCTCGATCGTCATCGTCCTTCTGGGCACGCTGGCGGGCGACATCTATTCCACCGCGCAGGAGACGCGGGCCGTGGCGGCGGGCTGCTCGGACGCGCTGACCTATCTGGGCGAGGCTGCGGTCGTCTCGGTCGGCACGCTGTTCCAGGCGGCGCTGCTGCCGGGCATCCTGTTGGCCGGCCTCTACGCGGCCTATGCCTTGGGTTACGCAGTTCTGAACCCGCGCAAGGCCCCCCCGGTGCTGAGCGAAGAGGCGACTGGTGAAGTCGTCACCCGCAACGAGGCGCTGACCTGGTTCCTGGCCGTGCCCGCCGCGCTGATCGCCGCCGTCGTGCTGTCGGGCGCCGTTGGGCTCGTCGGCAGCCAGGACGTGACCGTTGCCCGCTACTCCGAGGCCGGAGACACCGCCTCGCTGCGGACTAACGTCTCGCCGCAGTGCCAGGAGTCGATGATCGAACTGCACGGCCAGCTGGCGTGGGACCGCGCCGTGGCCGAGCAGGAGGCGATCCAGGAAGCCGGCGGCTTCGCCGAAAGCGAAGAACTGACGGACGAGCAGGTCGCCGCGGCGCAGGCCGAGAAGATCGCGACGCGCGCGCCCATCGGCACGGGCATCGCGGTGGCCTTCCTGCTGCTCGCGCTGGTGCTGACCACGGCGCGCGGCGTCTCGCCAAGCGCCGAGCCGCGGCCGCTGATCGTCGGGGCCGTGGGCGTGGCGCTGGCATTGCTGTTCGACCTGCTGTTCATCGCACCGACCACGACGCCGGGCACGACCGTGCTGATCCTGGCGATCCCGACGCTGCTGGCGCTTTACGGCTGCCGGTACGCGGCCGGACTCCTGGGGCAGAACGACCTGCTGCGGGTGGTCTTCCCGCCGCTGGTGCTGATCGTCGCCGTGCTGGGCTCGATCCTGGGTGGCATCACGAACCCCACGCCGGCGGCGGCGCTTGGGGCGGGCGGCGCGATCATGCTCGCCGCCTATCGCAAGCGGCAGGACCAGGGGCGGTCGGGGAACATCATCCTCTACACCGCCTTCGCCATCGTGATCATGCTGCTCGTGGGCGTGAACTTCGATCTGCGCGTCGCCTCGGGCGAGACGACGTTCCAGCAATGGGTCGCTTTCATCGTGGCTCAGGCGAGCTACCTTTTCGCGATCTTCGGCATCCTCTACTCGTGCTGGGTGCTATTCGCGAGCGGCGTGCTCAAGCCCATCGTGCGCGAGACGGCGAAGGTCACGAGCATGGTGTTCACCATCCTCATCGGCTCGCAGCTTCTCAACCTCGTCGTGATCTCGTTCGGGGGTGAGGAATACATCCAGTCGTTCCTGCGGTCCTTCGACCGCGAGTGGGTGGTGTTCCTGATCGTGATGCTGGTGCTGTTCATCCTGGGCTTCGTGCTCGACTTCCTCGAGATCATCTACATCGTGATCCCGATCGTCGGGCCGGTCATCTACGGCGGCACGATGGATCCGAAATGGGTGACAATCATGATCGCCGTGAACCTGCAGACGTCGTTCCTGACACCGCCCTTCGGCTTCGCGCTCTTCTACCTGCGCGGCGTCGCACCGCCGAGCGTGACGACCGGCCACATCTACCGCGGGATCATTCCCTTCGTGCTGATCCAGGTGCTGGGGCTCGCGCTGCTGTGGTTCGTGCCGGGGGTGGTCACCATCATCCCGGACCTGATGCCGAACTGACAAAGACTGCGCGGGGGCCTTCGGGCCCCCGCTTCCGTCAGAGCGGGGGCCGCGCCTGCGGCGCGGGTGCCGATTTTTCGCCGAAAAATCGGGGCCTTCGGCGAGGATAACTCGGGGCCTTCGGCGAGGATAACTCGGGGCCGAAGATGCAGGGGGTGCGCGGCGCACCCGCGCTCAGCCCCGGGTGGGGCGGGTGTCGGGCAGGCTGATCTTGGCCACCTGCTCGGCAATCGGGTCGGTCGAGAGCGGGTGTGTTTCGGCCGTGTACGAATCTGGATCGCCCAAGCCCTGCCAGCGGCCGCGGTGATAGACCTCGACCGAGTTGAAGCGCGCCTTGTAACCCATCTTCGGACTCCCCGGCACCCAGTATCCGAGATAGACGTAGGGCAGCCCGGCCTCGCGCGCGATCTCGATATGGTCGAGGATGATGTAGGTGCCCAACGAGTCCCTCGGGCGGTCGGGGTCATAGAACGAGTAGACCATCGACAGCCCGTCATCGAGCACGTCGGTCAGGCAGACCGCCGTCAGATCCTCGCCGTGGCCATCCTCGTCCCGCCGGGCGTACTCGATCACGCGCGAGCGGATCGGCGTCTCCTCGATCATCGCGGCGAACTCGAAGATGTCCATGTCGGCCATCCCGCCATCGGCGTGGCGCCGGTCGAGATAGGTCCGAAACAGCGCGTACTGCTCCTCGGTGGCCCAGGGCGAGGTCGTGCGCCGGCGCAGGCCACGGTTGCGGCGCAGGAGACGGCGCTGGGTCTTGTTCGGCTCGAAATCCGCGACCCGGATACGCGCCGACAGACACGCCGAGCACTCGGCGCAGGAGGGCCGGTAGAGCACGTTCTGGCTGCGCCGGAAGCCCTGCTTCGACAGCGCATCGTTCAGCGTTTCGGCGTATTCGCCCTGCAGCGCAGTGAACAGCTTCCGCTCCATCCGTCCCTCGAGGTAGGGACAGGGTTGCGGTGCCGTCACGTAGAACTGCGGCGCGATGGGAAGGGTGTGGCGCATGAGGATCCCAGGTGTTCCGCCGCGAAAGGTAGCAACGACCCGGGGCTCCGCCAAGACCTGTGACCCGGCTCGGCAGAGAGTTTCCGTCAGTACCGCGCGGCGCGGTTGATCGCGGCGGTGCCGAGCACGTGGTCGGTCAACCCCTGCGCGCGCGAGGTGCCGAGCATCAGGCCGCCCGAGATCAGCTGAAGCGGGAAGACCGCCCAGGAAATCGCGTAGCCCGTCGTGTGCAGGAAGCCTCCCATTAGGTCGAGCGGCCGGCCCGCGCGGTCGCGGATCTCGATCGCCGTCAGCCGCATGCCCGGCGTGGCCGACCCGCGCGCCAGCGTCACCGTGCGGTACAGGAACGAGACGACGAAATAGAGCAGCGGCAGGTAGAAGAGCGCCGTGAACAGCGTCAGCGGCACCAGAAGCGCCGTGAGCAGCGTGATAAGCACCACGTCGACGAGCCAGGCAAAGAACCGCTTCATCGGCACGTCGGCGTAGAATTCGGCCTCGCGCTCGGGGTCGGGAAGGCCGGGATAGGTGTCGTCGAGCATCGTCATCTGTCTCACCGCTTCGTCGGGGTGGGCGCGGCCCGCCGCGGGGCGGGCCGCCTGTCCGGCTCAGGCCTCGGTCGGGGCCTCGTCGCCATTCCGGGCCTTTTTCGAGCGTTCGGCCATGAACTGGTCGAACTCGGCCTTGTCCTTGGCATCGCGCAGGCGCTTGAGGAAGCTTTCGAAGGCGTCCTGCTCTTCCTCGAGCCGGCGCAGCGTTTCGGCCTTGTACGCGTCGAAGGCCGAATTGCCGGTCGACTTGAAGGCGTGGTGGGCGTGGCGGGCGCGTTTCATGCCGCAGTTTTCGTTGAACATGCGTTTGCTCCAGATCATGTAGGCCAGAAGGGCGAGCCCCAGGGGCCAGAAGACGATGAACCCGAGCACCATGGCGGCGATCCAGGCACCCTTGCCCCTGTCGTCCATCCAGGCCTCGGCACGCCGAAGCCACGACAGGCGCGGCGCGGTGGCGGGGTAGGCATAGGCGGTCATTGCTCTCTCCGGGTTCGTGTTGATCGGTCGATGTGAATTGCTTTCACATCCCCTAGATCGGAAGCCCTTCGCCCGCCTTCAAGGATGAATGTGAATGTTTTTTACATCCTCCGATTCAACCCGTGAAATCAATTACTTGCGCATTCGTCACGCGCAGAAGTTGGTGCGGGGTCAGCGGAAAGATGTGCCGGGGTGTGCCGCCGGCGGCCCAGATCCGCGCGAACTCGGTCAGCCGCAGGTCGCAGAAGGCGCGCATCGGAGATGTGTGGCCCAGCGGCGCGACCCCGCCGATGGCAAAGCCGGTCTGTGCCCTGACCAGCGCCGCGTCGGCCTTGCCCAGCGGCTCGCCCGCTGCCGCTGCCGCCTTCGCATCGTCCACGCGGTTGCCGCCGGCGGTGAGGAACAGGACGGCCTCGCCGCTTTCCAGCCCCTTGAAGATGATCGACTTGGCGATCTGGTCGATGTCGCAGCCAGCGGCCTCGGCCGCTTGGGCGGCGGTGCGGGTCTCGGCTCCCATCTCGAGCACGTCGCTGGCGATCCCGGCATCGGCGAGGGCCCGCTTCACGCGGGCGAGGCTTTTCGACATTTATGCAGTCCCCCTTGCTTTGGTGCCGGTCTGGCAAGACGTGGGGCGGGGCGCAAGGGCGCTTGACGGCCGTGCGCTCCGGGGCTCATGTCCCCGCATGACCTTCGCCAGCCGACTGACCCGCTCTCCCGACCCCTTCGACCGCGACCGAGGCGAGGAGGGCGCTGCCGCAGTGCCCGGCCTGCCGCCCGAGCTGGCGGGCCTGCTGCGCGGCACCGCCGGGTGCGCGCCGTATCTCAAGACGCTGATCGAGCGCGAGGCCGAGTGGCTGGCCGAGGCGCTTGCGGGCGAGCCGGAGGATGCGCTGGCCGGTGTCATGGACACGGCGGCGGGGCTCGAGGACAAGGCGGTGCCCGAGGGGCTGCGCACGGCGAAGCGGCGGGTGGCGCTGCTGGCGGCGCTGGCCGACCTCGGCGGGGTCTGGACGCTGGAGGAGGTGACGGGCGCGCTGGCCCGCTTCGCCGACCTCGCCGTGAACAAGGCGCTTGCCACCGCGCTGGCCGAACAGGTGGGGCGCGGCAAGATACCCGACCTTGGCGCGGGCGACGTGCCGGAGAATTGCGGCATGACGGTGCTCGCCATGGGCAAGATGGGCGCGTTCGAGCTGAACTATTCCTCGGACATCGACCTGATCTGCCTGTTCGACCAGGACCGCTTCGCGCCGGACGATTACCTCGACGTGCGCACGGGCTTCATCCGCGCGACGCGGAAGATGGCTGCGACGCTGACCGAGACGGGGCCGGGTGGCTATGTCTTCCGCACCGACCTGCGGCTGCGGCCCGATCCCTCGACCACGCCCGTGTGCCTGGCGATGGAGGCGGCCGAGCGGTACTACGAAAGCCTGGGCCGCACGTGGGAACGCGCGGCGCACGTGAAGGCGCGGCCCTGCGCCGGGGACATCGCGGCGGGAGAGGCATATCTTGAGCGGCTCAGGCCCTTCGTCTGGCGGCGGCACCTCGATTTCTGGGCCATCCAGGACGCGCACGACATGCGCCTGCGCATCCGCAGTCACAAGGGTCTGGGCGGGCCGCTTGTGCTGGAAGGGCACGACATGAAGCTGGGCCGCGGCGGCATCCGCGAGATCGAGTTCTTCACCCAGACCCGCCAGATCATCGCCGGGGGCCGCGACGAAAGCCTGCGCGTGCGCGGCACGGTCGAGGCGCTGGCGCGGCTGGCCGGGTCCGGCTGGGTGCCCGAGGAGGTGACGCGGCAGCTGACCGACGACTATCGCGCGCATCGCGAGATCGAGCACCGGCTGCAGATGGTCAACGACCAGCAGACGCACCTTCTGCCCAAGGACGACGAGGGCTTCGAGCGGCTGGCCGCCTTCACGGGGCAAAGCGTCGGGGACCTGCGCGCCGGCCTGGCCGAGCGGCTGGAGCGGGTGGCGGACCTGACCGAGGATTTCTTCGCGCCCGGGACGGGCAACGTCTCGCCCGAGTCGACGCCCGAGCTGACCGAGAGCCAGGCCGAGATCGTGGCGCGCTGGCCGAGCTATCCGGCTTTGCGGTCGCAGCGGGCGCAGACGATCTTCGAGCGGCTGAAGCCGGTGCTGCTGGAAAAGTTGCAGAAGGCGACGCAACCGGACAAGGCGCTGCTGCACCTCGATGGCTTCTTGCATGGGCTTCCGGCGGGGGTGCAGGTGTTCTCGCTGTTCGAGGCCAACCCGCAGCTTGTCGACCTGGTGATCGACGTGGCCGACACCGCGCCCGACCTCGCCCGTTACCTCAGCCGCAATGCCGGGGTGTTCGAGGCGGTGATCGGCGGCGACTTCTTCGCCGAATGGCCGGGCGAGGCGGCGCTGACCAGGGAACTGGTCGAGCGCATGAAGGCGGCCGAGGATTACGAGGAGAAGCTCGACGCCGCGCGGGCCTGGGCGAAGGACTGGCATTTCCGCATCGGCGTGCATCACCTGCGCGGGCTGATCGACGGCGCGGAGTCGGGGGCGCAATACGCCGACCTGGCCGGCGCGGTGCTCGAGGCAGTGCATCCCGTGGTGGTCGCCGATTTCGCCGAGCGCCACGGGCCTCCGCCGGGCCGCGGGGCCGCCGTGCTTGGGATGGGTGCGATGGGCGCGCGCAAGCTGAACGCCTGCTCGGACCTCGACCTGATCGTGATCTACGACGCCGGCGACGCCGAATCGTCGGAGGGGCGCAGACCCCTGGGCGTGCGGCCCTACTATGCGCGGCTGACGCAGGCCCTGGTCACCGCGCTGTCGGCCCCCATGGCGCAGGGCAAGCTTTACGAGGTGGACATGCGCCTGCGGCCCTCGGGGCGGCAAGGACCGGTGGCGACCTCGCTCCAGTCGTTCCGGAACTACCAGGAGAACGAGGCCTGGACGTGGGAGCATCTGGCGCTGACCCGCGCCCGCCCCGTCGCGGGCAGCGCCGAGCTTTGCGACGAGATCGAGCGCTTCCGGGGGCAGGTTCTCACGGCGCCGCGCGACCGCGACCGGGTTCTTTCGGACACGGCCGAGATGCGCGAGCGGCTGCTGGCCGCCAAGCCCGGCGGCGCGCCGTGGGAAGCCAAGCAGGGGCCGGGGCGGTTGCAGGATATCGAGCTCGCGGCCTCGGCCCTCGCGCTGCTGGCGGGCGCGCCGGTGCGCGATCCGGCCGAGCAGCTTGCGGCAGGGCGCGGCGAGGGGCTGGTGTCGGAGGAAGACGCCGCGACGCTGACGGCGGCGCACGCCCTGCTGTGGGAGGTCCATGCCGCGACGCGGCTGATCACCCGGGAGGCGCTGAAGAACGACCAGATGGGCGCGGGAGCGGCGGCTTTCCTGACCCGGAATGCAGAAGCCGAGAGCCCGGAGGCGCTGAGCGGGAAGATGGACGACACCGCCGCGCGCGCGGCCGAGACGGTCGCCCGCGTTCTGGGCGTGAACGGGGCCTAGGGACCGGGAAGGCACCATGAGAGAGAGCGATCCCCAAGATCCCAAGGGCCTGATCCGCGAGGCATTCCGGATGGAGGCGGTGACCGAGGCCGAGTGCCGGTCGATCTTTCTGGACTGGGCGCTGTCGCTACCCCCCGAGGCGGATGCGCGCGCCGCCATCCGGGCGCTGCTCGATCGCCACGGCGCGCCCCGGGGCCATCCGATGACGCAGGTCCTGCGCGAGGGGCTGGAGATGCCCGCGCGCACCGGGCGGCGCGGCGGGCACCGGGCGCGCTCTCAGCGCTGAAGCGCAGCGGCCTCGCGCGCTAGCATCTCGATTCCGTCCCAGTCGCCGGACTGCACCTTGTCGGCGGGCGCGACCCAGCTGCCGCCGACGCAGACGACGTTGGGCAGCGACAGGTAGTCGGGCGCATTCTTCAGGCTGACCCCGCCGGTGGGGCAGAACGAGATGCGCGGCAGCGGCCCCGCGATCGACTTCAGCGCCGGTGCGCCGCCCGAGGCTTCCGCCGGGAAGAACTTCAGCATCGTGTAACCGCGTTCCAGCAGCTTCATCGCCTCGCTCGATGTGGCCGCGCCGGGCAGGAGCGGAAGCTCCATGTCCTCACACGCGTCGAGCAGGAGGTCCGTCGCTCCGGGCGAGACGCCGAAGGTCGCGCCGGCCTCCTTCGCGGCCTTCACGTCGTCGGGGGTCAGCAGCGTGCCCGCGCCCACGACGCCGCCCTCGACCTGCGCCATCTCGCGGATCGCGTCGAGCGCGGCGGGCGTGCGCAGCGTGACCTCGAGCGCGGGCAGGCCGCCCTTGACCAGCGCCTGGGCCAAGGGGCGCGCCTTCGAGGCGTCGTCGATCACCAGCACGGGGATCACGGGGGCGAGGCGCGCGATCTCGAGCGCGCGGGCGGAGGCGTTTTGCGGGGTCATGTCGTCACTCCAATCGTTGCGGCGGCCGAGGGGGCGGGGCCGCCTTCGGCGAGAGTATTTTGGGCAAGAGGAAACACCAAGGCGCTCGGGCGTCGAGAGTTGACAGCTGTCAAACCACCACTCCCGCGCCCTGGCTGGCCAGGCCCACGTTCTGGCGGAAGACCTCGAACAGCTCGCGGCCGACGCCGTGGCCGTTGTTCGACAAATCGGCGATGGCGGGGTCACGCGCTTCGAAGCCCTCGGCCAGCACCTCGATGCGGCCCGCAACCGCGTCGACCCGGATCAGGTCGCCGTCGCGCACCCGCGCGATGGGCCCGCCATCGGCGGCCTCGGGGGCGAGGTGGATGGCGGCGGGGACCTTGCCCGAGGCGCCGGACATCCGCCCGTCGGTCAGCAGCGCGACCTTCAGGCCCCGGTCCTGTAGCACCGCGAGGGTGGGGGTCAGCGAGTGCAGTTCCGGCATGCCGTTGGCCTTGGGGCCCTGGAAGCGGACGACGACCACCGTGTCCTCGGTGAACTCGCCGCGCTTGAAGGCGGCCTTGACCTCTTCCTGATCCTGGAAGACGCGCGCCTTGGCCTCGACCACCTGCCGGTCGCGGGCGACGGCGGAGACCTTCATCACCGCCCGGCCTAGGTTGCCTTGCAGGTCCTTCAGTCCGCCGGTGGCCTGGAACGGGTTGGTGGCGGGACGCAGGATCTTGTCGTTATGGCTGGTGCCCGGGCAGTCGGCCCAGACGAGGCTGTCGCCCTCAAGCTTCGGCTCCCTGGTGTAGAGCGACAGGCCGTCGCCGGCGACGGTCCTGGTGTCGGGGTGCAGCAGGCCCGCGCCCAGCAGTTCGCCGATCATGTAGCCCAGCCCGCCGGCGGCGTGGAAGTGGTTCACGTCGGCCAGCCCGTTGGGATAGACCTTGGCCATCAGCGGAGTGACCTCGGAGATGTCGGCGAAGTCCTGGATGTCGAGGATCACGCCCGCCGCCCGGGCCATGGCCGGCAGGTGCAGGACGAGGTTCGTCGAGCCGCCCGTGGCCATGAGCCCGACGATGCCGTTCACGAAGGCCTTCTCGTCGAGGATCTCGGAGACCGGGCGGTAGTCGTTGCCGAGCGCCGTGATCTCGAGCGCGCGCTTTGCCCCGGCCTCGGTCAGCGCGTCGCGCAGCGGCGTGCCGGGGTTGACGAAAGAGGCGCCGGGCAGGTGCAGGCCCATGAACTCCATCAGCATCTGGTTCGAGTTGGCGGTGCCGTAGAAGGTGCAGGTGCCCGGGCCGTGATAGGACGCCATCTCGGCCTTCATCAGCTCGTCTCGGCCGATCTCGCCGGCGGCGAATTGCTGGCGGATGCGCGACTTCTCGTCGTTGGGCAGACCACTGGTCATGGGCCCCGCGGGCAGGAAGACGCCGGGGATATAGCCGAAGGTGGCCGCCGCGATCACCAGCCCCGGCACGATCTTGTCGCAGACGCCGAGATAGACGGCCGAGTCGAAGACGTTGTGCGACAGCGCCACGCCGGTGGCCAGCGCGATCACGTCGCGGGAGAAGAGCGAGAGCTCCATGCCCACCTGGCCCTGGGTGACCCCGTCGCACATGGCGGGGACGCCGCCTGCGACCTGCGCCGTGGCGCCGTTGGCGCGGGCGGCGGCGCGGATCAGGTCGGGGAAACGTTCATAGGGGGCGTGGGCCGAGAGCATGTCGTTATAGGCGGTCACGATGCCGAGGTTCGGCGCGCGTTCGGTGGCCAGCGCGTCCTGGTCGGGACCCGCGCCGGCATAGGCGTGGGCCTGGTTGCCGCAGCTCAGGTGCGCGCGGCGCGGGCCGTCCTCGGCCGCGCGGGCCATGCGGTCGAGATAGGTGGCGCGGGTGTCGCGGCTGCGCTCGACGATCCGCTCGGTCACGGCGGCGATGGTGGCGTTGAGCGTCATGGCTGTATCCTCGTGGCGAGTGGCGGGATCTGCGTTGCGGCGGACCATAGGGTCGTTAGCGCTATCGGTCCAGCGGGCGGCGCGGGGGTTTCCTCTGGTGCATGGCGGGGTTTCCACTTTGTGCGTGGTTGTGCTGCGCTGCAGCGACTAGGTGTCCGCTCGAACGGGCCGCACGGCGGTCCGAAGAAATTCGAAGGCAAGGACAAAGACATGACCGAGAACCGTATCGAACCCCTCGACCTGTACGAGATCGAACGCCAGGCCCGCGTGCTGCGTGCGCAGGCGACCGCCCAGGGCCTGCGCGCCGCGCGCCGCTGGATCTCGGAGCGGCTGTCGCACATCTCGCTGATCGGCGCCCGCCGCACGGCCTGATCCTTCCCCTCCATCGTGAGTGGACAGAAAACTCCCGGTCCCGGCCGGGAGTTTCTTTTTTGCGCCGCCGCGCGGGCTTCCCGGCCCCCGCGGAACAGGGTAGGAGGCGGCGCATGAACACGCGCCCCACCGTCCGCCTTCGCCCCAAGATCGACCCGCGCCCGCTGCGCCACGGCGCGCCGTGGGTCTTCGCCGACCAGCTTGTCACCGACCGACGCACCAAGGCGCTCGCCCCCGGCACCGTGGCGGTGCTGGAGGATGCCGACCGGCAGCCGCTGGGGCTGGTCGCGGTCAACCCGAACTCGAAGATCATCGCGCGGATGCTCGACTGTGACACGGAGGCCGAGATCGGTCGTGCGTGGCTGGCCGGGCGGCTCGCGGCGGCGCTGGAGATGCGCGCGCGGCTCTACGAGGCGCCGTTCTATCGGCTGGTCCATGCCGAGGCAGACGGGCTGCCCGGCGTCGTGATCGACCGGTTTGGCGACGCCTGCGTGATCCAGCCGAACGCCGCCTGGGCCGAGATGCTGATCGAGCCGCTGGCCGAGGCGGTGGCCGAGGTGACGGGCTGCACCACGCTGATCAAGAACGGCACCGGACGGGCGCGGGGGCTCGAGGGGCTGGAGGACGAGACCGTCGTTTTGCGCGGCGGCGTGAACGGGCCGGTGGGTGTGCCGATGAACGGGGCCGTCTACATGGCCGACCTGACAGGCGGGCAGAAGACCGGCCTGTTCTTCGACCAGCGGCCGAACCATGCCTTCGTGGCACGGCTGTCGCGGGGCGCGCGGGTTCTGGACGTGTTCAGCCACGTGGGCGGCTTCGCACTGGCCGGGCTGGCCGGTGGAGCGGTTTCGGCGCTGGCGGTGGACGGCTCGGCGGCGGCGCTGGACCTGGCCGAGGCGGGGGCGCGGGCCTCCGGGAGCGAGGCGCGCTTCACCACGATGAAGGCCGATGCCTTCGACGCCTTAAGCCAACTGGGCGAGGCGGGGGAGCGCTTCGACGTGGTGGTCTGTGATCCGCCGGCTTTCGCGCCGGCCAAGCCCGCGCTGGACGCGGGGCTGCGTGCCTATGAGCGCGTGGCGCGGCTGGCGGCGCCGCTGGTGGCGTCGGGCGGGTACCTTACGCTTTGTTCATGCTCGCACGCCGCGGACCTTGCAAAGTTCCGCACCGCCTGCATCCGCGGAATCGGCCGGGGCGGGCGGCAGGCGCAGCTGATCCGGACGGGCTTTGCCGGGCCGGACCATCCGCAGCATCCGCATCTGGCCGAGAGCGGGTATCTGAAGGCGCTGACCTTCCGCCTGCTGTCGTGAAGGTCCTCATCGACGCCAACGTGCTTTATCCCACCGTCCTGCGCGAGATCGTGCTGGGCGTGGCGCGGGCGGGCCTGTTCCGGCCGCTCTGGTCGCCCCGCATCCTCGAGGAATGGGCGCGCGCGGCGGTGAAGCTGGGGCCGGAGGGCGAGACGGTGGCGCGCGGCGAGATCGCGGCGCTGTCGGCGGCCTGGCCCGGCGCGGCGGTGCAGCCGCGAGAGAGGGACCTGTCGCGGCTGTGGCTGCCCGACCGGCACGACGTGCACGTGCTGGCCGCTGCCATCGCGGGCTCGGCGGACGTGATCCTGACGATGAACGCGCGCGACTTTCCCCGGCACATCCTGGCCGAGGAGGGGCTGGAGCGGGCGGACCCGGACGGCTTCCTGATGGCGCTGTGGCTGGAGCATCCCGAGCAGGTGGAGGCGGCCGTCGCAGCCGTTCACGCCGAGGCGTGCCGACTGTCGGGTGAGCCGCTCGACCTGCGCAAGCTGCTCAAGCGGGCGCGCCTGCCTCGGCTGGGCAAGGCGCTGGCGGCCTGATCCAGCAGGTTTTCGACGAAAATTCGCCGGCGTGATCCTTCGATGAAGAATCGCGTCAGGTGGCCAGCCATTTCGCTTCGAGCTTCTCGATCGCGGCGACGCGGTCGGCGGTCTTTGGGTGGCTCATCAGCCACGCCGGGACCGCGCCCGAGCGGCTTTGCGTCAGCGCCTCAAGCTTGCCGAAAAGCGATTTCTGCGCTGCCGTGCCGATCCCGGCCTTCGTAAGTAGCGCCGAGGCATAGGCGTCGGCCTCGTACTCGTCCGAGCGCGACAGCCGCGCGGCGAGCAGCGAGGTCAGGCCGCTCGCGATCCAGACGCCGATGCCCGGAATGATCCGGCCGAGGACCATGGCCAACGCGGTGCGCAGAGCGTTCTGGCCCGAGAAATCGATCATGCGTCGGCGCGAATGGCCGAGCGCGACATGGCCGAGCTCGTGCGCGATAACGCTGGCCATCTCCTCGGCGCTGACGTCGCCGTTGCGGTATTTCCGGTAGAATCCGCGCGTGATGAAGATGCGTCCGTCGGGTGCGGCGAGCCCGTTGACGGGGTCGATCTCGTAGATGTGAACCTTGATCCGGGCGAGGTCCAGCGCCTTGGCCATCCGATCGCACAACTCGCGCAGGCGCGGATCGGCGAGCTCGGTCGAGCGCGCATCGAGTTCCCTCTTCGTGCGCCAGACCGAGAAGCGGTACATGGCGAGCGCGTAGAGGATGGCGAGCAGGATCGGCAGAACCTTCAGCATACCCCGAATATGGGGCGCAGGCCGGCGTTTGGGAACCGCATCCGCGTCGCCCGCGTCCCTTTTCCGACCCCTGTCCGGAGAACCGAGATGAACAGTTCCGTCGGCGCGATGATCCTGCCGTTCCTCGACACGCTGGTGGTGGTGCCGGCCACCATCTTGCTGGTGCGGCTTCTGGGGCTGCGCAGCTTCTCGAAGATGTCGGCCGTCGACTTCGTGGTCACGGTCGCCATCGGCTCGACCATCGCCAGCACGGTGCTCTTGCCCGACACGCCGTTCTGGACCGGCGTCGCCGCGCTGGTGGCGCTGTTCCTGATCCAAGGGCTTTCGGTCACGCTCAGGACGTTTCTGGCGCCGGCGAAGAATGCCATCGACAACGCCCCCATCCTGGTTATGGAGCATGGCGAGATCCGCGAAGATGCGCTGCGGGCCGCGCGGCTGACGCGCGGGGATGTGTATTCGAAGCTGCGCGCGCAGAACGTGAAGACGCTGTCCGAGGTGCGTGCGGTGGTGTTCGAGACGACCGGTGACATCAGCGTAATGACCGGAAGCGGTCCGGTGGAAGACGTGCTGCTGGAGGGTGTGCGCCGACACCCGTGACCGCGCGGCGCGTGAGAATCTTCTTGAGGCCGTTCCGTGGCTTAACGCCTTCTCAAGGCCTGCGTGACAGTGTGTTGCAAATCTTGCTTTGCAAAAATGTCGCATTCGCGTGAAGCCGACCCAAAAAAGTGCAACCAACCGGGGCCACTGACGTTTGACCCGGCGAGCAGAGGTGAGCGACGATGTACGAAGAACTTGATGACGGCGAACTGATCCGCGAGGCAATGCGGCGCGCCTTCAACGGCGCCGGTGCCGAGCAACCCGCGACCGACAAGAAGGCGCCGGACCAGTTCGACGTACTTCTCGAACGGCTGGCCCAGAGTGACCGGCAGGAGGACCGGCGCGGCGCCGCTTAGCGTCCGAGCAGGCGCATCCCCCGCTCGATCCCGTCGAGCGTCATGGGCACCATGCGATCCTCACCCAGTATCTGGCGGATCATTTCGATCGACTGGGTATAGGGCCAGTACTTTTCGGGCACCGGGTTGATCCACAGGCAGGACGGCCAGTGTTCCAGCGCACGGCCTAGCCAGACCTGACCCGCCTCTTCGTTCCAGTGCTCGTTCGCGCCTCCTGGCATCGCCACCTCGTAAGGTGACATCGAGGCGTCGCCGACGAAGATGCACTTGTAGTCCGGACCGAAGGTGCGCAGCACCTCCCATGTCGGGGTCTGCGCGTCCCAGCGGCGGCGGTTGTCGCGCCAGACGCCCTCGTACAGGCAATTGTGGAAATAGAAGTGTTCGAGGTGCTTGAACTCGGCCCGCGCGGCCGAGAACAGCTCCTCCACCACCTTCACGTGCGGATCCATGCTGCCGCCCACGTCGAGAAACAGCAGCACCTTCACGGCATTGCGCCGCTCGGGGCGGGTCTTGACGTCGAGATAGCCATGCTCGGCCGTGGCGCGGATCGTCCCGCCTAGGTCCAGTTCTTCGCGCGCGCCGTCGCGCGCCCAGCTCCGCAACCGTTTCAGCGCGACCTTGATGTTGCGCGTGCCGATTTCGACCGTGTCGTCGAAGTCGCGGAACTCGCGCTTGTCCCAAACCTTCACGGCGCGGCGGTGGCGGCTTTCGTCCTGCCCGATGCGCACGCCCTCGGGATTGTAGCCGTAGGCGCCGAAGGGCGATGTGCCGGCGGTGCCGATCCACTTGTTCCCGCCTTGGTGGCGGCCCTTCTGTTCCTCAAGCCGCTCGCGCAGCGTCTCCATCAGATTGTCAAAGCCGCCGAGCGCCTCGATCTCGGCCTTTTCGGCGGCGCTCAGGTGCTTCTCTGCCATCTTCTCGAGCCAGTCGCGCGGAAGGTCCACCGCGTCCAGCACCTGGTCGAGCGTGATCGCCTCGAGCCCTTTGAAGCTTTGCGCGAAGGCCCGGTCGAAGCGGTCGATGTTGCGCTCGTCCTTCACCATCGCGGCGCGGGCGAGGTAGTAGAACCCCTCGACGTCATAGGTCACGAGCCCCGCGCGCACGCCTTCGAGGAAGGTCAGGTACTCGCGCAGGCTGACCGGCACGCCGGCCGACCGCAGATTATCGAAGAAGCGCAGGAACACCGGTCAGGACACCGCGCGGGTGATGAAGATGGTGACGAACAGGCCGATCAGCGCGCCGAGGATCGCCATGCCGCCGCCGTACTGCGCCATGTCGAGAGGTTTGCCGCCGCGGCGGCGGGCGAGAAGGGCGCCCCAGACGGCGCCGATGGCGGCGAAGAGGAGTACGATCAAGAGGGTCTCCTGCGGTTGCGGGGATTGAGTGCGGTGATTTCGCCGATGCGCGCGCGCACCTCGGCATCCGGGCCGAAGCCGTAACGCGCCCAACCGAGCGCCTCGCGCCTCAGAGCGCGCGCCTCGGCGGTGCGGCCGATGAGCTCGAGCGCCTCGACCTTGATCATCAGGAGCGAGGCGAGCAGCGCGGCATTCTCGGCCCGCGCCACGGCATCGGTGTTGGCGTCGACGATGTCGATGGCGGCGGTGGCCTGCCCGGAGGACAGGGCGAACGCGGCAAGCTGCATGGCGACGTGAGCCTCGTGCACCTCGGTCTGCGGCGTCCGGGCATAGAGGCCGCCGGCCTGGAGGAAGGCGGCGAGCGCTGTTTCGGGCTCGGCTCCCAGCGACAGGCGCCCCAGCGCGAACAGGCTGAAGGCGAGCCGGTTGTCGCGCCAGCCGCGGTCGCGGGCGATCTCGACGGCCTCGCGCGCGGCGGCGCGGCGGCGCGGCTCGGACGTGGAGGGGCCGAGCGCGGTTTCGATCGCGTCGATCCAGGCGCGGGGGGTGGGGCCACGCGCCTCGCGCCCGCCGGAGCGGCCGTTCGGGTTCAGTCGGGTCAGCACACCGGGCAGCGCCCGCGCCACCTGCGCCCGGCTCATCCCGGAGTGCAGCTCGGGCGCGTAGGTGGCGCGAAGGATCAGCATGTCGAAGCCGGTCAGCACGGTGTGGAAGTTGTCGTCGTTGAACACGCTGTCGGTCAGCCGGTACAGGTCGTTGAGCGGGCCGAGCGCCTGCGCGACCTCTTCGTGCAGGCAGTCGCGCACCTCTTGCGGGCTGACGTCGGCGGGGATGAAGACCGCCATGCGGTCGCGCGCGCGCAGCGTGGTCCAGTCGACCCGCGCGCCGCGCCGTTCGCGCCGGAACTCGTCCCAGCTTTGCAGGCGGGGCACCACGAAGCAGGCGGCCTGCGGCACCGCGCGCTGAAGCTCGGCCCGCGGCACGGCCTCGACCGTAATCGAGGCGCGGCGGCCGGCGTCGACCCGCCGGATGTCGAGCCCCGCTTCGCGCCGCAGCCGGGTGATCAGCCGGTCGAGGTCGGGCGACAGGCTGGGCGGCAAGTCGCCGGTGGCACGCACCGTGATCGGCCCCTCGAAGCGGGTGAAGACGGGCAGGGCACGCCCGCTTTCAAGCTGGAACGTCAGGTCGAGGAAGTCCTCGGCGATGGCGGCGTTCGAGCGGGCAGGCGCGGTGGCGCGCGCGGCCGGGAACACCCTCATCGGCGGCAGGTCGCCGGTATACATCGCCCGCCGCTCGGCCACCTCGGGCGCGCCGGCCGGGGCGCAGGCGGCGAGGAGGGCTGCGCACAGGAAGGCGGCGGAGCGAAGGGTCATGGGCGCTCGTACTTGATGAACGGGGTGAGGCGGCCGACGCGATCATACAGCCGACGCGCCGGTTCGTTGAAGTCCTGCGTGAGCCAATAGACGCCTGGCGCCCCGGCGGCATCGGCGGCGGCGTAGACGCCCTCGATCAGTGCGCGGCCCACGCCTTGGCCGCGCACCTGCGGGTCGGCGTAGAGATCCTGAAGGTAGCACACGCTTTCGGCCTTCCATCCGTGGCGGTGGAAAAGGTAGTGCGCGAGCCCGACGGGCCGGCCGTCCTGCTCGGCGATCAGGCCGTGGTAGTCGTTCGTGTCGTTGGCGAGAAGCCGCGCGAGGTAGCTGTCGAAGTGGCTCTCGGGCAGTTTCGTTTCGTAGAACGCGAGGTAGCCGCGCCAGAGGCGGCGCCAGTCCGCTCCGTCCTGCGGGCCGAGGGGACGAATGCGCAGCGTCATGCCACGGACCCTGATGCGCGCCTGCGGCGCACGCCTTTTGTGGCGCCGGGCGCGGCCCGGCGCGGTGCCTCCGGCGGGGATATTTCGAGACCGAAGATGGGACCGCTCACCGGCGGGCCCGCGCCATGAAGGCGAGGCGTTCGAAAAGGTGGACGTCCTGTTCGTTCTTCAGAAGCGCGCCGTGCAGCTTCGGCAGGGCGCTCGCGCCGTCCCCGCGCAGGTCGGCGGCGTCCATGTCCTCGGCCAGCAGGAGCTTGAGCCAGTCGAGCACTTCCGAGGTCGAGGGTTTTTTCTTGAGCCCCGGCGCCTCGCGCAGGTCGTAGAACTGGGTCAGCGCGGTGGTCAGAAGCGATTCCCTGATGCCGGGGTGGTGCACCTCGACGATGCGCTTCATCGTCTCCATGTCGGGGAAGCGGATGTAGTGGAAGAAGCAGCGGCGCAGGAAGGCGTCGGGCAGTTCCTTCTCGTTGTTCGACGTGATGATCACGATGGGGCGGTGCCGGGCGCGGATGGTCTCGCCCGTCTCGTAGACGTGGAACTCCATCCGGTCGAGTTCCTGAAGCAGGTCGTTGGGAAACTCGATATCGGCCTTGTCGACCTCGTCGATCAGCAGCACGACCTTCTCGTCTGCCTCGAACGCCTGCCACAGCTTGCCCTTGCGGATGTAGTTGGCGACGTCGTGGACCCGTTCGTCGCCCAGCTGGCTGTCGCGCAGCCGGCTGACGGCGTCGTATTCGTAAAGCCCCTGCTGGGCGCGGGTCGTGCTTTTCACGTGCCATTCGATCATCGGCAGGTCGAGTGCCGCGGCGACCTGTCGCGCGAGTTCCGTCTTTCCCGTGCCGGGTTCCCCCTTGACAAGCAAGGGCCGCTCGAGCGTCACGGCGGCGTTCACCGCAACAGTCAGATCCTCGGTCGCGACGTAAGCGTCGGTGCCGGTGAATTTCATAATGATGTCAAGCCTCTGTCCGGTCCCGTTGAAGCCGGGACACGCCTGCGGTCAAAGGCCATCAAACCCGCCCAAATGTATAGTGACAACCCCTTTTACGTGGAGTATTTGGTGCCCGAGGGAGACGCGTATGGATGATCGCACGTCCGAAGTCCTTACCGGACGCGAGAGGGGGACCAAGATGAAAGCCGAAGTATTCCTGCCCGAGGACTATCGTCCGGCCGAAGACGAACCTTTCATGAACGAACGCCAGCTCGAGTATTTCCGGCGCAAGCTGCTTGCCTGGAAGAACGACCTGCTGGACGACAGCCGATCGACTATCGAGGGGCTGCAGGACGGAACCCGCAACATACCCGACGTGGCCGACCGCGCCAGCGAGGAGACCGACCGCGCGCTGGAGCTGCGCACCCGCGACCGCCAGCGCAAGCTGGTCGCCAAGATCGACTCGGCGCTGCGCCGCATCGACGAGGGCGAGTACGGGTATTGCGAAGCGACGGGCGAGCCGATTTCGCTCAAACGGCTGGACGCGCGGCCGATCGCGACCCTGAGCCTCGAGGCGCAGGAGAAGCACGAGCGGCGCGAGAAGGTGCACCGGGACGACTGACGCCGGCGCGCAATCGACGAAACATCCTGACACCGGAGCGGCAGCCGCTCCGGTGTCTTTGTATCGGGAGGCAGGCGTGAGACTGGAGGGGCAGGAGGTCACGGTGCTGGGCGCCGGCATCGGCGGACTGGCGGCGGCCATCGCGCTGTCCCGGCGCGGAGCGCGGGTCACCGTGCTGGAACAGGCGCCTGTGATAGCCGAGGTCGGGGCCGGCTTGCAGATCGGGCCGAACGGGGTGGCCGTGCTGGACGCGCTGGGGCTGGGCGAGCAGGCGCGCGCGGCGGGGCTGGCGACGCGGGCGGTGGTTCTGGTGGACGGGCCGTCCGGGCGCCGGGTGGCGCGGCTGGACCTCGACGCGCGCGGCTACGGGCGACCGTACCTTTTGATGCACCGCGCGGACCTGATCGACCTGCTGGCCGAGGGCGCGCGGGCGGCGGGCGTCGACGTGCAACTGGGCGTGCGGGTCGAGACGGTCGAGGAGACGAAAGGGGAGGTGCGGCTGGACGGCCGCGCCGTGCCGCTGCTGATCGGTGCGGACGGGCTGCATTCGCTGGTCCGGCGGCGGCTGAACGGCGACGACAAGCCCGTGTTCAGCGGGCAGGTGGCCTGGCGCGCGGTGATCCCGGCGGAGCATGCCGAGGCCGCCGAGGCGCAGGTTCACATGGGCCCGGGTCGGCACCTGGTGCGCTATCCGCTGCGCGGCGGGCGGCAGATCAACCTGGTCGGTGTCGAGGAGCGGCGGGCCTGGGCGGACGAGGGGTGGTCGCACGAGGACGATCCGGTACATCTGCGGGGCGCCTTCTCGGGGTTCGCAGACGCGGTTCGTCACGATCTGGAGCGGGTGGAGCGTGTGTACCTTTGGGGGCTGTTTCACCATCCGGTGGCGCAGCGCTGGCACGGCGCGTGCATGGCGATCCTGGGCGACGCGGCGCATCCGACGCTGCCGTTCCTGGCGCAGGGAGCGAACATGGCGCTCGAGGACGCCTGGGTCCTGGCCGAGCGGCTGGACCGGCTCCCGCGGGAGGCGGCGTTCGCGCAGTACCGGAAGGTGCGGGCGCCGCGGGTGTCGCGGGCCATCGCCGCGGCGAACGCCAACGCGCGCAACTATCACTTCGCCAATCCGCTGGTGCGACGCACGGGGCATCTGGGGCTGTCGGCTGTCTCGCGCCTGGCGCCCGGTCTGCTGGCCGGGCGCTTCGACTGGCTTTACGGTCACGACGTGACGGGGCAGGGCGGCTGACGCCGCCCGTTGGTCACGACTGCTCGAGCGCGTCGATGATGCCCGAGAAGTCGCCGGCCTTGAGCGACGCGCCACCGACGAGCGCGCCGTTCACGTTTTCGACGGCGAAGATCTCGGCCGCGTTCGACGGCTTCACCGACCCGCCGTAGAGCAGCGACACGCCGTTGCCTTCGCCGCCCATGCGCTGCGACAGTCGGTCGCGCAGAAAGTCGTGCACCTCGGCGATCTGTTCAGTGGTGGGAACGCGGCCGGTGCCGATGGCCCAGACGGGTTCGTAGGCGACGACCAGCGTCGCGGCGGTGGCGCCGTCGGGGATCGAGCCCTGGAGCTGTCCGCCCACCACGGCGAGCGTGCTGCCGCCTTCGCGTTGTTCCAGCGTCTCGCCCACGCAGACCACGGGGACCAGCCCGGCCTCCCACGCGGCGGCGACCTTGTCGCGCACGGCGTCGTCGCTTTCGCCGTGGTCGGCCCGGCGTTCGGAGTGGCCGAGGATGACGTGGGTCGCGCCGGCATCGGCCAGCATCGCGGCCGAGACGTCGCCTGTATGCGCGCCCGAGGGGGCGGCGTGGCAGTCTTGGCCGCCCACGGCGATCTTGCCGTCGCCAATGCGGCGCGCCATGCGGTCGATCAGGGTGGCCGGGGGGCAGAGGAGGATGTCGCAGACCGGCGTGGTATGGGTGGCCATGAGCGTGTCGACCTCGGCGAGCTGCGCCTCCAGCCCGTTCATCTTCCAGTTTCCGGCGGCGAGCTTGCGTGGCGTGGTCATGCGATCCTCCTTGTGTGACGTCGGGTCCGACATAGCGGGTTTCGCGGCCGGCATGAAGCGGCGCGAGACCGGAGCCAAGGTGAAGGAATTGGGGGAGACGGTGCTGGCGGCCGAAGAGGGGTTTCGATCCGGCGAAGCGGATCGGGTAGCCGCCAAAGAGATGTCATCCCGGCGCAGGCCGGGATCTTTTACCGTTGGCGCAGCGCTCGGATAACGGGCTAACGTTGGGAGGCCCCCGCTTTCGCGGGGGTGACAGGGCGTGAATGGGGTGGGCCGGGCGGTGGCGGAGTGGTCCACCGGACGCCGGAACTCCGGCTGTCAGCCGCTCCGTTCGGCGGAGAGCTCTTCAACGTCCTTGAACTTGATCGACTCGCCGCAGCCGCAGGCGTCCGAGACGTTCGGGTTGCGAAAGCGGAAGCCGGATTCGAGCAGCGACGTCTCGTAGTCGATCTCGGTGCCGAAGAGGAACATCTGAGCCATTGGCGCGATCATCACGCGTGCGCCGTCCTGTTCGACCACCTCGTCGTTGGGGTCGATCTCGGTCACGTAGTCCATGGTATATTCCATGCCCGCGCAGCCGCCCTTCTTGACGCCGATGCGCAGGCCCTGGTGGCCCTCGCGGTCCATCAGCTTCGCGATCTGGCGGATCGCAGCCGGGGTCATCGTCACTGCCTGCTTGCCGGGAATTCCGAACATGCGTCTCTCCGTTGCCGTTGCCACGAACGTAGGCGCCGAGGCCGCATTCCTCAAGGGCGCAAGAAAAAGCGGGGCGGTATCCGGGACCGCCCCGCGCCTGATATCCTGCGACTCGATATCCGTTTCACCGGTGCGGCCAAAGAGCCGTGCCTGCATCTGGCGGTCCAGTGTAACGGGATCGTGTCGTCTTACATGAAGCCGAGTTCCAGCCGCGCTTCGTCCGACATCATGTCCATGCCCCAGGGCGGGTCCCAGGTGAGGTCGACGTCGACCTTGCGCACGCCCGGCAGCGGCTCGATCGCCTCGGCCACCCAGCCGGGCATCTCGCCTGCGACGGGGCAGCCCGGCGCCGTCAGCGTCATGATGACGGAGACGTCGTTTTCGTCGCTGATCTCGACCGTGTAGACCAGCCCAAGGTCGTAGATGTTGACCGGGATCTCGGGGTCGTAGACGGTCCGGCACGCCTCGACCACGCTGTCGTAGAGCGGGTGGTCCGTGCTCGAGGGCCGGATCAGCGGCTTGCCTTCCAGCGGTTCGGTGGTCTCGGTGCTCATCGCTCGTCCGTTCTATTGCCGAGCGTTCATATAAGGATTGCAGGCACTCGCGTCCAGAGCGGCGCCGCGCTCAGCCCGCGTCGATGCCGGCCTGCGGGAAGGCGGGGCGGCCCTTCGCGGCGAGCGCCTGCACCTCTTCGATCAGGGCCTCGCGCATGTCGCACTCGACCGCCCAACCGGTGGTCGGATCGGGGCAGTTGAACTGGAAGCGGACGCATTGGCCCAGCGCATCCTGCGTCGTCACCCGAACGGCGGCGGCGTCCTTCTCGATGATGTCGTCGTTATCCTCGACAAGGTCCATGAACCGCGCCCGCAGGGCGTCGACGTCGAGTTCATGGGCGAGTGTGAGGCTGACGGTGCGGATCAGGGTCGAGTCGTCCTTGGTCAGGTTCACGAAGCTGTCGGAGACGAAGTGCTCGACCGGCACGATCAGCCGCACGCCGTCCCAGCGCAGAAGCTGCACGAAGGTGAAGTGGATGCGTTCCACCGTGCACCATTGGTCCTCATAGTAGACCTGGTCGCCGATCCGGGCCGAGCGATTCATGGCGATCTGAAGCGACGCCATGATGTTGCCCAGCACCCGGCGCGCGGCGAAGCCCAGGATCAGGGTCAGCGCACCGGCCGAGGCGAGAAGCGAGAAGCCCAACGTCCGGAACAGGTTGGTCGCCGAGAGTACGAAGCCGATCGCCGCGAGCAAGGCGACGACGATCAGCGCCTTGCGCAGGCCCGAGAACGAGGTGGCGATGGTGCGGACCGAGGACTTGCTGGGATCCGACAGCTCGCCCGCGTCGAAGTTCACCGTGCGGTCGAGGATCGAGTCGATGAGCTGCAGGGCGAAGGTGAGGAAGGCGCCGATGTAACCGATCACTATGATCGGCTCGATCACCGCCGAGGCCGTGCCCGAGACCACGAAAAAGCGTTGCGTCGACAGCATCAGGATCGTCGTGGCGACCGCTATGATTGCCGGCCAGCGCAGAGCGCGCAGCGCAGTGGTCGCGGCCCAGCCCGAGGCATGGCGCGACAGAGTGCCGAAGAGCCAGTGCATCAGAATCCCCGCGAAGATCGCGGCGAAGATGAAGATGGGCAGGCCGATGACCTCCCACCAGTCGAGGCCCCAGAAGGCCTCGGCCTTCAGGCTGGCGGGAATGCGCTGTTCAAGCTGTGAGGGCCCGTAGATGCGGTGCAGTTCGGGCACCTGCTGCACCGTGCGCGCCGAGAAGACCCAAACCGGATCTCCACTCTCGGGCTTCACGCGATTGAGCCGGATCGCCGCCTCGCGGTCGCCCTTGTCGAGCACGCCGATCAGGAGCGAGCGGCGCGGTTCGCCGGACATCGCGCGGGACGAGGCAGCCGTGGCATCCAGCGCGTCGGGCCGTTCGAGCAGCGCGCGCCAAGAGATCACGGCCTTCCGCTCGAGCACCTCCGCAAGCTGCTGCGCGAGTTCGGGACCGACATCGGACTGCCGCTCGGGCGCGTAGCCGGACAGGTTCAGCCCGTGCGCGGCGGCGGCGTAATCCTCACGTCCGACGGCGTCGAGGAAGCTTTCCACCGCGCCCTGCGGCGTGCTGCGGTCGAAATCCTCGGGCGCGGGGTCGAGCCCGGAGTTCAGGAAGGGGATCTCGAACCAGGCGTTCATGTCCTGGCTCTGCGCAAGCGCGGCGGCGCAGCCGATCCAGATCGCCGCAGCCCACGTCAGCAGGCGCACCGCCGCGTGTCGCATCACATTCCTCCGTGTCCCTCTGCCCGCCAAACGGGCTGGAAACGCGGCGGTTCCTATAGAAGCTGGATCAGCCGGCGGTGCGGCGGGCCGCCCGCCGGCGCACCGGCTCGGGGCGGACGTGCTTCTCGATGGCTTCATAAAGCGAGCCGGCCACGTTCTTGCCGGTCGCCTTCTCGATCCCCTCGAGGCCGGGGGAGGAGTTGACCTCGAGCACCTTGGGCCCGTCCGAGCTCCGCAGCAGGTCCACGCCGGCAAGCCCCAGGCGGAATGCCTTGGCCGCGCGCAGCGCCGTCTCGCGCTCGGCCTTGGTCAGGCGCACGGCCTCGGCCACGCCGCCCTGGTGCAGGTTCGAGCGGAACTCCCCGGGCTGCGCTACCCGGCGGATCGAGGCGACGACGCGACCGTTCATCACGAGGCAGCGGATATCCTCGCCCGCGGCTTCCTTCACGAACTGCTGGACCAGGAAGTTGGCCTTGAGCCCCCGGAAGGCCGAGATCACCGACTCGGCGGCTTTCTTCGTCTCGGCCAGCACCACGCCCTTGCCTTGCGTCGATTCCAGAAGCTTCACGATGAGCGGAGCCGCACCCACGAGCTGGATCAGGTTGCCGGTATCCTTGGGCGAGGCGGCGAAGGCCGTGGTGGGCATGCCGATGCGGTGGCGGGCGAGGACCTGGTGCGCCTGCAACTTGTCGCGGCTGGCGGCGATGCCTTCCGAGCCGTTCACGCAATAGGTGCCGATCGTCTCGAACTGGCGGATCACGGCGGTGCCGTAGGGGGTGATCGACGCGCCGATGCGCGGGATCACGGCGTCGTAGCGGGGCAGGCGCTTTCCGTCGTAATGCACCTCGGGCGCCAGGCTGTTGATCGTCATGTAGCAGCGCGTGGTGTCGATCACCTCGACCACGTGGCCGCGCTTTTCGCCCTCGGCCACCAGCCGACGGGTGGAATAGCTGTGCCCCTCGCGGCTGAGCACGGCGATGCGCAGGGTGCGGTCCGGCGCGACTTCGCGCACGCGGGTGGAGTGATAGACGTCGTAGGTCAGCGAGGGCTGGCAGAAGCTGTCGCCGGGGCTGACCACGATGTCCTCGCTCAGCGCCTGCCGGCCCAGCAGCATGCGATAGGCCATGGTGCCGCGGTCCGTCAGCGTCAGTTCGATGGGCCAGGTGCGGCCGCCCACCGAGATCTCGCTCTGGATGACGTAGCGCAGTTCCGTCTCGCCGTTCGACGACGTGACTTCCCGCCGGTCCAGCACCTCGGCCGAGCAGGGGATGGCAAGGTCGCTGCGGCCCGGCACGGGGTGCACCATGAAGCGCACGCGCGGACGTGCGGCGGGACCGAATGGCTCGATCTCGTAGGCGTGCAGCGCCGAGGTGCGCGCGCCGGTGTCCACCTTCGCCTTCAGCGCGGGCAGCCCGAGGTCGGGAAGAGAGACCCATTCCTCCCATCCCAGGCGGAAGGCGGTGTCCTGCGGTGTCGCGTCGTCGGCCATGCCGGATCGCTCCTTGGATTTGTCGGCGTTTTGCCTCAGAAGGGCGCGTCGAATACGAGGTTCCGAGATGCCCGAAAGGTTCAGTTACGAGCTTAAGGCCACCGATGGCAAGGCGCGCACCGGCGTCATCTCCACGCCCAGGGGCGAGATCCGCACCCCGGCCTTCATGCCGGTTGGCACCGCCGGCACGGTGAAGGCCATGCTGCCCGAGAGCGTCCGCGCGACGGGCGCCGATATCCTGCTGGGCAACACGTACCACCTGATGCTGCGCCCGACGGCAGAGCGCATCGACCGCCTGGGCGGGCTGCACAGGTTCATGAACTGGAACAGGCCGATCCTGACCGACTCGGGCGGGTTCCAGGTGATGAGCCTGGCCGAGCTGCGCAAGCTGACCGAGCGCGGCGTGACCTTCCGCAGCCACATCGACGGATCGCGCCACGAGATCACGCCCGAGCGGTCGATGGAGATCCAGCGGCTTCTGGGCTCGGACATCGTGATGGCCTTCGACGAGTGCCCGGCGCTGCCCGCCGATCGCAAGCGGATCGAGGACAGCATGCGCCTGTCGATGCGCTGGGCGTCGCGGTCGAAGGAGGCGTTCGGCGACCGGCCTGGCCATGCGCTCTTCGGCATTCAGCAGGGCGGGCTGGAGCAGGACCTGCGCGAGGAAAGCGCCAAGGCCCTGCGCGACATCGGCTTTGACGGCTACGCCGTGGGCGGGCTTGCCGTGGGCGAGGGGCAGGAGGCGATGTTCGGCGTGCTCGACTTCGCCCCCGACATGCTGCCCGCCGACAAGCCGCGTTACCTGATGGGCGTGGGCAAGCCTGACGATATCGTGGGCGCGGTGGCGCGCGGGATCGACATGATGGACTGCGTGCTGCCCTCGCGCTCGGGGCGGACGGGGCAGGCCTGGACCCGGCACGGCGTGGTCAACATCAAGAACGCCCGCCACGCCGACGACCCGCGCCCGCTGGACGAACACTGCACATGTCCCGCCTGCACCGGATATTCCCGCGCCTACCTGCACCACGTGTTCCGCGCGGGCGAGATGATCTCGGGCATGCTGCTGACCTGGCACAACCTGCATTATTACCAGGAGCTGATGCAGGGGATGCGCGACGCCATTGCCGCGGGCCGCTTCGCCGAGTTCGAGCGCGACTTCCACGCGCAGCGCGCCGAAGGTGACATCGCGCCACTCTAGCCGCACAGGTCCCCCTGCGCCCATGCACGATGAACAATGCAGCCTCCCCGTTGCGCGGCGGCGGGTCGCACATAGGTCTGCGCTCCACACGAGATACGGTGAAGGAGATCGCAGATGGCCGATCCGAAGTTGTTCACGCCGCTCAAGGCCGGCGATATCGAGATGAAGAACCGCGTCGTCATGGCCCCGCTGACGCGCAACCGCGCGCGGCACGCCGACGACGCCCCGCACGCGCTGAACGCCGAGTACTACGCCCAGCGGGCCGGTGCCGGCCTGATCATCAGCGAGGCCACGCAGATCTCGGCCGAGGGCAAGGGGTACGCCTTCACGCCCGGCGTCTATTCCGACGCGCAGATCGCCGGCTGGCGCGATGTGACCGACGCGGTGCACGCGAAGGGCGGCAAGATCGTCGCGCAGATCTGGCACGTGGGCCGCATCAGCCACACCTCGCTTCAACCCGACGGGCAGCCGCCCGTGGCGCCGTCGGCCGGGCGAGCCGAGGGCGTGAAGACCTTCGATGGGCAGGACTTCGTCGACGTCTCCGAGCCGCGCGCGCTGGGCACCGACGAAATCGCCCGCGTCATCGACGACTACCGCCACGCCGCCGAGGCGGCCAAGAAGGCGGGCTTTGACGGGGTCGAGGTGCACGCCGCGAACGGCTACCTGCTGGACCAGTTCCTGCGCGAGACGTCGAACCACCGCGACGACGCCTATGGCGGGTCGGTCGAGAACCGCGCGCGCCTGGTGTTCGAGGTACTCGACGCCGTGACCGAGGTCTGGGGCGGCGGCGGCCGCGTGGGCATCCGCATCTCGCCTTTCTCGCCCGCCAACGGACAGGAACTGGGTGACGCGCAGGCGACGTTCGAGTACCTCGTGAAAGGGCTCAAGCCCTATGGCCTGAGTTTCCTGCACGTGATCGAAGGCGCAACCGGCGGACCGCGCGATCTGCCCGAGGGCGCCTCGCTCGAGCCGCTGCGCGCCGCGTTCGACGGCGTGTGGATCGGCAACAACGGCTATGACCGCGATCTCGCCGTCGAGCGGGTGGAAAACGGAGCGGTGGACGCCGTGGCCTTCGGCCGCGCCTACATCGCCAACCCGGACCTGGCCGAGCGGCTGGAGCGGGACGCGCCGCTCAACGAGCCCGACCCGTCGACCTTCTACGGCGGCGGGGCCGAGGGCTACACCGATTATCCGCGTCTCGAGGACAGCCAGGCGGCCTGAGGCCGCCTGTAATCCACGGTCCAGGACTTGCCCCCGCGCCACCGCAAAGCGGCCTTGCCGTCGCCGCGTGGCGCGGGCACACTCCCGTGACACCTTGGCTGGCCGTGGTTGAACGGGGGGTGAACACCCCCCACATGTCGAGCCCAAGGGGAGGGTCAGCGGTTGCCGCGCAGCGGGACCCGGATCCTCTTGCCAATAAAAGGATTGAGCATGACCGAGCAACTGAGCCCCTCCTATCCAGTCCTGCCGTTGCGCGACATCGTGGTCTTCCCCCACATGATCGTGCCGCTCTTCGTGGGGCGCGAGAAATCGGTGAAGGCGCTGGAAGCGGTGATGGCCGAGGACAAGCAGATCCTGCTGTCCAGCCAGATCGACCCGAGCGTCGACGAGCCCACGTCGGAGGGCATCTACGGCACCGGCGTGCTGGCGAACGTGCTGCAGCTTCTCAAGCTGCCCGACGGCACCGTAAAGGTGCTGGTCGAGGGCCGGTCGCGCGTGCGCGTGGCCGAGTACCTGCCGAACGAGGACCACTTCGAGGCGCGTGCCGAGCCGCTTGAGGAAAGCGAAGGCGACGCCGACACCGTGCAGGCGCTGCTGCGCTCGGTGTCCGAGGAGTTCGAGCGGTACGCCAAGGTCAAGAAGAACATTCCCGAGGAGGCGCTGGCCGCCGTTTCGGAAACCCGCGAGCCGGCCAAGCTGGCCGACCTGGTGGCCGGTCACCTGGGCGTCGAGGTCGAGCAGAAGCAGGAGCTTCTGGAGACGCTGTCGGTGTCCGAGCGGCTCGAGAAGGTCTATGGCCTGATGCAGGGCGAGATGTCGGTCCTGCAGGTCGAGAAGAAGATCAAGACCCGCGTCAAGAGCCAGATGGAGCGCACCCAGCGTGAGTACTATCTGAATGAGCAGATGAAGGCCATTCAGAAGGAGCTGGGCGACGGCGAGGACGGCCAGAACGAGGTCGCCGAGCTGGAAAAGCGCGTCAGCGAGACGAAGCTTTCGAAGGAGGCCCGCGAGAAGGCCGACGCCGAGATTAAGAAGCTCAAGAACATGAGTCCGATGTCGGCCGAGGCCACGGTCGTGCGCAACTACCTCGACTGGATGCTGTCCATCCCGTGGGGCACCAAGTCGCGCGTCAAGAAGGACCTGGGCCGTGCGCAGGGCGTGCTGGACGACGACCACTACAGCCTCGAGAAGGTGAAGGAGCGGATCGTCGAATACCTGGCGGTGCAGCAGCGCTCGAAGAAGCTGAAGGGGCCGATCATGTGCCTCGTCGGCCCTCCGGGCGTGGGAAAGACATCGCTAGGCAAGTCGGTCGCCAAGGCCACGGGGCGCGAGTTCATCCGCATCTCGCTGGGCGGCGTGCGTGACGAGTCCGAGATCCGCGGCCACCGCCGGACCTATATCGGCTCGATGCCAGGCAAGATCATCCAGGCGCTGAAGAAGGCGAAGACCACCAACCCGCTCATCCTGCTCGACGAGATCGACAAGATGGGTCAGGACTTCCGTGGCGACCCGGCCTCGGCCATGCTCGAGGTGCTCGACCCCGAGCAGAACGGCACCTTCGTGGACCATTACTTGGAGGTCGAGTACGACCTGTCCGACGTGATGTTCATCACCACGGCGAACTCGTACAACATGCCGGGGCCGCTTCTGGACCGCATGGAGATCATCCCGCTCTCGGGCTACACCGAGGACGAGAAGATGGAGATCGCCAAGCGCCACCTGATCGGCAAGCAGGTCAAGAACCACGGCCTCAAGAAGGGCGAGTTCGAGATCACCGACGAGGCGCTGATGGAGATGATCCGCACCTATACCCGCGAGGCGGGCGTGCGGAACCTCGAGCGCGAGATCGCGAAGCTTGCCCGGAAGGCGGTGACGCAGCTCGTCAAGAAAGAGGTCGAGACGGTCGTCGTCACGCCCGAGAACCTGGCGGACTACCTTGGCGTCAAGAAGCACCGCTATGGCCTGGCCGAGAAGGAAGACCAGATCGGCGTGGTCACCGGCCTCGCCTGGACACAGGTCGGCGGCGATCTGTTGCAGATCGAGGCGCTGCGCCTGCCGGGCAAGGGCCGGATGAAGACCACCGGCAAGCTGGGCGACGTGATGAAGGAGTCGATCGATGCGGCGTCGTCCTACGTCCGCTCGATCGCGCCGCAGATCGGGGTGAAGCCGCCGCGGTTCGACACGATGGACATCCACGTCCACGTGCCGGACGGGGCGACGCCGAAGGACGGGCCCTCGGCCGGTCTGGCGATGGTAACCTCCATCGTCTCGGTGCTCACGCAGATCCCTGTCCGCAAGGACATCGCCATGACGGGCGAGGTTTCGCTGCGCGGCAACGCCATGCCCATCGGCGGCCTGAAAGAGAAACTGCTCGCGGCCCTGCGTGGCGGCATCAAGACCGTTCTCATCCCCGAGGAGAACGAGAAGGACCTGGTCGAGATCCCCGATAACGTGAAGGAGGGGCTCGAGATCATCCCGGTGGCGCATGTCTCGGACGTGCTAAAGCACGCGCTGGTGCGCCAGCCCGAGCCCATCGAGTGGGACGAGGCGGCCGAGGAAGCCGCCGCGGCCCGCCGGGCGATGGAGCAGCGGGAAGGGCAGGGCGCCACGGCGCACTGATCCCGACGCCACGGTACCGACTTTACGGGCGCCCCTCAGGGCGCCCGTTTTCGTTGGTGGCGGTGACAGGCTGGGTGTCGGCAGTTAACGTGCCCACAATGACACCCCGCCAGAAAAAGGACGAGCAGATGTTCACGAACTCCATGAACACTAAGCCTGCGCCCGAAGCCGGAGGGCGCGACGCGGAAACGGGAGAGGTCCGGAAGAAGGACTTGCTGGACCGCGTGGCGGCGCAGGCGGGCGTGAAGCGGCAGGACGCCAAGCCGGTCGTCGAGGCTACGCTGGCGGTGCTGGGGCAGGCCCTGAGCGACGGCGAAGAGCTTCAGCTTCAGCCCTTGGGCAAGGTCATGGTGAACCGCGAAAAGACCCGCGAGAACGGGCAGGTGATCCATGTGAAGGTGCGCCGCTCGACCCAGTCGATTAACGCCACGACCCCCCTTGCGCAGTCGGACCGGGACGGCTAATAGACCGCCCGAAGGGTGATTAGCTCAGTGGTAGAGCGCTTCGTTCACATCGAAGATGTCGGGAGTTCGAATCTCTCATCACCCACCATTTCCTCCGGCGCGGATGCAGACACACCTTTCGCAGGAACGTCGCTCCGACCCGGCGCGTCTGGCTTCGACATCAGGCGCATCCTGCGGCACGGTCGCGGGCAAGGGTGATTAGCTCAGCTGGTAGAGCGCTTCGTTTACACCGAAGATGTCGGGAGTTCGAGTCTCTCATCACCCACCATGCTACTGCATTGAAATCGCACAAGTACCTGATAAACAGGGACATGCGCCGCCTCAACTGGTACATAGAGGTGGTACGCGATGAGATGCAGAATGCCCCAACCCGTCCTGATCGGATCGACCTACTACCTGCGCGTCCATGTCCCTCGCGATGTGGTGGATCGTGCGAAGGGTACGACTGTGTCTCTGCCCATTGGCGACCGCATCCGCCAGCTCAAGCTCACCACACACGCGAAGACCTCGCTGCGCACAAAGGACTGGCAGGAAGCGAAGAGGCGTTTCTCGCAGGCTCTGGCGGCGCTGGAGAGCCACTGGGAGGCGCTTCGACGTGGCCCCGCCGGTCTGACCCACAAGCAGGCCGTAGCACTCGCTGGTGAGGTCGTGGCTGACTTTCTCGACATCCTCGAAGATGAGCCGGGATCGCCTGAGCTGTGGAAACGTGTCGCCGAGCTGGACGAGGCGGCAAGAGCTGGCCGTAGCCATCCATTGGCGGTGCCGACAGCGGAAACCAGAGCTGCCGATATTGAAAGCCGCTTCGGAGGACTGGCAGACGCAGCGCTCGCAAGGCGCGGCCTTCTCGTGGATGCTGTGTCGCGGAGCAAGCTACTACAGCGGGTCACTGTCGCCATGGAAGACGTCACGCGCGTGAACGCAGCACGGGCCAGCGGCGACTACTCGGAGAGCGGCACGGCGGACAAGTACCCTGCTTATGCTCCGAAGATACAGGCTCAGGCACAGCACGTTGGTGAAGGCAAAGGAACGACCTTCGCGGAAGTGATCGACGCGGAGGTCAAGCGCCGTGCGGCAGGGCGTGACGCCAAGCCGATGTCTGAGAGTGCAGAGCGGAAATACCGGCGGGCCGCTGATGAGTTCGCTGGCTATCGCAAGAGCAAGCGCGTGGACACGGTCACGGCTCGGCAGGCCGACGAGTGGATGAGGAAGATGTTGGAGGACGGAAAGCTGTCCAACTCGACCATCGCCCAGCGCCTTCAGAACGTGAGTACAGTCGTGGAGTGGGCAAGGCGTCATGCTTTCGGAGAGCTGTTCCCGGATCGCAACCCGCTGGACCTTGTTGAAGTCCCGCAGCGCCAAGGCGTCAGGAGCGAAGACCGGACCTATCGCATGAGCGAGGCACGGGCGGTTCTTGAGGCAGCGCGAAGTGAGACCAAGCCGGAGCTGAGGTGGCTGCCGTGGATGTGCGCTTATTCGGGAGCGCGTATTGAGGAAGTAGCTCAACTGACGGCGGGCGATTTCTTCGAGTACGAGGGGTCGTGGTTCTACCGGATTACGACGAAGGGAGGGAAGAGCCTCAAGAACCTACACAGTATCCGGGTCGTGCCCGTTCACCCTGATCTCGTGCAGGAGGGCCTGCTTGGGTTTGTTCATGCGGGCAGCAAGCGGTACACGCAGCGACTGTTTCCGCCTCGCTCGCAAGGGAATGTCGCTGGCTGGGTCAGGGGCAAGCTGAAGATCACGAGGCGCGAGCTGGCTCCAAGTCACGGCTGGCGGCATCTCTTCGAGGACGTCGCGCTCAGGGCCGGGATGGCAGACAGCGCGAAGACCTACATAACGGGCAGGACCACCGGAAAATCCTCCGAGGGCTATGGGAAAAGCGATGTGATGCTCCCCGGCCTCGCCGTCGAGATGAAAAAGCTGCCTTCCTTCTTGATGCGAGACGCCACGAGAACGAGCTGAACCTCTTCGACTTCAACGGCAACGGCATCCGCACCATCGACCTCGACGGCACCATCTGGTTCCCGGCCAAGGACGTGTGCGAGGCACTGGACATCCGCAACCCGTCCAACGCGGTCAAGCATGGCTGCAACCCTGACCACTACCCGCAGGTGCGCAAGAGCGAGGTCTCTACTCGAGATACCATCTCTCTTAGCTTCCCCAACCGTGGGATGCTCTGCGTCTCCGAGGCTGGCATCTACGACCTGATCAACCAGAGCCGTAAGCCTGCAGCCATCGCCTTCCGCAAGTGGGTCAACGGCACCGTGCTGCCTCGGCTCCGTGAGAACGGCAGCTACGTCGTGGGCGAGGAGAAGGTCGAGGACGGCAGCGCCACGCTCGATGAGCTTGAGCTGTTCCACAAGGCGATCACCACGGCGACCAGCCGGATCGAGACGCTGACCGAGAAGCTCAAGCAGAGGACCGAGAAGCTGACCGAGGCCCGCAGCGCGTGGCCGCCCCGGGTCAGTGCGGCACTCGCAGAGCAGGCTCGAAGATGGCATGAAGGCCACGAGGGCATTAGAGGACTGACCATGAAGACACTCGCCACCACAATCGCAATCGTGCTGACTGCCGCGCCTGCACTGGCGCAGGACGACGAGGCCATGGTTCCAGTGATCATCAAAGCGCCAGAAACGGATGCGGCCAAGCTCGACCACATGCGCTACGGGTGCGTGACCAATGGCGGAGTCTTGATGATGGGGGCAAACAACCGGGGCGTGGTCTTCTGCGTGAACATGCAAGCGCTGATCCCGATGCCCGGCGAGTATCCAGTGATGGAACGGGAGGACTGACCATGCGGTCCCTTGGCATCATCGTCGCCAGCGTCCTCATCACAGGCCTAATAAGTGGGTCATGGAAGATGTGGCAGCAGAAGCAGTTCGCGCCCTCAGTGGAGCGATGTGAGGCGGCAGGAGGACAGCTCATGAAGGCTTTCAACCGCAAGCTCTACTGCATCGACAACCGAGCGATAATCGATAGCACGAGGTCCGACGACTGACAGCACCCACCTTCTCGGGTGTCCGAGGAAACGACGCGGCGCGGTTAGCTGCGGCGCGGCCTCAGTGTGGCGTGTGTGTCGGCTACATGGTGGCCAGGACACGGACGAAAACTGGCATCGGCCGAGGCATCAGGTTCCACCATTAAGAGACCGACCACCATGTGGTGGAGCTGTGACCTGACGGGGTCACTGAGGCTCGCCTTTGGCGCGGCTCCAGTTGGTCCGAGGGCATCCGGGGTCACTGCTGCAATGGCGGTGCCTCGGGTGTCGCTGGAGCCTGCCAGAGTGTCCAGCCTCAGGGTGGCCAGACTGGACAAGGCCAGACGGAGGACCAGCACACTAAAAGCCACACAGGACCAGCACACATGACTAAAGAAATACAAGGGCTTACCCGCGTCAGAACGCAATGGGTGAAGCTGACAGAGATCCACACACGACCGGATGACTTCCAGCACCGCGCATCGGTCTGCAACGAGTACCATGCCGACGAGCTGGCGAGGGCACTCAAGGGCAAGCAGGAGCTTCCGCCGGTCGATGTCTGGAGAAACCCAGAGACCCGGGAGCTGATCATCATCGACGGGCACCACCGCCACGAAGCCCACATCAGAGCGAGCAGGCAGAAGGTCCGCGTGGTCATCTACGAGGGGCCAGAGCGAGACGCGGTGCTTTACGCCCTCAAAGCCAACAGCGAGACAAAGCTGCCAATGGCCGCATGGGAACGAAGCGACGCAGCATGGCGGCTCGTCTGCAAAACCGAGAACGGAGAGGACGACGGCACCAGCGTCTACAGCAAGGCCGAACTGGTGAAGAACTCGCAGGTCTCGAACGGCACCATCGGGACCATGCGCAGCACACGGAAGAAGCTGCTGGAAGCGGGACAAGACCTGCCCAGAACATGGGAGGCCGCGCAGATGCTGCTGAGGCGCGAGGCCGCAGACAAACTCACAGACGAGGACTTCAACGAGATGACCAAGGCGCGGGCAGAGAAGCTGTACGAGAAGTTCGGCAAGGAGATCGGACGTGAGGCAGACATTGAGGTGGTCCCCAAAAACCGGACGCTCGGCTAAGCTTGCCGCCAACGATGACAAGGACGAACAGCGTGGCTGGCAAACGGAAGAACTACGGTGCCGAGTTCAAGGCGAAGGTGGCGCTCGAGGCCATCCGAGGTGAGATGACGGTCGCCGAACTGGTGGCGAAACACGGCGTGCACCAGACCCTGATCAACTCTTGGAAGCGGCAGGCGCTCGAGGGCATGTCGGGGATTTTCTCGGGAAAGGCCGAGGTGAAGGCCGCCGAGAAGGTGGGCGAGATTGAAAAGCTGCACGCCAAGATCGGCCAGCTCGTGGTGGAACGAGATTTTTTAGCC
>NZ_FOXA01000014.1:0-4377 GCF_900115595.1 Tranquillimonas alkanivorans
AGACGTCGAACTGTTCGTCGCGCGCCGGAGCCAGATGTACGGGGTCGCTGGTCCGCTCGACGGAGAGAGGGAGAGAGTGTGCTCCCGCATCGAGAGCCGCCAGGACCGCGCGCTCCACGAACGCGGCATTCATGTCGTCGACCGGCAGGTGGAAGAAGCCGGTGACGCGATCGCCGGGCTGCAGGCCGGCGCGCTCGGCCGGTCCGTCTATGGCGACGCTTTCGATCACGAGCCCCGCGTCGGAGACCGAGGTCCTCATCCCGGCAGACAGTCCGTCAGCCTGGCTGGCCGAGACGGTGGCGAAGAGCGCCCCTGCCCCGAGTGCCGCGCGGATGGTGCGTTCAGCCCAGGCTTTCATCGGCCGCGTGCTCGGCTTCGAGGATGTGGGATTGCCAGTGCTCGGCGCACATCGGCTTGTAGCAGGCGGCGTCGCCGGCAGCGAAGCGGTCGGTGCGCTCGTCGAGGCGGGCGGTATGTGTCGCAGGCGCCCGGCACTCCGAGCAGGTCGCTTGCAGCAGGCGGACGTCGGACGCCATGGCCATCAGGTCAGCCGTCACCCGGAACGGGCGTCCCCTGTAATCGAGATTGAGACCCGCGCAGACGACGTTGATACCGAAGAGGCAGCATTGCGCGACGAAATCGACGAAGTCTCCACCGATTGCGTCCGGCTCCATGAACTGGACCTCGTCGAAGAAAAGCGTGTCCGTATCCTCCGGGACATCAGGGAGGGTCGATAGGGGCATCGACGCAATTCCGTTGCCAGAATGCGTCTCGACCTGCCCCTGCGTCCACCTCTGTGCAATCGCAGGGTAGTAGATCGGACAGCGGCCGCGACTCTCGCACGCGAAGGCATGTCGGTACAGATATTCCTTGATCAGCCCTGACGACTTACCCGCAAACATCGGACCGGTCAGCACCGTCAGCTTACCGTAGGTTCTCATTTCCAATTGCCTTCAATGGCTTGAGGTCCGTTAGGAAATTGGGCTGAAACACCGAAAGCGGAAATTACTCCGCCATGAGGCCGACCATCCTGCGGCGCAATTCGGACAGGGCCGCAGGCCAGTCGCTGTCGTCAATTCCGGCGATGAGACCATCCAGTGCCGCGTCGTCGATCTCGAGACTCGCTCCCCGTTTCCGCATTGCCCGCGCCATGTCCGCGGCCTCTTCGCGGAGGCGAGCATTCTCCCTGCCGGCCGCGGCGGAAAGCTCAGCATCGCACAGCCCGGCCAGGCGCGGATCGAGAGGCGGCTTTGCCGCTTCCTCGGTCCGGAAGCCGATACCCGAGGAGGCCTCCCGGCGTCCGGATACAACGAGGACGATCCCGCGCAGCGAGAAGCGGCGCCCGCCGGTCGACTCGATCCAGCCTCGGGCGATGCCCTCGAAGATCTGCCCGACGACCTCGGGATCGGCGTTCTCGATCCCGCGCAGATGAAGGACGGCGCGGCGCAGCGACGAAAGTACCTGGACTACGGCGCCGTCGGCCTCCGGCGTGTCGGATCCGAGATATCTGCGCAGGGCCAGCGGACCTTGGTGGGCAGCAAGGTCGACATCATGCACCGGCAGGTCGAGGCTGTCGCCGAGGCTGACTGCGAAATCAGCGGCACTGCGGGCGTCGCCCTCGAAGGAGAAAGTTGCCCGGGCGCCCGATGCCCCGAGGCCGAGGCTCACCTGGCGCACCGCGGCTTCCAGCGCGCGCCGCGAGGGAGCATCGAGGTGGTTGCACAGCCGGGCGTCCTGGGGCGCGGCCGAGAGCTGTCCGTCTGCCCGCTCCACGATGGCGCCGGTCATCGCCTCCAGGACCTCGGCGAGGTCCTTGCGCACGATCTTCTTCCGGCCAGCCAGGCGCGTCCGTGCAGCTGCGCGGTCGAGGAGCTCGAAGCCCGCCGCCGGCATCGGCAGATGCGGCGCGTATTCCGACAGCAGCTCGACAACCGCCGGCACTCCGGCCTTCACGATCTCCACGCCGTGGTGTCGCAGCAGGCCGGCGCTGCCCTCCTGGAGCACGCGCAGAAGCGCGGCACCGGTTGGCGGCGCGACGCTGATCTGCTCGAAGCGCCGCATCAGGGCCGCATCACGGCGCAGGCGAAGCGCCTCGCCGGGCGTCGTTGCGCCGATCAGCGAAAAATCCCCGCGGGCGAGCGCAGGCTTGAGCATGTTCACGGCATCCAGGCCGCCCTCCCCCGTCGTGGAGCCGGCACCGGCGATGGTGTGAAACTCGTCGATGAACAGGATGGCCTTGCTCGAAGAGACGATCTTGAGAAGAGCCGTGACCCGTGCCTCGAAGTCGCCGCGGTACCGCGTGCCCGCCACGAGCTTGCCGGCATCGACCGAGAGCAGCGGGCGGCCGCGCAGCGGATGGTTCTTGGGCAGCTTCTGGAGCTTGACCGCGAGCGCCTCCACGAACGTGGTCTTGCCACACCCGGCCGGGCCCTCGAGAAGCGCGTTCGGCGCCCTCGCCTTCGAGATCGCCTCGATCAACGCGGAGACCTGCTCCTCATCGATCACGATGGAGGCGAAATCGCCCTTCTTCGCCCGGGCGCCGAGATCCACCAGGGAGGCGCGCACATCCGCCTCCGGACCACGCTCCTGGGTCGGCTGCACCCCGTCTTCGGTCGGCTTGCCGTCGATCGGACGCGGCTGTTTCGCCTGCGCACGGGCACGCTTGACCTTGTTCTGGAAGGCCGCGAGCTCGGGGCTCGGCTCGTCGCTGTTGACCGGACCCGGAAGACGCGCCTTGTGCAGGATCGACCGGGTGATGCGACACCGCATGAGGCCTGAGCAGAGTTCGGAGGCGACGGCCCCCTCCAGGTCCCCTCCGTTGAGAACGCGTTCGCCGGCGCGCTGCAGCAGGTCGTCCGCCTGCGTGTCGGGAGGGAGGGCTCCCCCACGTTCCTCCGCAAGCGCGGCAGTTGCTACCCGCGTGTTGATCAGGGTGATCTCGAGACAGGCGGGACTATAGCCCCGCTCCTCCATTGCGCGCCGCCCCGCATCCGTCTCGAGGAGTGCCGAGAGAAGATGGTACGGCGCCAGACCGGAGGCGCCGGACTGGATCGCGGACCGCATCGCTCGTTCGGTGAAGTCCTTCATCGCGGGGGCGTTCTTTCTCTGCATTCTGGCGGGTCCTTGCTTCGTTCTCGCAGGGAAGATTGTGCCACCCTGCACCAGAACGAAGTCTGCGGCCCTGGGAGCGTGGCCCCCTTGCCCAGGCGGTCTGTCAGCCAGACTGCCTGCCTGTTGCCTCGAAAAGAGTAGCCGCATGGCTCGGCGGTCATCGTGCGAGACAGGCCCTCACCTGCCCACCGATACTTCTCGGTCGCCGGCTCTTCACCGCAGGGTTGATTCCGAGCTGAGCCCGCGCTCAGATGCCGGTGTTTTGTTCGAGGTGGCACATGTCTCAAGGCTTCATCTGGATGGGCGTCATCCTGATTTTCCTCATCGGGTTTCCGCTGTTTCTGATCCTCTATCTTCGCTCTCTCGGTCGCCGGAGGCGGGTTGAGCGGGAGTATGACCAGAAAATCCACGAGGAGCGCAGAAGGCGCGAGGATGTCGAGGCGCGTTTCGCACCGGTGGCCGACATCTCGGGAGAGGTCGACAAGCTGAAGGCGGAGGCGCGGGAGATCGAAAGCAAGATCGACCAGGTCCGGGCGACATATGCCGAGAAGCGCCAGGCCTTGGAGCGCCTGGAGAAGCAGGTCGCGGTCTATGACGAGCGCCTCGCCTTCGCGGAGCTCGGGATCTACGAGCCGCATTTCGAGTTCAACGACAGCGAGACCTACAAGGCCAAGATCAAGGAGGTCCGCGATCGCCAGAAGGCGATGGTGTCGGCCAAGCAGGCTACCCATTGCCCCACCGATTGGACGGTGGAGGGGAGCCGGGCGAAGGGCCAGGCGATGATCAACCGCCAGACCCGCCTCACGATGCGGGCCTTCAACAACGAGTGCGACGCGGCCATCGCGAACACCCGCTGGAACAACGTCGTGGCGATGGAAAAGCGCATCCTGAACTCGGCGAAGCAGATCGATAACGCCAACGCCTCGATGAACCTGGTCATCGACCAGGACTACATCGCGCTGAAGCTCGATGAACTACACCTGACTCACGAGTATCGCGAGCAACTGAAGATCTGAGAACGGCGGTGAGAAAGTCGGCCACGGTAGCGGCGGGATGAGCCCGCTGCGGGCGGCGTAAAAGTCGTCCACCTTTACCCTTTCTGGTGACGGGGAGGGTGGGAGGATTTTCACCGTGGACTTGTATCGCAAGGTGCGACTGGCGTGTGCCGAGGGGATGAGCCAGCGCGAGGCAGCGCGTCAGTTTGGGATTTCCCGCGACAGCGTTCAGAAGATGTTGGAATTTTCGGTTCCGCCTGGATACCGGCGG
>NZ_FOXA01000014.1:4387-59899 GCF_900115595.1 Tranquillimonas alkanivorans
ATTTCGGCTTCATCGGTCCATCCGGAAATCGCAGGGTTCTTGTTCAGATCTTACGAAATCCTGCGACCAGAAGCCATGCGAAGCGGGAGGTTCTTTCGAAAAATCAGAGGTCTACGCGTTGTTCAGAGCGAACTGCATAGCCCTCGGCCTTGCCTACCATTTTCGATTTTCGACGTCTGTTCGGCCAGGATATTGGTGGCCTGTCTGACCGTGCCTCGGCCCTGCGGCCCCCGCTTAAAGATTTGCCACACGGGGTCATTTGCAGGAGAGTGCGAAATCCTACGCTAAGATCGAGGCTGCTCGACTTGAGTTCGCTCACGTCTCCGGCTCGTCCCCCTTGCCGAACAACTGCTGCAGGAGCTGCTCGGATCGCTCCAAGCCTTCGTCGGTGAAGGCGAACGATTTCGCCTTTCCCACCGGATCCGTGATCCACCCCTTCCGGTGCAATCGGTCCATGATATCCCAGTCGAACCCCTTCCAGGCGCGCCGGCCGTCGTGGAGGGTCAGGCGCAGGAGCGCCAGCACGGCCGCGTCGATTGGCATCTCGGTCCCCTCGTTCAAAAACGAAGAGCACCGTAGCTTCAGACTGTCGGCCAAACCCGCCCACGATCGCGTGGAACGGCTGCCCACGATCGCGTGGAATCGCTGCCCACGATCATCTGGAATGGGCGCCCATCATCCCGTGGAACACGCAGTCCTCAAAGTTGAGGGTCGGCCGGAGGCTCGGTACCGCTGCTGATCGCCTGGCGGTGCCGCTTCAAGGGTTGCTAATTCCACGGAAGCAGGGTTGGCACCTGTGAGGCAGTGATGTCAGGCAGTCGCTCAAGACATCTGCCAGCTTAAAACCGACGGTCCGGCCCCTCGCAGCTTGCCCTGCTTATCGCGCCCCTGAGGGTGGTACGGGATCTGTCGGGACCCTTGGCCACGTCGCAGGAACGCGAAGATATCTCCGCGTCGGAGCGGCGCCCATTAAGACGCCTCTCCAGCCTTCTCCAGGACCAGCTTGGCGCGATTCAGCACGGGCAAATCCACGAACTCATCATCCACCATGAAGGCCCCTCGCCCGCTCTTGGCGGCATCTTCCGCTGCAGCGACTATACGGCGGGCCCTCTCGATCTCGGCGTCGGAGGGTGCGAAGGCAGCGTTGAGAACAGGCACGATCTTCGGGTGGATGCAGGTTGCTCCGTCGAACCCGAACCGAGCTGCCTGTGCAGCGGCATCTGCGATTGCTTCGGTATCGGTGAAATCCACGGTCGAGCGAAGCATGCCCAAGGACAATTTGCCTTCTGCCTTCGCGGCGTAGTGAACCAGAAGCTTGGGCAGACGCAGAACCTCGGGCGTAGGCTGGCCACCGGTTGCCGTGGCGAAATCCTCCGCGCCGAGACTGACAGCCACCACCGCTCGGTGCGCAGCGATGGCGCGAGCGTCCATCATTCCGGCGGCATCTTCGACGATTGCCAGCACAGGCATCCGATCCTCTCCGGGGATCTCGGCCAGCAGTTCGTCGACCGCAGCGGGACCGTCGGCCTTGGGCAAAACGATGCCTTCCACTCCGGCTCGTGTTGCCGCTCGGGCATCTGGGCCCTGGCGCGGCCCGGAATTCACGCGGACCAGCACGCGAGCTCCTCTCTGCCGCAGGCAAGGCACCGCCTCGGAGAGCGCGTCGCGAGCTGCGTCCTTCGCGTCTTCTGCCACGGCATCCTCGAGGTCCAGGATCACGGCGTCCGCACCGCGCTCGTGCGCCTTAGCGACGAAACGATCCCTGTCGGCAGGAACATAGAGAAGCGAACGGAGCCTCATGCCTCTGCCTCTTCCGGAACGGCGATGAGCCCGGAGCAGATCATGGCGTCGATCTCCTCGAGGGCGAAGCCCGCCTCCGCGAGTATGTCGCGGCCATGCTGGCCGACGCTGGGCGCGGGACGTCGTAACCTGCCTGGCGTGGCTGACAGGCGCGGCAACGGAGCGTGGGTGGGTATGCTACCGAGATCCGTGTCCGGCACCTCGACGAAGACTTCACGATCGACGAAATGTCGATCCTCCACGATGTCCTCTACAGAATAAAGCGGAGCGGCTGTGATCCCCTCACGCTCGAAGACCTCCATCAACTCGTCGCGACTACGTGCTCCGATCCACTCGCCCACGATCCGATCAACCTCTTCCCGGCGCTTGATGCGCGCCTCGTTGGTGGCGAAGCGGGGGTCGCTGTTCATGTCGGGCCTCCCGATCGTGTTGAACAGGCGCGTCGCCGCGTTCTGGACCGAGGCGGATACCGCGATGAAGTGCCCATCACTGCTGCGATAGACGTTCCGGGGGCTGGACGTGTTGGAACCGTTACCTACGCGCGGTTTCGGCAGTCCCGTCATGCGGTAATCGAGCGGCTCGGGGCCGAGGACCGACACCATCGCCTCGAGCAGGGACAAGTCGACGACCTGCCCGAGTCCCGTCTGCTCGCGCGATCGCAGCGCCATCAGCAGTGCATTGGACCCATAGAGGCCGGCGATCATATCGGCCAGGGCAAGCGGCGGAAGCAGAGGATCGCCACCTTCCTCGCCGTTTCGATGCGCAAAGCCGGACATGCCCTCGACCAGTGTTCCGAACCCGGGACGGGGTGCATAGGGGCCGGTCTGGCCGAAGCCGGACACGCGCAACAGGATCAGTTCCGGAAACCGCTCGGCCAGGACGGCGGGCCCCAGCCCCATCTTCTCCAGCGTACCGGGTCTGAAACTTTCAATCATGATGTCGGCCTGCGACATAAGCCGCTCAAGAACCGCCAGGCCCCCGTCAGCGCGGAAATCCAAGGCGATCGAACGCTTGTTCCGACCGTAGGTTTTCCAGAAGGTGCTTTCGCCCTTCAGCTTCCACGCACGCAACGGATCACCCAAAGGCTGAGGCTCGACCTTCACGACATCGGCGCCAAAATCGGCTAACTGCAGGGAACACATGTTGCCGGCCACAAGCCGCGAGAGGTCCAGCACCCGCACCCCCGACATCGGCCCGGTGGCAGACTCGTCGAAGCTCTTTCTGTGCCAATGCTGAGCTGTCATTGACCGGTGCTCCTTTCCTGCGTCGAGATGTTACTGCTTGCCGATTGCCCGTTCTCTCGTCGTCGAGAGCGAGGACGCGAAAGGACGGAAGTACGAATGATCATTCCCCCTCCTCGGCAGCCGCGAGCGCGCGGCGCTTGGGGCGCAACCGGCCGACGACGGAGAGGCCGACAATGAGCGCCATGATGATCAGGATCGTCAAAGAGATCGGCCGATCGAGGAAGATACCCGCGCTGCCTTGCCCCATCATGATCGACTGACGGAAGTAGTTCTCGGCAAGCGGAGCCAGGACGACGGCGAGGATGAACGGCCCCGTCGGGTAGTCGTTCTTTTTCATCAGATAGCCGACGACGCCGAAGATTAGCATGATCCATATGTTGAACGGGCTGTAGCTGAGCGAGAAGGCCCCCACGACGCAGAGAGCGATCACCACATTCGACAGGTTCCCCTGTACGGTGCGCAGCAGATTCACGAAGACCGGGATGAGCAGCACGTTGGACAGCAGCAGGAAGACGTTGGCCAGCACAAGCCCCGCAATCATCGCCCAGACGATATCGCCCGACGTGGTCATCAGGAGCGGACCAGGACGCATCCCGAACATGATCAAAGCGCCGAGCATGATCGCGGTGCCGCCCGAACCAGGGATCCCCAAGGTGATCAGCGGGATGAGCGATCCGGGCACGGCCGCATTATTTGTCGCTTCTGGACCCGCAAGGCCAGCGATGGCGCCTTTGCCGAAAGTCTCCGGCTTCTTGGAGAGCCGCTTTTCCAGAGCATAGTCGAGAAAGGTTGCAACGGTGGCGCCTGCGCCCGGCACAATGCCGATAAGCGTACCCAGAACCGACCCGCGCAGGGTGGGCGCAGCGGCCTCGCCGAGCTCTGACCTGCCGGGAATGAATTCCCTCATGCGGAACCCAGGCTTTCCCAGGTTCAGCTTCACCTTCTTCTCAAGATTGTAGAAGACTTCGCCGAGACCGTAGAGCCCGATGATAATCGCGACGAAATCGATCCCCTCGATCAGCTCCGGAACAAAGGCGAACCGAATCTGGCCGGAAACGTAGTCGCTTCCAAAGCTGCTCACCAGCACCCCGAAACATGTCACCAGAAGCGCCTTGGCGAGGTGCTTTCCTGCCAGAAGCATCACTGTGGCAAGGCCGGTGGCCATCAGCAGGAAGTATTCCGGGGCGCCGAGATAGATCGCGTAGGACGCGATGATCGGCGCCAGGAAGATCAGCACCAGTAGACCGAAGAGGCCGCCGATGAAGGACGAGAACGCGGAGATGCCGAGCGCCATGGCGCCACGTCCCTGCTGCATCATCGGGTAGCCGTCGTAGGCGGTGATGATGGCCGGGGCGTCGCCGGGAGCGTTGATCAGGATCGAGGTGATCCGTCCGCCATACATGGTGCCCATGTAGACACCGGTCAGAAGGCAGAGCCCCGAGGCTTCGGGCATGCCGAATGTCAGGGGCAGCATCAGGGCGATGCCGGCAGAGGGGCCGAGGCCGGGTAGCGCACCAACGACGGTGCCGATCAAACCGGCGGCAAAGATGATTGCGATGTTGAACGGGGTAAGGATGTCACCGAACCCCATCAGCAGGTTGCTCATTGCGTCCATGTCGTGCCCTTGGGTCAGGTGACGGGGATGTTCAGCCAGAGACGGAAGATTCCGTAGATCGCCGCCAGCGTGACCGCGTTCAGGACCAGCGCCTGCACCAGCGTGTGACCAACGAAAGCCACCGATATTACGATCATCACCACGAAGAGTGGCGCGAGAACCGATCCCCACTCCATCGCGTAGGTGCCGGCGAACAGAAGAAACGCCGCAATTACGGCCGGTAGGGCGGCCTTCGCACGCTCGCGGAAGTGCTCTGGCAGGAACGGCCCCTCGGCATTCAGGCGGGCCTTCACCAGAAGGTAGAACGCCAGCAAGAGCGTCAGCGCGGCGAAGTTCAGCGGCACGAAGCCCGGCCCGAAGCCTTGGTTGGAGAAGTACCTGAAGTCAGTGCTCTGCACGCACAGCACCGCCGCAAAAACCGCGATACCGGCAATAAAGATCAGTTCGGAAGCCCGCATGGCAGTCTCCGGCATAGGCTCTGGATTGGGGGGATGCGAAGGCGCACGCCGCAAGGTCGCTGCGGCGTGCCCAGCTTAGGTCAGTTGCTCAGCATGTCGAGCTTGCCGAGGGTCTCGCGGTAGGCAGCCTCGGTCTCTCCGAGGTAGTCGGCGAATTCTTCGCCGGTCACGACCAGAGGGACGACAGCATTGGGTTCGATGTATTCTTCGCGCCAAGCTTCCGTCTCGAAGAGCTTGGTCACCATGTCAGTGAGTGCCTGACGGTCCTCTTCGGAGATCCCTGGTGCAGCGGTCAGACCGCGGAACAGCGAGATCTTGATGTCTGCCCCCTGCTCGATGAACGTCGGCACGTCAGGAAGGCTCTCGACGCGCTCTTCGGTGCTGATGGCCAGCGCATTGAACTTCCCGCTGTCGAGGTAATCGGCCACGGGCCCGGGATTGGTGATGGCGAAATCGATCTGGTTCGACAGCAGGGCGGTCACCACCTCGCCGTCTCCCTGGAACGGAATGAAATTCAGTTCCATTCCGGTCTCGTCGGCGAGCTGCATGGTCACGATGTGTTCGATGCTGCCGGTCGCCGTGCCGCCGACGTTGAGCATCCGGTCCTCGGCCTCCAGATCGTCGAGCGACTCGTAGCCCTTCGTGGAGTTGACCACCAGAAGCTCCGGATCGATCCCGATGCGGGCGATAGGCGTAAAGCTGGAGTAGTCGAGGCCGATATTGGAGGTTAGCGGCGTGGCGATGTGCGACGACGTGATCGACATCAGGTAGTGCGGATCGCCCTCCCGGGCGTTCAGGTAGCCCATGGCGACCGCGGAACTGCCGCCTTCCTTGTTCACCACGTTGATCGGCACTGGCGAAAGATCGTTTTCCTCCATCAGGCGCGCCATGGTGCGCAGCATCGTGTCATGGCCGCCGCCGGGCCCATAACCAGCGACAAACTCCAGCGGACGTTCGGGAAAGTCCTGCGCTGCTGCTTGCAGCCCGACTACGGAAATCCCGATGGCTGCGAGACCCGCAGCCTTGCTAAGAAATGTCATGGTAAGTTTCCTCCCTTGGGTTTGGTGGAAGACGCCGGTCAGGCGTCGTGGTTGGGGTTCCTCCATCCGAGGGCCTCGGACGCTTGGATGGCGCCGTCCCTCACGATCTCGATGATGTTGTCGAGGTTGTCGTTCAGCCTTGCGGCAGGTCCGGCAATGTTCAGCGCGGCAACCACCACGCCACTGGCATCGGAAATCGGCGCGGCGACACCAGCCGCGCCTTCCACGACACCACGATGAGTGACAGCATATCCGTCCATACGGGCCTTGTTCACGCGCGCACGGAGCACTTCCGCCTCATCCAGACCGTCGGCCTCGGCATCGTTCAGGACTTCGGCGAGCGCGGCATCGTCGAGGCCGGTCAGGATGGCGATGCCGCTGCTGACCTGCACAGTCCGACGCTGCACCTCGATGTTGCGGTCGTAACGGATCTCACGGTCGGGCAGGATCTTGCAGAGATAGCGGATATAGTCGCCCTCTCTCACGGCGATGAAACCGCTCTCCTTCGAACGCTCCACGGCAGTGCGCACTGCGCCGTCGCACCGCCGCAGCAGAGTGCCGTGCATCGAGTGACCGGCTCCGACCTCGCCGGGCAGCCGGATCAGCCGATAGCCGCTGTCGCCTTCTTTTTCGACATAGCCCATCTCGACCAGCATCCGCAGAAGGTTCAGCACGCTCGACTTCGGCGCAGCGAGTGCGTCGGTGGCCTCGGCCAGTGTCACGGCGCGGGTTTTTCCCGCCAGCCATTCCAGCAGAAGCAGTACCCTCTCCGATCCTCGGCCAGAGCTCATGCTATCCCCCTCGCCCCGCCGTTCACTATTTTGAACGCGTGCAGCATGATAAACAATTAACCGCCGGACTGGAGGGAGTCAAGAAATCCTTTGGGAGAGCGAATGCGCTGCTCGGCACCGGCACGCAGAGGAGTGTCGTGCCCGTCCAGGTCGAGGTGTTCCATTTGGGATTCAGAATTGAGCGGCAGGTGCTCTCTATCGCACCTGATCTGCCGTCGCAGGTTCTTCACAGATTCTGGGGATAAGTGAGAGGAGAACACGCTGTAAGAGCGCAAGAATATCAACGTTTCAAGCGAGTCCGGCACTTTGCCCAATTATTAGGCGGCGCCTGTGGAGCGAGCAAAGAGGAATCAGCATCAACCTTTGAGGATGTCACCAGACCCTTTTTTGTGCTGGCTGCAGCACTTCCGCCGGCGCCGGGCGTCGTCCAAGATCACGTAGCGGACCTTCGAGATGCCCGGCTGGCCGGCGCGAGGCTTCGCGACAGTCGACGAGGCTCGGCTCTGGGTTCAGGGCTTCGTGCGCTGGTACAACCTCGAGCACTGCCGGCCAAGGGGGCGACGCGATCAGCCCACCAGGCTCGGCGCGCTCTCCACGTCTCTGGCAGCATTCACCGCGTGTTGTCCCCGCGGCAGGCTCAGGACAAAGGTACTGCCCTCTCCTGTCCTGCTCGTGACGGTGATGGCGCCGCCCTGGGCTTCGGCAAATCGCTGCGAGATCGCGAGACCGAGACCCGTCCCCGCGGCTTTGCGGGAGTCGGAGCTGTCGACCTGGTGGAACGCTTCGAAGATCCTCGCTTGGTTCTCCTCGGCGATGCCTTCGCCCGTGTCTGTGACGCGAAAATGCACCTGACCCCGCCGCTCCTCGACCACCAGAGCGACTTTCCCTGCCTCGGTGAACTTGATCGCGTTGCCGAGCAGATTGAACAGAATCTGCCTGCACCGCTTCGGATCCGCCTGGACCTGCCCTGCCTCGACGCGGCACTGGAACTGCAGGCCCTTCTCGGCGGCCAAGGTACTGATGGCATCCACGACTGGGTCAACAATCGTCGCCACGGAGCACGGCTGAATGTCGAGCGCCAGCGTCCCCGATTCGATCTTCGAGAAATCGAGGATGTCGGTGATGAGAGCCAGGAGGTGGCTGCCCGAGGTGTCGAGCTTTTCCATGGCATGTCGGACCGCCCGGACGAGTTCGTCGAGACCGGCCCGAAGGCTGTCGCGGTCGAGCGCCTCCGCCTCGACCAGGACCGAAAGCTTCCGGGCGGCCGGCATCTGCTCGATGTTCTTCCAGAGCCGCGCGTAGCCCAGAATGACTGTCAGTGGCGTCCGGAGCTCGTGACTGAGCGTGTTCATGAACTCGCTCTTTGCGCGGCTGGCCGCCTCGGCCTTCTCCCTGGCTTGCTCCAGTTCCGTGACATCCACCCGCAAGCCGACAATGTTGCCGTCGCGCATGCGGTGGTCCGTCGCCCTGATGTGCCGACCGTCATGGAGCCGCTGATCTCTCACGGCACCGTCTGTGATGCTCTTCTCGAAGCGCAGGGCTGTGGTGGTATCGCCTGCCGCGAACTGACCGCGCGTGGCGGCTTCGCGGTTCAATTCGTCGAAATGCTTCCCGGGCACGATCAGGTCGGTGACCTTGTCATATATCCGGCAGTATTGGGAGTTCGTCATGATCAAACGGCCAGAGGCATCGTACATCACGAGACCGTCCCGCAGTGCGTCGCTCCCGTCCTCCAGCCTGTTCCGGGCAGCGCGGTTCGCCTCGCTGAGGTAATGGACGTAGCCGAACAGGCCGAGAAGAACTGCCGCCACGGCCGCCATGATAAACCGGTCCGCGATGTACCCCGGCCTGTGGGCCGGCCAGCCGCCCTTCGGCAGCCCCATGATCTGCCACTCGCCGTGCGGAAAACCGAAGTCCAGCACGATGGGGTCCTGCGCCACCACGTCCCTCTGCCCCCACACTGGCTGACGGTCGTCCGAGATCTGCCGATCAGTCGTAATCAGCAAGTCGAGGTTCCGCGTGCGGCCCAAATCGGACTCGCGGACGAACGCCGTGTAGGGCACCACCAGCGTCACGATCCCGAGTGGCTTGATCGCCTGGTGCAGGAGCAAGAGCGGCTCCTGGACGCCGGGTATCATGACCGGCCCGGAGGTCACCGGCGCGTCCGACGACAGCGCCCGATCGAGAGCTTCAGCGCTCTCGGGGTCGGACACCCATTGATGTCCGGTCCGCAGCAGCCCGCTCGGGCTCGGATGCGCACGCGTCACCACGCCTTCGCGCGACAGCAGGACCTGGGCGATGCTGTAAGACTCGGGGAGTTCATCGAAGAACCTCGCCAGCTCGGTCTCGGAGACCTCTGCCTGAGAACGGAAGAGCGTGGTCAGGCTTCCGAGCGCCACGAGTTTCTCGAACACCTCCTCCTCGATCTCCTCCCGGATCTCGGTCAGTTCGAGCGTCGTGGAGAGGCGCAGACCTTGCAGGTGGTTTTCCAGGCGGAGCTGCTCGAACTTGCCCGCGATCACCACGCCCAGCCCAACCACAAGAAGAAGGCCCACAGCTTCCGCGGCTCGGGCGGCGAGCATGAGGCGTGCACGTCGGACGTAGTCGGGCAATGCTCTACTCTGGGTCGCTCGCTCGGTTCGTGGCTCCTGCCAACAGTAGGATTGAAGATCTGGTCAAAAATCCGGCGAAAGCGTCCAGTTCATGTGCACCGTCTGCCCGAGGCGCGGCCGCAGTGACCTCCCACGATGCCACATAACGCCCGACCCGGTGTATCACGGGGGCCGGCGGACGATTGGGACCCGTTCCGCATGCAACGGGCCAGGAGGAAAACTCCCGGCCCGCCCGCGTGGAGGTTTCTGAAGGCGCGTTGCGCCTGCGCGTTCACTCGGTGGCGTTGAACTCGTTCAGGATCTCGCCGGCGCGATCTCCGACCCTTTCCTTCCACTCGTCGATGATTGGCTGGGCCGCCTCGGAAAGAGAGCGGGCAAATTCCGGAGACACGCTCTCCGCCACGGTCATCCCGTGATCGCGCAGCTCGTCATATTTCGCCGACTGGTTCGCGACGACCTGCTCCGCCTGCCATTCCCGGGCTTCTTGTCCAGCCTGCATGAGAGCCTGCTGATACTCTTCCGGGAGAGCGTCATACGAGTCCTGGTTCACGTGCACGAAGGTGAGAGGCATCGCGTAGTTGATCTGGGTGAAGGCATCGGTGTAGTCCCAGAAGCCCGATGCGGCACCACCGTCGACGCCGGTCAGCACAGCCTCGATGCTCCCGGTGGCAAGCTGGGGCACGACATCCGACCAGGAAATCTGCACCGGTGCGGCGCCGAGTTCCTGCAGGACGCGGGTGCCTGTCGCGTCATAGGTCCGGATGGGAAGGTCTTCGAAATCCTCCGTCGACTCCATGACATCCTGCGCCCAGACGCCCGAGGGGTCCACCCATCCGGCGTAGATCAACTGCTGACCGTACTGGGAGAACACGTCCTCGTAATGCGGGCGGGCGATTTCCAACAGCGAACGAACGTCCTCGAAATCCTCCGCCAGGAACGGAAGCGAGCTCAGAAGAAAGATCGGGTCGACCCCTGCCAGGGTCCCGCTCACCGTCGTCGCGATCGGAACCGCGCCGTCCGACACCGCGAACAGATGGTCCTTTTCACGATATCCCAGAGCTGCGCCGGGATGGATGGTGATGTCCACCTCGCCGTCCGTCAGTTCGCTCACGCGCTCCGCGAAGAACTGATTGGTCCGGGTGTTAATCGAATTCGGTCCGTACTCGGTGGACAGATCCCAGCGGAATTCCTGCGCATGGACGCTGGCCGCCGGTACGATGAGGCACGCTGCGAGAATTGTACGATTTAGCATAGTTCGATTCCTTTCTACCCGAAGAGATATTGTGGAAGATAGAGAACGATGGCTGGCGCCATGTATAGGATCAGCACGCCCAGACACATGAGGCCGCAGAAAGGCAGGGCGTAAACCGCCACCTTGGAGATTGGGGCGCCCGACATTCCGTGGATGATCATCAGATTGAATCCCACGGGCGGCGTGATCTGCCCAAGCTCCACCATAATGACGAGGTAGATGCCGAACCAGATAGGGTCGATACCCATAGCCGTCACAATGGGGAACAGGATCGGCAGACTCATCACTACGATGGATATTCCATCCAGGATCATGCCGAGAAAGATGAAGAACACGGAGATGATCAGGATGAATTGGCCCGGAGTGAGGTTGGATTCGACGATCATGTTGGCCAGATTGATCGGAATGTGCAGGTATCCCAGCGCCGTCGAGATCAGCGATGCCGCCACCACGACCGCGAAGATCATCGTGCTCGTGTAAAGTGCGCTCATCAGAGACTTGTGGAACACGCTCCAGTTCATGGCGCCGGTCACGACCGTGAGCACGAGGACGCTGAGGGTTCCGATTGCCGCCGCCTCCGATGGCGTGGCCACGCCGGTGTAGATCGAGCCGAGTACGATGCCGATGATGATCGCGATCGGTAGGAGGTCGAGAAGGCTGTTGAACAAGGTGTAGCCGGCCCGATCCTCCGAGACCGTCTCCAGCGGCGCGGCCTGCGTGCTGCGCCCCCCGCGGATCAGGGAGTTCGCGCCGATATAGAGTGAGAATAAAAAGCCCAGAAGCAGGCCCGGTAGAACCCCGGCCGCGAAGAGCCGGTCCACCGGCACTTCCGCCAGCACGCCGTAGACGATCATGACGATCGAGGGCGGAATGAGCAGACCCAGGCTGCCGGAGCCGGCGAGCGAGCCGAGGATAAGGCTGTCGTGATAGGAGTTCTTGCGAAGCTCGGTGATGGTGATCTTTCCGACCGTTGCGGTCGTAGCCGCACTCGAGCCGCAGATCGCCGAGAACAGTGTACAGCCGAACACGTTAGAGTGCACCAATCCGCCGGGAAGGCGCCGGACGAGGGGCGCCAGACCGCGAAAGATCCGGCTCGAAATGTCCGTGAGGAGAATGAGCTCCCCCATCCAGACGAAGAGCGGGATCGCGGAGAGTTCCCAGGAGCCAGAGCTGCGCAGCGTGATCGAGCCGAAGATGTCGGTGACGCGCCCGAAATTCATGTCTCCGATGAACATCAGGGAAAGAACGGCCACCAGGATAAGGCTGGCATAAATCCAGATTCCCGAGACCAGGAACACCAGGATGCCCGCCAGGATGGCCAGCGCCGATAGTATAGGGTCCAATTTTCTTCCTCCCTCGTGCCGGTCTCGCGCTATGCCGGCTCACGCTCCCGGTTCGGCCCCAGGACGAGCGCCTCGACGCAGACGAGAGCGTTCGTCGCCAGCCGCACGCAGTACCACGCAATCCCCACGACGACGGCGATCTGGGGGATCCAGAGCGGCGTCCGGCTCATACCCGCACTGGTGATGCCAAATCTGAGATTTCGGTCGAAGATGCCGTAGAGCGACACGAACAGCATGATGCAGACGACCAGAGCCGCGATATTGGCGATCAGCTCCGCCGCATCCTTTCCTCGCCCCTGCACCGTGTTGCTCACCAGGCGGACCCGGATGTGGTGGCCGGCCTGATGCGTGGCGGCGAGGGAAAGGAAGATGATGCCGGCCAGCGCGTACCCGACATATTCGTCGAGAACGAAGGTCGACGTGCTGAACACGTTCCTCAGCGTCACCTCTACCAGAATGTGGCACAGGACGTAGACGATCAGGGCTGCGGCCAGATAGCCGAACCACCGGGAGACCCGGGTGACAGCGGCATCGAGCATTCCGATCGGGCTGCGCCGGGGGTCAGCCATCGGCGCCGATCTCCTTGAGGTCCTTCATCGCCGCAGCCAAGCCCGCATAGATCGCCCCGTGCTCCATCGTCAGCACCGCGTGGCTCGCCCCGTGCTGCACGGCGAAGCTCTTCTCCTCCACGCTCCAGGCCGGAAGCACCCAGGGCTTGCCGGCGCGGGCGGCGGACTCCGCCAGGATTTTCAGATCGTCCCAATCGGCCGCTTTCCTGGTATAGGCGCCCCGGTTTCGTCTCAGCGAGAGGTCAGAGGGGCCGATGAAGATGCCGTCGACCACGGGCAGGGCCAGGATCGCGTCCGCCTCGTCGAACGCCGTCTGGCCTTCGATCATCGCGAAACACCGGGTCTTCGTGTCTTGCTCAGTGACCCATGCGTCGTCGAAGCCGACATAGGAGGACGTTCTTCCTCCGGCGAAGCTTCGATCTCCCCGCGGGGGAAACTTGCCGTATCCGCAAACCTGGCGCGCGTGATCCTCTCCGCGGACGTGAGGAATGACGACGGCGTCTGCACCGAAATCCAGGGCCTGCTGGATTGGGCTGCGTTCCGGTCCCAGAACCTTCCCCATGACTTCCAGACCCAGGTTTTTCAGGAACGGGATGTACTTCTCGAGATCGGAGAGATCGAACGCCCCGTGCTCGATGTCCAGCACCACGGCCTCGTAACCCAGAATCGCGGCGATCTCGGCCGTCGCGAAGTTCGGCGAAGACATCCAGAAGGCGGGTTTCGTCATTTGTCACTGTCCTTCATCGCTTTGGCGAGCGCGTAGACATCCGCCCTGCGGTTCTGCAGAGACGGCATCTCGGCGCGTACTTTGTCGAGCAAGTCGAACTCCAGTTCCGCGACGACATAGCCGACGCGATCTGGGGCCTGCGCCATGACATTGCCCCACGGGTCGATGATCATGCTTCGTCCGTTGCAGGCGCCGCTCGGCGGATAGGGTCCGATCTGTCCCGGCGCGACCACGAAACACTGGTTTTCAATGGCCCGTGCCCGCAGGAGAACCTCCCAATGGTCCCGCCCGGTGTAGAGGGCGAAGGCCGCCGGAACGAAGAGCACCTGAGCGCCTTCGAGCGCCAGAAGCCGGTACAATTCCGGGAAACGCACATCGTAGCAGATGGACATCCCGACCTTGCGTCCTTCGAGAGAGGCCACGACGATGTCCCGGCCGGGCTCGATCGTGTCGGATTCCTTGTACGTGACACGGCCAGGAAGATCGACGTCGTAGAGGTGCGTCTTGTCGTAATGCGCTACCACGTCACCGGATTTGTCGATGAGAATGCTGCGGTTGAGGACCTTGCCCTCGCTGGCCCCCTGGACCCGCACCGACCCCATCAGGATCGCCACACCCAACTCCCGCGCCTTCGCCTGAAAGCGCTGGAGCGTCTCACCGTTTTCGCCTTCAGCAACCGCAAGCGCTTGCTCCCGCGGCCCCTGGAAATCCAGATATTCGGGCAGAGCGATCAGATCGAGCTGCTCCCGAGATGCGCGATCAACCAGCTCAAGCGCCTCGGTAACGTTTTTCTCTTTGTCGTCCTGCGAGTTTAGCTGGCAGACCGCAACGCGCATTATCATTCCCCGCTCTGAAACATATCTCATGTATACACCGCGTATCACGTGGTGTACACTCTGTCCAAGGGTTTTTGGCGGGAGCCTCGCGCTGGCCGATTTTGGCCTTGCTGCCCCTTCAGCGCGGCTTGTGATGTCGCAGGAGAGAGGCGGTTTACCTTTCTGGGTCAATGGGTGATGAGCCCGACCGGCAGGAAGTATCGAGGGCCGCGTTCCGCCGGCAGCTCGGAAGTACAGGAGCAGAAGCGTGGAAGAATCTGGAGTATGAGCCAAGTCGCACGAGAGGCATCCTTAGGCGCGCGCGCGCCGGCCAAGGAACGTGTCTATTGGCATGTCCGTCGAATGATCCTTCAGGGCGACGTGAAGGGCGGCGAGTTCATTGAAGAGAAGGAGCTCTCGGAGGCCGTAGGGGTCTCAAGGACGCCGGTGCGCGAAGCTTTCCATCGACTTCAGAGCGACCATTTCATCTCGCTGGTGCCTCATCGGGGTGCGGTGGTCCGGCAGATCACGGCGCAGGAGCTTTCAGAACTCTATGAGGCCCGCAGGCTGATAGAGAGCCACGCCGTGCGTCGCATCTGCGAGGAGAAAAAGCCGATACCGGGAATTCTGCGCCAGTTGGAGACAGCGATTGTCGAGACCAGCGGTAGTCAGGAATTCTTGCGCCGTGCGGAGATGGACCAGGCGCTCCACCGCAACATCGTGGCGTTGATCGACAACAACGTGATGGTGGAGCTATACGACCAGCTTCAGGTCAGGCAACAGCGTGTTGCGATCGCCGCCATGCAAGCTCGACCGGAGCGCTCGAAAACCATCGATGCCGAGCATCGGCAACTGATCGAGGCCCTGGAACAGCACGATGCAGACAGGGCCGTGAAAGTGATTTCGGCGCATCTGCGGCCGGTGTTCGACGTTATTTCCAGTTTGCCGGTTTGAGGGGCCGATCCGGCAGGTTGCTTTACATAACGCCCGTGACGCGCTCTCTGCGTCAGACGCGAGAAAGCCCGCAAGGAGGAGACCTCCGCACCAACGTGCATGCTGGCCCGACCAGATGATCGAGCCGTCCTTGAGAAGCTCAAGCCTCTGAATGTTGCCAGCGCGCTCGGATATGTGTTCCCATCCTGTGTCGCCGTGAAATCGTTCATAGAAGTTAAAGAGTAAGGGCCTTCACTTTGCCGTTGTCGCAGGTTCAGATCATCCAGTCATTGGCCGAGGCCCTTGCCTGGTTCGAGAAGGAACTGGCGTGGGGCGTGTCGCCAGGCGAACTGACACACCTCACGGGGCGGATCGGGGAACTCTACGCCGCGATGACGACCAGGGGTCAGATGGCGCTCGCGACGAACCAGCACGGCTACGATGTGGCCAGTGCCGACAACGAGCGTATCTCGGTCAAGACTGTCACCAGCTCGTCCCATGTCGATTTCAACGCGGCCACGTTCGACCTCGTCGACCGGGTGATCGTTCTCCGCATCAACATCGATGACGGCGAGGCCGCGATCGAGGAATTACTCGACTGCCCTGCGGAGGAAGCGCGACAACAGATGCGGGAATCCGGCAGAAAGTACGTTTTCTCCATCTCAGCGCGCCGCAGTGCGCGGCAGATCGAAAACCTCCGCATCGTCGCAGCCGCCAGCTATGCCTCCCACACAATCCGTCAGTACGAGAACGGGACAATTCTTGTGGACACGGACGGGCGTCGCGCCCCCAGCGCGAAGCCCATCCTTCGAACTGTTGCGGCAGAGATTGGCGTCGATCTCCTGAACGGGAGCGGAAATCCCAAGAACACGCGCCAGTTGGGTGCGGACCTCATCCGGCTTCTTCAGGAGCGACAAGCGGCGGGGTCCTGAGCTATCGGCCTCAGTTGCGGTTAAGTCCTCCCGGCCCACGGCTCATGAGGACCTCCTTGTAGTAGCTCTCTCGCTCGAGAATGAGGCTGTCCGGGGTCCGCGCAGGATGCTCTTCAAGGAGCGCGAGGCGAAAGTTCCTGCGGCAGTAATCAAGGCCGACCTCCTCGCCGAGCAGCTTGCGCAGTTCCACGTTACCGCCGTGGCCTGTCGCGGCGTAGGTGCTCCAGCGGGACCAGATACCTTGGTCTCCGCATGCAGAGCCGACATAAAGCCGTCCCGTCTGCCGATCGGAGATGAGGTAGATCCCCTTCACGTTTTCCAGCGCCGCTTGCCAGTCGAGACGACCGTTTCGCAGAAGTCCCTCGAGTTCGGCGAAGGGCAAGTCGATCCTGTCGTATCCGGGGAACGGTCGCCCGGAATACGTCTCGGGCAGAATCTCCTTCACGACGAAGCCGTCATAGTGCTTCTCGAGCTTGCTGCGCGTCACACGATCACGGTGCGGGTAGTGCAGCTTCAGGCGTCCTTCGAGCGGGCGCCCCAGATCGACCTGCTCGACGTCGTACCTGTCGGAGTGGCGTGCGGTGACCTCGAAGACGCCCCCGAACATCCACACGTCCGGCTCTGGGTAGAACTGGGCGAGCGCGAAGATGTACGGGCGGTTGAAGTCGTCCCGCCCAGGGCGTGTCTGTTGCCAGAGCTTCCACTCCGGGCGGCTCCGCGCCCAGACGTCGAGAGGATGGTCCCGGCCGTTGTGACGGGCGAAGTGAACCTTGTAGTCGGACAGGTTGGGCAGCGGGAAGATGTCCTTGAGATAGAGCATCAGACGCGCTCCCGCCCAAACGCTCGCGCCAGCATAGGATCGGATTGGCGGCGGCCGAACAGCTTGAACCGCGACAGGTGTGGCAACTGGACGATCCGTTGCCCCTCGGATCCGTGGAAGACGCGGATGGAGATGTTGCCCCAGCCGGCGGGAAGGACATCTTCATGCTTGGCGCCCAAGATGTCCGTCACCATCCGCGCGGCCTGATCGGAGCAGACGACGATTGGACCCCGCCGCATGGAAGAGGCGAGCGCCTCGGTCCAGAACGCCCGACCAACTTCCAATGCGGCGGCTTTCTGATCCGGCGAAAAAGACGCCCAGCCGTCACTGCGGAACGGCGCGACGACGCCGGTGAGTACCCTGGAGGGGGCGACGTCCAGAAAGACGCACATGCGCAGAAACTGGTCCGTGATTGGAGACCGCGTAATTGAGCGCTCGACCTCGTAGGAGTTGCCCCGCTCGTCGGAAACGACCCGGAGTTCCGCGTCATGCGGAGGGCGTCCCGGGTTCAAGGAGAGGAAGGTAAGGTCGCTGCCCTCCAGCGTCGCCCACGGGCAATAGAGCAGCTTGTAGCCCTGCTGGAAGCCTCCGGCGCGCTCCGCCTCCTCCAGGCGCGCGTCCCATACGTCGCGGTTCATCCAATCAGACATCGTCATCCTCGCTTTCTTCCGTCAGCTTTCTGAGCTCCATTTCCGAGCGGGCGCGGCGGTCCAGCTCCTCCCAGTTCACTCGTGTCCAGGTAATACCCCTCACGATGCCCCAGCCCCCGCGTCCCGGGCTCGGACGCCGCCACGCCGGAACCGGCATTACCTGCAACTCTCGCAGCCCGTCTTTGAAGTCCGGAACCTGGAACTCGCGGCCTTTCTCGCCAATCGTGAAGCCGTTGCGCCGCTCGAGCCCCGGATGGAAGATCGAGCCGTCCCGCGCCTGGGGCACGAATATTGGGTCCTCGTAGTAGAAGGTGTGGATTTCGGCCGTTTGGACGGGGCGGGCACTTTGCCAGATCGACGGAAAGAAACTGTCCCGCCCTTCCAGCCATGCCTTCGCCTCGTGCGCAGGCACCAGACCATTCTCTCGGTGAAAGACGGCGTTCTTGCCGGACAGCATATTACGCATCCGGGGCATCTTCACACCGCCGAACGCAGCCAGGGCTTCGGGCTCGACAGGGCGATCATGATCGAGCGCCCATGAATTGCGTTGGCGTCATGGGCCGAGGTATCGCTCTCCAGTTTAAGAAAGCGTTTCCTCGCAACTTCGAGGCGTACAAATTAGCCTGCGACCGTGGCGAGGTTGTTCCTGGCAAGATGTTCATTACAGAACGTCATGCGCTGACTACTCCGCGATTTATCATCAACTTTCCAACCAAGAGGCACTGGCGGGGTAAAAGTCGAATAGAGGATATCGAGAGCGGGTTGGCTGCCTTGCGGGAAGAAATTGAAGTCCGCGGGATAAAATCTATTGCCATTCCCCCGCTGGGGAGTGGGTTGGGAGGGCTGAAGTGGTCTGAAGTTCGAACACAGATCGAGTCGGTTCTGGGTGACGTGAACATTGAGATTGTTGTATTTGAGCCTGGGGTTTCTCCGGATGCTCAGGTTATGACGAAGAGCACTGAGCCGCCCAAGATGACAGCCGGCCGGGCCACCTTGGTCACCTTGATGCATCGCTATCTCGCAGGATTGCTTGATCCGTTTGTCACGCTGATTGAGTTGCATAAACTGATGTATTTCATGCAAGAAGCTGGAGAGCCGCTTCGACTCAATTACAAGAAGCACCATTACGGACCATATGCTGAAAACCTTCGTCATGTATTGAACCAGATTGAGGGACATCTTGTGTCAGGCTATGCAGACGGGGGAGACATCCCTGGAAAGACAATTGAATTAGTCCCGGGATCGGTAGATGAGGCGGACCGGTTTCTGAAACAACATAAAGATACAAATGAGCGGTTCGTGCGTGTCAGTCAGCTCGTTGACGGGTTTGAGTCACCTGTGGGTATGGAACTCCTTGCAACAGTGCATTGGTTGATTCAGCGTGAGGGGGTGACCAATGCTCAAGAGGCGATTGAGAAAACCTATTCTTGGAATGACAGAAAGAGACGCTTTACGCAGCGCCAAATTAGTCTGGCATTCGACCGTCTTGTAGCGTGTGGATGGGGGACTCCCAACTCACACTCGCAGTAATTTTAGAACTGATGCTCAGCGTCAAAGCGATATTGGTCCACGAATCGTGCTTCGGAGAGGCGCTGCAAGCGATGGCTGCTTCGACGCGTGCGCTCAAGACGTGGCGGCAAGACCCGCCGACGCATCGGATCATCGTAAAAGCAGGGTGGTGCTTGAAGCAGCCGAGAGCGTCTGCTTTCTTGCGCTGCAACGCGGCGTTCGTCGAAGGAGCGCACTTCCGCGTAGGGCCGAGTGCGCCCACTGGGGCATCCATCTGTTGCGCTGGATGTTTTTTGCACGGACGAAGATTGGCGACGCTGCGCGCTCAGTCGACAGCGCGCAGGAATGTCGCTCCTGGATCATTTGAATTGCCGGCGCCGACCCGCGAGGCCTCGGAACGTCCGAAATATCCGGTGCGCCAGAACTGCAACAGCGTTACGATACTATCTACCAGAATACCGCCCCCGAAGAGCAACGCTATCCCACGCAGGTCCGGAATGAAGATACCCGTTAAATACGCGACGAACGCGACACCATAATAAACGACACTGACAAAGAGGGACTGATAGAGGATGAGGTCTGTGCGCCCCATGCCGTAGAGATAGCTGTCAAGGACATGGTTAAAGGCAAACGCGGCATAGAAGGCGAGAAGCAGAACGGTTAGCGAAACAACGCGGCCAGCTTCGTCGAAGCCCATTGCGTGTAGGATGAACCAACGCCATCCCGGGATCGTAACGATCCAAACACCGATGATGAGTGAGATTATCTTTAAGTATCCGACCAAGCGGCCGTTAAGACGGCCGTGGTGATTGCCAACATCCTGCCGGATCAATGTGCCAAGCGAAAGCACCGGCAACAGCAACCATCCCCAGATGAAGCCGTTGGTAACCCAATAAAGGCCCGCCTCCCTCACCTCGTTCACCAGCCGCAAGATCATAAGGGAGAAGGCAAGATTTCGGACCCCAGACTCAAGGCCGGAACGCGCGGCAACGAGGAACCAGTCCTTCTTCCATCCTACTATTCTGCCCAAGCGCGGAACTCCAAGGACGCGTGCACGCGTGAGGATGGCGACAGACGGCACAAGGAGAAGCGTCCCCACGCTAATGTTCGTCCATGCGACGCCTTGGATGCCCAAGTTCAGCGAGACTTCGAATTGGCCGACAAAAGCGCTATCCAGTAAGACTGTAAGCAAGGTCCGCAGCGCGACCAGGGCAATCAAGAGACGTTCCCAAGATAGCGCCACGACCACAATGACACAGATATCGTTCAAGGTGCCAATCATCTTTCCGAACGCCTCAAGGCGAAGGTAGCCGGCGGTTTGGACCTGCAGGGCGGGCTGCTGTGACATCGCGCGCGTTAACCAATCCGCGCCGATGAGAATGATGATCGTCAAGATTCCGTAGGCGATGAGCGCGACCAGAAGTGCGTCCCCGACACGCTCGCGAAGCGCTTGTCGGTCGCCGATCACGCGCCCAAATATGTAATAGAGCGGCAGTAAAAGCGCCTCTTGCACCACCTCATATGACAAATTGAGCCACATGGACTGTGCAGCGATGCTTGCGTTCGAGGTGTCCGGGAGGCTGTTAAGGAAGTAGATGCGGACTGTCGAATACAGCGTCGGTAGAAGAGTGGTAAGCGTGATTGCGAACCAGAGCCGGTAATCGATGTTGCGAAGGCCTGACATTTATTGTGCCTATCCAATTTGCTTCGACGTCGGACGTGATCGGCAGAGGCTCACTCTTCACCCTTCGCCCCTCGCTACTGCAGAAACGATTGGTTTCAAGGCTCTTCTAAACGTCCGCATCGGAGCAGCGCAATGATGAACACCCGCGGCCGTACAGCCGAATCCGAGCGTTTCCGGCGTCTCGCACCGCAACTTCGGCTTCGGCGAGCTGCGCTGCAGCGACCAACCGGTCGATGAATGGCGGCTCTGGGGCGATCCGTGATGGGGCGCGCCTCGCTGCACACGCGAACCGGAACTGGATCTCCGCGGTCACTGTGGGCTCGGAGCGGACCCTCGGTGCGCAACACACTTCGCCCTCAGGTTGATTAGACTTCGCAGGCCGCGTCCCGAAAACGGTCGTTTTTGGAAGGCAATCTTTCACCCCGGCAATCCAGGGCGTTGACGCTGCCAAAATCCCGGGTCAAAACCGTATCGGTTGTTGAGGGTTTTTGGCAGGTCAGCCGACATGATCCTGGGCTATGCACGTGTCTCGACCGAGGACCAGAGCCTCGATGCGCAGGTCGAGGCGCTCAAGGCGGCCGGCGTCGAGCGGATCTATGGTGAAAAGATTTCCGGATCGAAGATGGTCAGGCCAGAGCTCGACCGGCTCCTCGATCAGCTCCGTCCGGGTGACGTCATCGTCGTCGCGAAATATGATCGGCTCAGTCGATCCCTCCAGGACCTGCTGATGATCGTAGACACAATCCGGAGCAAGGGCGCGGGCTTCCGATCTTTGGCCGAGGATATCGATACCACGACGCCCTCTGGGCGTCTGGTCTTTCATGTCTTCGCCTCGATTGCTCAGTTCGAGCGCGAGAGGATCGCTGAGAGGACCAAGGAGGGCCTCGCCGCTGCGCGCAGGCGCGGGCGGGTTGGCGGTCGCCCCCCTGCCCTCTCCAAGGAGCGCCGCGCCGAAGTCCAACGCATGCGCGATCACGAGGGACGAAGCGTGGCTGAGCTTGCGCGCCTATTCCAGGTCAGCCCTAATACTATCCGACGGGCGTAGAAAAGCGCTTGCTGGGCCACGTTCTTGAGCACCGAACGCGGTCGGTCGTCACTGTAGTCGACCCTCCATGCTTTGGTGGTGCCGATGCGCGCCTCTGCCTGCGACCTAAGCCGCTGCTTGAGCAACCGAGATGAAGTACCCGGCGCGCTCACGCTTAGCGCCCGAACCGGCTCGAAACTCCACCCCCTCTGGAGGATGCGGAACTCCGGCGGCGCGCCCACCCGATCAACCCGATCCCCGTGACGATCATAGGCAGAGACAGAATTTGCCCCATGGTCAGCCCCCAGCTTCCGAACTGGAGCGCATAACCAACCGGATTCCCCTCAGAGACGAACTGGGCATCCGGCTGGCGAACCAGCTCAACGAGACTTCTTGCCGTGCCGTAAGCGGCCAAGAATGTACCCGTCATCGCTCCCGGTGTTCTGAACCATCCGCGGCGCCAAGCGAGATAGATCATCACGCCACCCAGGACGACGCCCTCCAGCAAGGCCTCGTAGAGCTGCGAGGGATGACGGGCACAGGGGCCGGCAAACTGGGCGCAGGATTGCGCCGCTTCACCTGGGAAAATCACACCCCACGGAAGTTCCGTGGGGCGGCCCCAGAGTTCGGCGTTAATGAAGTTCGCCAGACGACCGAACAACAGGCCCGGAGGTGTTGCCAATGCAAGCAAATCTGCCGTGCTCAGCAGCCGAATGTTCTGGCGCGTGCAAAAGACGAGCACGGCAAGCGCCACGCCGAGGAAGCCACCGTGGAACGACATGCCACCGTGCCACACCTTGATGATCTCGAGCGGATGCTGGAGGTAATACTCGGGCTGATAAAACAGAACAAAACCCAAGCGCCCCCCGATCACGATGCCGAGGATGACCCAGGTCACGAGATCATCCAACTGTGGCCTCGACATCGGTGGTCCACTCGGCGGCCACAGATCCGCATCCCGAAGGGCGATGACGCAGAGGCGCCAGCCGAGCAAAATCCCGGCGATATACGCAAGAGCGTACCAGCGCAGCGAAAAGGTGAACGTCCCGATGTGGATCGAGAAGAGTTCCGGATCGAGATTAGGGAACGGAATAGCTTCTGGCAGCATCAAGCGATCTTTCTGGCACCAAGGGCCGTTAGCTTAGGCGCGAATAGGTGTGGTTCTGGACGATCCGTTTCCCGTATCGCAAGCGCCGACTGCGACAAGCGCACCGCACCAGGCGTAGGCCAAAGTGGGGCGGACTGGAGCGAATAAAAGTCGACCGTCCCTCGCCGCAGACCAGGAAAGGCTTCGCGAGGTGTTCCGGAGCCGAGCGCATTTTGAATGCGCCCGACCAAAGGGCGTTTTCTCGGACGCGGATTGTCCGGCTTTTGGTGCGGGTAACGAGGTCTTTGGGTGGCATTGGCGGCTCTCACCGACGGGACCCGCCCGTTTTCCGTACGCGACTTTTACCGCGGAGTTGAGACTTCTCGATCAGACCCTCGTATTGATGCGCAAGCAGGTGCGATTGGACTTGCTGAATCGTGTCCATCGAGACGCTGACCACGATAAGCACGCTTGTGCCGCCGAAGTAAAATGGGACGGCGTACTGGGCGCGAAGAATCTCCGGCAGCAGAGCCACGGCCGCCAGGTAAGCCGATCCAAGTACCAGAAGCCGCACCACCACATAGTCGAGGTACTCCTTGGTGCGACTGCCTGGTCGGATGCCCGGAATGAAGCCATTCTGGTTTTTCAAGTTCTCGGCGACGTCTTCAGACTTGAACGCGACATTGGAGGTGTAGAAGTACGTGAAGAAGACGATCATGGCACCGAAAAACAACAGATACAGCGGCTGGCCGGGCCCGAAGTAGGCGAGAACCGCCGACATCACCGGACCGGCCTGGCCGCCTGAGAAAGTCGCGAAGGTCGTTGGCAACAACAGCAGCGACGACGCGAAGATCGCCGGAACCACACCTGCCGGATTCACCTTGATCGGCAGATGCGAGGAGCCCCCGTCATACACCTTCATTCCCACCTGCCGCCGTGGGTACTGAATGTGGATTTTTCGCAAGGACCGCTCCATGAAGACGACGAACGCGATTACCACCACGACCATCACCACAATGCCGACAATGACGGCGGGACTGATCGCTCCCGATCTGCCGGAAGCGAAAAACTGCGCCAGCGCCCCCGGGACCTCGGCGATGATGCCAACAAAGATGATCAAGGAGATTCCGTTACCGATCCCGCGATGCGTGATTTGCTCACCGAGCCACATCAGGAACATCGTGCCGCCCACGAGGGTGATGACGGAGGACGCGCGGAAGAAGAACCCTGGGTCGGTCGCGAGGTCACCGGCCTCAAGGGATACCGCAAGCCCGTAGGCTTGGACCGTCGCCAGAAGAACGGTCCCGTAGCGTGTGTACTGGTTGATCTTCTTGCGTCCGGCCTCGCCCTCCTTCTTCATCTGCTCGAGTTGCGGCACCATGGCTGTCATCAACTGCACGATGATGGAGGCTGAAATATAGGGCATGATCCCGAGCGCGAAGATTCCCATTCGCGAGATCGCGCCGCCGGTGAACATGTTGAGGATACCACCGATTCCGGCGGAGGCCTGCTCCATGAAGTCTCGGAGCGCATTTCCGTCGATACCTGGAACGGGAATATAGGTTCCAAGCCGGTAGACGCAGAGAAGCGCCAGCGTGAAGAGGATACGCCTGCGCAACTCCGCCGCCTTCCCCAAGGCGCTCCAGCTCATGTTGGCCGCCATCTGTTCGGCTGCTGATGCCATGTCTTCCTCTTCCGTTCAGGTGCCACACCAGCGGCAATTCAGCTCATATTGTCGGCGATCAGGACCTACGTCATTTCAATGTCCGCGGGCGAGTGATCCTTATTATGAACCCCAGCTTCTGACGTTCCCGCTGTCCATATGGACAAAGTTCGATCTGCTATAGCGACCGACTCCGCCGGCGCCCAGCGACGCCGCCGCTCGCGCCAACTGCTGTACGTCTCGTGACTTGAGCCGTAGATCCGCCGCTTTACCGGAAAGATGCAGAGAATTCTTCGCGACGCCTTTGGACCGCCTGCGAAGCATTTCGTTGGTCTCGGGCGAGCGATATCCGGATATCAGGAGGTACGGCTCCGAAACATCCAGAAGCCCATGCGTCGCAGACACGATGTCGATCGCCTGCTTGTCGATCTCTTTGATTTCTCCGTTCCGCCAGTCTCGCATGAATCGGCTGATTTCTTGAAGCGCTTCCGGTATGTATTTTCCGTCAGCCCAGTAGATCATGTTGATCTGCTCACCGGTCCGCGCGGAATACATCTTCATTGCACGTATGTCGCCTGCACCCCGGAGGAATCCGAATGCGTTGGCGTAGGTCGGCGCCGCAACTACCGCAGCGGCCGCGAACGCACGCATCAATCCCCGGCGGGTCAGGCCGCCATTTTTCCACATCCTCAAGGAAGTCGTCCCACTTCTACTTTCAGTTCACTCTCATCGAGAGCAGTGGCTTCTTTTACCAAATCGGATTGGCGCGAAAAAAGGATTAACGCCAACAATACCGGGCTGCGCCTCTTTCAGCGGAATTTCGCTGATGGCTGCCGCGAGGAACGCTGCATTTCTGACGCTGGCAATTCTCGAACCCGATCCCCTTCTATTGCGCGCCGCTGTTGCCCCTCCACCGGGACGCGGCAATGGAGGATGAAGCTCGCGCCTGGTCCAGGCGCCAATGGTCCTCCCGGAAGCGGGATAGGAATTGGTGACCCAGCCTCTGGACTTGGGGAATCGCTTGCGCGGGGACCGTCCCCGGCGGGGATGCTTTCCAGCGAAGATTTCCGCTCCCTGCGGAGCGCCAGGCGATTTTTGCAGCCTCCTCGGCGCCCCGAGCTTCCGGGCCCGCCATAGGTCATCCGGTCATGGCGAACGATCATCCGATCCGCCCCAGAACCGGAAAGGTCTCGAGCAACCACCAGGAAAACGCGCTGAGCTGTCCGGTCATCATCGCCAATCCCATCACGATCATCACCAGTCCCGCGCCCTGGTGCAGGCGGCGCCCGATGCGGCCGATGGCCCGGATCTTTCCGGCGATCCTATCGGTGAAGCCCGCCACGATCAGGAACGGAATGCCGAGGCCGGCCGAATAGATTGCCAACAGAGCAACCCCCTCGGAGACCGTGGCGCTGGCGGCGCTGGCGGTGAGGATGGCGCCCAGGATCGGACCGATGCAGGGCGTCCAGCCGAAGCCGAAGGCGAGACCGAGGACGTAGGAGGCGACCGGGCGGCCGCCGGGCAGATCGAGGTGGAAGCGCAGGTCGCGCTCCATCATCTGGATGCGCGCCGCGCCCAGCATGAACAGGCCGAACAGGATCACGATGGCGCCGCCCAGCAGGTTCAACTCGTAGCGCCAGCGCAGCAGAACCTGTCCCAGCGCCGTGGCCGAGGCACCGAGCGCCATGAAGATCGTCGAGAAGCCGAGAACGAAGCAGAAGCTGAGCCAGACAGCTTCCCAGCGGGGACCGGTTCGCCCTGCGGGCCCGGTGCGGCCGGCGATGTAGGAGACGTAGCCGGGGACCAGCGGCAGGACGCAAGGTGAGACGAAGGAGATCGCGCCGGCGGCGAGAGCCGCGATGGCGCCAAGGGACGTGGCGTCAAGCATGAGCCTCTCCCCGCCCAGCCCACGGCCACCGTCTTAGCGCCGCGGCATAGGCCAGCGTGGGCACCACGATCCATTGCAGCACCGGCGTGAGGCCCGCGTCGATGACCGGAATGACCGGCATGATGTCCCGGTACGCCCAGGCCTCGCGCACGACGATGTTCAGCCACTCGCTGAAGATGGTGTAGCCGACACCGAGGAGGATCGCCGCCAGAAGAACCGTGCCGATCTTCTCATCCGGCCAGGACCGAGAGCCGACCGTGAAGAGGGCCAGAAGCAGCGTGCTCATCGCGATGAGAAGATCGCCACCGGTGCAATGCACGACCGCAAAGGCGATCTCGCCTGCGCTGCCCTCAGCCCAGATGGTGTAAAGCGGGACGTGCGCCATCTCCCAGAGCAGATGCCCGAACAGAGTGAAGACGGCGAAGCGGCGCAGGGCCGCGAGCCAGTCCGGCCGCGCGCCCGCCAAACTCGACGATGCCATGATCATCGCAACCACCCGAGCATCCGCTCCAGCAGGCCGGCTGGCTCGGGAGTGGGATGCCTGTTGGTCAGGCCGTTGATGTAGAGCAGCAGGTTCATCGGCTGAAACCCCGACCCATGGAAGATGCCGACCTGCCGGCCGTCCCGGTCGAGCAGGTGGATCATCGGCGCGCTGCCCGGCCGTTCGCTGCGCTGGCCGAAGGCATCCCTCAGATCGGATACCGCCCGGCCATCCGCCGGGCTTGCTGTGATCCAGTTATCGGGTGCGCGGCCTTCTGCCGTTTCGGCGCTGTCGGACACGGTGACAAAGCTGACCATGTCGCGCATGGGCGTGTCGTTCAGCGAGGCGAGGACCTCGGCGAGTTGGGCCTGCTGAGCCGCGCAGGGCGCGCCGCATGCTCCCGGCGCGAAGCTAACCGCGAGGATCCGACCCGAGACATCGCCGGCATCGAGTGCGCGACCTTCTGCATCCACGAGCGCCAGGTCGAGCGCTGCCTGCGGCTCGAGCGGCTCGAACGCCGCCTCCTTTCCGGCCATCACGAAGTTGAGGTCGTCGCCGGGGTGATCGGCGACGGCCGGCGTCGCGCCGAGAAGCAGGAGCGAGAAGAAAAGGGTTCTCATCGCGCGTCATCCCCGGGTCCGGTTGCCGCGATGCCGAGCACCGGGACATCGACCACGACTTCGCCCGCCATTTCGAAGGTCAAGGTCAGGGGAAAGCTGGTGCCCTCCACCAGTCGCTCGGTCAGGCCCATGAGCATGATATGCATGCCGCCCGGTTCCAGTGTCACCGGCACGTCCGGCTGCAGATCGAGCGCATCGAGCGGACGCATGCGGGCAACGCCGTCATCCCCCGCCTCGACCGCGTGGATCATGACGCGGTCCGCGATGGGCGTGGTGACGGAGAGGAGCCTGTCGGCCTCGGTCGTCGCGAGCCTCAGGTAGGCCGCGCCAGGGCGGGCGGCGATGATGCTCGCCCGCGCCCAGGGGGCGGCAACCGAGACTTCGGCCAGGGCCGGTGAGGCGGTGAGCAGGGCTGCGATCAGCAGCGGTCGGATCATCACGATCTATCCTCCTTGGCGATGCGCCTGGAAATCTCTTCGGCGAGAGCCTCCGGGGACTGATCTCCCTCGAGAAACACCGCCTCGAAGCGCCCGTCGGGGCGCATCAGGTAGATGTGTCCGGAATGAGCCATGAGGTATCCGTCCGGCGCGCTCTCGTCCTCGAGCCGCTCGTAATAGACCTTGAACGCTTCGGCGGCCGCGGCCACCTGGGCTTCGGTGCCGGTCAGCCCGGTGAGGCGGGGATGGAAGGCGGCGACGTAGTCCGAAAGCACCTCCGGCGTGTCGCGCTCCGGATCGACGGTGACGAAGAGCGGCGCCACGCGATCGGCCTTCTCGCCGAGCAGATCCAGCACGGTGCCCATGTAGGCCAGCGTGGTGGGGCAGATGTCGGGGCAGTAGGTGAAGCCGAAGAAGACGAGCTGCCAGCGATCGGCATAATCCTCCTCGGTGACGGCGCGCCCGGTATGATCCACGAGAGAGAATTCGGAGCGGATGTCGGCTTCGCCCTGGTAGGTGATCTTCGGTTCCGGCTCGGTCTGCATGCGCAGGGCGAAAAGGCCCGCGGCCAGGAGCGCGAACGCGATGGTGCCGCTCCACAGGACGATGTGGAAGCGACGGACGGATGTGGCTCGGGGCTTGTTCATGGGATTTCCTTCTTCGGCGCGTCCGCCCGGCCCGGGCGGTCCGGGCGGACGCTCACCGTCAGCCGTTGTCGCCTTCGGCCTCGGGCGCATCCATCTCGGCGTTCATCGCCTGCATCATCTCGGTGCACGCCTCCATCATCGGGCCCATCTGCGCCATCATCTTCATCATTGGCATCATGCCCTCCATGCCTTCCATGCCGGCCATGGCGCCGCCTTGCATGTTCATGTGGCCGCCTTCCGCCTGGCCGCCGCCGGTCTCCTGGGCGGTGTCCTGGGCGTGAACGACAGGAGCCGCGAGCAGCAGGGCCAGAGCTGTGGCGGAGGCGAGCTTGGTCGTGATGGTCATGTCGTGTCCTTTCGGTATGAGGGTTAGTCGATGTGGTCGTCCGGCTTTGCTGCCGGAGTCTTGGACTTGGCGCAGGCGGACGAGCCCCCGCGCATGCACAGCCCCAGCGCGCACATGGCTGCGCATGGAGCGAGACTGAGGATCAGCGGTGCCGCGCCGATCGCCGTGAGCCAGCCCCAGTTGAGAGCCGCCCCGCCCCCGACGACCGCCAATGCGGTCAGCATGAGGGTTTGCCTCCTGCCCGGCAGGCGAAGAGCGGGCCGCTTCGGCTGATCGGTATGAGAGAAATCGGTCATCGGCTGTTGTGTCCTTCTGCGATGATGTCCTGGAAATACGAGAGGGCCGCGGCGCTGTCCCATTCCGCCGGGCCGACCCGCCGGGCGATCTCCAGCCCGCGCGGATCGATCAGGATGGTGGTGGGAAGGCCGATGATGCCGAAGCCCAACATCCCCTTCATCTCCTCGATGAGGTAGAGATCGAGATGCCGGATGCCGATGTCCCGGTAGAACCTGCGGACTGCGTCCATGCCGGCCCGGTCGATCGAGAGCGCGAGGACGTGGAAGCCGGGCCCGCCCAGCCGGGCCTGCAGGCGGTCGAGCGCCGGCATCTCCTCGCGGCACGGGACGCACCAGGTGGCCCAGACATTGAGGAGCACCGTGCGGCCGCGGAACTCCTCGAGCGTCCGCTCCTGCCCCGAACCGTCCACGAAGGACGGCGACAGGAGCTGACGCGGGCTCTCGTGCAGCGGCATGACCGGCCGCGCGCTGACCGGCGTCGCACCCATCGCAAGCGCTCCCGCGAGGAAGCCACGGCGTCTCATGCGCCGTCCTCCGCCTGAAGGCGGCGAACCACGGGAAGGATGTCCTCTTCCAGCATGCGCCGGTCGAAGGCGCCGACATGCTTGTGTGCGATGCGTCCCTCGGCATCGATGACGAAGGTCTCGGGCAGGCCATAGACGCCCCAGTCGATCGAGGTCCGGCCGGAGCGGTCCACCCCGATGCGGGTATAGGGATCGCCCAGCTCGGCCAGGAACCTCTCCGCGGCCGCGGGGTCGTCCTTGTAGTTGATGCCGTGGATCGGCACCGTGCCCGCCTCCGCCAGTTCGACGAGGAGCGGCATCTCGACCCGGCACGGCGCGCACCACGACGCCCAGACGTTCACGATCGAGACCTCCCCGCGCAGATCCTCCGACGACAGCCCGTTGTCACGCCCCTCGAGCGGCGGCAGGTCGAACTCCGGCACCGCGCGCCCGATCATGGTGCTCGGCAGCTTGTCGTCGGTGTTCATGAGCCCCCAGAAGAAGGCTCCGGCGAGCGCCAGGAACAGGGCCACCGGGAGCACCAGCAGGAGGCTCAATCGGCGCGATCTATCGGCGACCTGCTCTTCCCCGCTCATGGCTCGCTCTCGTCGTTGGCTGTCACCTCGGCCTGGAAGGTGCGCTGACGTTCGGGCCAGGTGCTCTTGATGTAGGCGAGGACGGCCTCGATCTCCGCGTCGCTCAGCACGCCTTCGAAGGCGGGCATGTCGCTCTCATAGCCCGGCACCACCGCTTCGACGCCATGCTTGGTGATGGTGAAGAGATCGGCGTCCGAATGATGCCAGGTGTGGCCGGTCTCATCGTGTGGGAGCCCCCATCTCCGGTGCCACTCAGAGATGCGGAGAGCGACATGAGCGAGCTGCAGCAGATCAGGTTTTCCATCGAGGGCATGTCCTGCGCCTCCTGTGTCGGCCGGGTGGACAAGGCGCTGGCCGCATTGCCGGGGGTGAAGGAAGTGAATGTGAACCTCGCCACGGAAATTGCGGCAGCGGGCCCGCGACGCCTTCGAGCCTTGCAGACGTGCTGCGCGAGACGGGGTACCCGGCTCGCAGGCAAAAGGTCACCTTGTCCATCGCGTCGATGTCCTGCGCCTCATGCGTCGGCAGGGTGGACAAGGCGCTGGCGGCAGTGCCGGGCGTTCTCGAGGCCTCTGTCAATTTCGCCACGGAGACCGCTACTGTCACCTATGTCGAAGGGGCGACGACGCCTCGGGCGCTTGTCGCGGCCGCGGCCGAAGCCGGCTACCCCGCGAAATTGGCAGGTGCCGAATCGCCGCAGGACAACTCCGCACGCAAGGAGGAAGAAGCGCGCATTCTTCGTCGCGACGTGGTGATCGCCAGCATTCTCACTCTCCCGGTCTTCCTCGTCGAGATGGGCGGCCATACGCTTCCCGGCTTCCACGATTGGCTCGCACACAGGGTCGGGCAACAGACGATCTGGCTGCTGCAGTTCGTATTGACCACTGCCATTCTCGCCGGTCCCGGTCGGCGTTTCTACATCAAGGGCGTTCCCACCCTCCTGCGGGGGGCGCCCGACATGAACTCCTTGGTCGCGCTCGGCACGGCCGCGGCTTGGCTCTTCTCCGTCATCGCGACGTTCGCGCCAGGACTGCTCCCGGAGGGCACCCGTGTTGTTTACTACGAGGCGGCGGCCGTCATCGCGACATTGATCCTGCTCGGACGCTGGTTGGAGGCGCGCGCCAGGGGCCGCACCGGCGCCGCAATCAGAAAGCTGCTCGGCATGCAGGTGAAGACCGCTCGTGTCGAACGAAACGGAGACACGGTCGAGGTGCCGATCGAAGAGCTCGCCGCGGGCGACGTGCTGGTCGTCCGGCCCGGAGAGCGCATCGCGGTGGACGGTGAGGTGGCCGACGGCACGAGCCACGTCGATGAAAGCATGATCACCGGCGAGCCAATCCCCGTGGCAAAGAAGCCGGGCGACCCGGTCACGGGCGGCACTGTAAACGGACCGGGCGGCTTCCGCTTCCGCGCGACACGTGTCGGCGCCGATACGACGCTCGCCCAGATCATCCGAATGGTCGAAGAGGCACAAGGCGCCAAACTTCCAATCCAGGGACTCGTGGACCGTGTGACGCTGTGGTTCGTGCCGGCGGTGATCGGCGTGGCGCTGCTTGCGGTCTTCGGCTGGCTCTCCTTCGGTCCGGCGCCGGCACTCAGCTTCGCGCTCGTGGCCGGGGTTTCCGTCATGATCATCGCCTGCCCTTGCGCCATGGGCTTGGCGACACCGACTTCGATCATGGTGGGTACCGGACGCGCGGCTGAAATGGGAGTTCTCTTTCGAAAAGGCGACGCCTTGCAGACTCTCTCAGGGGTCGCGGTCGTTGCACTCGATAAGACCGGCACGGTTACACAGGGGCGACCGGAACTGACAGATCTCACTCCGGTCGAGGGTTTCGCTCGAGCCGAAGTGCTTTCCCTCGTCGCCGCCGTGGAGGCTCGTTCGGAGCACCCTATTGCCGAGGCCGTCGTTCGCGCCGCCCGGGCAGAGGGCATCCGGCTGCCTGAAGTTGAAAGCTTTAGCTCGGTCACCGGATATGGCGTGAAGGCCCGCGTGGCGGGGCGTGAGGTGCTGGTGGGTGCTGACCGGTTCATGGTCAGGGAAGGCGTCGACATCTCTGCTCTCGGCGCGACGGAAACGGAGCTCGCCCGAAAAGGACGAACAGCGCTTTTCGCTGCCATCGACGGCCGCGCCGCCGCACTGATCGCCGTGGCCGATCCGGTGAAACCGGCGAGCCGTGCCGCCATCGCCGCGCTACACGATCTTGGCCTCAAGGTCGCGATGATCACCGGCGACAAACGTGAGACGGCCGAAGCTATCGCACGCGAGACCGGTATCGATCATGTCGTGGCAGGAGTACTGCCCGATGGAAAGGTGGCAGCACTGGATGAACTGCGGAAAGATGGCATCAGCATTGCCTTCGTCGGCGACGGGATCAATGACGCGCCCGCTCTCGCCCATGCGGACGTGGGTATCGCCATTGGAACAGGCGCCGACGTGGCAATCGAGTCTGCCGACGTGGTGCTGATGTCCGGCGACTTGCGCGGTGTGGTGAACGCCTTCGAGGTCTCGCGCAGCACCATGCGGAACATCCGGCAGAACCTGTTCTGGGCCTTTGGCTACAACACGGCGCTGATACCTGTAGCTGCCGGCGTTCTATATCCGGCCCTCGGCCTTTTGCTTTCTCCCGTCCTGGCCGCTGGAGCGATGGCGCTTTCTTCCGTCTTCGTTCTGAGTAATGCGCTGAGACTGCGAGGGCTGCGTCCGACGATGGACGAGACCGCCGATGTGTCCCGTGACGCACCTGCCCTGAAACCGGCTGAATAAGGAGCGGAACATGAATATCGGAGAGGTGGCTGCTCGTTCGGGCCTCCCTGCGAAAACCATCCGCTATTACGAGGAGGTCGGCCTTGTCCGATCAGAGCGCGAGCCCAATGGCTACCGGCACTTCAGCGAATCCGACCTGCACAAGATATGCTTCCTGGGCCGCGCCCGCTCCCTTGGATTCTCAATCGAAGAATGCCGCAGCCTCTTGGGTCTCTATGAGGGCGACGGCCGTACCCGCGCCGATATTGAGTGCGCCGCCAAGGAGCACATTCGCGAGATAGATCGGAAGACAGAAAGTCTGAAGGCAATGAAGGATGCGCTCAGCCGAGCCTTGGGCGGCTGAACAAGGTAAAGAGTTCCTGCTCAAGCGTCAGGAAGGTCCGCGTGGCATGCAGATCGTCCGACGTCTCGTGGACGACCCGGAAAACCACCTTCCTGAACTACGGCCTCCTGGCGCGGCGCCGGGTGCGCTACGGCTATCTGTGCCCCTTCCCTGAGGCGCTGGCGGATTTCCTCATGATCGCTGGCGCGCTGATCTGGATCGCAGCGCCGGTGGCCACCTTTATAGGCGCCGTCGGCGCGATCTCGATCTTCAAGGCCGTCGCTCAGGCCATCAAGATCGAGCCGCGTGTGGGCGCAATGCTGTCTTGCAACGTCATCTTGCAGCAGGTGGCCGGCGGCGTCGAGATCAGCGTGCGGGGTCTGTTGAAGGAGGCCGCGGAGGCCGCCTGACCGACGCATGTGGATCCGAAGCGCCGGAAGCTTGCCGGGGCCTTGACCTTCCCGCGCGGGAACTCCCACCTGACGCGGGAAAGGAGACGCGACATGACAAAGTACAAGGTTGAGAAGATGAGCTGCGGCCACTGCACCTCCGCCATCGAAAAGTCGATCCGGTCCGTCGATCCCGCGGCACAGGTGGACTGCGACCTGTCCGACCGGACCGTTCAGGTCGACAGCGCGCTGGACGACGACGCCATCCGGAACGCAATTCGCGAGGCGGGCTACGAACCGGCTGCCGCCTGACGTGAACAGGCGCGCCGCAATTGCTCTCGCGGCGCTCGCCGCCATCCTCGTCGGCGCTTGGCTGCTCTGGGGCTCGCCCGATCTCGCCGCCCGTTTCGACCGCAAGGCGCTCGATCGAATGGTGGCCGAGGCTGGCGTATTCGGCCCTCTGCTGGTCGTCGGGCTGATAACCCTCGCCGTGGTGGCGAGCCCAATCCCGAGCGCGCCGATCGCGATGGCCTCGGGGGCGGCCTATGGCCACCTGTGGAACACCCTCTGGGTGATTCTCGGGGCCGAGGCCGGGGCGCTCGTCGCCGTTCTCACAATCTCGGAGCGGCTTGTAACGTGGAAGCAGGTCTTCGTCACGCCCGCTTGAAATTGTCCGACACGAGCTGCTCGTGCCTGGCTGCGTCATCCGGGAAATGGCTCTACTGTTAAACAGGTGCGCCTCATCCGACAGTTCGTCTTGAAGATTTATGCTGGCAACCTGTTTGCCGATGCGGTAGCGCAAGGATGGATCGCCTATGTGCCGATCCAGAGCAGATCCGTGCACCAACCTGAGATCCTTATCGTTTCGGTCATCACTTGGGAGCGAAACCAATCCAATCTGTCGCCTGAGCCCCACAGAAAAACGAATCGTGTTTCCGTCCGGCTGCACAATTTCCCACAAGGTTTCTTGCTGATCGTTTGCTGTGAACCGGAATCGATACACCTCATCGTTTTCAGCGTTCTCTTCACTATTGTTAGGAAGCACAGCTTCCTTTCCGTCCCAATGCCAAGGGTAAGCCATATTGGGTTGGGTATTGATTGCTATATCTTCACTCAGGCGAACTACGGCCTCAACACTGAAGCCATTTGTGGTATCTCTCATCCAGTAATCCGTTTCAGAAACAGTGAAAGAGCTGGATGGAGAGAACAGAAGGTCTATGGCGTCTAACACCGTGGTCTTTCCTGTGTCCCCGCCCCCTAATATAAAATTCAGTCCGGCTGAGGGATGCCAATCAAGTTCTTGAACGCCGCGGAAATTCCGGATCTTCAGCTTGAGGATCATTGATGGCATGTTGGCAGCGCCCTCTCAAAACGACTTTTGGGTTAGTATGCACCTATTAAATATGTCGCACAACAGAAAGCCGGACTTCCCATATGCACAGTTGGGCCACCCTCGAGCGACCGCTGAAAAGTGCCATCTGCTGTGCAGCGACACCGCTGGTGAAACTGCGCGACATTGCAGGTGGTGATTTTGGGGGAAGCGGAAGCCGGGCGAAGCCCGGGTGTAGCTTCCCCCAAAAATCTCGCGCGGGTTTCCCCGTGCGGTTGGCGGGGGAAACTGGGCGATGCATGGCCATGGCCATGACGCCGCCGACCATGACCACAGCCCGGCGGTCCTGTCGCTTGCGCAAACTCCCGAGCCGATTCCCGGCTGCCGGGACCTGTCGCGCCTTCCGGTGTCGGTCGACGGCCCGCACCGGGTCTTCCGTGTAGAGCGACCTCCGCGCGTCTGAATCGGCTGCGCCGCGTGCGCAACACACCGATCCTGAAAGACCCAAGCGGAGTCCAATCCATGACCACAAGTCATCGGGGCTGGAGCGATCCCGGCATGCGCCGGACCGCTGCCCTGTCCCTTCTTGCGCTGGCCGCGCTTTTGCTGAGTGCCGGACTTGCGCTGGCCCACAACGTCACCCCCGGTGGCGCGGGCTACATCCAGGAGATCTGGGGGGTGAACCTCATTCCCTTCATGTATCTCGGCGCCAAGCACATGGTGACCGGGTACGACCACATCCTGTTCCTGGCGGCCTATGGCCACCTGTGGAACACCCTCTGGGTGATTCTCGGGGCCGAGGCCGGGGCGCTCATCGCCGTTCTCACAATCTCGGAGCGGCTTGTAACGTGGAAGCAGGTCTTCGTCACGCCCGCTTGAAATTGTCCGACACGAGCTGCTCGTGCCTGGCTGCGTCATCCGGGAAATGGCTCTACTGTCGTCGCGCCCGCTTGAAATTGTCCGACACGAGCTGCTCGTGCCTGGCTGCGTCATCCGGGAAATGGCTCTACTGTCGTCGCGCCCAGACCTGCGCCGCCTCAGCTTCGCTGCTGTCGAACCAGCGCATTTCGGCGCGGGTGATTGCACCGGCCAGCGACATTCCCCATTCGATCCACTTCCTGTCCCCAATGACGGCGATGCGGGAGAAGTCGTTGCGGTGCGAGATATCCATTTTCATGTCCTCGCGAAGGGCGTCCGCATCTTCGTAGCCTTTGAACTCCGTCAGGTCGACGACCAGGCCCGGCCGCTCCGCCGATACCAGCTTTTCGTGCAGCAGCACGTGCATGCGCTTCATGTCCTCTGCGGTCAGCTTGCCGCGGCAGACGATGCCGACGACTTCATCATCATCCTTGAGCGTCTCAATGAACATGATTGTCCTCCTTCCGTCCGTCTCCGTGGCCGAAGAGCTCGGCGTCCCGATGGGCGCGATGGATGTTCTCGAACTCGAGGCTGGAATGGGTGATGCCGAAGTCGGCTTCCAACTTGTCCTTGATCGTGCCCTTGATCGTCTCGATGCGGGTCCAGCCTTCCTCGGTGAGGACGACGTGGCAGTCGAGCGCGGCCTCGTGCTCCTGCATCTGCCAAAGGTGCACGTGATGGACGTCATCAACGCCGTCGACGCAACGCATGGTCTCGATGACGGCCCTGCTGTCGATGTCGGGCGGGCTGCCGAGCATGAGAGAACGGATCGGGCCGCCGATTTCCGTGAAGGCCAGGTAGAGGATATAGAGCGCGATACCGATCGTGATCGCTGGATCGACCCACCGCATATCGTAGAGGAGGATCAGGGCGCCGCCGACGATCACACCAACAGACGCCAAAGCGTCCGACAGGTTGTGCAGAAAGAGCGCGCGAATGTTCACGCTGCCCTTCTGCATCGAGTAGGTGAGCAGCGCCGTCAGGGCGTCTACGAACAGGGCAACGCCACCGAGGATCACGACCGTCCAGCCCTCAACCTCGGGCGGATCAATCATACGCATCACCCCCTCATAGATCAGATAGAAGCCGACGAGGATGAGCGTGGTGTAGTTGATGAGTGCGGCGACGATCTCGATCCGGCCGTAGCCGAACGTCATGCGCTCGTCTGCCGGGCGACGTGCAATCTTCCGCGCGGCGAAGGCAATGACCAGCGAAGCCATATCGGAGAAATTATGCAACGCATCTGCGATCAAGGCGAGGCTGCCAGAAAGGACTCCTCCGACGACCTGCGCAACGGTCAGAAGACCGTTCGCCCAGATGGCGACCGATACCCGCCGATCTCCGGACTTGGGATCAATGTGGCTGTGCCCGTGGTCATGTGGCATTCGAAGCTTCCCCGGTTTCCTGGCTTCCTGAGCCGCCCTGCCCACCCGAAGCGCCACCTTCGCTCAAGACTGTCTCCAGTCCGGATGAGACCAAGGTAAAAAGGACGAAGCCGCCGACGAAGGCCAGCGCCGATGAACGATTGTCATTCGCAGCCTCATGCGCCTCCTCAAGCATGTCCTCGACTGCGGCAACTGACAGCAGTCCGGCAACGAAACTCAAGGCGACGTATTTGGCGGCGTCCGGTGCACTCCGCAGCAGAAACCACGCGAGCAAAGCTGCTCCGAGGCAGTAGAGAGGGAACGACAACGAGACCGCAATCCGCCGCTTCCGGGCAACACCGTTCTCTCTGAGGTTCGCCACGACCGAGTAGCCTTCGGGAAAATCGGCAAGCACCTGCCCAGCGGCCAGCACAATGGCCAGTGAGATGCCCACCGCAGAGCCCGAGCCGATCATCAGGCCATCGCCGGAGAGATCAACGGCAACAGCCACGTAGATCATCCACATGCCGGTGCTGCCGCCGCCGCTCTTCGCACTCTGCTTCTTTTCGAGCAGCGTCTCCATGCCGATGTAGACAGCACCGCCGGCGGCGAAAGACAGCGCAATCCACCAGCCGGCGAGGTTGTTGAGCGCTTCCGGCATGAGTTCGATTGCGACGACGCCGATGACGATGCCGGAGGCGGTATGGAGCGCAAAATTAAGAAGCCGCGGCGTCGTTCGGATGAATTCGGCGACCATCGCGCCAGCAAAATTTCCCAGTCCGGGAAGCAATGCCAGAGCGACAACCAGCCACAGATTGTTCATGCGTCGTCCTCCCTGAAGCCAATGCCGCTCGCCCGAGATAGCAGAGTCGCAGCCCGTGGTTGCCGCTCAACGCGAGGACGGAGGGGAAGTTTCTCTTTCATCTTGAACCGGTTCGGGTAGCTCAGAATACCAGGCAGAGACCGCCTCGATCTGCTCATCCGTCATGTTTCGCGCGATCTCGTTCATGACGTGCGCATATTCGGTGCCCCCGCGCCTCCCCTCCTGCCAGAGGCTGAGCTGCTCCGAGAGGTACCACTCCGCCTGACCAGCCAAGTAGGGGTAGTACGGATTCCTCGCCCATCCCGCCTGACCATGGCAGCTCTGGCAGGCGGGAACCTTCCTGAATCCGATGCCTTCAAGGGCTATGCGCCTTCCGAGCCGGAGGATTCCCTCGCGGCTGGTCGGCGGCCCTGCAGCCGCTGCCAAGGGAACCTCGGCATAAGAAAGCTCGCCTTCGCCTTCGAGGACGCCGGCCTGGTCCTGCCAACTCTCCAATGACAGGAGAGAGTTCTCAGGCGCGCGACCGTTGTATGGCTCGCCAGCGACAGGAGCGTCCTCGAATGGATGGCCCGCCGCGCCGGAGGCCGTGGCTGCCGGTTTCGCGCCCCCGGCCGCCGCGATCTCCCGCCCAGGCCGCGCCGCATAATGCTGCGCCAGCGCCTCGAGCACCTCAGGCGTGTAGCGGTTTGCGGGGGGCTCCATGAAACCGCTTTCCCGCCGGCCGAGCGCGAACGCCCGCAAGGTGGCGTAAAGATAGGCCGCGGGCTGTCCGGCGATGACGGGAAAGGCGTCCCCCGCCTTGCCTGCGCCCCGACCGAGCCCGTCCCGACCATGACAACGGGCACAGTCGGCCAGCGCATTTTCGACGATGCCGTCCAAGGCGGCAGTGGTCTCTCCCCCCGCTGCGACATCACTGTCCGCAAGTCCGCCGCCCAAGGCCAATTCCGCGTACTCGGCGCGCGTCATGCCGGGCAGGGCCCGCAGGAAGGCCACCTGCGCCCAAACCTCGTCCTCGCGCTCCGGTGCGGGCCAGGCCGGCATGCCAGAATACTTAATCCCGTTCTTGACGATCCAGAACAGTTCCTCGTCGCTCCAGTCGCCAACCTTCTCTTCGAGGCGAGGCGGGCTCGGGGTCATCTGCTCAACCACGGGCGACTGCGGGACCCCCGGCGCGCCGTGGCAGGCTGCGCAGCCGGTCGCATAATGTCCGGCGGATCTCCGGATGAGGGCCGGGTCGTCGAGCTCGATGTGCTCAGGCTTCTTGATCAGCATTGACTGCGTTTCGACTGCATTTTCCATGGTCCAGCCGAGGAACCAGCGCGTGATGGCGAAGTGGCCAGATGAAGCTGCGATGGAAACCAAGCCCGACCAGCCGACGAGTAGAGCACCTGCTATCCCCAGTACGATCAGACCGGCGACCTTCTTCCAGGTCAGGACGAGTCTTATCCGCATCTGCCGCGATCCCCATTCAGTTGATGCTCACCGGCAGTCACCGATCAGCAGGATCGGCATGGTCTCGAACGCTACCGCAGCGAACGAAAGGCAGGCCAGCAGCAGAGTCGAGAACTCGAGGAAGCGCTCGCGCGCCTCCGGCGTGTCTTGGCTGTTGCGAAACCCGCCCCCATCGGCGCGCCACTCGCGCCACGACCGGCGCAGGATCAGCGCAATCAGGGCCAGCGAGACGAGCGTCGCCACCGCAATTGCGATTCGGGTGCCACCGATCCCCCTGAAGGGATCGGCATTGGGCGCGCATCGATAGGCGGCAAGTAAATAGCTGAAGAGGAAGTGCCCCCCCCAGATCGTCGGTGCGGCGATCAAGGTCCAGAGGTTATCCTGCGTCTTTCCGAATACCTGCATCCAGACCTCATGTGAGTATGGGGAAGAGCGCGAGCGTGGTGACCGTCAGGAGCGCCGTGCCGCCCATGAAGTGCCAGTAGAGTGTGACGTTCGAGATATCGACGTCATGCGCAGGGGTCAGCCGTCCCGCAAAGGATCGGCCCAGGCAATAGCCGAGCATCAGGCCACCCACGCCTCCGTGAACCGCTGTCCAGATCGCCAGCACCCAGACCGTCGCCGGATAGACGTGTGCCGTGGGATCGAGGCCGGTGACGTAGGGTCCCCAGAGCAGTGCCGCGCTACCCGCGAGCGACGTCAGCGTCCCGGCGGCCATCAGCGCGCGTGATGTGCCGATCCGTTCGGCGCGATTTGAGATGCCACCGAAGAGCGCTGCGCCCCAGGCGAGCGCGAACATCGCGAGCGCGACACCGGGCCAGAACACGCCCGGACCGACCGCCGCCGGCGGTGGGAAATCGGCGTGTATCGTGAAGAAATAGTAGTATCCGAAGATCAGGCCGATGAAAGCCATCGCATCCCCGGTCATCGTGATGAACATCGCCCACCAGCCGATCGAGTGCGGGCCCGACTTGTAGAGCGGCAGCTTCAGGCCGAGGCCGACGTTCTTCTCCGCTTTTTCAGGGATTTCGGCAGTACCGCGCCAGAGCCAGACGATGATCGATGCGACCGAAAGGCCCATCGCGGCAAATGTTGCGGCCCACCAGTGGAAGGTGGCGAAGATGAAGACAGCTCCGGTCAGCACTGCGGCGATCATCGGCATGAAGCTCGGCCCCGGCACGCGAAGACACTGCAGTGGCTCCCCGTCGAGCACCGACGTTATAATCGTCTCGCGCTTCATTTCCTCCGCGTCGGGAAGATAGAAGCGTCCTTTGTCGACGTCGTCGATGAAATTCGGCTGCTCCCAGAGCGGGTAGCGCGTCGTTACGATTGGCACAGATCGAACGCCCCAGCTTTCGCCCGGCATCTCGGTCAGCCACTCGAGCGTCCCGGCATTCCAGGGGTTGCGCCTTGCATGAGCTTCCTTGCCGCGGGGACGTAGCACGTCCCAGACGATCACGAGAAAACCGGCGGCGAAGACGAAGGCGCCGATGCTGGAGGCGAAATTCGCCATCCCGACGCCCAGCTCCTCGGAATAGGTCCAGACGCGGCGCGCCATGCCGGCAAGTCCGGAATAATGCATCGGCAGGAAGGCGAGGTTGAACCCGGCGAACATGAGCCAGAAGGCCACCCGGCCCAGCTTGTCCGAAAGGCGCCGTCCCCCGACGATCGGCCAGTAGTAGTAGATCCCCGCCGCCAGTGGGAACAGCATGCCGCCGATCAGCACGCAATGCAGGTGGCCCACCACGAAGTAGGTGTCATGCGCCTGCCAGTCGAAAGGCACCAGCGCGACCATCACGCCCGTCAGGCCGCCGATGACGAAGATGGCCAACGCACCCGAGACGAACAGCATCGGCACCGAATAGATCACGCGTCCGGTCAGGAGCGTGGCCAGGAACACGAATATCTGCACTCCGGTCGGGATTGCCACCGCCTCGGAGGCCGCCGAGAAAAAGCCGAGCGAAATAGACGGCAGGCCCGTGGTATACATGTGGTGCACCCAGAGGCCGAAGGAGATGAAACCGGTACCCACCGCCGCGAGCACGATCCAGGAATACCCGAGGATCGGGCGCTGCGCGAACGTCGGCACGATCATCGCAACGAGCGCAACGGCGGGCAGGAACACGATGTAGACCTCCGGGTGGCCGAAAATCCAGAACAAGTGCTGCCAAAGAAGGGGGTCTCCGCCACGGCTCGGATCGAAGAACGGCCAGTCGAACATCCGCTCCAGCTCGAACAGGATGTCGCCCGCGATCAACGGCGGGAAGGCAAAAAGGATCATCCCCGCCACCACCAGCACATACCAGCCGTAGAGCGGCATCAGGTTCAGCCGCATGCCTGGCGGGCGACACTTGAGGGTCCCGACGATCAGCTCCACCGCCGCGGCAATCGACGCCACCTCGATGAACGACAGGCCGAGCAGCCAGATGTCCGGCCCGTAGCCCGGCGTGTACTGCTCGTTCGTGGTCAGCGGCGGGTACATGAACCATCCAGCATTGGGCGCGGCACCGAAGAAGATCGAACCGCAGACGAAGACGCCGCCGATGACGAAGCACCAGAACCCGAAGGCGGACAGCCGGGGAAACGGAAGGTCCCGCGCGCCCAGCATCTGCGGCAGGAGTATGATCGCAACGGCTTCGAAGATCGGCACCGCGAAAAGAAACATCATTGCCGTGCCGTGAAGGGTGTAGACTTGGTTGTAGAACGTGGCCGACAGGAAGTCGTTTTCCGGAACAGCAAGCTGCACCCGCATCATCAACGCGAGAACGCCTGCGAAGAGCATGAAGCCGAATGCCGCTGCAGTGTACCAGACACCGACCTCCGTGTTGTTGACAGCGGACCAGTACCGCCAGCTCCTCGGTGCCGCCCAGACCGTTCGGAGCCGTTCCTCCTGACCCCGGCGGACCTCCTCGTCCTCTTGATTTGGCTCTCCGGTTGCGTTGGTCCTGCGATCGGTCACTCGAGGCTCCCGAGCCATGCCGCGATCTGGGCGATCTGTTCGTTCGGCAGCATGCCGAAGGCGGGCATTTCGACGCCCGGCTTGAGGTGATCGGGAGAGGCGATGAAGGCGGCGATGTTCTCCTCCGTCGTCGGAAGCAGACCGGCGGCGATTGTGCGCCGGCTGGCGAGGTGCGTGAGGTCCGGCCCGACGTCTCCATCGGCCGGTGTGCCGCGGACCGAATGGCACGCCGCACACCCGTTCTGCAGGAAGAGATCGAGGCCTGCACTATCGACAACCGCTGCCGGTTCGGCCTGCGCCTGAACGTAGGCCTCGAACTCGCTCTCGCTTACCACCACCACGCGGAAACCCATCTGCGCATGGGCCGTGCCGCAGAATTCCGCGCAGGCCCCATTGAACACCCCAGCCTCCGTCGGCTCGAGTATGAGACGGTTCACCCGTCCGGGAATCGCGTCCATTTTCCCGGCGAGTTGCGGCACCCAAAAGGAGTGGATCACGTCCGGACTACTGAGAAGGATCTCGGTACGCTGTCCCAGCGGGATCCGGATCTCATTGGCGCTCGGGACGCCGCCCATAGGAAGGTTGCGCACCACGCCTGGATCACCCTCGACACCGTAGGCAACGCGCCACCAGAATTGTTCGCCTGAGACCGCAACCGTGGGGCCGTCGGCGGGTCGGCGGAGTTCGGGCATCATCTTGAGGCCCCAGAACAGCAGCGCGGCGAGGACGATTGTCGTGAATCCGCAGCCGCCCCAGATGATGAGTCTCAGGCCCGCCTTTTCGGAGTGCTGCTCAGGCGCGACCCGCGTTGCATAGAAACCCAGCCCGACCACGACGGCCCAGATCGCGCCCCCCCCCGCCAGCATGATCCAGAACAGCGTGAGGACGCGCTCCGCCTCCACCCCTGCCGGATCGAAAGCCGTCTGTGAGCCTTGGCAGGCCGACAACGCGAACGTGGTCGAGAGCGCCAGTCGCGTTGCAGTCATTCGGCCCTACCCTTCACCGTTGCCGCGGTTCCGTTCTGCCCTTGCGAAGGGTGGGCCTTTTCCAAATTACCCAGCCAGGCGGCGATCACGATTACCGCAGCCACCACATACATCATCGAACCGACCGACATCATGAGCAGACCGGCGAGCTGCTGATCTTCAAGGAGAAGCTTCTACAGCGGCTTTAGGTTCAAGCGGAGTTTTACGCTCTGGGCGAAAAAAGGATCATGTCCCCGCCGAGCAGGCAGATCGGCGTGCTGCCGGCGTCCCATCAGTCGGACCCCGGTCCTTCGGCCGGCCGACATCTCCCCGACACTGATGCGGCGATGTAGACGCCGCCGTGGGCGGCGAAACCGACCCGGTCCTGGGCGAGAAGCCAGACGGGCGCGACCGGCGTCAGGCGCCATCCCGACCGTGATCGGACAGACATTCCTCGTGGTCGCGAAGCACCTCCAGAACGCGGCAGTCCGCCACTTTGCCCTGACCGCACTCGCTGACCATCCGGCGCAGTTCAGTCCGCAGCGCCTCCAGCCGGGCGATCCGCGCTTCGACCCCTCGCAGTTGCCGCTGTGCCACCGCGTCTATCTGGGCGCAGGGGCATTCGGGGTTGTCGGCGAGCTCCATCAGCTCTCGAATCGCTTCGAGCGAGAAGCCGAGCTGCCGGGCGTGCCGGATGAAGGCCAGGCGGTCGAGTTCCCCATCTCCATAGCGGCGCTGTCCGCCAATGGTCCGGCCGGGCTCGGGCATGAGACCGATCTGCTCGTAGTAGCGGATCGTCTGCACCTTCGTGCCGGTTCTCTTCGCAAGCGCACCAATGGAGAGCATGACTGGCCACCTCTATCTTACCTATAGCGGCTGTAGGATGCTGGCGCCTTCCGGACAAGAGCAACATCTCTTAGCCGACGTGCCGCTCCCGCCGCGCCCATCCGAGCCACGCGGGCTGTTTTCATGTCTTCTGAGGACATGGAACTTGAACCTACAGCCGGTAGAGGTCCTATCTCTGCGACTCACAACGGAAGACGAGTCGGCAGGAGGACGGAGATGGCGGACGGCGGAGCGAGGCAGATCGAATGGCGCGTGACCGGCATGGACTGCGGGGCCTGCGCCGGCAAGGTGCGCGGCGCCGTCGAGCGGCTGCCGGGCGTCGAAGAAGTCGACGTCGCGCTCATGGCAGAGCGCCTGCGCCTGACGCTCGACGACAGCCGCACTCCTCCCGACCGGGTGGAGAAGGCGGTGCGGGCGATCGGCTTCGGCATCTCGTCAAAGGGGGCTGCGCCAGAAAAGCCGAAAGGCGGCTTCATTCTGCCCGACGGTGCGTTCCCGGCCCCAGGCGCCGCGTCTGCCGACCGGCAGCCGCCCGACGAGGAGCCGCTGCAGCAGTCCCGGCATCAGGAGGATGCGACGCCTGCCTGGTACGACACCTCCAAGGGCCGGCTTCTGCTCGGAACCGGGGTTCTGCTGGCGGCGGCCTGGGCGGTGCACCTGACGTTTTCGGAGGAGATCGCGCAGTGGGCCTTCGTGCTGGCCACGCTGATCGGCCTCGTCCCGATCGCGCGGCGGGCCTTCGCCATGGCGCGCGTGGGGATGCCCTTCACGATCGAGATGTTGATGACAATCGCCGCCGGCGGTGCCCTGGTGATCGGGGCGGCCGAGGAGGCGGCGCTGGTCGTTTTCCTCTTCGCCGTCGGCGAAATGCTCGAGGGGCTCGCCGCGAACAATGCGCGCAACGGCATCCGGGCGCTGGCGGCCCTGGTGCCGAAGACGGCACTTCTGGAAGTCGGCGGCCGGACACGCGAGGTTCCGGCGCGAAGCCTGAAGGTCGACCAGGTCGTGCTCGTCCGCCCCGGCGACCGCGTACCGGCCGACGGCGAGGTCATCGAGGGCACGTCCGGCATCGACGAAAGCCCGGTGACCGGTGAGAGCGTTCCCATCCTCAAGGAGCCGGGAAGCGAGGTTTTCGCGGGCTCCATCAACACGGAGGCCGCCCTGCGTGTACGTGTCAAAAAGACGGCAGAGGACAACACGATCTCGCGCATCGTGCGCCTCGTGGAGGAGGCTGAGAGCGCCCGCGCGCCGACCGAGCGCTTTATCGACCGGTTCAGCCGCGTCTACATGCCCGCGGTCGTGGGTGCCGCCCTGCTCGTAGCGCTTATCCCGCCGCTCGCCTTCGGGCAACCCTGGGGCGAATGGACATATCGGGCGCTGGCACTTCTTCTGATCGGCTGTCCCTGTGCACTGGTGATCTCGGTTCCCGCCTCCATCGCCTCCGCACTCTCGGCGGGAGCTCGAAACGGTCTCCTGATGAAGGGTGGTGCGGTGATCGAGGCGGCGGCACGGGTCACCCATGTCGCCTTCGACAAGACCGGCACGCTGACCCATGGACGACCGCGCGTGACAGACATCGTGCCTCTCGTCGGTTCTGAGCCCGAAGTTCTGGCGTTGGCGGCAGGCGTCGAAACGGGGGCAAGCCATCCGCTGGGCAAGGCCATTGTGGCGCGTGCAGAAGCGGGCGGCATGACCGTTCCAACCTCGACCTCGGCCCGGGCCATCCCCGGCAAGGGAGCCGAAGCGACGATCGACGGCGCAACTGTGACAGTCGGCTCACCCCGCTTGGCCGAAGAGGCCGGCGTCCTCGGCGAGGACATTCGCGCGCAGGCCGCTTCGCTCGAGGCGGAGGGCAAGACGGTGGTGCTGGTCTGGCGCGGAAACACCCCTCTTGGCCTGATCGCGCTGCGGGACGAGCCCCGGGCGGACGCGGCCGACGCCGTGCGTCAGCTCCGGGCGATGGGCATCGCGCCCGTCATGCTGACCGGTGACAACGCGCGCACGGCCGCGGCGATTTCCGACGGCCTCGGGATCGAGTACCGTGCTGGATTGCTGCCTGAGGATAAGGTGCGCGAGGTTCGGGCGCTCACGGGCGAGGCGCGGGTGATAATGGTGGGCGACGGGATCAACGATGCGCCCGCGCTCGCCGCGGCGCATGTCGGCGTGGCGATGGGCTCGGGCACCGACGTGGCGCTCGAGACCGCACATGCCGCGATTCTGCGTGACCGGGTCGGCGATGTGCCAGGCAAGATCCGCCTCGCCCGCGCGACGATGACCAACATTCGGCAGAATGTCGCGATCGCGCTCGGGCTGAAGAGCGTGTTCCTCGTGACGACGATCTTCGGGATCACCGGCCTCTGGATCGCGATCCTCGCGGATACCGGGGCAACCGTGCTCGTCACGCTCAACGCACTGCGACTGCTCGCTTTCCGCCCCGAGCGGGAAGGCCGCGTCGGTCTCGGTCGATGGGCTTCAGCGACGCCTCGCGACGTTGATACACGTGTCGCCCCCGAACAGGTATGACGAAATCACGAGGAGCACCACGATGAGAACCATCACCCGACGCCACATGCTCGCCACGGCCACAAGCTGCGCCGCACTCGCCCCGCTTGCCTCTCCGGCACAAGCCGCCGCGCCCGCGATCCACGTCGTGAGGGACCGGAACTGCGGATGCTGCACCGCCTGGGTCGACATCCTGCGCGACGCCGGCTTCGAGGTGACGACCGAGGCAAGCTACGGCACGCTGCTGATCCGTCACAAGCTGGAGAACGGCATTCCGCAGGAGATGCACTCCTGCCATACCGGCGAAATCGAGGGCTACATGGTTGAGGGCCACGTGCCGCCCGCCGACATCCGTCGTCTCCTCGCCGAGCGCCCCGATGCCGTCGGTCTTGCCGTGCCGGGCATGCCCTACGGCTCCCCCGGGATGGGGCCGGAGGACGAGCGGGAGGCATTCACCGTGTTCTTGATCCTCTCAGACGGGACGACGGAAGTCTTTACGAGGTACGACGCGGCCTGATCATGTAGGTGAGCGGCGCGACGCTGGTGTACAGCGACGCCGCTGGCAAAACTGCTATTCGCTGCGGGGCACGGGCGACCGGGCGGGCAAAAAAGCACAAAGAAGTACACCGCCTCCCGCTCATTCCCCCAGCGACAGGAGGGCAAGTGCCGTCGCCATCAAGATGGCGAACATTGACAGAACGCCAAAGGCGAGAGTGCGGCCCATCCGCTGGTTCGGCATAGCCACTTTCAAACGCAGTTCTTCTGCAGTTTCTGGAAACTCCAACGCTGCTGAGTTGGAAAATGGGCGCGCGTAGCGAGCATTCCAGCGTCGGTCCTCCGATACGTCCCAGCCGTGGATAATGAGGATGATCGCCGCGATCATGATCATCGAGGACGGGACCCAGATTATGTATCCGCCTGTGGTCTCGTCTGCCAGCGCACTAAAGCGACCGGGCCATGTGCCTGCCTGATAGCCTGCGTAGATCACGCTCTCCTTCAGTGTCGTCAGCGCTCCCAGAAGGATGTTCGACACGATGACCACGAAGCCCGACATCAGGCGTGCGCCACGCCGGGCGCCCTCGGGCGGGTCGCGCAGGTCGAGGAGAACTCCAAAGTACCAGACGCCCGCCGCTGCCATGATCAGGTGCGCTGCAACTTCGATAATGGCAATTCGCTGGGCAAGCCCATAGAGCCCCGGCACCTGCCACATGTAGAGCGCGCCTATGAGTGTCGCGGTTGCCACCGCGGGGTGGGCCAGCCATCGAGCGAACTGCCCTTGACCAACCACCGCAACCCTCTGCCGCCACGGACGCGCCAAGGCGGCAGTGAGCTGGCGCCAGGGCCGGGAGACCGCGATCAGAAACGGGCCAAGCAACCGCAGCAGAAGATGTTCGCCTTGATGGGCCGAAAAGAGGTTGTGTCCGAGCGGGGCCAGCGGTCCGTTCGTAGCCACGAGGATGCAGGCGAGGCCCAAGAAGAACATGGCCTGCCGCCATGGCGCCGGACGCGGCCCCAGCCGCCTTGGGAGCGAGAGGCCGCGCCAGTAGAGCGCTGCAGCCAGAAGGACGAGTGCGATCATGACGGGCGAGAGGACGTATCCGAAGGGATCGTAGGGGATCATGGCATCGATCATCGAGCTGGGGCGTCCTTTCAATCGGAATTGGTGCGAGGCAGTGGCGTCAATCGCGAGAGTCCCGCCGCAGCGCTTCTCGCGATGGAGAGATCCGAGGACATGTCCAGATAATCGGCCTGCTTCCACCTTGAAAAGAGATTGTCGTAGAAACGCGAAAGCGGGTGACCGGATTGCCCTGCGGGTGCGATGAAATAGGATGCCGTGTCTTCGCCGAGTGTCATCACGGCTTGGAAATTCGTGCCGCTCCTGAACTCGAAGGGATCGGTTTCTCCCGCCTCAAAGAGCGTGGACTTCTGCGTATCCGGACCTCCCGCTGCGAATGCCTTGAGATCAGCAAAGCCGTCCAGTGCGCTTCCGGGCCGGATCGCGGACCACTTCATGACCATGACGTGCTCCGATCCCCAGGCCCACGAGGACGGGTCATCACCATATCGGCGGGTGATCCAGCTCAGCGCGTCGTCGAAAGAAGCGAGGAGCATCTCGTCGCAGGTTTCTCTCCGCTCCGAGAGCCGGATGTCGCACCAGATCGCACTTCCTTCGCGGTCGCTGAGGACGGCGTGCAAGAAGTCGGGCCTCAGGCGCCTCCACAGATGATCCGCCGCAGGATACTCGTCCTGCAGAATGCGTTGCTGAAAAGCGCGGATCCAAGCCCAGAACACAAGCGGTTCGGGCGCCAGGCGCTCCATCTCGCCGTTCCAGCTTGCGAGCCGATCCAGGACCCTCGAACGAAGGGTGCTCGACGTACTGCCTTCTCCGCGTGCGGCGGGGGCATCGAACCACATTTCCCGCGCCATCAGAGGCAGAAGGATGCGGGCGACGGCGCTGATGACATCCTGCTGCACCGCCACGGCGCTTTCAATCGAATAGATGGTCTGACGCTCGTCAAGGACGCCGCGGCGAATATCCCGGAAATCTTGAGCAGGTTTGCAAGCCGGTCGAGCGCAGCGAGGCCAGGTTTCGACAGCCTGCACATCCGCCGCGACAAGCTGCAGACCGGTGAGCGGAAGGTCGGCGAGCTTCTTTACCGCGCCGCTTGCGCTGGACGACCGGGTCAGGCGGTCGAGAACTGCCAGAAATGCTTCGGCGGCGGCGTCAGGCAAGGCGGTCGCAGTAAGTTCGGACGACCTGAAGCCCCACGCAAGGTTCTCGGATCGGCCGATTAAGACGAAAGGAACGCCCGGCAGCGTGGCACCTATGACCGGGCCCGAGGGAAGCTGAAGATCAGCCAGATACCACTGCGACGGCAGCGCAAGGGGACCTGTGGCATCGGCAGCGAGGATCGGAGCACCGGAAACTGTCCGGCTTGCAGGGACCGCCCACACGTCGAGGTCCGCGTCCCGTCGATGAGAAAGAAGTCCCGGCGCATTATTCGGTCGACCTGCCGGAACCTGCACTCCCATGATCTTGCCCTCATCCGAAGAATGGGCGATCTGCAGGTTTTCCAGGAATGCGCGGACAAGTGCCAAGCTGTCGGAAGCCTCCCACGGCTGGATCGGGGCGTCGAGCATGAGCAGCTCCGGCCCTCCGCCGCCCCGGCCTCCTCTGGAAAGTTCTGATATCCATGCGTTGACGCCATCTGCGTAGGCATCAAGAGCAGCGGAGACAGGGCGGCCGAACGTCACGCGCCTCTGTCGCATCGCTTCAGCCGCGGCGGACCGCCGGGCTCTCAGCATCTGGCCAAGCCGGTCTTGTGCATGAACGAAGCCAAGTGCGAAGTAGACGTCGGCGGTGGAGGCCGCCGAAATGTGTGGAATCGCGGAAGCATCCCTGAGGATGTCGACAGGCCCCCGGATGCCCGGCACGGTGAAATCTTCGTCATAATCCGGAACAGAAGCCAGCAGCAGATATCCGACCACCGCCGTCGCCGCGACCGCGGCGGCGGCCATCGTGAGGAACACCCTCAGCGTCACGCCGAACACCGTGTTCATGACGTCCCGCTACGGCCCGCTCACCCGAAGAGACGTGCCATGGCGATCGTCACAAAGAAGCCGAGCAGGCCGAACGCGATGCCATGCGCGGCTGCGTACTGCAGAATGTCAAGGCGCTTTCCGCCCCGTCGCTTCGCCAGAAGCCCGCCCCTGATTGCGCCTCCGAAGACGCCGGCAAGTACGATCATCCGCGCTTATCCTTTCTCGCGTGTGCTTTCGGTCGCGCACCCACCGCCGTTATACCCCACAAGAAGATCCAGCACGTCGCGATGACCACCAGCAATGTCCAGTCACCAAATCGCGAATAGGGCGTCGCTGCGCGGGCACCCGGGAGCGGGGCGTCTATGATCCCTGTAGTACCGGTGTCGAGCCGCTCCAGGACCGCGCCCGTGGCGTCGATCACCGCGGAAATGCCAGTGTTCGCGGCGCGCACTACGGGCAGGCCTTCCTCGACGGCACGCATTCGGGCCGAAGCCAGATGCTGTTCGGGACCGATGCTGTTGCCGAACCAGGCATCGTTCGTGGCATTGTAGATCCAGTCGGGCCGGGCCTCGGCGTCGATCACGTGCCCGGGAAAGATGATCTCGTAGCAGATCGCCGCCGCAACCAGCGGCGCGCCGGGAAGGGCGAGCGTGCGCGGCCCCGGGCCGGGCGCGAAATCCCCGAGACCTTCCGTCATCCGCTCGAACGGGAGCCAACCGGACAGGGGAACGTACTCGCCAAACGGAACGAGATGGTGCTTGGCGTACCCGGCGAGAATGCGGCCCGAGCTGTCGTAGGCCTGCAACGCGTTGAAGTAGAGGGTACCGTCGTCGGTCTCGACGCGGTCCGGCGCCCCCGTCAGGAGCAGCGCACCGTCCGGCAGGACCCCGGCGATGCGCCTGCCTGCCGCGGCATCCTCGTCAAGGAAGCCGGGAAATGCCGTCTCCGGCCAGAGCAGGAGGTCGAACTTGCCGGGACGGTCCGAGAGGTTGAGATAGCGCGTGAGCGTGCGCTCCCGGCTTCCAGGAACCCATTTCTCATCTTGAGGAACATTGCCCTGGACGAGACGCAGATCTATTCCGGGCGCGGCTGGTGCGTCGGAGGCGATCCGGAACATGCCGGCACTCCAAGCCGCGAGCACGACGCCACCGAACATGACCAGGCTTTTTGGTCGCGCCGGTCTCTGTGCCAGAAAAGCCGCACCCGGCAAGGCGCCGGCAAAGACGGCAATGAAGCTCAGTCCATAGCTTCCGATCCAGGCGGCGGGCTGCCGCAGGGCGTCGTAGTCGACGAGGGCGTATCCGGCGAGGTTCCAGGGAAAGCCAGTCAGGAGGTGGCCGCGCAGCCACTCTGCTCCAGCCCAGCAGGTCCCGAGCAGCAGGCTGCTCGCGAGCGGCCTGTCGGCGGTAAGCCGGTTGAACTGAGCGAAGAGAACGACGGCGAGGCCCGGAAAGAACGCAAGCACGGCGGAGAGCCCTGCCACGGAGGGGATCGCAAGCATGCCGAAGCGTTCGGCATCGACATAGAAGCTCTCGGCGATCCAGGAGATGCCAAATCCGAACTGACCGAGCCCGAAACTCCAGCCGATGAGAAAGCCGCGCCAGAGGGAGACGCGCTGGACCATGACGAAGAGGCTCGAAAACGCGAGCGGAACCAGAAACAGAAGGGAAAATGGGGGGATGGCGAGAACCGACACCGCACCGGCGGCGGCCGCCAACAGCATGCGCAACGGCAGGCGCGTGCTCTGCATCCGGACGTCGTCTTCGGAGGTGGCTTTCACGATCACTCCGCACGCCGCTGTCGCGCACCCGTCGACGACGAAAAGAGCACTGCCATCGCTCCGCAGACCACGAAGACATCGGCCATGTTGAACGCCGGCCAGTGCAGGGAGCCTGCATAGACGTCGAGGAAATCGGTCACGGCGCCATGACGCAGGCGATCGGCAACATTTCCCAAGGCGCCGCCAATGATCATGCCGTAAGCAAGCGCCTCCATCCGGCTGTTCGCGCGGACAAGCGCCACGACCAGCCAGCCGCAGACTGCGAGTGCAAGAGCTGTCAAGCTCCACATTGGCGCGCCACTCAGCAAGCCGAAGGTCACGCCGTCGTTGCGCAGGAAGACAAGGTTGAATCCCGGAAAAACCGGCACACCGGCGCTCAGGGGGGCTACGTGAGCCAGGATCAAAGATTTCGTCGCCTGGTCGACCAGAAAGGCGCCAATAGCAGCGGTGGCTCCGAACGTCACGGAAAGTTTCTTCGTTTTCATTCTGTCACCCCAGCCAGACGTCGAGAAATAACATGAGGACGAGGCCGATCGAGAGGCCGAGCGTTGCCTTGTTCTGATGTCCGCTACGATGCGTCTCGGGAATGATCTCGTGGCTGATAACGTAGAGCATCGCGCCGGCCGCGAAGGCCAGTCCCCAAGGCAGAAGCGGTTGCGACAGAGCGATGATGCCCGCGCCGAGAAGGCCGCCGGCCGGTTCCACGAGCCCCGTCAGGGCGGCGATACCCCAGGCCCGACCTCTGGAATACCCTTCGCCAAGCAGCGCGACAGCGACGGCAAGTCCTTCGGGCGCGTTCTGCAGACCGATTCCGATCGCGAGCGGCATTCCTCCGGAAAGACCATCGGCCCCAAATCCCACACCAACAGCAAGTCCTTCCGGGAAGTTGTGGATCGTGATCGCGATGATGAAGAGCCAGACGCGCCGAAGCGAAGCCGCCTCCGGTCCCTCGCGTCCGGTCCTGAAGTGCTCGTGCGGGAGCTTTTCGTTCATCAGTGCAACGGCGCCCATACCCAGAAGGATGGCAACACAGACGATGGCCGCCGGAGCCGCTCCGGCGTCGTACCTGGGCTCCGCCGCATCCAGCGCAGGGATGATCAGTGAAAAGAAAGAGGCCGCCAACATGACGCCGGCCGCGAAGCCAAGGGAAAGATCTCGCGTGGCCCGGGAAGGAAGATGTCCAAGCAGTACCGGCGCCGCCCCGACTGCGGTCAGAGAGCCGGCGGCGAGGCTGCCCAGAAAGCCGAGCGCCAGGGGAGAAAGGCTTGTCATGAGCGCACCTCGGGACGCAGCCAGATCCACCTGAAATACTGCAGAGCCGGAGCGGTCGCAGGGCGATATTCACCGGTCAGTTCGCGTCGGGTAGAAGTCGCCGATGCGCATGACGCATGGCTTGCGCGTTGAAGTGTCGCAGAGGGAACTGCTGGAAAATACTGCCGTTTTATCTTCCCGTGGCGGCCTATCCTGGAGTCCTTCTCAGAGAGCAACGGAATGCGAAGAAAAGAACGGAGCAGCGCACACTCATGTTGACCAGGCGCCATTTCATTCTGACGACAGCCGCGATCTTCTCCCCGCCGATCGCGACTCCGGTGTTGGCCGCGTCGTCCTCCATGCACGAGCAATGGGCGGTTTGGGATGCTCAGGTGACGCCGCCGAACTACAATCCCGCGACGACGAACCCGTGGGGCCTGCATCCGCGGTTCTTGCCGACCCGCGTTGAGGCGCGAGACGGCCTTACCCCCGGAGACATCCACGTGGATGCCGTTGCGCGCTATCTTTATCATATCCGAGGTGACGGGACGGCAATGCGGTACGGCGTCGCCATCGGACGCGGCGGCCTTTACGAGCCCGGCACCTACACGATCCGCCGGAAAGCGAAATGGCCGAGTTGGACGCCCACGCAAGCCATGATCCGCCGGGAGCCCGAGGTCTACGCGCAGTATGCGGACGGCATGGAACCCGGACCCCAGAACGCACTGGGCTCGCGCGCGCTCTACCTCTATGTCGGCGACCGGGACACATATCTGCGCATTCATGGGACGCCCTACCCGCGCTCGATCGGCAGTCGGGCGAGCTCCGGATGCGTCCGCATGGTCATGCCGCACATCAACGACCTTTATGACGACGTCGAGACCGGTGTGACGGCGTACCTCTATCCCGCGGAGCGTGGCGCATCCTTGCAGAGCTGATCTGACGCACGGAAGCGGGCGGGGCTGACCGGCGGAGTACCCGCTGTCCCGTCCGGGCAGGCGGTCCCGGCGCCCGCCTCTGAGAGACGGCCATCGCGCAGCGGAAATGACGATCATGCAGTCAGCTCCCCGCCGTCGGCGCAACTTGGGTCCGGTTGCAGATCGGTTGCCCGTCGATGGTCCGCAGGGGCAGCATCGTGATCTCCACCGGTCCCACGTAGCGGTACCAGTAGCATCCATCCTCCGGCCTCAAGCGCACGGCCTGAAGGTTCTGGCCCGGAGCCGCAAGAGCGGCCAGTCCTTGCGGCAGTTCCTCCAGGAAACCTTGCTCAGGGTCTGCGGGCCGATCGATCGGTGCAGTACAAGCGGTCAGTGCCACAAGGGCGGCCGACAGACTCCCGCCGACTCTCAGGGGGAACGAGAGGTAGGCGGCCGATGCCGAAGCTCGGATGCGGTGCGGTCGTTGCATGTTCAGAGTTTTTCCATGGTCGTGCTGGCAACGTCGCTCGCCAGGTGCTCTTCAAGAAGCGACCGCGCACCGCTCAGCCGGACAAGTGCTGCATCGTCCTGCGCGTCGCGTTCCGCGGCCTCTGCGAGCCGCTCGTCGGAGAGTGGGTCGGTCGGCCGGCCGTCCACACGCACTTCGTAGTGCAGGTTCGGTCCGGTGGCCGTCCCCGTCGCGCCGACACGACCGATCATGTCACCGGCCATTACACGCTGCCCTTTGGCCAGTCCCTTCGGAACGGCACTGAGATGGGCATAGCGGGTCAGCGTGTCGGCACCGTGTGCGATTTCCACCACGCGACCGTAGCCGCCCCGCCACCCGATGAAGGAGATGCGGCCGGGGGCAGTTGCGCGAACGGAGGTTCCGCGGGCGGCTGCAAAATCAACGCCGGTATGCATCCGCACGTTGCCGTAGACCGGATGCTTGCGGCGGCCGAATACCGAACTCAGCCGCGCACCCTCGACCGGCTGGGCGAA
>NZ_FOXA01000014.1:60699-62370 GCF_900115595.1 Tranquillimonas alkanivorans
TCAGGCAGGGGCGCATCGGGCAGGACCACCGCGGGAAGAATGGAAGCTTTGACGACCGGTGCAGGATCCGCACGGGCGACAATCCCGCTGAAGGAGACCGGCCTTGCCTCCGCCGGCGGCGACGCAACCGGCTCCGGAATCCAGGCGCTGGCCATGGCAAGCGCCGGCGGCACCGGGTCCTTCGACAGGGCCCCGGACAGCGCCGCGGCGGCCGCCGAAAGCCCACCCGCCATCGCCAGCCCTGCCGTCAGATATCTCAGCTTCATGTCGCCTCCTTCGTTTCTTCTTTCATTGCGCGGCGAATTTTGGGAACCGCGAATTCTCTCGGCTCGTGGTAGTCAATGGTGCTGACGAAGTCGCCCGCGGCGTCGAACAGGAAGACGCTTGCCGTGTGGTTCATCGTGTAGCCGCCGTTTTCGGCAGGGACCTTTTCATAGGTCGCGCGGAAGCCTTCGGCCGCACGCGCTATCTGGTTCTCCGGCCCCGTCCAGCCGCGGATCGCCGGATGAAAATACGCCACGTAATCTTCCATGATCTCAGCCGTGTCGCGTTCGGGATCGACCGTGATGAACACCACGTTCAGCCGCTCGGCGTCCTCACCCAAGGCATCGAGCCAGCCGGAAATGTCCGACAGAGTCGTCGGGCAGACGTCGGGACAGAAGGTGAAGCCGAAGAACGCCAAGGTCGGTTTGCCAATCAGCGTCTCGGGGCCAACCGTCCGTCCCTCATGATCGGTGAGCTTGAATTCCATCTTCGTGAGCGGAAGCGGCCGCGCCCCGGAGGGTGCCGGGGCTCCCGGTCCGTCGACCCGCCACCAACCTGCGAAGAGCGTCAGCCCGCCGGCGGCTGTCACTGCCCCGGCATACCCGAGAAACTTCCGTCGGCGCATCAGTCTTCCGGGCCACGCGCCGAGATACTGCGGATCGGGATCTCGACTCTTACCTCGCCTCCATCCGAGAACAGGAGCGTCAGCGAAAAGCTCTCGCCCTCTTTCATCGGGCGTTGCAGTTGCATCAGCATGGCGTGAAGCCCGCCCGGCTCGAGCGCAACCGTTGCCTCCGGCGCGATCTCGACTTCGCCCGCCGGGGCCATCGAACTCACCCCCCGATCATCCGTCGAAGTTCTGTGAATTTCCGGCATCTTCGCAAGATCGGTGACGAGTCCCGTCACAGTGACGGTCTCATCCCCCGTGTTGCGAATTTCCATGTAGGCCGCGCCCGGACGGCTGGTGCCGATGGAAGCGCGCGCCCAGGCATCCTCGACGACGACAGCATCGGATCCGGCATGCGCGGCAGACGTTGCAAGCGAAAGAGTCAGCCCTGCGACGACTGAAAAGAGCATCTGTTTCATGCGGCGTCACTCCAGTTTCTGCTATGCTCAGGTTGAGGATTCGGCGACTTCCGCGGCGACCAGTTCGCGGAGTTCGGCTTCACCGAAGGGATCGAGGGGCCTGCCGTTGACGAAGAACGTCGGCGTCTGGCGTACGCCGACGGCTTCGACATCCGACTGGTCCTGGTTGAGGATGCCCACGACGTCTGGTGCTCGCATCTGCGCCCGCGCGGCCTCGACATCGAGCCCCGCCTCCGCGGCGATGCTCAGGATCAGGTCCGCCTCCGCGGCTCCGTGCGCCGCCCAGCGGGGTTGCTCCCGCAAAAGCGCTTCGAGAACAGG
>NZ_FOXA01000014.1:62565-63756 GCF_900115595.1 Tranquillimonas alkanivorans
ATCCGGCGAGCGCGAACGCTAAAAAGGAGAGGATCAGGAAACGGCGGGTCATTATTTCGACTCCTGCAACGAGGCGGCTGAGAGGATGGCGATGAGGCCGAAGGCGATGAGCGAGAGCAGCGGGATCGGCGCACCGAGGATGATCTGGGCTTCGTCGGTGCAGGACGGACCGGCTGCCGAACAGGGCTGCACTCGCTCGGGGAGGAAACCCGTGTAGAGGCCCAAGTGCCAGATCGCGACAGCGCCCCCGGCGAGCGCGAGGCCCACGCCGTAGCGGCCGACCCGACCGTCCTGGCACCAGAGGCCGAGACCCAGCACGACAACCAGCGGGAACATGAACGCGCGCTGGAACCAGCACAGGACGCAAGGCGCCTGGCCCAAAACTTCACCAACGAACAGAACGCTTAGCGACGCCACAAGCGCAACGACCCATGCGGCCGAAAGCGCCGCCTCACCGGAAAGCTTCAGCCTCATGAGGAGATCCGTTCCCGCAGATCTGCAAGGATTTCCTCTGCCGGCGTACCGTACTGCCACGATGTGACGTATCCGCCGTCGGGCCCGAACAGGAAGAGCTGCGACGAATGCCCCATCGTGTAGTCGCCGGGCGCGGCAGCCTCCTCGACTTTCTCGTAGTAGATGTAGAAGTTTTCCGCCGTCCGGGCGGTCTGCTCGGGGGTTCCGGTCAAGCCGATGATGCCGGCGTCGAAGCGCGGAACGAAGTTCGCGAGAACCTCCGGCGTGTCGCGCTCCGGATCGACCGTGATGAAGAGCGGCTGGACCTTCTCCTTGTCCGGGCCGAGACCGTCCATAACGGCGGCGACTTCAGAGAGCGTCGTCGGGCAGACGTCCGGGCAGTTCGCGAAGCCGAAGAAGATCAGCTTCCACTGGCCAGCGAAATCCTCCTCCGTCATGAACATCCCCGTGTGTGCGGTCAGGTCGAAGTCGGCATAGAAGGGCGCTTCGCCCTCCGTGTCGCCGGGGCTTTCGGAGAAGTATCCCGCCCAGAGCAGTCCCCACCCGAGTGCAAGTGCCGCGGCCACCGCAAGCACCCATGGAATTTTCACGGAAGATGTCATCGTCGTGTTCGTCGCTCGCCGCTTGAGGCTCCTGCTCGTAGGGGCGTCTACAACCTCCACCTGCTTTAGGTTCAACACATTTTCCTCAATCGGCGAGGCTGGTCACGGCCCTGTG
>NZ_FOXA01000009.1 GCF_900115595.1 Tranquillimonas alkanivorans
CCTTCTCGGCGGCCTTCACCTCGGCCTTTCCCGAGAAAATCCCCGACATGCCCTCGAGCGCCTGCCGCTTCCAAGAGTTGATCAGGGTCTGGTGCACCCCGTGTTTCGCCACCAGTTCGGCGACCGTCATCTCACCTCGGATGGCCTCGAGCGCCACCTTCGCCTTGAACTCGGCACCGTAGTTCTTCCGTTTGCCAGCCACGCTGTTCGTCCTTGTCATCGTTGGCGGCAAGCTTAGCCGAGCGTCCGGTTTTTGGGGACCACCTCACCGACGAGGCGGTGCAGGCGATCGACGCGGGCGAGGCCCCCGCGATCGCCGCGCAGGACGAGGCCGGGGAGGCTGCCGAGATCACCGGATCGGTCGGTGCCGCCTCGCCGGACTTGAACGACGAGGCCATGCTGACTGTCCTGTCGCCCGAGGGCTACGACCCCGAGCGCGTGCGCCTGCTGGTCGAGCAGCGGGCCGAGATCGAGGATGTCGAGCGGGCGCTGATCCTTCAGGAGCTGGCCGAGGCGCAGGACGATCCCGCCGAACTGGCCGCCATCCTCGAACGCATCCGCGTCATCCTCGGCGTGAACGACGCGGGGGAGTGACGTGAGCCCGGCGGCTTTTCGCCGTCGCCGGGCGGGACGTCGATGCGAAGTCTGATCAGGCGGCGTCCCGCCAATCCTGACGCAGGGGCGATGGCAGCGCGGCGCCGATCCGGCCGCATCTCGGCCAGCCGTCTTCAATGCAGTGCCGCGGCGCGGCACCTCCGGCTCTGCAAAGGTCAGAGACGGAGACGACCATGGCAATCGCCAACGACTTCGAGCGCCAGATGCTCGACCTCATGAACGAAGAGCGGCGCGAGGCAGGTGTCGCGCCGCTGCAACTGGAAACGCGGCTGAACGCTTCGGCCGAGACCCACAGCGACTGGATGCTCGACGCGGACGTGTTCTCGCACACTGGTGAAGGGGGCTCATCCGCCGGGGACCGTATGGGTGCGGCGGGCTTCGAGTTCGACGGAAGCTGGGGCTGGGGCGAAAACGTCGCGTGGCAGAGCGAACGGGGCGATCCCGGCATCTCGGACGATGTGGCCGACCTGCATGAGAGCCTGATGAACAGCCCGGGCCACCGCGCCAACATCCTGAACCCCGACTTCGACTACGTGGGGATCGGCGTCGCCGAAGGCGACTTCGAAGGCTGGGACGCGGTCATGGTCACGCAGAACTTCGCACGGACCGACGGGACCGTGGCTCTGGATACCGGCAAAGAACCGGCCGCGCCGGTGGTGGCCGAGACCGACACCCAGCCCGCGCCCGAGCCGCAGCAGCCGGAGGCCCGCCCGTGGCAGGACCGCTTCGCGCAGGCAAGCAGGGACGATGAAGTGAACAACGAGCCCGACGAGATCGTCTTCAACGAGGCGCCCGTCGCCGAAGTCGAGGAGCCGGCCGAGGTGGTCGAGGCGCAGCCCGTGGACGCGGACGAACCTGCATGGGGCCACGAGGCGGACACGGCTTTCGATAATCCGTGGTTCGTCTGGCTCGACCTGCTGGGCGGCTCGAACGACGACGTCTGGTCCGCCTTCGTCTGAAAACCATGTGCGCGGCGGCCTGCGTCGCCGCGCACATGGACAATCGCGGCGGATGCCCCTAGGTAGGGGCAAAGCGAGGATATCATGCCGCGAGACCTGAAGATTCCCGGTCAGCGCCACCCCGAGAAGGCGCACCGCCCCGACAACGCCCAGCCCAAGAAGCCGTCTTGGATCCGCGTCAAGGCGCCCTCGGGCAAGGGATACATCGAGACGCGCAACATCATGCGCGAGCACCGGCTTTCGACGGTGTGCGAAGAGGCGGGCTGCCCGAATGTCGGCGAGTGCTGGAGCCAGGGCCACGCCACCATGATGATCATGGGCGAGATCTGCACCCGCGGCTGTACCTTCTGCAACGTGGCGACCGGCCGGCCGGACGCGCTCGACGTGTTCGAGCCGGGGCGCGTGGCCGACGCGGTCAAGAAGCTGGGCCTGAACCACGTCGTGATCACGAGCGTCGACCGCGACGATGTCGAGGATGGCGGGGCCGAGCATTTCGCCCAGACCATCCGCGCCGTGCGGCGACAGTCGCCGGGCACAACGATCGAGATCCTGACGCCGGACTTCCTGAAGTGCGATCCTTCGGTGCTTGAGACCGTGGTCGCCGCCAAGCCCGACGTGTTCAACCACAATCTCGAAACGGTGCCGGGGCTCTATCCGTCCGTCCGGCCCGGCGCGCGGTACTTCCACTCGCTGCGGCTTCTCCAGCGGGTGAAGGAAATCGACCCCGCGATGTTCACCAAGTCCGGCATCATGGTGGGCCTGGGCGAGACGGGCGAGCAGGTGCGCCAGGTGATGGACGACATGCGCGCGGCCGACGTGGATTTCCTGACCATCGGCCAGTACCTCCAGCCGACGCCGAAGCACCACGCGGTGGACCGCTTCGTGACGCCCGACGAGTTCGCGGCGTACGAGAAGTCCGCCTATGGCAAGGGCTTCCTGATGGTCTCGGCCACGCCGCTGACCCGCTCGTCCTATCACGCCGGCGACGACTTCGCGCGCCTGCGCGAGGCACGGCTGAAGCGCCTCGGCGCCTGAGATCGAGGGACACGACCTATTCCTGAACGGTCGTGTCTCCGTACTCTCCGCGCGGTCACTCCACCGGCGATACGGCCTTGAGGTAGGCGGCGATGGCCTGCCGGTCGGCCTCGGGCAACTGCGACAGATTCTCGATCACCGCCACCATCTCGCCCCCCGCCGTGTCGTACTCGGGCGTGAACCCGGTGGTGAGGTAGGCGACGATGTCACTTTCCGACCAGTCCAGCCCGCCCGGCGTGATGTTGGGGATCCGGCCCTCTCCGGCCGGGTTCGGTCCGCCCGCCAGCCAGCGATCGGTGTCGAGCCCGCCCAGCACGTTGCGCGGCGTATGGCACTCGCCGCAATGGGCCAGCGCCTCGGCCAGATAGCGGCCCCGGGCCGCCTCGGGAGTGCGCGCGGCGTCGACCACCCAGCCCTCGGGTACGAAGAGCCGTTTCCACAGCCCCAGCCCGCGCCGAATGTTGAAGGGAAAGCCCACCTCGTGCGGCTGGCTCGGCACGTCGCTTTCCGGCAGCGTGCGGAGGTAGGCGATGAGCGACAGGATGTCTTCAGGCTCGGCCCTGCCATAGGCGGCGTACGGGAAGGCGGGGTAATAGTGCGCGCCGTCAGGCGAGACGCCGTGCATGATCGCCGTCACCAGCTCGGCGTCGCTCCAGCCGCCCACGCCGTGCACTGGGTGGGGCGAAATGTTGGGCGCGAGGAAAGTGCCGAAGGGCGAGGCAAAGCGTTGTCCGCCCGACAGGACGCGCGGCGCGCCATCCTCGGCCTCCGCCTCCGGCGCCACGTGGCACGATGCGCAGCCGGCGGCGAGGAAGACCTGCTCGCCGTGGGCCACGTCGGCCGACACACCATCGAGCGCGGCGGCCTCGAAGCCTTGCGGCCGGGTGAGAAGCCACCCGGCGGCAATCCCGAGGACGGCGAGCGCAAGGGTCCAGCGCAGGATCGGCGGCATGGGCGTGGACGCGGCGCGCTCAGTCGTCCGACTGGCGGTAATCCTCGTGGCAGCCGCCGCAGGCGCGGCCGACTTCGGCCAGCGCCCCCCGCAGCGGGTCCAGCCCTTCGCCCGCCGCCCCTTCGAGCGTCGCGGCCGCCTTGACCAGCGTGTCCACGTGGGTCATGACCTCGGACCCTTCGGTCCAGATCGCGGTCAGGGCGCGCGTGTTCTCGATGTCGTCGATGCTGGAGCCCTCGGGCCAGTAACGCCCCTGGTTCATCCCCGCCAGCCGGGCGAGGTTGGAGGCGGCCGAGGACGCGGTGTCGGCGTCGTACTCGATTTCGCCCTTTGCCATGCCGCCCAGCAGCCCGAGGTTGAAGGAATAGAGCGTCATGTGCGCCTGCCGTGCCTTCACCGCAGCCTCGATGGCCGGATCTATGTGGCTTTCGGCGAGGCTGGCGTTGGCGGCGATGGCGGCGGCAAGACCTCCGGCCGCGGCGAGAAGACGCGTGTTCAGCATGGCTGGCTCCCTGTCGTCACGTTGGACCTGTTGCTGACGTCAGGATAACGTGGCGTCAGCGTTTGGCCATCCCGCATTTGCGGGGAGTGAACGACGACGGTGCGGCCGAGGCGCGCGCGGGGCTCAGCGAAGCGGAACGCCGCGCGAGGGGCCGTTGACGGTCAGCCAGTCGGGCCAGCCCACCAACCGCTCGATCGCGAAAAGCGCGACGCAGACCGCGATGACCCCGACGACCAGTTTCACCCGCTTCGCCGAGGGCGGATTGCGCGCCCATCTCGACGCCCGCAAGAGCCAGGCGATGTTCAGCACGGCAGCGGCCTCAGGTGAACCGCACCTTGCCGATGAAGGGCAGGTTGCGATTGCGCTGCGCGTAATCGATGCCGTAGCCGACGACAAACTCGTCAGGGATCTGGAAACCGGTCCAGGTGGCCTTGATGTCGACCTCGCGGCGCGACGGCTTGTCGAGCAGCGCGATGGTTTCCAGCCGCTTGGGCTTGCGCGAGCGCAGAAGGCCCACGACATGGTGCAGCGTGAAGCCGGTGTCGACGATATCCTCGACCACCAGCACGTCGCGTCCGTTGATCTCGCCCCGCAGGTCCTTGAGGATGCGCACCTCGCGCGAGCTTTCCATCGCGTCGCCGTAGGACGATGCCTCGAGGAAGTCGACCTCGACGTTCAGGTCGAGCTCGCGCACGAGGTCGGCGATGAACACGAACGAGCCCCGCAGAAGGCCCACGACGACCAGCTTTTCCGTGCCGGCGAAGGCGGTCTCGATCTCCTTGGCGAGGTCCTCGATCCGGGCGGCGATGGTCTTGGCCGAGATCATCTCGTCGATGACATAGGGCGGCTGCGTCATGGGTTCCCCTTGATTTCACGGCCCCTATGGCCGACATGGCAGCGAACGTTCGCAGCTCAGATACGCCATGACGACACACGCCGAAACCCGCAAACTGCCGTATACCGCCCAGCAGATGTACGATCTGGTGGCGGATGTGGAGAAATATCCCGAGTTCCTGCCCTGGACCGCGGCGGCGCGGGTGCGCTCGGTCCGGCCCGTGGACGATCACGAGGTGATGGAGGCGGACCTGGTGATATCGTTCAAGGTGTTCCGCGAACGCTTCGGCAGCCGCGTGACGCTGTGGCCCGAGGACATGAAGATCGACACCGAGTACCTGGAGGGCCCGTTCCACCACATGGTGTCGAAATGGGGCTTTCGCGATCTGCCAGAGGGCGGGTGCGAGGTCGACTTCTTCGTCGACTTCGAATTCAAGAACCGCATCCTGCAAGGGGCGGCGGGGATGTTCTTCTACGACGCCATGCAGCGCATCGTGCGCGCCTTCGAACGGCGTGCGGCCGAGCTTTACGGCTAACGGTTGCGGGTGTAACCGTTGCAGGTGCAACTTTCTGCGCTGCAATTGCCAAACAGTTGCAGGTGTAACTAACGTGTCGGACGTCCTGCCGACCAAGACGCACGATCAGGGAAGGGCCCGCCCTGGTGGGCGCGAAAGTGCCCGCCGTGGGGAGGGCGGGCGCTGCCCGGTCCGCTGGCCCGCGCAATCGTCCGACCCGTCAGTCAGGTCAGCGCGTCGATCAGCATCCGCAAGGCGTGCTCGACACTCTTCTCTCGCACCACTGCGCGGCCGAGCGCGCCGAACTCCACCGTCTGTGTCCGCGTCGGCGCTCCATCCTGCGCCAACCCGAAGCACACCCGGCCCTCGGGCTTGAACTCGGACCCGCCGGGCCCGGCGATGCCGGTGACCGAGACCGAGAGGGTCGCGCCCGCGCGCCGGGCGCCCTCGGCCATCTCGCGCGCGATCTCTTCGCTCACCGCGCCGTGGGCGGCGAGGGTGTCGGCCGAGACGCCCAGCATTTCGATCTTGGCCTCGTTGGAATAGGTGATGTAGCCCCGGTCGAAGATCGCCGAGGACCCCGCCACGTCGGTGATCGCCGCGCCGATCATGCCGCCGGTGCAGCTTTCGGCGGTGGCGACGGTCGCGCCCTTGGCCTTGGCGCGCGCAAGCACGGTTTCGGCCAGCGTCATTGCATCAGCACCCCGTGCGATACGGCGGCCGCTGCTGCCACGACCACGGCGGCGAAGACGCCCGCAATCACGTCGTCCAGCATCAGCCCCCAGATGTCGCCTCGCCGGTCGGCGCGGCCCACGAGCCACGGCTTGTAGATGTCGAATAGCCGGAACATCACGAAGCCGCCGACCCAGCCGGGCCAGGGGAAGACGTATCCCGCCACGCCCGCGTGCCAGAGCCCGGCCGAAAGAGGCCAGAGCGCAATCCACATGCCCACGACCTCGTCGATGACGATCTCGGAGGGGTCGTGCACGCCCAGCCGCGCACTTTCGGCCTTGGCCGAGTAGGTGCCGAGCGCGAAGACCAGCACGGTGGCGAGCGCAAGCAAGGGAAATCCGCCGGCCCAGTGCAAAAGCCACGCCACCGGGATCGCGGCGGCAGAGCCCCAGGTGCCGGGGCCGGGCTTCAGCAGGCCGGTATAGAAGAAGGTGGCGATCAGGCGGTTCATGGCTTCACCAGCGTAGCGGTCGCGATGGCGGCGATGCCTTCCTCGCGCCCGGTGAAACCCAGCCGCTCGGACGTGGTCGCCTTCACGCTGACGCGGTCCGGCTCGATCAGCAGGATGCGCGCCATCTCTTCGATCATCGCGGGGGCGTGCGGGCCGACCTTGGGCCGCTCGCAGATCATCGTGCAGTCGACGTTGGTGATGCGGTAGCCGCGGGACGCCGCCAGTTCGACCGCGTGTGACAGGAAGATGTGCGAGGCGGCGGCCTTCCATTGCGGGTCGGACGGCGGAAAGTGGCGGCCGATGTCGCCCTCGGCCAGCGCGCCGTAGATGGCGTCGGTGACGGCGTGCATGCCCACGTCGGCGTCCGAATGGCCCTTGAGCGCGCGGTCGTGCGGCACGCGCACGCCGCAGAGCATGACGTGGTCGCCGTCCTCGAACGCGTGCACGTCGAAGCCGTTGCCGGTGCGGATGTCCATAGGCTCCTCCATGAGCGCTTCGGCGCGGGCGAAGTCGCCCTCGGTGGTGATCTTCAGGTTGCGCTCGTCGCCCTTGACGATGGCGACGGGCAGTCCCGCGGCGCGCGCCACCGCGACATCGTCCGCCGCGTCGCCGAGATGGGCGCGGTGGGCGGCGAGGATGGCGTCATAGCGGAAGCCCTGCGGGGTCTGCGCCCGGAACAGGCCCGAGCGGTCGCGGGTTCCGGTGACGATATCGTCCTCGCCGGTCCAGAGCGCGTCGGTGACGGGTAGGGCAGGGGCTGCGCCGTCGTGGGTGTCGAGCGCCTTCACCACGCGCGCCACCACCACGGCCGGCACCAGCGGGCGCGCGACGTCGTGGATCAGGACACGGGTGACGCCTTCGCCCTCCAGCGCCTCGAGCCCCGCACGCACGCTGGCGGCGCGTGTGGCGCCGCCCGGCACGGCGGTGAGGCCGGAGAGGTCGAATTCGGTGGCGCGGTGCATCTCGCTCGCATGCAGGACCAGCACCATGCGGTCGATCCCGGCGGCGCGCAGCGCGTCGAGCGTGCGCGCGACGATGGTGCGGCCGCGCAGGATGCGCCACTGCTTTGGAACCGGTCCGCCCACGCGGGTGCCGCGCCCGGCTGCGACGATCACGGCGGCTGTGGTCACGGCGAGTCCCCTTGTCAAACCTGCCTTTCTGTATGACCTGAGGCGCGGCGTGACAATGCGGGGCCTGAAAGCCCGTCAGAGCGCCTATATTTTAGGCAATGCATGTTTTTCGCGACATCCGCCGCCCCATGAAATTGCCTCGCTCCGGCACGCTTGATAGCCGGTAAGGCATATGCACAAGGATTAGGCATCTTGGTCCTGACGCTTGACGACCGCAGCATCGACCCTCCCGTCCTCCTCGCGCCCATGGCGGGGATCACCGACCTGCCGTTCCGCCGGCTCGTCGCGTCCTTCGGCGCGGGGCTGGTGGTGAGCGAGATGGTCGCGAGCCAGGAGATGGTGCAGGCAAAGCCCGGCGTACGCGAACGCGCCGAGTTGGGCTTCGGACTTCAGAACACGGCGGTGCAGCTTGCCGGCCGCGAGCCCGGCTGGATGGCCGAGGCCGCGCGCATGGTCGAAGCGAACGGCGCGCGGATCATCGACATCAACATGGGCTGCCCGGCCAAGAAGGTGACGGGCGGCATGTCGGGCTCGGCGCTCTTACGCACGCCCGACCACGCGCTGCGCCTGATCGAGGCGGTGGTCGGCGCGGTCACTGTCCCGGTGACGCTGAAGACGCGGCTGGGCTGGGACGACGACTGCCTGAACGCGCCCGACGTGGCGCGTCGGGCGGAAGAGGCGGGCGTGCGGATGGTCGCCATTCACGGGCGCACACGCTGCCAGTTCTACAAGGGCCGCGCCGACTGGGCGGCAATCGCCCGCGTGAAGCAGGCGGTGACGATCCCGGTGGTGGCCAATGGCGACATCTGCTCGGCCGCCGACGCGCGGGCGGCGCTGACGGCCTCGGGCGGGGACGGGGTGATGATCGGGCGCGGCGTGCAGGGGCGGCCGTGGCTGCTGGCGCAGGTGGCGGCCGAGTTGCACGGGCTGCCGCGCCCGCGCGTGCCGCACGGGGATGCGTTCGCCGACATGGTGTCGGCGCATTACGAGGATTCGCTGTCCTTCTATGGACAGGAGCTGGGGGCGAAGGTGATCCGGAAACATCTGGGCTGGTACATGGACCGGGCGGGCACGCCCGCCGCCGCGCGCAAGGCGGTGCTGACCGAGCGCGACCCGAAGCGGGTGCTGCGGCTTCTGCCGCGGGCGCTGACGGCAGAGGCGGTGGCGGCATGAACGCGATGTCCGATACGCTCTGGGCCTCCTTGCCGGTCCCGGCCTTCCTGCTGGATCCCGGCGACATCATCTCCGAGATCAACCCGGCGGCCGAGCAGTTCCTGAACGCCTCGGCCCGCGCGCTGCGGGGGTCGCCCGTCTTCGACAAGCTGGCCATCGACGCGCCGCTCGATGATGCCTTCGGCCGGGTGCGCAACGACCACTCGGCGCTGTTCATCAACAACGTGGACGTGTCGGGCGGCAACCGCGCGCCGGTCGAGTGCAACATGCAGATCGCCCCGATGATCGGGATGCCGGGCTTCGTGCTGGTGCTGATGGAGCCGCGCGAACTGGCCGACCGGCTGGGCCGGGCGCAGCAGGTGAAGTCTTCGGCCCGCTCGGCCATCGGCATGGCCGAGATGCTGGCGCACGAGATCAAGAACCCGCTGGCGGGAATCACCGGCGCGGCGCAGCTTCTGAGCATGAACCTGAGCGAGGAGGACCTGGAGCTCACGGACCTCATCGTGGCCGAGAGCCGGCGCATCGTAGCGCTGCTGGAGCAGGTCGAGCAGTTCGGCAACCTTCGCCCGCCCAAGCGCAAGTCGATCAATGTGCACGACCTGCTGGACCGGGCGCGCAAGACAGCCGCGGTGGGCTTCGCCGCCAACATGAAGTTCATAGAGGAATTCGACCCTTCGCTTCCGCCCACCCATGTCGACGGCGACCAGATGCTTCAGGTGTTCCTGAACCTTCTGCGCAACGCGACCGAGGCGGCGGGCAAGGACGGCGGCACCATCCGGCTGCGCACCTTCTACGACCTGTCCCTGCGGCTGCGGCGCAAGGACGGCAGTGGCGCGGCGCTGCCGCTGCAGGTCGAGATCATAGACGACGGCCCGGGCCTGCCGCCCGACATCGAGGCCGACATCTTCGAGCCCTTCGTCTCGGGCCGGGACAACGGCACCGGGCTGGGGCTGTCGCTGGTGTCCAAGATCATCTCCGAACACGAGGGCTGGATCTCGGTCGATTCGGTGCCGGGGCGCACGGCGTTCCGCATCTCGTTGCCGGTGGCCCCGAAGGAGCCGGAGGCATGAGGCATTTCATTTTCGAGGAGTTGCGCTGATGGACGGCACGGTACTGGTCGCCGACGACGACCGCACGATCCGCACGGTGCTCACGCAGGCGCTGACGCGGGCGGGCTGCAAGGTCCACGCCACGTCGAGCCTGGTGACGCTGATGCGCTGGGTCGAGGAAGGCAAGGGCGATCTGGTCATCTCGGACGTGATGATGCCCGACGGGAACGGGCTGGACGCGCTGCCCAGGATCGGCGAGCAGCGGCCGGGGCTGCCCGTGATCGTGATCTCGGCGCAGAACACGATCATGACGGCGATCCAGGCGGCCGAGAAAGAGGCCTATGACTACCTGCCCAAGCCGTTCGACCTGCCGGACCTGATGAAGCGGGCCGCGCGCGCGCTCGAGGTGAAGCGCCGTGCGCCTGCGCCCCGGCGCGAGGCGTCCGAGCTGCCCTCGGACGACCTGCCGCTGGTGGGGCGCACGCCGGCGATGCAGGCGCTTTACCGGCTGGTGGCACGGGTGATGAACACCGACCTGCCGGTGCTGGTGACGGGCGAGTCCGGCACCGGCAAGTCGCTGATCGCGCGGGCCATTCACGACTTCTCGGACCGGCGTACGCTGCCCTTCGTGGTGGTGGGGGCGGCGGATCTGGCGACGATGGAGGGGCCGTCGACCATCCTGAGCCGGGCGCGCAACGGCTCGATCCTGTTCGACGAGGTGGGCGATCTGGACGACGATGCGCAGGCGCGGATCGTGCGGATGCTCGACAGTTTCACGGATACCGCGCCGCGCGTGATGGCCACGAGCCAGGCCAACCTGGCGGCGAAGATGGAGGCGGGCGCCTTCCGGCAAGACCTGTTCTATCGCCTCGGCGGCGTGACGATCACGGTGCCGTCGCTGCGCGAGCGCGTGGACGACATCCCGCTTCTGGCCGAACATTTCCTGGCGCGGGCCGAGCGGGACGGGCTGCCCGCCCGCCGGTTCGGCGACGACGCGCTGGACCTGATCCGCGCGTATTCCTGGCCCGGGAATGTCAGGCAATTAGAGAACACGGTGCGCCGGCTTGTCGTCACCGGCGGCGAGGAGGACATCAGCCGGGCGGAGGCCGAACTGGTGCTGGGCAACCAGCCGGCGATGGAGCCGCTTGTGGGCGGGGGCGAGGGTGAGAAATTGTCGGCTTCGGTCGGCAAGCACCTGCGTCGTTACTTCGACCTGCACGGCGGAGTTCTGCCGCCGCCGGGCCTTTACCAGCGAATTCTGCGCGAGGTCGAGGCGCCGTTGATCGAGATCGCGCTGGACGCAACCGCCGGAAATCAGGCGAAATGTGCCGACCTTCTTGGAATCAATCGCAATACGCTGCGCAAGAAGATCACCGACCTCGATATTCACGTGACACGGCGTCGCAAGTTGATGTAAAACCGCAACATAACAGTGGCCCCGGGGCGTCATCCCGCGCGGGGCCACAACATTGAGCGGTAGCCGCGTAAAGCGGCACATCGATTGGGGGTGACGCTGTGACAGTCCCGTTGCGGGCGGCCACATGGGAACGGCTGGCGCGCCTCAGGCGCCGACGCCGGGTGCAGAACGCGGCGACGCTGGGACTGGTCATGCTGGGCCCGGTCCTGACGCTTGCCACCTTTGCCGTGCTCGGCCCGATGCTGGGCGGTGCGTCGACGCTGTCGCTGCGGCTCGTCCTGCTGGCCGACCTGGTCTACGTGCTGGTGCTGGCGACGCTGGTCCTGGGCACGATCGCCCGGATGATCGCGGCGCGCCGGGCACAATCCGCGGGCTCGCGCCTGCACCTGCGGCTGACCGGGGTCTTTGCGCTGATCGCGCTTCTACCCACTGTCACCGTCGCCGTTTTTGCCGCCATCACCATCAATGTCGGGCTCGAAGGCTGGTTCTCGGACAGGGTGCGCAACGTGGTGGGGGCCTCGCTCGCCGCCGCCGAGGCGTACGAGGACGAGCAGCGCCAGGATCTGGAGACCGACGCCGAGGCGCTGGCGGCGTTCCTGTATGCGGCGACCGGCGGCAGTTTCTTCACCACCGACGGCGAGATGCGCCAGATACTCGCGCAGGGGCAGGCGCAGGTGCAGCGGGGCCTGCGCGAGGCCTATGTCATCGACGGGTCGGGCGAGATCCGGGCGCGCGGCGAAAGGTCTTACCTTTTCGATTACGAGGAACCGACGCAGGACCAGCTTCAAAGCGCCCGCGCGGGCGAGACGGTCGTCATCGAGGACTGGGACCTCAACGAGTTCCGCGCGCTCGTCGGGCTGCGCGGTGTCGGCGACCGGTATCTCTATGTCACCCGCGCGGTGGACGGAGAAATCCTGTCGCTGCTCGACGATACCCAGCAGACCGTGCGGCTGTACCAGCAGCTCGAGAACGAGCGGGGCCGCATCCTGTTCGAGTTCGGGCTGTTGTACCTGGGCTTCGCGGTGATCCTGATCCTCGCCTCGATCTGGCTGGGCCTGTGGTTCGCCGAGCGGCTGTCGCAACCGGTGGGCCGGCTGGCGGGCGCGGCGCAGCGGGTCGGTGCTGGTGACCTGGACGTGCGTGTGCGGGAAGAGGACGGCGACGACGAGATCGCCATGCTGGGCCGATTGTTCAACCAGATGACCCGGCAGCTCAAGGCGCAGCGGGACACGCTCATGGCGAACACGGCGCAGATCGAACGGCGTCGGCGGCTGTTCGATTCGGTGCTGTCGTCGGTGACGGCGGGGGTCGTGGGGCTCGATGCCAAGGGGCGGGTGACCTTCGTGAACCGCTCGGCCGAGCGATTGTTGCGCCTCGACCGCGGGCAGGGGCAGAGCACGCCGCTGTCGGTGGCGGTGCCCGAGTTCGGCAAGCTGTTCGAGCGCCTGCGTTCGACCAAGGCCGAGGTGGCGCAGGAAGAGATCCGCGTCACCCGCGAGGGCAAGCTGGAAAGCCTGCTAGTTCGGATGGCCACGCGGCGGGCCGAGGACGGCAAGCTCGAGGGCTACGTCGTGGCTTTCGACGACGTCACCGACCTGGTCGCGGCGCAGCGGATGGCGGCCTGGGGCGACGTGGCGCGGCGCATCGCGCACGAGATCAAGAACCCGCTCACGCCGATCCAGCTATCGGCCGAGCGCATCCAGCGCAAGTTCCGAAAGGTGGCGGGCGACGACGCCGGGGCGCTGGAGCAGATGACCGGCGTGATCGTGAGGCAGACCAACGACTTGCGGCGCATCGTTGACGAGTTCTCGAAATTCGCGCGGATGCCCGAGCCCGAGCGGCGGCGGCACGATCTGACCGCGCTGGTCCGCGACGCGGTGACGCTTCAGCAGGCGGGACGCGAGGACGTGAGCATCACCGCGGACCTGCCGGAGGAGGGTACTCCGGCCGACCTGGACGCGACGATGATCGGGCAGGCGTTGACGAACCTGATCAAGAACGCGGCAGAAGCCACGGATTCGCTTCAGGAAAAGGGTGCGCCGGAGGATTACCGGCCCGAGGTCCGGGTGTGTATGGAGACGGGCGAGGGCCAAGCGCTGATCACCGTCTCGGACAACGGCGTCGGCCTGCCCGAGGACCGGGCGCGGCTGTTCGAGCCGTATGTCACCACGCGCGACAAGGGCACCGGCCTTGGCCTGCCCATCGTCAAGAAGATCATCGAGGAACACGGCGGCACGCTGGTGCTGACCGATGCCGAGCCGTTCGGCGAGGGTCAGCATCGCGGCGCACGGGCGGAGATCCGTCTGCCGGTGGCGGAACCAACAGGGAATTGAGGCGAGAGGACAGACAGATGGGCGACATTCTTATCGTGGATGACGAACGGGACATCCGGGAGCTGATCTCGGACATCCTGGGCGACGAGGGCTTCGCCACCCGCGTCGCCGCCAATTCCGAGGAGTGCATGGCCGAGCTCAACACCGAGCCGCCGGCGCTGATGATCCTCGATATCTGGCTGAAGGACAGCCAGATGGACGGCATCGACATCATGAAGAAGGTGAAGCGGGACAACCCGGATATCCCGATCATCATCATCTCGGGCCACGGCAACATCGAGATCGCGGTCGCGGCCATCAAGCAGGGCGCGTACGACTTCATCGAGAAGCCGTTCAACATCGACCAGCTGATGGTCGTGATCCAGCGCGCGATGGAAACGTCGCGGCTGCGGCGCGAAAACTCGGCACTGAAGCGGCGCGACGGCAATCCGGCCGAAATGGTGGGATCAAGCGCGGCCTTCAAGGCATTGAGTTCGCAGCTTGAAAAGGTGACGAAGTCGAACGGCCGCGTGATGCTCAGCGGACCCTCGGGCTGCGGCAAGGAGGTCGCCGCGCGCTACATCCACGCCCACTCGAACCGGGCGGACAAGCCCTTCGTCGTCGTCAGCTCGGCCTCGGTCGAGCCCGACCGGATGGAAGAGGTGCTGTTCGGCCGCGAAAGCGCAGAGCGGGGCGTCGAGCCCGGCCTTCTGGAGCAGGCGCATGGCGGCGTGCTGTTCTTCGACGAGGTGGCGGACATGCCGCCGGGCACGCAGTCGAAGATCCTGCGCGTGCTCGTCGACCAGCAGTTCCAGCGCGCCGGCGGCAACGACAAGGTGCGCGTCGACGTGCGCGTGATCTCGTCGACGACGCGGGACCTGGACGCCGAGATCGAGGCGGGGCGCTTCCGGCAGGAGCTCTATCACCGGCTCGCCGTCGTGCCGATCGCGGTGCCCGGCCTCGAGGACCGGCGCGAGGACATTCCGGAACTAGCGCAGCACTTCATCGAGCAGTTCAACAAGACGCAAGGGCTGCCGCTTCGCCCGCTGGGCGAGGAAGCGGTCGCGCGCCTTCAGACGATGGTCTGGCCCGGAAATGTCAGGCAGTTGAAGAACGTGATCGAACGGGTGCTGATCCTTGGCCCCGAGAAGGGCGAGATCACGGCAGCGGAGCTTCCCGACGACTCGGCGGCGCCCGAGGAGGACGGGCGCGTTGTATTGTCGGGCAGCCTGGCGACCCTGCCGCTGCGCGAGGCACGCGAGCTGTTCGAACGGGAATACCTGCTGACGCAGATCAACCGGTTCGGCGGCAACATCAGCCGCACCGCGACGTTCGTTGGCATGGAACGCTCGGCGCTGCATCGCAAGCTGAAGTCGCTCAACGTGGTGACGGCCAGCAAGACCGGCAGCCGCGTCGCGCGGGTCGAGGACGCCTGAGACGGTCTCAGCCGCCGTCGTTGACGAAGGCGACGCCGCCGCCCGCCGTCCGGACCGCGCAGGTGGCGGGCGTCAGGGCGGGCAGGCGCGCCGGCACCAGCGGCGGCGCGTCTCCCGCGCAATAGGGCAGTTCCACCCGCCGGTACCCACGCGCGGCCATGCACTGGTTCAGCACGCGCGTGCGCAGCCCGGCATTCGCGTCGTAGGAATAGGTGTTCCCGCCCGTGACCTCGCCGCCGGTGGTGACGCAGGTACCGTCGTCGTTGCACCGGGTGACGACCGGCGTGCGGCTGATCGGTGTGGTCCGGATCTGCGTGTTGGGCGGCACCCGCTGCACGGCCGAGACACGGCACTCCAGCAGGTCGGCGTCAAGCTGCGCGACCGGCGCGCCTTCGCGGTAATAGCCGTCATAGGCAGCGCAGCCGCCGAGCAGGGTGCAGGCCGTCAGCACGATTCCGATGCGCATCGTTCCACCTCCAAGCGATCCTGGGACCAGATGACAGGGCCGGCGCCCCGCGCGCAAGGAGGATTGAACCCTCGCCCGCCGCGTGCCAAGAGAAGCCTCGCGGCCGCAAGGGGAGCGCCATGAAGGTCATCATCTGCGGGGCTGGCCAGGTCGGCTGGCAGATCGCCCGCCACCTTTCGGGCGAGCGCAACGACGTGACGGTGGTGGACAACAACCCGGACCTGGTGCGCCGGGCGACGGACACGCTTGACGTGCAGGGCATCGCGGGTTTCGCCAGTTACCCGGATGTGCTGGAAAGCGCCGGGGCGCGCGACGCCGACATGATCATCGCCGCGACGCACTCGGACGAGGTCAACATGGTCACCTGCCAGGTCGCCCATTCGGTCTTCGCCATCCCGCGCAAGATCGCGCGGCTCAGGGCGCAGTCGTATCTCACGGCGATCTACTCCGACCTCTACCGGCGCGAGCACATGCCCATCGACGTGGTCATCAGCCCCGAGCGCGAGGTGGCCGAGGCCGCGCTGCGCCGGCTGGCCGCGCCGGTGGCCTTCGACACGCAGAGCTTCATGGAGGGGCGGGCGCAGCTTCTGGGCATCGCGCTGGACGAGGATTGCCCGGTCCTGAACACGCCGCTGCGGCAGCTCACGGACCTGTTCTCGACCCTGCGGGCGCTGGTCGTGGGCATCCGCCGCCGCAACCGGCTTTTCGCGCCCGAGCCGGGCGACCAGCTTTTTGCGGGCGACCAGATCTACGTGATCGCCGACCGGCAGGACGTGAGCCGCACGCTCGAGATCTTCGGGAAAGAGGTCGTCCAGCAGCGCCGGGTGGTCATCGTGGGCGGCGGCAACGTTGGCCTCGCCGTGGCCCGCGCGCTCGAGACCCGGACCGAGCGGGTGCGCGCCAAGGTGATCGAGAAGGACCGCCGCTGCGCCGAACGCGCCGCCGACGAGCTGGAGCGCACAATCGTGCTGCACGGCGACGGGCTGAGCATGGAGCTTCTGGCCGAGGCGAACGTCTCGAAGGCCGACGCGATCCTTGCGGTGACGGACGACGACAAGACGAATCTCCTGGCTTCGGTCCGCGCCAAGTCCGCCGGGTGCGCCATGGCTATCGCGCTGGTCAACGACCCGTCGCTCCAGACGCTGATGGCGCCGCTCGACATCGACGCCTACATCAACCCGCGCGCCACGACGGTCAGCTCGATCCTGCGGCACATCCGCCACGGGCGGGTGCGCGGCGTCTATTCCATCGGGGACGCCGAGGCCGAGGTGATCGAGGCGCAGGTGTTGTCGACCTCGCCCATCGCGGGGCAGTACATCCGCGACATCGACTTTCCCGAGGGCGTGCTGGTGGGCGCGGTGCTCAAGGGCGAGAAGGTTGTGCGGCCGGTGGGCGGCACGCGGATCGACGAGGGCGACGTGATCGTCGTCTTCGCCATGGCCGCCGACGTGCCCGAGGTCGAGCGGCTGTTCCAGGTTTCCATCGACTTCTTCTGATGCGCCGGCTGTTCAGCAGACTGCCCTTCGCGGTCATCCTGATCGCGTTGGGCGCGGTGGCGATGCTGCCGCCGGCGATCCACGCCTTCAGCTTGCGCGACTACGACACGGCGCGGGCGTTCTTCTATTCGGCGATCCTGTTCCTGCTGCTGTTTGCGCTGCTGTCGGTGGCCTTCGGCGGGCGCTTCCCGCAGAAACGCGTGCGCAGCCACCTGGTGACGCTGGCGGCGGCCTATGTGCTGCTGCCGGTGATGCTGGCAGTGCCGTTCCATGAATCCGTGCCGGCGACGCGCTTCTTTGGCGTCTGGTTCGAGATGGCGTCGTGCCTGACCACGACCGGGGCCACCCTGTTCGCGCCCGAGCGGCTGCCCGAGGCGGTGCACCTGTGGCGTGCGATCGTCGGCTGGCTGGGCGGCTTCCTGACCTGGGTGACGGCCATCGCCATCCTCGCGCCGCTGAACCTGGGCGGGTTCGAGGTCGTCTCGGGGGAAGAGGTGGGCGAGGGCGCGGCGACCGTGACGCAGATCACCCGCGTCGCCGACGGGTCCGAGCGGCTGCTGCGGTTTTCATGGCACCTTGCGCCGGTCTATTTCGGGCTCACGCTGGCGCTGTGGATCGGGCTGATCATGGCGGGGGCCGAGCCGCTGAACGCGGTCATCCACGCGATGTCGACCCTCGCCACCAGCGGTATCTCTCCGGGCGAGGGGCCGGAATCGGGGCTCGTGGGCGAGGCGTTGATCTTCGGCTTCCTGATTTTCGCCGTCTCGCGCATGACGTTCTCGGGCGACGTGGCCGGGCGCGGGCCGCGGCGGCTGCGCAAGGACCCAGAGATGCAGATGGGCGCGATCATCGTGGCGCTCGTCCCGCTTTTCCTGTTCCTGCGCCACTGGGCGGGCGCCTATGACGTGGCCGATGAAAGCAACATCGCGGCGGGGCTGGGCGCGCTCTGGGGCGCGGTGTTCACGACGCTCTCCTTCCTGACAACCACCGGCTTCGTGAGCGAGGCATGGGACACCGCGCGCGACTGGTCGGGTCTTCCGACGCCGGGGCTGGTGCTGATGGGGCTGTCGCTGATCGGCGGGGGCGTGGCGACCACGGCGGGTGGCGTGAAGCTTCTGCGCATCTACGCGCTTTACAAGCACGGCGTGCGCGAAATGGAGCGCCTGGTGCACCCGAACTCGGTCGGCGGCGCGGGCACGGCGGCCCGGCGCATCCGGCGCAAGGGCGCGTACGTGGCGTGGATCTTCTTTATGCTCTTCGCCATCTCGATCGCGCTGTCGATGGGGGCCTTCGCGCTGACGGGGCTGAGCTTCGAAGCCTCGACCGTGCTGACCATCGCGGCGCTGTCGACCACGGGCCCGCTGGCCGAGGTCGCGGCCGCCGCGCCCATCGTGTACGCCGACCTGACGGACGCGGCGCTGGCCATCTTCGCGGCCGGCATGGTGCTGGGGCGGCTCGAGACGCTGGCGCTGATCGCGCTATTCAACCCGGACCTCTGGCGCAGCTGAGGGGGCAGCGCGTTGATTTGGGGTAGAAACCCGCCTCTGGCCGCTTCATAGTGGAGGGGCGAAAGACAATCATGCCTGCCACAAAGGGCGGTGCCAAGAACATAAGGTGTGGACAGTAAGATGGCTGCCGACAAGCAGAATTTGCAGGACGCATTTCTGAATCATATCCGGAAGACGAAGGTTCCGGTGACCATTTTCCTCATCAACGGCGTCAAGCTTCAGGGCGTCATCACGTGGTTCGACAATTTCTGCGTATTGCTGCGCCGCGACGGCCAGTCGCAGCTCGTGTACAAGCACGCGATCTCGACCATAATGCCGTCCTCGCCCATCAACCTTTACGACGGTGACGACTGATCTTGGACACTGATACCGGCGCGGTCGCGACCCGCGCCTACGTGCTCCACCCCGACCTGACCTCGGACCGCGAACGCCGCGATCCCGAGCCCGCGCTGGCCGAAGCCATCGCGCTGGCCGAGGCGTTGCCGGATCTCGAGGTTCTGGGCGGCGAGGTGGTGCGCCTGCGCAAGCCCGATGCCGGCGCGCTGTTCGGGTCGGGCAAGCTGGACGAGCTCATGGCGAAGCTTTCGGCGCAGGAGGTCGGGCTTGTGTTGGTCGACGGGCCGGTGAGCCCGGTGCAGCAGCGCAACCTCGAGAAGGCTTGGGGCGTGAAGGTGCTGGACCGCACGGGCCTGATCCTCGAGATCTTCTCGGACCGGGCGGCGACGCGGGAAGGCGTGCTTCAGGTCGAGATGGCGGCGCTGTCCTACCAGCGCACGCGTCTTGTGCGGGCCTGGACCCACCTAGAGCGGCAGCGCGGCGGGCTTGGCTTCGTCGGCGGCCCCGGTGAAACCCAGATCGAGGCCGACCGCCGCGCCATCGACGAGCAACTCACCCGCCTGCGCCGCCAGCTCGACAAGGTCGCCAAGACCCGCGAGCTGCACCGTGCCAGCCGCGCCAAGGTGCCGTTCCCGGTCGTGGCGCTGGTGGGCTACACCAATGCCGGCAAGTCGACGCTGTTCAACCGGCTGACCGGGGCCGAGGTAATGGCGAAAGACATGCTGTTCGCGACGCTCGACCCCACGATGCGCGGCGTCACGCTGCCCACGGGCATGAAGGTGATCCTGTCGGACACGGTCGGCTTCATCAGCGACCTGCCCACGCAACTCGTGGCGGCCTTCCGCGCCACGCTGGAAGAGGTGCTGTCGGCGGACCTGATCCTGCACGTCCGCGACATCACCCACCCCGAGACCGAGGGGCAGAAAGAGGACGTTATGTCGATCCTCCACGACCTCGGCGTGGCCGAGGACGTGCCGATGATCGAGGTCTGGAACAAGGTCGACGTCGCCGATCCCGAGCGGCGCGCGGTGTTGCAGACTGTGGCGGACCGAACCGAAAACGTGCGCCCGCTTTCCGCGGTCACGGGCGAGGGGCTGGACGGGTTGATCGAGGCGATCACCCACGCGCTGGACGATGCGCGCACCGTGCGCGAAATCGAGCTGCCGTTCGAGGAGGGGCGCAAGCGCGCCTGGCTGCACGAGCAGGGCGTGGTGATGGACGAGAGCCAGACCGAGACCGGTTTCCGCCTGACCGTGGCGATGACGGCGCGGCAGGAGAAACGTTTCCGGGAACTCTGACCGGCGCCGCCGGGGCCAAGACCTTTCGAAAAGGTCTTGGCAAATTCCTTCAGAAGGAATTCGGGCGCGTCAGCCCTCGCTCTCGCGCTCCTGGGCGACGATCTGCTGCATCGCGTCGAGCGGGACGTAGCCGCGCACCATCTGCTCGCCGAAGACGAAACTGGGCGTGCCGCTGATCCGAAGCTTCTGCGCCAGGGCCCGGTTCTCGGCGATGATCTCGTCGACGTCGGGGTGCGACATGCCCTCCATCACGGCCTCTTCGTCGAGGTCGAGCTCGGCCGCGATCTGGCGCAGCGCGGGTTCGGTCACGTCGCCGCGCAGGGTCATCAGGATGTCGTGCACCTGTTCGTAGGCGTCGTCGCCGGCCTCGTTCAGCACCGAGATGGCGAAGCGCGACGCCAGCTCCGACTGTTCGCCCAGGATTGGGAATTCCTTGACGATGAAGCGGATGTCTCCGTCGGACTGGATCAGCTCCTTCACCTCGGGGAAGGCGCGGCGGCAGTAGCCGCAGCGGTAGTCGAGGAACTCGACCACCGTGACGTCTCCGTCCGGATTGCCGCCGACCCAGGAATGGCCGTCGTCGAAGATCGCATCGGCGTTGGCGGCGACAAGGTCGACGTCGCCCTGCGCCTGCGCCGCGGCCTGCCGCTCCTCTAGGATGGCAATGGCCTCCATCAGCACCTCGGGGTTCTCCAGCAGGTAGGCGCGCACCTGCTCGCCGAAGGCCGCGCGTTCGGCCTCGGTCATGTCGCCGATGTCGGTGGCTTGGGCCGGTGCGGAATGAAGCGCGGCGGTGGCGGCGGCGGCGAAGGCGAGTGCTTTCATGTCGGTCCCGTGGATCGTGTTGCGCATTGGCGTGCGGGTGAGCATCGCAGAGTGACGGACGGTGGCAAGGCGAAAGCCCGTGGTTGACTTGACCTCGCGCCCCGCAGGCGGCACCCCCGGTGCGAACCATTCAGGAGCATGCGGATGCGAGTGTCGAGACGCGGGGACGTCGATCCCTTCATCGTGATGGACGTGATGGAGGCCGCCCGCGCGGCCGAGGCGGAGGGCCGCCGGATCATTCACATGGAGGTCGGCCAGCCCGGCACGCCCGCACCCGCGGGCGCCCGCGCCGCCGTGGCCCGCGCGATGGAGGAGGGCAGCCTGGGCTATACCGTCGCACTGGGGCTGCCGGAACTGCGCCAGCGCATCACGGCGCTTTACGCCGACTGGTACGGGGTCGAGCTGGACCCGGCGCGGGTGGTGGTGACGGCCGGGGCGTCGGGTGCGTTCCTGCTGGCGTTCTCGGCCTTGTTCGATGCGGGCGACAAGGTGGGGCTGGGGCTGCCCTGCTATCCGTCCTACCGCCAGATCCTGAAGGCGATGAGCCTGGACGCCGTCGGCTTCCGAACGTCCGAGGCGAACGGTTACCAGCCGGTGCCCGAGGATCTGCCGTGGAACCTGCAGGGGCTGATCGTGGCCTCGCCCGCGAATCCCACCGGTGCCATGCTGGACCGGGGACAGATCGCGGCGCTGGTGGCGGCGGCCGAGGCGCGGGGCGCGGCGTTCATCTCGGACGAGATTTATCACGGCATCGACTACGACAAGCGCGCAGTGACGGCGCTTGAGGTCACCGACGACGTCTTCGTGATCAACTCGTTCTCGAAGTACTTCTCGATGACCGGCTGGCGCTTGGGCTGGATGGTCGTGCCGCCGAGCCACGTGCGCACGGTCGAGCGGCTGGCGCAGAACATGTTCATCTGTCCGACCCATGCCAGCCAGGTCGCGGCGCTGGCCGCGATGGAGTGCGACGAGGAGTGCAAGGCCAACCTTGCCGTCTATGCGAAGAACCGCCAGCTAATGCTCGAAGGATTGCCGAAGGCGGGCTTCACCCGCATCGCGCCGCCCGATGGCGCCTTCTACGTCTATGCCGATGTGTCCGACATGACCGATGACTCGCTCGCCTTTGCCCGGCGCATCCTGGACGAGGCGGGCGTCGCGGTGACGCCGGGGCTGGATTTCGACCCCGAGCAGGGACATCGCTACCTGCGGTTTTCGTACGCGCGGGCGACCGATGACATCGCCGAGGGGCTGGAGCGGCTGGCCGCGTTCACGAAGGCGGGATGAGGCCGGTTGCCGCTGCGGAAAGCTGGTTCCGCTCGGCGGATTTCCGCGCTATCGTGTGATCAATAATCCGGCATCAGACCGGTTCGGGCAGGCACGGCTGATCGGGCAGGACATGGGACGCTTGCGCTTCGCGCTTATCATCATCGCCGCGCTGACGGCGGCGGCACCGCTCCGTGCGGACGCCCCCCTGACCGCGCTCGCGCGGCCGGAGCCGGCGCGCTCCGAGATCATCGACTTCGGCAACAACATCCAGATCACGCTGGCCCTGAGCCAGCCGGTGATGTGGCGGGTCTTCACGCTCGACGGACCGGCGCGGCTGGTCTTCGACTTCTCCGAGGTCGCGTTCGAAGGGTTCAATCCCCATGAGATCGTGGACTCCGACCGCATCCCCGAAGTGGCCGCCGGACCGGTGCGCGAAGGCTGGTCGCGGATGGTTCTGGCTCTCGACGAACCCATGCTGATCGAGACTGCGGGGCTGGTGACAGCGACCGAGGACGGCACCGCGGTGCTCAAGGCCCAGCTCGCCCCGACCGACGCCAAGACCTTCGCCGCCAAGTCCGGCGCGCCCGAGACCGAGGGTTTCGTGCTGCCCGAGCCCGCCGAGGTCCCGCCGCCGCGGCCGCGCTGGCGCGGCGACCGCCCGCTGGTCGTGGCCCTCGACCCAGGGCACGGCGGCATCGACCCTGGCGCCGAGGGCGGCGGCGTGGCCGAGGCCGACCTGATGCTGAGCTTCGCCGGGGAACTGCGCGACGTGCTCGAAGCGACCGGCCGGATCGAGGTCGCGATGACGCGCAACGCCGACCTGTTCGTCCCGCTCGAGACGCGCGTGACCAAGGCGCGCGCCGCCGGAGCGGACCTGTTCCTGTCGCTGCACGCCGACGCGCTGGAGACCGGCCGCGCCTCGGGGGCGACGATCTATACTCTCGCGGCCGATGCCTCGGACGAGGCGTCGCAGAAGCTCGCCGAACGCCACGACCGAGACGACCTGCTGGCCGGGCTGGACCTGACGCATCAGGACGACCAGGTGGCGGGCGTTCTGATGGACCTCGCCCGGGTCGAGACGCAGCCGCGCTCGGACGCGCTGGCCGACGCGATCGTTCATGGCATCGCCGAGAGCACGGGCGACCTGCACAAGCGTCCGCGCCTGTCGGCCGCATTCTCGGTACTCAAGGCGCCGGACATCCCGTCGGTGCTGATCGAGCTGGGCTTCCTGTCGTCCCGCCGCGACCGCGCGAACCTGACGTCCGAGGCATGGCGTCTGCAGGCGGCCGAGGGCATCCGCGACGCGGTGCTCGACTGGGCGGAGGCGGACGCGGCGCAGACCGACCTTCTGCGCCAGTAGTCACGGCTGGCGGCGGGCGAGCCAGACGGAGTGCCCGCCGCAATCCGGGTCCTCGGGCCGGAAATCCAGCACGTCGAAGCCGCAAGCACCGAGATGGGCCCGGTACTCGGCGGGGGACAGGCTGGCATGGTAGACGGGGTGGCCCGCAACGCGGCCGATCCGCTCGCTCTGCTCGGGGCCGCTGGTGAAAAGAAGTGCGGCTCCGGGCGCCGCATGGTCCGAGAAGATGGGGAACATCGCGCGCTGGTCGGCGGGCGAGAGGTGGAAGAAGCTGTTCCAAGCCAGGATCGCGTCGAAGCGCCGCCCCAGCGCGAGGGTGCGCATGTCGGCGTGGACCGCCTCCACTCCCGGCGTGCATTCCGCAAGGATTTCGATCATTGCCGCGGCACCGTCCACGCCCGTGACGCGGAGGCCACGTGAGACGAGGTCGTCCGCGATGGGCCGGCCCGAGCCGCAGCCGAGGTCGAGCACGCGTGGCCCCGGCGCGGCGGCGATCATCCGGTCCAGCCAGCGACGCTCGAACAGCGCGGTATTTCGCGTGCGGTGCCAGTCGTGGGCGACCGTGTCGTAGGTCGGCAGGATGTCCTCGGGGCGCATCCGAGCACCTTGCGCGCCGGACCCAACGGCGGCAAGCGCTCGCGCGAACGTGACGGCGGCGGCCCGCCCACCGAGGGCGTATGGCTTTTGACCCAGGGACGCCCGAAGCCTATAGACGGGGAACCTCTTACAGGACGTCGCGATGCTCAGGTTCGTATTCTCTTTCTTCGGCGCCATCTTCAGCGCCCTGACCATCGGCGCGATGTTCGTCGCGCTGACCATCGGGGCGATCTTCTGGATGTACGGGCGCGACCTGCCGAACCACGAGCAGCTGGCGCGGTACACCCCGCCGACGATCAGCCGCATCTACTCGGGCGAAGGCCAGATCATCGACGAGTTCGCGCAGGAGCGCCGGCTTTACGCGCCCGCCGACGAGATCCCGGATCTGGTGAAGCACGCCTTCATCTCGGCCGAGGACAAGAACTTTTACAACCACCAGGGCTACGACGTGCGCGGCATGGTGGCCGCCGCCGTCGATGCGGCGCGGGGCGCGCGGCTGCGCGGCGCCTCGACCATCCCGCAGCAGGTCGTGAAGAACTTCCTCTTGTCCTCGGACCGGTCGGCCGAGCGGAAGGTCAAGGAGCTGATCCTGTCGGTCCGGCTGGAGAATTCCCTGCCGAAGGGGAAGATCCTCGAGCTGTACCTGAACGAGATCTACCTGGGCCAGAATACCTATGGCGTGGCGGCCGCCGCGCAGACGTACTTCAACAAGACGCTGGGCGAGCTGACGGTGGCCGAGGCCGCGTACCTGGGCGCGTTGCCGCAGAAACCCGCCGCGCTGCACCCGGTGCGGGACAGGGAGGCGGCAATCCAGCGGCGCAACTACGTGCTGCGCGAGATGTTCGAGAACGGCTACATCACAGAGGAGGAGTACCGCGAGGCGCGCGTTTCGCCGCTGTTGTCGGTGCAGAACGGCGATTACGACAGCTTCAAGTCGAAGCTCCCGCCGCGCGATTACTTCACCGACGAGATCCGGCGCCAGCTGTCGCGCGACTTCGGCGAGGGCGAGTTCTTCTCGGGCGGCCTGACGGTGCGCGCGACGGTGGACCCCGAGCTTCAGGAGGAAGCCGCGCGCGCCCTGCGCGAGGGGCTCGAGAAATACGACCGCTCGATCGGGCGCTGGCGCGGCACGGGCAAGACCATCCCGGCCGAACAGCTGGGCTCCGAGGAGGACTGGCGCGCGGCGCTGGCCGAGGTGGATGTCGCACGCGACATCTTCCTCGAGCACGAGTGGCACCCGGCTGTGGTGCTCGACGTGTCGAACGCGCAAGCGCGGCTCGGGATCGAGGGCGTGGGCGAGGACGCGCCCGAGCCCGTCGTGCCGGGCGAGGATGTGGGCTGGACCGGGCAATCCCTGACCGAGATGCTCGAGGTCGGCGACGTCGTCCATGTGCGTCGCATGACGCGCGACGACGACGGGTCGTTCATCCGCTGGACCCTGCGGCAGGTGCCCGAGGTCGAGGGCGGCTTCATGGCCATGGACGTGCATAACGGGCGCGTTCTGGCGATGCAGGGCGGCTTTTCCTACCAGCACTCGGTCTTCAACCGTGCCACGCAGGCGACGCGGCAGCCGGGGTCGTCCTTCAAGCCCTTCGTCTATGCCGCCGCGCTCGACAGCGGGTTCAGCCCGGCCACCATCATCGTCGACGCTCCGATCGAGGTCGAGGTCGGTGGCGGCCAGGTCTGGCGGCCCAAGAACGCCTCGAACCGGTATTACGGGCCCACGCCGCTTCGGACCGGGATCGAGCGGTCGCGGAACCTGATGACCGTGCGCCTGGCGCAGGAAATCGGGATGGAGACCGTCGCGCGATATGCCGAGAAGTTCGGCGTCTATGACGGGATGGGCCGATACCTGGCCAACGCGCTGGGGTCCGAGGAGACGACGCTTTACCGCATGGTCGCCGCCTACGCGATGTTCGCCAACGGGGGCGAGCGGGTCGAGCCGACGCTGGTCGACCGGGTCCAGGACCGCTATGGCGACACCGTCTACAACCACGACCAGCGCCGGTGCATCGACTGCGACAAGGCCAGCCTGGAGCCCGGGCGCGCCCCGCAGGTCGTCAGCGACCGCGAGCGGGTGATGGATGCCATCACCGCCTACCAATTGACCTCGATGATGCGCGGCGTTGTCGAGCGCGGCACGGCGAGCGGTGCGGTGAACCTGCCGGTGCCCACTGCGGGCAAGACCGGCACCACCAACGACGCCAAGGACGTGTGGTTCGTCGGCTTCACCTCGAACATCGTGGCGGGCTGCTATATCGGCCACGACCAACCACGGTCGCTGGGGCGCGGCGCCTCGGGTGGCGGCATGTGCGGCCCGGTGTTCAACACGTTCATGCAGAAGGCGGTCGAGAAGTACGGCGGCGGGCCGTTCGACGTGCCGCCGGGCGGCCAGTTCATCAAGATCGACCGCTACACCGGCGCCCGCCTGTCCGACGCGGCCTCGGGCGAGAACGTGGTGGCCGAGTATTTCCGCCTGGGTGAAGAGCCGGTCTTCGGCGTTGCCTTCGACGGCGGCTTCGCCATGGGAGCGAACCTGCCGCTCTTCGCGCCGGGCGAGGGCGACAGCGAGGCGGTGAGCGTCACCACCTCGACCGGGTCGCAGGCGACGATCTCGAAGAAGAAGGCCGATTTCGGATCGCTGTCGTCGGGCGGGCTCTACTAGGCGCGCCCGCTTGCCGGCCCGCCCGCGGGTTGGTATCAGCGGGGGCCGATCAGCTGGAAAAGACGGGAAGACGATGCGCGCAGAGGCACAGAACCGGGTCGAGGCCATCGAGAAGTCGCTCGCGCTGCTGCGCCAGCGGATGGACTGGGAAACGGTGCCCCACCGGATCGAGGAGTTCAACGCCATGGCGGAGGACCCCGACCTGTGGAACGATCCCGATCGCGCGCAGAAGCTGATGCGCGAGCGCCAGGCGTTGGTCGACGCCGCGGACCGCTACAAGGGGATGGAGCAGGAGCTGTCCGACAACGTCGAGCTCATCGAGATGGGCGAGTTGGAGGATGACCAGGAGGTGGTGGCCGAGGCCGAGGGCGCGCTGAAATCGCTCGAGCAGCGGGCCGCCGCCGCCGAGCTCGAGGCGCTACTGAACGGAGAGGCGGACGGCAACGACACTTTCCTCGAAATCAACGCTGGCGCGGGCGGCACCGAGGCCTGCGACTGGGCGCAGATGCTGCAACGCATGTACGTCCGCTGGGCCGAGAAACGCGGCTACACGGTCGAGCTTCAGTCCGAGGAACCGGGCGCCGAGGCGGGGATCAAATCGGTGTCCTACAAGATTTCCGGGCCCAATGCCTATGGCTGGCTCAAGACCGAAAGCGGCGTTCACCGGCTCGTGCGCATCTCGCCCTTCGGCAAGGGCACGCGCGAGACCTCGTTCGCGAGCGTCTGGGTCTATCCGGTCGTCGACGACAACATCGAGATCGAGGTGAACCCGGCCGACATCCGCGTGGACACCTATCGGTCGTCCGGCGCGGGCGGGCAGCACGTCAACACCACCGACTCGGCGGTGCGGATCACCCACGCCCCCACGGGCATCGTGGTGACGAGTTCCGAGAAGTCGCAGCACCAGAACCGCGACATCGCCATGAAGGCGCTGAAATCGCGGCTTTACCAGATGGAGTTGGACCGCCGGAACGCGGCGATCAACGAGGCGCACGAGAACAAGGGCTCGGCCGGCTGGGGCAACCAGATCCGGTCCTACGTGCTGCAGCCTTACCAGATGGTGAAGGACCTGCGCACAGGGGTCGAGACGTCGGACACGCAGGGCGTGCTCGACGGCGCGCTCGACCAATTCATGGCCGCGACGCTGGCGCTGGACGTGTCGGGCAAGAGCCGGGCCGAGGCTGCGGCGGAAGAGTGATCCTGCGGAGCGCGCTGTCGCGCGCACTGTCATCCTGAGGGCGGGGGCTCTGCCCCCGCGTCCCCCGGGATATTTCCAGACCGAAGATGATTAGTGCGGGGTCGACTTCGAGAAGACGTTGATCACCACGATGCCGGTCAGGATTAGGGCCATGCCCAGCACCGCGGGCAGATCGAGGCGCTGGCCGAAGACCAGGAACCCGATCATCGCGATGAACACGATGCCCAGCCCGGACCACATGGCATAGGCGATGCCGACGGGCAGCGTGCGCAGTACCATCGACAGCATGTAGAACGAGATCGCGTAAGCCACCGCCACCACTAGCGTGGGCAAGGGCCGGGTAAGCTGGTGGCTCGCCTGAAGCGCGGTGGTGCCGATGGTTTCGGCGGCGACGGCGAGGATGAGCAGGATGTAGGTCTGCATGGACGGCACTCCTTTCGCCCCCTCGTATCCGTGCCGCACGGGCGACGAAAGGGGCGTCAGGTGGCGATATAGCGGTCCCGACGGTGGTTTATCGCAATCACGAGGTTGAGCACCACGGCGCCCAGCAGCGACCAGGCCACGACCTCCCACGGAAACAGAAACAGCGCAACCGTGAAGATGATCGCATCGGCGATCAGCTGGACATAGCCCGCGCGGAAGCCGGTGGTGTCCTGGACCAGCAGCGCGATCACGCCTAGACCGCCGAGCGAGCCGTTGTGGCGGAACATGGCCAGAAGGCCCAGACCCACCAGGCTGCCGAAGGTCAGGGCGCCGATGGCGACGTTGACCTTGCCCAGCTCGAACCCGAGCGGCAGGAAGTCGGTGACCAGCGACAAGAGCGTGACCGAGATCAGCGACTTGACGGTGAATTCGAGCCCCAGCCGCCGGTAGGCGACGAGGTAGAAGGGCAGGTTGATGGCGAAGAACACCGTGCCGAAGGAAAATCCGCTGAGATACGAGATGATCACGGCCAGTCCCGCCGTCTGCCCGGTGATCAGGCCGACATGGGTCAGCACGTGGATGCCCAGCCCGCACAGGAAGATGCCCAGCGACAAGCCCTGCACGTCCTCGAGCGGCGTGTGTTTCACGGGTTCACGAACGTCTGTCATGGGCCGAGACTAGCGGCGGGGCCGCGCCTGTGCAGTGGGAACACGAAAAAAGGGGCCGGAACGTGCCGGCCCCCGAAGAATTTTCAGCCGCGTGCGGCGGAAATGCTCAGCTGAGCGCCTTGTTCAGGTTCTCGTCGATCTTGTCGAGGAAGCCCTGCGTGGTCAGCCACTTCTGGTCGGGGCCGACGAGCAGCGCGAGGTCCTTGGTCATGGAGCCGGACTCGACCGTCTCGACCACCACGCGCTCGAGCGTCTCGGCGAAGCCCAGGAGCTGCTCGTTGCCGTCGAGCTTGGCGCGGTGCTTCAGGCCGCCGGTCCAGGCATAGATCGACGCGATCGAGTTGGTCGAGGTCTGCTCGCCGCGCTGGTGCTGGCGGAAGTGACGGGTGACGGTGCCGTGGGCGGCCTCGGCCTCGACGATCTTGCCGTCCGGCGTCATCAGCTGCGAGGTCATCAGGCCCAGCGAGCCGAAGCCCTGCGCCACGGTGTCGGACTGCACGTCGCCGTCGTAGTTCTTGCAGGCCCAGACAAAGCCGCCCGACCATTTGAGCGCGGCCGCGACCATGTCGTCGATCAGGCGGTGCTCGTAGGTGATGCCCTTGGCGGCGAACTTCTCTTCGAACTCCTGCTCGTAGACCTCCTGGAAGATGTCCTTGAAGCGGCCATCATAGACTTTCATGATGGTGTTCTTCGTCGACAGGTAAACCGGCCAGCCGAGGTCGAGGCCATAGTTCATCGAGGCGCGCGCAAAGTCGCGGATCGAGTCGTCGAGGTTGTACATGCCCATGTAGACGCCGGCCGACGGCGCGTCATAGACCTTTTTCTCGATCACCTCGCCATTCTCGCCCTGCCACTTCAGCGTCAGCTCGCCGGCGCCCGGGAACTTGATGTCGGTGGCCCGGTACTGGTCGCCGAAGGCGTGACGGCCGATGACGATCGGTTTGGTCCAGCCGGGAACAAGGCGCGGCACGTTGCGGCAGATGATCGGGGCGCGGAAGACGACGCCGCCCAGGATGTTGCGGATCGTGCCGTTGGGCGAGCGGTACATGCGCTTGAGGTTGAACTCGTCCATGCGCGCCTCGTCGGGCGTGATGGTGGCGCATTTCACGCCGACGCCGATTTCCTTGATCTTCTCGGCGGCATCCACCGTGATCTGGTCGTCGGTGCGGTCACGCTCTTCGATGCCCAGATCGTAGTAGAGCAGGTCGATGTCGAGATAGGGCAGGATGAGCTTCTGCTTGATGAAGTCCCAGATGATCCGGGTCATCTCGTCGCCGTCGAGCTCGACGACCGGGTTTTCCACCTTGATCTTGGACATGGGCGATTCCCTCGCATGTTGGCTTGAGTCGGGTCGCCGCCTCATACCCCAAAGCGCAGACGGGTGAAAGACGGTATGCGGCTGTATACCGTCATCGGACCCGGGTCGGGCAAAGAAAAACCGGCGCCAGCGGACGCCGGTTTTCCCAAAGCCGCCGCGCTGGCGATCAGCGCGTGTTTTCGGTCAGCCGGCGCTTCACATAGTCGCTGACGGTGCCGATCATCTTCTCCATGTGCGGATCCTCGAAGAAGTGCCCCGCGCTCTCGACCTGTTCGTGGGTGACGGTGATGCCCTTCTGCTCCTGCAGCTTACCCACCAGCGTCTGCGTGTCCTTCGGTGGCGCCACACGGTCGGCGGTGCCGTTCACGACAAGGCCCGACGAGGGGCAGGGGGCGAGGAACGAAAAGTCGTACATGTTCGCCGGGGGCGAGACGCTGACGAACCCCGTGATCTCGGGCCGGCGCATCAGAAGCTGCATTCCGATCCACGCGCCGAAGCTGAAGCCGGCGACCCAGCAATGCTTGGCGTTCTGGTTCATCGACTGCAGGTAGTCGAGCGCGCTGGCCGCGTCCGACAACTCGCCCACGCCCTGGTCGTACTCGCCCTGGCTGCGGCCCACGCCGCGGAAGTTGAACCGCAGGACGTTGAAGCCGAGCTCGTGGAACGCGTAGTGCAGGTTGTAGACGACGCGGTTGTTCATCGTCCCGCCGAATTGCGGGTGCGGGTGCAGGATGATCGCGATCGGAGCATCCTTGGTCCGCTGCGGATGGTAACGGCCTTCCAGACGGCCCTCGGGGCCGGGAAAAATCACTTCGGGCATACGCGCGCCTGTCCTTCGTCGTCGTGCCGCCGCCGGTGAAGCTTGACGGGTCTTCGTGCAGACTTTAGAATCTTTCTAAAGTCCGGCGAGCTGCGGGTTTGCGGATCGTCAAAGCAGGTAAGCGCCCGGCCGGACGGCGTCAACTGAAAGCATGCGGGGAAGGGCCGGCCGGTGAAACTGAGCACCAAGGGACGCTACGCCATGGTCGCCCTTTGCGACCTGGCGCTCGAGGAAGCGAACGGGCTGGTGTCGCTGGGCGAACTCGCGCGGCGGCAGAACATTTCGCTTCCCTATCTGGAACAGCTCTTCGTCAAGCTGCGGCGGGCGGGGCTGGTCACGTCCGTCCGGGGGCCGGGCGGCGGCTACAAGCTGGCGCGTCCGGCCGCCGAGATCCGCGTGGCCGACGTTCTGGGCGCCGTGGACGAGACGGTGAGCGCGATGCACAAGGGCGCGGGCGCCCATGGGGGCGTGTCGGGCACCAAGGCGCAATCGCTGGCCAACCGGTTGTGGGAGGGGTTGTCGGCGCATGTCTACGTCTTCCTCCACCAGACGCGGCTGTCGGATGTCGTGAGCAACGAACTGACCCCGTGCCCGGCCGTGCCGACGCTGTTCGCGGTGGTGGACGAGGAATGAAAGGTGCGGCGCGCCTGCGGCGCGATGTTTCCGTGAAAGTGGGGGCTCTGCCCCCACGCCCCCGGGATATTTCGAGACCGAAGATGGAGCCAGCCGCTTGAAGGATCGGGTCTACCTGGACTGGAACGCCACGGCGCCTTTGCGGCCGGAGGCGCGGGACGCCATGGTCGCGGCGATCGATGTCGTCGGCAACCCGTCGTCGGTGCATGCCGAGGGACGCGCCGCCAAGGGGCTCCTCGAACGGGCGCGGGCGCAGGTCGCGGCGGCCTTCGGGGCGGATGGCGCCGACGTCGTCTTCACCTCGGGCGCGACCGAGGCCGCGGCGCTGGCGTGCGCGGGGCGCGGGCTGACCTGCGCCGGGATCGAGCATGACGCGGTTACGGCGTGGTGCGACGCGTCGCTGCCGGTGGACCGGGATGGCCGGGTGACGGTGAGCGATCCCGCGCGCACGGCGCTTCAGGCGGCCAATTCCGAGACCGGCGTGGTGCAGGACTTGCCCCATGGACTGGCCGTCGTGGATGCGACGCAGGCGTTCGGCAAGCTGCCTGTGGCATTCAACTGGATGGGCGCCGAGATGGCATTCGTCTCGGCGCACAAGCTGGGCGGGCCGAAGGGCGTGGGCGCGCTGGTGATGCGGCAAGGCACGGACATCGTGGCACGAATCCGCGGCGGCGGGCAGGAGATGGGCCGCCGTTCAGGCACCGAGAACCTGATCGGGATCGCGGGCTTCGCCGCGGCGGCCGAGGCGGCCTCACGCGAACTTGCGGACGGGATCTGGGAACCGGTTGCGGAACTTAGAAATATTCTAGAAATAGCTCTGGCGTCCGAAGCGAAAGAGACTATTTTTGTCGGGAAAGCCGCGCCGCGGCTGCCCAACACGTCCTGCATCGTCGTGCCCGGCTGGAAGGGCGAAACACAGGTGATGCAGATGGATCTGGCGGGCATCGCGATCTCGGCGGGGTCCGCCTGTTCCAGCGGCAAGGTGCGCGAAAGCCGCGTGCTGCGCGCCATGGGGTATGGCGCGGGCGAGGCGGCGTCGGCCATCCGGGTGTCGCTGGGGCCGAGCACCACGAGGGACGAGATCGAGCGCTTCGCCGAAACCTGGGCGAAGGCCTTCAGAAGATACCGGGCGCGTGCCGCCTGAGAGAAGAGAGAGTGAACATGGCTGCATTGGACACCACGGACGTCAAGGAAGGCGTCGACCAGGAAACCGTCGATCAGGTCAAGGCGCTGTCGGGGGCCTACAAGTACGGCTGGGAAACCGAGATCGAGATGGAGTTCGCGCCCAAGGGCCTGAACGAGGACATCGTGCGTCTGATCTCGGACAAGAACGGCGAGCCCGAGTGGATGACCGAATGGCGTCTGAAGGCGTTCGCCCGCTGGAAACAGATGGACGAGCCCGAGTGGGCGATGGTCCATTACCCACCGATCGACTACCAGGAGCAGTATTACTACGCCAAGCCCAAGAGCATGGCGGAGAAGCCCAAGTCGCTGGAAGAGGTCGATCCCAAGCTGCTGGAGACCTATCAGAAGCTCGGCATTCCGCTGAAGGAACAGAAGATCCTCGCCGGCGTCGAAGGCGCCGAGGACGAGGCTCCGGCCGAGGGCCGTCGCGTGGCGGTGGACGCCGTTTTCGACTCCGTCTCGGTTGGCACGACCTTCCAGAAGGAGCTTGAGAAGGCGGGCGTCATCTTCTGCTCGATCTCGGAGGCGATCAAGAACCACCCCGAGCTGGTGAAGAAGTACCTGGGCTCGGTCGTTCCGATCTCGGACAACTTCTTCGCGACGCTGAACTCGGCCGTGTTTTCGGACGGGTCCTTCGTCTACGTGCCGCCGGGCGTGAAGTGCCCGATGGAGCTGTCGACCTATTTCCGGATCAACGCCGAGAATACCGGCCAGTTCGAGCGGACGCTGATCATCGCGGACAAGGGGTCCTATGTCAGCTACCTTGAAGGCTGCACCGCACCGCAGCGCGACACGCACCAGCTTCACGCGGCGGTCGTCGAGATCATCGCCGAGGAGGACGCCGAGGTTAAGTACTCGACCGTTCAGAACTGGTTCCCGGGCGACGAGAACGGCAAGGGCGGCATCTACAACTTCGTCACCAAGCGCGCGGATTGCCGCGGCGACCGGTCGAAGGTGATGTGGACGCAGGTCGAAACCGGCTCGGCCGTGACCTGGAAGTATCCGTCCTGCATCCTGCGCGGCGACGACAGCCAAGGCGAGTTCTACTCGATCGCGATCACCAACAACTATCAGCAGGCCGACACCGGAACGAAGATGGTGCACCTGGGCAAGCGCACGAAGTCGCGCATCGTGTCCAAGGGCATCAGCGCGGGCAAGGCGCAGAACACCTATCGCGGGCTGGTGTCGATGCACCCGAAGGCGAAGGAGAGCCGCAACTATACCCAGTGCGACTCGCTTCTGATCGGGTCGGAATGCGGCGCGCACACGGTTCCGTATATCGAGGTGAAGAACAACTCGAGCCGGGTGGAACACGAGGCGACGACGTCCAAGGTGGACGACGACCAGATGTTCTATTGCCAGCAGCGGGGCCTGGACGAGGAAGAGGCGGTTGCGCTGATCGTCAACGGATTCTGCAAGGACGTGCTGCAGGCCCTGCCGATGGAGTTCGCGATGGAAGCGCAACAGCTTGTCGCCATCAGCCTGGAAGGATCGGTCGGCTAAGGCCGACCCGTACGGAGGCCCGCCATGAAGCCGTGGGAGAAGAAAGCGATGATCGTGACGACGACGCCCTCGGTCGAGGGCAAGCGGATCACGGCCTACAAGGGCGTGGTCGTGGGCGAGGCCATCCTCGGCGCGAACGTTTTCCGCGATCTCTTCGCCGGGATCACGGACATCATTGGCGGGCGTTCCTCGGCCTACGAGGCGTCGCTGGGCGAGGCGCGCACGACGGCGCTGCGCGAGCTTGAACAGCGCGCGTCGGCCGCGGGCGGCAATGCCGTGGTGGGCGTGGACCTGGATTACGAGGTCATCAACAACATGCTGATGGTCTCGGCCTCGGGCACCGCGGTCGTCGTCGAGGATTGACCTGAAACGTTACCGGCGGGGCGCGGTCCCGCCGTCCGCAAGAACACGGCGGCGCCCGGCGCCGCGAGAGACGAAGGACGAGAATAATGCTGGAAATCAAGAACCTGCACGTGAAGCTTGAAGAAGAGGATAAGCAGATCCTCAAGGGCGTGGACCTGACGGTCGAGGCCGGCAAGGTGCACGCGATCATGGGTCCGAACGGGTCGGGCAAGTCGACGCTGTCTTACGTCCTGTCGGGCCGCGACGGCTATGAGGTCACCGACGGCACCGCCACGCTGAACGGCGAGGACATCCTGGACATGGAGCCGGAAGAGCGCGCTGCCGCTGGCGTGTTCCTGGCGTTCCAGTACCCGGTCGAGATCCCGGGCGTGGGCAACATGACCTTCATGCGCACCGCCGTGAACGCTCAGCGCAAGGCGCGAGGGCAGGACGAGCTGAGCGCCGCCGACTTCCTGAAGGTCGTGCGCGAGCGCGCCAAGGAGCTGAAGATCGACGCCGACATGCTCAAGCGTCCGGTCAACGTCGGCTTCTCGGGCGGTGAGAAGAAGCGCAACGAGATCCTTCAGATGGCGATGCTCGAGCCCAAGATGTGCATCCTCGACGAGACGGACTCGGGCCTCGACGTGGATGCGATGAAGCTGGTGGCCGACGGCGTGAATGCGCTGCGGGCGCCGGATCGCGGGTTCCTCGTCATCACACACTACCAGCGTCTGCTCGACCACATCGTGCCGGACGTCGTGCACATCATGTCGAACGGCCGCATCGTGAAGACCGGCGGCCCCGAACTCGCGCTCGAGGTCGAGAAGAATGGCTATGCCGATCTGGTCGAGGAGGTGGCGTAATGGCGCTGCCGAAGGTCAAGGAAGACACCACCGAGGCGCGGCTGTCGTCGCTGTCGCTGCCCGAGGGTGGCGGCTGGGCGCGCGCTGCCCGCGAGGACGCGGTGCAGCGTCTGCGTATCTCGGGCCTGCCGCATCGTCGCGACGAATACTGGAAGTACACCGACCCGAAGACGCTGACCCAGGCCGAGCCGCAGCCGGCGGCGCTGTTCGAGACCGGTGAGGCGTCGCTTTTCGACCGGCACGACCGGCTGAAGATCGTGTTCGTCGACGGCGTGTTCGACCCGGACCAGTCCGACGACCTGTCGCTGGAAGGGCTCGAGATCGAGCGTCTGGCCGAGGCTGCGGCCAAGGATATCCATTGGGTGCGCGACCATTACGGCGTGCTGGAATCCCGGGGCCAGACCCCGGTGGCCCGGCCGCTTGCGACGCTGAACACCGCCTTCGCCGAGGACGGCGTGGTGATCCGCGTGACGGGCAAGGTGTCGAAGCCTCTAAGCCTGATTTACGTCCACAATTCCGAGACCTCCGACGCGATGTTGCATCACGTCGTGAAGGTCGAGGAAGGGGCGGAGGTCACGGTGCTCGAAAACGGACCCGCCGCCGCGCGCTTCAACACGGTGATGGAAGTCGACGTGGCCAGGACCGGCGCGTTCCACCATGTCCGCGCGCAGGGACGTGATCACGAGCGGCGCGCCGCGACGCACATCTTTGCGCATCTGAGCGAAGAGAGCACCTTCAAGTCGTTCACCCTGTCGGTCAACGGCCAGCTCACCCGCAACGAGGTCGTGGTCGAGTTCAGCGGCGACGACGCGGTCGCCCACGTGGCCGGCGCCGCCGTGGGCGACGGCGACTTCCACCACGACGACACCGTGTTCATCACCCACGACGCCGAGCGCTGCGAAAGTCGGCAGGTGTTCAAAAAGGTGCTGCGCAACGGGGCCGTAGGCGTGTTCCAGGGCAAGATCCTGGTGAAGGAAGGCGCGCAGAAGACCGACGGCTACCAGATCAGCCAGTCGCTGCTGCTGGACGAGGACAGCCAGTTCCTCGCCAAGCCGGAACTCGAAATCTATGCCGACGACGTGGCCTGCTCGCACGGCTCGACCTCGGGCGCGATTGACGAGACGGCGCTGTTCTACCTGCGCTCGCGAGGGGTGCCGGAGCAGGACGCGAAGGACCTCCTGGTGCTCGCCTTCCTGGCCGAGGCGATCGAGGAGATCGAGAACCGCGACGTTGCCGAGGACCTTGTGGAGCGGCTCGAGGGCTGGCTTTCGCGGCGCCGGGGCTGACGCCCGTGGCGCTGACGACGGACATCGTGGCAAGCTACCGCGACCCCGCCGGCGTGCTCAGACGCCGGATGGGGCCGGACAAGCGCGAGGACCGCGCGCTGGTGACGCTGGTCGTGGCCTGCGGGCTCATCTTCGTGTCCCAGTGGCCGCGGCTCTCGCGGGAGGCATATTTCGAACCCTCCATCGGCTTCGATGCCCGCTTCGGCGGCGCCTTGCTGGGCTGGATCTTCATCGCGCCGCTGCTGTTCTACGGCATGGCGGGGCTGTCGCACGCCGTCGCCCGCCTGTTTGGCGGGCGCGGCAGCTATTACGGCGCACGCATGGCGCTGTTCTGGGCGCTGCTGGCCGCGTCGCCCCTGTGGCTGCTCAACGGCCTGGTCGCCGGGCTCGTCGGCCCAGGCCCGGCCCTGAGCGCCGTGGGGCTGGTGGCGCTGGCGGCGTTCCTTGGTATATGGCTCGTGGGCCTGCGGGCCGTGGAAAAGGGGCAGGGGGTCGACGCGTGAACCTCACACTTTCGAACCTGATCCCCCACGCGCTGTTCACCGTGCGCGACCCGCAGGAGGCCGCGCGCCGGCTCATGGCGCTCGACCTGCCGCGCGACGTGCTCTGGCAGCTTCTTTTCCTGGTGGTCGTCGTCTCGGTCCTGCTGGCCGAGGTGTCGAACGGGCTGCTGGCGCTGGCCACGGGCATGCCGAGCCAGGGTCTTTTCTTGTCACCCTTCGCCATGGGCGCGGTGCAGCTGACCCTGCTCATCCTCGCCGTTTTCGCCATTCATGGCGTCGGCCGCGCCATGGGCGGCGACGGGCGTTTCGAGGACGCGCTTCTGCTGACGGCCTGGCTTCAGTTCATCATGGCGTGCCTGCAGGTGCTGCAGGTGCTGGCGCTTCTGGTGCTGCCCGCCATCGCCTGGTTGATCGGCGTCGCGGGGCTGATCCTTTTCATGTGGCTGCTGATGCATTTCGTGGCCGTCATCCACGGCTTCCGGTCGCTGGGCCGGGTGTTCGCCATGATCGTGGTGACGATGTTCGGCGCGGCGGTGGTCCTTTCCCTCCTGATGGCCCTGTTCGGGGTCCAGATACCCGAGGTGACGCAAAGTGTATGACGTGAACGCCGTGCGCCGCGACTTCCCGATCCTGTCGCGCGAGGTCAACGGCAAGCCGCTGGTCTATCTCGACAACGGCGCCTCGGCGCAGAAGCCGCAGGTGGTGATCGACGCGATCACGCAGGCCTACGCGATGGAATACTCCAACGTGCACCGTGGTTTGCACTATCTTTCGAACCTCGCGACCGAGCATTACGAGGCCGTTCGAGGCAAGATCGCGAGCTTCCTGCGCGCCCCGTCCGAGCGCGAGATCGTCATGACCTCGGGCACGACCGAGGGCATCAACCTCGTTGCCTATGGCTGGGCCATGCCGCGGATGGAGCCGGGGGACGAGATCGTGCTGTCGGTGATGGAGCACCACGCCAACATCGTGCCCTGGCACTTCCTGCGGGAACGGCAGGGCGTGACGCTGAAATGGGTGGACAGCGACGCCGACGGCGGGCTCGACCCGCAGGCGGTGATCGACGCGATCGGGCCGAAGACCAAGCTGGTCGCGATCACACACCTGTCAAACGTGCTGGGCACCAAGGTCGACGTGAAGGCGATCTGCCACGCCGCGCGCGAACGCGGCGTGCCGGTGCTGGTCGACGGCTCGCAGGCGGCGGTGCACCTGCCGGTGGACGTGGCCGACATCGGCTGCGACTTCTACGCCGTCACGGGCCACAAGCTCTATGGCCCCAGCGGGTCGGGCGGCATCTTCATCCGGCAGGAGCGGATGGACGAGATGCGCCCCTTCCTCGGCGGCGGCGACATGATCCGCGAGGTCCACAAGGACACCGTCACCTGGACCGACCCGCCGATGAAGTTCGAGGCCGGCACGCCGGGCATCGTGCAGCAGATCGGCCTTGGCGTGGCGCTCGACTACATGCAGTCGCTGGGGATGGAGAACATCGCCGCGCACGAGGAGAGCCTGCGGGATTACGCGACCGAGCGTCTGTCGGGCCTCAACTGGCTGAACCTGCAGGGGACCGCGGCGGACAAGGCGGCGATTTTCTCGTTCACGCTCGAGGGGGCGGCGCACGCCCACGACATCTCGACCGTGCTCGACAAGAAGGGCGTGGCGGTGCGCGCCGGCCACCACTGTGCCGGGCCTCTGATGGACCATCTGGGCCTCACGGCGACCTGCCGGGCTTCCTTCGGGCTCTACAACACGCGAGAAGAGGTCGACGTGCTGGTGGATGCGCTGGAGCTGTGTCACGAGCTTTTCGCGTGAGGCTTGCGCTCGGCTGATGAGCGCCGGTGGCGCACGCCCTTTCGTGCGCCCTGCGGGCGGCCGGGGCTCTGCCCCGGACCCCGGGATATTTCCGGACCGAAGATGGGGCAGATCCCGGTTGCGGCGTCCGGACCGCACGGTTATAGAGCGCGGCAGGCACCCGTAGCTCAGCTGGATAGAGCGCTGCCCTCCGAAGGCAGAGGCCATAGGTTCGAATCCTATCGGGTGCGCCAATAAAATAACGAGCTTGGCCCGCCACTCAAGCAGCACCGAAATCCCTCCGCACAGATATCCGCACAGAAATGGCGTTGGGTGGTAGGTTTCTGGGCGGGCTGATGGTCTCGCGAATCGTATCGGTCTCGCGTCAAATCCCGATCTCGATCGACCCGGCTGTCAGCGTGGAATGCGGATCTCCTCTGGGGATCGCGGTCTCCAGAATGTCGAAGCTGCGACCGCCGTCGTCACAGTCGTCGTACGTGCCCACGATCTCATCGGCTCGGGCCCAGTCGCTCCACTGGGCCCGCGAGTCTTGCGAGACCATGCCCTGTGCCGAGGCAGAGTATCGAACGGCTGGCTGAAGGTGCTCGAGGATGGAAGTCTCCTGCGGTGCGGTCGCGCTGCCGAGCCGTAGATTTTCCCGATGAGATCGTCGATGAAGGACAGTAGAGCCTCGCTCCTGCCGGGCAGGAAAAGCGGGAAAAGCCGCCGAGATCGGCCGGGGACAGGCATACCCCGACATAGAGAATTTCACAGGCGCGAGCTTGCTGGCGTGGAGAGGCTCGGAAACGGATCTTCAGCTCGCGCCGTCGCCGTCAGTTTCGCCCGGGTGGCAGAGGATGCAGGGCACCCTTACTTCCTCCCGATCGTCGAGCGGCGTGTCCAGGCGGTCGAAGATGGCTGAAACCATCGCCGAGACGTCCTGGCGGACCATTCCGACGTTGTCTTCCAGCAGGGCGGCGAAGGGGTCCCAGTCGAAGCAGCCGAACAAGGTCCGACGCTTGTTCGCGCGCAGCCACCTGACGACCCCCTCGAGCGAAATTGTGGAGTTGACGAAAAGCGCGCCCGGCAGCTCGAAGTCAAGGTCGTCGAGCGCCTTCCGTGCCTTTTCCGAGGCGTAGCCGCAGGTCAGCACGTGGCTGTCGGGCAGTTCGATCCCTCGCTCCGCGTGTTCGTCGCGGAAGCCCCGGATGCGCGCGCCGGTATTGTGGTCGGCGGCGCGGCCGCCCACGAACAGCAGCGGGCCGTTGTCGGTGCCGACACGGTCGAGGATGAGCGCGGTCAGCTCGCGCGCGCCGGCGTAGTTGTCGGAGATGACGGAGGGCGCCTCTCGCCCCGGCAGGTCGAGGTTCAGCGTGCGCACCCCCGCCGCGGCGCAGGTCCGCGCGATGCGGTCAGGATCCGTGGCGCCGGTGGCAATGACATGCTCGACGCGATAGCCGATCATCTCGCGCGCCGCCTCGACCTCAAGGTCCGGATCGCGCTCGGTGCAGGTGATGATGGGGAACAGGCCGCGCTGGCGCGCGCGGGCCTCGAACTGCTCGGCGATCGCCCCAAAGTAGCGGTTGTCGTATTTCGGCATGATCATACCGATCACGTTCGACCGCTCCCGGCGCAGCGCGCTGGCCTGAAGGTTGCGCGCGTAGCCCTCGCGTTCGGCTATCTCGATCACCCGTTCGGCAGTCGCCTTCGCGATGCGCCGTTTCTTCCAGCTCCCGTTGAGGATCGCACTGACGGCGCTCGGCGACGCGCTCGACAACTGCGCAATGTCGTAGATCGTCGTCCGGCGGTTCTCGGCGTTTCTGTTCGTGCCCGTCACACGGTCCTCCCGCCTGCTATATCGATTGAGCATTGACATGTATCACGATTCGCCGCAACGTGCTACATCGATTGTGCACCCGATGTGCAATCGATATAGCGGTGGAGGAGCCGCAAGTTTCGGAGGAGGACACTCATGACACGCAGAACACGTGCGCTTGCCGTCACGACGGCGCTTTCCGCAGGGCTTCTGGCCGGATCGGCGACCGCCCAGCAGGCCACCGTCGGTTTCCTGATGCCCGACCAGGCCTCGACCCGCTACGAGGAGCGGGATTATCCCGGCTTCCGCGACGCGATGGCCGAACTTTGCGCCGATTGCGAGGTCGTCTACCAGAACGCCAACGCCGACGCGCAGCTTCAGCAGCAGCAGTTCAACTCGCTGATCGCGCAGGGCGCTTCGGTGATCGTGCTCGACCCGGTGGACAGCTCCGCCGCGGCGTCGCTGGTGAACCAGGCGCGGGCGCAGGACGTGAAGGTGATCGCATATGACCGTCCGATCCCGGACGTGCCGGCGGATTTCTACGTCTCGTTCGACAATGTCGGCATCGGCCGTGCCATCGCGCAGTCGCTGGTCGATCATCTGCAAGCCAAGGGGGTCCCCGAGGGCGCGGGCGTGTTGCAGGTCAACGGCTCGCCCACTGACGCGGCCGCCGGACTGATCCGCGACGGCATCGACGAGGCGCTCGACGGATCGGTCTACGAGACGCTCGCGGAGTTCGACACGCCGAACTGGGCGCCGCCCGAGGCGCAGAAATGGGTCGCGGGCCAAATCCAGCGCTTCGGCGAGGACATCGAGGGCGTCGTGGCCGCGAATGACGGCACCGCCGGCGGCACCATTGCGGCCTTCAGCGCGGCGGGCGTCGAGCCGATCCCGCCGGTGACCGGGAATGACGCGACTATCGCGGCGCTTCAGCGCATCATCGCCGGCACGCAGTACAACACCATCTCGAAGCCTTCGGAGATCGTGGCCGAGGCCGCGGCTGACGTCGCCTATACCTTCATCAACGGCGAGACGCCCGAGGCCGAGACCACGCTGTACGAGACGCCTTCGCAGCTTTTCGTGCCCGAGGTCGTGACCCGCGAGAACATCAAGGAAGTGATCTTCGACGGGGGCATCAATGCCGCTGACGAGGTTTGTACCGAAGAGTTCGTCGCGGGCTGCCGCGAACTCGGCATCGTCGAGTAACCTTGCAGCGCACCGGTCCGCCGCCCCCGATATGCGGCGCCGGACCGGGAAACGTCCGCATGGGGCAGGGGAGGATGAGAGACATGACTGCCGCAGATGACGCGACTCCGATCCTCAGGCTGAGGGGCGTGACCAAGAGGTTCGGCGCGGTGACGGCGCTGGACAGCATCGACCTGGACGTGCACCGCGGCGAGGTCGTGGCGCTGGTCGGCGACAACGGCGCGGGCAAATCGACGCTCGTGAAGATCCTGTCGGGCGTCCACGCGAAGACCGAGGGCTCGATCGAGTTCATGGGCGAGGAGGTGCAGATCGACACGCCGAGCCGTGCCATCGAACTGGGCATCTCGACCGTCTTCCAAGACCTCGCGCTGTGCGAGAACCTGGACGTGGTCGCGAACCTGTTCCTCGGGCAGGAGGTCAACCCCTGGCGGCTGAACGAGATCGAGATGGAGGTGCGGGCCTGGAAGCTTCTCGGTGAGCTGGCAGCGCGCATCCCGTCGGTCCGCGAGCCGATCGCCTCCCTGTCCGGCGGACAGCGGCAGACGGTGGCGATCTGCCGGTCGTTGCTGCTGGAGCCCGAGATCATCATGCTGGACGAACCGACCGCCGCGCTCGGCGTGGCGCAGACGGCCGAGGTGCTGAACCTCGTCGAGCGGGTGCGTGACCGCGGGCACGGGGTGATCCTGATTTCTCACAACATGGACGACGTGCGGGCGGTGGCCGACCGGATCGTGGTGCTCAGGCTGGGCCGCAACAACGGAACCTTCGGGCCCGAGGCCACCCACGAGGAACTGGTCGCGGCGATCACCGGCGGTGCGGACAACTCGGTCTCGCGCCGTGCAAGAAAGTCCGAGGCCGTACCGGCCAGCGCCGAGGGAGGAGAGGGCGCATGAGCGACATCCAGAAATTCGACCGCGCGGACACCCGCGTGCGGGCCGACGAGGGCCTCGGCGGCGCCGTCCGCGGCTTCGTGGACCGGATGCGATCCGGCGATCTGGGCGTGCTGCCCGTGCTGCTGGGCCTGATCCTGATCGCGATCGTGTTCAGTTCGCTGAATCCGGTCTTCATGCGGCCCGCGAACCTGACCAACCTGCTGTTCGACGCCGCCGCCGTTGGGCTGATCTCGCTCGGGGTGGTCTTCGTTCTGCTGCTGGGAGAGATCGACCTGTCGATCGGGTCGATGTCGGGCGTCGCCTCGGCGATCCTGGGGGTTCTTTGGGTCAATGCCGGGGTGCCGTGGCCGCTGGCCCTTCTGGCCGCGCTGGCGGCGGGGGCGGTGACCGGCTTCGTCTATGCCTCGCTGCTCAACAGGTTCGGGATGCCGAGCTTCGTCTCGACGCTGGCGGGCTTGCTCGCGCTGTTGGGACTGCAACTCTATCTTCTGGGCAACAGCGGCTCGATCAACCTGCCGTTCCAGTCCTTCCCGATCCGGTTCGGGCAGACGATGGTGATGCCCGGATGGCTGTCCTACCTGCTTGCGGTGATACCGGGCGCTGCGATCTTTGCTTTCGGGCTCCAGACCCGGACGCTTCGGGCGCAGGCAAACCTGTCGGTGCCGTCGATGAGCGTGCTGATCGTCAAGGCCGCGGGCCTAAACGCCATCATCCTGCTGGCCGTCTGGTACCTGAACCAGGGACGCGGCGTGCCGGCCATGTTCGTGTTCTTTGTGGTGATCGTCACGGGCATGGAGTACGTGCTGACCCGCACCCAGTTCGGCCGCTCGATCCTGGCCGTGGGTGGTAACCGCGAAGCGGCGCGCCGCGCGGGCATCAACGTCAAGCACATCCGCATCTACTGCTTCATGATGTGTTCGGCGTTCGCCGCCTTCGGCGGGGTGCTGGCGGCCTCGCGCCTCGCCTCGGCAAGCAGGCAAGCCGGCACCGGCGACGTTAACCTCAACGCCATCGCCGCGGCGGTGATCGGCGGCACCTCGCTCTTCGGCGGGCGGGGCTCGGCCTGGTCGGCGCTTCTGGGGGTGCTGGTGATCCAGGCGATCTCGAACGGGCTTACGCTGCTCAATCTCAGCTCGTCGCTGCGATACATGATCCTTGGCGCGGTGCTCGCGATCGCGGTCATCGTCGACAGCCTTGCGCGGCAATCCCGCGCCAGCCATGGCCGCGCCTGACCTGCGAGGGGAGAAAGACGATGCAACTGGACGGAAAGACCGCCGCGATCACCGGCGCGGCCTCGGGGATCGGCCTGGAATGCGCGAAGATCCTGCTGGAGAACGGGACGCGCGTGGTGCTGGTGGATCGCGATGCCGCGAAGCTCGCCGCGCTGACCGAGGAGCTGGGGCCGAACGCCCTGGCGCTCGAGCTCGACCTGCTCGACCCGGCCCAGGTGTCGGACATGGGCCGCCGGATCGAGGAGATCGCCGGTCCGCTCGACATCTTCCACGCCAATGCCGGGGCCTATGTCGGCGGCGAGGTGGCTGAGGGCGACCCGGACGTCTGGGACCGGGTGCTGAACCTCAATGTCAACGCCGCCTTCCGCTCGGTCCACGCGGTGCTGCCGCGGATGATCGAGCGCGGCACCGGCGACATCCTCTTCACTTCGTCGGTCGCGGGGGTGATCCCGGTGACGTGGGAGCCGATCTACACCGCATCGAAATACGCGGTGCAGGCGTTCCTGCACACCACGCGCCAGCAGGTGTCCCGGCACGGCATCCGCATGGGCGCGGTGCTGCCGGGCCCGGTGGTGACGGCGCTAATCGACAGTTGGCCCGAGGCGAAGAAGGAAGAGGCGCTGGCGAACGGGTCGCTCATGCAGCCGCGCGAGGTGGCGGAATGCGTGCTCTTCATGCTGACTCGGCCGCGCGGGGTCGTCGTGCGCGACCTGGTGATCCTGCCGAACTCGGTGGAGCTGTGAGATGACCGAGGCGCGGCATAGCATCGGCGTGGACGTGGGCACGGGCAGTGCGCGGGCGGGCGTGTTCGACATGCGCGGCCGGCAGCTTGCGACCGCCAGTGCCGAAATCGGCATCCACCGCGCGCCCGGCGGTATCGTCGAGCAGTCGAGCGCCGACATCTGGGCGGCCTGCTGCAAGGCGGTGCGCGAGGCAGTCTCTGCCGCCGGTGTGGCGCCGGAGACGGTGGCGGGGCTGGGCTTCGACGCGACCTGTTCTCTCGTGGTGCTGGGGCAGGGGGGGCGTCCGCTGCCGGTCGGCGACCCGGACGCGTCCGAGCGGGACGTGATCGTCTGGATGGACCACCGCGCCACCGAGCAGGCGGCGCGGATCAACGCGGGCGGTTACGCGGTTCTGGACTACGTGGGCGGCCGTATCTCGCCCGAGATGCAGACGCCAAAGCTGCTGTGGCTGCGGGAGAACCGATCGCCGACGTTCGATGCGGCGTGGCAGTTCTTCGACCTCACCGATTTTCTGGGCTGGCGCGCCACTGGCGCGACCGAACGGTCGAGCTGCACGGTCACATGCAAGTGGACGTACCTCGCCCACGAAGACCGCTGGGACCCGGATTATTTCCACGCCATCGGCCTGGGCGTCCTGGCCGACGAGGACTTCGCCCGGATCGGCGTGCACGTGGTTCGGCCCGGCACCGCACTGGGGCACGGCCTGACAGAGGCGGCGGCGGCGGAGCTGGGCCTGTCGCCGGGAATCGCCGTGGGCGCGGGACTGATCGATGCCCATGCCGGCGGGGTCGGAACGGTCGGCCCTGCCGAGGGACCGGAAGCGAACCTCGCCTACGTGTTCGGAACCTCGTCCTGCACAATGACATCGACCAGCGAGCCAGTTTTCGTTCCGGGCGTCTGGGGGCCGTATTTCGAGGCGATGGTGCCCGGGCTCTGGCTGAACGAAGGCGGGCAGTCGGCGGCCGGTGCCGCGATCGCGCACCTGATCCGCCACCATCCACATGCCCCCGCCGCCGAGGGCGAGGCGCGTGCGGCCGGGCTGTCGCTGCCGGCGTGGCTGGCGGCCGAAGCGGAGCGCCGGTGCGCGAGCCTGTCCGCGGCGGCAGAGCTTGCGGCCGGTGTTCACGTGGTGCCGGAATTTCTTGGCAACCGCGCCCCGTTCGCCGACCCCGAAACCCGTGCGGTCGTTTCGGGTCTGGGGATGGACGACGGGCTGGACAGCTTGCTCGCGCTCTACATCGCGGGGATCTGCGGCATCGGCTACGGGCTGCGGCAGATCATCGAGGCGCAGGCGAAGAAGGGCATCCGGGTCTCTCGGGTCGTCCTGTCTGGAGGCGCCGGGCGGCATCCCCTGGTGCGCCAACTGCTTGCCGACTCGGCAGATATCGAGATCGCCGTTCCCGCGGCCGAAGAGCCCGTCCTTTTGGGCTCTGCCATCCTTGGGGGCGTGGCTGGAGGCGCCTTCGCGACGATCCCGGACGCCATGTCCGCGATGACGGTGTTCGCCGAGCACCTCACACCCGATCCGGCGCAGGCGGCACACCACGACCAACGGTTCGAGTTGTTCTCCCGATTCCAGTCCGTAGCGCGGGATGCGGCGCATGTCTCGGTGCCACACGAAGACTACGCCTCTGCTTGATCGGAAGTGCCTCTGCTGAGACGGGGAAATCGGGAAAGCGCGCCGAAATCGGCCGGGGACAGACACACCCGGACATAGAGTACTTCAGACTGTGTGCGGGTGTGTCTGTCCAGGTCCGGGCTGGACGGACCTCGCCCGGAAGATCCGGACAGCGCGCCGAAATCGGTTATTCGGAGGTTCGTAAGCCGGCGCCGGGCGGCGGGGCAGGGGCCTCACGGGGCCCAGAAGCCTGCACCGACTGAGGCCGGTGCAGGCTGACGGCCGCTACCGCATGGCGCGCACCGCGCGCGGCGCCGCCATGCAGTCGTCGACGGTATGGGACGCCGCGACCGCTTCGGCGAGCAGAGCGCGCGGCGTCTCCACGCTATTGTCGCGGCCGTGATGGACGAGCCAGCCGTCGAGCGCGGCCAGCGCCTCGGTGGCCAGATCGCGGAAGACCGGCTCGAAGATCGCGCGATCCTCGAGATTCCGGCGCAGCTTGTCGAAGACCGGCCGGGCGGTGCGAGCGGCCTCGGGGGGCATATCCTCCAGCGCGGCGAGGACGCGCCGTGCCGCCTCGGCAGGACTCGCCGCCGCTGCGAATGCTCGATGCCGTGGCCGCGGGGGACATCGACCTCGCCGCCGCCTGGGGGCCGAGGGCGGGGTGGTACGCGAAGCGGGCGGAGGTGCCGCTGCGCGTCGAGCCGATCACCGACACGTGGGAGTACCTGCCGCAGGTCTTCCAGTTCGCCATCGCCATGGGTGTGCGCAAGGGCGACGACGACACGAAGGCCAGGCTAGACGAGGTGATCGTCGAGCGGCGGGACGAGATCGACGCGCTGCTCGAGGAGTACGGCGTGCCGATCTTTTGACCGCCGCCCGCGGAGCGCGAGAACGAGAAGGAGGGCTGTCATGGCCAGAGGCAGAACGAACGTCCCCGCGGTCACCGCACTCGGTGTAGCGTTGGTCCTGGTGCTGCCTGCGTCCGCACAAGAGGATGTCGAGGAGCCGGTCGAGCGCACGGTGATCGACGCGCCACTGACGCCCGACCAGGAGGATGTCGGGGTCGATGGGGCCGGGCAGGACGAGCAGCCCGTGCAACTGGGAACGCAGGTGCGCCCGAACGAGCTGGTGCATGTCCTCGTCACCGGCATCTATCCCGGCGCTGTGCGGCCGCAGGTCGAGATCGACGTGCCGGACCTGACCGACGAGGAGCGGCTCTCGCGCGGCAAGAAGTACTTCGCGCAGTTCAACTGCATCGGCTGCCATGGGCCGCACGGGGGCGGGGGCATGGGGCCGTCGCTGTCGAACACGACATTCCTCTTCGGGCAGGAGCCCGAGAACATCTATCTCACCATCCTGCAGGGCCGCCCGCTGGGCATGCCGGTCTACGGGGGCCTGCTGCCCGATCACGTGATCTGGGACCTCGTCGCCTATGTCCGCTCGCTCGCGAAGGACGAAGGGGCGTGGGGGCGCACGACCTCGCTCGACGCCTTCACGGTCGAACAAGTGCCCTCGCACTACACCGACACGATCCGTCCTTGGGAGCACACGCAGCCCTTCAGCTTCGGCCAGCCCCCGTTCGAGAAGGTGGACGAGCCGCAGAAGACCGAGGCCGCGCAGGAGGGCGAGTGACGCCATGAGGCGCACGATCCGGCATATCCCGCTTCTCGGCACCGCCCTCGCGCCGGCGGCGGCGCAGGCGCAGGGCGAGAACCGGCCGATGTGGTACCTCGAAACCTTCGGCTCGCCCGGCAACGAGATCACGCCGATTCTCTGGGGGCTGCTCTGGCTGGCCATCGGGGTCGTGGTCATCATCGCGGCGCTGGTGCTTGCGGGTGTATTCCTCAAGACCCAGCGCGGCGTCGACATGCGGCGCGACCAGGAAGCTGTGTCGCCACCGCATGACCACAGCGCGCTTCGCTGGATGTACGGCGGTCTGTTCGCCACGCTCGCGGCGCTGTCCGTCTTCGTCGTCTGGACGATGATGACGATGGCCGACATTCGCCAGCCGGACGGAGAAGCGCCCATCACTATCGCCATCACCGGCCACCAGTGGTGGTGGCAGGTGACGTATCTGAGCGAGGACGAGAGCCGCATCTTCGAGACTGCCAACGAGATTCATGTTCCCGTCGGCGTGCCGGTGAAGTTCCGCCTGACCTCGGCCGACGTGATCCACTCGTTCTGGGTGCCCGCCATCGCCAGCAAGACCGACCTGATCCCGGGGCAGGAGAACACGGCCTGGTTCCGCGCCGACACGCCCGGTGTCTATCGCGGCCAATGCGCCGAGTATTGTGGAAAGCAGCACGCCAACATGGCGTTGCGCGTGGTGGCCGAGAGCCCCGAGGACTTCGACGCGTGGTGGGACATGCAGCTCGAACCGGTCGAGATGCCCGAGACCGAGGTCGCGAAAATGGGAATGGAGCTGTTCCGCCTGAACTGCGCCGCCTGTCACAACATCCGCGGTGCGATGGCCGGCGGCGAGATGGGGCCGGACCTGTCCCACCTGATGGAGCGCACCACCCTGGCCTCGGGCATGCTGCCGAACACGCCGGGCCACCTGTCGGGCTGGATCGCCAATCCCGACGTCATCAAGCCCGGGACCCTGATGCCGCGCACCGATCTTTCGGGCCCGGAGCTCGACGCGATCCGCGCCTTTCTCTTGACCCTGGACCAAGGAGCCTGACGTGAGCGACGCCCGTTACACCACCCAGCCGAAGGTGGGGCCGGACACCCAGGCACTGCGCGACCGGCTTCAGGAGATCTGGGAGACCAAACCGGGGCTGTTCGGGTGGCTGGGCACGGTTCGGCACCAACTTCTACGAGACGGCGGGGGGCGGCAAGCCGCTGTTGTGGCAGCACCTGTTCTGGATCTTCGCGCATCCGTGGGTCTACATCATCGTGCTGCCGGCCATGGGCATGGTGTCGGACGCGCTGCCGGTGTTCTGCCGCCAGCCACTGGTGGGCTACACGCTGGTCGTGATCGCCACGATCACCACGATGATCCTGGGCTTCGGCGTCTGGGTGCACCACATGTTCGCGACGGGCATCCCGTTCATGTCGCTGTCGTTCTTCTCGGGCGCATCGTTCATCATCACGATACCCAGCGCCGTGTCGGTCTTCGCCTGGATCCTGACGATCTGGTACGGCAAGCCGGTGGTGAAGGTGCCGTTCCTCTACTTCGCCTCGTTCATCGTGATGTTCACCATCGGCGGCGTCTCGGGCGTGATGACGGCGAGCGTGCCGGCGGACTTCCAGCTTCACGGCACCTACTTCGTTGTGGCGCATATCCACTACGTGCTGATCGGCATCAACCTGTTCGGCGTGCTGGGCGCTCTGTACTTCTGGTTCCCCAAGATGAGCGGCCGGATGATGAGCGAGCGGCTCGGCACCTGGGCCTTCGCGTTCATCTTCGGCGGCTTCAACCTGGCCTTCCTGCCGATGCACTGGACCGGGCTGATGGGAATGCCGCGCCGCGTCTACACTTACCCCGAGGGCGCGGGCTGGGGCTGGGTCAACATGACGACCACCGTGGGCAGCTTCCTGCTGGCCTTCGGAATACTGCTGGTGCTGGTCAACGTCTGGCACGGCCTGCGCCGGGGCAAGCCCGCCGGCGACAATCCGTGGGACGCGCCGACGCTGGAATGGGCGGTGTCGTCCCCGCCGCCGCCGTACAACTTCGCGACTGCGCCGGTGCTCGCCAGCCGCCACCCGCTGTGGGAGGACCGCTTGCCCGAGGGCAGCGGACGCTCGTCCCTGCATCACGGCCCGCTGCTGGACGACGGAAAGGAGGCGATGCTGACCACCGTGCTCGACGCCGAGCCCGACCTGGTCGTGAAGATGCCGGACGACACGCTGTGGCCGTTCCTGACCACGGTGGCGATGACGGTCTTCTTCGGCGCGTTGCTACTTCACCTGTGGACATGGGCCGCCGCCGGCCTCGGCGCGATCCTTCTGTGCATGCTCGGCTGGCTCTGGCCCCGCGACGACCTGGCCCAGACCTCGAAGGAGGCGCATCATGGCTGAGACGAGCGGCACGATCATGGACGAGCGCGGCAACGAGGTGCTGACCTTCGGCCGCCAGGGCTTCGGCAGCATCGACGGCCGGTCGAACGGCTGGTGGGGGACGATGACACTGTTGGCGACCGAGGCCGCGCTCTTCGTCTACCTGCTGTTCAGCTACTATTACATGGCCTTCCACTACGGACGGACGTGGCTTCCGGCCGAGTTGCCGTCGTTCACACTGTCGGGCCCCTCGACCGTCATCCTGATCACCAGCAGCCTGACGGCGTGGATGGGTGAGAGATCGGTGAAGAAAGACAGCCGCGGCGGCGCCGTGCTGTGGCTGGTGGCGAGCCTGCTTCTTGGCGCGGTGTTCATGGGCATCCAGCTCAAGGAGTGGAGCGACAAGCCCTTCATGATCGACACCGACAGCTACGGCTCGCTCTACTTCACCGTTACGGGCTTCCACATGGCGCACGTCGCCGTCGGGCTTCTGGTCCTGCTGGCGCTGACCGTCTGGACCGCGGTGGGCAAGTTCGACAGCCGCCGCCGCGACCCCGTGTCGATCGGCGTGATCTATTGGCACTTCGTCGACGCGGTCTGGCTGACCGTGTTCTTCACCTTCTACGTCACAACGCACCTGTTTCAGCCATGAGCGACGATGGACGCACATATCACATCGGCCATCCGGCCCCCGGACGCGCCCATACGAAGGACCGCTGGCTCTGGTTCGGCTTCCTGGGCGGCCCGGTGGCCTGGAGCCTGCAACTCGCCATCAACGGCTCGCTCGCCGGGCTGGCGTGCCTGGGCGATGCGGCCACGCCGGACGTGGAGATGGCGGGATGGACGCAGCCCGCTGTCATCGTGGTCAACCTTGCCGCGCTGGCGGTGGCGGCGGTGGCGCTGATCGTCTCGGTCGTCAACCTGCGCCAGACGTGGGAGGCCGAGACGGGCGAGGGGCGCGGCGTGATGGGCGCGGGCGAAGGGCGTACCCGCTACATGAGCGTCTGGGGCATCTGGACGAGCCTGCTGTTCCTCTGCGCCATCGCCTTCAACACGATCTCGGTTTTCTGGAGCGGCCTATGCCTGGACTGAATGCCGTGGCCGGTCTGTTCGCCCTCGCCGGGTTGACGCTGTTCAGCCTCGCCGGGGACGAGGACGAGACCGCCCGCGTGGAACGCGCCACCGCCATAGGCGATCCGGCCGTGGGAGCGGAACTCATCGACCGGGCGGGGTGCGGAAGCTGCCACATGATCCCGGGCATCGACCGGGCCGAGGTGCTGGTGGGTCCACCGCTGATCCACTGGAGCCGGCGGAGGTACATCGCGGGCCTCCTGCGCAACACGCCGTCGAACATGATCACTTGGCTGATGGCCCCGCAGGAGGTAGTGCCCGGCAATGCGATGCCCGATCTGGGCCTGACAGAGGAGCAGGCGCGTGACATCACCGCCTATCTCTACACTCTCGAGTGAGCCGGCGCTGAGCCTACGCCGGGTCTGGCCGCTCGGGTCCGCCATGATCGTTCTGGCGGCGCTGTGGGGCGGGCCGCTGCCGCGCCTGGCGCAGGTGTCGTTCACCGCGCACATGGCGCTGCACCTTGCGCTGATCGGCATCGCCGCGCCGCTGGCCGCGCTGGGGCTGGCGCGGGCGGGCGCGCGGGGCACCCCGCCGGGCGGCTGGGTGCTGTGGGGGGTGCTGTTCGCGGGTTTCGAGATGATGGTCGTCTGGGGGTGGCACGTGCCGGCCCTGCACGAGGCGGCTGCGCTGGTGCCGTGGATCTTCGCCGCGCAGCAGGCGAGCTTCCTGCTCGCCGGGCTCTTCGTCTGGCTGCCGGGCTTCGCCGCATCCGGACAGGCTTCGGCCGGGGCGGCGACGGTCGCGCTGGCGCTGAGCTTCATGCACATGTCGATGCTGGGCGTCCTGCTGACGACGGCGCCCGGGCTGCTTTATCCCGCCGGGCTCTGCGGCGGGGCGTTCGGGCTGGACCCGCTTACCGACCAGAGGCTGGGCGGCGTGATGATGGCCGTCTTCGGCGGCCTTCCCTACCTCGCCGGGGCCGTGGCGTTTGCTCACCGGCTGCTGACGGAGGGACCAGGCCGCTGAAGGACCAGCCCCCGATAACCGACGGAGGCGCGATATGACACGAACGATGCTGAAGGTGGTGGTGCTGCTGCTGACGACGGCGACGGCCGCCGATGCGCAGGGTCTGACGATCAAGACCCGGATCAGTGCGCAGGAGGGGCCGTACATCGTCGAGGGCGCCGGGCGCACGCTCTATTCCTTTTCGGCGGACACGCGGGGCAAGGGCGAGGCGAAAGCCGAAAGCGCCTGCACCGGCCCGTGCACGCATGCATATCCGCCGGTGCTGGCCGAGGAAATGCCGGAAATAGCAGAAGGGGCGGACGCGGGTTTCCTCGATACCCTTGAGCGTCCGGACGGCAGTACGCAGGTCACCTATTACGGCTGGCCTCTCTATCGTTACACGGGCGACCAGGGCCAGGGCGCCGCCGCCGCGGCCGGCATGAGCACCTTCGGCGGCACGTGGCACCGAGTCCCGCCCGAGCCGGACATCCAGCCGCCGGCGCATGCCGGGCTGTTCGACGGGCTGGACCTCCAGGCGCCCGAATGCGTCCGTTACGACGAGGCGCACGACCGTTGGCTGGTGTCGAACATCAACGGCGAGATGCTCGAGGGCGACGACAACGGCTTCATCACGGCCGTGACCGGCGAAGGGCTGGCGGAGCTCAAGTGGATCGACGGCGCCTCCGAAGGGATCACCCTGAACGCACCGAAGGGGATGCAGATCGCCGGCGATCTGCTCTATGTCGCCGACATCGACCACCTGCGGGTCTTCGACCTGTCGACCGGGCAGCCGGTCGAGTCGATCGCGATAGAGGGGGCAAAGTTCCTTAACGGCATCGCCATTGCCGAGAACGGCACGGTCTTCGTCACCGACACCGGGACCGACCCGGCCTCGAGCGCCATCCACCGCGTCGGCCCAAACGGCACCGCGACGACCATCGCCTCGGGCCGCCACCTGCAACGCCCCAACGGCATCGACTTCGGGCCGCAGGGCAACCTCGTCGTCGCCACCTACGCCGCCGCCGAAGTGATGCTGCTGTCGCGCGAGGGCGAGATGCTCCAGTCCCGCACGCTCGACCGCGGTCAGCTCGACGGGCTGGTGGTGCGCTCCGACGCGTCGGTGCTGGTGTCGAGCTGGAAGGGCCGCCACGTCGCCCGGATCGGTCCCGACGGCGAGATCGAGGTGCTGGTCACCGGCCTGACCCAGCCTGCCTGTTTTGATTGGGAGCCGGACGAGCAATTGCTGCTGATCCCGCAGGTGAAAGCAAACGCCGTGGCCGTGGTGGGTCTTGCGGGTGTCGAGGGGGTGCAATGAGCCACATTCGAGTCGTAGCCGCAGCAGCAGGAAGCCTGCGGAAGGCGAGCCGTTGGGCGAGCTGAAGCTTGGAAAGGACGAGTGTCCTGCGTTCTTCTCCGGTCATCCGTGCTCTTATTGCCGCCCTGACCGTCTCCGCCGCGCTTCCAGCGGCCGCACAGGAGGGGCGTGTGGAGGAGCCGCCGTCGAAGACCCTCTTCCAAGGGTCGAGCGCTCCGCCAGGCAATCCGGACCCCGGCCGCGGCGCATCAATCGCTCTTGAGGGGCAGGGTTGCGACGCGGATGGCGGCGAGTGCTCTCCCTGCTTCACCTGCCACGGGCGCGACGGGGCGGGAGACCCGGTCGCCGGCATCCCACGGCTGCACGGGCAAAGCTGGCTCTACATGTACGGCGCGCTGCAGGACTTTGCATCGGGCGAGCGGCCGCACCCGACGATGACCGACGTGGCGCAGAGCCTGTCGCTCAACGCGATGCGCGACGTGGCCGCGTACTACGCCATGCAGGATCTCGACACGCCGTACGAATCCGCCGCCGCCGATGCGCGGCTCGAGCCCGGCTACGAGCAGATCGTGCGCGGCGGCGTGCTTGCCAGCGTCGGCGATGCGTCGCGCGGGATACAAGCCTGCGTGAATTGCCATGGGCCGAACGGCCGCGGACTGCCGCCGGTCTATCCGTATCTCGCCGGCCAATACCGCGATTATCTGGAGATGCAGCTCAAGGCCTTCGCCAAGGGCGAGCGCGGGGGAGGGAGGCTCGGCATCATGCAGGACATCGCGCAGCGCATGACCACGAGCGAGATCGAGGATGTGGCGGCCTACTTCGCCTCGGTCCGGCCGGTCGAACATCCACGCCAATCCATCGCGGCCGACGCTCCCCCCGACGCCGGTCCCGTTCAGCAGGAGGCCCGGCAATGAGAGCGTTCGCCTTGACCTTCGCCGCCCTGCTGTGCGCTGCGCCCGCCGCCGCGCAGCAGAACCGCGCCGCCGCCGCGCCCGACGGCGGCTTGGAGGGGCCACCGTCGCAGATCGCGCAGGTGGGGGCGGGCGTCACCAACGGGTCGACGACAGGTTACAGCGGGCCAGACACGGGCGGCGGGGGCGAGCCGCCGCCGCCGAGTCCGGAGCTGTGCGAAGGCTACGGCGAGACGGCACGGACCTGGTGCCTGTCCGTGATCATGGGAGACCCGCCGGCAGGGGGAGAGATGCAATGAAGGGATTGTCACGCCGCGATCTGCTCAAGGCCGGCGCGGCCGGGGCTGCCCTCACCGTGCCCGGAACGTCCGGCTACGCACAGGAGGCCGACACTCGGCCCATGCCGCCCGAGCGGCCGGACGGGCCGCTCGATACGGCGCTGGAGTACGGCCGCGACGAGGACGTTCTTCTCTGGTTCAAGCCCGACGAGGCGAAGTTCGTGGAGGCCGCGATCGCGCGTCTGATCCCCGCCGACGACGAATGGCCGGGGGCCAAGGAGGCGGGTGTGCTCGTCTATATCGATCGTCAACTCTCGGGCGCCTACGGCAGTGGTGCGCGCATGTTTCTCAACGGCCCGTGGAAGCCCGACGCGCCACCGCAGCAGGGCTATCAACTGCGCTACACGCCCGCCGAGCTTTACCGGCTTGGGATCAAGCAGACGCGTGAATGGCTGGGTGAGCGGGACGACCGCGAGCTGTGGGACATGGAGGACGCCGAGATAGACGAGGTGCTCAGCGCCCTGGAGTCGGGAAAGGCGCAACTGCCCTCCGTCCCAGCGCCGGTGTTCTTCGAGACGCTGCTGGCTAATACCGTCGAAGGCTGGTTCGCGGACCCGGTCTATGGCGGCAATCGCGACATGGTCTCGTGGCGCATGGTCGGCTTTCCCGGCGGCTACGCGCAGTATCTCGAGCTCGTGGACAACTACAACTACCGCTACGACCGCGAGCCGATGGGCATCGCGGGGGGCGCGGCGCTTTTCGCGCAGCAGGCCCGGAAGGAGGACGGCTGATGGCGATCCGCAAGGAACCCGTCGATGTCGTTCTCGTGGGCGGCGGTGCGACCGCCTCGATCATGGGAAAGGAGCTGGCCGAGGCCGGGCAAAGCGTGGTCGCCCTCGAACGCGGGCCGATGCGCCAGACGGTGCCCGACTTCCAGTCCCCCACCATGCACGACGAGCTGAAGTATTCGGTCCGCCATTCGCTGATGCAGGACCCGTCGGTACAGACGATCACCTTTCGCAACTTCGTCGGTCAGCAGGCGCTGCCGATGCGGCAGTTGGGCTCGTTCCTGCCGGGCGAGGGCGTGGGCGGCGCGATGGTGCACTGGAACGGCCAGACCTGGCGCTTCCAGCCCGAGTGGTTCGAGCTGCAAAGCTGGGTGCGCGACCGCTATGGCGACGACTTCCTGCCCGACGACGTGGCGATCCAGGACTGGGGCGTCACCTATGACGAGCTCGAGCCCTATTACGACTTCTGGGAGCAGGTCCTGGGCGTCAGCGGCACCGCGGGCAATGTCGGCGGCGAAGCGCGGGACGGCGGCAACCCGTTCGAGGGGCCGCGCTCGCGCGACTATCCCAACCCGCCGATGAAGCAGTCGGCCTCCGGCCACCTGTTCGAGAAAGGCGCGCGGGAACTGGGCCTCGCCCCGTTCCCGGTTCCCTCGGCCAACGTGACGCGGCACTATACCAACCCGTTCGGTGCGAAGTTCAAGCCGTGCATGTATTGCGGCTTCTGCGAAACCTACGGCTGCGAGCACTACTCGAAGGCCAGCCCCCAGGTCGCCATCCTGCCCTTCGCCCTGAAGAACCCGAACTTCGAACTGCGCCCGCACTCGTATGTCCTGCGGGTCGAGCACGACGGGGAAGAGGCGACCGGCGTGACCTACGTGGATGCCGAGGGACAGGAGGTATTCCAGCCCGCCGGCATGGTCGCGCTCTGCGCCTTCGCGCACCACAACCCGATCCTGATGCTGAAATCCGGCATCGGGCAGGCCTATGACCCGGAGACACGCACCGGCACGGTGGGGCGGAACTTTACCTACCAGACGATGACCGGCATCTCGGTGTTCTACGACGGCGACGTGCGGATAAACCCGTTCATGGGGGCCGGCGCACTCGGCACGGCGACGGACGACTTCAACAACGGCAGCTTCGATCACTCCGACCTCGGCTTCGTCGGCGGGGCCTACATCGCCGCCTACCAGACCACGGGACGGCCGATCCACCACCACCCGGTCCCGCCCGGTACACCGCGCTGGGGGGCGGAATGGAAGCAGGCGGTGGCGCGGCATTACAACTCGACCGTCGGGATCACGGTGCACGGGTCGTCCACGCCGCATCCGAACAACTACATCGGCCTCGACCCCACTTACCGCGACGCCTTCGGGCAGCCGCTCGGGATGCTGACCTTCGACTTCCCGCACAACGACCGGCAGATGTCGCACTACGTCACCTCGAAGGCCGAGGAGATCGCCCACGCCATGGGCGGCAATGAGATCTCGGTCGGCTGGCTCGACGATCACTATTCTATCGTGCCCTACCAGACGACGCACAATACCGGCGGCGCGATCATGGGGGCGGACCCGGAGACCAGCGTCGTGAACCGCTATCTCCAGTCCTGGACCTGCACAACCTGTGGGTGGTAGGCGCCTCCGCCTTTCCCCAGAACGCGGGCTACAACCCCACGGGCACGGTGGGTGCGCTGGCCTACTGGGCGGTGGACGCGATCATCAACCGCTACCTTCCCAACCCCCGACCGCTGGTGTGACGCCATGAGACCGAAGGCCATTGCCCTCGCTCTGTTTACCGCCACCGGCCTCGCCGCGGGCGCCTTCGCGCAGGAGGACTGGCTGCGGCAGCCCGAGCCAAGGAGCCTGGAGGCGCGGGCGAGCCTTGCACAGGGCCGGTTCCTCGCCACGGGCGGCGAGTTTGGCGAGCTTCGCTTTGGCTGCGTGAGCTGCCACGGCGCCTATGGTCAGGGCGACCCCAGCGGGGCCTTCCCGCGCCTCGCCGACCAGAGCGCGTGGTACCTCTACGATGCGTTGCGCGCCTTCGCCACCGGGAGACGGCCGAGCAAGGTCATGGGCCCGGTCGCGGCCATGCTGACCGACCGGCAAATGCGTTCGCTGGCCGCCTGGTTCGCCTCGGTCGAGGAGGCACCGTACCCGCCCGACATCTCGCTCGGCCAGTCGATGGTCGAGGAAGGGCGGCAGATTGCGCAGCAGGGTGCGCCGGACGTGATGGCCTGCGTGATGTGCCACGGCCAGCAGTTGGTGGGCAACGAACCGATCTACCCGTACCTTGCGGGGCAGTCACAGCCATACCTCGAACACCAGCTCAAGCTGTTCCGCGCGGGCAAGCGCGGCGGTGGCATGCTGTCGGTGATGCACGATGTGGCCAACGGCATGAGCGACCGCCAGATCCGGGCGGTCTCGGCCTATGCCTCGTCACTGCGGCCGGAGGAAACGACGCCGCAGGATGAAGAAAAGCGTTCCCGTGCGCCGACACCGCCGCGTGACATCCCGATGATGACGGGCGCGGTGCTGGACGTGGAGGTCGAGCAGAACGACACGGTCCTGCCCGGCGCCGGTGGTATGAAGGGGGCGGAAGATTGAGCCCGCGCGCGGCAGACTCGTCGTCCCGCCGGCACGGTGCTCCTGCTCGGCCTCGTCGCCGGCTACATCCGCAACCGGCTCTGGATCGCGACCTGCCACCGATGCCGGCGTTCCTGCTCGGCGCAATTCTCGCGCCGACCGATCCCGTCGTGGCCGCCTCGATCACCGGCGGGAAGCTGGCCGAGCGCCGCGTCTCTCAAGCACACGGCGATCACGCTCGCGATCCAGGCAGGCATATCGGTCGAGGATGCGGCCGATTACTTTTCCACCTCCCTGGAGACCATCCAGAAGGTCTACTGGCACCACTCGCCGCACCATCAGGCGCGCGCCGTGGCCGCCATGAACAGCGTCGGCAAACACTCTGGGCAGCGCCGCACAGATACGCACAGAAACGACCGCACACGCACAGAAATAACGGCAAGAAAGCGCAGCGCATGACCTGTAAAATAAGGGGAAAATGAAGACTCTGCTGCCCTCCGAAGGCAGAGGCCATAGGTTCGAATCCTATCGGGTGCGCCATTTTCTCTCCCATCAAGAAAGAACTTACGCCGCAGGACATCCCTGTGGTGTTTCTGTCGTGGGCGGTCGCGCTTTGCGAAGATGCACATGGGCGGGCCGTTGCAGTTATTGACATCTGTCAAGAACTGGCCAAATAGGCGCCCATGGACCCGAGACGGAGACGCACGCGCGACCGCCTTCAGGCGGCGTTGCGAGAGGCGTTGGAAACACAGAAAATCAGCGGAATCTCCGTCGAGATGTTAGCCAAGTCGACCGGCGTCACGCGGCAGACCTTTTATGCCAACTACGGCAGCGTGGATGACCTGCTGCGCGAATATCTCGACGCTCATCTGGGGGACCTGAAGCGCCGTCACGAGGGCGCGAGTGCCGACGACGGCGCGCTCGAGGCGCGGATCCGCGAGGATGTCGGCGACCTGTTGCACCGCATTGACCGGGATGACTCGCGGCTTCGCGCGATCCTGGACGGACAGGCGGGGTTCAGCCCCGAGGACCGCTTTGCCGGCATCGTCGAAGGCTTCATGCGGCAGGATTCGGCGGGACGGGCATGCGACGAAACACTGACCGTGCGGGCGCAATTCTATGGCGGGGCCTTCATCGGAACGCTGCGATACTGGGTGCTGCACCGCGAAGGCCTGCCGGCCGACGCGCTGGCCGCCCTTTTCGCGGGGCTGGTCGTGCGCGGCGCGGCGGCGGGCCAGGAAAACGAGGACATGAGAGCATGATGAAACGTGGTGTGATGATCGTGGCGCTGTGCCTCGTCGCGGCGGGAACGGCCCAGGCGCAGGACGACGCGGCGCCGGGCCAGGCGGTGCGGCCGGTGAAGCTGCAAACCGCGGCGCCCGAGGACATGCGCATCCGCCGGCGGTTCTTCGGCCAGGTGCGGGCGCGGCAGACCACGGATCTGAGTTTCCAGGTCGCAGGCCAGATCGTCGATCTTCCGGTCTCCGAGGGCGAGCGGGTCAAGGAGGGCGACGTCATCGCGCGGCTCGACCTCGAGCCGTTCGAACTGGCGGTTGAGCAGGCCGAGATCGAGGTCGAGCAGGCCCGGCGGGATCGCGAGCGGCTGGAAAGCCTTGGACCCGAGACGGTATCGCGGGTGAACCTTCAGGACGCGCGGTCGGCCGAGAACCTGGCGCGGATCGCTCTGCGGCAGGCGCAGAACCGGTTTGACGATGCGACCCTGCGCGCGCCGTTCGACGCGCTGGTCGTGCGGCGCGAGGTGGCGAACTTCGCCACGGTGGGCGCGGGCACGCCGGTGGTGCGGCTGCACGACATGTCCGAACTGCGCGTCGACATCGAGGTGCCGGAGGTGCTGTTCCGCGAGGCGCGCGGCAACCTCGACGTCGACTTCGCCGCGACCTTCCCGGGCGACGACACGGCCTATCCGCTGACCCTGCGCGAGTTCGAGGCCGAGACGGCCGATGTCGGGCAGACCTATTCCCTCACGCTGGCCTTCGAGCAGGTGCCGGGGCCGTGGCTTCTGCCGGGTGCCTCGACGACCGTGGCGGCCTCGGCCGAGGGTGGCGGGGACGACGTGATCGAGGTGCCGCAGACGGCGGTCGTCTTCGGGCCGGACCGCCAGGCGGCGGTGATGGTCTTCGAAGAGGGCGAAGACGGCACGGGCACCGTGACGCGGCGGCCGGTCGAGGTTGCGGCGGACGCGGATGGCGGCGTCGACATCGTGTCGGGGCTCGAGCCCGGCGAGGAAATCGTGGCCGCGGGCGCTGCGCAACTGCGCGACGGGCAGACCGTGCGCCGCTACGTCGCGGCGGGAGAGTAAGCCATGGGCATCGCGCGTGCGTCCATCGACAAGGCCCTCGTGACCTGGATCGTGATCCTCGGCTGCCTGCTGGGCGGGCTCTGGGGCTTCGCCACCATCGGGCGGCTCGAGGATCCGGCCTTCACCATCAAGCAGGCGGTGGTCGTCACCGCCTATCCCGGGGCTTCGGCCGAGCAGGTGGCGCGCGAGGTGTCCGAGCCGCTGGAATCGGCGGTCCAGCAGATGGCCGAGATCGACTATGTCACCTCGTCCAACCGCCCCGGCCTGTCGCGCGTCGACGTGCACATCCAGGACACGTACGACGGCGAGGAACTGCCGCAGATCTGGGACGAACTGCGCAACCGTATTTCCGACGCCGCGCGGGGCCTGCCCCAGGGGGTGGCGCCGCCGCTGGTCAATGACGGATTCGGCGACGTCTATGGCATCTTCTATGCCGTCACCATGCCCGGCTTTACCGATGCCGAGGTGCACGAGGTCGCCGATTTCCTGCGCCGGGAGCTGCTGGCCGTGAACGGCGTGGCCGACGTGGCGGTGGCCGGGCTGCCGGAAGAGGCGATCTTCGTCGAGCCGGACATGCCGATCCTGACCAACCTCGGCCTGTCGCCGGCGGCGATCATCCAGGCGATCTCGGAATCGAACGACGTCGTCGCGGCGGGTGAGGTGACGCGCGAGGGCACCAACATCCGGATCGAGGCGCCCGAGGGGTCGGACAGCGTGGGCGAGATCGCGGGCCTGACCATCGGCGTGGGGGGCGAGGTGATCGAACTGAGCGACGTGGCGCGCGTCTACCGCGCCCGCGTCGAGGACCCGGGCCAGATCATCCGCTTCGACGGGACCGAGGCCTTCACGCTGGGGGTCGCGGGCCTGTCAGACCTCAACATCGTGGACATCGGGCACCGGGTCGACGACCGCCTTGCCGCGCTCCAGCCCGAGATCCCGGTGGGCGTCGACCTGCACCCGATCTACCAGCAGCACCTGGTCGTCGAGGAGGCGTCGAACGCCTTTCTCGTCAACCTTGCCATGTCGGTGGGCATCGTGGCCGTGGTGCTGCTGGTGTTCATGGGATGGCGCTCGGCCGTGGTGGTGGGGGCGACGCTTCTGCTGACGGTCGTCGGCACGATCTTCTTCATGGCAATCTTCGGGATCGAGATGGAGCGCATCTCGCTCGGGGCGCTGATCATCGCCATGGGCATGCTGGTCGACAACGCTATCGTCGTGGCCGAGGGGATGCAGATGCAGATGCTGCGGGGGCGCACATCGCGCGACGCGGCCGAGGATGTGGCCAGCCGCACGCAGATCCCGCTGCTGGGGGCGACGGTCATCGGCATCATGGCCTTCGCGGGCATCGGCCTGTCGCCCGACGCCACCGGCGAATTCCTGTTCTCGCTCTTTGCCGTCATCGGGATCTCGCTCCTGCTGTCGTGGGGGCTGGCGATCACCGCGACGCCGCTTCTGGCGCACTACGTGTTCAAGCGCGGCGCCGCCGGAGAGGGCGAGCAATACGGCGGCCCGATCTTCCGCGCCTATGCCGCCACGCTGGGACTGGCGCTGAAGCTGCGCTGGCTGGTGCTGGCCGCGCTCGTCGGCGTGACGGCGGCTTGCTACGTCGGCTTCGGTCGAGTCGAGCAGCAGTTCTTCCCCGACAGCAACACGCCGATCTTTTACGTGCATTACCGCCTGCCTCAGGGTGCCGACATCCGCCAGACCTCGGCCGACATGGAGCGGGTCGAGGCATGGCTGGAAGACCGGAACGAGGTCGTCTCGGTCGCCACCTTCGTGGGCGGCGGCGCGACGCGCTTCATGCTGACCTATCCGCCCGAGGAGAGTCTGCCGACCTATGGCCACCTGATCATCCGCACCGAAAGCCTGGAGGACATCCCGCCGCTCAAGCGCGAACTCGAGGTCTTCGGCCGGTCCGAGCTGGTCGCGGGCGAGTTCCGGACCGAGCGTCTGGCCTTCGGGCCGGGCGGCGGTGCACCGGTGGCGGTGCGCTTTTCGGGCAGCGATCCGGACGTGCTGCGTGCGCTGGCCGAGGAGGCCGAGGCGCGGCTGGGCGCGGCCTCTGACCGGTTGCAGGATCTGCGCACCGACTGGCGCGAGCGGGAACTGGTGCTCAAGCCCGTCTATGCCGCCGAGCGCGCGCAGACCGCCGGCATCGCGCGGCAGGACGTGGGACAGGCGCTTCAAACGGCGACCGAGGGCGCGCAGGCCGGCGTCTACCGTGAAGAAGATCGCCTGATCCCCATCGTCGTGCGCACGGGCGGCACCGAGGACGACACGCAACTGATCGACCAGCCCGTCTATTCCGACGCGGCCGGGCGCTTCATCCCGCTGGAAGAGGTCATCGACGGCTTCGGGTTCGAGGTGCACGACACGCTCCTGCGCCGCCGGGACCGGCTGCCAACGATCACGGTGCAGGCGGGCGTCGTGGACGGCGAGAACGTCTCGGACGTCTTCAACGAGGTGCGCAGCGCGGTTGAGGCGATGGACCTGCCCGAGGGCTATGCCATGGAGTGGGGCGGCGAGTACGAAAGCTCCAGCCAGGCGCAGGAGAAGCTGGGCAGCCAGCTCCCCCTCAGCCTGTTGGTGATGGTGCTGATTTCGATCCTGCTGTTCGGCAAGCTGCGACAGCCGCTGATCATCTGGCTTCTGGTGCCGATGTCGGTCAACGGGGTGGCGATCGCGCTACTGGGCTCGGGGCTTCCGTTCTCGTTCACCGCGCTTCTGGGGCTTCTCAGCCTCTCGGGCATGTTGATCAAGAACGGCATCGTGCTGGTCGAGGAGATCGACCTGACGCGGGCGGCGGGTGTCCCCTTCCGACAGGCCATCGTCGAGGCATCGACGTCGCGTCTGCGGCCCGTGGTGCTGGCGGCGGCGACGACGATCCTGGGGATGATCCCGCTTCTGTGGGACGCCTTCTTCGCCTCGATGGCGGCGACGATCATGGGTGGTCTCGCCTTCGCCACCATCCTCACGCTGATCGCGGCGCCGGTGCTTTACTACTCGTTCTTCCCCCGCGCGCGGAAGGCGGACAAGGCCGGCGACCCGGTGGAGCTTCGCGACGCGCCGCAAGAACCAGCCGCCGCGGCCTGAGGCTCGAAGGCCGGTCCGAACAAGAAGCGCCCGGGTCAATGCCCGGGCGTTTCGCTTTCAGCGGCGCCGTCATTCCCGCGAAAGCGAGAACCTCACCCCGCCCGCGCGACAGCCGAGCCACCGCCTGCGCGGTGGGAGGCCCCCGCTTGCGCGGGGGGACACCGGGCGGCGTGGGATCGGTTGCGGTGCTTCAATGGAACACCTCGACCCGTGCCGTGCCACAGCCGAGCCGGGAACAACAGGGAGAGGCCCTCGCGTGCGCCGCGGTGACACTTGCCGACGGGTATGGCTCCGTCACGTCCGCGACGGCACCTCGCCCATAAGCTCCATCGGCCCGATCGGTCGCACCATCGATGCCTGCGGGCCCATCGCGCCGATCGATTCCGAGATCGACAGTTCGACGCTGTCGCCCTCCTTCAGGTCGTCGAATTCGCCTTGCACCACGGCGGTCTCGTTGAACCAGTATTCCTGGCCATCCGTCGCCTCGACGAACCCGTAGGTTTCGAACTTGCGCACGACGCGGCCTTGCGGCTGGCCCTCGAGCGTCTTCACGTCGCCGCGCACGCGCTGCGAAAATCCCTCGAGCTGGCGGTCCATCGCGTCAAAGGCGTCGCGCATCGCGATGTAGGGGTCGTAATGGTTGCCGCGCTTGTGCGGGTCGTTGCTGACCACCAGCTCGTCGCCGGGCACGCGCGTCTCGATCCGGACATGGTAGTCCTTCTTCGCGTGCTGGCTGCGGTGGGGCATGTCCACCACCACGTGCACCGAGTTGATATGCTTGAAATAGCGATGCAGCTTGTCCACCCGGTCGCGGATCGCCTCCTCCAGCGCGTCGGACTTCGCGACATTGTGCCAGGCGATTTCGAGGGGAACGTCCATGACGACCTCCGTTCTTGTGGATGTGCCCGAAAAACGCGCGGCCCGGATCCGCCGTTCCGTTGCGCACGATCACAAGTGCCCGGGGCGGCAGAGGAGCGCCGGGAACGGATCGCCGGGCCGTACGCTAGGACCGTGGTGCGGACGCGGCGGCCGGTGCCGTTTCACGCGTCCGGCGGGACGAGCGACAGGAGGAATAAGCCATGAGAGCCGACATGCAGCGCGATACCTCGGCCATGCGCGCGCGCCTGAGCGAGGACCTCGAGCATTTGAGGGTCGAGGTCGAGCGCACCGACGATCCGCAGACGCGCGCACTCTACGAGACGGCGGCCGAGGTTCTGAAGGGACTGGTGACCGCGATGGAACATCACGACGCGCGCAGCGAAGCGGCTTGGAAACCACTCTGACACGGCAAGGGGCCGGCCTGGTGCTGACGCAGAAGAACCCGCAGCCCATGCAGGGCGAGAGCACTGCGTGCGCGGGAAGTGGAGGGGCGCAGGACACCTGAGAAGCCGCCCGGTCCACGTGCCGGAACGGTTCCTCGTGCCGTGTCGCCGCACGCCCCTCGGCCTCAGCAGCTGCACAACTTTCGCGCAGAGGGGCGTGTCCCGCCCGTTTTTTGAACTTCCGGGTCCGCCCGCGCTTTGCCGGATGCCGTTTTCGGCAGCACCTCTTTGCGCTTCGGCGCCCGGGCGGCTCATCTGAAGCCGGCCCTACGGAAGGCCGAGGAAAGGATGCGCGGTGGCGAGCGTTCTTGGCGGTCCGTCACCACCGCGCGGGTGCAACTTACGCTGCGAGTGCCGGATATCGGTCGCTTCGCTCAAAGATCAAGCGCTTCGGCGCGCCGCGGCGTCCGACAAGGGAATGACCGGACATGTCTGCAACGAAATCGACACTGATGGGCGCGAGCCTGCTGATCCTCGCGCTGACCGGCGCGGCGAGCGCGCAGGAGACCGAGTGCCCCGTCAAGGTCGGCGTGCTCCACTCGCTTTCCGGCACGATGGCGATCTCCGAGACGACGCTGAAGGACACGATGCTCCTGCTGATCGAGCAGCAGAACGAGAACGGCGGCCTTTTGGGCTGCGAGATAGAGCCGGTCGTCGTGGACCCGGCCTCGGACTGGCCGCTCTTCGCCGAAAAGGCGCGTGAGCTTCTGACCGTGCACGACGTCGACGTGATCTTCGGCAACTGGACCAGCGTCAGCCGCAAGTCCGTCCTGCCGGTGATCGAGGAACTCAACGGCCTGCTGTTCTATCCGGTGCAGTACGAGGGCGAGGAAAGCTCGAAAAACGTCTTCTACACCGGCGCGGCCCCGAACCAGCAGGCGATCCCGGCCACCGATTACTTCCTGGAAGAGCTGGGCGTCGAAAAGTTCGCGCTGCTGGGCACCGACTATGTCTATCCGCGCACGACGAACAACATCCTCGAGTCCTATCTGAAGTCGAAGGGCATTCCCGAGGAGGACATCTTCGTCAACTACACGCCCTTCGGCCATTCCGACTGGTCCAAGATCGTCTCCGACGTCGTCGCGCTCGGGGCAGACGGCAAGCAGGTCGGCGTGATCTCGACCATCAACGGCGATGCCAATGTGGGCTTCTACAAGGAGCTCGCCGCGCAGGGCGTGTCGGCCTTCGACATCCCGGTGGTCGCCTTCTCGGTCGGGGAAGAGGAGCTGTCGGGCCTCGACACCTCGAACCTCGTCGGCCACCTCGCGGCGTGGAACTATTTCCAGTCCGCCGACACCGAGGCGAACGAGGAATGGATTGCCGCGTGGAAGGCCAAGATGGGCGAGGACCGGGTGACCAACGACCCGATGGAGGCCCATTACATCGGCTTCAACATGTGGGTGAACGCGGTCGAGGAGGCCGGCACCACCGACGTCGATGCCGTGCGCGAGGCGATGTATGGCCAGGAGTTCCCGAACCTGACCGGCGGCACCGCCGTGATGCTGCCGAACCACCACCTGGCAAAGCCGGTGCTGATCGGAGAGATCACCGAAGACGGGCAGTTCGACATCGTCAGCCAGACCGAGGAAGTGCCGGGCGACGCCTGGACCGACTTCCTGCCGGACTCGGCGGTGCTGAAGTCCGATTGGCAGGAACTCGGCTGCGGCATGTACAACACCCAGAACGAGAGCTGCGTGCAGATCAAGTCGAACTACTGAGCGACCTACGCGGGGCGGCGACCGGCCGCCCCGTCCTCCACGCGGACAGGCTGGCATGACACGACATCTCCGACCCCTTCTGGCGGCGTTGGCGCTGCTACTCGCGCCCCTCGCGGCCGCGGCGCAGACGCCCGGCATCCAGGCGCTGCTGCAAGAAAACCGCGACCTGATCGAGGAAAGCTCGCGCCGCAGCATCGGCCCGGCCATCGACGCGCTCGCCGACAGCGGCCTTCCCGAGGCGCAAACGGTGATGGAGCGCTGGCAGGACCGCGACCTCTATATCCGTGAAAGCGACGGCCGGTTCTTCTTCGCCGAGGAGACGGACGACGACGCCTACACCCTCACCGACGTCGCTACCGGCGAGACGGCGGGCGAGGTGCCTGACGACGCTTTGATCCAGCTGCGCCCCAACGGCGGCATCCGCAAGATGATCGGCGCGGCGCTGGTGCAGTTCCAGCTATCCGATCCCGATCCGGCGACCCGCCGCCAGGCGCTCACGGCCATCGGCCGCGACGCGGAGGCCTCGCACCTCGCCGCGCTGCGCAAGTCCATCGACAGCGAGCCCGATGCAGTCATCCGCGCGGCGAAAGAGCGGCTCGAGCGCCTGCTGACCATCCAGTTCGGCGAAAGCGACGAAGAGCGGGTCAACGCCATCGAAAGCTTTCGGGGCGACACGGACATGGATGTGCGCGCCACGCTCAACCCCATCCTCGCCACCCGCCGCAGCGTGGCGCCGGGCGACGACGCGCCCGCCGACCTGAACGTGGCTCGCACCCTGCGCCCGGGCGGTGAGGCGCTGAGCGAGGAAGAGGCGTACGGACTTCTCGTCGATGAAGGCCTGGCCCAGCCGCGCATCAGCCGCGACGACCGCCGCGCCGCGCTTGTCGCCAACATCGATGCGGGGCAGGTGGCGGGCGTCCGCGTCTCGACCCTCGACACGGAGGCGGCGCGCGACACCGCCTATGCCCAGCTCGCCAGCCTTGGCCTTGCCGAACCCACGGCGACCGAGGAAGAGGTGCGCGCGGCGCTCGACGCCCACACTTTCTTCGACAGCTACTTCGAGCCCTCGGTCGCCGTGACGCAGGCCGCCGAGCGTGCGCTGTCGTCGATCGAGCTGTCGGTGGCGACGAACCGGACGCTCGACCTGGCGCTGGACGCGCTGTCGCTGGCCTCGATCTATTTCCTCGCCGCCATCGGGCTGGCCATCACCTTCGGCGTGATGGGCGTGATAAACATGGCGCATGGCGAGTTCATCATGATGGGCGCCTACACGGGCTACGTCGTGCAGCAGATCGTCCCCGACTACACGCTATCGATCCTCATCGCCCTGCCGCTGGCCTTCGCCGTCACCTTCGCCGCCGGCGTGGCGATGGAGCGGCTGGTGATCCGCTGGCTCTATCACCGCCCGCTCGAGACGCTGCTGGCGACCTTCGGCATCTCGATCGCGCTGCAACAACTCGCCAAGAACATCTTCGGCACCCAGGCGCGGCCGCTGACCTCGCCCGACTGGCTCGACGGGGCGCTGGTGATCAACGACATCGTCTCGATCAGCTATATCCGCATCGCCATCTTCGTGCTCGCGCTGGTCTTCCTCGCAGTCTTCCTGTTCATCATGAACCGCACGCGGCTGGGGCTCGAGGTGCGCGCGGTCACGCAGAACCCGCGCATGGCCGCCTCGATGGGCATCAATCCTGACCGGATCAACATGCTGACCTTCGGGCTGGGCTCGGGCATCGCCGGCATCGCGGGCGTGGCCGTGGGTCTCTACGCCAAGGTCACCTCCGAGCTCGGGCAGGACTACATCGTGCAGTCCTTCATGACGGTGGTCGTGGGCGGCGTGGGCAACATCTGGGGCACGCTCGCGGGCGCGACCCTCATCGGGTTCCTGCAGAAGGGCATCGAGTGGATGAACCCCTCGAACACGCTCGCCGCACAGACCTACATGATCCTCTTCATCATCCTCTTCATCCAGTTCCGCCCCAGGGGCATCATCGCCCTGCGCGGCCGCGCCGCAGGAGACTGACCCATGCCAGCCGACGCAGCCGTCACCGACAAGCTCCCTCATGTCTCATCTTCGGTCCGGAAATACCTCGGGGGGTCCGGGGGGCAGGCCCCCCGGGATCGCGGCGGCGCAGCCGCCGCAAGACCTCGTGGCTTCTTCGCGAATAACCCCTCCGTCCTGATCTTCATCGCCTGCCTCGCCGTCTTCACGCTCGCCGTGACGATCCTGTCCGAGGGGCTGGGCCTCGGCATCATCTCCACCAGCTTCGTCAAGACGCTGGGGAAGACGCTGTGCCTTTGCCTCGTCGCCATCGCGATGGATCTCGTCTGGGGCTATTGCGGCATCCTCAGCCTGGGGCATTTCGCGTTCTTCGGGCTCGGCGGCTATATGATCGGCATGTGGCTGATGTACGAGCGCACGCGCCTGATCGTGGTCGACAGCCTTGCCAACGCACCGCTTCCGCCCACGCCGGACGAGGTCCGCGACGGCATCGCAACGCAGATCTTCGGCGTCGTCGGCGCCTCGGATTTTCCCGCCGTGTGGGCCTTCGCCCATTCGCTGCCCATCCAGCTGGCGCTGGTGGTGATCGTGCCGGGGCTGCTGGCGCTGGTCTTCGGCTGGCTGGCGTTCCGCAGCCGGGTGACGGGCGTCTACCTGTCTATCCTGACGCAGGCGATGACGCTGGCGCTGGCGCTCTACCTCTTCCAGAACGACAGCGGGCTCAGGGGCAACAACGGCCTCTCCGGGCTCCAGAACCTCCCCGGGCTCGAGGCCGTGCCGCAGGCGCTGATCTCGGTGTGGTTCCTGTGGGGCTCGGCACTGGCGCTGGGGCTGGGCTACGTGCTGGCGGCCTGGGTGGTGTCGGGCAAGCTGGGCAGCGTGATCCGCGGCATCCGGGACGACGAGGCGCGGGTGCGGTTCCTGGGCTACCCGGTCGAGGGCTTCAAGCTTTTCATCTTCACCCTCACCGCCGTCATCGCCGGCATCGCCGGCGCGCTCTATTACCCGCAGGCCGGCATCATCAACCCGGCCGAGATCGCGCCCATCGCGTCGATCTACCTTGCCGTCTGGGTCGCCATCGGCGGGCGGGGGCGGATTTACGGCGCGGTCATCGGCGCGGCCTTCGTGTCGCTCCTGTCCACGTGGTTCACGGGCGGGCAGGCGCCCGACCTGCCGCTGGGCATCTATACCGTGCAGTGGGTGGACTGGTGGCTGGTGCTCCTGGGTCTGAGTTTCGTGCTGGTCACGCTGTTCGCGCCCAAGGGGATCGGCGGGCTGTTCGACCTGGTCTCGCACCAACGCCACCCCGACCGGCACGGCGCGGACCTCGGCCCCGACATGGGCAGCTACCGCGAGCAGGAGGCGCAGGAATGAGCACGCTTCTGGAAGTCTCGGGCGTCTCGGTCAGCTTCGACGGGTTCCGCGCCATCAACAACCTGTCGTTTTCCATCGGCCCGACCGAGCTGCGGGCGATCATCGGGCCGAACGGCGCGGGCAAGACGACGTTCATGGATATCGTCACCGGCAAGACGAAGCCGGACGAGGGCAGGGTGCTTTGGGGCGACGAGAACGCTTCGCTCCTGCGGATGTCGGAAAGCCGGATCGCGCAGGCGGGCGTCGGCCGGAAGTTCCAGCGCCCGACGGTGTTCGAGGACCAGTCGGTTTTCGACAACCTGATGATGGCGCTCAAGAAGCCGCGCAACCCGTTCAAGGTGCTGGTCTTCCGCCCCACCTCCGAGGACGAAGACCGAGTGGTGGCGCTGGCCGAAGAGATCGGGCTGGCTGCGCACCTGTCACGCAAGTCGGGCGAGTTGAGCCACGGGCAGAAACAGTGGCTGGAGATCGGGATGCTGCTGGCGCAGGAGCCTCGGCTTCTGCTGGTGGACGAGCCCGCGGCGGGGATGACGCTGGCCGAGCGCGAGCACACGACCGAGATCCTCAAGGAGGCCGCGAAGACGCGCGCTGTGGTGGTGGTCGAGCACGACATGGAGTTCGTTCGCCGGCTCGACTGCAAGGTGACGGTGCTGCACGAGGGCTCGGTCCTCGCCGAGGGCAGCCTGGATCACGTGACGAAGAACAAGGACGTCATCGACGTCTACCTGGGGCGCTGAGATGTTGAGAACCGACGGACTGACCCTTCACTACGGCGGCTCGCAGATCCTCCACGGCATCGGCGTGGAGGCCGAGACGGGCGAGGTGACCTGCGTCATGGGCACGAACGGCGTGGGCAAGACCTCGCTTCTGAAGGCCATCTCGGGCACGCACCCCCGCTCGGGCGGCAGCTATACGCTGGACGGCCAGGAGGTCGGCAAGCTGCCTGCGCAGGCGCTCGCCCGGATGGGGGTGGGATATGTCCCCCAGGGGCGCGACATCTTCCCGCTGCTGACCGTGCGCGAGAACCTCGAGACCGGGTACGCCTGCCTGCCGCGGGGCGAGCGCGAGGTGCCCGAGCGGATTTACGAGCTGTTCCCGGTGCTTCGGGAAATGCGGAACCGGCGCGGCGGAGACCTGTCGGGCGGTCAGCAGCAACAACTCGCGATCGCGCGAGCGCTGATCACCAGGCCGAAGCTGTTGCTGCTGGACGAGCCGACGGAGGGCATCCAGCCCAACATCATTCAGCAGATCGGGCGTGTCATCTCGTATCTTCGGGACGAGGGGCGCATGGCGATCGTGCTGGTTGAGCAGTATTTCAGCTTCGCCTACGACCTCGCCGACCGCTTCTATGTCCTCGAACGGGGCGCGGTGCGGATGAGCGGGACGAAGGCGACACTGACCCGCGACGAGTTGACCGCCGCCGTTTCGGTCTGACCCCTCTTTCAGCCGGCGGCCTGGTGCGACAGGGCGATGTCACGCAGGGTGTCGCGTTCAAGCTCCATCTCTTCGATGCGGTCGCGCACCACGTCTCCGACGCTCACGATGCCGATGACGCGGCTGTCCTCGATCACCGGAAGGTGGCGGGCGCGGTGCAGGGTCATCACCTTCGCAGCGAGCGACAGGTGATCGCCGGGGCGGCAGGTCGGCGGACGGTGGGCCATGTAGTCCGACACCGGCAGCTTCAGCGCGCGCGGCCCGTGATCCACGATGGCCTGCACCACGTCGCGTTCCGAGATCAGCCCGGCCAGCGCGCCTTCCGGCGTGCGCACCACCAGCGCACCGACCTGTTCGAGGCGCATCAGCGCCGCCGCGATCTCGATGGCCTCGTGCGGGCTGACGGCCTTGACGTCGTGGCCCTTCCTTTCAAGCACGTCCCTGACCAGCATCTCTTCCTCCCCGGATCCGTTGCGGTTCGACGGGGCGACCCTGCGGGCGCGGCATCTCCGGCGCCCCGCGGGGCACCCTTCAGCCAGCATAGCACGAAGCCGCGCCCGGGGCGTTCAGCACTGCGCGAGGACGAAAATCGTCCTCATACCGCCCCTCCGCGGCCGATCCGGTTTCTTCGATGATAAAAAATCGCGAACGCCTGTTCGCCTCCGCGACGCCCTTGGCTTGCAGCGTCCAAACCGCTTTGACTGACGCGAGGTCATAAACGGGGCGTTGCGGGCCTGCGGAATGTTGGGCTTGCAACGACGGCCCATCGCAAGTCTATTTCCGCCATCGAAGCGGGCGTCAGATCCGCTTCCCCAAGAAACTAGGGAGACTCTACATGAAAAAGTGGACCGGACTTGGTGCCGCAGCCGCCGTCACGGCGCTGATGGGCACCGCGGCGAGCGCGCAGACGCTCGTGTACTGTTCGGAAGGCTCGCCGGAAGGCTTCGACCCGGCGCTCTATACCTCGGGCACGACGTTCGACGCCTCTTCGCGCAACGTCTACAACCGCCTGGTGGAGTTCGAGCGCGGCACCACGACCACGGTCCCCGGCCTGGCCGAAAGCTGGGAGGTGTCCGAGGACGGCCTTGAGTACACGTTCAACCTGCGTGACGACGTGCAGTTCCAGGACACCGAGTTCTTCACGCCGACGCGCAACATGAACGCCGACGACGTGATCTTCTCGTTCATGCGCCAGCTCGACCCCGAGCATCCGTACCACACCGTGTCGGGCGGCACCTGGGAATACTTCAACGGCATGTCGATGCCCGACCTGATCGAGTCGATCGAGAAGGTGGACGACCACACCGTGAAGTTCACCCTGACGCGTCCAGAGGCGCCGATGATCGCGAACCTCGCGATGGACTTCGCCTCGATCCTGTCGAAAGAGTACGCCGACCAGATGATGGAAGCGGGCACGCCCGAGATGCTGAACCAGCGTCCCGTCGGCACCGGCCCGTTCGAGTTCGTGGGCTACCAGAAGGATGCGGTGATCCGCTACAACCAGAACGAGGATTACTTCCGCGGCGCGGCGCCGATCGAGAACCTGATCTTCGCCATCACGCCCGACGCCTCGGTCCGCTACCAGAAGCTGCAGGCGGGCGAGTGCCACGTCATGCCGTACCCGAACCCGGCGGATCTCCAGGCGATGGAGCTCGACGAAAACGTGAACCTGCTTCAGCAGGAAGGTCTGAACGTCGGCTACCTGGCCTACAACACGCAGGTCGAGCCGTTCGATGACCCGAACGTTCGCAAGGCACTGAACATGGCCATCGACAAGCAGGCCATCATCGACGTTGTCTTCCAGGGCGCCGGCACCGCGGCCAAGAACCCGCTGCCGCCGACGATCTGGGGCTACAACGAGCAGATCAAGGATGATCCGTACGATCCGGACCAGGCGCGCCAGCTGCTCGAGGAAGCGGGTGTCGAGGATCTCTCGATGGAGATCTGGGCGATGCCGGTGCAGCGTCCCTACAACCCGAACGCCCGCCGCATGGCCGAGCTTCTGCAGGAAGACTTCGCCAAGGTCGGCGTCGATGCCGAAATCGTCTCGTACGAGTGGGGCGAGTACCTCGACCGTTCGAAGGATGTCGACCGCGAGGGTGCCGTCCTTCTGGGCTGGACTGGCGACAACGGCGATCCGGACAACTTCCTGGCCGTTCTGCTGGGCTGTGACGCCGTGGGCGGGTCGAACCGCGCCCAGTGGTGCTACGAGCCGTTCAACGACCTGATCATGGAAGCCAAAACCGTGTCGGATCGCGAGCAGCGGATCGAGCTTTACGAAGAAGCGCAGCGCATCTTCAAGGAGCAGGCGCCGTGGGCGACCATCGCGCACTCGATCGTGTTCGAGCCGATCCGTCCCGAAGTTCAGGACTACAAGATCGACCCGTTCGGCGGCCACCAGTTCTATGGTGTTTCGCTCGCCGAGTGATCGTATAACTTGACGTTCGGAGGAGGCCGGGCTACGCCCCGGCCTTCTTCTTTTTTCAGAGCGTGCCAGTCCTCCGATAGCCATGTCCGGCGCGCCTGACGCCCGCAGCCATCAGCGAGACCGATGCTACAATTCCTCTTCAAGCGACTGCTGACGTTCGTGCCGACCTTCATCGGCGTGACGATCATCTCGTTCGCGTTCATCCGCCTGCTTCCGGGCGACCCGATCCTCCTGCTTGCAGGCGAGCGCGGGGTCGCACCGGAACGCTATGCCGAACTCGCCGCGCAATTCGGCTTCGACCAGCCCATCTGGAGACAGTACCTCGATTACCTCGGGGGGATCTTCCAGGGCGACCTCGGCATCTCCTTCACCACCAAGCGCCCGGTGCTGGACGAGTTCTTCACGCTGTTCCCGGCCACGCTCGAGCTGTCGCTCTGCGCCATCACGCTGGCCGTGATCATCGGCATCCCCGCCGGCGTGATCGCCGCCGTGAACCGGGGCAAGTTTTTCGACCAGGCGCTGATGACCACCGCGCTGACCGGCTACTCGATGCCGATCTTCTGGTGGGCGCTCCTGCTGATCATCGTGTTCTCCAGCGGGCTCGGCTGGACGCCGGTCTCGGGGCGGATGTCGCTGATGTACTTCTTCGACACGCCGACGGGCTTCATGCTGATCGACAGCCTGCTGTCGGGGCAGGAGGGTGCGTTCCGCTCGGCCGTGGCGCACCTGATCCTGCCGACGGTGGTGTTGGCCACGATCCCGCTTGCCGTGATCGCGCGCCAGACCCGTTCGGCCATGCTGGAGGTGCTGGGCGAGGATTACGTCCGGACCGCCCGCGCCAAGGGCCTGTCGCCGCTGCGCGTCAACGGCCTGCACGCGCTGCGCAACGCGATGATCCCCGTCGTCACCGTGATCGGCCTGTCGGTCGGCACGCTGCTGGCCGGGGCCATCCTGACCGAAACGATCTTCTCCTGGCCGGGCATCGGCAAATGGATGGTCGATAGCATCTTCCGCCGCGACTATCAGGTCGTGCAGGGCGGCCTGCTGCTGATCGCCACCATCGTCATGGCCGTCAACCTGCTGGTCGACGTGCTTTACGGAATGATCAACCCGAAGATTCGCAAATGACCGATCGTACGGCTGAACTCGAACCCCCCGCCATTCCCGCGCAGCCCAAGCCGCCGGGGCCGCTGAAGGAGTTCTGGAACTCCTTCAAGGAAAACCGCGGCGCCGTCATCGGCCTGTGCATCTTCGCGGCCTTCCTTTTCATCGCGATCTTCGCGCCCTGGATCGCGCCCTACGACGCGTCCGAGCAGTTCCGCGACGCCCTGCTGCAGCCTCCGGCGTGGCAGGAGGGCGGTAGCTGGCAGTTCCCGCTGGGCACCGACCCGCTGGGCCGCGACATGCTGTCCCGCCTGCTGCACGGCGCGCGCTTCTCGTTCTTCATCGGCATCATCGTGGTGTCGCTGTCGCTGGTCACGGGCGTGGTCATCGGCGTGATCGCGGGCTTCTCGCCGAAATGGGCCGACACGCTGATCATGCGCGTGATGGACATCATCCTGTCGTTCCCGTCGCTCCTGCTGGCGCTGGTGCTGGTGGCGATCCTGGGTCCGTCGCTGATCAACGCGATGATCGCCATCGCGGTGGTGCTGCAGCCGCACTTCGTGCGCCTGACCCGCGCGGCGGTGATGTCCGAGCGCGCGCGCGACTACGTCACCGCGGCCAAGGTCGCTGGGGCAGGGCGCTTCCGCATCATGTTCCTGACCGTGCTGCCCAACTGCCTGGCGCCGATCATCGTGCAGGCTGCGCTGTCGTTCTCGACTGCCGTTCTGGACGCCGCCGCGCTCGGCTTTCTGGGCATGGGCGCGCAGCCGCCCACGCCGGAATGGGGCACCATGCTGGCCGAAGCGCGGGAATTCCTGCTGCGCGCGTGGTGGGTGGTGACGCTTCCGGGCGTCTGCATCCTGGTCACGGTGCTGGCGATCAACCTGATGGGCGACGGTCTGCGCGACGCGCTCGATCCCAAGCTGAAACGGAGCTGACGCATGGCTCTTCTCGAAATCCGAAACCTCTCGGTCGACTTCAAGACCGCGGGCGGCAAGTTCCGGGCCGTCGACAACGTGGACGTCGCCGTGGACAAGGGCGACCTGATGGCCATCGTGGGCGAGTCCGGGTCGGGCAAGTCGGTGTCGATGCTGGCGGTGATGGGCCTGCTGCCCTGGACCGCCACGGTCACTGCCGACGTGATGCGCTTCGACGGGCAGGACCTCCTGAAGATGCCGGCGCGCAAACGGCGGCAGATCATCGGACGCGACATCTCGATGATCTTCCAGGAGCCGATGTCGAGCCTGAACCCCTGCTTCACGGTCGGCTTCCAGATCAAGGAGGCGCTGAAAAGCCACCTGGGCCTCGACCGCAAGCAGCGCCACGCGCGCGCTATCGAGCTGCTGGAACAGGTGGGCATCCCCGCGCCCGAGAAGCGGCTGTCGGCCTTCCCGCACCAGCTGTCGGGCGGCATGAGCCAGCGCATGATGATCGCCATGGCGCTGGCCTGCAAACCCAAGCTCCTGATCGCGGACGAGCCGACGACGGCGCTCGACGTGACCATCCAGGCGCAGATCCTCGAACTCCTGACCGATCTGCAGAAGAACACCGGCATGGCGCTGATCCTGATCACGCACGACATGGGTGTGGTGGCCGAGACGGTGGACCGCGTCGCGGTGCAATACGCCGGCCGCCGGGTCGAGGAGCAGAACGTCGTCGACCTGTTCGACGACCCGCACCATCCCTACACCGCCGCGCTTCTGGCCGCGCTGCCCGAACGAGCGCACAACCGGCTGCTGCCGACGATCAAGGGCGTGGTGCCGGGCCAGTTCGACAAGATCGACGGCTGCGTCTTCGCCCCCCGCTGCCAGTTCGCCGACGCGCGCTGCCGCGCGGTGCCGCCCAAGCCCGCGGGCAAGGAGCTGGGCGACGCGCTGTGCCACTACCCGCTGATCAAGGGCCAGCCGCAGAACAAGGAGATGTCGGCATGAGCCAACCGATCCTGAAGGCCGAGGGCCTGAAACGTCACTACGAGCTCAAGGGCGGGATGTTCTCGTCCGACGCGACGGTGCGCGCGCTCGACGGCGCGAGCTTCGAGCTGACGCCGGGCCGCACGCTTGCCGTCGTGGGTGAGTCCGGCTGCGGCAAGTCCACGCTCGCCCGCGTCGTCACGATGATCGAGCCGCCGACCGAGGGCACGCTGACGATCGAGGGCCGCAAGATCGAGCCCGACAGCGTGGCCAAGGACCCCGATCTGCGCGCGAAGGTGCAGATCGTGTTCCAGGACCCCTACGGCTCGCTCAATCCGCGGCAGACCATCGGCAAGACGCTGATGGAGCCGCTGAAGATAAACCGCCCGGACGTGAGCGCGAAAGAGCGCGAACAGCGGGCGCGCGACATGCTCCAGATGGTGGGCCTGCGCCCCGAGCACTTCGAGCGCTACCCGCACATGTTCTCGGGCGGGCAGCGGCAGCGGGTCGCGGTGGCGCGCGCGCTGATGCTGGACCCGAAAATCCTGGTGCTGGACGAGCCAGTGTCGGCGCTCGACCTGTCGATCCAGTCGCAGATCCTCAACCTTCTGGTCGAACTGCAGGACCGGCTGGACCTGGCCTACCTCTTCGTCAGCCACGACCTGTCGGTGGTGCGCCACTTCTGCGACGACCTGCTGGTGATGTACCTGGGAAAACCGGTGGAGCAGGGACCGAAGGACGAGGTCTTCGACGCGCCGCGGCATCCCTACACCAAGGCGCTCCTGTCGGCGACGCCGCAGGCGGACCCGCGCCGCAAGCGCCAGCGGATCAAGCTGCAGGGCGAACTGCCGTCGCCGATGAACGTCCCGCCCGGCTGCCCGTTCAATCCGCGCTGCTGGAAAGCGACCGAGGAGTGCCGCACCGTCGTGCCGCAGCTCGAGGGCGGCGACCACCGCTTCGCCTGCTTCCACCCGCTCGAGCCCGGTGAGGTGCCCGAGCCGAAGACGGCGGAGGCGGTCTGAGACCGGGGCCGGGGCACGGTCGCTCCGGCCCTTTTCCGTTCCGCTCCCGGCGGTCTGAGCGAAGTCCTGCCGAGCTCGGCCCCGGATGTCGGCGTGCATTGGCCGGCAGGGTCGAACTTCGTTACTCTGAAACGCGACAGGGGCCGGTGGCGCGCCCCGCAGACAGGCCCCCGTCCAGAGGGGCCGGACGAGAGGCGACATGCAGATCATCACCGCAAAGAGCCGCGTGCTCGACGTCCCGCGCATCTGGGCGCGGCGCCCGCTGACCATCGACGGGGACGCCCGGCTGAGGCTCGAGTCCGACGGCGAGGTGTCCGTCCTCGCCCCCGTTCGCCCGCGCTTCCTGGGCCGGTTCCGCGACGTCCGGTACGAGCGTGTGGGCCGGCTGGAGCCGCGGCTGACCGCGGTAATGGCACCTCTTTTGGCCGAGCGGCGGCGGGTGCGGGTCCGGCTCGTGGACGTGCCCGCGCCGTTCGAGCGCGCGGCCGAGCCGGCGATCTGGGTGTCGGTCTGGGGCGACGTCGAGATGGCGCGAGTCCGACCCGCCGGCGGCAGTCGGCCGCGCGCGCTGGCGGGCTGACCGGCGCAACCTGCGCCTGCGCCGGGCGGGGAAAGGGGGCTGTCTGCCCCCTCTTGAGCTTCGCTCAATTCACCCCCGAGGATATTTCAGGACCGAAGATCAAGCGGGACCGCATCAGAAGTTCGTGCGGTCGCCGCCCTTGAGCGCCAACATTGCGCGGGCCTCCTCCGGCGTGGCGATGTCACGGCCCATCCCCTCGATCAGGGCGCGGACGGTGCGGACCTGCTCGGCGTTCGATTCGGCGAAGCGGCCGGGGCTGCCCCAGAGCGAGTCCTCGAGTCCGACCCGGACGTTGCCGCCCATGGCGACGGACATCGCGGCGACCGGCATCTGGTTGCGCCCGGCGCCGAGGACGGACCAACGGTACTCCGCGCCGAACAGGCGGTCGGCCGTTCGCTTCATGTGTGCCACGTCCTCTGGGTGTGGGCCGATGCCGCCCAGCAGGCCGAAGACCGACTGGACGAAGAACGGCGGCTTCACCACGCCGCGGTCGGCGAAGTGCGCCAGCGTGTAAAGGTGGCCGATATCATAGCACTCGATCTCGAACCGGGTGCCGTTCTTGGCGCACCGGGTCAGGATGTACTCGATGTCGCGGAACGTGTTCTTGAAGATGCGGTCGTGCGAGCCTTCGAGGTAGGGACGCTCCCAGTCGTGGCGGAACTCGGTGAACCGGCCGAGCATCGGGTAGAGCCCGAAGTTCATTGACCCCATGTTGAGCGAGGCGACCTCGGGTGCGAAGCGTTCGGCGGGGATCACCCGCTCTTCGACCTGCATGGTTGGTGCGCCGCCGGTCGTGATGTTGATGACCGCGTCGGTGCGTTGCTTGACGCTGCGAAGGATCGGCGCGAACGCCTCGGACGACTGGTCGGGACGCCCGGTCTCGGGGTCGCGGGCGTGGAGATGGACGATCGCCGCACCGGCCTCGGCCGCGCCCACGGCGGCGTCGGCGATCTCTTCCGCCGTCACGGGCAGGTGCGGCGACATGGACGGTGTGTGAATCGCCCCCGTCACGGCGCAGGTGATGATGACCTTGTCGCGGCTCATGCGCGGCGTCCTCCCTGTGGTCCCGGAGCCGAGCTTCGACTGCCGCGGTGTCGATGACAAGGCAAAGCGCTTGCCCTGAGGAGGAGGAGCGCGCAGGCTTGAATGCAAGCGGTATCCGGGGGATCGGGACATGGATCTGCATCTGGAAGGGGCGCGGGTGATCGTCACCGCCGGCGCCAGTGGCATCGGACGCGAAATCGTTCGGCGCTTTCGCGACGAGGGTGCGCGCGTGGCGGTGTGCGACGTGGACGACCTGGCGCTGGAGGCCTTGCGCAAGGACATGCCCAGCGTCGCCGCCGAGCGCTGCGACGTGGCCGATCCGGCAGGGGTCACCGGCTTCGTCGAGCAGGCGGTCGAGGCGCTCGGCGGGCTGGACTGCCTGGTGAACAACGCCGGTATCGCGGGCCCGACGGCGCGGATCGAGCACATCGACGACGAGGGATGGCGGCGCTGTCTGGATGTCTGCCTGACGGGACAGTTCAACACGGTGCGCGCCGCCGTGCGGTACCTGCGCGCAAGCGCGAACCCGTCAATAGTCAATATCTCGTCGGCGGCCGGGAAGCTGGGCTTCGCGCGGCGCACGCCCTATGCCGCCGCGAAGTGGGGCGTCATCGGGCTGACGAAGTCGCTGGCGGTGGAACTGGGGCCCGACCGGATCCGCGTGAACGCCGTCCTGCCGGGGCTTGTCGCCGGGGATCGGCAGAGGCGGGTGATGGAGGCCAAGGCACAGAACCGCGGCGTGTCGTTTGACGAGGTCGAGCGCGAGGCGTTCTCCTACACCTCGCTGCCCGAATACGTGACGGCCGAGCAGCTGGCCGACCAGATCCTGTTTCTGGCGAGTCCCCGTGGGCGAACGATCACCGGGCAGGCGATCGCGGTCGACGGCGACACAAAGATGCTGGCCTGACGGCTGCCGGCGCGCCGCCAATGCTCATAATGCGCGGGTTTTGCGTGGCAGGCGAATGCGGTGGCGGCCTCAGCCGTTGCCGCCGCCAGTGAAGCGACCGGCATCCTCGGCGGCGCGGCGGATGGCCTTGGCCTTGTTCACCGTCTCCTGGAACTCGGCCTCGGGGTCGCTGTCGTGCACGACGCCGCCGCCCGCCTGGATATAGAGCGTGCCGTCCTTCACCACGGCCGTGCGCAGGGCGATGCACATGTCCATGTCGCCGCCCGCGCTGAAATAGCCGACGCCGCCGCCATAGACGCCCCGCTTCTCGGGCTCGAGCTCGTCGATGATCTGCATCGCGCGGACCTTGGGCGCGCCGCTGACCGTGCCGGCGGGTAGACCGGCGAGCAGGGCCGAAAGCGCGTCGTGCTCGTCCGAGAGCTCGCCCACGACGTTCGACACGATGTGCATGACGTGGGAGTAGCGCTCGATGATGAACTGCTCGGTCGGGCGCACGGTGCCGCGCTTGGCCACGCGGCCCACGTCGTTGCGGCCCAGGTCGAGCAGCATCAGGTGCTCGGCGCGTTCCTTGGTGTCGGCCAGAAGCTCGGCCTCGAGCGCACGGTCGGCCTCGGGCGTGGCGCCGCGCGGACGCGTGCCGGCGATCGGCCGGATCGTGACCTCGCCATCGAAGGCGCGCACCAGGATCTCGGGACTCGCGCCGACGACCTGGAAGCCGCCGAAGTTGAAATAGAACATGAACGGCGACGGGTTCGTGCGCCGCAGCGAGCGGTAGAGCGCGAAGGGTGGCAGAGGGAAGGCCTGCGCCCAGCGTTGCGAGGGGACGACCTGGAAGATGTCGCCGGCCTTGATGTACTCCTTCGCGCGCGCGACAGCGGCGAGATAGGCGTCATGCGTGAAGTTCGACACCGGCTCGGGGACCTGCGCCTCGTGGCCCAGGTCACGGACCGCGCCGGCGGGATTGCGTTCGAGATCGCGCACCGCGTCCATCACACGCTCGGCCGCCTGCGCATAGGCGGCGCGTGGCGAGAGGCCCGACGACACCCAGGCTGGCGAGACCACCGTCACCTCGCCCTTCACGCCGTCGAGCACCGCGATGACCGAGGGGCGCAGCATCACCGCGTCAGGCAGGCCCAGCGGGTCGGGGTTCACGTCCGGCAGTCGCTCGACCAGCCGGATCATGTCGTAGCCGAGGTACCCGAAAAGACCGGCGGAGGACGCCGGCAGATCGTCGGGCAACTCGATCCGGCTTTCCGCGATCACCGCCCGCAGCGTGTCGAGGGGCGAGCCGTCAAGCTGCTCCCAGGCGTCCGGATCGAAACGCGCCTGCCGGTTCAGGCGGCTCGTCTCTCCGTGGCACTGCCAGATCAGGTCGGGCTTCAGGCCGACGATGGAGTAGCGGCCGCGCACTTCGCCGCCGGTGACCGACTCGAGCATGAAGCTGTCGCGCCCGGCCTCGCCGAGCTTGAGCATCAACGAGACCGGCGTGTCGAGGTCGGCGGCCAGGCGGGTGTAGACGACCTGGTTTTCGCCGCGGGCATAGCCGGCCTCGAAGGCTTCGAAGGACGGGGTCAGCGTCATGGGAACTGCGCGTGCACCGCGTTGATGGCGGCCTGGTTGAGCTCGATGCCGGCGCGCATCTCGACCGCGCGGGTGAAGGCGTCGACAAGGTCCTGCGCATAGCCCTGGCCGGCCTGTGCGGAGAAGCGCTGCTTGATCTGCTGCGCTTCCTCGGTGTCGCCGTCGGGCGCGGCCACGGCGTCCACGCGCAGCAGGGCGGCGCCGTCCTCGGTCTCGATGACCTGGACCTCGCCCTCATTTCCCTCGAACGCGGCGGTGACAAGCTGCACCGGCGCATCCTCGAGGAACGCATCGCGGGCCAGGCCGGTCTCGGTCATCAGCGCCAGCGGCTGGTCCTCGAGCGTCTCGTCGCCCTCGACGGCGGCGGCGATCTCCTCGGCCCGCGCGATCAGGCGCGCACGTGTCTCAGCGGCTTCCCATGCCTCGATCACCTGCACCTCGACGTCCTCGAAGGGCTGGAGCGTCGGCTCCACGACCTCGTCCAGCCGCAGGGCGAAGAGCCCGCCATCCGACAGTTCCAGGATCTCGGGGAAGTCGCCCTCCTGCACCTCCTGCGCGGCCTGCCGGAAGGCCTCGTATGCGGCGATGCCCTGGTCGTCGCCGGGCGCCCACAGGATTTCACCTGTCTCGAGGATCGTCTCCTCGTCCAGCTCTTCCAGCGTCGCCCCCCCGGCGAGCAGGTCGTCGAGCGGTTCGATCTCGTCCTCGATGCGGCGGCGGGCGGTGTCGCGGGCGTACTCGGCCTGAAGGTCCTCGCGGGCCTCCTCGAACGTGGTCTCCTGCGCGGCGAGGATGCCGTTCATGCGAAAGAGCGCCGGTCCCAGCGGCGTCTCGACCGGGCCCACGACGCCCGGCGCGTCGAGCGCGAATACGGCTTCGGCCGCCGCGTCGGGCAGCTCGTCGCGCGCCACGTCGCCAAGATCGACATCGGCCAGCGTCAGGCCGCGCTCCTCGACCAGCGCCTCGAACGTCGTCTCGCCCGCCTCGATGGCCGCGGCGGCGTTCTGCGCGGCTTCCGCGTCGGCGAAGATCAGACGCTCGACCAGGCGCCGCTCGGGCTGGCGGTACTGGTCGGCGCGTTCTTCGTAGAGGGCGCGCAGCTGTTCCTCGTCCACCTCGATGTCGCCCACGATCAGGTCGGGGGTGACATAGGCATAGGTGATGCGGCGCCGCTCGGGCAGGGTGAAGCGGTCTTCGTTCTCTTCGTAGAACGTGCGCAGGTCCTCCTCGCTCGGCTCGGGCAGCGGCTCGGCGAGGTCGGCGCGGGTCAGCTGCGCCCAGGTGAAATCGCGGGTTTCGCGCGCGAAGTCATAGAGTGTTTCGGTCAACACCTCGGGGGCGGTGACGCCCCCCACGACGGCGCCCTGCAGGATTGTGCGGGCGGTCTCGTCGCGGATGCTCTCCTCGAACGCTTCCACGGTCAGGCCGGACTGGTCGAGCGCGAATTCGTACGCCTCGCGGTCGAAGCCGCCGTCAAGGCCGCGGAACGCCTCGATCTGGAGGATCTCCTCGCGCACGATCTCGTCGCCGACCGAGATGCCCAGCCTGTCGGTCTCGTCCTCGATCGCGGCAAGACCCACGACCTGCGCCAGCACCGCGCGGTCGAGCCCGAACTGCCGGGCCTCGCTGAAGCTGATCCGCTGGCCGGTCTGCTGCTCGAACGACCGCAGCTCGCGCTGAAGGGCGTTTGCGTAACGGGTGACCGGGATCTCGGTGTCGCCGACGGTGCCGACCGTACGCACGGTGCCGCCGAAGTTGGTCGCCCCGAAGCCGGCGAGGCCGATGATCAGAAGCAACAGGATGATCCAGACGAGCGTCTTCGAGATCGGGTTCTTCGCGCCAGCCGCCATTTCGCTCCCCGCTTGGGCTTGTGGTTCAGGGCGGTTGTGTATGCGAGGGGGCCAAGGGGGGCAAGGCCGCCCGCGCGTCGATGCACTCCCGCACCACGGGGCCGCGCCCGCGGGCATTCGGGCCGCACGGGTTGTCGAACCGGGTGCGGCGAACTAACACATTCGGAACCTTTTGAAGAAGAAGAGCCGTAATCCGATGACTCTCGTCCACCGCGCCGCCGGCGCGATCGCCGCATTCGTCCGCCCGTTCGCCGCGCTTGTGGCGGTGCTGCTGCTGGTTGCGGGCCTCGCCGCCGGGCAGCTTCACGCGCAGGACGCGGTCGCCGATCCCGCCGCCACCGACGAGACGGCGGCCGGGGACCCGGCTGACCTTCTGCTCGAGATCCTGCGGGACGAGGAGAGCCTGAACCGCTTGATCGAGGGGCTCGAAGCGCGCGCCGGAGAGGCCGTGGAGGCGGTGGAAGAGCCGCTGGTCGAGCCGGTTGCGCCCGCCTCTTTCGGCCGCCGCCTCGCGGTACTCACGCAAGAGGCCGCACAGGACGTCGCGCGAAGCGTGGAGTCGCTGTGGCGCGCGCTGGAACGTGCGCCGCGCATCCTGTCGAGCGTGGGGGCCGACGAGATGGAGGTGATCTGGGACGCCTTCCGCGAGCTGATCCTGATCATCGCCATCACTGTCGTCGTCTTCCTCGTGCTGCGCGCGGCGCTGATCCCGGTCTATCGCCGCATGGGCGCGCGCGCCTCGAACGGCAGCCCCGGCTACAGGATCATGGCGTTCCTGGGCTCGGGACTGCTGGACGTGCTGATCGTGGTCGCCGCCTGGGCCATCGGATACGCCGTAGCGATCTCGTTCTTCGGCGAATTCGGCGAGATCGGCATACGCCAGACGCTGTACCTGAACGCTTTCCTGGCCGTCGAACTGGTCAAGACGGCGGTGAGGCTGGTTCTGTCGCCGTCCACGGGCCACCTGCGGATCGTGCCGATGTCGGACGCCGCCGCGAAATCGCTGATGCGGGTCGTGAATATCTCGGTCAGCGTGCTGGGCTATGGCCAGCTTCTGATCGTGCCCATCGTGAACGCCAACGCATCGTACCTGGCCGGGCGGGGGATCTCGGCGCTCCTGTCGTCGCTGGTGATGATCTATCTCGCGCTCGTGGTGCTGGCGCGGCGCAAGGGGGTCGCCGACTGGCTGCTGGCGCAGACCATGCCCGTGTCGCCGCCGCCGTCGGACCAGCCCGATCCGGCGCTCGACGACGAGGAGAGCGTGGACGAGGAAGAGCGCGTCGTCGTCGCCGGCACCGCCGCCGAGGTCGAGGACGAGACCACGGAGGAGCCGGTGCAGACGGCCGAGCGCAAGCGCCGCCGTCGCAGCGTTCTGGCGCCCGTGGCCCGAAACTGGCACTGGTTCGCGCTCGCCTACCTGGCCGGCGTGCTGCTTCTGGTCCTGTCGCGGCCCGGCCCGGTCGTGTTCGAGGTACTGCTGAGTTCCGGCAAGATCGCGCTGGCGCTGATCGTGGGCGTGGTCCTGTCGGGCATCCTGGGCCGCGTGATCTCGCGCGGGATCAGCCTGCCCGAAAGCGCGCGCGAGCGGCTGCCGCTGCTCGAAGGGCGGCTCAACCGCTTCGTGCCGCAGGCGCTGACGGTGGTGCGGCTGGTCATCATGGCAGCCGTGGCGCTTTACGCGCTCGACGTGATCGGCGTGATGGGGGTCAGCAGCTGGCTGGACGGGGAACGTGGCGTCTGGGTCGCGGGTACGGTGGTCAGCGTGGCCCTGATCCTGCTGGTGGCGTTCCTGCTGTGGCTCGCGCTGAACTCGTGGGTCGACTACCGCCTGAACCCCGATTTCGGCAAGGTCGCGACCCCGCGTGAACAGACGCTGCTGACGCTTCTGCGCAACGCCGCGACGATTACCATTATCGTGCTCACGCTGATGTTCGTGCTGTCCGAGATGGGGCTGAACATCGGGCCGCTCATCGCCTCGGCCGGTGTATTGGGCCTGGCCATCGGTTTCGGCGCACAGAAGCTGGTGCAGGACATCATCACCGGCGTGTTCATTCAGTTCGAGAACGCCATCAACGTGGGCGACGTGGTGACCGCCGGCGGCACCACCGGCGTGGTCGAGAAGCTGACCGTGCGCTCGGTCAGCCTGCGCGACCTGCAGGGCGTCTTCCACATCGTGCCCTTCAGCTCGGTCGACATGGTGTCGAACTTCACGCGCGAATTCTCGTACTACGTCGTCGACATGGGCGTGGCCTATCGCGAGAACGTGGACGAGGTGAAACAGGCCATGTTCGACGCCTATGAAGACCTGCGCGCCGACCCCGAGCAGGGGCCGTTCCTGATGGGCGACCTGGAATGGTTCGGCCTCGACGCATTCGGCGACAGCGCCGTGGTGCTGCGCTGTCGGATCAAGACCCTGCCGGGCAAGCAGTGGGGCGTGGGCCGGGCCTATAACGAGGTGGTCAAGCGCGTCTTCGACGCCCGCAACATCGAGATCCCGTTCCCGCACCAGACGATCTATTTCGGCGAGGACAAGCAGGGCAACGCCCCCCCGGTCCACGTTGCCCGGATCGGGCGCGACCGGGCGGACGCCGCGGAATGAGCCGCGCGCGGGTGTCAAACGACATCCGCATGCTATCCTGATGCGCAGGATGATCCCGGCGGAGGCGGTCCATGCGCACCACGATCAACGGTGAGTTCTTCGAGTTCGAGCCCGACGCCGCCGAGACAGCGGTCGACGTGATCCGCGAGCGGGCCGGGCTTACCGGGACCAAGGTGGCGTGCGGACAGGGCGTCTGCGGCTCCTGCGCCGTGCTGGTGGACGGGGAGCCGATCAACGCCTGTCTGATGCCGGCCATCCACATGGAGGGTCGCGACATCCGCACGGTCGAAGCGCACGGCCGCGACGAGCTGCATCCCGTCCAGCTGGCGCTGATGGCGAACGAGGGGCTGCAATGCGGCTTCTGCACCCCCGGCTTCGTGATGGAAGGTATCGCCTTCCACGACCGCTGGCGGGCCGAGCGCGGCCGGGAACGCCCCACGCGGGACGAAATCGCAGCTGCAATGGCCGGCCACCTGTGCCGCTGCGCCGCCTATCTCGGCATCTACGCCGCTATCGCCGACGCCTGCGAAGGGGAGTTCGACGGCGTGAACCAGCGGCTGGGTCCCCGCGTGGATGCGCTGGAAAAGGTCACCGGCGAAGCGCGCTATACGGTGGACCTGGCGCTGCCCGGCCAGCTCGAGGGGCGCATCCTGCGTGCGGCGCATGCCAATGCGCGCGTGCTGTCGGTCGACACCTCCGCCGCCGAGGCGCTCGACGGGGTCGTCGCCGTGGCGGACTTGCTTGAGGATCACCGGCAGGTCCGGTTCACCGGTCAGCCCGTTTTTGGCGTCGCGGCTGTCGACTGGGCCACGGCCGAGCGGGCGCTGAAGCTGATCGAGGTGGACTACGAGGTTCTGCCGGCCGCCATCGGCATGGATCAGGCGCTGGCCGAGAGTGCGGCAAAGGCGTTCGTCGGCGACCGCAAGACGATGGCGAGCGCCGCCGAGCAGGCCCCGTTGCCCACCCGCTGGGACGGCAACGTGGGCCATGCCCGGATCAACGGCACCTCGTGGCGGCCCGGCACCGCCCGCCGACGGGTCGCGGCGGCGCGCGGGGGCAGCGGCGGTGCGCTGGCCGAGGGCGCGTTCCGCAACCACCAGCAGACGCACGCCGCGCTCGAACCCCATGCGGCGGTCGCGGCGTGGGAGGGCGGCAGGCTCACCGTCCACGCATCGACGCAGAACGTGCACCACCTGCGCACGCTGCTGGCCGACAAGTTCGGCCTCGAGAAACAGGACGTGCAGGTCGAAAGCCAGCACATCGGCGGCGGTTTCGGCGGCAAGCAGGGGCTCTATGGCGAAACAGTTGCGGCGGTGAAGCTCGCCCGCGCCGCCGGTGCTCCTGTTCGGGTGGTGGCGAGCCGGCTGGAGGATCTCTCCTATACCGGCCAGCGCTCCGGCAGTCGCAACGAGGGCGCGGTCGTGCTGGGAGAGGACGGCGCGCCGCGCGCGCTGCGGCTGCACGCCGACGGTGACGCCGGCATCGCCAAGGGCACGGCGGCGGCGCTCCTGTACGGCCTGATTTCTCCCTGGGTGGCGAAGGACCTCAAGGACCGGGTCGTGGTCAACAACACGCCCCCCGCGCTGCCCATGCGGGGGCCCGACGCGCCCTCGGCGCTCTGGACAATGGAGCAGCTTCTGGACGACGCGGGCACGCAGCTGGGCCTCGACCCGGTCGAGGTCCGCCGCCGCTTCATGCCGAAGAACGACATCCGCGACCGCCTGCTGGACTGGGCCGAGGCGCTGCCCGCGTGGCGCGACCGCGACGCCAACCGCGGCGACGAACGCTTTCGCCGCGGGGTGGGCATGGCGGCGGCGTCGTGGGTGTTCCTTTACAACCCGAACGTCGAGGTCACCGTGTCCTGCGATTCCGACGGCCTGACCGTCGCCTGCTCGACCCAGGACATCGGCAACGGCACCCGGACCTCGATCGCCAAGGCGGTGGAGGACGCGATCGGGCTGGACCGCCACGCGGTGCGGCTGGATCTCGGGCGCGCGGATGCGCCGCTGGGGCCGGTGACGGGTGGCAGCCAGGTCACCGCCTCGGTCTATCCGCCCACCTATCGCGCGGCCGAGCGGCTGGCGGCGCGGCTGGTGGAACAGGCGGCGGAGCGGCTGAACCTGCGCGAGGCCCGGGCCGGGCGCGGCGGCATCGCCCATGCCGGGGGTGTCATGCCGTGGGAGGAGGTATTGCGTGCCTGCGAGCCCGTGTCCGTCACCGAGAAGCGGGTGACGGAGCGCGGGCCGCTGGGCCTGCGGCTCAACATGTCGATGGACCCCGACAGCCCGTTCCCCGGCTTCCGCCGCAGCCATGCGCTGGTGGTGACCGAGGTCGAGGTCGACACGCGGCTGGGCCGCATCCGCCCGCTGAACGTCTGGACCGGCATCGCGGCAGGGCGGATCCTGGTGCCCGAGCTTGCGCGGTCGCAAGTCTTCAGCGGCGCGATCCAGGGCATGGGCTACGCGCTTTACGAGAAGAAGGTCTACGAGCCGGCGACGGGCCACGTCCTGAGCTCGAATCTGAACGACTATCGCCTGCCGGGGATCGGCGACGCGCCGGAGGTGCACGCGCATTTTGACGAGGCTGGGTACGAAGACGTCGCCCACGGCGCCATCGGCATGTCCGAACTCGCCACCGTGGGCGTCGCCGCCTCGGTCGGAAACGCCGTGCACCACGCCACCGGCTGGCGGCCGCACGAGACGCCGATCCTGCCGCAGGCGGTGGTGGAGGGGGTGTCCATATGACGACAGGAGGTGAGGCCACTCGTAAAGCTCGGCCACACTTGCGCCCGGGCAACCGGACCGGGCAGCGCCCGCCCGCCCCCCAGGCGGGCGCTTTCGCGCCCACGCCGGGCGGTCGCGGCCCTCTGAGACGCGCTGGTTCGACGATATCTCTTTCCGAAGACGAAGCGGCGCAGCGGACAGCGATGCTGGCCTCTGTCAACCGATGGGCAACGGACTCCACCTCATGCTGACCCGCCTCCACACCCTTGCACAGGCATCGCAGGCCGACGGGGAGTTCCGCGCCGGGGGTACCGACCTGCACGACCGCCTGCGCTCGGGCGTCTCGGACGGGCCGCTCGTGGACATCATCGGCCTGCCGGGCCTCGACGGGATCGACCGGCAGGACGACGGGTGCGAGATCGGCGCGCTTCTTAGCCTCGACGGCCTCGCCCGGAACCCGGACATCGTCCGCGACTATCCCGGCCTCGCGCAGGCGGCGGCGGGGCTCGCCACGCCGCAGATCCGGCGGGCGGCGACGGTGGGCGGATGCCTCCTGCAACGCACGCGCTGCGCCTATTTCCGGCATCCCGACCTGGCATGCACCCGCAAGGGCGACGCCGCCTGCGGCGGGCGCAAAGGCGTGCACGACAACGGCGTGATCTTCGACCAAGGGGGGTGCGCCCATCCGCATGCCTCGAGCCTCGGCATGGCGCTTCTGGCCTACGACGGGCGCGTGCGCACCACGGAGCGCGAGATGAGCATCGCGGACCTTTACGGCGGCGGCAGCGCCCATGACCGCGACCACCTGCTCGCGCCCGGCGAGCTTCTGACACACGTCCTGCTGCCGCCACCCGCGCCGGGCGAGCGCGCGGCGTACCTGCGCGCCATCAGCCGGGCCGAGGCGGAATGGCCCATCGTCGAAAGCCTCGTCCGCCTGTTCGTGAACAACGGCACCGTTACCGAAGCCCGCGTCGCCGCCGGAGCCGTCAGCCAAGTGCCGCTCCGGCTGCACGGGGTCGAGGCGGCTCTGGTAGGGCGACCGGCGCAAGCGGGCACGTGGGGTGCGGCCGCCGCCCGGGCGGGCGAGGGCGCCAACCCGCTGCCGCAGGCGGCGTGGAAGGTGACGATGCTCGAGCGGACGGTGCTGACGGCGCTGGAACAGGCCGCTGCTCACGAGACCGTGCAGACGCAGACCGCCGGATGAGCGCCCGCGCCGGCGAAAGTTGAAGTAGCATCAAGGAAACATCACCGCCCGAAGACGTTGCGCATTGACACCCCGCCGCCCACGGAGGACGCCATGATCGAACCGTTCCGGACCCGGACCCTTGCGGAGCAACTGGTGGTCGGCAGCGTGTTCGCCACGGCGGGCACTGCCACGGGGATCTGGCTGCCCCCTGGGCTGATGGCGATCCTGGCGACGGTGGTGCTGCTTCGTCTCTGCTGGCTCGACGACAACATCCAGCACGACCTCCTGCCGAAGAAACGGGTCCCGGGGTCGTACCTCGAAAGTCAGCGCCGGCGCGGCCTGTTTCGCGGCCCCTTCGCCGACGGGCAGCGCGAGGTGCGGTGTTCGAAGCTGCTGGCCTCGCAACTGCGTATCCAGACGCACGCCTGGCACGTCTATTTCTGGGCGGCGCTGGCGGGGGCGATCCTGACCGGCCTGCCGTTCCCGCCCGTCCTGTCGGCGCTCGCCGGCGGGCTTGCGCTTGTGGCATCGCTGCGCGGCATCGACCGCTTCGCCGAGGCGCAGGCGACCGTCCTGGCCGGTCGGCCGCTCGCCGCGCGGGAACTGGCCTCACGCGGCTGGCTCGCCGATTTCCTCGTCAACGACCGCCGGGGCGGATCGTGACGCGCAAGCGCCTGATCGGGAAGGATAATGGCGGAGAGACAGGGATTCGAACCCTGGGACCCCGTGAAGGGTCAACGGTTTTCGAGACCGCCCCGTTCGACCACTCCGGCACCTCTCCGCGAAGGGTCTGGCGGGGACATATTGAAGACGACCGCGGCGTGCAACCACTTTTCTTGGCCTTGCCGCAAGGTCGTGCAAGGCGCGCCGGACTTGGCAGCCGGGCCTGCGCCACCTACCTTCGCGTCACACTCATCGTGCCGAGGGTTCCTGCATGCGCGCCGCCGTTCTGACCGTCTGCCTCTCCGCCGCCATGGCTGCGCCCGCCACCGCGCAGGAGCCCTACGAGATCGAGGCGCTGTACGAGGCGCTTCGCATCCCCGACGTGCTCGCCATCATGCGCGAGGAGGGGCTGGAGTACGGCGACGAGCTCGAGGCCGAACTGTTCCCGCGCAAGGGCGGCGCGGCGTGGGAAGCGCTGGTGTCGAACCTCTATGGCGTGGATGCGATGGACGAACTCGTGACGCAGGTCTTCACCGACGAGATGCAGGGCACGGATGTCGCGCCGCTGGTGGAGTTCTTCGCCTCTGAGCGCGGGCGCCAGATCGTCGAGCTTGAACTGGAGGCACGGCGTGCGCTGCTGGACGAAAGCGTCGACGAGGCCGCGCGCGAGACCTATGCCGACATGCGGGCGCAGGATGCGCCGCGGCTCGCCCTGATCGAGCGCTTCGTCGAGGTCAACGAGCTGGTCGAGAGCAACGTCGTCGGCGCGCTGAACTCGAACTACGCGTTCCTGACCGGGCTGATGGACGGCGACGCGCTGCCCGGCGGCATGACCGAGGACCAGGTGCTTGCCGATGTCTGGTCGCAGGAGCCCGAGATCCGCGACGAGACGGAAGAGTGGGTCTTCTCCTACCTGACCATGGCGTACGAGCCGCTCGAGGACGCGGACCTTCGCGCCTATATCGACATCTCCGAGACCGAGGAGGGGCAGGAGATGAACCGCGCTCTATTCACCGCGTTCGACGAGATGTATTCGAAGATTTCCGGCGCCCTCGGCGCGGGGGCCGCGCGTTTCATGGCCGGCGAGGATATATGAGCCGGGTTGACAGGCGGCGGGAACCGGATCATAAGCCCGGCTCCTGCCCGGGTTCACGCCCGGGCGGTGCTTTATTGACATGACGCCCCAAAGGGGCGCGCTGTCCGAGGCGGCCGCAGGGCCGGAAACACCCGGAAGGGGGCCAAAGGGCGCGGGAAAGGAAGGAAGACGCAGATGTTCGCGGTCCTCAAGACCGGTGGCAAGCAGTATCGGGTCCAGTCGGGGGATGTCCTCCGGGTCGAGAAGCTTGCTGCCAACGCTGGTGAAAAAGTCCAGTTCAACGAGATTCTGATGGTCGGCGGCACCGTCGGCACGCCGCTCGTCGAAGGCGCGGGCGTTCAGGCCGAAGTGCTCGACCAGGTCAAGGGCGACAAGGTCATCCACTTCGTCAAGCGCCGCCGTAAGCACGGCTCGAAGCGCACGAAGGGCCACCGCCAGCAGCTCACGCTTCTGCGCGTGACCGACATCCTCGAGTCCGGCGCGGATTCCTCGGGCATCAAGGCCGCCGTGGGCGCGGGCTCGGTTCCGGGCGGCTTCGTCGCCTCCGACGACCGCTACACCCAGAACCGTGCCGACCAGGCCGAGATGAAGAAGCGCGTCAAGACCGGCGGCGCGCAGGAAAAATCGGCCGAGACTCCCGCCGGCGCGTCGGATGACGACCTCAAGAAACTGACGGGCGTCGGCCCGGCGCTCGAGAAGAAGCTGCACGAGGCGGGCATCACCAGCTTCGCGCAGATTGCGTCGTGGTCGGACGAGGACGTGGCCGAGTGGGACGCGAAGGCCGACCTCAAGGGCAAGATCGAAAAGGAAGGCTGGGTCGATCAGGCCAAGGCCATCCTGGCTGAGAAGGAGTAACGACCAATGGCACACAAGAAAGCAGGCGGTTCGTCCAGGAACGGACGCGACTCCGCGGGACGCCGCCTTGGCGTCAAGAAGTTCGGCGGCCAGGAGGTCATCCCGGGCAACATCATCGTGCGCCAGCGCGGCACCAAGTGGTGGCCGGGCGAGGGCGTCGGCCTGGGCAAGGATCACACGATCTTCGCGACCGCCGAAGGTCGCGTGACCTTCCACAAGGGGCTCAAGGGCCGCACCTTCATTTCGGTGCTTCCGCAGGCCGAGGCCGCCGAGTAAGCCGAACCTCAGGTTCTACGACATCGGGGGATCGGCGCACCGCCGGTCCCCTTTTTCGTTTCCGGATGCCTGCCCCGTCCGCCGGGGCGGGGAAACCGCGTCATATCAAAGGACTGAGGGCCTTGGCCCTTGCCTGAGAAGCGAGCGGGGACCATCTTCTATAAGGGAATGCGTGTCGCCGGCCGTGGCGGAGACGGTCGGAACGCGGGTGACTCACCCGCTGCGAGCGACGCGTTATCAGGGCGTCTGGACGCCCGTTTATGCTTTTCGGAGGAGGGGAAGCATGATGCTGGACAAGATGATCGAGCAGCCTGTCATCGAAACCGATCGCGCCGTGCTGCGCCCGGTGCGCAAGTCCGACGCCGGGCTTCTGGCGCTCTATTCGGGTGACGAGAGGGTGGCGCGCGGCACGCGCTCGGTCCCGCATCCGCTTCCGCCCGGCGCGGCCGAGGCGTTCATCGCCCGCGCGCAGTCGCCCGACCGGACCGAGGATATCTGGGTGATGGACGGCAGCGCCTCGGGCCTGTCGGAACTGGTCGGCGTCATCGGCATGGAGCGGATGGACCGCGAGCAGAGCCAGATCAGCTATTGGGTGGCACCCGCGATGTGGAACACCGGGCTCGCTTCGGAAGCGGTGCGTGCGATGGTGCAGGCCAACCCGCAGGGCTGCCGCACGATCTTCGCCGAGGTCTTCCAGGACAACCCGGTCTCGGCGCGCGTGCTGACCAACGCCGGCTTCGCCTATCTCGGCGATGCCGAGGCGTATTCCGTGGCGCGGGGCGGCAAGGTGCCGACCTGGACCTATTCGCTGAAACTCGATTGACCGGAATGGCGGGGCCCGCGCACACCATCCGGACCCCGCGCCTGATCCTCAGACCGCTGGTTTCCGACGATGCCGAGGCCGTGGCGCGCGGTGTCGGCAACTATGACGTCGCGCGCTGGCTCGCCGTCGTGCCGTATCCTTACGCGCTGGCCGACGCGCGGGAGTTCCTGTCGTCGCCCGCCGCCGCGCCCGGCACGGCCTGGGCCATCTGCGACGCCTGGGGGCTTCAGGGCATCATCGGCATTGGCCGCGAGCTTGGCTATTGGCTCGCCCGCCCGGCTTGGGGCCGCGGCTACGTGACCGAGGCGGGGGATGCGCTGATCGACGCGTGGTTCGCCGACCGCCGGAACCGATCGCTGCGCTCGGGCTATTTCGAGGGCAACGCCCGCTCGGCCGGGGCGCTGGCCAAATTGGGCTTCGTTGAAACCGGCCGTGCCGTTCGTTTCGCGCGCCCGTTGCAGCAGGATGTGCCGGTGCGCGACATGGTTCTCTCCCGCGCCCGCTGGAAGGAACGGCGGAGGTTCCGCGCGCGAAGCGGCGGCCTGCGCCTGCGGGAGCTGCGCGACAGTGACCGCGGCGCGGTGCGGCGGCTGCTGCCGGTCTGCGCGCCCTCCGACCCGCCGCAGGACAGCTCGGCCCCCGGTCTGCGCCACTGGATCGACACTGTGCGCTTCCGGGGGCGGCCCGGTTTCCGCGCCGCCGTTTGCCTGCCGACCGGGCGGCTTGTCGGCCTCGTGCGGCTCGCGCGCGATCTGACCCTCGAAGTTGCACTAGACCCTGCCTACACCGCGCCCGGCGATACGCGGCGGGTGATCCGCACCTTCGCCGACGCCTGCTTCGCCCGCTTCGACATCGACGCGGTAACCGTGCGGCAGCCCGGCCCGGCCGCGGCGCCCGGTGCTGCCGACGACACCACCTCTCCGGCGCGGCTTGAGCCTGCGCCCAATGTCCTTTATCGGCTTGACCGCCAATCCTTCGAGGCTCCCCATGAAGTTTCTTGATCTCGCCAAGGTGTACATCCGGTCCGGAGGCGGAGGGTCCGGCGCGATCAGCTTCCGCCGCGAGAAGTTCGTCGAGTACGGCGGCCCCGACGGCGGCGACGGCGGCCGGGGCGGCGACGTCTGGGCCGAGGCCGTGGACGGGCTGAACACGCTGATCGACTTCCGCTATCAGCAGCACTTCTTCGCCAAGTCCGGCCAGCCCGGCATGGGCAAGCAGCGCACCGGCCGCGACGGCGACGACGTGGTGCTGCGCGTGCCCGTGGGGACCGAGATCCTCGACGAGGACGAAGAGACGGTGATCGCCGACCTGACCGAGGTCGGCCAGCGCGTGCTGTTGGCCAAGGGCGGCAACGGCGGCTGGGGCAACCTGCACTTCAAGACCGCCACCAACCAGGCCCCGCGTCGGGCCAATCCCGGGCAGGAGGGGGTCGAGCGCACGATCTGGCTGCGCCTCAAGCTGATCGCCGACGTGGGCCTTCTGGGCCTGCCGAACGCGGGCAAGTCCACTTTCCTTGCCGCCACGTCGAACGCGCGGCCGAAGATCGCGGATTATCCCTTCACCACGCTGGTGCCGAACCTGGGCGTCGTGGGCGTGGACGATGCCGAATTCGTCGTCGCCGACATCCCCGGCCTGATCGAGGGCGCGCACGAGGGCAGGGGCCTGGGAGACCTGTTCCTGGGCCATGTCGAGCGCTGCGCGGTCCTTCTGCATCTGGTGGATGCCACGGCCGAGGACGTGGCGCAGGACTGGCGCACGATCATCGACGAGCTCGAGGCCTATGGCGGTGCGCTGGCCGACAAGCCGCGCGTCACCGTTCTCAACAAGATCGACGCGCTCGACGACGAGGAACGCGCCGAGAAGAAGGCCGAGCTTGAAGCGGTCGCGGGCGAGGTCATGCTGATGTCGGGCGTCAGCCGCGAAGGCGTGACCGAGGTGCTGCGCACGCTACGCGCGCAGATCGGCGCCGACCGCCTGCGCCAGCGCAAGGACGAAGAGGACACGGGACCGTGGCAACCCTGACTCAGACCGCCGCGACGCCGACGCTGGCCGAGGCGCGCCGGCTGGTCGTCAAGATCGGCTCGGCGCTGCTGGTGGACCGCGAGAGTGGCGCGCTGCGCTCGGACTGGCTGCGCGGGCTGGCCGAGGATGTGGCGGCGGCCAAGGCGCGCGGGACCGACGTGATCCTCGTCTCGTCCGGCTCCATCGCGCTGGGACGTGGCGTGCTGGGGTTGGGGACGGGCACGCTCCCGCTCGAACAGTCTCAGGCCGCTGCCGCCGTTGGCCAGATCCGGCTGGCCCGCGCCTATGAAGAAGCGCTGGCGCCTCACGGCATCACCACCGCGCAGGTACTGGTGACGCTCGAAGACAGCGCCGACCGTCGCCGCTACCTGAACTCGCGCGCAACGCTCGCGCAGCTTCTGGGCCTTGGCGTCGTGCCCATCGTGAACGAGAACGACACCATCGCCACTGACGAGATCCGCTTCGGCGACAACGACAGGCTCGCCGCGCAGGTCGCCGTGACGGTGGGTGCCGACCAGCTGATCCTTCTGTCCGACGTCGACGGCTTCTACTCCGGCAACCCCCGCGACGACGCCACCGCCCGCCGCTTCGACGTGATCGAGGCGATCACGCCCGAGATCGAGGGCATGGCGGGCGACGCGGGATCCGGCCTGTCGAAAGGCGGCATGAAGACAAAGGTGATGGCCGCCAAGACCGCCACCGGCGCGGGCTGCGCGCTGGCGATCACCGAGGGCTCGGTCCTGCGGCCGCTGAAGGCGCTCGCGGATGGCGCGCCCTCCACCTGGTTCCTGGCCCACGGCGATCCTCAGGCCGCGCGCAAGCGCTGGATCGCGGCGATGAAGCCGCGCGGAGAGATCCGGGTGGACGCCGGCGCGGCGCGCGCGCTGGGGCAAGGGCGTTCGCTTCTGCCCGCGGGCGTCACCGGCGTGACGGGCCGCTTCGGCCGGGGCGACCCGGTCGATATCGTCGGCCCCGAGGGGACGCTGGGCAAGGGGCTGACCCGCTACACGGCCGAGGAAGCCCACGCGATCCGGGGCCGCCACACCAGCGAAATCGAGGCGACGCTCGGCTATCCGGGCCGCGCCGCGCTCATTCACCGCGACGACATGGTGCTGTAAGCACGCAACCGATGTCACCCGAACCCGAGGGCCGATCATGAAAGACGCCACCGACATTCCCGCCCTGATGGCCGACATCGGCGCGCGCGCACAAGCCGCCGCCGCCGAGCTCGCCTTCGCCGACCCGTCGGCCAAGCGCGCCGCGCTCGAGGCCGCCGCCGACGCTGTCTGGGCCGGGCGCGACGGCATCATTGCCGCGAACGCCAAAGACCTCGAGTTCGGCCGCGACAAGGGCCTGTCGCCCGCGATGATGGACCGGCTGATGCTGGACGAAGCGCGGATCGAAGGCATCTGCGCCGGGCTGCGCGCCGTGGCGGCGCAGGACGATCCGGTGGGCGCGGTGCTGTCCGAATGGGACCGGCCGACCGGCCTGCACATCCAGCGCGTCCGCACGCCGCTGGGCGTGGTCGGCGTGATCTATGAATCGCGGCCCAACGTCACCGCCGACGCGGGCGCGCTGTGCTTGAAGGCCGGCAACGCCGTGATCCTGCGCGGCGGGTCGGAGAGCTTCCATTCCTCGCAAGCCATCCACGCCTGCCTGCAAGAGGGGCTGCGCGCCGCCGGCCTGCCCGAGGACGCGATCCAGCTGGTCCCGACCCGTGATCGCGCGGCGGTGAGCGAGATGCTGACCATGACCGGCGTGATCGACGTGATCGTGCCGCGCGGGGGCAAGGGCCTGGTCGGGCTGGTCCAGCGCGAGGCGCGGGTGCCGGTCTTCGCCCATCTCGAGGGGATCGTGCACATCTATCTCGATGCGCAGGCCGACCCCGAGAAGGCGCTGAAGGTGGTGCTGAATGCCAAGACCCGCCGCACCGGGATCTGCGGCGCGGCCGAATGCCTGCTGATCCACCGCGACGTGGTCGACACGATCGGGCAGGGCGTGATCCGCGCGCTGGTCGAGGCGGGGGTCGAGGTGCGGGCGGACGAGACGCTGCAGCGGATCGAGGGCACCGTGCCGGCGACCGAGGCGGATTGGGGCTGCGAATACCTCGACATGAAGATCGCCGCGAAGGTGGTGGACTCCATCGACGTCGCCATCGCGCATATCCGCCGCTACGGTTCGGACCACACCGACTGCATCGTGACGGAGGACGACGCCGCGGCGGCGCGATTCTTCCAGCGGCTCGACAGCGCCATCCTGATGCGCAACGCCTCGACTCAGTTCGCCGACGGGGGCGAGTTCGGGATGGGGGCCGAGATCGGCATCGCCACCGGAAAGATGCATGCGCGCGGACCGGTCGGGGCCGAGCAGCTCACCAGCTTCAAGTACCTCGTGACCGGGGACGGCACGGTCAGAAGCTGACCTGGACCGAGCCGTCCTGAACCTGCACGCCAAGCGCACGGCCCGCCTCAGCCGCCGTGCGTCCGGCGAGGGGGAAGTGCACCTCTCCCGGCGCGACGTCAGCCGGCGTGTCGGGGTGGTCGAGCAGGCTCCACAGGCGCCGATCGGCCGATACACGCGGCCCCGCTCCGGAGACCCGCCATTCGCCGTCATGGTGCACCGACAGCGCGCCGCCACGGGGCAGGGCGCTTTCCGCGCATTGCAGCACCAGGCAGCACAGCTTGGCCTCGACGCGTGGCAGGCTGTCGGGCCCCGCCCAGTCCAGCGTGAAGCGGCGGCCGTCGTAAAGCTGGCGGAGGATGGAAAGAACCTCCCCATGCCCTATGCTCTGCCCCGGCGGTGCGGCACCGAAGGCGATGCGGAAGAAGCGCAGGCGGGCGCTGGCATGGGCGACGCTGTGGCTGACTAGCGACAGCTCTTCGCTGGGCGCGGTGCCGGCGAGGTCCAGAAGCTCGAGCCCATTGCCGATCGCGCTCATCGGGTTGATGAGGTCGTGGCATATGCGGGAGCCGATCAGGTCGGTGAGCGTTGGGTCACGAAGGCTCATCGCGCCGCCCCGCGCAGAAGGAAGATATCCATGTCCGACCTCACATCGCTTCTGGAGCCGGGAATGCTGGTTCGCCATCCCGATGCACCGGAATGGGGGCTGGGCCAGGTACAGACGAACATCGGCGGCCGTGTCACGGTGATGTTCGAGCATCAGGGCAAGGTGGTCATCGACGGTCGCACGGTTGAGCTGATGCCTGTGTTCGACGAATAGCTGTCTTACAACCGTCGCAGCAGAACGTTACGCAATCCTTAACGTCCGCGAGGCGCCGCCCGTGTTGCCAAAACCGGGCGCTCTGCCTAGAAGTCGGGCGACACAGGACGGAACCTGCCCCGCCCATGATGCCCGACGCGCCGAAGTTCGCCCTGCGGCTGGCCCAGACCGAGTCCGATCTCGTCGCAGCGCAGCGGCTGCGCTACGAGGTATTCGTGGATGAACTCGGCGGCGACGGCCCCCTCGTCAACCACGACGCGCGGCGCGAGATGGACCGGTTCGACCCGTATTTCGACCACATGGTCCTGATCGATCCGCGGCGCCCCGAGGGGTGGCACGTCATCGGGGTCTATCGGCTTCTGCGCGAAGACCAGGCCCGCCGCGCCGGCCAGTTCTATTCCGAGGACGAGTACGACCTGACCCCGCTGCGCCGCACCGGTCGCCGGTTGCTCGAGCTGGGGCGGTCCTGCCTGCACCGCGACTACCGCGGCGGTACCGCCATGGTGCATCTGTGGAACGGGCTGTCGGACTACGTGCAGAGCCACGGGATCGAGGTTCTGTTCGGCGTCGCCTCGTTTCACGGGACCGACCCGCGGGCCCTGGCCGAGCCGTTGTCGTATCTTCACCACCGCCATCTCGCCCCGCCCGAACTGCGGGTGCGCAGCGTCATGTACCAGCCGATGGACCTGATCCCGGGCGAACGGATCGACCGGGTGGCGGCGATGCGGGCGACGCCGGCGCTGATCAAGGCGTACCTGCGCATGGGCGGTTTCGTGGGCAACGGCGCCTTCATCGACCACGCCTTCAACACCACCGACGTCTGCCTGGTTATGGACGTGGCGCGCGCCAACCACCGGCAGAGGGCGCTTTACGCCCGGGGCCGCCTGTGAGCCGCACCTGGCATTCCGAGGACCTGCCCGCCACCCCCGCGCTGGACGGCGCGGGCCGGGTCCGCGCGGCACTGCGCGGCACGGCGCTGGCGCTCCTGCTGGTCACCGGGCTGGCGCTGCACCTGGTGCTTCGCCTGGTCGAGCGGCCGCTCTTCGGCCTGCGCCGCCCGGTCACGCCCTACGTCACGCAAGGCGTCTGCCGCGGCGCGCTCGCCATCCTCGGCCTGCGCTTCCGGCGCGAGGGAAGGCCGATGCGCGAACGCGGGGCCGTGGTGGCCAACCATTCGTCCTGGCTCGACATCTTCGTGCTGAATGCGGGGGACCGGATCTACTTCGTCTCGAAGTCCGAGGTGCGGGACTGGCCCGGCATCGGCTGGCTGGCCCGCGCCACCGGCACCGTCTTCATCCGCCGCGACCCGCGCGAGGCGCGCGCGCAGCAGGAGCTGTTCGCCGAGCGGCTGAAACTGGGCCACCGGCTGCTGTTCTTCCCCGAGGGGACCTCGACCGATGGAATGCGGGTTCTTCCTTTCATTCCAACGCTCTTCCAGGCGTTCCTGACAGACGACCTGAAGCCGATCCTGCACGTTCAGCCCGTCAGCGTCCGCTACTCCGCTCCCGACGGGGAGGAGGCCCGGTTCTACGGCTGGTGGGGTGACATGGGCTTCGGGCCGCACCTGGTGAAGGTGCTGGCGGCGCGGCGGCAGGGCACGGTCGAGATCGTGTATCATCCGCCGCTTAAGGCCGATGCCTTCGCCGACCGCAAGGCGCTGGCCGCGCGGGCCGCCGAGATCGTGCGCGCGGGGCTCGGCCGGGGCTGAGCGGTCCCGCATTCCCTTGCAAGGGACACGGCGGGCCCCCATAACCCTTCTGGTCACAAGCGAAAAGACGAAATGGAACCCGCACTCGACGCCGCCTTCTGGATCACCTCTGCCGCCATCCTCGGCCTTCTCGTCCTCTCGGCCTTCTTCTCGGGGTCCGAGACCGCGCTGACCGCCGCCTCGCGCGGGAAACTGCGCGCCCAGGCCGACAAGGGCTCGAAGGGCGCCGAACGGGCGCTCAAGATCACCGAGGACAACGAACGGCTGATCGGCTCGGTCCTGCTGGGCAACAACCTGGTCAACATCCTGGCCACGTCGCTGGCCACCGCGCTGTTCACGCGCGTCTTCGGCGAGTCTGGCGTGGCGCTTGCCACGCTGGTCATGACGCTCCTGGTGCTGATCTTCGCCGAGGTGCTGCCCAAGACCTATGCCATCACCAATGCGGAAACGGCGGCCTCGGCCGTCAGCCGCGTCATCCAGATGGTGGTGCTGGTTTTCTCGCCCGTCGTCAGCGCCGTTCGTGCGTTCGTGCGATTGGTGCTGCGCGTCTTCGGCGTGCGCACCGACCCCGACACGCAGATCCTTGCCGTGCGCGAAGAGATCGCGGGCGCGCTGCACCTGGGGCATTCCGAAGGCGTGGTCGAGAAGGAGGACCGCGACCGCATCCTCGGCGCGCTGGACCTGGGCGAGCGCACGGTCGAGGAGATCATGCTCCACCGCTCGAAGATCGAGATGATCGACGCCGGCTCGCCACCGCAGGAAATCCTGCAGCAGTGCCTTCAAAGCCCGCACACCCGGCTTCCGATCTATCGCGAGCGGCAGGAAAACATCGTCGGCGTGATCCACGCCAAGGACCTGCTGCGCGCCATGTATGCACGCGAACAGGCCACGCCCGAGGCGCGCGATCCGTTCGAGGGGTTCAACATCCTCGACGTCGCCATGAAGCCGTACTTCGTGCCCGAGACGACGACGCTCGACGACCAGATGCGCCAGTTCCTGCGCCGCCATACGCACTTCGCGCTTGTTGTGGACGAATACGGCGCGCTGCAGGGCCTGATCACGCTCGAGGATATCCTCGAGGAGATCGTGGGCGAGATCACGGACGAGTTCGACATCGACGCCGAGCATCCCCTGCGCCGGACCGAGGGCGGGGACACCATCGTGGATGGCGGTATGACCATTCGCGACCTAAACCGCGCGACCGACTGGCACCTGCCCGACGAAGAGGCCAACACCATCGCCGGCCTTGTCATTCACGAGGCGCAGACCATCCCCGCTCCCGGGCAGGTGTTCAGTTTCCACGGCTTCCGGTTCGAGGTCCTGAACCGCAAGGACAACCGGATCACGAAGCTCAAAATCCGTAAATTGTGAGACGTTTAGCGGCGGCGGGACCGGAACCCCGCCGCCCGGCCCGCGGTTGGTGCGCGACAGCCGACGGAGCCACCGATGCGTCCTGCCGCGACACATCCTTTTCTCGACCACCCCCATCCGCTTGCCTTCGCGCATCGCGGCGCGGCGGGCCCGGCCGAAGAGAACACGATGCCCGCCATCGAGCGGGCCGTCGCGCTGGGATACGTCTATATCGAGACGGACGTTCAGGCGACGCGCGACGGTGTGGCGGTCCTGTTCCACGACGAGACGCTCGAACGGCTGCTGCGCGTGCCGGGGCGCGTGCGCGACCTGACCTGGGACGAGCTGAGGAACCTGCGCATGCCCAGCGGCGCGAGCGTGGCGCGGCTGGACGACGTGATGCGGGCCTTTCCCGACCGGCGCTTCAACCTGGACGCCAAGACCGACGCGGCGGTCGAGCCGATGGCGCGGACGATCGCCGATCTCGACGCCTGCGACCGCGTCTGCGTCGGCTCGTTCAGCGCGGAGCGCACCGCGCGCCTGCGCGAGCTTCTGGGCGGACGTCTGTGCTGGTCGCCCGCGCGGGGCGGCATCGCGCGGCTTTGGCTGGCGGGCTGGGGCCTGCCGATGCCTAACCTGCGCTTTCACGCCGCGCAGATCCCGCCCGAACACCGCGGCATACCGCTGACGACGCGGCGCGTCCTCCGGGCGGCGCACCGGCGCGGGATACAGGTGCATGTCTGGACCATCGACGCCCCGGACGAGATGGAGCGCCTGCTCGACCTCGGGGTGGACGGCCTGATGACCGACCGGCCCGAGGTACTGAAAGACGTGCTCGTGCGGCGGGGGCAGTGGGGCGGCGACTGAGCCGCGCCCCTCAGACCCCGTAGATCGCGCCGAACTTCTGTTCCAAGTATTCCAGAAGCGGCTCTTCCGACGGCTCGAACCCGCAGGCATGGCGCACCGTCTCGCGCGGGGCGCGCAGGCCGCCGAAGCGCTGGAGGTTGCGGTGCAGCCAACCCGTCGCGGGCGAGGTGTCGCCCCGAGCCAGCGCCGCGTCGAGCTCGGGTTCGGCCTCGCGCAGCGCCTTGTGCAGGCAGCCGGCATAGACGTTGCCCAGCGTGTAGGTCGGGAAGTACCCGAACAGCCCCAGCGACCAGTGCACGTCTTGCAGGCACCCGTTCGACGCCCGGTCGACCTTGCGGCCGAAATCCTGCTCGAAGCGAGCGTTCCACGCCTCTTCCAGGTCTGCGACGGCCAGCTTGCCGGAGACCAGGTCGCGTTCCAGGTCGAAGCGCATGAGGATGTGCAGGTTGTACTGCACCTCGTCGGATTCGGTGCGGATATAGCCGGGCGTGACGCGGTTGACGCAGGCGAAGAAGGCGTCGACGTCGGTGACGCTCATCTCTCCGAAGGTGTCGCGCATCCGCTCGAACAGGAAGCCGGTGAAGGCGCGCGAGCGGCCAAGCTGGTTTTCATAGATGCGGCTTTGGCTCTCGTGCACGCCCATCGACACGCCCTGTCCCAGCGGGCTCAGGTGGTAGGCGTCGTCGATGCCCTGTTCGTACGCCGCATGTCCGACCTCGTGGATGGTCGAGTAGAAGCAGTTGAACGGATCGTCGGCGGCCGTCCGCATGGTGATCCGCACATCCGCGCCCGATCCGGACGAGAACGGGTGCACGGCCTTGTCGATCCGGCCTCGATGGAAGTCATAGCCGAAGACCTCGGCCAGTTCCCGCGACAGGGCAAGCTGCCCGGCCTCGGCGAAGGTACCCTCCAGCGCCTCCGGGCGCCGGTCGCTGCCCATCACCCGGTCGCGCAGCGCCACGAGGCGCGGGCGCAGGGCGCCGAACATCTGCGACAGGCTTTCGCCCGTGGCGCCGGGCTCGTACTCGTCCAGCAGCGCGTCATAGGGATCGCGCCCGTCGGCCAGGCAGTCGGCCAACTCGCGCGTCAGCTTCACGACGTCCGACAGCGTCGGCGCGAAGGCGGCAAAGTCGTCCTTGGCCCGCGCCTCGGCCCAGATGCCCTGCGACAGGCTGGTGACGCGCGCCATCTCGCTGGCCAGTCGGGCGGGCACGCGCGTGGCGCGCTCGTGGCTGCGGCGGATCAGGCGAAGCTGCGCGGCGCCGGCCTCGTCCGGGGCCTCGGCCCTGTCCAGCCACTCGCCCACGCGCGGGTCGACGCGGCGGGCGTGCAGCACCGCGCTCAGCGCCGCCAGCTCCTCGCCCCGTTGCAGGGCCGAGCCGCGGGGCATCATCGTCTCCTGGTCCCAGTGCAGCCGGCCCTCGACCTGCGCCAGCGCCTCGGTCTCGCGCTGGAAGGCCATCAGTTCGTCAAAGGCGCTCATGCCGTGCCTCCCCGGATGGATTGCGTGCGTGGGTATTGCGACAGGAAGCGCGCGCGGATGATCAGCACCCACAGGAACACCGCGCCCAGCTGGTGGACGATCGCGATCTCCCACGGGGCCGAGTACATCACCGTGCCGATGCCCAGCAGGGTCTGGACGAACATCATCGCCAGAACGGCGGCGAAGGCGAAGCGCGTCACGGCATTGGCCGAGGCGCGCGAGCGCCGCCAGGCGATGACGCCGAAGACCACCAGGGCATAGCCGGTCATGCGGTGGATGAACTGCACCAGCCCGTCGTTTTCGAAGAAGTTCCGCCAAATGGGTTCGATCTGAAGCGGGTCGGGCGGCAGGAAGCCCCCCGCCATCAGCGGCCAGTCGGTATAGTTCCGCCCCGCGTCAATGCCAGCCACTAGCGCGCCGATCACGATCTGCAGGAACGCGAAGTGCATCAGTCCCGTGCCCAGCGAGAACAGCTTGCCGTCCCGCGCCCGGCGCGCCTGCATCAGCTGCGCCTCGCTCCGGCCCAGAAGGAACACGTACCACGCGATGAAGCCCAGGATCACGAAAGCCAGGCCAAGGTGCGTGGCAAGGCGATAGGAGGCGACGTCCAGCATCTCGCCGTCCAGCCCGCTCGACACCATCCACCAGCCGATGAAACCCTGCAGCCCGCCGAGCGCGCCGAGGCCCAGCAACCGCGGGGTCCAGCCCGTGGGGATCTTGCGCGCCACCAGGAAGCCCAGGAAGCCCACGGCCCAGACAAGCCCGATCACGCGGCCAAGCTGCCGGTGGCCCCATTCCCACCAGTAGATGAACTGGAACTCCGACAGGCTCATGCCACGGTTCTGAAGCTGGTACTCGGGGATCGCCCGGTATTTCTCGAACTCGGACTGCCAGTCGGCCTCGTTCATCGGGGGCAGGGCGCCGGTGACGGGCCGCCACTCGGTGATCGACAGCCCGGAATCGGTCAGCCGCGTCAGGCCGCCCACGGCGATCATCACGACCACCAGGGCGAAGATGATCATCAGCCAGACGCGGATCGCGGTGCGCGCGCCGCGCGGTTTGGCGTCGATCAATCCGCCCCTGGGAGTTTCGCGTTTCGGCGTGTCGGTGCCGACCTCTTCAAAGATGGATCGCTTCGCGCTCATCTCGTGCCTTTCGAAAACCTGCCGGAACCTAGGCAGACGTCCGCGCAAGGGCAAGCGGCACCCCGCGCGGCGGATGCGGGACACGGTGCCGCAAGGGGCAGAGGGGGTTTGCAAAGTCAGTTAGCAGATTTGCCAACGTCGCGCCTGGATCCCGATGCGCGAAGAGGCGGCAGCACTTTGCAAAGCCGCTTCGCAACTTTGCTAACCGCGCTCTTTCCAGCGCACCATCTGGCGCAGCATGCCGTGGAACATCTGCACGTCGGCCCGGGTGAGCGGCATCCGGCTCCACAGGTTGCGCAGGTTCGCCTTCATCCCCTCGGCCTTGGTCTCGGGGAAGAAAAACCCGGCCTGGTCCAGCCGCTCTTCGTAATGCGCGGCCAGCTTCTCGACCTCGAGACCCGTGGCAGGCTCGGTTCCCCCCATCTCCATCCGCTCGCCGTCGGCGGGCACGTCCGCGCGCCGCCATTCGTAGGCGGTGAGCAGCACGCACTGGGCCAGGTTGAGCGACGGGAAGTCCGGGTTCACCGGGACCGAGATGATGGCGTTGGCCTGGATGATGTCGGCATTCTCGAGCCCCGCGCGCTCGGGCCCGAACATCACGGCGACCTTGCGCCCCTCGGCCGTCATCTCGCGCGCCTTGGCCATCGCGGCCTCGGGCGTGAAGACGGGCTTCGTCATGCCGCGGGGGCGGGCGGTGGTGGCGAACACGTAGTGGCAGTCGGCCAGCGCATCGGCGGTGGTGTGGAAGACGCCCGCACCGTCCAGAAGCCGTCCCGCGCCCGAGGCCAGCGCCACAGCGCGCGGGTTCGGCCAGCCGTCGCGCGGATCGACCATGCGCATCCGGTCGAGCCCGAAGTTCCACATCGCCCGCGCCGCCGCGCCGATATTCTCGCCCATCTGCGGGCGGACGAGGACGAAGGCGGGCTGGCGGTCGGTCATGGGATCATCCGGGCTGGGCGTTCGGCGCGCGTGATAGGCGCGCACGCCCCGCCGCGCAAGCCGCTCAGGCGCGGGCGCGGGCCGCGGCGATCCAGATGCCGACCAGCACCGCCGAGAGGATGCCGTTCCAGGCGGCCATGGACAGGCCGAAGAGGCTCCACACGATCTCGTCGCACATGATGATGGCGCCCGCGCCCTCGGTCGACAGCAGGTCCGCTCCGCTCAACCCCGTGACGCCCGGGCCGGTGCCGGTGCACGAGGTCGGTCCCTCCCACCAGCCCTGCTCGACGCCGGCATGGAAAAACCCGAGGCCCGAGGTGACTGCCGCCGCCGCCGCGCCCAGCCAGGCCACGACGGCCGCCGGATACGCTGCCCCGATAAGCCCCAGCGCGATCGCCGCCCCGTGGGGCCAGCGCTGCCAGATGCACATCTTGCAGGGCGGGTAGCCGGCAAGCTGGAACAGGAATGCGCCGCCCAGAAGCGCGAACGAGCCGGCGGCGGCCAGAAGGATCAGGGTACGGCGGGTCACAGGAACCTCAGAAGTGCGAAGCCACCCACCAGCAAGGCGACGAAGGCGGTGAAGACAAGGCCAAGGCGCTCTTCGATGAAGCGGCGCACGGGCGGGCCGAACTTCCACAGAAGGGCGGCCACGACGAAGAAGCGGAAGCCCCGCGCGATGACGCTGGCGACCATGAAGACGGGCAGCGACAGGCCGGTGGTGCCTGACAGGATGGTGATGACCTTGTAGGGGAACGGCGTGATCCCCGCGATCAGCACCGCCCAGGCGCCCCAGGCGTTGTAGGTCTCGCGGAACTCGTCGAAGCGGGCGTCCTTGCCGTAGAACTCCAGCACCGGGCGGCCCACGCTCTCGAACAATCCCGCGCCGATGACATAGCCCGCCAGCCCGCCCGCGACCGAAGAGGCCGTGGCCACCGCCGCGATCAGGAACGCGCGGTGCGGCGCGGCAAGGATCATCGGGATCATCAAAACGTCGGGCGGAATCGGAAACACCGACGATTCGACGAAGGCGACGATGGCAAGCGCCCACATCGCGTGCGGCGTCTCGGCCAGCCGGATCGTCCGGTCATAGAGTTTTCGGATCATGCGCGGTGTCCCCCGGAGTGGCGACCATGCATCACGCCGGCCGCGCCGCGTCAAGCGGGCCCGTCCGCGCCATTTCCCGCTTCCCCCGCGCCGCGTCCCCTTGTACACAGTCGCCCGTGCCCGAGTGGCGGAATGGTAGACGCAGGGGATTCAAAATCCCCCGCCTCACGGCGTGTCGGTTCGAGTCCGACCTCGGGCACCACTTTGAACCTTAAAACACTGTTTTTACAGTGTTTTTTTATGGGCGCATTTGCCAGCCCGCCCAAAGAGCCGCCCAAAAGAAAACCCCGCGAAAAGCGGGGGCTCCTTCGGTTTCTCCGGCGGGGTTCACGCAGCCTTGAATCGCTTCGTCGCTGCCCTGTGCTCGTTCAGCATCTCGATCGCTGCGTCGAGTTTCTGCTCGATCACGCTGGCCAGCGCGGCGACGGACTTTTCCGCATCGCTCTCGGCGCCCTGGTGCGCCATGAGAAGCATGCCGTTCAGATTACGAGCCTCGCTGATGAGGTCGCTCGCATCGAGGATGTCGCTCATGCCGCCATCTCCTTCGCGCCCACGATCATGTTCTCGAACAGCTTCCGGTCGAGGTTGTCCCGCATGTTGCCGAGCGCGTGCTCGCCGTACCCGTCCGGGTCCGTAAGGAATTCGAGCTGCGCGATGAGACCTTCCATGGTCGTGGGCGGCGTCGTGCAGAGGAGTTCCTCGAAGCGGAATTCCTCGTTCCAATGATGCTTCGCTTCGGCGCTGTCCTCATCGTACCGCGACCACGCTTCCCGGTGCTCCTTCCAGAGGCGGAAGTACTCCACGATCGGATCCTGCGTTTGTCCCTCGGTCGCCACGGCCTGCCCGGCGGCCAGGGCGGGAATTCCGGCCAGCACGACGCGGCGCGTTGGCAGGTTCTTCTTCGTCATTGCATCTTCCCCAAAGACTGTGTTTGATAGGTTTGCTATCAACCGAAAGCAGTCGCCGGTGTCAATAGAAAAAATATCAGTCCGTCAGGTGAAGGCGGCGCGCAGCTTGCTCGGGTGGTCGCAACGCGACCTCGCCGGAAAGTCGGGAATTTCCTATCCGACCATTGCGCGCCTGGAGTCGCAGGACGGGCCGCTCGGCGGCCGGAACGGGACCGCCGACGCGATCCGGACTGCCTTGGAAGGGGCAGGAGTGGAGTTCCTCGACGCCGGGCCGGAGGGAGGCCCCGGCGTTCGGTTGAAGCGAGACACAGAGTGACTGGTTGTGCCGCGCCTCTCGCCGATCCTATTGTCCGGCACATCAGCTTTTGAGAGGTAGCGATGTTCGAGATCGGGAAGAAGTACGAGTTCTGCGTCCTCACGGCCACTGAGGATGGATTGTCGGAGACGCTCAGCCGATGGACAGTAGTGGACGTCGAAGGCACGCTGTTGCACCTGCACGTTCCGGCCGACACTGACAGTCCTTTCGCAAAGCTCTCTGGACCCAGCGAAGAGAGGAACATGGTGCTCAACACCGCATCCTCATTCTTTCACAGCGCGACGCTGGTCGACTGATCTCTCACCCGAACACGGCATCGAACCCCGCCGCGGTCAGGTCCTGTGGCGGGGCTTCCTTCCGTCCCGTGGCATGATCCAGCCATATGCGATCCATGGCGCAGAGGATCCCCACATGGCGCGGCTCCAGCGGCACTCGCATCAGACGACAATAGGCGTCGACCTCGGCGTAGGTGATCGGCTCCGGCCCCTCGGCGGTCCGCTTCCGGGTCCGGGACAGAGCGACGAAGGCATTCCAGACGCTCTCCGAGCCTTCCGGCGGGCGGGGTGCGCGGCCCCTGAGGTTGTCCTCCAGAGCCGCGCAAATGAGCTTCTCCAGCCGGTGTGTCATCGCATCGTCCCCCGGTCGTGCATCGTGCTGCTCCAGGCGCCGTGACGGCGTCGGGATTCGGCCACAGCGGCGACACCTGACTGTTTCGCGGTGACGCGCATCGCGGCGGCGACCTGCCCGTTGTCGGTCAACACCAGGTCGCCACCTTCGACGACAACCCGAACCTCCTGCGCACGGCCTCCGGAGGCGGATTGCGAGAGGGCGCGTTGCGCCTGAGGGACGTTCAGCACGGCTCCAGAGCGGGACGGCACGAACACTTCGCTGTTCGGCGTCCCCTCGTTGACCAGGTACGGAACCCCGGCCTTCACAGGTCCACCGTCGGCCCGGGCGCCGCCGAGCAATCCGCCGAGCCACCCGAAGACCCCGCCACCGCCACCGCTGCCGATCATCCCGAGCAAGCCCTTCTGCATCTGAACCTTCGCGATCTCCATCAGGAGCTGTACCAGCGCGTCCTTCGCGCTCATGGAACCGTCGATGATGGAGCCGAAGAGGTCGGCCATCCGATCCCTCCCGCGCTCCGCGTTCATCTCCATCTGCTCGAGCGTGTTCGCCGCGTCCTCCGCGTTCTGGCCCGCCGTGGTGTAGGCGAGGGCGAGGTTGTCGATCTCGGCGCGCAGCTCGGGCGTGATCTCCCGCCCCTCCTGCTGTGCCGCGTGGAGAAGCTCGGCCTTCCTGCGGGCGAACTCGATGGCGTCCCCGTACTCCTGCCCGCTCTCGGCCACTGCCACGAGCGCCACGGCCTCCGCCTGAAGCGCCTGCGTCTGCTCGCGGATCGCCTCCACCTCGCGCTGATACTCGCCCACGTCTGCACTGCCGCCACCGCCGCCGCTGGCTCCGGTCGCCGGGATGTTCTCGTGGATCATCGGGGGCGCGGGTCGAGGTCGTGGGGAAGAGGCCGGAGCCTCGTCCGTCGCCGTCCTGTTGCGCCAGTCGCGAATGCTGCCGCCCATGCCGCGCGGGTCGCCACCGCGCCCACGGTTCACCGGATCGGAGGCCCCTCCACCAGGCAGGGCTTCCTTCACCGAACGGGCGATGGACAGAAGGCCGGAGAGAGAGGAGCCAAGACGCTCGACGGCCGAAATGGCCCCGCTGAACTCTACCCGGTCCACGTCCTCCAGCGCGTTGAAAGCGTCCACGGCCTGCGTCTGCACGTCGCCCATGCGCTCGGCGAACTCTTCGCCGGAGATGCTGCCGTCCTCGAACTGGTCGGAGAGGGTGCGCATTTCCTCGGCCGCTTGCGCAAGCTGTGCCGCAGCCTCGTCATAGCCCCATGCCCGCATGAGGTTGATGGCCTGCGTCAGCGTGTTCGCCGTGGCCCCGGCTTCCTCGCGCAGGCCCTGATATTCTCCTGCCAAGTGCCGCACGCTGTCGGCCTGGTCCTCGGCCAGTTCGCCCGCCTCCCGCAGCCGATCGTAAATCTCGTCGCCGAGGATGGCGCGGCCCGCTTCCTCGCTGCGGAAGATGTCGTCGAGCCGCTCCTCGATCACGTCGAAGGGAAGGTCGGCCAGGGAGACCGCCACCTGCTTTCCGAACTGGCCCACCCGCTCGGTGAGCGCCTGGAACTTGCGATCCAGCTCGTCGGCCTTCTCGATCATCTCCGAGTCCATCACGGCGCCCACGCGGTGCGCCTCCTGGATGGTGGCCTGTAGCCCCTGCCGTCCCTGCCCGAGAAGCTCGACGAACCGCTCGCCCGCGGTGCCGCCGAAAATCTCGTCGCTGATCCTGATCTGCGCGGCGCGGTCCATGTCCTGGAGCCGGTCGACGATTTCGAGGAGAAGCTCAGAAGGATCTTCCAGCCTGCGTTCGAGGTCGCGGGCCCCAAAGCCGAGACGGCGGAAGGCTTCCTCTGCCGGCCCCTTGCCGGTGGCGATGAACTCGTCGGCCCGGAGGTTCAGTTCCTTCAGGCCGTCGACCATGGAGTCGATGCCGATCCGGTTCTGCTGGGCGACGAACTTCCACTCCTGGAAGTCCTGGAGCGGCACACCCGCGCGCTTGGCCTCGTCGCCCACGGCCGCGATGCCCTTGACCACTTGCCCGAGGTTCGAGGTGACGGCGCTGAGCCCCACGGTGATGGCGCTGCCCGCCACCCCGGCGAGGAAGGTCTTTCCAAACGCCCCGATCTTCGTGCTCGCCGTGGCGAGCGATCGGTTGATGTTGGCCGTGGCGCGGTTCATGTCCCGCTCCATCGCCCGGGTGGCGGAGCCGGAGTTGCGCCGCAGGCTGTTATAGGAGCGCGTGCCCGTGCGCTCCGCCTTCTTCATCTGCTTCTCGAACTGATTGATCCGCGCCTCGAGCGAGACCAGCAAGCGTTCTTCGTCAGCCATTGGGGGCCTCCCTCATGCCAGGAAAAAGTCGTCTTCGAACCAGTCGGCACTGGTGATGAACTGCGTCTCGCCGGCTGCGCAGCGCGCCACCGCCATGGCCGTCGCCACGGCGCCGTCGATCTTGTTGCCGCTCTTGCCCTTGTGGAACGAGCGGTTGCCGGCCGCGTCCACGTGGAGCTGCACGTTGTCGAAGTTCCAGCGCAGTACCGGGTGGCCGCCGTGGTTGAAGCGTCGGGCGAGGATCGCGCGCTCCAGCTCCTTCACGGCTGGTGCCATCGTGACCCAGCCCTGTCGCATCTCCACGACGGGCAGGCCGTCCTCTTCGAGGTTCTGCATCATCACCCGGCCCATGTGCGGGTCGAACGCGGCCTCGCGGACATTGAAGCGGGCGAAGAGTTCGCGGATGTGCTCCTCGATGAAGCGGAAGTCGACGACGTTGCCGGGGGTCGGGATGATATATCCGTCCTCGGCCCACGACACGTAGTCGACGCCGTGCCGGTCGCCTCGGGCGCGCAAGTTGTCCTCCGGGCAGAAGAACCACGGGTGCACCTGGTAGCCGTCGTCGCCGTTTTCCCAGCACGCCACGACGCATGTCAGGTCTTCGTTCTTCGAGAGGTCCACGCCAAGCCAGCACGGCGCCTGCACCATCTCCAGCTCGTCGAGGTCCACCTCGTGCGCGCCCTTGTCATAGACGTGCATCTCGACGAAGGGCGACGTCGATTGATCCAGCCAGCGGTTCAGGTTGAATTGCAGGAAGCTGTCGCGCTCGAACGGGCTGTGCTCGGCCTTCCGCGCCTTATCCCGGAACCCCCCGATATCCGGATAGCCATGATCGAGGCCGGGATTAACCGCGCGCCAGACGGTCTCATCGGTCCAGTCGTCCTCGGGCTCCGCCATGAAGATGACAGGCAGGGTGGCCGGGTCTTCGATCTCGCCCTTCTGCACCTTCATCGCGTACTCGACGGTCTGCCAGGCGAGGTTCTCCTGTCCGCGTCCCGAGGTGCTCGCCACGATCATCAGCGTTCCCGGCACCTTCACCAGCGCGGAATCGAGGGCTTCCCATTGCGAGCGGCCTTTGCGGCCTTCCCACGCGTGCAGCTCGTCCGCGATGACGACGTCCGGCGTCTTGCCGTGCTGCGTCTTGCCGTCGGCGTGCAGGGCGACGTAGCGGGTCCGGTCGCGCTTGAAGGTGATGCGGCTCGTGTACTCCCGCACAGACAGATGCTTCCTGAGGCGGCTGTCGTTGTCGACAATGAGCGCCGTCTCGTTGAACAGCTCCATGGCCTGCTCGTGCGCGGATGCCGCCGACACGATCAGGCCGCCCGGCTTCTTCTCCGGCCCCACGAGGTGCAGGAGCGTCAGCGCGGAGGCGAGGGATGTCTTGCGGTTGCCGCGGGGCAAGAGGAGCACGACACGTCGCACGACGCGCGATCCGTCCTCGTTCCGAGGGCCGTAGACGCGCCGGACGATCTTCTCCTGCCACGGGTCGAGCTGGAAAGGATGTCCGGGCGCCGGGTTCTTCGGATGCTTGAGCTTCCGGAGCCACTGCACGGCGCGGTCGCCGTGGCCCATCGGATCGGCGATCTCGACGTCCTCGTGTATCCAGTCCGGGACCAGCATCAGGCCACCAAGTCGTCGTCGTCTTCGTCGTCGCGGATTGCCGGGCGCGACCGCGAAACTGGCGTGAGCCCGAGTTCGGCTGCAAGCAGGCGCGCGCGGGTCATCGCGTCGGCCTGGATACCGACGCCCGGGTGGCGCTTCAGGCCGGTCTCGGTCGAGATCACGCGGCCGTCGCGCTGGAGCATGCGCTCCATCTCCCGCACCGAGCCGATCGCGAGGCAGTAGTTCTCCAGGCTGCCGAGGTCGGCGTCTGTCAGGATCCGGCGCTCTGTCAGGATCGGCATCACGCGGTCCCATTCCGCCGCGGCGTCCTCGGGCATCCATTCCGGCGCCGGCAGGTCTGCCAGAGCGTCAGGGTCGGTTTTCATGTGCGGCTTCGTCCCGCGCATTACTCGTCTCCTATCGCGATGCAGCGCAGCTCCATGCCCTTGCGGCGTCCGATGGGGGTTACCTCGCGGATGTTGAAATCCGTGCCGTCGAAGCGCACGCGGTCGGCCGTCTTCACGCCGTCGAGGAAGCGGGTGCGAAACACGATGGCGGTTTCGGTCGTCGCGCGGGCATCCCGGATGAACTCCTCGGCCGTCTGCTCCACAACCTCGGCCCGGAGCGTGGCAAGGTCCGTCCAGGTCGGGACCGGCGTGCCGTACTCGTTCACCGCCGAGGCGTCGTACTGCTGAACCTTGATGACGTGGGTGAGCTTGCCTGCCCTCATGCCTGCACCTCCGCGATCAGCATCTCGACGGACACCACGCCGTGGCTGGTCTCGCCGTCAGGGTCGCGCATGACGCGGACACCGGAGGCGCGCAGGTCGGCGCAGTGATAGCCCGCGTCGAGGTTCATGCGCCCGGACATCACGGCGCGGCGGATGGCCCCACAGATACGCTTCACGCCCTCCAGAGAGGTCTCCTGCTTCCAGACGTGAATCGTGTGGTAGACGCGCGTATGGGTCCGCTGAAAACTCGTCCCCTCGTCCACGAGCTGCGTCTCGCCCAGGATGATCGAGGGCGACGGTGCGGGCCGCTGATTGCGGTCGAGGATGGCGGTGGCCGGCACAAGGGCCGTCACCTCGGGAGAGGCGATGAGGCGGTTCCTGAGGGCCTTCTGGGTGGCGAGGTCCATGCTCATTTGCCGGTCCCCCAGTTCTCTTTGACCGCCTTGGAGATGGCACGCTTGATGCGGTTCTCGGCGCGCTTCTTGCTCATCCGGAAAGCGGGCCAGAAGAAGGGCCGCGCGGTGCTGTTCTTCGTGCCGTACTCGACGAGGTGCGCGTAACGCACGTCGGTGTTGCCTGCGGTGATCACCACCTCGTTCGGCCCCGCCACCTGCGAGCCGCCGGGCTGCGAATAGGGCGGTGTGGAATCGCCGGGGGCGGTGACTTGGATGCTACCCATGAGGTCGCCCGTCACCTCGGGCGCGAGCCCCTCCATCGTCTCCGCGATCTCGTACCCGCTCTGCATCAGGGCAGGCTTGACCGCCTTGCGGACCTCTTTGGGGATCCTGCTCATGCGGTACTGGAAGTTCTTGAGGCCACCATCACGAGACATCAGAAGGTGAACCCCCGGTACTCGTTGACGATCTCGCGGACGTTGAATGGCACCTCGTTCGCGGTGGCTCCTACGACCGCCGCCTCGCGCTGTTCGTACCACCACGCGGCAAGCTGGCTCACGGCCTCGATCAGCGCGGGAGGAACCGGATCCTGATCCACACCGCCGAATGTCTCCTCGATCTTGAAACCGAGGAGGCGCTCGATGTGGCTCTGCGCGGCGTCGATCTTGCGCGTGAGGAGCTGGTCGTCGGCCGATCCGATATCATCGGTGAACGCCAGTTGCTCCTTCACCTCGCTGAGAAGAACGATTGCCATCGGTTACCTCCTATGCCGCCGCAACGCGGACGAGCGGTGAGTTCAGCACCAGGGCCGCGCGCATCTTGATGACGTTGCTGGCGCTCTCCAGGTCTTCAGCGAACTCGGTCACGAGCCCCAGCCAAAGCCGCTGGCTCGGCGTGCCCCCCGCCTGTGCATCCGGCAGGTCGAGGCGGAAGGCGTAGGCATCGGTGCTCTTCGCGGCTGCCCAAAGGCGCTGTTGCCCCGCGTCGGAGGGATCGGCCCCGAGGATGATCTCCATCACCTGGCTTCGCATGACGCTCTTCATCGTTTCCGCCATGCCGCCGCCCGTCTGGAGCGAGGTCACATCCATCGTCTCCCAACTGACGCCGACGGAGCCGATGCCTTCCACGTTGCCGATTTCGGCCCAGCTCTCGCCGGTCACGTCGGCAGCGGAGAAGGCGTGCCCTTGGCTACCGCTCCTCTCCTGCCCGATGAACAGGCGACTGCCGCCGACGGCCATCAGCATGGCTTACACGCCCGCCGCAGCGTCGACGCGGGTGATCTTGGAATCCACCAGCAGCGAGACGTTCAGCTTCATCACGCTGTTCGCGGTGTCGAGTGCCTCCGAGGCGCTGCCGACTTTCGCGATGAAGTACCGCTCGGAGGGGGTGCCGCCGTCGGGCGCGTCGTTGAATACGACCTTGAAGGCGTAATCGTGGATCTCCTTCTCGGCCGCGATCAGGGCGGCTTGCCCCGCGTCCGAGTAATCCTGCCCCATGACCACCTCGAGCGTGCCGGCGTTGCGGGCGCCCTTCACCTTGCGGGTGCGGGCATCGCTGATCGACGTGAAGGTGATCTCTTCGGCGGTGTCACCGAAGGAGCCGAGGCTCTCGACTTCCTTGATCTCGGTCCAGGTCAGCGCGCCGTAGGTGGTGGCATCTGCCGGTTCGGTGTTCTGCGCGGAGTCGCTGATATAGAGCTTCGCGCCGTTCGTGGCGAAAATCATGGGTAACCTCGTGGGTTGCGGCGCTCTTCAGACTGCTTCGCGCCGGAGTGACAGGGGGTGCAGAGCGACTGCCAATTGCTCTTGTCCCAGAAGAGGGCGGTGTCGCCCTTGTGCGGGGTGACGTGGTCCACAACCGTGGCGGGGTTGCCGCAGCGACGGCACCGGGGGTGCTTCGCGAGGAAGGCGGTGCGCGCCTTGTCCCACGTCCCGGTGTAGCCGCGTTGGCTGGAGTTCGGGCGGGTGCGGTCGAAGCGAGCCTTCCGCGCCTGGTCCGCTTTCCGTTCGCACGGGCAACGGATCGACGCCGCGACACGATGGCCGCAGGCGCAGAGGCGCGGAGGCTTCACCGGCATCAGGCGACCGGGCGCTCGTGCGCGTTGCCCTTCACCAGGACGACGCCCGCCGCGATGGACGTGCCGCCGTTCTTGGTGATGACGGTGCGCAGGTAACGCTTGTGCCCGACGTACCCGACCTTGACGACGGAGTCGGCCGCAAGGCTCGCCGGGAACTCGCCCACGAGGTGTTCGGCCGCGACATCGGTGAAGTCGCCCGAGGTCGGGGTGTCGCTCTCCTGGAGCTTGGCCGTGAAGTCGCCCGAGGAAACGATGGCCCCCGTGTTGACGACCACCGCAGCCGACTCGAAGCCCTGCAGGTCGAGCGCCGCCGAGGTGTTGGTTGCGGAGAGGACCGCAGACGCGACGGCCTGCACGGTCCCGATGTTGTTCGCGAGGTCACGCATGGGTCTGTTCCCTTAGCTCGTGGACATCTTGAGTTTGCGGAAGCGCGCGGCCTGGAGGACGCGGCCACCGACGCGGCGGGTGGCGTGGATGCGGGTCAGGCCCTTCGTCGCGAGGATGTACGGGTTGACCAGGATCGACATCGAAAGCCGGTCGACGATCCGGTACGCCGAGAAGTCGCCGTAGAGGATCGGGAAGGCCCCGCTGGCGATGTCCGGCATGTCCACCGCTTCCACCACGGGACGGCCGAGGATGGTCTCGGGCTGGCCCGCCTGGAACGAGGGTTGCCACAGGTGGCGTCCGTCGGCGTCCTTGAGGGTGCGGATCACGCCGAGGGTCGTGCCGTTCATCATCCACGTCCCGGAGTTCCGGTAGGTGGCCGGCATCGCGTACATGAGCTTGATGAGCTGGTCCGGATCGATGTTCGAGGTCGAGCCGTTCACCGTGTGGGCGATGTCGGCGTGGGTCATCAGGCCCTCGGGCTGCTTGACGCCGTCACCGTTGACGAAGGCTTCGCCCTCCTTCTTGCCGAAGTCCTCGGCCAGGGCGAGGCGAACCTCCTGCTCTGCGGTGCCGCCGCTGTCGGCCAGAAGCTCGTTCGAGATGTCGACGTAGGTCATCAGCTTGCGCGCCGTGACTTCCGCTTGCCCGAAGGTCGTGGTGCTCTCTTCGGCCTCCTCGCCTTCGCCTTCCCACTGCGCATTCGTGATGCCGGTGCGGCGGGGATACTTGATTGAGGCGGAGGTGATGTTGCGGACGCTGGCAACCGAACGGATCGGCGAATACTCGACGAGGTCGCGGATGAACTCCGAAGACATCTCGGCCGGGGCGAGGTAGCCGCCCTGCTCGTCATTCGAGACGGTCAGCGACTTGAGCTCTTCCTCAGGGGCACCGCCGCCGCGCCGCAGGTAGGTGGCGAACGCCTTGCGCTCCAGCGCCTTCTGTTCGTCCTCGTCGGCCGAGGTGTTGCCGGTGCCGGGGCGGTTCGCCTTTGCCTCGAGCTTGTCGATCCGCTCGTCCAGTTTCGTCGTGTCGGCTTTCTTCTCGATCTCATCGAGGCGGTCGTTGACGGTTTTCGTCAGGTCGGCCACAGCCTTCGTGACGATGTCCGTGGGATCGTCCTCGCCGCCGTCCTTCAGCGTGAGGGCCGTGCTGCCGAGCAGCTCTCGGGTCTTCAGGTGTCGCATGTCGTTACCTCTTTGCGAGCTGCGCCGTGGCGCGTTGAAGGGATGCGGCGAGGCTGAGCGCCCGAACCGCAGACTTCGCGGAAGTCACTCGTGCGCCGGGGTGCATCGGCAGGGTCACGAGCGATGCCTCCAGGAGTTCGAGCGACTTGATGGTGCGGCCCCCGCCCGGACGCGCTGCGGCCTTCCGGGTGATGAAGCCGATGGAGATGCCGCGAACGGCACCGGAGCGGACGAGGGCGCGAACCTCGCGCGCCCGTGCCACTTCCTCGGTGAGGAGCTTGCCGGTCAGGTGCAGGCCGTCGGCCTTCTCCTCCGCCGTGTCCCACGTTCCGATGGGGTCGTTCTGGTCGTGACCGAAGAGCATCGGCAGGGGCACTTGAGCGGCCTTGAACGCACCCGGTTCGATCCAGTCGCCGATCCGGTCACCGCTGCCGAACTTCCACGCGATGCCGGACACCGCGCCGTCGTCCTCGGCCATGATCTTCGTTTCGAGGAACAGGCGATCCATCAGCGATCTCCCCGGAAGGCGGCACGGTCGGACGCGAAGGCATCAACCTGCGCCTGCACCCACTGCGCCGAGGAGAGGACGCGGATCACGTTCTTCTGCGAGAAGGGCACGGGCTCGCCGTCCTCCTCGATGTCCCAGCCCAGCACGCAAGCCGCGAGGCAGGCGATGCGGAGCTTCTCCCTGTCGACCGCAGTGACGCGCCCGTCGGCGTCGGCCATCTCTGCCATGTCGTCGGCCAGCTTGAGCCGTGCACGGTGTTGTGTGGCGCTGTCCGGGCCTGCCACGCGGAAGGTGATGCCGGTGGGCTTGCCGGTCACCGGATCGAGGAGGTCGAAGTCCCGCCCCCGGTCCTGGTCCTGCACATCGGCGAGAATGTCATTCAGTTGCATCGTCGGACTCCTGCGGATCGGCCGGCGCGTCGGTCGTGATGTTCGGGTTGGTGAATTCGTCCCCGCCCTCGTACGGCTGGAGGCCCAGCCATTGACGGCCCTCGTTGGGGTTGATCGTGCGGGACGAGATGAGGCTGTTGATGACGGTCGCGCGGGTGTTCAGGTCGGCCCGCGTGAGGTCGTCGCGATCGAAGCGGATCACCCGGCCGTCGCGCTCGTCGGGCAGGAACAGGCCCCGCCGGAATGCCGCCTCCAGCGCCCGGAGCCACGGCTCAAGGCAGTAGATCAGGAACTCGCGCCCCATCTGCTCGGTGTTCGACCACGTCGCGCGGTCCAGCTCGAAGAGCATCGATGGGGGCACGCGGAAGGCGCGGGCGATTTCGAGGATCTCGAACTTCCGGTTTTCGAGGAACTGCGCATCCGTCGAGGCGAGCTGGAAGCTCTCGAACTCGGCGCCATCGAAGAGGATCGCCGTGCGTCCGCCGCTGTCGTTGCCTTCGTGGGTCAGGCGCCACGCCTCGCGGGCCTTCTTCACGCTCTCTTCGCCCATGCCTTTCGGGAACTTCAGGGCGCCCGAGGGGCGGGCACCACGGCCGAAGAGACGGGCCGCGTGACGCTCCAGCACATGCGCCACGCCGATGGCTTCCCGGGCCAGCGTCATCGGCGCGCGGCCGAACGGGCTGCGGAGATGGATGATGTTCGAGGCCGGGACCGGCTGCGAGTTGATCGTGTACTTCGGTTCGCGGGTGGCGAGGTCATACTCGACCGCGATCACGCCGCGCGCGTAGTGGATGATCTCCACCGGCCGGCCGTCCACGCGGTTCACCCAGGCCAGCCCGCCCACGTCGGAGATGAGGGCATCGATGACGAGGTCGCGGATCAACTCATAGCCGGAGGTCCATTCGTTCGCCTGGTCGCGCAGGAGCGGCAGGATGGGATCGTCGGGAAGGTCGGTTTCCGTCCGTCCCTCCTTCTCCTTCACCATCACGTCGAGGCTCGCCGCGGCTTCCGAGATGACGCGGATCGCCGAGGCGACGGCGGGCACGCGGAGCGCGGCGTCCACGCTCAGGGTCACGCCCGAATAGTTCGTCGCGCCGACGCCGAAGATCTCGTTGAGCCAGTCCGACGGCGAGGTCAGCGACTTCGCTTCGGTCTTCGGGGCGCGGTTGAAGGGCCAGAGGTTCATGCATCCAGCTTCTCCGGCGGCGCGCGGTCCCGGCAGATGGCCAGATCTGGCTAAACCTCGTATACCGTGGGAAACCCACGGATCGAAAAAATCCTATTTCGTCCGAATGTTACGCGCGCCTCCCCGCGCCGGTCCCCGAGGAGGCACGAAAGTTCAGGACCACCCCCCGGTGGGCTCCTGCTCGGCGAGGAACTTCGCACCGGACACCATCTGGTCGGCGGTGCGGGTGAAGAGGTCCAGGCTCATCGTGAAGTGACGCACTTCGTCGCCCTGGTAGAACGAGAGAAGCACGGTGTTCGGGTCGCCGTCGGCGTGACGTATCCGCACATCGTCCACCGGCATCGCGTGTACTGTCTCTTCTGCCATGATCTCATGCCTCCTCAATTTCAGCCTTCGTACGGTACGCCGGCAGCGTCCGTCCGGTGAACCCCTCGTAGAGCACCGATGCGCGTTCGGTGATCGCCTTCCGGAGCCGCTCGTCCTGCACTGACACGTGCGCCTTGTGACCGCTCTTCGTCTTGCCCTGCGGACCATGAGCGATGACGCGGCCATCTGCCCTCTCGACCAGGACACATCCGCCGATCCGCATCCCTGCGATCTGCATGTCGAAGGTGGCGAGCAGTCGGTTGCCCGCCGGGCTCGGCTCGGCGTCGATCACGGCGAGCTTGGCGATCTGGAAGTGCTGATGATGCATTGGTCGGTCTCCTATCTCTGCCTTAGCCAAGCGTTCAGTTCGGACCGCACCGCGAAGTAGCGGCCGGCCGGTTTATAGATCGGCACGTCCGCACGACGCGCCCAGCGACGCGCGGTATCGATGGACACGCCGAGCGCCCGGGCGATTTCTTCGAGGCCCCAGAGCTTCTCCGGGCCAGAGGCGATGGCGTCGAAGCGCCAGCGATCGAGAGGGGGATGGTGACTGCTCAAGGTTCTTTTCCCTTCTCCTTTGTTTCCAGCGGCACACCGGCACACCCCTATAGGGGTGTGTGCCGTTTGTGCCGGCACAGCAGCGGCACATGTGCCGGCACTGTGCCGTCTGTGCCGCCCCATCATTCGAGGTCTCCGTTCGTCCCGATGAACCGGTAGACGTCATCGAGGACCGACAGTTCTCCGGCCTCGACGAGCGATTGTCGTGCCCGCTGGAACGCGACCTTCTTGGCATGCGCCGTGTCGGCCGTGTGGGCGGCGTAGAAGTGCGGTCGCCAGTCCTCGACGGACACGGCACGGTCGAAGCCCTCGCACTCCTGCGCGGCCTGGAAGAACGTCTTGAGCCCGAGCCGCTGGGCCGGGGATAGCTTGCGCCGCTGGGAAGGCCCCTGCCTATCGGTTTCGTCCAGCGCGACGGAGGAGATGACCTCGCCGTGAGTCGTGACGCCGATATCCACCTGCTTCATCTCGAAGCTCAGGGGCGGAGGCGGGGCGACGTCTTTCATCTTCGTCGGGGAAAGCAGCATGCGGTCCCCGTCGAGCTCGACGCGGTACTCGGCGTCGAGCGCCGCCCGCAAGGTGGAGTTGCCTCTGGCCCGTCCCTTGTCCGAGTGCCCGGTGTGGTGGACGATGAGTGCCGCGGCGTCATACCGGTCCTTGAGCCTGTCCACCGCAGCCACGAAGCTGCGCATGTCGGCCGTGGCATTCTCGTCACCCGGGCCGAAGTTCCGCGACAGGGTGTCGATCACGATCAGGCCCGGTCGCCCGACGGTCGCGGCGATCTGGTCCACGGCGGCCGTGACGGCCCTTGCGGCATTCGCGTCCAGCAGTTCGGCGGCGACCTTCGAGAAGTAGAGAGGGGCCTCGCCGAGGTTCAGCCCCCTGTGCCGCTCCCACGCCACCGTGCGCCGCTTCAGGCCGTTGTTGCCCTCACCCGCGATGTAGATGACGGGCGCCTGCTTCGTCTCTCGCCCGTGGAACGGCACGCCAGCGGCGATGCAACTCGCCATGTCGATCGCGAGGAAGCTCTTGCCGCAGCCCGGATCCCCGAACATGAGCGCCATGCTGGAGGTTTCCAGCAGCCCGTCGATCGAGAAGCTCGGCTCCTGGAAAACGAGATCCGAGACGCGCACGAGCTGGAAGCCGGACTTCGCGGGCTTCTCTTCCTCGGCCGGCGGTTCTATGACCTCCTCCGTGCCGTCGGAGAGGCCGAACACATCGCGCAGCCAGCCCCAGGCCATCTCGAGACAGTCGTGGCTCGGGTACGGTGAGAAGCCCTCCTCGGGTTCCATGTCGACGATCCAGCCCATCGCGTGGCAGATGAGGTCGAGGGGCTCGAGATGGTCGTCCATACCCTCCGCCATCACCTCGCCTGCGGCGTCGAGCCTCACTCGATGCGACCATGGCCACGGCACCATTTCGACCTGCTCTCCGCCGATCGCCTTCGCCTCATCTTCCTCGTCGCGATAGATGAGCCGATCTGCGGGCCACGTGGCGTCAGCCTCCCAATATCCGCGCTCGTGCCGCGTGTTCGGCAAGTTCAGGGCAGGGAACCATTCGGCGATTGCTTCGGGCCGGCGGGCGAGGGCATTGCGCCAGGCGAGGAGTCGATTGCGCTCCTCGATGCGGATCACGACGGGATGATCCGCCGAGAATTCGTTTTTTTTAGGGATCATGTTCATCACGCGGTCCTCCCGCGTGGTGACATGCAGAAGAGATATCGGGTAGCCTTGGGGAGCGAGCAGTACGCCGCGGCGGAGGTTTGGCGATCATCCTCCGGGGCGCCCCTGGTCGACGCGGCAACGTCTTCCAGGGGGCTCGTATTTTCCGGCATCAGGCGGCGGCAGAAACCTTGACCTGCGCCTCTTCCCACGCCTCGAGGTCACGCAGACGCCAGTAGTTTTTTCCTTTGATCTGGAACGGCGACGGGAATCCGAGGTCAGGGTCTCGCGCCCAACGCCAAAGGGTAACTTGGGACTTGCGGTAGCGCCTCTGCACGTCGGGTCCGGTCAGAAACTCCGTGGGTGCGGGCTTGCCGGCCTGTGGGCGGGGGTGTTCGTGTTGAGCAGTATGCATGGCATCCTCCGTTGTGGATGCCTTCCAAATTTCATACGGATTTACAGTCAGTCAAACGAATGCGCCCCTGTGAAATACCGCATTATTCAGGGATGCGGAAATTCCCGCTGACTTCCCGATCCCAAGCGTCTGCCTCCTCTACGGCGGAACGGGAAATCCCGTACTTGCTCGCAATCTCTACCTTGGCCGACTCGCGCGGGCATCCTTCGGAGATCAGTCGGCGGTACTCGGCGACGATACAGAAGGCGATGAAGTCCCCCGGCTCGAACGGGACGGTCTTCGGGCGTCCTCGCGGCCGCCGCAGCTTGCCGCTAACGAAAGCGGCGAGCAGGTCCCGATCTTCTCTCTCGATCGGCTCATCTGAAAGCAGGAGCCTGGCCAGCATCTCGCCTTCGATTTCGGGATCTGCACCCTTGCGTGGAGTGAAGGCGCGCGCGGCCCGGAGTATGGCGCCCCTCCACGTCATGCCCGGAGCGCCTCGAATGGGACCACGTTCGCGTTCGATGGTCTGCCGCACAGGAAGTCGTACCACGCGGACATCATCCGGCGACGACGTTCGACCATGTCTCCGCGGTCATAGGCCTGCTGCACCTTGTTCCCGACCTTGTGCCAGAGCGCGACCTCGGCCATGTCGCCGGGAAACTCCGTGCGCTCGGTGACCCATGTGCGGAAGGTGGAACGGAATCCGTGGGGCACGGCAGGCTGACCGGTCGCCGCATCTGCGAAGCCGTTCCCGCCTTGCTCCTTGTCCGCGGCCGCGATGACCTTCATGTGCTTGCCGAGTGTCGCATCGGACAGAGCCGTTCCGCGCGAGGACCAGAAGACGAAAGGGCATCCCGCGAGCCGCGGCAGAGCTTGCAGGAGTGCAATCATTTCGTCCGTCAGCGGGATGCGCTTCGGCTGTTCACCCGGCTTGATCTTGGCGGCCTTGCGTCCCGGCTGGATCGTCCACAGCCGTGTCTCGAAATCAAATTCATCCCACGTCGCGAAGCGCACCGCACCGGAGCGTGTGGCGGTCATGGCTTGGAATTCGACAGCCCGGCCGCCGATGCCTTCTCGCGCGCGGAGGGCACCGAAGCACCGTGCCGTGTCCTTGAGCTGCACGGCCGGGTAGTGCCTTTCCTGCGAGACCTGCGACGGCCGGCCGAGGAGCATGTTGAGGTTGTCATCCCAACGGGCCGGATTTTCGCCCTCGCGGTATTCTCGCACCTTGGCGAACGAAAGCACCTTCTCGATCCTCTGCCGAACCTTAACGGCGGTGACGGTCTTCGTGCTCCAGATGGGTCGAAGTACGCGCAGGACATCGTCAACCTGGACATCGGAAACCAGCATCGAGCCGATGACCGGCGTGACGTGGTTGGCCATCATGCGCCGCCATGCGATCCGCTGCGCGTCGGAGGAGAGTTCCACCAGCTTCTCGACGGCGTATTCCTCCATTGCCTGCTGGAACGTGACGCCGCGCCGTGCGGCGCGCATGAGGGCGGCATGGGCCTCCTTGCGCTCCTGAACGGGGTCTACGCCCTGCCTGAGCTTTTCCTTCATCTCCCGTGCCCGGTCGCGCGCCGGTCCGGGGAGGATTTCGGGGTAGGGGCCGAGCCCGATCTCCCGCTTTTTCCGCCCTCGATCGATCACGCGCCCGTTGCTATCCTTCCGCTCCATCCAGTCGCCGAAACGCCCGCGGAGGATCCAGGATTTCGCGCCGCTCGGCTGGATCTGGATATGCAGCCCGGCCACGCCGCCGACCGCGATTTTTACGGGACGCTCTCCGCCCGGATGTCTGAGCCCCTTGATCTGTCCCGGTGTGAGTTCCCGCGCCCGCTTCGGCATTCGAACCTGCCCTCCAACCCGCCCAAATTTATGTTCTGCAAGGTATCACAGCGAACGACGCTGAAAACCCAAAAACGGCAAACTTCTTATTTTATTGAGGAAATGACGATTCCTGAATATTCATGAATGGCCGATCCGAGTCCGACCTCGGGCACCAGATTCCCGGTGACGGATCGCGAGGATTGCCCCGTGAGGGGTGACCTGCTGTTCTTTGGCCGGGCCCTGTCTACGTGGCCGCAGTTTTGACGAATTTTCCGGGCAGGCGCGGCAGGCTGGGGCTTTCCGGTCGAGCAAGGGCGGGGCGTTACCGACACACAGACAGGCCGTGTCGATGCGGGCGCTGGCGGCGGAAAAGGGGGCTCGGCGTCTCCTGCCGGACAGCGGAGGGCGAACCGGACGCCGATCCGACCCGCTGCCGGCAGATCCTGTTCGACCTTCTGGGCAACGCGATCAAGTTCACCGAGCGAGGCGAGGTCGGGCTGGTGATCGAGCCCGTGGCGGCCGCGTCCGCTTCAAGGTGAGCGATACCGGCGAAGGCCTCTCGGCCAAGGATCAGGCCGCAGTATTCGTGGCCTTCCGGCAGGTCGACGGCGCGGACGTGCGCAAGGCGGCGGGCACCGGCCTCGGGCTCGGAGTCGCGCAGCGGCTGGCCGAGGCCCAGGGCGGACGGATCACGGTCGAAAGCCGCCCCGGCCGGGCAGCACCTTCGCGCGCGACCGGCCTGGGCGGCCCTCCGCCGTCGCCCCGAAAACTGCAACGATTTCGTAAACAATGGCGCTCCTGGCTGTGCTAGCACTGTCGCGTCAGACGTACGGGAGGCAGGCGTGCAGCGGAACAGGCCGATGGCCACGGAGCAGATGATCGAGGCGACCCCGGCGCCGGAGGCCGCCCCGGGCGTATTGTTGACGTGCCTGGAGTGCGGCCGGCAGATGGCGCTGCTGAAGCGTCACCTCGACAAGGCGCACGGCATGACGCCTGCCCAGTACGCCCTGCGCTGGGACCTGACGCACGAGGTGGCGCTGCAATCGCCGTTCTACGCGGCGCACCGCGCCGCCGTCGTCGGCGCTCCGCCAAGCTGGGGGACCTGATGCGGGCCGGCCTGGTCGAAGCGCGCTTGACCGGGACCGGGTATCGAGATTTCTCCCCATCCTCATGAAGGTCACCCACGGAATCGTCGCACCGCGTGTCTGGCTGCCGGTCTCGGCCGCGCTTTGGCTCGCCGCCGCGCTGCTCGAGACGCTGACGCCGCTGGGCGTCACGCATGGATCGTTGTATCTCTTCCCGCTGATGGCGGTGGCGGCGTCGGGGCAGCGGACCCCGGTCATCGTCGTCGCGGCGCTCAGCGCGGTGGCGACCGCGGCCGGTTTCCTGGTGCATGAGCATGGCGTGTCCCGCTCGCTCGAGCTCCTGGATCGGGCGATCACCATCACGCTGCTCGGTGCGTTCTCGGTGATGGCGCTGACGCTTCAGGAGGCGCTGGCGCGCGCCCGGCGCGGCGAGGCGGCCGCGCAACGCTCGATCGAGGCGCTGGCGCGGGCCGAGGCGACGCTGCAGCACGCCGAGGGCACGGGGCCCATCGGCAGCCTGCACCTCGACCTGGCCAGCGGCGAGTTGCGTTGGTCCGACGGGCTTTTCCGGATCTTCGGCCTGGAGTCGGGCGGCTGTCTTTCAATGGCAGACGTGACGGCCCGGCTGCACCCGGGGGACCGTGCCGGCTTCGATAATGCCCTGAGCGACGCGCTGGACCGGGGCGAGCGGCTCGAGCACGAGCACCGGATCGTGCGGGCCGGCGACGGGGCGGTGCGGCGCGTCGCATTGATCGCCGAAAAGGTCGAGGGCGAAGGCGGCGCCTACCTCGCGGGCGTGGTGCAGGACGTGACCGACCAGAGAGTGCGCGAGAGGCGCCTGCGGCTGCTAAGCTCAGCCGTCGCGATGCTCGACGAGATCGTGCTGATCACCGAGGCGGACTCCCTCGACAGCCCCGAGGGGCCGCGCATCGTCTACGTCAACGACGCGTTCGAGCGGATCACCGGCTACACGCGCGAGCAGGCTCTGGGACAGACGCCGCGCATGCTGCAGGGACCGTGCACCCAGCGCGCCGAACTCGACCGCTTGCGCGCCGCGCTCGAGAAGGCCGAGCCGGTGTCGGTCGAGCTGATCAACTACCGCGCCGACGGCGAGGAATACTGGCTCGAGATCTCGGTCTCGCCCGTGCGGGACGAGCGCGGGCGGCTCACGCATTTCGTGGCGGTGCAGCGCGACGTCACCCGACGCAAGAAAAACCTCGAAGCCCTGCGCGAGGTCGAGGAGCGGTATCGCCTCGTCACCCAGGCGACCAGCGACGTGGTCTGGGACTGGGACATGCAGACCGGGGGCATGTGGTACTCCGACAGCGTCCTCGCGATGCTGGGTACGCGGATAGACAGCCTTGACGCCTGGCTCGCCCGGGTTCACCCCGACGACCGTGCGCACGTCGAGGCCACCAATGCACGGATGCTCGAAGGCGCGGACACCGTGGTCGAGGACGAGTATCGCCTGCGCCGCGCCGACGGGACCTATATTCGCGTGAAGGACCGCGCCTTCGTGCAGCGCGACGCGGCCGGCCGGCCGCTGCGGATGCTCGGCACCATGCAGGATGTCACCGAGGCCCGGGAGATGGAGGCGCGCCTGAGCCGGGCCGAAACGCTGCAGGCCGTCGGCACGCTCACCGGGGGCGTGGCCCACGACATCAACAACCTGATGACGGTGGTGCTGGGCAACGCGGACCTGCTGGACGAGGAGCTCGAGGCGCAGCCCGGCGCGCGCGCCAAGGTCGACCAGATCGCGGGCGCGGCAGAGCGGGCGGCGGCGCTGACCGGGCGACTTCTGGCCTTTGCCCGCGAACAGCCACTCGAGCCGCGCTCGGTCGATGTGCCGGCGCTGGTCGAGCAGCTTCTTCCGATCTTGCGTACCTCGTTGCCCGATTCGGTGTCGCTGCGCGTGCAGGCCCTGCCGGGTCTGCCGCCGGCGCATGTCGATCCCGGTCAGCTCGAGGTCGCGCTGCTCAACCTCGTGGTCAACGCTCGTGACGCCATGCCCCGCGGAGGCGTCATCGACATCGGCATCACCTTCGACAGGCCCGACGGCCGCAGCGACCCGCTTGACGGCCGTCCGCTGCCGGACGAGTGCCTGATCGTCTCGGTCAAGGATCATGGCACCGGCATGACCCCCGAGGTGCTGTCGAAGGCGCTCGACCCGTTCTTCACCACGAAGCCGCCGGGCGCGGGAACCGGGCTCGGGCTTTCGATGGCCTACGGCTTCGCCAAGCAATCCGGGGGCCATATCGAGCTGTCGTCGACGCCGAGGCAGGGAACGACCGTACGCATCTTCCTGCCCGCAGCCTCGGTCCCGGCCATCGCGAGGGCGGCGCGGCCCGATGCCCCGGCGGCCGGCGGCGGCGAGCACGTTCTGCTGGTCGAGGATGATCGGGACGTGCGCGCGGCGACCGAGCGGCAGCTGGCCGCCCTGGGCTACCGCGTGAGTTCGGCCGAGGACGCGGCCGAGGCGATGGCGGCGCTCGAGGCGCATCCCGACGTGGCGCTATTGCTGACCGACCTGGTGCTTTCGGGCGGCATGAACGGCCGCGAACTGGCCGAGCGTGCGCGGGAGGAGAATCCCGACCTGCGCGTGCTCTACGCCTCGGGCTATGCCGAGGCGCAGGTGCTGGCCCATGACAGGCCGGATCCGCAGGTGCCGCTTCTGCGCAAGCCGTTCCGCCGGGCGGCGCTGGCCGCGGCAGTGGGCGGTGCGCTGGCCGGTCAGTCGTCTTCGACAGAGACTGTGCGCAAGTAGTCGCAGAACTTCGTCCAGCGCTCGCCGTAGAGGAAGCGCGCCCGCGCGTCGCCCACATGCGGCGGCAACAGGCGGTCCTCGCCCCTGTGCCAGTCGCCGCCCGTCGCCACGCCGTGCCGGTCCTGCGTCTGCAGCGCGTCGATGACGCGCAAGGTCTCGTCCGTGCTGCGCCCGACGAAGTACGGGTATTCGAAGATCATCCGCACCCGCAGCGCCGGGTCGATGATGATCGACTTGCGCACCGCGTGATGTCCGCCCTCGTTGGGGTGGATCATCGAGAAGGCGGACGACAGATAGCCGGTTTCGTCCTCGATCAGCGGGAACGGCACCTCGATCTCGAACATCCGCTCGATATCCTCGACCCAGCGCCGGTGCGTCTCGGTCGTGTCGCGCGACAGCGCCATCAGCCGCACGCCCCGGGCCGCGAACTCGTCCTGCGCCAGCGCGAAGCCCGCGATCTCGGTGGTGCAGACGCTGGTGAAGGCGGCGGGGTGGCTGAACAGCATCACCCAGCTTCCCTCGGCCCACCGGTGGAACTCGAGCGGCCCGTGGGTGGAGTGGGCCGAGAAGTTCGGGAAGATGTCGCCGATCCGCGGCACCCACTTGACGTGCTGCATGTAGGCGCGCGGCAACTGCACCGTCTCGCCGTGGCGGCCGCGTCCCGTGAAGAACTGCATGTTCATGGAACTGTCCTTGTCCGGTGAGGTCGTCTCCGGACCACCGCTACGCGCGCGGGTGGGACACGTTCGAGGCGAATTCTTGCGAAAACGTTACATTAACACGAAAGCCGAGTCAGGCCGTATCAATCACGTAGCCCACGCCGCGCACCGTCCGGATCGGGTCGGTCGCGTCGCTCACGCCCAGCTTCTTGCGGATGCGACTGACGATCCCGTCGATCAGCCGGTCGTTGACGGCCCAGCCCTCGCCGCGCACCCGCTCGACGATCTGGTCGCGCGTGAGCACCTGGCGGCGCGACTCCAGCAGGACCGAGAGCACCTCGAACTCGCTGCGGGTCAATTCGATCTCGGCGTCGTCGCGGCCGGTCAGTCGCCGCCGGCCGCGGTCGAGCGTCCAGTCGCCGAAGGGCAGGAGGTGTTCGTGCCGGGCCTGGACCCCGCGCCGCTGCTGCACGCGGCGCAGCACACTTTTCACCCGGGCGCGGAATTCCCGCATCCGAAAGGGCTTGGCCACGTAGTCGTCCGCCCCGCTTTCAAGTCCAAGAACGGTGTCCAGCTCACCGCTGCGGCCGGTCAGGATGATGATGCCAGCATCGCTTTCAAGCCGGGTGCGGCGGGCCATGGCGATGCCGTCGCCGTCGGGCAGGCCCACGTCGATGATGAAAAGCTCCGGCGAAAGCTGGGTCCGCATCACCTCGAACCCGGCGCAGTCGCAGGCCCGGTGCACGACCAGTTCGTCGCGTTCGAGCGTTGTCGCGAGCAGCGCGGCAACGTCGGCGTCGTCCTCGAGTATCACGACCTGCGGCCTGTCCATGCTCCGGCTCCGTCGGATTCGCTGCCCCCCGGTGAGGGGAAGCGCCCTCGTGCCGCAAGCGCGCACCGGCGTCCACCCGAACTCTAGAGATTGTGTACGATGCCGCTGCGGTAGCCGCGGCCGCGGATCGAAGGGCTTATCAGTTCCCCTGCGGGCGGTCCTCCCGGCGTTACCGCCTGACGCGGAATGTCGTTTCTGCCACCGAAGCGGCGCAAACCGCGCAAACCGACCCGACGCGCTTCGCTACAACGCGACCATCACGTGCGGAAGGAACACGGCATGGCGGAGCAGGGAACGCGCAGGCGGGCACGGGGCGGCGGCGGCGCGGCGCGCCGGGCCGAGCGGACGGCCGTGAAGGTCGAGGCGGCGCGCTACATCGAGCGCAACATCCCCAACCTCGAGATCCTGAACGACGAGGCGCTCGAGATCATCGAGGCCAACGCCGAGACCGTTCTGGCCGAGATCGGCGTCAACTTCGTCGAAAACCCCGAGGCCCTGCGCCGCTGGCGCGAGGCCGGCGCCGAGGTCGAGGGCGAACGCGTGCGCATCCCGCGCGGCCTGGCCCGCGAGCTCTGCAAGACAGCGCCCGCCAACTATACCCAGCACGCCCGCAATCCCGAACGGTCGGTCGAGATAGGAGGGGGGAACCTGGTCCTCGCGCCCGTCTACGGCCCGCCTTTCGTGCGCGGGCACCGCAGCGGGCGGCGGTATGCCACCATCGACGACTTCCGCGACTTCGTGCGGCTGGGGCAGATGTCGAAATGGCTGCACCACTCGGGCGGCACGGTCTGCGAGCCGACGGACATCCCCGTGAACAAGCGCCACCTCGACATGCTGCTGGCGCACATGACGCTGTCGGACAAGCCGTTCATGGGCTCGGTGACCGAGCCCAGCCGCGCCCGCGATTCGGTCGAGATGTGCGAGATCCTCTTCGGCAAGGACTTCGTGCGCGACAACACGGTGATGACCTCGCTGGTCAACATCAACTCGCCGCTTACCTTCGACGCCACGATGATGGGCGCGCTCGAGGTCTATGCCGCGGCGAACCAGGCCTGCATCCTGTCGCCCTTCATCGTCGGCGGCGCCATGGCGCCCACCACGGTCGCCGGCACGCTGACGCAGGTGACGGCCGAGGTTCTGGCGGGCGTCGCATATTCCCAGCTCATCCGGCCGGGCGCGCCGGTGATCGCGGGGGCCTTCGTCACCTCGATCGACATGAACTCGGGCGCGCCCACCTTCGGCACGCCCGAGGCGTCGCAGATCACCTACGGCATGGGCCAGATCGTACGGCGGCTGGGGCTGCCCTATCGCAGCGCCGGGGCGTTCTGCGGCTCGAAGCTGCCCGACGCGCAGGCGGGCTATGAAAGCGCCAACAGCCTGAACATGGGGCTGCTCGCGGGCGTCAACTTCATGCTCCACGCCTGCGGCTGGCTCGAGGGCGGGCTGGTCGCGTCGTTCGAGAAGTTCGTGATGGATGCCGACCAGCTGGGTGTGCTGCACCAGATCGCCAAGGGCATCGACCTGAGCGAGAACGGACAGGCCATGGACGCCATCCGCGAGGTGGGACCGGGCGGGCATTACCTGGGTTGCGCGCACACGCAGGCCAACTTCCAGAGCGCCTTCTGGCGCAGCCAGGTGCTGGACTACAAGCCGTTCGAACAGTGGTTCGAGGAAGGCGCGCGCGACACCGCCACGCTTGCCGCCGCGCGGGTCGAGAAGATGCTGGCCGACTACCAGCAGCCGCCCTTGGACCCGGCGGTGGACGAGGCGCTGACGGCCTATGTGGCCGAGCGCAAGGCCTCGATGAGCGACGCCATCGGTTAGGCGGCGGCGAGCCTGCGCGCCTCGGCCATCAGGGCGGCCAGGGTCGCGACGTGGCGGGCGGCGTCGTAGGTGCCGTCGCCCCGGCGGCGGGCGGCGTCGGCGCGGCCTTCCTGCTCCAGCAGCACGGCCACCGCGCGGGGCGCGGCGTGCGGCGGATCGGCCCGCAGGACCCGGCGCAGATCGCGCCCGCGGTCATAGTCGGCCAGCGCGAAACGCGCGGCGCGGACCAGCAGGCGGGGGCGGCGCAGGGTGGTCAGGGCATTGGGCAGCGGCATGGGGAACTCCTTGGTCATCCGGCTGCATCATGGATCGCCCTTGGATTGCGTTGCGCGAAGTGGCCCTTCTGCGCACGGTGCCGTATCAGCGCCTTCATCTTTGCCATGTGGAATGGTTCCCGCTCCGTCGCGTTAACGAACTGCTAATGGACTCGCCGGATGGTTGATCCGAGAGGAGGTCGCGACGGGGCGCGCAAAGGGGGGACGACGATGACGAACCGTATGCCGCAGGACGGTCTGCCGGAGTGGTTGCCGCAGGCGGCCCGGATCTACCTGGCCCATGTGGACGGGGGGCAGTCGTGCCGGGCGCTGGCGCGCCGGGCGGACTGCCACGCCTCGACGATCCTGCGGCAGGTGCGCCGGATCGAGGCCCGTCGCGACGATCCGCTGATCGACCACGCCCTGCGCCGACTCGAGCGCCGGGCCCATCAAGGGACCACCGCCATGACCGACATCGCCGCCGACATCGACAGCCCCGATTTGGACCGCGAGGCGCTGCGCATCCTGCGCCGCCTGGCCGAGCCCGACGCCTGCCTCGCCGTTGCGCCGGGGATGGAGAACGCGGTCGTCGTGCGCGAGCCGAAAGGCGGCGAGACGCTGCGCACGGCAGTCGTGGCGCGCTCGGTGGCCGAGGCGATGGCGCTGCGCAACTGGATCGCGGCGCGCGGCCGGGGCAGGGTGGCGCGCTATCGCCTGACATCCGCGGGGCGCGCCGCGCTCAAGCGCGCCATGGCCGGGAAGGGCGAGGCGCCCTTCGCCGCGCAGCACCGCGACATGGTCGAGCGCGGACCGAGGACGAAGCGCATTCGTTGCAACATGGCCGAGAGCCCCCTTGTGGGCCTGTCGCGCCGCAAGGACCGCGACGGACGGCCATTCCTGGCCGCGGAACTCGTGCGTGCGGGCGAGCGTCTGCGCGAGGATTTCGAGCTGGCGCAGATGGGCCCGCGCGTCACCCAGAACTGGGAAAGGTTCCTGACCGCCGGCACCGACGGCGGCCCTGCGGCCGCGCGCGACGGTGGAGGGTCGGAGGCTGCCCGCACCCGCGTCAACGCCGCGCTCACGGACCTCGGGCCGGGGCTGGGCGACGTGGTGCTGCGGGCCTGCTGTTTCCTGGAGGGGATGGAGGCCATCGAGAAGCGCATGGGCTGGGCCGCCCGCTCCGGCAAGATCGTGCTGCGCATCGGGCTGGAGCGCCTGCTGCGCCATTACGACGAACGGCACGGAGGGCATCCGCCGCTGGTGGGGTGAGGGGGCTGGCGGAGGCGCAGCGCCGGCGGTGCTGTGCGGTGGTATCCCGGAATTCCGCGCTGCGCCCGGGTAGGTGGGCGTCTACAGCCTTAAGCCGTGACCACGGCCCGAGGCTGCTTGGGAAGCAGGCCGCGAAGAGCCCTTCGCGCCCGGACTCAAGCCTAATGCGCCGGGCGAGCGCGTGCCCGTCCCGGCGGGCTGGCGCTTTGGTCGTCCGCAGCGCACTCCTCGCATCACGGATGTATCTGGCCACCATAAAGCGCGCCGTCCCGCCGTGCTCAGCGGCGTGCGTCGAGATGGCCGGTCGTCGGCCGTTACGCGGCTCAGCGGTCGCCGTCGCGGCGGCCCCCAGGGGCAGGCGCGCGTCCGGCTTCCGTCGTGCTCAGCGGCGCGCGTCGCAAGCGCCGTCCATCACCCGCATCACGGCTTTTCCGCCGCCATCGCCGGGCTCTTCTCCATCGGCACCCGGCGCCCTTGGCCCGGCTCTACGTGCAGCGTGCCGCCGTCGACAGCGACGCGGCCGCGCAGGAGGACCGTCTCGGGCCAGCCCTTGACCGTATGACCGGCGAAAGGGTTGTAGCCCACGTTGTCGTGCAGATCGTCCGCGGCGTACGTCACCTCGCGCTCGGGGTCCCAAAGCACCACGTCCGCGTCCATCCCCGGCCGCAGCGCGCCCTTGCCTGTGAGGCCGAAGAGCCGTGCCGGGGCGGCGGAGGTCAGCTCGACGAAGGCCGCCAGCCCCAGCCGGCCCCGGCTTACCATCGCATCGAAAAGGACCGGCAGGCGCAGCTCGAGCCCCGGCATGCCGTTGGCGATCTTGTTGAAGGGCGCGTCGCGGCCGTGGAGGAACTTGCCGCTCTCGTCCATGCGATAGGGCGCGTGGTCGGACGTCACCAGTTGCAGGTCGCGCTGGTCCAGAGCGTGCCACAGCGCCTCGACATCCGCCGCCTCGCGCTGGGGCGGGCTGCACATGAAGGCCGCGCCGTCCGGGCGGTCGAGGGTGTCCACGGTCTGGAACAGGTAATGGGTGCAGGTCTCGGCCCAGACCGGTGCGCCGCGGGCGCGGGCGGCGCGGACGATCTCCACCCCCTCGCGCGTCGAGACGTGGAACAGCATGACCGGCTGCCCGGTGTACTCGGCGAAGCGGCAGATGCGCTCCAGCGCCTCGATCTCGGCCATGCGGGGATGAGAGGCCGCGTGGTCGCGCGGGGCGGTGCGGCCCTCGGCCAGCAGGCGGGCGGTGGCGTCGCGGATGATGGCGTCGTTTTCGGCGTGAAAGCAGACCAGCGCGCCGTGGGCGCGGGCAACGCGCAGCACTTGAAGGATCGCGGCGTCGTCCAGCCGCACCTTGTCGTAGGTGGTGAAGACCTTGATCGAGCGGTGGCCCTCCTCGATCAGCCGGGCGACGTCGTCCAGGTTGTCGCCCGAGGTGTCGGCCACGATCATGTGGAAGGCGTGATCGCACATCGCCCCGCGCCGGGCGAGTTCGGCGTAGTCGGCCACCACGTCCGCGATCCGCATCCCCGGATGCTGCGCGGCGAAAGAGACGGTGGTGGTCGTCCCGCCGTAGAGCGCCGAACGGGTGGCGGTTTCGAACGTGTCGGCGTTCATCACGCCCGCGCCCGAGAGCTGCTCGATATGGCAATGGGTGTCCACGCCGCCGGGCAGGACGAGTTTGCCGCGGGCGTCGATCTCCTCCCGCCCCGGGCCCAGCCCGCGCCCCACGGCGGCGACGCGTCCGTCGCGGATGGCGAGGTCGCCGTCCCCCGCGCCGCCCGCGTCTGCGACGTGGGCCCCGCGGATCACCAGATCATACTCTCCTGCGGGCATTGCCTGTCCCCCCGTTCCCTGCTTCGATGCGGCGACGGTATACGAAGCGGCGGCGGGGTCCACCCGCCCGACAGGGGGGAGCACAGCGAGATGCGGCCAGCACAGGCATGACAATCCACGTCATCAATCCGAACAGCAGCGTTCATGTGACTGAAGGTATCGACGCGGCCATCGCGCCGATGCGGACCCTCTCGCCGGTGCCGATCGCCTGCCACACGCTCGCCGAGGGACCGCCGGGGATCGAGACGCAGGCGCATGTCGAGGGCGTCGTCGCGCCGCTCCTGGCGCGGGCGGCGGAACTGGAGGACGGCGCCTCGGCCTTCGTGATCGCCTGCTTCTCCGACCCCGGTCTGGCCGCGATGCGCGAGAGGAGCGCGCGGCCGGTGCTGGGCATCGCCGAAAGCGCGGTGCTGCACGCGATGACGCTGGGCCAGAGGTTTGGCATCCTGTCGATCAAGCGGGCCTCGGTGGCGCGGCATGTGCGGTATCTGGGCGCGATGGGCGTGCTCGACCGGTTGGCCGCGGACCTGCCCATCGACATGGGCGTGGCGGAACTGGCAGATGCGGGGCGCACGCTCGACCGGCTGGCGGAGGTGGGCGCGACGCTGCGCGACGTTCACGGCGCGGACGTGCTGATCACGGGCTGCGCGGGAATGGCGCAGTATCGCCCGGCGCTGGAAGAGGCTCTCGGCCTGCCGGTGGTGGATCCGTGCCAGGCGGCTGTGGCCGCTGCGATCGGGCGGGTGGCGCTGGCGCCCTGCGAATGACGAAGGAGAAGAGATGACCCGACTGACCGAGGAGGCGCGCGGCGTCTTCGTGATCGCCGCGACCCCGTTCCACGAGGACGGCGCGCTGGACCTGGAAAGCACCGACCGGATGGTGGACTTCTACCTCGACACCGGCGCGACGGGGCTGACGGTGCTGGGGATGATGGGCGAGGCGCCGAAGCTGACGCTTGAGGAGTCGCGCACCGTCGTCCGCCGCATCCTCGCCCGCGTGGACGGGCGGGTGCCGGTCGTAGCGGGCGTGTCGGCCCCCGGCTTCGCGCAGATGAAGGCGCTGTCGGACATGGTGATGGACGACGGCGCGGCCGGCGTGATGATCGCGCCGCCCGGCAGCCTGAAGACCGACGACCAGATCGTGAGTTACTATCACCAGGCGGCGGAGTTCATCGGCGACGCGCCCTTCGTCCTGCAGGACTTCCCGCTCGCCACCGGCGTCCACATCCCCGTCTCGGTCATCGCGCGGATCGTGGCCGATCTGCCGACCTGCGTGTGCCTCAAGCACGAGGATTGGCCGGGGCTCGCAAAGATCTCGGCCCTGCGCGAGCCCGGGACGCTGAGCCGCCGCATCTCGATCCTCTGCGGTAACGGCGGGCTGTTCCTGCCCGAAGAGATGGCGCGCGGCGCGGACGGGGCGATGACGGGCTTCGGATACCCGGAGATGATGGTGGACGTGGTGCGCGAGACGGAGGCGGGCAACGCCGGGCGCGCGCGCGACCTTTTCGACGCCTACCTGCCGCTGGCGCGCTACGAACAGCAGCCGGGGTTGGGGCTGGCCGTGCGCAAGTACGTGCTGGCCCGGCGCGGCGTCATCGCGAGTGCAGCGCTGCGCAAGCCCGGCGCCGGCCTGAGCGCCGCCGCGCGGGCCGAGGTGGACCTGCTGATCGAGCGGCAGGAGAGACGACTGAAGGAGCTCGGGTGACGCAGGCGCACCCCAAGACGGGAGAAGAACACATGTCCTACGACGATATTCTGGCGGCGAGCGGGCTGACGGGCGACCGGCTTCAGGGCGGCGACCTGAGCGTGACGACGCCGGTGGACGGGGCCGAGATCGCGCGGCTGAAGAGCCACACGCGCGAGGACGCGGAGCGGATGATCGCGGCCGCCAGCGACGCCTTCCGCGCCTGGCGGCAGGTGCCCGCGCCGCGGCGGGGCGAACTGGTGCGGCTTCTGGGCGAGGAGCTGCGCGCCGAGAAGGAGAACCTGGGCCGGGTCGTGTCGCTCGACTGTGGCAAGATCTATCAGGAGGGGCTGGGCGAAGTTCAGGAGATGATCGACATCTGCGACTTCGCCGTGGGCCTGTCGCGCCAGCTTTACGGCCTGACCATCGCCTCGGAACGGCCCGGCCACTCGATGCGCGAGACATGGCACCCGATGGGGGTCTGCGGGATCATCACCGCCTTCAACTTCCCCGTCGCGCCCTGGGCTTGGAACGCGGCGCTGGCGCTGGTGTGCGGCGACCCGATCCTGTGGAAGCCGTCGGAGAAGGCGCCGCTGTCGGCGCTGGCGGTGCAACGCATCTGCGAACGCGCGATGGAGCGGTTCGGCGACGCGCCCGAGGGGCTGATCCAGACGATGATCGGCGGCGCGGACCTGGGGCAGGCGCTGACCGACTCCCGCGACGTTGCCATCGTCTCGGCCACCGGCTCGGTCCCGATGGGGCGGAAGGTCGCGACGGCGATGGCCGGGCGGCTGGGGCGCTGCATCCTCGAACTCGGCGGCAACAACGCGATGATCGTCGCGCCCTCGGCCGACCTCGAGATGGCGGTGCGCGCCATCGTCTTCTCGGCCGTGGGGACGGCGGGGCAGCGTTGCACCTCGCTGCGCCGGCTGATCGTGCACGAGGACGTCTATGACCAACTCGTGCCGCGCCTGATCTCGGCCTACGAGGGGCTGCCCATCGGCGACCCGCTGGCCGAGGGCACGCTGGTCGGCCCGCTGATCGATCAGGCGGCGGCCGAGGGGATGGCGGCGGCGCTGAAGCGCGCCGACTCCGAGGGCGGCATCGTCCACGGCGGCGGGCGCGCGCTGGAGGACCAGTATCCGGGGGCGGCCTACGTCAAGCCTGCGATCGTCGAGATGCCGGGCCAGACGGACGTGGTGCACGAGGAGACCTTCGCGCCGATCCTCTATGTGATGAAATACCGCGAACTCGACGACGCGATCGGGATGCACAACGCCGTGCCGCAGGGCCTGTCGTCCTGCATCTTCTCGACCGACGTGCGCGAGACCGAGCAGTTCCTGTCCGCCGTGGGGTCGGATTGCGGCATCGCCAACGTCAACATCGGCCCCTCGGGCGCCGAGATCGGAGGCGCGTTTGGCGGCGAGAAGGACACCGGTGGCGGGCGCGAGAGCGGGTCGGACGCCTGGAAGGGCTACATGCGGCGGCAGACCAACACGATCAACTGGTCGCGCGACCTGCCGCTGGCGCAGGGCATCAAGTTCGACATCTGAGCGATCCGGCGGGGCGGTGCGCCGTCCCGCCGACTGCGTGATCCTCTTCAAAACTTGGTCATCGGTGGAAACCCGCCGGCGCGCCGGGACTTGGCCAGAAGTGACGCCGCGCCACGCGGTGGCAAGCCTTGCATCGGCAACCACCGCCTTCCTATCGTGGCGCCACCACAGTGGAGGATAAATCCCAATGAAGCATACGCTCTTCACCGGCACCGCGCTCGCGGCGGTGCTGACGCTTGGCCTGTCGGGGGCCGTCGACGCGCAGACCTATATCCGCGGCAACGACAGCGACCCCGAGACGCTGGACCAGCACAAGACCTCGACCATCGCCGAAGCCAACATCCTGCGCGACCTGTACGAAGGGCTCGTGATCTACGACAGCAGCGCGCAGGTGATCCCCGGCGCGGCGGAAAGCTGGGAAATCTCGGACGACGGCACCGTCTGGACCTTCAACATCCGCGCGGACGCGAACTGGTCGAACGGCGACCCGCTGACGGCCGAGGACTTCGTCTATTCGTTCCGCCGCATCATGGCTCCGGCGACGGGCGCGAAATACGCCAACATCCTTTATCCCATCGCAAACGCGCAGGCAGTGAACACCGGCGACATGCCGGTCGAGGAGCTGGGCGTACGGGCCGTGGACGAAAAGACGCTCGAGATCACGCTCGACACGCCCACGCCGTATTTCCTGGAGCTTCTGACGCACCAGACCGGCCTGCCGGTGCATCCCGCCAGCGTCGAGGAGCACGGCAGCGACTTCGTGCAGCCCGAGAACATGGTGTCGAACGGCGCCTACACGCTTGAGGAAAACATCCTCAACGACCGTATCGTGCTGGAGAAGAACCCCGAGTTCCACGCCGCCGACAGCGTGTCGATCGCGCAGGTGAACTATGTCCCGTTCGAGGACCGCGCCACCTGCGTCCGTGCCTGGGAGGCCGACGAGGTACATTCGTGCTCGGACCTGCCGGCCGAGGACATCGCCCGCCTTCAGGACGAATATCCCGACGCCGTGCACGTGACCCCGTACCTGGGCGTCTATTACTACGGCGTGAACACCGCCAAAGAGAAGCTTTCGGATCCGCGCGTGCGCCAGGCGATGAGCATGGTCATCGACCGCCAGTTCCTGGCCGACGAGATCTGGAGCGGCACGATGATCCCGGCCTACAGCTGGGTGCCGCCGGGCATCGGTAACTACGTCGAGAACCCGCCGACCTATGAGTGGGCCGACATGTCGCTTCTGGACCGCGAGGACCAGGCCATCGCGCTGATGGAAGAGGCCGGCTATGGCCCCGACACGCCGCTCGAGGTCGAGATCAGCTACAACACGTCGGAGAACCACAAGGCGACCGCCACGGCCATCGCCGACATGTGGTCGGTGCTGGGGATCGAGACGACGTTCAACGTCCGCGACGCCTCGGCCCACTATGCCATGCTGCGCGACGAGAAGGTGCACGACGTGGCGCGCGCGGGCTGGATCGGGGACTACTCGGATCCGCAGAACTTCCTGTTCCTGAACCGCGCCGACAACCCGGGCTTCAACTACGGCAACTACGAGAACCCGGAATACGACGGTCTGCTGGACGAGGCCGCGGGCACGACCGACCTGGCCGAGCGCGCCGAGATCCTGGCCCAGGCCGAGGAGGCGTTCCTCGCCGACAGTCCGCAGATCCCGCTGCTGTTCTACTCCTCGCGCTCGCTCGTGGCGGATGCGCTGCAGGGCTGGGAGGACAACATCCAGAACGTGCACCCGACGCGGTTCCTGTCGATCGCGCAGTGACGTGACGTTGCAACGGGCGGGTTCTTGACCCGCCCGGGGCCTGCGGGCGAGACCGCGGCCCTCTCGGGGCGCCCCGGCACGGGCGCCCTGTCAGACCGGAGGAAGCGGCCATGCTCGCTTACGCCCTGCGCCGGCTACTGGGCGCGATACCGACAATCTTCATCATCGTGACGGCCGCGTTCTTCATGATGCGGATCGCCCCCGGTGGTCCGTTCGACCAGGAGCGTGCACTGGAGCCCACGGTGATGGCCAACCTGAACGAGGCCTTCGGGCTCGACCGGCCGCTGTGGGAACAGTACGCGATGTACCTAGGCAACCTGCTGCGCGGCGACATGGGCCCGTCGTTCATCTATCGCGACATGCGGGTGCACGAGATCCTGGGCCAGGGCCTGCCGGTGTCGATGCAGCTTGGCATGACGGCGCTGTTGCTGGCCTTCGTGATCGGCACCGCTCTGGGCTCGATCGCGGCGCTGCGCCAGAACACGCGGGCCGATTACGGCGTCATCGCCGTCGCGACCTTCGGCATCACGGTGCCCAACTTCGTCGTCGCGCCGGTCCTGTCGCTGGTTTTCGCGGTGATCCTGAGCTGGCTTCCCGCGCAGGGCTGGGGCCGCTGGGACCAGATGATCCTGCCGGTCATCGCGCTGGCACTGCCGCAGGTGGCGGTGATCGCCCGCCTGATCCGCGGCTCGATGATCGAGGCGCTGCGCTCGGACCACGTGCGCACGGCGCGCGCCTATGGACTGCCGGCGCGGATGGTGGTGATCAAGCACGCCCTGCGCGCGGCCGTCCTGCCCGCGATCAGCTATCTCGGGCCCGCGGCCGCCGCGCTTCTGACCGGTTCGATCGTGATCGAGCAGGTGTTCAACATTCCCGGCATCGGCCGGTTCTTCGTCAACGGTGCGCTTGCGCGGGACTACACGCTGGTAATGGGCACGGTGGTGATCGTCGCGGTCTTCGTCGTGGTCTTCAACCTGATCGTCGACCTGCTTTACGCGCTTCTCGACCCGAGGGTCCGCTATGACTGATCTGGCCACCAACACCCCCGAGGTCGCCGCCGGCAGCCGCTCGCTCTGGGCCGTCGCGATGATCCGGATGCGACGCAACCGCGCCGCGATGGCGTCGCTCGTCATCCTGATCGTGCTGGCGCTGGCGGGCATCTTCGGCCCCATGCTCGCGCCGCACAGCTATGCCGAGGTCTATCCCGAGTTCGTGAAGGTCGACCCCAGCCTCGAGCCCTATCCGCAGGAGGCGCAGATCATACCCTCGGCCGAGACGGCGCTGCGCCGCGCCCGGGTCGACATCGAGTCGATCGAGGTCGGCGGCGGCGAGGTGGTCATCGGCCTGTCCTCGAGCCGCGAGATCGACCCGCGCATCACCCGGTACGTCGACCGTTCGGACGTGTTCTCGAACGCCGAGATCACCGAGATCGCCGAGGACGGGCTGAGCGCCACGATGGTGGCGGACGTGCAGCAGCTTTATTTCCTCATGGGCACCGACGCCAACGGGCGCGACCTGTTCTCGCGCATCCTGATTTCGCTGCGCATCTCGCTGATGATCGGTGCGCTGGCCACGGGCGTGGCGCTGCTGATCGGGGTGCTTTACGGCGCGACGGCGGGCTTCGTCGGCGGGCGCGTGGACAACGTGATGATGCGCATTGTCGACATCCTGTATTCGCTGCCCTTCGTGTTCTTCGTGATCCTTTTGGTGGTGTTCTTCGGGCGAAACCTCGTGCTGATGTTCATCGCCGTGGGTGCGGTCGAATGGCTCGACATGGCGCGGATCGTGCGGGGGCAGACGCTTTCGCTTCGCCGGCGCGAGTTCGTGCAGGCGGCCGAGACGCTGGGCGTGTCGGGCTGGGACATCCTGCGCCGCCACATCATCCCCAACACGCTGGGCACGGTGATCATCTACATGACGCTCCTGATCCCCAAGGTGATCTTGCTGGAATCCTTCCTGTCGTTCCTGGGCCTGGGCGTGCAGGAGCCGCTGACCTCGCTTGGCGTGCTGATCGCGGAAGGGGCCAAAAACATGCGCAACGCGCCGTTCATGCTGTTCTATCCGGCGGCCACCATGACCATCCTGCTGTTCGCGCTGAACTTCCTGGGCGATGGCCTGCGCGACGCACTCGATCCGAAGGACCGCTGACATGGCCGAGCAGGAACGCGTACTCGACGTCGACAACGTCCGCGTCACTTTCGACACGCCCGACGGCGAGGTGCGGGCCGTCCGCGGCGTGTCGATGCACGTGAACCCCGGCGAGTCCGTCGCCGTGGTGGGCGAAAGCGGTTCGGGCAAGAGCCAGGTGATGATGGCCGCGATGGGGCTTCTGGCCTCGAACGGCCGGGTCGAGGGCTCGGTCCGCTACCGCGGGCAGGAACTGGTGGGGCTTCCGCTCAAGGCGCTCAACGATATCCGGGGGGTCAAGGTCACGATGATCTTCCAGGAGCCGATGACCTCGCTCGATCCGCTGTTCACCATCGAGGACCAGTTGAGCGAGCCGTTGCGCGTGCATGGCGGCCTGTCGAAGCGCGAGGCCTCGGCGCGGGTGCTCGAGCTTCTGGAACTGGTGCAGATCCCCAACGCCAAGGCAAGGATGAGCGCCTATCCGCACGAGCTGTCGGGCGGGCAGCGCCAGCGCGTGATGATCGCGATGGCGCTGGCCAACGACCCCGACCTGCTGATCGCCGACGAACCCACGACCGCGCTCGACGTGACCATCCAGGCCGAGATCCTCCAGCTCCTGGCCGACCTTCAGGCGCGGCTGGGCATGTCGATCCTGTTCATCACCCACGACCTCGGCATCGTCGAGGCCTTCGCCGACCGCGTCTATGTGATGAACAAGGGGCTGGTCGAGGAAGAGGGCCCGACCGAGCGAGTCTTCCACGCCCCGCAGACCGAGTACACCCGGATGCTGCTGGCCGCCGAGCCCGAGGGGCACAAGGCGCCGGTCGGTCCCGACGCGCCGGTGCTGCTGCGGGGTGAGAACGTGCAGGTCACCTTCGGCCGGCCCAAGGGCTTCCTTCGGCCCGACACGCAGCTTCACGCGGTGCGCGGCATCAATCTGACGCTGCGCAAGGGGCAGACGATCGGCGTGGTGGGCGAAAGCGGCTCGGGCAAGTCGACGCTGGGCCGGGCGCTTTTGCAGATGCTGCCCAGCACGGGCAGGGTGGTCTACCTCGACAACGATATCGAGGGGTTGGACCGCGCGGCGATGCGGCCTTACCGCAAGGGCCTGCAAATGGTGTTCCAAGACCCGTACGGTTCGCTCTCGCCGCGCCTGACGACCGGCGAGATCATCGCCGAGGGGTTGCAGGTGCACGAGCCGGGACTGAGCCGGAAGGAGCGGCAGCGCCGGGTGGCCGAGGCGATGAGCGACGTCGGCCTCGACCCGTCGATGCGCAACCGCTTCCCGCACGAATTCTCGGGCGGGCAGCGCCAGCGCGTCGCCATCGCCCGCGCGGTGATCCTGCGCCCGCAGGTGATCGTGCTGGACGAGCCGACCTCGGCACTCGACCGCTCGGTGCAGAAGCAGGTGATCGAGCTGTTGCGCCGGCTCCAGGTCGAGCACGAGCTGTCATACGTCTTCATCAGCCACGACCTTGCCGTGGTTCGGGCGCTGTCAGACTACCTGATGGTGATGAAGAACGGCGAGGTGGTCGAGGAAGGGCCGGTCGACGCCGTGTTCGACCATCCGACGACCGACTATACGCGGACGCTGATGCGCGCGGCCTTCGACCTGACGTCTCTCCTGCGCCCGGCGGCGCGAACGGGGACTTGAGGTAGCGCCGCAAGAGAGTCCGGTAAGTATATGTAAAATACGGTAATTACGGGGATAATGCCGTCTTTTCTCTGAAGCAGCCTCGTCGCTGCCCGCGTCAGCGGCGATCGTCGCAACGCTTGCCGCACCTCGGTCATCGCATGAGGTGGGTGCGGCAAGAAATTGTTAACACGTACTTTCGCGTTCCGCCTCAGGAGGCCAGTTCCTCCGCCTCGGCTGCGTCCTCTTCCGACAGGTTCAGGCGGCGGCGCAGAGCGGCGAGGTATTCGCGGTCGTGCGCAGTTTCTCCGTCCAGCGCGGCGCGGGAGGCGAGGTAGAATTCCTGCGCCGTCTCCTCGTCGTTCACCTGCGCCAGCAGCTCGTCGAGGGGGCGGGGATTGGCGATTTCGCGCTCCATCACGCGCCGGTCTTCGGCGTCCGCGTCCGCCTGCTCGATCTCGCCCGGGATGCGCTCTCGTTCCGCGTTGGACAGCGCGCCGTCGGAATAGGCGGCGGTGATCATCGCGCGGATAAGCAGCAGCGCCGTGTCATCGCTGAAACTTTCGGCGGCGCGCTCCTGCTCCTGCACGTCGGACGCGGCTGGCTCGGCGCCTTGGGCGGTGCCGCCGCCGGTCAGCTTGTCGGCCACGTCCTTGATCATGCCTCCGATGCCGCCGGAGGCCGATCCTGTCTTGCCAGTGCCGCCTTTCGCCTGCTGGTCCTGGTAGGCGCGGTAGGCCATGTACCCCAGCGCCGCGATTCCCAGCTTGCCGCCGAGGCCACGGCGGCGGTGGCCCAGCCCGCCCAGCATTGCGGCCGTGCCCAGCCCGCCGCGGCGGCGTCCGCGGCCGGCCATCCGCGAGGCGAGCATCACTCCGAGTACGCGCTTCAGACTCATGGCACAATCCTCCTGTGTGACCTCGCTCAATGCGCCCGGTGGCGTCGCGTTCCCGCGCCGAGGCCGGCTCGGGCAAAGTTGAGAATGATTTGCATTATTGTTGACGGACCCACGTCCGCCCCCTAGCTATGGCGCATGAAAACATCGCGACGGGGGCGTTGATGCGCAAAAGATCGCTGTTTGCGACGACCATGCTTGCCACTTTGGTCGCGCTGCCGGGCGCAGCGCAGGAGGCGGACGATCCGCTGAAGGTCGTCACGACCTTCACGGTGCTCGCCGACATGGCGCGCAACGTGGCCGGAGACGCGGCCGAGGTCGTGTCGGTCACCAAGGCGGGGGCCGAGATCCACGGCTACGAGCCGACGCCGCAGGATATCGTGCGGGCGCAGGACGCCGACCTGATCCTGTGGAACGGCCTGAACCTGGAGCTCTGGTTCGGGCAATTCCTGCGCAACCTCTCGGACGTGCCCGCCGTGACGCTGACCGACGGGATCGATCCCATCCCCATTGCCTCGGGCGCATACGAGGGGCAGTCGAACCCGCACGCCTGGATGGGGCTCGACAACGCGATGGTCTATATCGACAACATCGCCGGCGCGCTGGCGGACCAGGATCCGGAGAACGCCGCGACCTACGAGGCGAACGCCGCCGCCTACAAGGACGAGATCCGCGCCACGATCGAGCCGCTGCGCGACCGCATCGCGGCCATCCCCGAGGACGAGCGATGGCTGGTCACCTGCGAAGGCGCGTTTTCCTATCTCGCGCGGGATTTCGGCATGCAGGAGCTTTATCTCTGGCCGATGAACGCCGACCAGGTGGGCACGCCGCAACAGGTGCGCGCGGTGATCGACGGGGTGCGCGAGAACGACGTGCCCGCCGTCTTCTGCGAAAGCACGGTGAACACCGCCCCCGCGCAGCAGGTCGCGCGCGAGACGGGGGCGGAGTATGGCGGCGTGCTTTACGTCGACTCTTTGTCCGAGCCTGACGGGCCGGTGCCGACCTACCTCGACCTGTTGCGCGTCACGTCCGAGACGGTGGCCGATGCGCTGGCGCCCGCCGGCGGCTGAGCCGCAGCGTCGCACGTCCGGGCCTGCGGCTGTCCGGGCCGCATGGCCCAGCTAGATGAAGCCCCGGCACGACGCCGGGCATGAAGGAGGCCGAATGCTCGACACGACGGCGGATCCAGCGACCCGCACCGCGCCCGACGGGCCGGGCGGCGGCATCTTCGCCCGCAACGTGACGGTCACCTACCGCAACGGCCACACGGCGCTGCACGACGCGAGCTTCGAGATCCCCCGCGGCACGGTCACCGCGCTCGTCGGCGTGAACGGGGCGGGCAAGTCGACGCTCTTCAAGGCGATCATGGGCTTCGTCCCGGCCTCGCGCGGCGAAATCCGGCTTCTGGGCCGGACCGTCAAGCAGGCCCTGCGCGACAACCTCGTGGCCTATGTTCCGCAATCCGAGGAGGTCGACTGGGCCTTTCCGGTGCTGGTCGAGGACGTTGTGATGATGGGCCGCTACGGACACATGGGGGTCCTGCGCCGCCCCTCGGCCGCCGACCGTGCCGCGGTGGACGCCGCGCTCGACCGGGTGAATATGGGCGAGTTCCGCCACCGCCAGATCGGCGAGCTGTCGGGCGGTCAGCGCAAGCGGGTGTTCCTGGCGCGTGCGCTGGCGCAGGAGGGTCGGGTGATCCTGCTCGACGAGCCGTTCACCGGCGTCGACGTGAAGACCGAGGAGCAGATCGTCGCGCTGCTGCGCGAGTTGCGGGCCGAGGGGCGGGTAATGCTGGTCTCGACCCACAACCTTGGCAGCGTGCCCGAGTTCTGCGACCGCACCGTGCTGGTCAAGGGCACGGTGCTGGCCTATGGGCCGACCGAGACGACGTTCACGCGCGCCAATCTCGAACGGGCCTTCGGCGGCGTGCTGCGGCACTTCACGCTGGGCGGGGCGAAGCTGCACGAAGACCACGACGACGACCCGCGCGAGATCACGATCTTCACCGACGACGAGCGGCCGCTTGTGCGCTACGGCAACCGGACGCAGGTGCGGGGAGACGGCGAGTGAGCCTGCTGCTCGAACCCTTTGGCTACGGCTACATGACCAACGCGATGTGGGTCTCGGCGCTGGTCGGCGCGGTCTGCGCCTTCCTGTCGGCCTACCTGATGCTGAAGGGGTGGAGCCTGATTGGAGACGCGCTTTCGCACTCGGTCGTGCCGGGGGTGGCGGGTGCGTACATCCTGGGGCTGCCCTTCGCGCTGGGTGCGTTCATCGCCGGCGGGCTGGCGGCGGGGGCGATGCTGTTTCTGAGCGAGCGGTCGGGACTGAAGGTGGACGTGATCATCGGGCTGATCTTCACCTCGTTCTTCGGGCTTGGGCTGTTCCTGGTCTCGATCAACCCGATGTCGGTCAGCATCCAGACCATAACCATGGGCAACATCCTGGCGATCACGCCAAGCGACACGCTGCAACTGGCGATCATCGGCGTCGTCTCGTTGATCGTGCTGATGGCGAAGTGGAAGGACTTGATGGTGACCTTCTTCGACGAAAGCCACGCCCGCTCGATCGGGCTACGGCCAGGGCTGCTGAAGGGGGTGTTCTTCGTGCTGCTGTCGGCGGCGGTCGTGGCGGCGATGCAGACGGTGGGGGCGTTCCTGGTCATCGCGATGGTGGTGACGCCGGGGGCGACGGCATACCTTCTGTGCGACCGCTTTCCGCGGTTGCTGATCGTGTCGGTCGCCATCGGCGCGGTGACGAGCTTCCTGGGCGCCTATGCCAGCTATTTCCTCGACGGGGCGACGGGCGGGGTGATCGTGACGCTTCAGACCGTGCTGTTCCTGACAGCCTTCGTCTTCGCGCCGAAGCACGGGGTGCTCGCTGCCCGCCGGAAGGCGGCAGAGGCGGTGCGTAACCCCGGGGCGCAGGCAACGCGGGAGCCGGCGGAATGACCCTCGAGACGCTCCTCCTGCCGTTCGCCTTCCCGTTCATGCAGAACGCGTTCCTGATCGCGGCCATGGTCGCGGTGCCGACGGCGCTTCTGTCGTGCTTCCTGGTGCTCAAGGGCTGGGCGCTGATGGGCGACGCGGTGAGCCACGCCGTCCTGCCCGGCATCGTGCTGGCCTGGATCACGGGCCTGCCGCTGATTTTGGGCGCGTTCGGGGCAGGGATGACCTGCGCGCTTCTGACCGGATATCTGAGCGAAAACAGCCGGGTAAAGCAGGACACGGTGATGGGCGTGGTGTTCTCGGGCATGTTCGGGGTGGGGATCATCCTCTACACCTCGATCCACACGAACGAGCATCTGGACCACGTGCTGTTCGGCAACATGCTGGGCGTGGGGCCGCAGGACCTTTGGACGGCGGGGCTGATCTCGCTCGCCGTGTCTGCCGCGCTGCTGCTGAAGTGGAAGGACCTGTTGCTGCATGCCTTCGACCCCGCGCAGGCGCAGGCGAGCGGGCTGCGGGTGAACCTGCTGCATTACGGGCTGTTGTCGGTGCTGTCGCTGACCATCGTGGCGACGCTGTCCTCGACCGGGTTGATCCTGGCCATCGGCCTGCTGATCGCGCCCGGCGCCATCGCGTTCCTGACCGTGCGCCGGTTCGGGCGGATGCTGGCGGTGGCGGTCGGGGTCTGTCTGTTCTCGATGCTGGCGGGGACCTATGCGAGCTTCTTCCTCGACAGTGCGCCCGCGCCCACGGTCATCCTGATCCTCACGGCGCTGTTCGTCGTGGCCTTCATCCGGCGGGTGCGCGTCACGCGCGCGGCCTCGCGTCGCCGCGCCGCCGCGTCCTGAACGCCGTCAGTCCGAGGAGAGCCGCAGGTCCGCCGGGCGGCTTTGCCTCAGCACCAGCCGGGCATTGGGCAGGTCGTTCTCCTCGACCTTGCGGCGCGCGAGGTCGGGGGAAAGGTCGGACCACCGCGCCGCCAGCCGCGCCGCCAGCACTTCCTCGGGCGCGTCCACCATCACCGTCAGGTCGAAGAGCGACGTGACCGTGCGCCATTCCGGATCGTCGAGCAGAAGGTAGTTGCCCTCAACCAGGATCAGCCGGGCCTCGGGCCCGATCATCCGGGCGCCGGCACGGGCGATCTCGATCGCGCGGTCGAAGACCGGCACCGCGACGGACTGGCCGTCGTCGGCGGCGATGCGGCTCAGGGTCGAGACCAGCCCGCCCGTGTCGAACGTGTGCGGCGCGCCCTTGCGGGGCAGGTCGCCGCGCGCCGACAGAAGCATGTCGTCGAAATGGAAGCCGTCCATCGGCAGGACGGCCGAGCAGCCCGGCGCGTCCTCTTCGAGCCGCGCGTGCAGAAGCTCGGCCACGTGGCTCTTGCCGGCCGCCGGAGGCCCGGCGACGGCCACCAGCCTGCGATGCTCGCCCCGCGCCAGGGGCAGAAGCCGCGCGAGCAGGGCGTCGAAGGTCACGGTTTCGGTCACGCGTTCGTCCCGCGGACGGCGCGGCGGCTCATGCCGCCACCGCTTCGGGCTCTTTCGCGCCGGTCATGAAGGCCACCGCGTCGGACATGGTGTAGTCCTTCGGGTCGATGACGCAGAGCCGCCGGCCCAGTCGATGGACGTGGATACGGTCGGCGACCTCGAAGACGTGGGGCATGTTGTGGCTGATCAGGATGATCGGGATGCCCCGGCTGCGCACGTCCTGGATCAGGTCCAGCACCCGGCGGCTTTCTTTTACCCCCAGCGCGGCCGTCGGCTCGTCGAGGATGATGACCTTCGAGCCGAACGCCGCCGCGCGCGCCACCGCGACGCCCTGGCGCTGGCCACCCGAGAGTGTCTCGACCGCCTGGTTGATGTTCTGAATCGTCATCAGGCCCAGGTCCGAAAGTTTCTTGCGGGCGAAATCCTCCATCGCCTTGTGGTCGAGCTGGCGGAACCACTTGCCCATGATGCCGGGCTTTCGCAGCTCGCGTCCCATGAACATGTTGTCGGTGATCGACAGGGCAGGGGACATGGCAAGCGTCTGGTACACCGTCTCGATCCCCGCTTCGCGGGCGTCGGTGGGCGAGTGGAAGTGCACCCTCGCGCCCTCGAGCCAGACCTCGCCGCCGTCGGGCACCACCGCGCCCGACAGCGCCTTGATGAGCGTGGACTTGCCCGCGCCGTTGTCGCCGATCACGGCCAGCACCTCGCCGGGATAGAGCTCGAAGTCGCAGTGGTCGAGCGCGATGACCTTGCCGTAGCGTTTGACCAGGTTCTTGGCGTTGAGAATGGGTTCCATCAGGCAGACACCTTTCTGATCCATTGGTCCACGGCCACGGCGGCGATGATCAGCACGCCGATGAAGAAGTACGTCCACTGCGCATCGGCCCCCAGAAGCCGCAGGCCCAGCGTGAAGACGCCCACAATGAGCGCCCCGAAGAGCGAGCCCAGGATCGAGCCGCGCCCGCCGAAAAGCGAGATGCCCCCGATCACCACTGCGGTGATCGACTCGATGTTCGCCTCGTAGGCCGAGGTGGGCGAGACCGAGCCGATGCGCCCGATCAGGGCCCAGCCCGCGAAGGCGCAGATCAGGCCCGAGAGCATGTAGACCGACAGGAGCGTGCCCTTGACGTTCACGCCCGAAAGCTGCGCCGCCTCCGGGTCGTCGCCCACTGCGTAAACATGGCGGCCCCACGCGGTGTAGCGCAGCACCCAGGAGAGCACGAGCATCAGCACGATCATGAACACCACGCCCACGGTGAAGACCGCGCCGCCGATCTGGAACTTCGCGCCCATCAGGTGAAGAAGCGGCGCGCTTTCCTCGATCTCCTGCGCGCGTATCGTCTCGTTCGCGGAGTAGAGGTAGTTGGTGGCCAGGATGATCTGCCAGGTGCCCAGCGTCACGATGAAGGGCGGCAGCTTCATGCGGCTGACCAGGAAGCCGTTCAGCGCCCCGCACAGCGCCCCGCAGGCCAGGCCGCAGGCGACGGCGACGGGCACGGGGATGCCATAGCGAAAGGCAAACTGGCCCATCACGACCGAGGACAGCACCGTGATCGCGCCAACGGACAAATCGATGCCGGCGGTCAGGATCACGAGGCTCTGTGCGGCGGCCACGATGCCGACGATCTGGACCTGTTGCAGGATCAGCGTCAGCGCGAAGGGCGAGAAGAAGCGCGATCCAAGCAGAACGCCGAAGATCACGATCGACGCGACCAGCACGATCAGCGGCACCAGCGCCGGGGTGACGTGGAGCGCATGGTGGAACTTGTGAAGCAGTCCCTTCCGTTCGTCCTCGAACTCGGCGAATTTCTCCTCCCGCCGCGCCTTGACGATGTCTTCGTAGCTGTCGGATTGGCTCATCGCGCCGTCCCTCCCGTGACAGGCGTGGGTCGGGGCGGGCAGGGGCCCGCCCCGGCGTCAGTGTATCAGAGATGCGGCCGCGGCCTTAGCCCCAGCACAGCTCCATCCCTTCCTCGACGGTTATCGACTCGATCCCCTCGACCGGCTGGTCGGTGACGAGTTGCACGCCGGTGTCGAAGAACTCCTTGCCCTCGGTCGGCTGCGGCAGGGTGCCATCCTCGGCGTATTGCGCGATCGCCTCGATCCCGAGCGACGCCATCTGCAGCGGATACTGCTGCGCCGTGGCCCCGATCACGCCGTCGCCGACGTTCTGCACGCCCGGGCAGCCGCCGTCGATCGACACGATCATCACGTCGTTCTCGCGCCCGATGGCCTTGAGCGCCTCGTAGGCGCCGGCGGCGGCGGGTTCGTTGATGGTGTAGACGACGTTGATCATCGGATCCTGCGCCAGGAGGTTCTCCATCGCCTGACGCCCGCCTTCCTCGTTACCGGCGGTGACGTCGTGGCCGACGATTCGCGGGTCGTCCTCGTCTCCCCAGCGGTTCGGGTCGCCCACGTCGATGCCGAAGCCCGTGAGGAAGCCCTGGTCACGCAGCACGCCAACGGTGGGCTGGCTGACGCCAAGGTCGAGCATGGCGATGCGGGCGTTCTCGGCCTCGTCGCCCAGCGTCTCGCGCGCCCACTGGCCGATCAGTTCGCCGGCGCGGAAGTTGTCGGTGGCGAAGGTTGCGTCGGCCGCATCGATCGGGTCGAGCGGGGTGTCGAGCGCGATCACCAGGATCCCCGCTTCGCGCGCCTGCTCGACGGACGAAACGATGGACGAGGTGTCGGAGGCGGTGATCAGGATGCCCGAGGCGCCCGAGGCGATGCAGGTCTCGATCGCCTGCACCTGGGTTTCGTGATCGCCGTCGATCTGGCCGGCGAAGGTCATCAGGTTGATGCCCAGCTCCTCGGCCTTCGCGGTCGCGCCTTCGCGCATCTTCACGAAGAACGGGTTGGTGTCGGTCTTGGTGATCAGGCAGGCGGTGGTTTCGTCCTGGGCGTGGGCCGCACTGGCGGCGGCGACCAGACCCAAGGCGGAACAGGCGAGCAGTTTCTTCATGTGATCCTCCCGAATACTACGGCCGGACCGCGCCCGGCCGCCCGCCGCTCCTCCGCGACGGCGTGACACACTGAAGGGCAGAATCGGGCGCCGGGTCAATATATAAATCAACTTGATTTATTAACCGGCCACCCGCATGGTGCGGCCCGGAGGACCAAGATGGCGCAGGCAGGACACGACGCAGAGAGGGGCTCTTGGCTGCCCGGGGGCGCGACACCCCGCGGCGTGCGCAATCACAACGAACGGCTGGTCCTGTCTACCGTGCGCGCCTGCGGACCGTTGCCGGGAGCCGAGATCGCCCGGCGCACGCAGCTTTCGGCGCAGACGGCGTCGGTCATCACCCGGTCGCTCGAGGCCGACCGCCTGCTCAGGCGCGGCACGCCCGTGCGCGGGCGGGTGGGCAAGCCGTCAGTCCCGATGGGGCTGAACCCCGACGGCGCGTATTCCTTCGGCCTCAGGATCGGGCGGCGGCGCGCGGACCTTGTCCTGATGGACCTGACGGGCGCCGTGCGCGGGCGGCGGCGGCTCGACTATGCCTATCCGACGCCCGCGACGGTCACCGCCTTCGTGGTCGAGGGGGTCGAGGATCTGCGCGCCGGCGTCGTGCCCGAGCGTCGCGACAGGATCGCGGGCCTTGGGATCGGGGCGCCGCACCAGCTTTGGAACTGGCTCGACCTCGTCGGCGCGCCGCGCTCGCACATGCAGGACTGGGAGTCGTTCGACTTCGTGCGCGACCTGAGCGGTCCCACCGGCCTGGCCGTCCACCTGGGCAACGACGCGACGCTGGCGTGCTACGGCGAGCAGGTGTTCGGGACGGCGGCCGAGAAGACGAACTACGCCTACTTCTACGTCGGGGCCTTCGTCGGCGGCGGCATCGTGCTAAACGGGCGCGTCCGCACCGGTCCCACGGGCAACGCAGGTGCGCTGGGGTCCATCGTGGTGGGCGGCGAGGGGGGGGGGCGCGGCGGCCAGTTGATCCACAACGCCTCGCTCTACGTGCTCGAAGAAATGCTGGAGGCGCAGGGCCGGCCCGCCGCGCTCGCCCGCGCGGACGAGCAATCGTGGGACGGGTTCGAGGACGTGCTGGCCCCCTGGCTTTCGCTGACCGCGCGCAGCCTGACGGCGGCGGCGATTTCGGTCACCGCCGTGCTCGACGTGCCGGCGGTGGTCGTCGACGGCGGCGTGCCGGCCGCGGTGCGCGAGCGGCTCGTCGGGCTCATCCGCGAGGAGATGGCGCAGGCAGACACCCGCGGCGTGGACCGGCCCGAGGTGCTTGCCGGCACGCTGGGCGCCGTGGCCGGCGCGCTCGGCTCCGCACATCTTCCGCTGGCCGAGAGCTACCTTGCCGAGGGCATGCTGATGTAACGTGCAACCGTGATCAGGCGGCGGCCTGCGCCTGTTCGTCCAGCGGCAAATCGATGTAGAACGTCGTCCCCTTGCCCGGCATGCTGGTGAAGTGAAGGTGCCCGTCATGCGCCTGAACGATGGCGCGGCTGATGCTCATGCCGATGCCCGTTCCGCCGAAGGTGCGCGTGCTGGACCCGTCTTCCTGGCTGAAGCGATCGAAGACCTTCGCGCTGAACTCGGGCGAAATGCCGATGCCATAATCGGTCACGGCGATGCGGGCGACGCCGCCGATCCGTTCGCACGAGACCTGCACGAGCTTGCTCTCGCCCGAGAACTTGACGGCGTTCGACAGAACGTTCGCGATCACCTGCTCGATGCGCGACGCGTCCCCCCGGACCGGCAGCGGTCGGTCCATCGCCGATATCTCGATCCGCACGCCCTCGTGCTCGCCATAATGGCTGTTGATGCGGACGGCCTGTTCGACCACCTCGTCCAGGCGCATCGGCTCCATCTGGTAGCTGAGGTCGCCCGTGTCGGACTTCTCGAAGTCGAGGATGTCGTTGATCAGCTTGCCCAGGCGCTCGGCGTTCTGCTGCGCGATGCGGAGCATCGCGTCGGCCCGGTCGGGGATCTTGCCAAGCGCGCCGCTGTTGACAGCCTCTGTCGTGCCGAGGATCGAGGCGATGGGAGTGCGCAGCTCGTGACTGACGGTCGCGACGAACTCGCCCTTCGCCTTGTAGGCCTGCCGCGACTCCTCGAGCAGTCGCTGTTTCTCGGCCGAGTTACGCCTTTGCTGCCGCGCCTCGAGAAACAGAAGCAGAGACAGAAGCAACGACGCGACGCCCAGCGTGATGCTGACGTAAAGGATGCTGCTCGACATCGAAACGAGGTGCGTGCGCGCGGCATGGTCCAGCGCCGCCTGCTCGTCCTTTGCGGCGATGGTGTAGTCGTTCAGCGGCTCGCTGAATTCCGTGAACACGTCGTGAAGACGAAGCGCTTCCTCGTAGTCGCCCCGCTCGAGCGAAAACACCGTCTCTTCCTCGGCGCGCAGGACCGCGATGAGCCGGTCGAGCACTTCCACCTCCTCGGTGCCCTCCGCCGCACGGACCCCTTCCTGGCCCTCTTCCGAAAGGTTGTACCGCGCCCACAGGATGTCGAAGCGCAGCTGGACCTCCTCGGGGTCGATATCGAGGGCGGGGTTGGCGAATTCGGCCAGCGTCTCGTTCAGCCGCCCGAGTTCGAACTGGAGGCGGGTGGTGATCCAGACCGGGCCCGCGCGCCGGGCGTTGAAGACGTCGTCGATGACCGGTTGAAGCTGGAACAGGAACATCGACGTGACGCCCAGGGCGACGAAGACGACCCCGGCAAGCGCCCACCGAACGATGGCGAAGCCCGAGGTCATTGCGTCACATCGACCTTGATCTGGGAAAGCTGCCAGGCCTGCCGGTCGTTGAAGATGGGCTCCTGAAGCTCGGGATAGTCGCTCATCGGGTAGATCACCCAGAACGGTCCCTTGCCCCGGCGCGACATGCGCTCGCCGTCGCGCAACACTGCGATGATGCCGTCATAGTCGAAGATTTCGGCGACCGGGATGAAGGTTTTGAAGTCGTCGAGCGCGGTGAGGTAGAGCGTGTCGTCGCGCTCGAGCGCGACGTCCTCGAACAGCGTGCGGATCCGCGGACCGGTGAACACCGTGCCCTCGTCGGCATAGTCGTTGCCGGTCACGATCTCGAAGCTTTCGAGCGCGAGAAGCTCGTCGGCCGTGTACTCGACGACCTCGGTCCCTTCCTCGGTTGTCACGCGGATCTCGAGCGACTGCGCCAGCGCGGCGGCCGGCGTGAGAAGGGCGAGCGTGAGGCTCACGATGCGGAATGCGGTGTTCATTGTCCTGCTCCGAGGGCTTCTGCGGGTCTTAGCCGGCTGCGCACACGTTCCACTTGCGCCGGACCTGATCCCCCAGCGCCGTTACCGAGAACGGCTTGAGGATCACGCCCAGCACGCCGGGGCTGGCAGCGGCCGCCTGCACGTCGCGCCCGGTCTTCGCGGTCAGGAAGATCGCGGGCAGGTCCTTCAGGCCGGGCAGGCGGTGGATCGCGGCCAGCGTCTCGCGCCCGTCCATGCGCGGCATCATCATGTCGAGGATGATCAGGTCGGGCCGGGATTCGTCGGCCATTTCGACGGCCTCGGCCCCGTCGCGCGCCTGGCGCACGTCGAAACCGCCGAGATCGCGCAGCGCAACCTGGACGACGGCCCGCATGTCGGCGTCGTCATCGACGTGGAGGATGGTGGTAAGCTTCGACATCTCAGTATCCCGGCGACGTGCAGGAGATGAGGTGCGCTGTTACTGAAACCGCGTTTCGCAGGCAAGTGCGGCGTCGCGTCCGACCGCAGGTTCAGCCCCGGTCGCGCAGGCTGCCGGAGGTCAGGAGGCGCACGACGTGGCGAGCGGCGGGGACGGGTTCCGCAGCGTTGCGAGAATGTCCCCTATCTCACAGCACAAGGTGTCGGCGAGGGAGACCGCCTCCTCTGCGATGTCGCGCGCGTCGCCCTCTGCCTCCTCTGCATCGATGAACCGGCGGTCGGCCGCGGCCGCGGCCTTGGCGAGCGTCCATAGTTCCAGCGCGGGTGCGATGCCGGCGATACGGTGCACCTGGTCCCGCAAGGCCGCCAGATCACCGTCCCTCGGCGTATTCCCCGCCAGCCGGACGATCTTCTCCTGCATGTCCGCATGAGCCGCTTCGAGACCGCCCAGGAAGTGATCCCGGAGCCCGGCCATGGTGCGTTCGAGATCGGTTCTGACGGTATCGGTCATCGACATCCTCAACTTCCGGCTGCGCTGCAGTGATAACTGTGCAAGTGCGTGCTGGGAAGTCCCCCCTCGCGTCATGCCGATATAGGAGAAGGGAATGTGGCAGCGCAGGAGTTTCGCTTCTGCGGTCCGCCGCAGTCGCAGCTGTACAGGCTACTCATCCGGCCTGGCTGCGACCCCCTGATCATCGCGTATCGGCGTGCGGGCGGGAAAGTGCGTCAGCAATCCCTGGTCGATGCATTCCTCTGCTCAAATGCGATTCGCATGAGGCGGTGCATGGGCCACTGCAAGGCTGAAGGATCCGGCGCGCCCGCTTGAAGCGGCTTCCCTGGCTGCCTACGGACGCGACAAAAGCGACCGATCGAATGCAGAAGCCGCAGCAACTGTGAACTGCCCCATTCGAGTGGTCCAGGTTGATTGTTAATGCATTGCCCTCCTTCGGTCGACGGTGACGATGGCTTCCGGGGCAGGCGGTCTGTAGCCCAGGGCGCTATGGGGGCGGATGGTATTGTAGTGGCGCCGCCATTGTTCGATGAGGATCTGGGCCTCGCGGAGCGAGTAGAAGATCTCCCCGTCGAGCAGCTCGTTGCGGAAGCGGGCGTTGAAGCTCTCACAATAGCCGTTCTCCCACGGTGATCCGGGCTCTATGAAGGCAGTTTTCGCGCCCACGGCTTCGATCCATTCACGGACCTTTCGGGCGGCGAACTCGGGCCCGTTATCGGATCTGATGAACTCA
>NZ_FOXA01000033.1 GCF_900115595.1 Tranquillimonas alkanivorans
TGGCATATCCCTTTCTCGGCTGAGAATTGACGGCGTCTGAACACCGCCATGATATGCCGCCCCTCAGGGCATCACCAACTTTCGCGCGTTACTCGGGCCGAATTCCGGTTTGGCGTGAATGACTTCGGGGAAGCTGCGCCACCGCCACGGCGCAGAGCGCTGCTCGATCAATCCGCGTCGGCGGCCGCAACCTCGTCCGTGCCATCGTCGTACGGCGGCGAGAGGGTGTAGAGATAGGCGGTCATGTCGCGCGCATCGGCGGCGCTGACGCCGAGATCGGGCATCACGCTCAACGGGTCGACCTCGTGCGGGTCCATTATCCAGCGCATCATGTTTTCGGTCGTGTTCGGCAGCACGCCGGCGATGTAGCGGCGCGAGGCGGCCTCCTCCAGCGGCGGGCCGACCATGAGCGGCCGCGCGCCCACGAGCCCCGGGATCTCGTGGCACGACCGGCAGGCGTAGAGCTGCATTGCCAAGCGCCCGCGTTCGGCGTCGGGTATGCCGCCCACCTCCGCAAGCGTCCCCTCGGACGGAGGCGCAGTCTCGTCTTGCGGAACCAGCTCGCGGTAGGCCGCAGGCGTCAGGGTCGGCAAAGCCTCTACGAAAGCGGTGATGCGCCACATCTCGGTCTCGCTCATCCGCATCGACCAGGCGGGCATGCCCGACATCTTCAGCCCGTCATGGATGAACCAATAGATCTCCTCGGGCGGCCGTTCGCGCGCCGAATGCACCAGCGGCGGCGGCACCGGCATCATCCCGAGCGCGAAGTCCGCCGGCGCCACGCCGGGTCCGCCGTGACACTGGGCGCAATGTACCTGGTACAAGGCCGCGCCCTTCGCGTCGGCCACCGGCTCGAACTCGGCCGGCACATCGACGCCCGCCGCCTCGAAGGAAACGAGCGTGTCCCTTACGAGCACCAGCCCGCGGTAGATCCAGAGCGGGTGCTGGCGCGTCGCCGAGATGTCCCAGAACCCGCCGAAGACGAACACCCCGCCGAACGCCAACGCGACAGCGAGCACGGCGACGCCCGAGTATCGCAGCGCCGCCCTCATTCGCCGCTCACCTCGATCAGGAACGCCGCCATCCGGGCGGCCTCGTCCGCCGTCACGCCCAGATCAGGCATGGCCGAGCGCGGGTCGATGGCCTGCGGATCGACGATGAAGGACGTCAGCGCCTCGGGCATGTTGGGCAGCACCCCAGCGACATACGCCTGCTCGCGCATGCGGGTCAGCGGCGGGCCGGTCACGCCGTTCGCCCCGGGAACGTCGGGGATGACGTGACACGTCCCGCAGCCATACGCCATTATCGCCGCACGGACGTCGGCCCACTGGTCCTGTGCCGCGGCCGGGGCGGTCAGCGCGAGAAGAAGCACCAAAGCTCTCATGACGCCTCCGCCCGACCGTTACGCCGGTCGAGGTCGCGCAGAAGGCTCGAAAGCGTCGCCACGGCCGCCCCGATCAGCACCGCGCCGCATGGCACCCACATGATCAGTCCGCCCAGTTGCTGGTCCCCAAGGGCCGTCATGCCGAAGGGTCCGGTGTCGTAAGCCGGGTACCAGACGGTTTCCGACAGCGTCACCAGCGCGGCCAGAACGCAGCTTTGCAGCGCGGTCAGGAAGATCGCCAGCAGCGCGGCCGCCCTGCCTTCGCCTGGTCGGGGGGCGAGCACGGCCGTCCAGAAGATGAGGGCGGCGGCCAGGAAGGTCGCGTGCTGCAGGTCGTGCACCGCGTCCTGCCCCAGCGCTGCCTGATAGAGCGGCGGCGCGTGCCATAGCCACAGGACGAGGAAATAGGTGGCAAACGCGCCGATGGGGCTGGTCACCGCGCGCCATGCCCGCCCTGGGCGCCCCTGCCCGAGTCCTCCGGCGGCGCGGCGTCCCGCGCGCGGCAGCGCCCACAGCAGCGTCACGCCCGGCCGACCCATAACGATCAGCGGGGCGGCCAGAAGCATCAGCCCGAAATGCTGGATCATGTGGGCCGAAAGGTACCGCGCGGCCCAGGCATCCAGTGGAGACAGCAGGAACGCGGCGGTGAAGGCCAGCCCGGAGATGAACAGCGCACTGCGCATGTAGCCCGCTCGTGCGCCAAGCCGCCGTGCGCCGGCCACGTAGGCTACTGCTGTCGCCAGCAGAAGTACCGCGACCAGCACGGACCCGGCCTCGGCATGTGCGTCCGCATGCGCCGCCGCGGGTGTCGCGATCAGGATCAGGAAAAGCGCCGCCCTCATCGGTCCACCCCATTGCAGGTGTCGATCAGGAAAGACGGCAGGTACTCGACCAAGATCCCGCCGAATGCTGCGGCCGAGAACATCAGCCCGATCAGCGCCATCATGCGCACACGCATACGGCTGTGCTCGGGCCGGATGTGCCGCGATCGCCGCAGCGCCTTTCGGGACATGAGCGCGCCGCCGATGCAGAGACCTACGGCGAAGACCGTAAGCGCGTGATAGGGCCAGCGCGTGCCGAGCGCGCATAGCCACGGCACCATCGCGTAGCCGATGCCCTGGTGCAGCGCCCACGCCGCCGGCGCCATGACCCACCCGGCCCAGGCCGACAGCGCCTCCCTTCCCTCCTGCTTGGCGAGAATAAGATCGTCTTGCTGCGGATCGCTCTCGGCTTGCATCTCCTTCTCCGCTCAAAGAAGCCGCGGCGCCCAATAGAGGACCAGGTAGATGGGAAGATACACTCCCGCCACGAAGTACCAGTAGAGTGTGTCAACGACTACGCCGAGCTGCCGTTCCGGGGTGAAGTACCCCATCCACGCCAGGATCGCGACGGCGGCCGTCCCGACGATGGCCGAGACGACGTGGGTGTAGTGAAAGCCGGTGATGGCCCACAGGATCGAGCCGTAGGCGTGGTCGCTCCACAGGATGTCGAACTGGGCGATCTGAATGCTGCGGAAGCCGATGGCGACGCAGGCCAGCAGCACGCTTGCCGAGACGCCGAGCGCGAGCTGACGCATGCGCCCCGCGTCGGATCCCTTGCCGGCCCACCACATCGTCACGCTCGAAAGCGGCAGGACGACAAGGATCAGCGTCGGCCAGAGCAGCGGCGGCGGCTCCACCCCCTCGGGTGGCCATGCGTCCGTGCGCGCCCAGAGATAGAAGTAGCTCGTAAGCAGGTTCGCCACGACCGCAGCCTCGATCGCCACGGCAGCCAGGATACCCCACCAGAGCGGATGGGTGTGCGGCGCGAAGCGCGTGATGTCGGAGGCGTCGACGGCGACCTCGACCGGGATGTCCTTCGTCATCTCAGTCCTCCCTGTAGGGCTTGCGCGGCCAGAACCAGAACACGAACGTCACGAATGCGCCGAAAAAGCCGATGAGGTAGAACCACGGGCTGAAGATCAGGCCCAGGAAGCCGACCGAGGCGGCGACGGCGCTGACGAAGGGCCAGGGCGTCGGTCCCGGCAGCACCTGCACCGATTGCGGGCGCGCGTCGAGCAGCGTGGTCACCATCGTCTCGCGCCGGTCGGTGCGCAGGCCGCCGACGACTGTACGCTTGCCGCGCTCCGGCCAGCTCCACAGCGGGCGGTCGTCCTGCACCACGGGCTGCTGCGCGAAGTTGCAGTTGAGCGGCGGACTGGTGGTGGCCCATTCCAGCGTCGGCGCGTTCCACGGGTTCTCGTCTGCGACCGTGCCCCGGTAGGCGCTGTAGATGAGGTTCCAGAACGTCAGCCCGAACCCGACGGCAAGTATGATTGCCCCCACCGTGGCAAGCTGGTTGAGAAAGCCCCAGTCCATCTCGGGCAGGTAGGTATAGATCCGCCGCGGCATCCCCTCCAGCCCAAGCTGGTGCATCGGGAAGAAGGCCAGGTTGAAGCCCACGAAGGACAGCCCCACCGACCATTTGCCCATCCTGTCGCTCAGCATCCGGCCCACGGCCTTGGGATACCAGTAGTAGAGCCCGGCCATCAGTGGGAACACCGCACCCCCGACCAGCACGTAGTGGAAGTGCGCGACGACGAAATAGGTGTCGTGTACTTGCCGGTCGAAGGGGACCGAGGCGACCATGACACCCGTCAGCCCGCCGGTGATGAAAACGGCGAAGAAGGACAGCACCCACAGCATCGGCACCTCGAACCGGATCCGTGCACCCCAGAGGGTCATGATCCAGCAGAAGATCTGCACGCCTGACGGGATCGAGATCATCGCCGAGGCCGCCATAAAGAACGACCGTCCCATGAAGGGCAGACCGGTCGTGTACATGTGGTGCACCCACAGCCCGAAGCTGACCATCCCGACGCTGACCAGCGCCAGAACAAGCGCCGTGTAGCCGAACACGGGCCGCTGCGCGAACGTGACGACGACGCTCGTCACGATCCCGAGCGCCGGGACGAAGATGATGTAGACCTCGGGATGGCCGAAGAACCAGAACAGGTGCTGCCACAGAAGCGGCGATCCACCCGCCTCGGCCACGAAGAACTGCGTGTCCACCAGCCGGTCCATCATCAGCATGGCCGAGGCTACGATGACCGAGGGCATGGCGAAGAGGATCATGAAGGACATGACCAGCACAGCCCACACGAAGATCGGCATGCGGTTGAGCGACATTCCCGGCGCGCGCAGCTTGAAGATGGTCACGATCAGCTCGACCGCCGCGGTGAGCGCCGCGACCTCGATGAAGGTGATCATCGTGGTCCAGATGTCGACGCCCAGGCCGGGGCTGAACTCCTTGTTCGACAGCGGGACATAGTTGAACCAGCCTGCCGCCGGCGCGATCCCGAGCGGGAGAGACAGAAGGAAGATCACCCCGCCGATCAGGTAGACGTAGTAGCCGAAGGCATTGAGCCGCGGAAACGCCATGTCCCGCGCCCCGATCATCAGCGGCACCAGGTAGATCGCGATGCCCTCCATCGCCGGGATCGCGAACAGGAACATCATGGCCGTGCCGTGCACCGTCATGACCTGGTTATAGGTGTCCGGGTCCAGCACCTCGTTCAGCGGCGCCGAAAGCTGCCAGCGCATCAGCAGCCCGAGCACCCCCGCGATCGCGAAGAAGATCAGCGCCGTGGCCACAAAGCGCCGGCCGATATTGGTGTGGTTGACGTGCGTGAACCAGCCGAAGAAGCCCTTCGGCGACTGCCACGTCCGCTCGATGGTCGCCAGGGTCTCGCGCCCCTCCGCGTCGTCGCGATGGCGCAGCGCCGGTCCCACGTCGGTCATTCCAGCATCCCCAGGTATTCGATCAGCGCGAAAAGCTCCTGCTGCTCGGGCGCGGTCGGCGGCATGAGCGCCCCGGGCTTCACCTTGTGCGTGCTGGTGATCCAGCCGCCCAGGTTGCCCGGCGTGTTGGGCAGCGTCGCCGCCGCCAGCGTCTCGCGCGAGGCGAGGTGCGTCAGGTCGGGCCCCTTCTGCCCGTCGGCCGCCGTGCCACGGATCGCGTGGCATTCGCCGCACTCGTAGTCGAGGAACACGTCGAGGCCCGGATGCTCGGTCACCACCGCCGGAGCCGCCTGCTGCGCCAGCCAGGCGTCGAACGCTTCGCGCGGCTCGGCCACCACCAGCGCCGCCATCAGCGCGTGCTGGATGCCGCAATACTCGGCGCATTGCGCGCGCCAGGTGCCCGCGACTTCCGGCTCGGTGTAAAGGCTGTTGGTCACGCCCGGGATCAGGTCGGTCTTGCCTTGCAGGTTCGGCACCCAGAAGCTGTGGATGACGTCGTCGGACTTCAGCAAAAGGTGGGCCCGTTCGCCCACCGGCAGGTGAAGCTCGTTGGCGGTGACCGCCGTGACCTCGCCCGCCTCGTCGAGGTACCGAAACTCCCACCACCACCGGTTGCCGTGCACCTCGACCGTCAGGCCGACATCTTCGGCGCCCTCGGCCTGGTCGCCGATCAACACGCCCGAGACGCCGACCGCGATGATCGCGATGACCGGCGCGGCCACGCCACCGATGGCGACGATGATGGCCGAGGTGCGAAACGACACGTCGATGCGGTCGCCACCGCGCTGAAGGTTGACCGCGACCAGCAGCATCCCCAGCGTGACGATCAGCACGAACGTGCCCGAGGCGAACATCCACCAGGAAAGCCGGGCGATCAGGCGGGCGTCCGGCGCCGCCGGGTCGAGGACGCTTTGAACGCCGCTGCAGCCGCTGACGAGAAGCACGACGAACAGCAGAAGTCCGCGGGTCCCGAGTCCGGTGGCACTGGTAACCTTCTGCATCTCCATCGGGGGTCGGCGAACCTTCCGGGCTTTAGTCACAGGAGCTTGCGCGGACGCGTTGCCTGTTCAACCTAGGCCGGCAGGGGAAGTTCCTCTTGCCGCTGCAATGCGTGTATTCCGGGTGCCGCTATCCGCGGCGTCGTGACTGGTCCGGGCGCACGAGTCGCAGACCCTGGCCGGGCCGTTGCTCCGGCGCATGGTCGGTGCCGATACCCTGTGCCGACGCATTCACGTTGATGCGAAGCGGGGCCGCGTGCGGTTGGCGAAGGCGACGAGCGTCAGCATGACCGGCACCTCGACCAGCACGCCGACGACCGTGGCCAGCGCCGCGCCGGAGTTCAGGCCGAAGAGGCTGATGGCGACCGCGACGGCGAGTTCGAAGAAGTTCGACGTGCCGATCAGGGCGCAGGGGGCGGCGATGCGGTGCGGAACCTTCAGCGCGAAGGCGGCGGCGTACGCGACTGCGAAGATGCCGTAGCTCTGGATCAGGATCGGCACCGCGATCAGCGCGATGACGGCCGGGCGGTCGAGGATCACCTGCCCCTGAAGCCCGAACAGGATCGCCACCGTCGCGATCAGGCCAGCCACCGACCACGGCTTGGCGCGGGCGGCGAAGGCGTCGATCGCCTCGGGGCCGCCGAGCCTGCGGCGCGTCAAGAGCCCGGCGAGGAGCGGCAGGGCGACGTAAAGGATCGTCGCCAGCACCAGCGTTTCCCACGGCACGGCGATGTCGGTCACGCCCAGCAGGAACGCCACGATCGGCGCGAAGGCGACGACCATGATCAGGTCGTTCACCGACACCTGCACCAGGGTGTAGGTGGCGTCGCCCCGGGTGAGCTGCGACCAGACGAAGACCATCGCGGTGCAGGGCGCGGCGCCCAGCAGGATCAGCCCTGCCGTGTATTGCGCGGCATCATCGGGCGCGATCCAGGGGGCGAAGACGTGCTCGAAGAACAGCACCGCCAGCGCGGCCATGGTGAAGGGCTTGACCAACCAGTTGACCGCAAGCGTCACCAGCAGCCCGCGCGGTTGCTTCGCCACGCCGGCCACCGCGCCGAAGTCGACGCCGACCATCATCGGATAGACCATCGCCCAGATGAGGACCGCGACGACCAGGTTGATCGAGGCGATCTCGGCTTCCGCCACGGCCGTCACGAGCCCGGGCGCCACAGTGCCGACGCCGATGCCGGCGAGCATGGCGAGAGCGATCCATAGGCTCAGATATCTCTCGAACGCGCTCATACGGGACACTTCTCCTGTGCGTGCGGTGACAGTCTGCCGGCGCTGATCCAGCTGAGCCCCACCAGAAGCGCCGCAGTGCCCAGGCAGAGCGGCAGTCCGCCGACTTGGAAAGTCAGCCCCGAAAGCAGCGTGCCCAGCAGACGCCCGGCGGCATTTGCCATGTAGTAGAAGCCCACGTCCATCGTCACCCGCTCGGAGGTCGAAAAGGCGAGGACGAGGTAGGAGTGCAGCGACGAGTTGACCCCGAAGACCGCCCCGAAGACGAGCAGTCCAGCCACCAGCGTCAGCGTAAGCCACTGCGCCGGGCCGTCCGACGCCAATGCCGTGGCCGAGAGCACGGCGGGCACGGCGAAGAGAAGGGCGGCCCACCGGCGCGCCTCGTGCACCAGTTCGCCCTCGGGCCGCCGCGCCGCGCGCAGGAGCCGGGGCGCCCAAGCCTGCACGCCGCCGTAGAGGATGGTCCAGACCGCCATGAAGCTGCCGATCATGAAGAAGGCGGCGCGGTTGCCCTCCTCGGTTCCGTCCGAGAGCGCAGCGTAGAAGTAGATCGGGATGCCCACGACGAACCACACGTCGCGCGCGCCGAACAGGAACAGCCTCGCGGCCGAGAGCCAGTTGATGTTGCGGTTCTTCGAGAAGACCTCGGCGAACTTCGCGCCCTTGCGCCCCTGCGGCAGGCCGGCAGGCATGTGCAGCGCGACGGCCAGCAGAATCGCCGCCAGCACCACCGCCATGCCCAGCACCGCCGGAACGAAGCCCGCAAGCGCCAACAGTCCCGCCCCCAGGAGGAAGCCCAGCCCCTTCACTGCGTTCTTCGAGCCCGTCAGCACCGCGACCCAGCGAAACAGCGCCCCCTCGCCCGAGGGCGCGAGCACCTTCACCGCGCTCTTGGCGCTCATCTTAGCCAGGTCCTTGGCCACGCCCGAGACTCCCTGCACCGCCATGACGTAGGCGACCGAGGCCCAGAGGCTCCAGCCCGGATCGAGCAAGGCCAGAGCCAGCAGCGCCGCAACCTGGATCGTGAGCCCGGCATAGAGCGTCGATGTCAGCCCGAACCGCGCCGCGATCCAACCCGCCGACAGGTTGGTGACGATGCCCGCAAGTTCGTAGAGCAGGAACAGGTAGGCCAGCTGCACCGGCGAGAAGCCCAGCGTGTGGAAGTGCAGCAGCACCAACATCCTGAGCGCGCCGTCGGTCAGCATGAACGCCCAGTAGGCCGCCGTGACGGCGATATAGGCGCTCAGGCCCTCGGGGCGGCTCACAGTGACGATCCCACCATCCGCGCCACGTCGATCAGGCGGTGAGCGTAGCCCATCTCGTTGTCATACCAGGCATAGACCTTCACCTGCGTGCCGTTGACCACCATCGTCGAGAGTGCGTCGATGACGGAGCTGCGCGTGTCGTTGACGTAGTCGGCCGAGACCAGCGGGCGGTCCTCATAGCCCAGGATGCCGTTCAGCGGCCCCTCGGCCGACGAACGTAGCAGCACGTTCACCTCCTCGACGCTGGTCTCGCGCTCCACCTCGAACACGCAGTCGGTGAGCGAGGCGTTCAGAAGCGGCACCCGCACGGCATGGCCGTTCAGCCGTCCCTTGAGCTCGGGATAAATCAGCGTGATGGCCGTGGCCGAGCCCGTGGTCGTCGGGATCAGCGAGTTCAGAGCCGAACGCGCGCGGCGCAGGTCCTTCGCCGGGCGGTCCACAATGGTCTGCGTATTGGTGACGTCGTGGATCGTGGTGATCGAGCCGTGGCGGATGCCCAACCCCTCGTGGATCACCTTCACGATCGGGGCGAGGCAGTTGGTCGTGCAGCTTGCCGCCGTGACGATGTGGTGCGCCTCCGGGTCGTAGGTTCCGTGGTTCACGCCATAGACGACGTTCGCCGTCGGCCCGTCCTTCACCGGCGCGCTGACCACGACCTTCTTCACCCCGCCCTCGAAGTAGGGCGCGAGTTTCGCCTCTGACTTGAAGACGCCGGTGCAGTCGATCACCACGTCCACGCCGTCGAGCGGCAGATCCTCGATCCGCCGTTCCGCGTGCAGCGGCCGGTGCCGGCCCTCGATGACGAGCGCGTTGCCGTCATGCGAGATGTCGGCATCCCAGCGGCCGTGGACGCTGTCGAACTCCATCAGGTGCGCGTGCAACTCGGGCCCCGGCACCGCGTCGTTGATCCAGGCGATCTCGGCGCCGCTCTCGAGCAGCGGGCGAAGGGCGAGCTTGCCGATGCGGCCGAGGCCGTTGAGCGCGTAGGTGGTCATGCGAGGTCCTTCTTGGCGGCGAGGTCGTCGACCGCGCGTTGCAGGGCGAGCCGGTCGAGCGCCTCGATATTCAGCGAAACGAACGCCTCGACGCGCCTGCGCAGCGCGCCATAGGCCTGCCGGAAGGCCAGCCGCCGCTCGGCCTCGGTGCCCGTGGCCTTGCCCGGGTCGGGCAGACCCCAATGGGCGGTGATGGGTTGGCCGGGCCAGGCCGGGCAGTCCTCGTTCGCGGCCTGGTCGCAGACGGTGAAGACGAAATCCATCTTCGGCGCCGCGTCGCTCCGGAACTCGTCGATGTTCTTCGCGCGAAGCGGCGAAATGTCGTGGCCGTTCGCCTTGAGCACGCTCAGCGCGAAGAGGTTGAGGTCCGAGGAGGGCCGGGTGCCGGCGGAATAGGCGTTGAAGCGCCCGCCGCCGAGATCGCTCAGAAGCGCCTCGCCGAAGATCGAGCGGGCGGAGTTGCCGGTGCAGATGAAAAGCACGTTGTAAGGCCGGGACGACATGGCGGTGCCTCCTGATCCGAGGTCGGGAAGGGTCGGGCAGAGTTCGGGGCGGCCGCGGCAGCAATCGGTCACGAGGTACGACACCAGCGCGCCGGCCTGCCCCATTTCGGCGCGGTACAGCAACGACCGGCCGTCCCGCTTTTGCAGGATCAGCCCGGCCTGCCGCAGGCTGTTAAGGTAGGTCGAAAGGGTATTCTGCCGAACGCCCAGAACAGCGGCGATCTCCCCGGCCGACAGTTCATCGGGATACCGTCGCACGAGCAGCCGGAACAGCGCGAGGCGCTGCGGATGCGCGAGGGCGGCGAGCTGGTCGACATGTTGCGATTCCATAATTCATGAATAGTGGAAACATCTGCTGGGGACAAACGGTACGTGCGCCAGTCGACGGGCCTCGCACCTGCCCTTTGCAGGGGCGGGATCAGGCGTGCCGGTGGTCTTCACGACCGCCCTGCCGCGCCGCGCGGCGCGCCCGGCGTACAGGAACTCTCTCGGGGCGCGGCGGTTGAACAGTTGAGTTATGCCGAACAGACCGTGGGAGGGGGACATGCTAGTCAAGACATTGTCGGACGCCCCGGAACGCAGCTTCGCCGTCGTGCTCGATCCCGGCGAAGAGGCCGTGGCGAGCCTCCTGACCTTCGCCCGCGACTATGGCGTGACCGCCGGGCGCTTCACCGGGCTCGGCGCGTTCAGCGGCGTCACGCTGGGGTTCTTCGACCCCGACAAGAAGGACTATGACCGCATCGAGATCCATGAACAGGTCGAGGTCGTGAACCTGACAGGCAACTTCGCCACGCAGGGAGCCGAGGCGCGGGTGCACCCGCACGCCGTCGTCTCGAAACGCGACGGCACCGCGTGGGGCGGTCACCTGCTGGAAGGGCACGTGCGCCCGACGCTCGAGGTGATGGTGACGATCGACCCGGTGCGGCTTCAGCGACACACGGACCCCGAAACGGGGCTTCCCCTGCTCAACCTCGCCAGCGGCGGGGACTGACACAAGGAAAGGACACTGAGATGGCAGACACGGTCGGAGATTTCCTGCTCGAGCGCCTCTCGGCCTGGGGCGTCAAACGCGTCTACGGCTTCCCCGGCGACGGCATCAACGGCATCCTGGCGGCGCTGGGACGGTCGGACGACATCGAGTTCGTCCAGGTCCGGCACGAGGAGGAGGCCGCCTTCATGGCCTGCGCCCACGCGAAGTGGACGGGCGAGCCGGGCGTGTGCCTCGCCACGTCCGGTCCCGGCGCGATCCACCTGCTCAACGGGCTTTACGACGCGAAGCTCGACCACCAGCCGGTCTTCGCCATCGTGGGTCAGCAGGACCGCTCGGCTCTTGGCGGGAGCTACCAGCAGGAAGTCGACCTGATGTCGCTCTACAAGGACGTGGCGCACGAGTACGTGCACCAGTGCTCGGCACCGTCGCAGATGCGCCACCTGGTGGACCGTGGCCTGAGGATCGCGAAAGCGCGCAGCTGCGTGACCGCGATGATCGTGCCCGACGACGTGGCGCAGGGCGATGCGGTGAAGGACCCGCCGCTCGAACACGGCACCGTGCATTCCGGCCCCGGATATGCGCCGAAGCCCCGGATAATTCCGCCGGAGGCCGACCTGATGCGTGCGGCGCAGGTGCTCAACGAATGCGACAAGGTCGGCATCCTCATCGGTGCGGGCGCCATCGGGGCCGAGAAAGAGGTGACCGAGGTGGCCGAGGTGCTGGGCACGGGCGTCGCCAAGGCGCTTCTGGGCAAGGCCGCCCTGCCCGACGACCTTCCATTCGTGACGGGCCAGATCGGACTTCTGGGCACCTCGCCCTCGGCCGAGATGATGAACGAGTGCGACGGCCTGCTGATGATCGGCTCGGGCTTCCCCTATTCCGAGTTCATGCCGAAGCCGGGCCAGGCCCGCGGCGTGCAGATCGACATTGATCCCGGCATGCTGTCGATCCGTTATCCGATGGAGGTCAACCTGCACGGCGACGCCCGCGACACGCTGCAGGCGCTGATCCCGCACCTGACGCCGAAATCCGACCGCAAGTGGCGCGAGAAGATCGAGAAGAACGTCGCCCAGTGGTGGGAGGGGGTAGAGAAACGCTCGCGCCTCGAAGCGCAGGCGATCAACCCCGAGCTTCTGTTCTGGGAAGCCTCGCCGCGCCTGCCGGACACGGCGATCATCTCGGCCGACAGCGGCAGCTCGGCAAACTGGCTGGCCCGCGCGATCAAGGCGAAGCCGGGGCAGATGATCTCGCTCTCCGGCACGCTGGCGACGATGTGCCCCGGCGTGCCCTACGCCACCGCCGCCAAGTTCTGCCACCCCGAGCGGGTGTCGGTGGCCTTCGTCGGCGACGGCGCGATGCAGATGCTGGGTATCAACGGGCTGATCACCATCGCCAAGTACTGGCGGCAATGGTCGGACCCGCGCCTGATCATCGCGGTGCTCAACAACGGCGACCTGAACCAGGTTACCTGGGAGATGCGCGCCATGGGCGGTTTCCCGAAGGTCGAGGAAACGCAGAACGTCCCCGACTTCGAGTATGCCGCCTATGCCGAGATGCTGGGACTGAAGGGCCTGCGCGTGACCGAGCCGGGACAGGTCGGCATGGCGTGGGACGAGGCGCTGGCGGCCGACCGGCCCTGCGTGCTGAACGTTTATACCGATCCGAACGTGCCGACTGTGCCGCCGACGGTGACGCGCGAGCAGGCGATGAACTATCTCAAGACGCTGATGAAGGGCGACGCCGATGAGGCGTCGATCGTCAAGCAGACCTTCAAGAGGGTCTTCAGCTGAAATGGACGCCGCGCTCCGCTCGATCCACGTGCACGCCTACCGGATTCCGACCGAGACGTCGGAATCCGACGGCACGCTGGAGTGGAGCGCGACGACAATGGTCCTGTGCGAGGTCGAGGCCGGCGGCAAGACCGGCCTCGGCTGGACGTATTGCGACGTCTCTGCCGCGCTGCTGATCGAGCAGACGCTGGCGCCGTTGCTGGAGGGACGCGACGGCATGGCGATCGGCGCGCGCTGGGACAACATGATCCGGGCGACGCGGAACTTGGGGCGGCCGGGCATCGTCTCCTGCGCTGTCTCGGCCGTGGACAATGCGCTTCATGACCTGCGCGGCAAGCTCCTGAACGCGCCGCTGGCCGACCTGCTGGGCCGCCGGCGCGACAGCGTTCCCGTCTATGGTAGCGGCGGCTTCACCTCGTACGACGACCGCCAATTGGCAGAGCAGGCCGGGGGCTGGGCGGCCGAGGGGCTGCCGGCTGTGAAGATCAAGATCGGGCGCGACCCAGCCGACGACCCGCGCCGGATGCGCGTGGCGAAAGAGGCCATGGGCGATGGCTGTGCGCTCTTCATCGACGCCAACGGCGCGCTGTCCCGCAAGCAGGCGACGGCGATGGCCGAGGAGGCCGCGACGCTGGGCGCGACGTGGTTCGAGGAACCGGTGTCGTCCGACGACCTAGAGGGCCTGCGCCTGATCCGCGACGCCGGCCCGCCCGGCGTCGAGATCACCGCAGGCGAATACGGCTATGACGAGGTCTATTTCCGCCGGATGTGCGAAGGCGGGGCGGTGGACGTTCTTCAGGCAGATGCCACCCGCGCCGCCGGGATCACCGGCTTCATGGAGGCGGCGGCCACGGCGCAGGCGTTCGGGCTGCCTCTGTCGTCCCACACTGCCCCGGCGCTGCACCTTCATGCCTGTTGCGCCGCGCCGAACCTTCGTCACATGGAGTGGTTCTTCGACCACGTCCGCGTCGAGAGGATGTTCTTCGACGGCGCGCCCGAGCCGCACGCGGGCCACATCGCCCCCGACCTGTCGCGGCCGGGCCTTGGCCTCGACTTCCGACGGCAGGATGCGGAGCGCTATCGCGTCTGGCCGAAGGAGGGCGGCTGATGCGGCTTGCAAGGCTGACAGGATGGTGCGCCCGTGCGTGACGTCCGGCCCGACCACCTGCGCCAGGTCCGCAAGCCGCTGCCCGAGTGGCGGCGGCCGCGCGGGCATGGGGGCGACACGCGGCACACGACGGGCCGGATGCTGGGCGTGCTTGGCCTTGCCGCCTGCGGACTGGTCGTAGCCCAGGCGCTGAACGCGCGCAAACCGCGCCCGCGGGCCGAGCCGCGCGCGGCGGCGGCCGCGAAGGTGCGGCACGGCGCGATGGCGCTGGCGGGCAGCGTCGCGGCCGACAGCCTGATGGAGCACTTCCGCGGCGGCTATTGCAATGACGCCATGTACCTGGCCCCCGCCGTCGCGGGCACCGCGCTTGCGGCCACCGCCGTGCGTCCTCCGGCCACGCCACGGGATGACGCCGTGGCGCGGGACGTGGCGCACGCGGCGTCGCTTGTCACGGGCACCGCGGGGCTCGCCTTCCATGTCTGGAACATCGGCAAGCGACCCGGTGGGCTGACGTCGATGAACAACCTGTTCTACGCCGCGCCGGTTGGCGCGCCGGGAGGTCTCGCCGCCTCGGGCCTGTACGGGTTGGCTGAAGGGCGGCTGCGCCGTGCACCGATAATGCCGCCGCGGGTCGAGGGGCGCCTGCTGGCCGGCTTGACCGCGCTGAACTTGCTGGCGACAAGCGCCGAGGCCGGGCTGTTGCACTTCCGTGGCGCATTCCAGAACCCGTTCATGTTCGTGCCCGTCACGGCCCCGCCCGCCGCGGCCCTCGTTCTTGGCGCGGCGGCGGCCGATCCCGCGGCGGGTCTGCGCCGGCTGGCCCGCGCCGCCTGCTGGACCACCGCCGCGGCCGGGGCGGCGGGCGTCGCGTTCCACGCCTGGGGCGTGCACCGCAACCATGGCGGCTGGCGCAACTGGCGGCAGAACTTGATCCAGGGCCCGCCGGTGGCCGCGCCGCCGGCCTTCGTAGGCCTCGGGCTCGCCGGTCTGGGCGCGCTGGACCTGATGGACATCCGCGACGAGGGGAGACGATGACCGACCGCTTCGACCCACCCTATCCCGGCTACGACATCCTTGCGAAGTGGGACAGCGTGTCCTTCGACGACACCACCCGCCGCGTCTATGCCGACCGGCTGAAGGACGTGCCGGAGCGGGCGTTCTTCTCGGAGACCGAGTGGCGTACCCTGAACGCCGTCTGCGACCGGCTGATCCCCCAGCCGGACCGCCCGGACCCGATCCCGATCGCGCCGTGGATCGATCGCGCGCTGGCCGAGAACCGCACCAACGGCACCCGCTACACAACGATGCCGCAGATGCGCGAGGCCTGGCGCACCGGCCTTGCCGCCATCGAGGCCGAGGCGCAGGAGCGCCACGAGACTGCCTTCTCGGATCTGACGGCCGAACGGCAGGACGCGCTTCTGCGCGACGTGTCGAACGGTGACGCGGAGGGTCCGCACTGGAACGGCATGCCGCCGCACCGCTTCTTCCGCTCGGTGATGCTGAACGAGGTGGTGCGCATCTACTACGCCCACCCCGCCGCGCTGAGCGAGATCGGCTTCGGCGGCCCGGCGGCACCGCGCGGCTATGTCCGGCTGGGCGCCGACCGCATGGACCCGTGGGAGGCCCCCTCCGATCGGAGGCGCCGCTGATGCCCCTGATCGAAGACCTTGAGCCGCGCGCGCGCGACGGACGCGCGCCCGACGTCTTCAGCCACGGCGACTGGGTGCCGATGCGCTGCTACGGCGACGCCGAGGAGGTTGATTTCGTCATTGTCGGCACCGGCGCGGGCGGCGGCACGCTGGCGGGCAAGCTGGCCGAGGCAGGCTTTTCCGTCGTCGCCATGGATGCCGGTCCGTTCTGGCGGCCGCTCGAGGACTTCGCCTCGGACGAGCGGCACCAGGACAAGCTCTACTGGCTCGAGGACCGGCTGTCCGAGGGCGACGACCCGATCGCGCTTGGCTCGAACAACTCCGGCTGCGCCGTGGGCGGCTCGACGGTGCATTACCAGATGGTCGCCCTGCGCTTCCGGCCCGAGTGGTTCAGGTCACGCTCGCTGCTGGGTTACGGCCACGACTGGCCGGTGGACTGGCGGCGGATGTGGCAGTGCTATGACGAGGTCGAGGAGGCGCTGAAGATCGCCGGACCCGTCCGCTATCCGTGGGGTCCGAAGCGCGGCCGCTATCCGTATCGCGAACACGAGCTGAACGCCTCGGCCCACGTGCTGGCCCGCGCGTGCGAGGCGATGGGCGTGGACTGGGCCGCCTGCCCCAACGCCACCGTCTCGGCGCCGCACGGCAAGTCGCCGCCCTGCGTCTATCGCGGGTTCTGCAAGATCGGCTGCGCGACCAATGCCAAGCAGAGCACGCTGAACACCTTCGTTCCACGTGCGCTTGCCGCCGGCGCCGAGATCCGCGACCTCGCCACCGTCACCCGGATCGAGACCGGGCGCGACGGGCGGGCAGCCGGCGTGCTTTATCATCGAGACGGGGAGTGGCGGCGGCAGAAGGCGCGCAACGTGGTCGTCGCGGGCTATTCGATCGAGACACCACGCCTGCTGCTGAACTCCGCCTCTCCCGCGCATCCAGGCGGGCTGGCGAACTCTTCGGGCCTCGTCGGCAAGAACCTGATGGTGCACGCGAACCACGCCGTCTGGGGCCGGTTCGAAGAAGAGATCCGATGGTACAAGGGGCCGCCGTCGCTCGCCGTGTGCGAGCACTGGAACTATGCCGACGACCATAAGGACTTCTTCGGCGGCTACGCCTTCATGAGCCAGGGCCCCCTGCCCGCCGACTTCGCCACCACCGTGGCGGATGCCGAAGGCATCTTCGGCATGGAGTTGCGCCAGCGCATGGCCGACTATAACCACATGGCCGGGCTCAAGATCGTGGGCGAGACCATGCCGCAGGAGCGCAACCGCGTCGAACTGGCCGACGAGACCGACCCGCTGGGCGTGCCCCGCGCGCGCGTCACCTATTCGATGTGCGACAACGACCGCGCACTTTCGGATCACTCCGTGCGCTTCATGCGCGAGGCGATGGCCGGCGCGGGCGGCCAGCAGCTTTTCACCTCGGAAGGCACGGCGCACCTGATGGGCGGCTGCCGCATGGGCTTCACGCCCGAGGACAGCGTGGTGGACGGCGACGGGCGCAGCTGGGACGTGCCGAACCTGTGGGTCTGCGATGGCTCGCTGTTTCCCACGGGCGGCGGCGTGAACCCCTCTATGACCATCATGGCGCTGGCGGTCCACATCGCCGACCGGATCAAGACGCTCGCGGCGCGCGGAGAGGTCTAGGGCGCCCGGACGGCGATGCGCCGGTTTCACAACCGGGCGACAATGCCCAAGCCGACGAAGACGCGGGCACCCCGCGTCTTCGGTTGATCAGGCGGCGTCAGGCCGGCAGCAGGTCGTCCAGCCGGATGGGGACCTTGCGGACGCGGATGCCGGTGGCGTGGTGCACGGCGTTGGCGATGGCGGCCGCCGTGCCGACGATGCCGATCTCGCCGATGCCCTTGATGCCGGCTGGGTTCACGATGGTATCCGTCTCGGGGACCATGATCGCCTCGATATGCGGCACGTCGGCGTTCACGGGGACGAGGTATTCCGAGATATTGTCGTTCATCACGGCACCCGTGCGCGGGTCCACCTCGGTCGCCTCGTGCAGCGCGTGGCCGATCCCCCAGACCATGCCGCCCAGGTACTGCGAACGCGCCGTCTGCTCGTTCATGATCCGCCCGGCGGCGAAGGCGCCGATCAGGCGCGGCACCCGAATCTCGCGCGTGTAGCGGTTGATGCGCACCTCGGCGAACTCGGCCCCGAAGGCGAAGGCGACGTACTTCTCCTCGGCCCCGCCCACAATCCGGATGCGACCGTTGTAGAGCGACTTGCCCGCGCCCTCGCTCGCCGCCGGCGGCACCCACTCGGCGTATTCCTCGATCGCGTTCTGTCCAAACTCCGAGAACGCCTGCTCGACGTTCATCTCCTGCGCGGTGGTGCCCAGACGCTCGAGGATCGAGGCGCAGGCCTGTTCGATCACCGTGACGTTCGACGCGGTCGAGATCGAGCCGCCGGCGATGGTGCCCGGCGGCAGGCGCGAATCGCCGAGCGCCACGGTCACGCCGTCGACCGGCACCCCGAGCGCGTTGGCCGCGGCCTGTGCCAGCACCGTGTAGGCGCCGGTGCCGACGTCGTGGCTGGCGACCGAAACCTTCACCTTGCCGGTGATGTCCATATGGATGCGCACGGCGCAGGGCGACATCTGCGTGGGATAGGCGGCGGTGGCGCAGCCCCAGCCGATCAGCTCGTCACCCTCGCGGAAGGCGCCGATGGTCGGGTCGTAGTTCGACCAGCCGAAGGCCTCGCCCGCGATGTCGTAGCACTCCATCAGCGAGCGCGAGGTATAAGGCGCGCCATCCACCGGCTCGGCGTCAATGTCGTTGACCCGGCGCAGCTCGACCGGGTCCATGTTCAGCTTGCGTGCCATTTCGTCCACGCCCGACTCGAGCGCGAAGTAGTACGGCGTCTCGGCCGGTGCGCGCATGAAGCCGGGCGTCTGCCGGTCGGCATGCACACAGGTCACCTCGGTGCGCACGGCGTCGGCGTGGTACATCCGCGCCGTGGCCTCGGCCCCGTTGACCACGTAGGTGTCGGCGCGCGACGAAAGCTCGTCGCCCCGGTGATCGAAGGCGGTGAAGCGGCCGTCCGCCTGCGCCCCGAGCCGGAAGCGCTGTCGCGTCTCTGCCCGGTAGGAGGCGGTGGTAAAGCCCTGCTCGCGCGTGACGTAGAGCTTCACCGGCCGCTCCAGCGCCCGCGCCGCCAGCGCCACGAGCGACGTCCAGGTGAAAAGCGTGCCCTTCCCGCCGAAGCCGCCGCCGATATAGGGCGACACGACGCGGATGCGGTCGGGCGGAATTCCCAGCTCGGTCGCGAGCCCCGCCTGGAACCCCTCGACCCACTGGGAGGGCACGAAGACGGTGACCTCCTCGCCGGTCCACTGCGCCGTGGTCGCGAACAGCTCCATCGCGTTGTGGGTGTTGGCGGCGGTGTCGTAGTCCTGCTCGACCACCTGCGCCGCGGTCTCCATCGCCGCGTCGATGTCGCCGGCGCTCAGGCCGCGGTCGGGCAACGCCTCGGACTCGGTCCCCTCAGCCCGGAAGACCGCGGCGGGGTCCTGCGCCTGATACTCGAAGTTCAGCAACTTCGCCGCCTCGCGCGCGGCCAGGATCGTGTCGGCCACGACGAGGGCGACCGTCTCGCCGTAAAAGCGCACGTCGGGCCGGGCGAAGGGCTGCCACGACTGCTGCGACCGGCCGCCCGTGCCGAAGAAGGCCGAAGCCTCGGCGACCGGCAGCGGGTTGGCGTGGTGATAGATGGCCCGCACGCCCGGCACCGCGCGCGCGGCGGCGTCGTCGATGCCGGTGATGGTTCCAAGCCCGATGGTCGAGGTCACGAGGTGGCCGTAGAGCGGCTTGGGCACGGCGTAGTCGGCCGCGTAGCGCGCATCGCCCGTGACCTTGAGGCGGCCGTCGATGCGGTTGACGGGGGCTCCGATGGTCATTGCTGCGCCTCCTCGGTCAGGTCGCGTCCCGCGGCGTCCAGCAGCCCCTTGGCCACCGTGTTCCGCCCCAGCGGGATCTTGAAGTCGTTGTGGCCGTAGCCTTGCGCGCCGTCGAAGGCGATGCGCCCGGCCTCGAGCGCGGTGTCCTCGTCCAGCGTCTTGCCGGCCAGCCACTCCTCGGTCTCTCGCGCGCGCCACGGCACCGTGGCCACGCCGCCCAGCCCGATCCGAGCCTCGCGCACGGTGTCGCCGTCCATGTCCAGCGCCACCGCGGCCGAAGCCAGCGCGAAGGCATAGCTCTCGCGGTCGCGCGCCTTGACATAGACCGACCGGCGCGCCCAGTCGGGGATCGTCAGCCGGTAGCCCAGGATCAGTTCGTCGTCGGCCAGGATCGTCTCGCGCGCAGGGTCGTCGGTCGGCGGCACGTGCAGGTCGGCGAACGGGATCTCGCGCCCGCCGTCCCCGGTCTGCGTCAGCACCGTCGCGTCGAACAGGATCAGCGCGTTGGCCCAGTCGCCGGCATAGCTGGCGATGCACTGTTCGGAGGTGCCCAGCACCGCGAGCAGGCGGTTGAAGCCGTCGATGGCCGCGCAGCCCGAGCCCGGGTCGCGCTTGTTGCAGGGGCTTACGTTGTCGCGGAAATACGGGCAGCGGGTGCGCTGGAGGACGTTGCCGCCCAGCGTCGCCACGTTGCGCAGTTGCGGGCTCGCCGCCTTCCACAGCGCGTCCGACAGGACAGGCGCGCGGTCGCGGAAGGCGGGATGCTCGGCCGCCTGGGCCATCGTCACCCGGGCGCCGACCTCGAGCCGGCCGTCGTCGCCCTCCTCGATCGTGTCGAGCCCGAGTCCGCGCAGGTCGGTCAGGCTCGGCGGCGTGACGACGTGCAGCTTCATCAGGTCGATCACCGTGGTGCCGCCGGCGAGGAAGGCCCCGCCCTGCCCGGCCACGCCCATGGGCTCGACCACGGCCACGGCCTCGTCGGCGCTGGCGGGGCGTTGGTAGCTGAAGGGTCGCATCAGGTGGCCTCCATCCGCTCGCGTGTCTCGTCGCGGGCCTGCCTGATCGCCTCGACGATGCCCTTGTAGGCGCCGCAGCGGCACAGGTTGCCCGACATGTATTCGCGGATCTCGGCCTCGTCCCCGGCGTGCCCCTCGGCGACCAGGCCCACGGCGCTCATGATCTGGCCGGGCGTGCAATAGCCGCACTGGAAGCCGTCGTTCTCGATGAAGGCCTGCTGCATCGGGTGCAGCTCGTCGGGGGTGCCCAGCCCCTCGATCGTCGTAACCTCGGACCCGTCGGCCATGGCCGCCAGCGTCAGGCACGAGTTGATGCGAGTGCCGTCGAGCAGCACCGTGCAGGCGCCGCACTGGCCGTGGTTGCAGCCGACCTTGGTGCCGGTCAGGTCCTGCTCTTCGCGCAAGAGGTCCAGAAGCGTCGTGCGCGCGTCGAGCGAGAACGCCTGCTCGCGCCCGTTGATCGTCAGCGTGACATCCACCGTCTCGCCGCCCGGCGTCTCGTCCGCCGCCTGCGCCTCGGCACGGTAACTGCCGATCGCGGCGACGCCGCTGGCCGCCGAGCCCTTGAGCAGCCCGCGCCGCGTGACACGCGCGCCGCCCTGCCTGGATGTGTCGGAAGGTGACGTCATATCGCGAACCTCTTTCTCAATTCTCTGTCGGGGGAGAATGGCGCTCGTGCCGGCAACCCTTCGATCCTGCAGATGTTCCTGTTCCTGCAGCGGTTGAACGACCAACGACGAAAATTCACTCAGTCGCTTAAATCGTGAGCTGTCGAAGCGGACGGCGCGTGCCTGCTCGACCCGGACGCAAGCGCCCGTACTTGGTGCCGGTAAGGGCCTGTTCCTCGCCTACAACCCACGGAAGCGGGTATCGGGTTCGACCTCTACCTCATGACAGGCTGCGTCGATGTTCGCTCGCGTGTTTTTCTCCGGATCGAACTGGGTCCGGTCCTCAGGACCACTCCGCGTCATCGCACGGGTCGAAGCAGGAACGTGAAGGTCCCGACGGACTTGAAGATTCCACTCCGGTCATCGATTGACCAGTATGGGTCAGCCGATTCCAATTCATGATCGTGGTTCATGAGCATCCGCCTATCGCTGCTGCGGACGACAAAAAGCTGTCGTGGACCATGCAGCACGCTGCGCCTTCGTCGTTCCGCGCGAGCGGCCGATCCACGCCCCGGTCCGGCAGCGAAGCCGTCGCCCGACGCTCCTGGAACCACCCCGAGATGGTGCTCCAGAAGCGCGACCAGAGCGGCAGCTGCAGCGCCGAAAAGAAGTCTCCCACGCAACGGGTGCGGACCTTTCGCCTCCGCTTAGACGTCCAGTCGGGCGTTTGCCCTCTCCCCGTGCGATGCCGGTGCACGCCGTCCCATCCGGGCGATGCTTGCCACCACGACGTAGAACAGCGGCACGAACAGCACGCCCAGGACGGTGGCCGAGATGGTGCCGCCCAGCACCCCCGAGCCGATGGCGGTGCGCCCGCCCGAACCTGCGCCAGAGCTCAGCACCAGAGGCAGGACGCCCAGAGAGAAGGCCATCGAGGTCATGATGATGGGGCGGAAGCGCTGTCGGGCGGCTTCGCGCACCGCCGTCAGCATCGGCTCGCCGGCCTCCTGCCGGTCGCGGGCGAACTCGACGATCAGGATCGCGTTCTTGCCGGTCAGGCCGATCACGGTCAGCAGGCCCACCTGGAAAAAGACCCCGTTCTCGAACCCGCCCAGCCACGCGCCTGCAAGCGCGCCCAGAACGCCGATTGGCATGGCCAGCATTACCGCGAACGGGATCGCCCAGCTTTCGTAGAGCGCGGCCAGTGACAGGAACACCGCGGCCAGCGACAGGGCATAGAGCAGCGGCGCCTGGTTTCCCGACTCCCGCTCTTCGAGCGACAGGCCGGTCCAGGCCACGTCGAAGCCGGGAAGCTGAACGGCCAGCCGCTCGATCTCGGCCATCGCCTCGCCGGTGGTCACTCCCGGCGCGGGCGAGCCCTGGATCTGCATCGCCGGCACGCCGTTGTAGCGGTTGAGGCCCTGCGGACCGTAGGCCCATTCGCCGTCGGCGAAGTTCGAGAACGGCACCAGGCCGCCGCTGGCGTTACGGACGCGCCATTTCGAGATGTCGGAGGGCGTCGCCCGCGACGACGGCTCACCCTGCACGTAGACGCGCTTGATGCGGCCCTGGTCGAGGAAGTCGTTCACGTAGCTGCCCGCCCAGGCGACCTGGAGAAGACGCCCGACGTCCGAGGCCGAAACCCCCATCGCCCCGGCCTTGCGCCAGTCGATGTCGAGGTTGAACTGCGCCGCGTCCTCAAGCCCCGAGGGCCGGGCCGAGGCGATCAGATCGCTTTGCGCGGCCATGCCCAGAAGCTGGTTGCGCGCGGCCAGCAGGTCGTCGTGGCTTTGTCCGCCGCGCGCCTGAAGATAGAAGTCGAAGCCCGAGACGTTGCCCAGCTCGATCACCGAGGGCGGCACGACCGGGAACACCATGGCGTCGCGGATTTGGCCGAGCGCGCCGAAGGCGCGGCCGGCGACGGCCTGCGCGCTTAGCGCCGGGTCCTGCCGTTCTTCCCAGTCCTTCAGGCGGACGAAGACGAGGCCCATGTTCTGGCCCTGCCCGGCGAAGCCGAAGCCAACGACGCCGAACACCGACTGCACCGCCTCGCCCTCTTGCTCGAGGTAGTAGCTTTCGATCTGCTCGACCACGTCCAGCGTCCGTTCGGCCGTCGCACCGGTGGGGGCCTGAACCATGGTGAACAGGATGCCCTGGTCCTCTTCCGGCAGGAAGCCGGTGGGCGTGCGCATGAACAGCAGGACCATGCCGACCGTCAGCAGCAGGTACACAAGGCCCACGCGCAGCGGCCGCCGGACGATCCAGCCCACGGTGCCGGCATAGCCGCCCAGCACCTTGTCGAACCCGCGATTGAACAGGCCGAACGGCCCACGCGTCTTGTGGCCGGAGTTCTTCAGCAGCGTGGCGCACAGCGCCGGCGTCAGCGTCAGCGCCACGACCACCGACAGCGCCATGGCCGACACGATGGTGATGGCGAACTGCTGATAGATCACGCCGGTCGAGCCGCCGAAGAAGGCCATCGGCACAAACACGGCCGACAGGACCACCGCGATGCCGATCAGTGCGCCGGTGATCTGGTCCATCGACTTGCGCGTCGCCTCGCGCGGGGACAGCCCTTCTTCGTGCATGATCCGTTCGACGTTTTCGACCACGACGATGGCGTCGTCCACTAGCAGGCCGATGGCCAGCACCATTGCCAGCATGGTCAGCGTGTTGATGGTGAAGCCGAACGCCGCCAGCACGCCGAAGGTGCCCAGCAGCACCACCGGAACCGCCAGCGTCGGGATCAGCGTCGCGCGGAAGTTCTGCAGGAACAGGAACATCACGAGGAAGACCAGGATGATCGCCTCGAACAGCGTCTTGACCACCTCGTTGATCGAGATCTCGACGAACGGCGTCGTGTCGAACGGGATCACGTAGTCCATCCCCTCGGGGAAGAACTCGGCGAACTCCGCCATCCGCTCCTTCACCGCCTCGGCGGTGTCTAGCGCGTTGGCGCCGGGGGCGAGGCTGATCGCCATGCCCGCCGAGGGCGCGCCGTTGAAGCGCGAGATGGTGGCGTAGTTCTCGGCCCCGATCTCGACCCGCGCCACGTCGTCGAGCAGCACGAGCCCGCCGTCCGTTTCGGCCCGCAGGACGATCTGGCGGAAATCCTCGGGCGTGCGCAAAAGGGACTGGGCGGTGATGGTGGCGTTGAGCTGCTGGCCCGCGGGTGCGGGCCGCGCGCCGAATGAGCCGGCCGAGATCTGCGCGTTCTCTTCCGACACCGCTGCAACCACGTCGGATGGTGTCAGTTCGAAGGCCGCCAGCTTGGCCGGATCCAGCCAAATGCGCATGGCGTACTGGCCGCCGAAGACCTGCACGTTGCCCACGCCCTCGATCCGGCTGAGCTCGTCCACGAGGTTGCTGATCATGTAGTCGGCCAGGTCGACACCCTCGAACTCGTCGTTCTCGGAGATCAGCGAGACCACCATGAGGAACCCGGCGGAGGATTTCTGGACGCTCACCCCCTGCCGCTGCACGGCCTCCGGCAGTAGCGGCGTAGCGCGGGCGAGCTTGTTTTGCACCTGCACCTGCGCGATGTCGGGATCGGTTCCGGTCTCGAAGGTCAGCGTGATGCTGGCGCGGCCCGACGAGGTCGAGCTTGACGAGATGTAGCGCAGCCCGTCGAGCCCGGTCATCTGTTGCTCGATCAGCTGGGTAACCGTGTTGCCGACGGTTTCAGCCGAGGCGCCGGGATAGGTCGCGTTCACCGTCACCGAAGGCGGCGCGATGCGCGGGTACTGGGCGATCGGCAGCACCTGGATCGCCAGGACGCCGATCGCCATGATCAGGATCGAGACCACCCAGGCGAAGACGGGGCGGTCGATGAAGAAGCGGGCCATCGGCGGGGTCTCCGGTACGGGGTTATTCGGTGGCGGTCTCGGCGGCGGCCGAGGCGTCGGCCTTCTCGACCGGAGCGTCGCCCTGGGCCGTGTCGGCGTTCCGCGCGCGCTCTTCGGGGGTCACGGTGGCGCCGGGCGCCGTCTTTTGCAGACCGGCGACGATCAGGCGGTCGCCGGCTTGCAGCCCGTCGCTGACCACCCAGTGCGCGCCGCGGTCCTGAAGGACGGTGAGCTGGCGTTCCTCGACCACGTTCTCGGCGTTGACCACCAGCGCCGTGGGCCGGCCGCGGCGGTCGCGGCTCACGCCTTCCTGCGGGGCCAGGAACACGCCTTCGGCGGTGCCGGTCGGCATTTCGACCTGGACGTACATGCCCGGCAGCAGCAGCTTTTCCGGATTGTCGAACTCCATGCGCAGCATTACGACGCCCGTCTGCTCGTCCACGTGCGGCTCGGCGGCGGTCAGGGTACCGGTCTGGTCATAGGCTTCGCCGTCGGGCAACGTCAGGGTCACGGTGCGGTCGGCCTTCTGCATGGCCTGGTCCACGTGCCCGCGGCGCCAGGCCAGCAGATCCGCCGCCGACTGCGTCACGTCCACGTAGACCGGGTCGATGTTGCGGATCACCGCCAGCGGCTCGGCCTGGCTGGCGGTGACCAGCGCGCCGCGGCTGGTGCGCGACAGGCCGATCTCGCCGGACAGGCGGGCGCGGATGATGGTGCGGTCGAGCTCGATCTGGGCGGATCGCAGCCCGGCCTCGGCCACTTGCAGCGCGGCCTGCGCCGCGTCGCGCGCGGCGGTGGCGTCGTCCACCACCTGCTGACTGGCCACGTTGCGGTCGAGCAGCGTCTGAACCCGGGCGGCTTCACGCTCGGCGGCGTCGAGTTGCGCCTGGGCCTGCGCGACCGAGGCCTCGGCCTGCGCCAGCGCCGCCTCGTAGCTGGCGGGGTCGATGCGATAGAGTTCATCCCCGGCCTCGACCCGACCACCTTCGGTGAACAGCCGCTCGATGATGACGCCGGCGACCTGCGGACGCACCTCGGCCTCGGCCGAGGCCAGCACGCGGCCGGGCAGGGTCGTGGTCAGCGTCACCGTCTCGGGCTGCATCGTCACCACCGTCACGGCGGCGGGCGGACGCTCCGCCTGCGCCCAGGTGGCGGCGGCGAGGCACGAAAGAACGAGGGCCGGCAGCACGCGGCGAAGTCGGATCATCGGACTGCTCCTGATTGGCGGGCACCTTGCGCGGGCGCCGCGGCCGGATTAGAAAACCGTGCGGTTTCTAAAACCGGAACCGTGCGGCGGGCAAGGACATTCGCACCGGAAAGATGTGCGCTCAGCAGCAAATAGGCTGTGCGCCGATGGCGGAGGCACCGATCATGGCCAGCGATACTGAACAGGGCAGTGCGCGCATTGGTGCGGGCCGACCGGCGACCATGGATCGTGAGGATCGGCGCGCGGCGATCCTGGATGCGCTGGACGCGGTGTTCCGGCGCCACGGGATGAGCGGGGTTACGATGGCCGCGCTCGCCCGCGAGGCGGGGATGTCGAAGCGCACGCTTTACGAGGTGTTCGACGACCGCGCGGCACTGTTCGATGCCTACCTCGCCCGGTTGCGCCGCACGCTGGTGCGCCCGCTGTCCGAGGAGGAATTGGCGCTTCCGCTTGCCGAACGCCTGCGCTTTCTGCTTGCGCCGCGTCCGCTGCCCGGCCCCTGCGACCTGCCGCTGGCGATCCTGCGCGCCGTCATCGCGGAGACGCCCGAGACGCCCGCGATGGGGCGAAGCATGTACGACAACGGCCCGCGGGTCATGCAGGATCTGATCCGGGTGGAGCTTGACCGGGCGGTAAGGCGCGGCGAGGCCGACATCGCCGACACAGATGCGGCCGCGGCGCTGCTGCGCGACATGATCCGCCCCAACGCGCTTGACCTGCTGATGTGTCCGGACCGCGCGCCGTCGCTGGAAGAGGCGAAGGCCCGCTTCGAACTGGGACTGGACATTTTTTTGCGCGCGGTAACGACACCCACCGGCGGAAGCAAAACCACCATTGGGCTGGCCAAGGATTAGCATCTGCAATGGAAATCTGCCCCACGTCGATCAGCGCGTGCGTCGCAAACGCGGAATTTCGGCCTCTGGCGCCACGAACAGCAGGAGGATCTTGTAACGCAACACCGTGAATGCGATCAGCCGGCGAAGCATGTGCCGGCGGACCAGCAGGTCCGGCGGCTGAAGCGTGTCCTTGGCCAGATCGATACGGAATAGTATCTGCGCCGCCTTCCCTCTTCCCCGCCTGTTCATCCGAGGGTCTGACGGCTGCTCCGTGCGCCGTAACCGCCGCCCTTCACCGTGCGAAGGCCAAGGCGCACCACGCCTTCCGCAATCGTGACGGCGGCGGCAACGCCGTCGACGACGGGCCGGTCGAGTTCTTTCGTCAGGGCGCCGGCGAGATCGGCCATCCCGGCGCAGCCCAGGACAATCGCCGCGCCGGGTATCTCGGCGGCGGCACGGCGGACCGCGGCGGCGACCGGATCGTCGGGGCCGCCCGCGCCCTGCGCGATGTCGAGGACGGGCACGCCGGCCGCGTGCACTCCGGCGCAGCGGGTGGCGAGGCCGGAGCGGCGCAGATTGGCCTCGATAACCGGGATCGAGACGGCGGCCGAGGTGACGACGACGTAGCGCTCGGCAAGCTGTGTGGCGATCAGACAGGCGGCTTCGCCGATGCCGACAACCGGAACCGATGTCGCGCAGCGTGCGGCGTCGAGGCCGGTGTCGTCGAAGCAGGCGACAATATGCGCGTCGGCCGACGTATCGGCCACGCGCGCCAGCAGGTCGGACACGGCCAACGCGCCGTCGTGGTAACCTTCGATGGAGGCCGGACCGGTGCGTGAGCGGGTGGCGATGATGGAAGTGCCCGGGGCCGCGATGGCCTCGGCGGCCGCCGCGATCGTCCGGGTCATGCCCGCATCGCTATTGGGGTTGGCGACGTGCAGACGCACGGCTCACCCCCGCGCCCGGCTTCGGCGGATGGCGAAGGCGACCGACAGCAGCACCGCCACCAACAGAAGCGACGCGCCCGTCGTCACGGAACCGAGCGCGTAGATCTCGGGCGTCGTCACAGTCGTCGTCAGCGCGGCGAGTTGCATGGGCAGCGTGTTGTCCGACCCCATCACCTGGCTGGACCGCGCCAGTTCGTCCCAAGAGAGCGTGAAGCCGAAGACCGCCACGCCGATCAGGAAGGGCGCGATGATGGGCAGGGTGACGTGCACGAAGGTCTGCCAGCGGCTCGCCCCCAGGTCGCGGGCAGCCTCCTCGTAGAAAGGGTCGAACCGGTTGAACACGGCGAACATAATCAGCAGCCCGAACGGCAGCGTCCACGTCAGGTGCGCGCCCAGGCCTGAGGTGAAGGTGCCGAGCGCCGTGACGAAACCGGACTGGATGCTCTCGATCTCCCACGCCGTTCCCAGTGCCTTGATGGCGTTGTCGATCAGGCGGAACTCGAACCCGATGCCCAGCGACACCACGATGGAGGGCACGATCAGACTGGCGATGGCGACATAGAGCAGCAGCATCGCGCCGGGGAAGCGGCAGCGGAAGGCAAGGCCCGCGAGCACCGAGATGACCACCGTCAGCACCATCACCGTCAGGGCCAGTCGGAACGAGCGGAAGAACGCCTCGGAGATGTCCACCGAGCCGCCGTCGTCCCACAGCATCCTGAACCAGTGCAGCGACACGCCGTTCATCGGGAACACCAGTCCCCCGTCCGGTCCCTGAGACGACAGCACGACGATGGCGATCATCGGGCCGTAGAGAAACAGGACAAACAGCGCGAAGATCGCGGCGAGGACATAGAACGACCGGGGGCGAGGGGCGCCGTTCATCCTATAGCTCCCTGCGGATGTCGACCATGCGCAGCAGCGCCGAGATCGCGAAGATGACGGCCACCAGCAGCAGCACGGCGTTGGCGGCGGCGAAGGGGAATTGCAGGTACTGGATCTCGGTCTGGATGGTCTTGTCGACCGAGGCGATCTGCTGCCCGCCCATGATCCCGATTGTCAGGAAGTCGCCCATCACGATGGTGACGACGAAGATCGACCCGATGATGATCCCCGGCTTGGCCAGCGGGATGATCACGTTGACCAGTGTCTGGACACCGCTCGCGCCGGCATCGGCGGCGGCCTCGATCAGCGAGCGGTCGATGCGCATCATCGAGTTGAAGATCGGCACCACCATGAACAGCGTGTAGAGGTGCGTCAGCGCCAGCACGACCGCGAAGTCCGAATAAAGCAGCCATTCCAGCGGCGCGTCGGTGATTCCAAGGCTCATCAGCGTGGTGTTCACCAGCCCGTTGCGGCCCAGAAGCGGGATCCACGAGATCATCCGGATCACGATCGAGGTCCAAAACGGGATCGTGCACAGCAGGAAGAACGCCACCTACATCGGCAGGGTGCGGACGTGGAAGGCGAGGAATAGGCGACGGTGAAGCCGAGCGTCAGCGTCGTCAGCCAGACCAGCAGGCAGAACTTCAGTGTCGAAAGATAGGTGGCCAGCGTCGTGCACAGGCGCGGCAGGTCTTCGAGGCAGCCGTCGAACAGGTCGGTGTAGTTCGTCAGAACGAAGGCGGGCTCGATAGAATACTGCGTGAATTCCCAGAAACTGACGATCACCGTCAGCGCCAGCGGCGCGAGAAAAAACAGCGTGAAGACAAGCGCCATCGGCGCAGCCTGCCACAGCGCCGAGGTGTCGCCGCCGCGCCGGCGCAGGCCGGGGAACCGGGTGCGCCGGGCCGGCCGGCGCACACCATCGATATGGACGCTCTCGCTCATGCGGCGATGAACTCGTTCCACTTGCGGACCATGTACTGGTTCTCGTCCATTACGGCGTTCCAGCACGCCACCGCGCCCATGCGTTCATCGTACGAGCCGCCATCACGCACCGCACCGGCCTCTCCCAGCACGTCGCCGCTGGGGGCGCGGATGGTCTCGGCCGCGGGCTCGCCCTCGTACCAGTAATCCCACTCGTAGGGCTCCATGTGCTCGCGCGCGGTTTCGAGCACGGCGGGATAATAGCCCTGCCGCGACAGGTGCGCGCCGGCCCAGCCCGAAAGGAACCAGTTGATGAACTCGTAGGCCGCGTCTTCCTTGCGTCCTTCCAGCGTGCGGGGCAGGCCGAAGCCCGAGGCCCAGGCGCGGTAGCCTTCCTTGAGCGGCTGGTAGACACAAGGCACGCCCTGCGTGCGCACGGCCGTGACTGCGGGCGACCACATCGACTGGATGACGACTTCGCCGCTCGCCATCAGGTTCACGCTCTCGTTGAAGTTGGTCCAGAAGGTGCGGAACTGGCCGTTGCGCTTGGCCTCGATCAGGGCGTCGATGGTGGCGTCGATCTCCTCGCGCGTCATGTTGCCCTTGTCGCCGTAGGTCACGTCGCCCCGCGCCTCGAGCGCCATGGCGGCGTCCATGATGCCGATCGACCGGATGTTGAGGATGGCGGCCTTTCCGGCGAACTGCCGGTCGAGCAGCGCGGCCCAGCTGTTGACCTCGCCCTCGATCAGTTCGGGCCGGATGCCCAGCGTGTCCGCGTTATAGGTGGTCGGGATCAGGGTGATCCACTGCGTCGGCTCGGAGGCGAAGGTCTGGCTGTTCTCGCCCTCGAGGTAGAGCACTTCGAACGGGGCGGTGCCGTCGG
>NZ_FOXA01000054.1 GCF_900115595.1 Tranquillimonas alkanivorans
GCCGCCCGAAAGGTCCGTGAATGGATCGAAGCCGTGGGCGCGAAAACTGCCTTCATAGAGCCCGGATCACCGTGGGAGAACGGCTATTGTGAGAGCTTCAACGCCCGCTTCCGCAACGAGCTGCTCGACGGGGAGATCTTCTACTCGCTCCGCGAGGCCCAGATCCTCATCGAACAATGGCGGCGCCACTACAATACCATCCGCCCCCATAGCGCCCTGGGCTACAGACCGCCTGCCCCGGAAGCCATCGTCACCGTCGACCGAAGGAGGGCAATGCATTAACAATCAACCTGGACCACTCGAATGGGGCAGTTCACTACCTCATGGGACATTCCATCGGGAAAGTCCGCGGGCGACCCGTATACGGCAACGACCCGGACCTTCAGATGCGCGCGCTCTATCAGGAGATGGTTTCTTACCCGACCGAGTCCTGGAAGCCGCGTTCTCTCCGCATCCTGCGTCAGGAACTCGACCGCGTGGCGGCCGAACTCGGTTTCAGGGTCGAATGAACATGACGCCTTTAGGTGCCTCGTGCACCGCGGGTTGGTGCCGGTCGTGTCAGGGGCCTCTTCAGCCAGGTCCTCGCTTTCCACGTAGGGAGAGGTGGCAGCCCGTAGGGCACGGCCAGAAGCGCCCGAAATCCCAATAAAATAAGGGCAGGGATGTCCCACGCGCAGGTCGAATGGGGGTCATGCAGAACAACGACTTAGCGTAAGGGTGTCCCACGGTGCCGAGGTGCCTCGCGTTTCGCCTCGGGGGGCGGCCGCTATCGGCGCCGGGCGTCGCCGGTAGCGGCACACGGAAGGAACACCGCTTGGCGGGACGTGTCCCACGGGCTTCCCGTCGGTCATGATCGAGGGACCACCGCCCCGGCTGATGTCCCTCCCGCTTCGCGGCATACGTCTGGTATGCGGACCTTTCTGCCGATCACCGCACTCGCTCGAGCTCTGCCGCGACTCAGAGGGGCTCCGGCAGGAAAGGGCGGGAACCGGACTTTCGTCGCGAGCGGGAGATGCTCTCGGCCATTCTAAGACAGCAGACATTGTTGAGAGCGCAGTCTCCGGCCCGACAAACACGGCAGTGCGGGACATGCTTCCTCGGATCGCATTGACGTGAGGAGTGATGACGCAGCGGCACAATGGCCGTCGACGCCCAACTTCCGGTACTGTCGCCGGAACGCCCCGTCTCGCCTTTTTCGGGATGAAAACTGTTGTGGATGCGCTGCCGCTATGCGGGAATGTTGTCCGGACGGAGGAGAATTCCCAATCGCTGTTGTGAAGAATGAATGCGCGCGGCAGGCGCGGCTTCTGATCGTCTGTAGCTCGTTTCCAGACCTTTTCCGGCGATTTCACGAGGCGTCCGCATCCGTTTCCAGAACGCGTGCAGCTCTCCTGTTGCTTTTCACGACCCTGGCACTCTTACCCGGTGCGACCGTCGCTCAACCTCAGGAGCAGGACGCGCCCCTGCGGGTGCTGCTCCTGCACTCCTTTCAGCGGGAACTGCCCTTCTCGGCGAACTTCGAAAATGGTTTCGAGGAGGCGCTCAAGGAAGAAGGCAGACCCTACACGCTCTACGTCGAAGCACTCGACGCCGCGCGTTTCGGGGGCCCGGCGCACATGGAGGCGACGGTCGCCTACCTGTCCGAGAAGTATGCCGCGACGCCGGTGGACGTCGTGATCGCGAACAGCCGGCCGGCGGGGGACCTGCTCGCGTCCGCCCCGGGCCTCCTGCCCGAGGCGCGGCGGGTTTTCGCGAACGGCCCACGGGCGGATGCAGAGGTGCAGGCCCCGGACGAGGGCCTACTGATCCATGCCACTTTCGCCTACGGAGAGTCGCTTTTGGAGGTGATGCGCCTGGCGGCGCCGGACACTCTTTACGTCGTCGGGGACACCTCGGACGCCTCCGGGCGCGCCCGGGTCGGCCGGTTCCAGGAGGCCGTGGAGGAGATGGAGCTGGAGATTCCCGTCGAGTACCTCCTCGACCAGCCGTTGCCGGCGCTGCTGGAGCGCGTATCGGGGCTTCCGCCCGGTGCAGCGGTCTACGAGCTTGGCGTCTTCAAGGACGGCGGCGACCGGGTGTTGCGGCCGATCCAGGTGACCCGGCGGCTTGCAGATGCCGCCAGTGTGCCTGTCTTCAGCTACTGGAAAGCCGCGGGGACCGGAGCGGTTGGGGGACTGGTCTTGTCGGCCGGGGAACTCGGGCGACTGACGGGGCAGACCGTGCTCGATGGGCCGTCCACGGGAGCGGTCGAGACGGCGGGCCTGTCGTATATCTACGACTGGCAGGCGCTTGAGCGGTGGGGGCTGACGGATGCCGGCTTCCCGCCGGAGGCCACGTTTCTGAACCGAATGCCCGGCCTCTGGGAAGCCTACCCCCGGCAGGTGATCGCCGCCCTTGTCGTCGGTGCGCTGCTCCTGGGTCTCTCGATCATGCTCTTCGCCGCGATCGTCGCGCGCAGGCAGCGCGAACGGGAGCTGGAGGACAGCGAGATGCGCTTCCGGGGCATGGCCGACAACCTGCCCCAGCTCGCCTGGATGGCGCGGCCGGACGGTTGGATCTTCTGGTTCAACGAGCGCTGGCACGCCTTCACCGGCGCCACGCTCGAGCAGATGCAGGGCTGGGGCTGGAAGAGCGTCCATCACCCTGATCACGTGGACCGGGTCGTCACGAACATCCAGCACTCCTGGGACACCGGAGAGCCGTGGGAAGACACGTTTCCGCTTCGCGGGGCGGACGGCTCGTACCGGTGGTTCCTCTCGCGTGCGCGACCGGTGCGCGATGCGGCCGGCGGAGTGAAGCTCTGGTTCGGGACGAACACCGACATCACCGAGCAGATGCAGGCCGAGGAGGCGCTCCGCGAGAGCGAGGAGCGACTTGTCGCCATCGTCGAGCAGCTTTCAGAGGGTCTGGTCATCTTCGACAGCGAAGGCCAAGCCGTGCACTGGAACCCGGCCGCCTTGGAGATGCATGGCTTCTCCCGGACGGACGAGAGGCTGAGAACGGTGCCGGATCTCGCAGAGGTCTTCGAGTTTCGCGCCCTGGAGGACGGTGAAGTCGTATCTCCCGCCGACTGGATCGTTCCGCGCGTGCTCCGGGGAGAGACGATCCGCAACTTCGAGGCGCGCCTGATCCGCCCCGACACCGGGTGGGAAAGGATCTTTTCCTATTCCGGATCGCTCGTGCACAACGGCAAAGGAGAGATGCTCGTGGTTCTCGTGATCGCCGACGTGACGGAGCGGCGGCAGACCGAAGAGCGGCAGCGGCTTCTCATGCGCGAGGTCGACCACAGGGCGAAGAACGCCCTCGCGGTCGTCCTCTCGGTCGTCAAGCTCACCAAGGCCGATACGATCGAGGCGTTCAAGAGTGCCATCGAGGGAAGGGTCTCAGCACTTGCCCGGACCCATAATCTGCTTGCCCAAAGCCGCTGGGACGAGGTCGAGCTCGACGTCGTGATCCGCGAGGAACTGAGGCCCTACACCGAAGGGGAGATGTCCGGGAGGGTGACGCTCTCCGGCCCGCCGATCCTCGTGCGACCGGGCGGCGTTCAGCCCCTGACGATGGTCATCCACGAACTGACGACGAACGCGGCGAAGTACGGCGCGCTCTCGGTCGATGCCGGACGGCTCGACATCCATTGGAACCTGGATGGAGACGGCAACCTGAGCCTCACCTGGAACGAAATCGGAGCGCCCTCAGTCAAAGTGCCCGAACGGATCGGGTTCGGCTCGACGCTGATCCAGAGCACGGTGACCAGCCAGCTCGGCGGGACGATCGAGCAGCAGTGGCGTCCTGACGGATTGCACTGCGCCATGAGGCTGTCCGAAGGCACCGCCCGCCGCGCGAGCCCGGAGACTGCGGAAATGCCCCGCCGGAATGGGACGCCGCACCTCCCCTCGTCGGGCACGACCAAAGCAGCCCGGGTGCTCGTGGTCGAAGACGAGCCGCTGATCGCTGCGCGCATCGTGGACGACCTGCGACAGGCCGGTTACCAGCCTGTCGGTCCGGCGGCATCGCTGAAGGCGGCGCTCGCCAAGGCCCGGTCGGAGCAGGATCTCCATGCAGCGCTGGTGGACATCAACCTGAACGGCGAAGAGTCCTGGCCGGTCATCGACGTGCTCCGCGAGCGCGGCGTGCCCTTCTCGTTCGCAACCGGCTACACCGGCGTCTCAGAGCAGGTGCCGACCGGTCCCGTTCTGGAGAAACCGTTCTCCACCGATCAGCTCATGGAAATGCTGAAACGCCTGCTGGTCGGCCCTCGGTCGCCGGGTGGTGGTGCCCCGGCCGCGTAGCGAGCCGCAGTGGTGCCGGTCAATTCGCCTTCCTGCCGCCGTTATGCACAGCGAAGTGCCGAGTCATCCTCAGCATCATGGTGCGTCGGCCAATCTGCTCGAACTCGTGCTCCACCTCGCGCGCCATGGTCTGCAGCACGTCGAGGTGCTGGTGGTGATCGGACCGGAACTCTCTGATCTTTTCCGCAGAGGCCGGATCATCCAATTTATCGATGCAGGTGTCGTACGCGGCGATGGCGTCACGTTCGAGCAGGATCAGGTTGGTGACGAGGTCCTTGAAGTTGCTTTTCATTTCCGACGCTGGTGACCATGAGCTTCTCCTGGCGAGGGTGTGGGAGCCGCCTCTGTGGCGGCAAGGTGGAAACCTGCCGTCGACGCGCCGGTTCCGGCTCCGGAAAAACGTGAACCACAATACGACTGGGACGTGCAGTGTCGGCGCCCTGTGGCTTGATGCTGGGCCACGGCCGAGCAGGAGGAGACTCCCTCATGCGCGCGCCTCACGGTGGCACGCTTCCTGCGGAACCGCCTTCGCGACGGCTGATTAACTCCTGGTGACCAGGTGACCAGGGAGATCATCATGACGGACTCGAGCCGCCGCGGGCGTGATGCTGCTCGCCCTCGGGAGATCCCCAAGCCGGGATGGCGTGACATCCTCCTGCGCGTAAAGGACGAGATCACCGCGGACCATGTGTCCATCGTCTCCGCCGGGGTGGCCTTCTTCGGCCTTCTCGCCCTGTTCCCGGCCATCGCCGCGCTGGTTTCGATTGCCGGACTGATCTTCTCGCCCGACGCGATCGAGAGCCAGATTGCCAGCCTCGCAACCGTCCTGCCCGAGAACGCCGCGGCGATCCTCGAGGAGCAGGCGCGCAAGGTGGCGTCGAACGCCGGCACCGGAGCAGGTCTCGCCGCAGCCGGCGGCATACTCCTGTCCCTCTACAGTGCCTCGAAGGGCATGAAGTCCCTGATCGAGGGGATGAACATCGCCTACGACGAGGAGGAAACGCGCGGCTTCATCGCGCTCAACGTGACGGCGCTGGCGCTCACGCTCTTTCTGATCATCGGCGTGCTGATCGCCTTTGCATGCACCATCGCCACGCCGGCCCTGCTGGGCAACCTGGGGCTGTCGGACGCGATCAAGGCCTGGGTGACTTACGGCCGCTGGCCCATCCTTGCGCTCTTGACGATGTTCGGACTGGCGGTCGTGAACAGGTACGCCCCGTCGCGCGAGAGCCCCCGCTGGCAGTGGGTCAGCGTCGGCGCAGTGGTGGCAACGATCCTGTGGATCCTCGGAACGATCGCCTTCTCCATCTACGCGCGCAACTTCGGCAGCTACAACGCCACCTACGGCGCGCTCGGAGGCGTCATCATCCTGCTGACCTGGCTCTGGCTCTCGGCGTTCATCGTGCTTCTCGGGGCGGAGTTGAACTCGGAGATGGAGCACCAGACCGAGCGGGACACGACGACCGGCGAGCCCCGCCCCAAAGGCGCGCGGGGCGCCGCGAAAGCCGACACGACCGGCCGGACGCCCTGAAGGCTCCTGCCGGCGCGGCAGGGGTCATCGGGGAACGAAAACCTGCCCGGGGCCTTGGAAAGGCAGTCAACAGCGCCCCCAGTGCTGAAATGGAGGAACCGATGGCAAAGAACTTGCATGACGACGATCCGGCGGAGCCGCGGACGCGCACGAGCACACCAGAGCTTCTGACCGACGCGATGTCGCACGCCGCGAGCATGGTCCGCGGAGAGATGGACCTCTTCCGCGCCGAGATGCAGCAGAGCATGAACCAGGCCATGGCCGCGGTCGGCATGATGATCACCGGCCTGGTGCTCATCCTCGTGGCCCTGAACGTGTTCGCGGCCGCCTTCGTGGCGTGGCTCACCCAGGCGGGGGTCGGACCGGGCTGGTCCTCGATCATCGTTGGCGGTGTGCTGGCGATCCTGGCCGTGATCCTGCTTCTGGTCGGCAAGAACAAGCTCAAGCTCGTCAACCTGGCCCCGAAGCGCACGGCGAAGAACGTGCAGCGCGACGCCCATACGGTGCAGGAGGTGCGCCATGGCCACTGAGACCCGCTCCCCCCGCGAGATTGAGCGCGACATCGAAGCCGAGCGCACGCGGCTGCGCGAGACGGTCGACGAGGCCTTCAACCGCCTCACGTTCGAGGACGCCTGGAACCGCGCCGGCCTCTACATGCGCGACAACCGGTCCGAGTTCGGACAGAGCCTCGGCAAGGTCATGCGCGAACGGCCTGTCGGTGTGGCGCTGACCGCGATCGGCTTGGCCTGGCTGTTCTTCGGGCCGAAGTCGAACGTCGAGCCGCGCGGGGTCCGCTACGGCCGTCACGAGCCGGACCCGCGGGATTTCGAGACGGACCCGCTGGCACGGGAGCGCGATCCTGTGGGCGGTCCGCCAGCCGCACGCTCAGCCTATGCGTCTCCCACGACACCCGCGCGGCCAGCGTCCGACACAGCCCGCACCGGTTCTTCGGACACCCGATCGGGGGCGGGCTCGCATAGTTCGGCATCTCATCCGGCAGGGGAAGGAGTGGCATCTTCGTTCTCCCCGTCTGCGGGAGCAACGCCAGCGCCGTCACCGACCCCGTCGCCGATCTCGCCCACCGCGGCCGGCAAACCGGCGGCTCCAACGGGCGATGCAGCGAAACCCGGAGCATCGGTGTCGAACAAGCCCCCGGCAATTGGCGCCTCCGGCCCCGGTTCGACGGCGACGAATGCCGGTCCGAAGACCGGGTCCTTCTCGTCCAACTCGACCACTCCGGCCAGCAAACCCGCCACTCCAGCGAGTGATGCCGCGAGAACGGGGATGTCGGAGCCAACCAAGGCGACGGGCACCGGCACCTCCAGCCCCAGCGCGCCGGCGGCAGAACCCGGGTCGAAGACGAGGCCGCCCACAGCGACTGATCCCAAGCCCGTCACCCCTGGCACAGCCACGAGCGGCGGTGCGTCGACGTCTCCCGGCACCTCTCCGGTGGATAGGGACGACAAGAAGACCTGAAGACCTGTGCCGGCGCCGCCATGCTCAAGGGCGGCCGGCGCCGGCAAGCGCGTTTCCCGAAATCGAACCCATCGTGTCGCCGAGCTGAATCGGCTGGCAATCCTTCATCTTCCCCATTCGATCACTACTCGTACTCACCAGATGGCACTCCTAATCGGCTTCATCCTCGTCGCGCTTCTCGGTGCGCTTCACCATGTCTGCCTGCGCGGCCTGGACTGGCTGACGGGCGCGGACGGTCGAAATCCGAACCGGACCATCCTCATGACCTTCATCGGCCTGCTCACGATCCACACGCTGGAGATCGTGCTCTTCGCCGGAGCTTACGCGGCCCTGCTGTCCTGGCCATACATGGGCGAGCTCGCCGGAGGACGCGCAGAGAGTTGGAGCGGCCTCATATACTTCTCCGGCATCAACTTCGCCACGCTCGGCTACACCCAGATCGAGGCCGAGGGACCGGTGAGGATGATCAACATGATGCAATCCCTCGGCGGCTTCATGGTTCTGACCTGGTCCGCGACCTTCATCTACTCGGCATGGGAAGAAGCTTTCCGATCTTGAGAAGCCGGCGCCGGCACGCCAACTATCTCGGCGCGCGAGGCACGCGCCAACGCCCGTTTGCTCCTTCAGGGGGGCGCATTCGGCCCACTGCCACCAAGGAACGGCAAGTGAGGCAGGCGCCGCGAGTGATCGGCGCCAACTGGCGTCTTCTCAGCCCCGTCCGGCTACCTGTCCTTTGTCCGGCCTTCCTCCCGCGCCAATCGCTTCGCCCGGAGACGCGCCGTCTTCTCGTCGCGTTCGGCCTTCTCGGCGTCCAGAATGGCGCGGGAGGCTGCCGTGCTGCGCTCGATCATCACCTCGGCCTTCGTCCGCGGGGTCGAGTCTGTGGAACTCATTTTTCGCTTTTCTCCTTCAGTGCAAGGCCCTGGAAGTGGGAATGGCTGGCCTCAGGACATCATGTTCTCGACGTCGGCAATACTGTCGTCCGATAGCTTCAGGCGTGTGCGAAGATCGGCAAGGTAGGCCCTGTGCGGCTCGGTATCCGGGTCGATCGCAGCGCGGGAGGCGAGGTAGAACTCTTCTGCCGTCTCCTCGTCGTGCACCTGCGCAAGCAGTTCTTCCAACGGCTTGGGGTTAGCGATTTCGCGCTCCATCACCGCGCGATCCTCTGCGTCCGCGCCGGCCTCTGATATCTCCTCCATGATCCGCTTTCGCTCTTCCTGCGAGAGCGAGCCGTCGGAGTATGCGGCGGTGACCATCGCCCGGATGAGCAGCAGTGCAGTGTCATCGCTGAGTGCTTCCGCAGCTCTCGCATCCTCGGCCATGTCCGGCGAGGCATCGGATGCGGTTGCCGTGTCTGTTCCAGAGCCGCCGCTTCCTTTTCCAGCTAGTTGGTCCGCCACATTGCGGATCATGTCGCCGAGGCCTGACCCCGAAGCGCCAGCAGTGCTGTTGCCCGATGTGCCGGTCGTGCGGCTCTGGTGGTCCTGGTAGGCGCGGTAGGCCATGTAGCCGAGGGCGGCCATGCCCAGCTTTCCGCCCATCCTGCTTCGCCGCCGAGGATATCCCAAGCCGGACATCGCAGCTCCAGCGCCGAGCCCTCCCCGTCGCCCGCGACCCGCCATCCGGGAGGCGAGCATCGTCCCGAGAATGCGCTTGAGGCTCATGTCACCGCTCCTTCCACCCGATTTTTGCCGGATGAAGATGAACGCCGAACTGGGCTTCGCGTTCCGTTTGCGGCAACAGCCGACGACGTCGGCAGGATTCTCTCGGCGCGACGGCAAAAGGCATTGGCACACCGTGTTCGGGTCGGTCATGGCGTGAACCATCGGCGGACCCGGTGCTTGTACCTGCTGTAGAGCCCCGAATGGAACTGAGCGAGAGATGGGTGCACGCCAGACCCAAGAACACCAAGTCCCGTTCGCGTCGTCATATTGATGCGGGCCGGCTACCTTGCGCGTGCGGCTTTCTATGGCCTCATCGCTTACTTCGGGAACCGCGCGGCTCTTACTCCGCTCGACGCGAAAGGTGCCTGAACGGCATTCGACGCTGTCTTCGAGACATCCTTGGCGTCCCCTCTTTCTGGAGCATGGCCGTCGGCGCTTGGTGCTTCGCAGGCTGAACGCTGCGATGAGCAATCGTCGGGACAATCATTCCTATGGTCAAGAGTCTTCCAGTCGACAGAGCACCACGATCGACGGCACGTGGCGAGAAGCTTCTGCTTCCCCGCTCGCACAGGGACATCCTGCTGCGCCCGCGAACTCAAGCTGGCGCACCGCGGTCAGTTTGGGCTCCAAACAGCCATCGGAGGCAACGCAGCATCGTCCAATCTCGGCACAGGTAGATGGAAGGACGGCCTGTTCCTGCAGTCCAGACTTGGGCAACATCGCTGCACTGCGGCCCGTCGAACTTGCCGTTCGCTGCAAATGCGAAAACGATGGCCAGTCGAACGCGCGGTCTGCGGACTTTCGTCTGGTACCAGCCGGCGCGGCGGACGGCCGGAAGGTCGGCATAACCAAAATAGGGCGCATTGCGGACGCGCCCGAAGAAGTTCTGCTGGTTCATTTTGAGAGAGGGACGTTCCGAACCAGTTCCTCTCGATGGAACACCTCGACAGAACTCGGTTCGCGGGCGCAGAGCCCGCGGCAGCAACCATCACCCTCGCGGGATTTCTTGACCTCCTCCATCCGTCCGGTTCGATCGGCAAGCTAACCCTCATGGCGAAGAACGGCCCCCACCAGGTGGCCGCAAGGACCTACACGCCCGAGATTGCACAGATCTGGGTCAACTGCTTTATAGATGGCGACGGCTACCTGACCATCCATGGAGTGCCCCCGCTGGAGTGGTCCGCCCCCAGGGATAAAATGATCCCGTTATGGAGAGGACCAGAGAATGGCTGGGAAGCGAGAGAAGCCCGAGGACATCGTCTTGAAGCTGCGGCAGATTGAAGTTCTGCAAGGCCAAGGACTATCGGTCGGTGAGGCAGCGCGCCAGGTCGGCATCACGCAGCAGAGCTACTACCGCTGGCGCAGGCAGTATGGCGGCATGAGCCGCGATCAACTGAAGCGGCTCAAGGAACTGGAGGCGGAGAACCGACGGCTCCGGCGGGCTGTTTCCGACCTGACCCTCGACAAGATGATCCTGAGCGAGGCGGCCCGGGGAAACTTTTAAG
>NZ_FOXA01000045.1 GCF_900115595.1 Tranquillimonas alkanivorans
TCTGCTCCCGCGAAAGCACGTTTCCGCTGCGTTCGGTCTGCACATGGGCATTCATCTGGGTCTCTCCGCGCATTGCTTGCTTCACGAAGAAGATTGTGCCGGTCGCCCTCGAGCGAAGCGAAAAAGCGAGAATAAAAGGGCACTTGACCGAGACTCCCGCATCGCAGAATCTGCGCCGTGCAGCTCCAAGGCTCCGAAAGCGATCTTTGCCCCAGGGCGGGGAAATCTCGGGAGCCGTCCATGCCCAATTCCTACGGCGAGGTCTGTCGCCTCGCGCTGATCGATAGCGTCACCAACCGGCAGAAATTCTACCGGCTGAGGGTTCTGCCCGATTTATTCGCCCCCGCGAGCCTGCAGATCGCCTGGGGCAGGATCGGCAAGCCGGAAAGGCTCAGGATCGCCGCCTCGGGCGATCTGGGCGAGATGCATGATCTCGCAGCCGGGATCGAGCGCAAGAAGTGCCGGCGGGGATATTCCCGGGTCGATGGAGTAGGGGCCGCAGCGGACCGCAGCCCTGTGGCGGCACTGTAGGGATCAGTCGGCCTCGAGGAGTGCATCGATCTCCGCGATGCGGGCGACGAGGCGCGCACGCTCGGCGCGAAGTTCGTCCATAGCATCGACATCGTGCACCGCGCGGACCTCCAGTGCCTCGGTGTGATATTCACCTGCCTCGTCGAGCAGGCGGACCGGGAATTCGTCGATCTCGAACTCCGAGTCCTCGGTCACGAGTGAGAGCCAATGCGCCGCGCTGCCGCCGGACCGGATTTCGCCCGAGAGAAGATGTACGCCTTCGCCGACGCGGGCGCCGCTATCGCGGCTGCGGGCATTTGCGAGAACCATGCCGCCCTCAACGACCGGCCCCTTATTCGCGCGGAGTTCCTCCTTCGCCTTGAGCCGGACGCGGCATTTGGGCTCCCACGGGTCCGCCCCGTACACGCTCTGTAGGATGTTGGCGACCTGTTCGCGGTGGCGCCCAGGAAACACCCAGCAGCCCTCGGAGCGATGGAACCTGCCGCCCATCTTGTGTGCGGCATCCACGAAATCCTCGTGGTAAGGGGAGAAGATGCCGATCTGGTCGCCCTTGTAATTCTTGGCCCTGAGCATCGCGGTGCCTCCTGCGGTTGGTGCTTCCTTGAGGAGGAAGATTGTGCCGTTCGTCGACGAGCGAACCGGCTTTTGCCTCAGGAGAGGAGTTCGCGCACCTTTTGCAGGGCCTCGCGGGCCGCGGTCAGGCTCTCTTTGCTCGGCGCGGCGAACATGGCGTCGATCGCGTCAAGGTGCCGGTCGACATCTTTCTTGCGCTGGTGTGCCTTTTGCAGGCTGCGTTGGGCCAGGCGGCGCCGGGCGTCGTCCCTGTGGGCCTCGCTGACCTCCTGCACGGGACTGGCGTTGATGTTGTGGCGCATCGAGCCCTCAGCCTCCACCGACTTCAGGTAGGGCCAGCCATGCGCCCACATGCCCATTTGCTTGTCGAAAGCCGCGTGCTGCGTCTCGGGCAGCAAGGGACGCAGTTGCTTGTCCATTCCGGTTTCCATCGGGATCGGCTGGCCGGCGATGATCGGAGGGATCCTGCCATCCGGCCAGTCGAAGCCTCCGAACACTTTCTCGCCGAGCGTCTTTTTCTGCGTGTCCACGTCCAGCCTCCGCCATTTGTCGCGGAGAGTCATAGCGCGCCCCGGTGCCGGTTGACAGGGCATCCGCTTGAGGACGGCTGCCGGGCAGCGATAGGGGAGGTATTTCAGGCGCGGATTAGGAACCAGAGCTTGGGCGTATAACACAAATTATGTTCGATACTGCCACTACAGGCCCAGCTATGCAGGGATTTAGCCGGCCGCCGATGGCGCGATGTGGCGCGTTGAGATTCTCTCTGTCGTCGTCGCCGCACAGGCGGCATCTCAACCCGTCGCGTTGAAACACCGCCGTTCGCCAGGCGCCGAGCGTCCCGCGTTCTCGCATCGTCTCAGGAGTGAGCCCTACCTTCCAGGCGGGGCTCCCGCGCCAGTGCTGGTTCGAGCCTTGAGTTTGTGCCGACAGGAATTCGAGCAGCAGGGATTCTTGGTGTTCCTGAGGTGCGTCCGCGGGCGGAAGACGGCCATATCAGTCCTCTTCTTCGTACTCGCGGCGCTGCACTTCTGCCTCGATGGCCTCCACGTACTTGGTGAAGCCCTCCTCGAATGCGTAAGGAAACGACTTCGGTTGCATGTCGAAGGTCATCAGATCAAGACTTACGCGGCCATCCCTGTTCATCGTCAGGGAAACATCGATACCGGTGCCTAAATTCAGGATGCCGTAACGCTCCACGTCGTAGGCATCCAAGTCCTCCACGTCCGGTTCATCCATGGACTTTATTCCAAGAGGGGCTCTGAGAAGACTTCCGTCATAGCCATGAAGCGGCGTGCCAGCGCATATTTTCCAGACTTCCAGAAGCTCGCTCGGCAGAGGGAAGCTCCAGGTGGAGAACTTCTTCTTGATCCGGACAGCATCCTCCTCGGTTGCGCCTGTGAGGACTTTTTCCTCGCAAATGCTGTTGCTCGCCTGCACGAGCCTTTCCGTCATCCGTCTCACCTGAACGACTTCAATAGCGGCCTTTTGAACGCCGTATGGAAGCCGAGTGCCGCAATGCGCGCAGCAGTCAACGTGGGGTGCCTTTTCTTCTTCACTGGCCGACATGGAGGTCTCTGGCCTATCGCCCGCCGGCGGCGATGGTGCCGGCCAGCCTGGTCTGCCAGGCGACTTCTTGGAGAAGACGCGTCTCGGCCATGGGAAGCTGGCCATCGCAGTACGGGAGCCACTCCTCAAACAGCTGCGTTACCTGCTCGATCGGAAGCTCCTTGTCGATGCCGAGGCGCACCTCCACCTGCCCCCGGAACTCCTCCAGGGACTGGTTGATCTGCTTGCTGATGCGGGACCACTCCGCGGACGTCGCCGGGGCGCTCTGGCGCAGCATGGTCGCACCCATCAGCATATCAAGCGTCGAGGCCTTCGAACGGGCAACCTCTGCCTCCTGTGTGCGCCCTGCCCTGTCATGGAAGCCCGCCGCTCCGACATAGATCGCGGAGCAAGACGTGAGCCGCTCGTAGTCGAGCTCCGGAACCCCTTGCGCGGAGGCAGCGCCAGGCAGCGTGACGGCGACCGCAAGAAGCGCAAAGCGGATGAAACTCATCGGTGACCTCACTGATTTGCCCAGAACTGCTGGGCGGCTGGAAGATTTTCGCCGGTGAAAACCGCAGATGCACAGGACGACAGATCGCCCGGCACCATGAAGGCGACCCACGCCTCGACAGAGCCGACGAGGAACATGCCCAGGAGTCCCAGGATCAGCATCTGCTTGTTGAAGGCGCCGAACATCGCGCCCACCGAGACCCGGATCACGAGGAAGGCCGAGATGATCAAAACGATGCTTCTGCCCCAGGCGAACAGCTGCTCCAAAAGGCCGCAGGTCGACTGCAGGACGGACTCGGAGGGCGGCGGCCCGCTTTGAGCTGCTGCGGCGCCGGCAAGGGCGATCATGACGAAAGACGCAACAAGGGCGCGCATCGGGAAATTCTCCATTACTGCACTGGAGATAAGGCCGCGCCCGATCTCTCGGGAAACAGGGCGCGGTCCTGGTCAGGCATTTGCGATGGCGAAGTCGTCGGCAGAGCGAATACCCCGGGCTTCGAGACGCTCGCGGATGAGCTCCAGCGAACCCCGTTGGATTTGGCGAATGCGCTCGACGCTGAGGTCGTGCTTATCTGCCAAGGCCTGCAGGTCATTCTGGGACCGGTCGCCAAGAAGCTGCGCCATCGCGATATCCTGGTCTCGTTCGTCGTAATATCGGCAGATGATCGTCGAGATTGCCTCTCGCGCCTTTTCCTGGTCGTAATTCGAGATCGCGTTGAGCGAAGAGTCTTCGCTCGCAAACTCAAGCTCCCAGTGACCGGAGTTGCCGTCTTCGGCTTCAAGAGAGGTCGGGCTGTCGGCACGGACATTGTCCGGCCGCATGATCATCACGAAGGCGCGCACCTCCTCCTTGTCAATCGCAAGTTCGTCGGCGACGAATTCCAACCCGTCCTCGCCGAAAGCCATTCCGCTCTTCTTTTCGTATTCGTGAACGAGATGCCCGAACTTCGACAGAAGCTGACGCGTCTTGTGGCCATTCGGAACTTTGACCACCCCGCCCATTTGAGAAAGGTACTTGAGCAGCGCCGATTTCATGTAATAGACGGCGTAGGAGGACAACGCCGCACCGCAATGCGGGTCGAACTTTTCGAGAGATCTCCAGAAAGCAGCGCAGTATTCCTGCCGGACATCCAGCTCGGATACCCGGTGCGTGAAAGCAGCCTTGCGTGCCGCGGAAATGATCATCGGCATATGTCGCTGCAGAAGTTCAGCGCCCGCCTTCTCGTCGCCATCCTGATATCGAATGGCGAGGTCCTTTACCTGCTCTCGCGTCAGGAATTTGATCTTGCCCATATTCGCCTCCCTGCCCTTGTGCGGGCTTGTGGTTTCCCTTGCGGAGGACATGGTCCCGGGCAGTAGGCCATCGAAGCGAAAAGGCGAACGGCCCCGGCGTCGCGATCGACCCGGGGTTGTGTGTCCGCTGTCCTCGGACTGAGATCAGGCGCCGAGAAGCATGTCCGGCGTGAACCCACGGCCCGCCAGCACGCGGCGCAGCTCCACGAGCGCGTGGCGCTCGATCTGGCGGACACGTTCGGGCGAAAGACCCATCTTTTTCCCGAGCGATTTCGGGGTCTCGGGGTCCAGGGTAAGGTTGCGGGCGCGGACGATGTCAGCCGCGCGCGGATCGCGGAGTTCCTCGAGTGCGTCCTCGAGGACCGACCCTTGCTCTTCCGTCACGAGGCCCGCATCGACAGGGGGCGCATCCTCGTCGACCAGAAACTCGACCATCTCCGAGGCCCCCTCGTCCACCGCAACCGGTTTATTGAGGGAAGCTCCTCGGCTCAGCATGACTTGATAGACCCTGTTGACCTCTTCCGGCGTAGCCTTCGCTTCCTCTGCGATCTTTGCGAGGACGGCGTCATCGAGATCCGCGCCGATGATCTTGTAGGCGGTCACCAGGAGGGTGTAGGTTTTTTTCTCCCGATGACTCCGGCCAATGCGCACGGAATGATAGCTGCGGGAAATATGTCCGCGCATCTGCTCCATCATCCACCAGGCGGCGTAGGCCGAGAACCGGGTTTTGTGATCTGGATTGAACCGGTCGATGGCGATTGCCAGTCCGCAGATCGCTTCCTGAAACAGGTCCTCGAATTCCGTGCCGTTAGCGCTCATTTTCTGCGCCAGAGAAACCGCAAGCGGCCTGTGGGAGGTGATCAGCTTTTGGCGTGCCGCGGCATCTCCGTCATTCGCATATGCCTCGACGAGCGCCCGCTCCTCCTCGTAGGAGAGGATCGAATCCTTGGTCTGGTTCCGGATCATCTGTGCGGTCGAGATGGACGAAATGGAGGCGGTCATTGCGGTGATGTCCTGAATGAGTTCGGCCTGAACAAGACGATCAGCCGGCGGCTGCCCGTGTTTCGAGACGGGATCCGAGTGCGAACGGGCCGAGAATGGCAGCGATCAGCAGAGCCAAAAGCGCCCTGAGATGGGCGAGGATCTTGCGGATGTTGTGCCCGCAGGCGCAGAGGACGGCGAAGAGCGCATCGCCGGTGGTTCCCTTGAGCGGACAGCGCGTCAGCCGCCCGTCGGTCTTCATGTGGCCGATCTCCGGCTCGATGGCGCTGCGCCGTCGCAGGAGCTTGGCAAGCGCTGGCGTGAGCCTGCGGGTGCCGCTGATCAGCACGCGGGAGTTCTCGACGCCGTGACCGCGGTAACCGCGGTCGACGACCGCGAGAGAGGGGCGCCGGTCGGTCAGCACCTCGACCTGCTCGAGAGCTTCGGCGAGGGTGTGGCCGTCATACGGATTGCCCGGCAGCGCACGCATGCCGATGATGAAGCCCTCGTCGATGGTGGCGGCGACACTGACCTTGGTGCCGAACTCGTAACGCTTGCGCGCCTTCCCCTTCGAGATGCAGTCGACCTCCGGCTCGTGCAGGCTGTAGAGCTTGTCGCTGCCCTTCGGCTGCTGATGCAGCAGGCGCGAGGTCAGCAGTACCATGTCGAGGATCCGCTCGCGCAGGTCTCCCTGGGGCATATCGTCGAGCCGGCGACGCAGATCGCGCATCACGCGGCCTGTATAGCCGCGCAACGTGCGCAGCGCCTTGCGCATCCGCTTGAACTGACGGGCATGGGCATATCGGCCAATCTTCGACGCCAGCCGCGGCGCCAGGCGCGCATAGCTCTGGCGCAGCTTGATCCCGGCCTCGGAGGCCAGCGCCACCAGTTTCCGGCGCGCCGTCTCGTAGAGCCGGGCGTCGGTGGGATGAGCGATGTTCTTCTCCATCACGGTCGTGTCGACCGACACCCGCTCCAGGCTTTTGTCCTCGACCGTCCCCGAGGCGCGGCCGGCTTCGATGGTCTTGGTCAGGAGCCATTCCACGCCTTCTTCCCCGATCCGCTTGCGCCAGCGGGTGAGTGACGAAGGGTCGATCGGGGGCAGATGCTGGAAGAAGGTCTCGCCGCAGAAATGTTGATAGTACGGGTTCTCGACCCACCGCGCGACAACGGCCTCGTCCGATAGGTCGAAAGCATGCTGGAGATAGAGAAGCCCCGCCACCAGCCGCGGCGACGTCGCCGGCCGCCCGGTGGTCGAGGGAAAGAACGCCGACCACTCCCGCTCGAAGAACTCCCAGTCGATCAGCGCCTCGAGCTTCACCAACTCGTGGCGCATGTCGATCAGATCAACCAGGCGCGGCCGCAGGAGATCGTCCTGCTCGACTGGGCGGGCTTTCGGCTTCATCGGTCCATCCGGAAATCGCAGGGTTCTTGATCGAATTCTACGAAACCCTGCGATCAGAAGCCATGGAAAGCGGAAGTTTCTATCGAAAAATCAGAGGCCTAAACGTTGTTCAGGGCGAACTACTTCGCTCCCACGAGGAGCAAGACGGTCCTTTGGATACGCCTCGTCTTCCGATCAAGTTTCAAAGCGCGGCACACCCATCGAGATCCAGGCGGATAGCGGCATTTTGTCTGATATGACACGCTCCAGCCGGAGCGCCGGGGTCATCTCCGGCCTTTTCAAACGAAATGACCCGCCGTTTCCGCCGTAAATAAGCCGATTGGGTTTACGATTGCTAGTGCGAATCCGAGTTGTTCAGTTGACACATAATAGGCGGCGATACTATATGAAACGTTGAGCCCCCGAAGGTGCAAACTTCGAGGGCTCTGGACTGGGAAGGTTCGAGCTTCTGCCGTCCGCTGGAAAGCTTTGATGATTACTGGTTATATTGAAACATCCGGAGAATTGTCAACGGAAGAGCGGCAGAAAAAGAGTCTTCCAGAATATAGGGAAGGTTTTTCACGATGCCACTCGACGGTGCAGACATTCAAGAAAACAAGGGGCGCAAGGAGCGTCCCCAGATGCGGTATTTCACTCGCCAGGAAGCGATCCACCTTCGCACGGGTGCGCAGGAGGATTACCACGGCGGCGGCATCTTTTCTGAGACCCGCTATCAGCGCTGGTCGGAGAGTCAGCGGATCGCGGACATCCTGGAAGAAGCCGGATACGAGGTCCGCGACGGCTTCGTGCGATTTTTTACGATGCTGCCAGGGCTTGCCGTAGACATCGACAAATTTAAATCCTCATGCGTCATTCCGGAGATTGCCAACGCCTACTACTCGCGGCACGCAGATGATCTCGGTGCCTGGCACCGGATGATTCAACCGACGTGGCAAGACATCGGATTTCTGACGCTGCACGCGTGTCCCGGCCGACTGGATTGGGATGAGGTCGACTCCGACACCGCCAAGAAGATCATGCAGGAAGCCGCCAAGAAGGTCTCCGAGATGGCCGCTCAACTCCGCCGGTGGGGGTGGGATGAGGACGGTTACGAGATCATCCTCCGCCGCACCGAGATCACGCTGGACCCTATGAGCGGCACTGCGTTCCCGCACTTCCACCTGGTCATCTCGGTCCGCAGGAAAGGTCGCAAGAAGACCGAATTCGTCAAGAAAATAAGGTTCTTGTGGAGCAAGGCCCTGCGCAAGCTGGGGCAGCAGTTTCCCGGGGTCTTCGGCCCGGTTGCCCTGCACGAGATGTGCGACAGCTACGTTCACGCGTCCCGCGTCCGCGAGATCGAGAAGGTTCGGGGCTACATCACGAAGCCTGCCAAGATCCCGCGCGATGTGCCGCCGCACAGCGTTGTTTGGCTGCACGAGGTCACCCAGGGGCGTGCGCAAGTAATGCGTTACGGGTCTTTCAAGAGATGGCGCTCTGAGCTGACGAAAGCGGGCGGCCGGGTCGTGTATATGGGCGGGCGGTATTCGATCATCTGCAAGACGAAGCCCAATGACGAGGGCGTGGATTTCGGTCTCATCGACTATGAAGCTGAGGGCGAATACCCCGGCGACGACGTTGCCTCGATCACTTGCCGGACCCGGACGCCCATTTACGGGGCTGCTCTCGGTGATGATCCAGATGACGTCTTTGAGCATCCTGGCGTCGTGGACTTCGAGAGCGAGGGCGTTGCTCCCCCTCCTCCGGGTGATGAGGAGCCCCAGGGTGAGGAGGCCGCTCAGGAGCTTCGTGAGGATCGTCCACGCGGTTGTCCGCCTCGCAACTTGATCTGCGGCATCACTACGCCCCGTCCTGGTCCAGGCGGCTACTGTGAGACTTACGCGGTGGTCGCGAATCCGGTGAGCCAGTCAGAAGCCCTGCACTACAACGACTCCGACCGCGAAGCTGATGCCTGGGTCTATGAGCAGCAGCTGAAGATGCAGGCCCGCTGGGAAGAGCAGAACGGCAGGCCGTTCAACGAGGACGAGTATCTTCGCCCTCGCGCGCAACGAATCGTCGACTGGTCCGCGCACCCCGACAAGCGGTATCGGAGCCGCCTGAAGGTGCACCCGTTCATCGTAGACCGCTGCCGCCAGCTGCTGCGCGAAGAGGCCCAAGCTGAGCTGAAGAAGGCTCCTACAGACTTCCTGGCGATCTTCGGTAGCACAGTAGAGCGCGAGCCCATCCAGACTGGGACTTACGGATTTGGTGTGCACCTGGGCAGCGGCCACGACAACGAAGAGGCGCCAGCGCCGAAGGTGGGTAGCGACCCGCCGTTCTAAGCCCTGCGGGCCTGCCTGAAAAAAATAGCCCTGCCCCGAGCGGGGTTTTCGGCGTTGTGGGCTCGGCCGGACTTTCCCCCCGGCACCCGCCACACGACGCAACAAGGACGAATCGAGACCCTTATCCATGGTTTGCAACCCGGAAATCCATGCTCGCGTCAAGGACCGCTGACATATATTCAGTGGGGTACTGGTATCGAAAAGAACTAACAGAAGTATAACCATAAAAATAAGGGCTATTCGTGATGCTTTCCGAGCAGCTAACGAGCATGCCCCTCGACGGAAAGAGGCCGTGGATCAACTTTCATGCCGTTCTTCCTCTTAAGCCCGGGCACCCAAGTTCGCAGACTACACGACTCCGTACCTCAGCCGCCTTGGAACGACGAGATTACGGGTGATGAGCGGGGTTTTGGTGCTCGAGCGCAGCCATCGTCGGATTTCGTCGAAGCCGGTGCGGAACCATGATTTCGAGCAGTAACCGTGCTTCTTCCGAGCCGGGTACTTCGAGCCCAGGAGCTGGGCTGCGGTCCGGCAGATGAGGGCGATGGCAATGGCCGTGATGGCGATGAGGAGGGACAACTTGTGCGCGAGCGTGAGACGCGTGTCCTCAAGATTGAGCCCCCGCGTCTTGCTGTCGGCGAACAGGCATTCAATGAACCAGCGCTTCTTGTACAGCCGCAAGATGCGGGCGCCACTGCCTGGCTGGGACGAAGCGACCACCAGAAGCTCGCCGCCCTTGATGCGACGCGCACCGAAGTGAAGCTCGAGGTCGGGGTGACCGGCTCTCCCAGGCAGGATGGCGGTGAAGCCCCGCACGCCCTTGCACCGCGATAGCAGCGAGCGCAGGTAGAGATCTCGTCCATTGGCCCGGACGATCTGATCTTCCTTCATCCGGATGGCGAAGGGGATTTTCTGATCCACGAGGAAAGCGAACCATTCCTGGCCGATGAACTCGCGATCCGCCAAAAGCACGCGTACCGTCGTGGCGTCAAAGTGTGCGAGGTACCGCTTCATCAGGGCGATCCGCTGTGTCGTCGTGCTGTTGCCGGAATGCGGGAGCAGGGTCCACATCAGCGGCACGCGAAACCTGGCCGTGATGACGGCCAAGACGAGGACGTTGACGTCGGTCTTCCCGACCTTCCAGTTGGTTCGGTCGAGGCAAAGCGTCCACGGCCGGGGATTCCCGATCAGCGCGACCACTATACCCACCGCCCAGTCTTCGGGCAGGCACACGTGCTGGAAGAAGCGTTGCAGACGGCGGTAGGTCGACGCAACCATAGCGCGACCCGGTCGCTCTGTTGCGATATGCGTGAGGTTCACCGTCCGCGCGCTGATCATCCCGAGTAACAGCATGCAGAGCGTCTCCAGCCGGGGCTTGCTCAACGGCACATGCGGGGTTAGCGTTTTCTGGAGATCGGCGAGTGCGCGGATGTTCAAGGGACCGTTCCTTTGGTGAGGTCGAGTCCCTCAGAAGAATCGGTTTCGCCGATCTCAGCCACCCCAAAACCTACTGTCGTGTAGTCTGCCAAGTTCGACAGTTAATCGCGTAAGTCATTGATATTGTTAACGCCAGATCGGCGCTTGTGTGACTACACGCGGAGTCAGGCCGGTTTTGGCAGGTTCAGGGCGTCGAAGAGGTCGAGTTGCTCCGGAGTGGTCTTGCTGGTTCCGTGGAAGGACTTCGCCCCGATATGGGCGGTATGTTTCTGGATGCGCGCGAGTAGATCGAGCGCGGTGCGCGGGCTGGCGCTGTGGCCTCCGGCCTTCAGGCGCATGCGCATCACGCGGTAGAGCACGAGGGCCAGGAAGCAGATCATCGCATGGGCTCGGATGCGCTCTGGCAGGCGGTGGTGGACCATCTCGATATCGGACTTGAGGACGCGGAAGCCACGTTCGATGTCGGCGAGGGCCTTGTAGCGCGCAATGGCCTCGGCAGGCGCGATGTCCGGGGCGTTTGTCAGTACCGCAAGCTTGCCGTCGAAGAGTTCGGCATCGCGGATCGCCGCCTCGTCGATGGTGTAGCTGAACCTGTCGGAGTGCAGGTCGGGCTTGATGAAGCGTGTAAGTTCCGCGTCGGCGACGGCGCGGGCGAACCGGCTGTAGGCGCCACGATCGGAGGCGCGGCGTCCATGCGTCGTCTGCCCCTCATCCTGGGCATCGAGCCTCGCCACCAACCTGTCCGCCATCGCCTCGAGTTCGCCGATCCGCGCCCGGCGCTTGTGGGACTGCTCCTCGGCCCGCAGGGGATCATGGGCCACGATCAGCCGGTGACCGGCGAACGCGGCTTCTGCCAGGCCGTTGCGGAACGCGAGGTTCTCGAAGGTCTCCACCAGTTCGGCGTAGCGACGGGCCGGCACGGCCAGGATGAACTCCAGCTTCCGGTCCGAGCGCTCCGCGACCGAGGTGAGTTCGGCGATGTTGTCGAGGCTGAGCAGGCCCCGGTCGGCCACCAGCACCACCCGCTGGATCGGAAAGCGCGCGAGCACCTTCTCCAGCATGCCCTGCAAGGTCTTGGTCTCGGCGATGTTGCCGGGGTGGACCGTGTGCAAGAGCGGCAATCCCTCGGCCGTCTGCACCACGCCGAGAACGAACTGCCGGGCGATGCCGCCGCGCTCCTTGTTCATGCCGAAGGCACGCAGATCGTCGGCCACCTCCGCCTCTCCGTGGATGCGCACGGTCGTCAGGTCGTAGAACACGATCGACAGGTTTCGATCGACCAGGGGGCGGAACTGGCGGCTGAGGGCGGCTTCGACGGGGTCGAGGTTGTCCATCAGCGCGTCCATGGCGCGCAAGAGCTGCTGGTGTGTTGGGGTCTGCGGCAGGCCCGGCATCGCGACCGTCTCCAGCCAGCGCAGGCAGCCCAGCTTCGACTCCGGCGCGCAGAGCCGATTGAACACCATCGCCCGGATCAGCGCCTCGGCGTCGAAGCCACGCCGCGAGGAGCGCAGGGCCCGCTGCAACGCCTTGTCGATCCCGAGCTCGCGCCAGAGCTCGTGGAGGGCGAAGACGTCACCATAGCTGCGGCCGGGCTCCTGGATGACTTCCGACGCGGTGTTCTCAGCCCGGCCCACGGCGCGGTTAAGGCCGTTGATCAAGGGATCGAGCGTCGAAGAGGTGAGCTTGTCGAGGCGCCCGAGGTTGGCGATCACCCGCACGCGGGACTGCCCACGCTCGTTGCGATAGGCCTCCACGAGCTGGAGATACTGGCGGTCGCCGGTCTTGGTGATGCGCGTGTACATTGTGTAGCGAGGCTACACGCGCATATGACCTTCTTTCAATACTGATCCTCGGCATAGCGTGTGACTACAGAGGTCGCGGGTTTTGTGGCTGATCTTCCCGCTAAGGCATTGAAATCACGTCACCGGCCCAGGCTGATCACGGCAAATTCGCTTCTGAAGTGTCGAACTTCGGAGGCAGGCGTCGAAAGCGGGGCGGGAATGCTCCCGGCGTGTCTCTGGCTCTGCCGCGTCGGGCTCAGTCACCGCTGCCCAATTCCTTCTGCCCATCGGCTCCCGATTACCGTCAGGGGAACACCTGGGCAACAGAAAGCCGGTTGCCCACGGGCCAGAAAGGTGGCCGACAGCGCGCCGGAGCATCCCCCTGATGGTTGATCTGGATGGGTGCCCGATGGGAGCCTAGCTCGAAATTCTTGACGTTTTTTCGCGGCTGGGAGTTCACCCCAAATTGACCGCTCATGTTCCTGTTTTTGTCGATTTTGGCGCCTGAGGCGGGACTCGAACCCGCTCATCAAGCGGGCGTCGATCCTGACTTCGGCTCCGTAAATTCGCGGATTTATGGAGGGCACTGCTTACTCAACTTTGAATCGTGCGTTAGCCTCTGAAGCTTAGGGCCAAACTGCCTCGCCTAAACCTTCAAAGCTGCCCAAGGAAGGATTCGACAACTTTCCCGGAGTCCGCCTTTAGGTGATCTAGTAGATAGCTACGCGCATTCGCAACCACTGCTTCGTCGAATGAAAGAACGCCAACGGGAGTCGGAAATCCGAGACTCACAAAAATGGGAGCATGAACGCTGGCATATACAGCAACACCAGGTATCAACAGGAGTTCAAGCTCTCTCGGCCAAAGCGGATTAGCCAAGCTCTCCACAGTGTCGAAAACATCGCGGAGGTGGAAAGGATGTCGCTGTCCCGGAAATATGCACAGATTTTCGACCTCTTCCGGTTCAGCGATGCCGCTTTGCCGCTCGGCAATCTTCGCCTTCACCAACTCATTCGCCTTTGCAGCGGCCGACGAAGCCCCCCAGATTTCCAACTGAGGCGCAAGCCAAACATAGCTTCTCGGAAGATGTAACGGTTCCGAAATCGCCCTCAAGCCGTAGCCGACGACCTCGCCGAGATTCACCAGATTCCTCTCCGCAACGAGGGGGCCTGCCACTGGTATAGACTTGGCGTTGGCCCGCACCGAACGTTCAGAAGCACAGCAATACTCCCAGAATCGCTTTACATTTAAGCTGCCCCTCGACGTAAAGCGCTTCAAATACTCAGGGAAAATGCGAAGTAAAGCGCCATACGCTTCGCCTGCTTGACCCTCGCGCGATAGAACCCTTGTCGTGTCAACGAACGAAGATACTTGACGCTCAATCTCTAATCTATCCGCAACCTCGTGATCCGGGCGCCATTCGCTCAGGTCGGGAGTAATCAAGCTGGGAGCTTCTCTCTTGGCCTTCAGATGCACGGGCACAGTCTCCAGAAAGTGCTCCGATGCCACTACCTCATCAACCGAATATAAGCTGTTCCTCTGCCCCCCCTCCTCATCTCGAGCCAATCCCAGCTCAGCGAAATGCAGTTTAAGCTTTTCCTCTCGCACCCTTTTAGATGCGCCCCCAGGGCTGGTATCCTCTGGGAACCCTATCTCAGGCAATGACCTCACCGCAGGCCGCTCCCTCCTTGCTGGAGCCAGAGAGATAAGGTCAAAACCCACTCGTGCGCTCTTCCGAAACACGGAGAAGAGGCGCGGCTCTCCCTTCGCAGATACAAAAAGCTCTTTTCCCGCGATTGACAGATAAAGTCGGCTATCTTTCTCATAGGCGTAACCGAGCGACTCGGCGTCCTGAATTACGAACTCGACTTCTCGCGCATCGAATCCGAAGAAAGAGGCTAATTGGTCGCGCCCAATTCCAGGAGCGGAGTGCACGAGCCTCAGGAAGAACTCTTGGCTAGGTTGGAACTTCTGCTCAGCAGCCACCTTATATTCGACGTCAAAAACCCTACACGGCAAAACAAGCTCGAAGTGGCCTACTACGATCTCATCGCCTTCAAATGTGGCCTCTAGCTCCTCACCAGACTGTCCACCATTGACAGACAGAACCTTCCGTTCTCGCTTCATCACTCGACGCCCTCCTGGATCTTCTGAGGCTCGGCATCATCCCTCAGCAGAAGGCTCTCAGCGCGCATGATCGTAGCCTCTCCGGCGGCAGCCAGAGCGCCAAATTCTGATGCAGCGCGCGCCACAGGAGTACCGGGCCTCCACGACCTTCGATTCCCTACGATCACCAAGCGGTCCATTGCTCTACTCAGGGCGACGTTCACCCTGTTCGGCGTAGAGAGAAACCCCTCCCGAATCGTTCGAGCAGCATCGAAGACCTTCCCATCTCGGTTATTTCTAACGAGGGAAAGTATGACTATCGGGTTTTCTTTCCCTTGGTAACTATCAACCGTACCGACTTTTATACCTCTGTCTAAATATCTGCCAGCAGGCGACTTGTTCAACTCGCGTCTCACCAGATCCCTTTGTGCGGCGTACATACATATTACGCCAACGCCATTGTCAGATACTGCCTGAGTTTCTAGCCAACGCGTGAACGCCGGGCGCTCAACCCACTGCGTTAGGAGCGCAACGATAGTGTCGGACTCGACTTCATTCAGTTTACTCGCTTTTCCTTTAGCCGTCTTCTCATAAGCATTTACACCGAACTCATCCGTCTCGATCCACGTAACTTCCTTGGGAAGCGTGGCTGAGAGTACTTCCTCTGGAACACATGGATCTATCCTCCCAGCAGACAGGTTCAGCCCCTCGTAGAACGAGTTCGATACTACCTTGTTGATATTCGGCAACATTCGATACTGCTCCCGCATTCTGAATCCTGCCGTCCGAGCGTAATCGGACTGGAAGGCGCGCTCGAAATCGGATCTGACTACATCGCCCAGACGAATGTTAAGATCACGCGCCACTTGTTCCACAACGGCAGCCTCATGGTGCGGCTGGAGTTGAGCCTGGTCGCCCACTAAGACTGTCCACCTGGAAGCTTGCAGCGGGACCAACAACTCGCTGGGCGTACACCTCGCTGCTTCGTCGACGATTACAAGGTCAAAAGGAGTGTTTACCAAACCGAGTGCACGGCGGCCCAGCCCGACACATGTGCCAGCGACAATCTGTCGAGTTCCCGCAAAGAATGGCTGAAAGCTCCGAGTCGACGTTGCGCTACTGCCGATGAAATCCTTCCCCAAGTGGATGATCTGCATCAGCCTCTCTATTTTGTCCTCGCTAACTCCAATCGAACTCCCTTCTCTCGAGAGCATCGTGCCGATCTCGGCAGGCAACGTCTCGAACTCCACCCGTCCCGCGAGATCAACATCATCAGAAAGTACACCCCTTAGCTGCCGTTGCAGCCCTTCCTTCAAACTGTTGATCCTCTGCCGATTGCCCGTCTCTCCTGCAACCCGAAGCGATGATAGCCTGTGGATTGATCCGGCCATCTCCGCAACAGCGGTTTCAACTGTCACGATCTTTTCGGCGAAATCTCGGGGAATACCGAGAGCTTCGGCTGCAACGCAAACCCGATCTCTGAAAGAAGCAGCAAATTCATCTTTGAGCGCCTGCTCTAATGTGTCCGCGTAGAAAGGTCTGAGGCTGGTGGCGCTCCCCTCCGGGAGAGAGCCGACGCGAAAAACGCTCGGCTTCTCGCCTTCGGCCGAAAAATGCTTTAGCACACCTTCGATTGCCGTATTCACGGCCTCGTGGGACTGACTACTAAGAAGAACGTTTCGCGCCAAACCATGCGTTAAAGCGTAATGGATCAGTGCAGCGATGAACCTTGTCTTCCCCGTTCCTGGAGGCCCTTGCACGAGCCCAAGCGGGCGTTTGGAGATGACGCCCCTCAGGGCGCTCTCCTGGTCCCCGTTTAGGCCGTATGCGGAGATCGCACTCTCATCAAAATCGTGATTGACCTCAGACGGATTACACTCAGACCGAGGGTCCAGCGCGGAGACAAGGCTGGCGCTCCGCCCGGAACCGCCGAGAACACGCTCAACAGCATCCTTCCTCCTTTTCAAGCTTTCCGCAGAAAAGTAACTCTCGAAGCGTAAGCGGCTCTCGTCCTCGACGTTGAACTTATCCCGCCCAAGGAACGCATCTATGCGAATCAGGTCGGGTTGTGACTGTCGAACGTCAAGACGGCCAACCTTAATCCACTTTCCGCTCCTAAGTTGTTTCTCGACTAGAACTTTATCGTCGCGGTCGAACTCAAACTGACCGAACTCAAGTTCGAACGGAACGCTATGCAGGTTCAGGCGCTCTTCGAAAAAGCTGGGACCGGTGGAGCGGCCTTCGATGCTCAACTGGTCTTCCACCTCTATTAGCCTACGCCACAACCTCGGGACATCGACGGCCGCTTCCGCCAGATTCCCAGATGCTTCCTGCGCCTCGCTTTCCTTTGTCACCTCCTCTGCCAAAACATCTTGAGAGACGTCCGCCGTTCCACTGTCCGTCTCTTCTGCGACCGCCTTCGCTGAACCATCTCGGGAGAGCAGGTGATCCTTGACGTTAAGATCGGAGATCAGGTCGCTCAGTGAAGAAAAGCTATTGATGTCGTTGCGCTCGACTTGAATGTTAAGATCGCAAGACATGAATTCGTTTTTCAAGTTGTAGATTAAACTGGAGCGTTTAACTTGCTGACGACGCACCCATTCGACGCTCCAGTCATGCGAAAGAGCGACCATGAGTTCCTCTTTGGCCCCTCGAAAATGCAAGAACTCAAGATCACGTCCGCTCCGATGCCGGATATGAAAGCTTCCTTCGTCAGAATCTATAGCGCCAGGCTGAGCCCCTCTGATCGAAACGCAGACATCTCTCTTAGATTTGCCTGCCTGCCCAGATTCGTTGTTTCCGGCGATCTCATGGCGCAGGGATTCGATGAAGGGCTCTAGCAGAGCGGGGCGGCTGCCTCCCATTAGTTCCCGGACTAACGATTTCACCCGCTCTACGGCCGCATCGTTGCCTCTGAGGGACTGAAGAAGTTCCATGCTCATCGCCAGCACTGCATACCGATCCCGGTCTTGGGTTCCCCCAGAGGACGGAGCGTACTTCGAAACAGAATTTTCTCCGTCCACCGAGAACTTGAGGTCGAGGATGTCAATCAGGATGAAGCTTCCATCCTCCCGCACGATTACGTTCGAAGGTTTTAAGTCACCGTGAAAGATGTTTTGCCCATGCAGGTCTAGGACGGTGCGAGAGAATCTCTCCATCATCTTGAATGCCTCGAGGGGCTCCATCTTTTCGAGCTCGAGCCGCTCGTCCAGTACTTTCTGCCATGTCTCGCCCTCGACCCACTCGCTTGCGACAACGACAGCGTCAGACAGCCAGGAGTACGCTAGCACCTCCGGAACTCCGCCAGGCATATCAAGAGATATACTCCTTGCCCGCTCTAGGAAGGCGAGTATTCGGCCGCAATTAGTCTTTAGTTCACCGAATGCAGCCTGCTTCCAAAGCTTTACAAGAATCTTTTTACCGTCACTCTCACTGATCCACGACTCGACAAGGCCCGTCTCCTCCACCATGTCTCCGCTAGGCGGATACATCCGAGCAACCTGCATCTGGGACTTGATGCCTGTGAACCTGCGCTCGATTTCTGCAATAATTTCAGTGCTAGATGGCGATGCGGAAGTTGCCTTATTGAACATTGTAAGTGCATCGGAGCACGAAGGCGGTCGCAGCTCAGGATCATGCTCTAAGACAGCTCTGAACCATGCGTGCAGGTTTTCTAGAGCACCTTCTTCATCAGCTGAGCTGTTCCAGTCAGGGGGATCGCCTTGCGGGCGGCATCCTAACAAAATCATATGAGCCGCAACTCCGACTAGAAAGACATCCTTCCGCTGAGCTGAAGAAGGTAGTTCGAGCACGTTCTCAGGTAGCGCAACGCTGGATAGAAACTGATAACGATTCACCCCAAGCGACTCTTCACCAGGCACATGGGCGGCCATCAAGTGCGACAGCCGCACGGTGGTTGGCGCCTCCAGCCACACGCTATGTGCCCCAACGTCCAAATGGGCTGCATCGCAATCATGTAGAGAGGCTACTGCCGCTACCAGCTGCCTAGTGAGCACGATACGCTCTTCCATAGGAATGTCTGATCTACCGCTTCGGCTGCGCCGATTGCCGGGCGCTCGCGTTTTGAAGGCGGCAGATGCGCAGCGGACCGGGCTTGTTCCGCCTGATCTGGGGATCTCGAGGGCCCCATACCGCGTCTGAGGACGGATTCCGCCTCACGCCATCAGCCTCCGTCGCACGAGAAAGAGGTTGCCGAGGGCGAACAGCGTGAAGAGCTGCGCCCGGTTCTTTGCCAGGCCGCGATAGCGGGTTTTGAGGTACCCGAACTGGCGTTTGATCACGCGGAATGGGTGCTCGACCCTCGCGCGCACCATGGCGATGATCCGGTTGATGTCACCATCGATGGGATGCAGCTCCCCGCCCTTGGGCGCCTTGCGCATGACCCCCCAGAATTTTCCGGGGCCCGAGAAGGCCGCCTCCCGCGCTGCGCTGACATAGCCCTTGTCCGCCCAGACCGATCTCTCCTCGCCGAGATATGCGCAGAAGTTGGTGACGCCGTGATCAGGCGGCGGTTGGAAATTGGCGGACGCCGTCGCGGAACTCAACCCCGCTGATGACCTCCGGCAAGCGGTTCTGACCGTCGAGTTTGCGCCATTTCTGCTGCGCTGACATCATCAGCTTGAACGCCATGGCGAGGCCGGTCTTGCGGCTGAGGCAGCCCTTGGTGCGCTTTGTTCGGTGTCTGACGGTGGCGAACGTGCTCTCGATCGGGTTCGACGTCCGGATGTGTTTCCAGTGTTCGGCCGGGTAGTCGTAGAAGCTCAGCAGCGCGTCGCGGTCCTTGACCAGCTTGGCGACC
>NZ_FOXA01000024.1 GCF_900115595.1 Tranquillimonas alkanivorans
GATTGCGCCAAGCTCATAGCTGTACTCGTCGTAGTGGTGATCTTCACCAAGCTGCATGCCTTCCTCGATATGCAGCTGGATCTCGGTGCCGGGGTACTGCTCCTCCAAGGCCTGTATCTCGGGCTTCGAGGGCGCATGGGTCACGATCTCATCGGCGGAGTGTCCGTACAACCTCGGCATGAACTTTGCCGCGTACCGGAATGCGCCTTGCCGCGCCGGGTAGTCCGGCTTCCGCCCCAGCGCCACATCGATCATCACCTCCTTGTGGGGAACGCCCTCGACCTTGTCGAAGAGCGGACTGTGGGACTTGGAGATGCGGGCGTTGATCTCGAGGAGCGCCAGGCTGTCGTCGGCGGCATGATAGAAAAACTCCATGTTGAACGGCGTGTCGTCCAGCCCAATTTGTCCCAGAACCTTGGCCGCCGAAGCGCGCAGGCGCGCCTTCACGGGGTCCGGCAGCGCCGAGGGGTACTCGTAGCGTTCGAGGCTGGAGCGGTTGGGGCCGCGGATCGAGTCGACGATGCCATAGACCTCGGCCTCGCCGTTCAGCACGTAGCCTTCCAGCGTACATTGCCGCCCGGCGGAGATGATCTCCTCGGCGATGCACTTCCAGGCTCCCGCCTCCGCAATCTCGGCGGGCAGGTCGGCGTACTCCATCAGCACGTCGAGGGGCCGGGCGAAGCGGTGGATGCCGGCACGGGTCTCGGCGAGCGCGTGCCGGTACTCGCTCACATCCTTCACCAGGAAGCCAAGAAGAGAGGAATGCGCCGTCACCGGCTTTAGCCAAAATGGGAAGCTCAGAGGCGGCGCGGCGGGATCGTCCTCAAAAGGATCGACAAGCGCGAAACGGGGCACCTGGTCGGGCAATGCCTTGGCCTGCTCAAGCCGGCTCCAGTACTTGTGCTGGCAGCGCAGGACGCTTTCGAGGCTCGGCCCCGGCAACCCGAGCTCGCGCCTCAGGATCGGGATCATCAGGATCGATGGGAAATCCCAATAGCCGACGATGGCGTCGACGGGGCCGTCGAACGCGCGCAAGACGCGCCGCCCCTCGTCGAGGAGCGCCGCCATGTCGAAGCTTTTCGCATAGGTGATTTGTTGCCGTTCGTAGAGCGTGTGGAATGCATAGCGTTCGGCATGACGAACGCTATGCAAAAGCCGCAGGTTGAACGGGTCGAGTCCAGCGACGAAGATGTTCTTTATCCGCTCTTGAGGCATGGCGCTACTTTCAGCCTCTACCGCACGCCCGATCAGGCGGCACTGTCTTCGCTCGATGTCTCTTTGCCTCCTTCGCCCGGTTTCGCGGCACCGCTTTCGAGGCTGTCGAAGGAAATTCCCCGGTCCTCGTCGGACCAGTGTGCACACACCCGGTCTCCATCCTGGATGCGGCCCGACAGCATGTCGCGGGCGAGCTTCGTCTCGAGCTCGCTCCGGATCAGGCGGCGCAGTTCGCGGGCGCCGTATTCGGGCCGGAAGCCGACATCGGCCAAGTGGTTCACCACGCTGAAATCATACTCGAGGTCCACACCCTGACCGCGCGCGGTCTTCGCGACGCGGTCGAGCTGCATCTCGACGATCTGGCGGATTTCCGACTGGTTCAATGAGTGGAAGACGATGATCTCGTCGATCCGGTTGAGGAACTCCGGCCGAAAATGGCCGCGAAGGATCTCCATCAGATCGTCCCGCTGCCGCGCCTCGTCGAAGGACTCCGTGCCACGCTTCTGCAGGTTGCGCTGGATGATGTCCGACCCGAGGTTCGAGGTGGCGATGATGACGGTGTTCGAGAAGTCCACGACACGCCCCTTGCCGTCCGTCAGCCTCCCGTCGTCGAAAACCTGCAGCAGTATGTTGTAGACATCCGTGTGCGCCTTCTCGATCTCGTCGAGCAGCACGACGGAATAGGGTCGGCGGCGCACGCGTTCGGTCAGTTGGCCGCCCTCGTCGTAGCCGACATAACCAGGCGGAGCGCCGACCAGGCGCGCCACCGTGTGGCGCTCGCCATACTCCGACATGTCGATCCGGATCATCGCGTCCTCCTCGCCGAAGATCACTTCGGCCAGCGTCTTGGCAAGCTCCGTCTTCCCGACGCCTGTCGGCCCGAGGAAGAGGAAGGTCGCCGTCGGCCCTCCGGCCTCGCGCAATCCCGCACGGGCAAGCCGCACGGCGTCCGACACCGCGCCGATCGCCTCGTCCTGTCCGATCACCCGCGCGTGCAAGCGCTCCTCCAGCTTCAGCAGCTTCTCCTTCTCCTCAGTTGTGAGTTCGCTCACCGGCACGCCCGTCAGCTTGGACACGATCTGCGCGACGTGATCCTCGCGCACTTCGGTGGTGGCCGAGGCCCGGTCGCGCTTCCAGGTTGCGAGCATCTGGTCGAGCTGCGTTTTCTTCCTCTCGTGCTCGTTCTTCAGTTCCGCCGCCCGGTCGAACTGCTTCCGGGTCGCGGCATAGTCCTGTTCCCGCTCGATCTGCCTGACCTCTGCCTCCAGTTCCTGGACATCCACGGGACGCGCGGTGGCGCTGATCTTCACGCGCGCTGCGGCCTGATCGATCACGTCGATCGCCTTGTCCGGCATGAAGCGGCCGGTGATGTAGCGGTCCGAAAGCTCGGCCGCAGCCACGATGGCCTCTTCGGTGATGGTTACCTTGTGATGGCTCTCGAGGGTGTCGCGAAGGCCATGCAGGATCATGATGGTCTGCGCGACAGTGGGCTCGTCGATGTAGACCGGCTGGAAGCGGCGCTCGAGCGCGGCGTCCTTCTCGATGTGCTTCTGATACTCGTTGAGCGTCGTCGCCCCGATCAGGTTCAACTCGCCGCGCGCCAGCGCCGGCTTGAACGTGTTGGCCACGTCGAGCCCGCCTTCGCCGCCGCCCTGCCCCGCGCCTACGATGGTGTGTACCTCGTCGATGAAGAGAAGCAGTTCGTCCTTCTGCGCCTCGATCTCGCGCAGGATCTTCTGGACCCGCTCCTCGAACTCGCCGCGATACTTCGATCCGGCGACCATCGAATTGATGTTGAGTTCGACCAGCCGCTTGTCGCGCAGGGCCTCGGGCACCTCGCCGGCGACGATGCGCTGCGCGAGCCCCTCGACGATGGCCGTCTTGCCGACGCCCGGCTCGCCAATGAGCACGGGGTTGTTCTTCTTGCGCCGCGCGAGCACCTCGATCGTCGTCTCGATCTCTCGCGCGCGGCCGATCACCGGGTCGAGCTTGCCGTCGCGGGCGAGCCTGGTGAGGTCGCGAGAATACGCGTCGAGATCGGGCGTCTGCGATGGCGTCTCGACGCGCCCCTCCTCGGCACCACGGCCGACCACCCGACCAACCTGCTGTCGCAATGCCTGCGGCGTGAGCCCGGTGCGGCGGAGGATTGAGGAGGCGAGCCCCTCGCCCTCCTCGGCAAGCCCAATCAGCAGATGCTCGGGCCCGACATAGCTGTGCCCGAACTCGTTCGATGCGATGAAGGACCGGTTCAGCGCGTCCTTGAGACGCGGACTGACGCCCATCTCGCCTTCTGGCTGCGCCTCCCCACGCCGTGCCTCCCCATCCACCTGCCGGCGCAGTTCGTCCGGGTCGACCTTCACCTGCTCCAGCACGGCACGTACGACCTCGCTGTCGACGAGCGCGTGCAGAAGATGCTCCGTATCCACCTCGCTTCGTCCGAACTCTCCCGCCGTGTTCGCCGCCTTCTGAAGCATCTCGCTGGCCTGTGCACTGAGACGCGCACCGAGGCCGCCTCCGCCTGCACTTCTCCTGGGCAGATCTGCGGAGCGAGCTTCGATGTCCTCTCCCGGCTCCTCTTCAGGCACGTCGTGCGGCGTGCCGGGACGGTCTGTCCGCTCGCTGCCGCCGCGCATCGGAGGGGCGGCGAAGGGGCGCTCGCCGAAGAACTCGTCGAGGAGCGAGCCGCGCCCGAACAGCGACTCCAGCGGCGACCGGCTCCGCGTCTGACGCGCGAGCCTCCGGTAGTCCTCGTCGCAAAGTTCCATGACCTGGCGTTCGCCGTTGACGTTCACCACGGCTCGGAAGCTCGCCGGTCGTGACTTGCAGACGTCGCAGATGCCTCGTGCCATCGTTTCGCCCCCCGATCCGAATCCGGTGAATCGAGCCTGCGCAGATGCTTTCGATCCCGCCTTGACCGGCATCAATGAGGGGCGCCGAGATGGGCGAGACCAACTTCTGAACGGTGCTGACGGGGTTCGCGCCCTTCGAAATCGAGCTGGATTGAACAACCCGCACCATCACACGTGCCTGTTGCTGTTGCGCTCCCTAATACTCCAGCATGTGCTTGCGATGGACTCGGACGGGAACGACGTGCGGGCCGACGCATGGAAGGCAACGAAATTCGGGGGAGCAAGACATGCAAGCGAGAGACGTGATGACGCGCGAGGTCGTCTCGGCGCGTCCTGACACGCCGGTGGCCGAGGTCGCCCGGCTGATGATGGCGCGCGGGATCAGTGGCGTCCCGATCGTCGACGACGGCGGGACGCTCCTCGGGCTGGTCAGCGAAGGCGACCTCCTGCGGCGGGTCGAGCCCGAGCGGTCCGGCGGCCGGTCGTGGTGGTTGAGGCTCTTCGCCGGAGAGAACGCCGAGGACTTCGTGAAGACCGAGGGCCGGCACGCGCGGGACGTGATGACGAAGGAAGTCGTGACCGCGACGCCCGACACGCACCTGGGCGAGATCGCCCGCCTGCTCGAGTCGCGCCGCATCAAGCGGGTTCCCGTCGTCGAAGGCGGCCGGCTCGTCGGGATCGTCAGCCGCGCCAACCTGCTGCACGCGGTCGCCGCCAACCCCGCGCCGGCGCCCGAAACGGCAGTGCAGGACCGTGACCTGCGGGACGCTGTCACGAAGGCGCTTGAGGACGCGCCCGGCGTGAGCGCCATGCAGATGAACGTCGTCGTCGCCGGCGGCACGGTCGACATCTGGGGTTACGTCCACACCGACGCAGAGCGCGACGCCGCCCGGGTGGCGGCCGAGAACGTGCCGGGGGTCAGGCACGTGCAACTCCATCTCGGCACCGTGCCGGCGGCCGGCTACTGGGTCTGACGCCCGACGCGCCGCGGCGTGCGGCAAGACTGCTATGAGGGACCGAGCAGGCGGCTGCCGTCGGCCGCGGTCCCGGGACCGCAATGGAGGCCGATCTTGAGCGAACCCGCTCCGAACCGTCCGGAACTTCCCCCGGCCATCGCCCGCTTCCTCGGCGATGGCCCGGCGGGACGGCGCGGGGCGATCTTCGATCTGGACGGCGTGGTCACGCGCACCGCGCGTGTGCACTTCGCGGCGTGGAAGCGCCTTTTCGACGCGTTCCTGGCGGAGCGGTGGGACGCGGCGCCTTTCACCAAGGAAGACTACCACCGCTACGTCGACGGGCTGCCGCGGTACGACGGAGTCGCGACCTTCCTGCGTGCGCGGGGGATCTATCTGCCACGCGGGACGCCCTCCGACCCGCCCGAGGCGGAGACGATCTGCGGGCTGGGCAACCGCAAGAACATCCACTTTCGCGAGGCGCTCCAGCGCGACGGCGTCGACGTCTACCGGAGCACCGTCACGCTGATCGAACGGCTGCATGCGGACGGGTTCGGCACCGCGCTCGTCTCGTCCAGTCGTAACGCCCGCGCGGTGCTGGAGGCGGCGGGGCTGACGCGCCTTTTCGATGTGATCCTCGACGGCTCGGACGCGGCGGCGGAGGGGCTCGGCGGCAAACCCGCCCCCGACATCTTCCTTGCCGCCGCCGCGCGCCTGGGTGTCGAGCCGGCGCGGGCATTCGTCGTGGAGGATGCAACGAGCGGTGTCGCGGCGGCCCGCGCGGGCGGTTTCGGTCTGGTCATGGGCGTGGACCGGGCCGGACAAGCGCGCGCGCTGCGGGAGGCGGGCGCGGACATCGTGGTGCCGGATCTCGCCGCCACCGAGGACATGCCTCGGCCCTTCCCCTCGAACCCGGACGACCTGCGGCGGCTCCTGGCAGAGCGAAGGCCGGCGGTCTTCCTCGACTATGACGGAACGCTCACGCCCATCGTGGCGCGCCCCGACCTCGCGGTGCTTTCGGACGACATGCGCCGGGCGGTACAGCGGCTCGCCGGGTTGTGCCCCGTCGCGATCGTTTCCGGACGGGACCGGGCGGACGTGGAACGCCTCGTCGGGCTCGACGGGCTGATCTACGCCGGAAGTCACGGCTTCGACATCGCCGGGCCGGACGGCCTGCGGATCGAGCACGACAAGGGCGCCGCGTTCTCCGCCGCGGTGGGGCGTGCTGCGGAGCGCCTGACAGCGGGGCTTGCCGACATCGGGGGCGCACTGGTCGAGCCCAAGCGGTTCGCCGTCGCCGTTCACTATCGTCAGGTCGCGGAAGCCGATGTTCGGAAGGTCGAGCGGGTGGTCGATGACGTGATCGCCGCCGTGCCGGAGCTGAAGAAGACCCACGGCAAGAAGGTCTTCGAGCTGCGCCCGCGCTTCGACTGGGACAAGGGCAAGGCGGTGCTGTGGCTGCTGGATGCACTCGACCTCGACCGTCCCGAGGTTCTGCCGATCTATGTCGGCGACGACGAGACGGACGAGGATGCGTTCCGTGCGCTGACGGCCCGGGGTTCGGGCATCGTCGTCGCCGATCACGACCGCCCGAGTGCGGCGCGTTACCGCCTCGAGACCGTCGAGGATGTGGGCCACCTGCTGGATGCACTGGCCGAAACACTGGAGCTGCGTGATGGCTGAGAACCCTTGGGTGCTGTCCTACGACGGGTTTGACCCTGCGGGCGAAAGCCTGCGAGAAGCGCTCTGCACGCTGGGAAACGGGTATTTCGCCACGCGCGGGGCGGCCGAGGAATCAGAGGCCGACGAGGTGCACTATCCGGGCACGTACCTTGCCGGGGGCTACAACCGGCGCGTCACGGATCTGTCCGGGCGGAGCATCGAGAACGAGGATCTGGTCAACCTGCCGAACTGGCTGCCGCTCAGCTTCCGGCCCGAGGGCGGCGACTGGCTGAACCTGCGGCGGATGGGGATCCTCGACTACCGGCAGAGGCTCGACCTGAAGCGCGGCGTGCTGGAGCGCCACCTCCGGGTGACGGACGGCGCGGGACACGTGACCGCCCTCGCCTTCCGCCGTATCGTGCACATGCGTCACCCGAACCTTGCCGCCATCGAGATGCGGATCACGCCCGAGACGTGGTCGGGCCGGGTCGAGGTCGCCTCGGCCCTCGACGGACGGGTGATCAACGCCGGGGTGGAGCGCTACCGCGAGCTCAACAGCAAGCACCTCGCCCCGCTCGAGGCGCGCGAGGCGGAGGAGCCCGACACGATGCTTCTGGTTGCCGAAACGAACCAGTCGCACATCCGCATCGCGCAGGCGGCCCGCACCCGTGTCTATCGCGACGGGGCCGAGCCCGCCGTTGAACGGGTCACGGATGTGGAGGACGATCACGTGGCCCAGACCCTCACGCTCGAGCTTCAGCGCGGAGAGACGCTGAGCGTGGAGAAGACCGTCGCGCTTTTCACCTCGCGCGACCGGGGCATCTCGGAACCCGCGCAGGCCGCGCTCCGGGCCACGCGCGAGGCCGGGCGGTTCGAGGACCTGCTGGCCACCCACGTCCAGGCCTGGCAGCTTTTGTGGGACCGGGGCGACATCGTCGTGGACCGCCACCCGCGCACCCAGATGATCCTGCGGCTGCACGTGTTCCACCTGCTGCAGACCGTGTCGCCCAACACCATCGACCAGGACGCGGGCGTGCCCGCGCGCGGGCTGCACGGCGAGGCCTATCGCGGGCACATCTTCTGGGACGAGCTGTTCATCCTGCCGTATCTCGACTTCCACTTCCCCGAGATCGCGCGCAGCCTTCTGCTCTATCGCTACCGCCGCCTGCCCGACGCCCGCCGCCTCGCGCGCGAGGCCGGGCTGGCGGGCGCGAAGTTTCCCTGGCAGAGCGGGTCGAGCGGGCGGGAGGAGAGCCAGGTGCTCCACCTAAACCCGCGCTCGGGGCGCTGGACGCCGGACAACTCGCACATCCAGCGCCACGTGGGTGCCGCCATCGCGCTGAACGTCTGGCGCTACTGGCAATCGACCTGCGACCGCGACTTCCTGGGCCAGTACGGCGCCGAGATGCTGATCGAGATCGCCCGCTTCTGGGCGAGCCTGGCGAAGTGGAACGACGCCACCGGCCGCTACGACATCCGCGGCGTCATGGGCCCCGACGAGTTCCACGACGCCTATCCCTGGTCCGACGTGCCCGGCCTCGACAACAACGCCTATACCAACGTGCTCGCCGCCTGGGTGCTCCGGCGTGCGGGAGAGGTGCTGGGTCACGTCGAGCCGGTGCGCAGGAAGGAGCTCGAGCGCCTGCTCGCCCTCGAACCCGAAGAGGTGGCGGGGTGGGGTCGCATCGCCGGCAAGCTGACGCTGCCCTTCATCGACGGCGGCATCATCGCGCAGTTCGAAGGCTATGACCGGCTGGAAGAGCTGGACTGGGACGGCTACCGCGCGAAATACGGCGACATTCACCGCCTCGACCGCATCCTCGAGGCCGAGGGCGACAGCGTGAACCGCTACAAGGCGTCCAAGCAGGCCGACGTGCTGATGCTGTTCTACCTGTTCTCGTCGGCCGAGCTGCGCGACCTGATCACGGGCATGGGATACGACTTCGACCCGCAGGTGATCCCGCGGACGGTGGATTATTACCTCGCGCGGACATCGCACGGCTCGACGCTCAGCCGGGTGGTGCATTCGTGGGTGCTGGCCCGCAGCGACCGCGCGCGGTCGTGGGAGCTGCTGAAGGGGGCGCTGGAAAGCGACATCTCGGACATCCAGGGCGGGACCACGGCCGAGGGCATCCACCTGGGCGCCATGGCCGGCACGGTGGACCTGGTGCAGCGCGGGCAGACGGGGCTGGAGTTCTACGACGACACGCTCGCGCTCAGCCCATGCCTGCCGCAAGAGCTTCAGGGGCTCCACCTCGGCCTCATGCACCGCGGCCACTGGCTGCGGCTCGACATAAGCTGCGACGAGGTGCGGGTGGCGGTTCCGGTGGGGTGGCCGGGGCCGCACCGCATCCGCGTGCGCAACGAGGTTCACGACCTGGCGGCCGGAGAGGAACTGCGCTTCCCCTGCCAGCTTCACGGCGGCGGATGGCGCCCGGCGCCCGAGGCTTCGCCTCCCGATACGGCCGTTACGACCGAACCAGAGCGAGGGAAGCGCAGTGCGGGCGGCACGCCGACTGGATCATCGTGATGTACGAGGTGCAGGTGCCCCAGCGGGCGGTGTCCCTCTGAAGCCGTGCAGGCGGGCAGCGTAGAACTTATCCGCCGAACTTTCCGCGCAGGTAGGTCAGGTAGTCCCCCACATCGTTCGGCTCTTGCCCGACTGAGCGCAGGATATCGGCGCGCGACCGCGACCGGCCGTGCCGCCAGACAAGGTCGTGCAACGTCTCGCGCAGCGGGCCGGTCTCGCCGTGATCGAGGGCGGTGCGGACGTCCGGGCGCGCGCTGTCGAGGTGGGCCATCAACTGCGCCGCGGTGGCGTTGCCGATCGTGTAGGTCGGGAACGAGCCGATGTAGCCGTGCGACCAGTGCACGTCCTGCAGGCAGCCCAGCCCGTCGTGGGGCACCTCGAGCCCCAGATCCTCGCGCATCGCCGCGTTCCACGCCTCGGGCACGTCGTCCACCGAAAGCGAGCCGTCCATCAGCGCCATCTCGATGCGCACGCGCAGCATGATGTGCAGGTCGTATGTCAGCTCGTCCGCCTCGACCCGGATCAGCCCCGGCTCGACGCGGTTGACGGCGGCAACGAACTCGTCCTCGCTCACGTCGCCCAGCTGCTCAGGGAAGGTATCGCGCAGGCGGCTGAAGTGCCGGGCCCAGAAGGCCGGCGAGCGGCCCACGTGGTTTTCCAGCAGGCGCGACTGGCTTTCATGCATCCCGAAGCTGGTGCCGCCGACGGCGTAGAGGCCAATCATGTCGGTGGCGTGCGCGGTGCGGGTGAAGGCCGGGTCGACGCCCATCTCGTAAAGCGCGTGGCCGGTTTCGTGGATCGTGCCGAAAATCGACATCGGCAGGTAGCCCGGGTTCCAGCGCGAGGTGATGCGCACGTCTTGCCGGGTAAAGCTTATCTCGAACGGATGCACCGCCGTGTCCAGCCGACCGCGCGTCGTGTCGTAGCCGAGCGACTCGGCAGTGTCGCGGCAGAAGGCCTGCTGCGCCTCCACGGGGTAGTCGCGGTACAGGAAGTCCGTGCGCGGCTTCGGCTTTCCGAGCGCGGTGTCCAGGATCGGCTTGAGGCCCGCGCGCAGCGTCTCGAAGAAGGTCGAGAGCGAGGCGGCGGTCTCTCCCGGCTCGAACACCTGCGCCATGGGATCATAGGGGTGGCCGTCGTGGCCGAGCGCCTCGGCCTCCTGCCGGGCGAGGCCCACGATCTCCTCCAGGTGCGGACGGAACAGGGCGAAGTCCCCTTTCGCCCGCGCCTCGGCCCAGGCGGCGCCCGCGACGGCGGACTTCTCGGCCTGCCGGCGCAGCAGGTCGGCCGGGATGCGCGCATGGTGATCACGCGCCTCCAGCACTGCCTGCGCGGCGCGGCGGGTCACGTCGTCGGCGGCGGTGTGCAGAACCGTTTGGGCCGCGTCCTCCATCCCCGGATCCAGGATCATCTCGCGCGCCAGCCCCTTGAGCGTGGCGATCTGGTGGCCGCGCGTCTCGGCCCCGCCCGGCGGCATCATCACCCGCGCGTCCCATTGCAGCGCGTTCACGGTACAGAGCACGTCGTTCAGCCGCGCGACGCGGGTGTGCAGGTCGCTCATGCCGCCACCTCCCTTGGGGTTTCTTCCGAACCGGTGCCTCCGTCGTGCAGGTGGCAGGCGACCGAGCGTCCCTGAGGGGACGGCTTCAGCCTCGGCACCTCCGCCCTGCAGCGCGGGCCCGCGAACGGGCAGCGCGGATGGAAGGCACAGCCCGGGGGCGGGTCGATGGGCGACGGGATCTCGCCCTTGATCGGCTTGAACGCCGCGCGTCCGGTGCCGAGCGTGGGAACCGAGGCGAAGAGCGCCTCGGTATAGGGGTGCATGGGGCGCGCATAGAGTTCCTCGGCCGTGGCCAGCTCGACCACGCGCCCGAGATACATGATGGCCACCCGGTCGCAGACGTGGCGCACGACGGACAGATCGTGGCTGATGAACAGCGCGGTCAGGTCCAGCTCGCGTCGCAGATCCATGAACAGGTTGAGCACCTGCGCCTGGATCGAAACGTCGAGCGAGGCCACCGCCTCGTCCAGCACCAGAAGCTCGGGCTCCATCGCCAGCGCGCGGGCGATGGCGATGCGCTGACGCTGCCCGCCGGAGAACTGGTGCGGCAGCCGGTTGGCATAAGCCCCTTCGAGCCCGACCTGTCGCAGCAGTTGCCGCACGCGCTGGCGCGCCTCCTCGCCCGTCATCAGGCCATGCAGGCGCGGCCCCTCGGCGATGGTCTCGCCGACCTTCATGCGGGGGTTGAGGCTGGCGAACGGGTCCTGGTGGATCATCTGGACGCGCGTAGTCAGTTTCTGGACGTTGCCGTCCGGCCCCTGGGCCACCGGCTTCCCGTCCAGCTTAACCTCGCCGTCCGTCGGGGCGTAGATGCCCGACACGATGCGGCCCAGCGTGGACTTGCCGCAGCCGCTTTCGCCCACGATGCCCATCACCTCGCCCCGCGGGACGTCGAGCGACACGTCGGTGAGCGCATGGACGGTGACGGCGGAGTCGGTGCCGGTCAGCCGGTCGAGCCCGCGAGTCAGCAGCCCCGGCCTGCGCGAGAACCGCTTCGACACGGCGTCGATCTGCAAAAGGGGCTCGGTCATGTCGTCTCCAGCGGGTGGTGGCACAGGACGTGGCGGCCGTCGGTGTCCAGGCGCGGCGGCTCGGTCGCGCAGATGTCGGTCGCGCGCGGGCAACGCGGGCGGAACGGGCAGCCGGTCGGCAGGTTCAGAAGTTGCGGCGTCGATCCGGGGATCTGCGGCAGCTTGCGCCCGGGTTCGTGCAGGCTGGGCACCGACTCGATGAGGCCCTTGGTATAGGGATGCCGCGGCGCGGTGATCACCTGCTCGGAGGTGCCGCTTTCGACGATGCGGCCTGCGTACATCACGCAGATGTCGTCGGCCAGCGAAGAGACCACGGCGAGATCGTGCGTGACCCAGACGATCGCGGTCCCGGTCTCGTCCGCCAGCCGGCGCACCTCGGCCAGGATCTGGCCCTGGATCGACACGTCGAGCGCGGTGGTCGGTTCGTCCGCGATGATGACGGCGGGACGGTGCAGCAGCGCGGTCGCGATGGCGACGCGCTGGCGCATGCCGCCCGAAAGCTGGTGCGGATATGCCTTCAGCCGCTCGGCCGGTGCCGGGATGCCGACGATCTCGAGCGCCTCCCGCGCCCGGTCCCAGGCGGCGCGCTTCGACATCTTCTCGTGCACGCGCACCGCCATCGACATCTGGTCGCCCACCCGCAGTACCGGATTCAGCGTCATCATCGGGTCCTGGAACACCATCGAGACCTTGCGCCCCCGCATGCGGCGCATCTGGTCGGGCTTGAGGGCCCGCAGATCCTGCCCCTCGACCAGCACCGAGCCGCCGGTCACGCGGCCCGGCTCCTCGATCAGGCCGAGGATGGAAAAGCCGGTAACGCTCTTGCCCGAGCCGCTTTCGCCGACAAGCCCCATGATCCGGCCCGGCGCGACCGAGAAGCTGACGTCGTTGACGGCGGTGACGGGTCCCGCGCGGGTTTCAAAGCGGGTGGTCAGGCCCCGGACCTCCAGCGCGCCGGTCATCGGCTGCGCCTCGGGTCGAGGACGGTGCGGACCTGGTCGCCGACCAGGTTGATCGCGACGACGGTGATCATCAGGAAAATCCCCGGGTAGATCGACAGCCAGTAGCGGTCGGTGTGGATGTACTTGAAGCCGTTCGAGATCATCGAGCCCAGCGACGGCTCGGTCAGCGGCAGGCCGACGCCCAGGAACGACAGCGTCGCCTCGAGCGCGATGGCGCTCGCGACCTGCACCGTGGCTACCACGATCAGCGGCGGCATGACGTTCGGCAGCAGGTGCCGGAACAGCACCCGGCGGGTGGGCAGCGGAGTGGACCGCGCGGCCTCGATATAGTCCTTGCCGCGTTCGACGGTCGCGGCCCCGTGGGTGGTCCGTGCGAAATAGGCGTACTGCGCCACGACCAGCGCCAGCACGATCTGCCCGATCCCCTGCCCCAGCACGGCCACCAGGACCAGCGCCAGCAGGATGGCGGGCATCGACAGCTGAAGATCGACGATCCGCATAAGCAGCGCCTCGATCCGGCCGCCGAAATAGGCTGCGGTCAGGCCGACGCATATCCCAATCGTCAGGGCCAGCGCCCCGGCCGAGAGTCCGATCACGAAGCTCGTGCGCAGGCCGTAGAAGATCGCCGACAGCATGTCGCGCCCGGCATTGTCGGTTCCCAGCACGTGGACGTAGCCGCCCGAGCCGACGGTGCCGGGCCCGAGGAACGCGTCCATCCAGTCCAGGGCGGCCATGTCATAGGGGTCCTGCGGCGATACCAGCGGGGCGCCGAAGGACACGAACAGCAGCACCACGATCACCGCGAGAGAGACGACGGCGACGGGCGAGCGGCGGTAGTCGGACCAGAAGTTGCGCAGCCGCGTCGCCCGCGTCTCGGCCGGCGCGGCCGAGGGCACGGCCAGCGTGCCGCCGGTGGTGGTGGCGGTATCGGACATCAGGCGCCTCCCTTCAGGCGGACGCGCGGATCGAGGCGCGCATAGATCAGGTCGACGGTCAGGTTGATGAGCACGAACAGGATCACGACCATGATCAGGTAGGAGACCATGACCGGGCGATCGAGCTGGAGGATCGAGTCGATGATCAGCTTGCCCACGCCGGGCCAGTTGAACACGCTCTCGGTCACCACGGCGAAGGCCAGCGTCGAGCCAAGCTCGAGCCCGAAGACCGTCACGATAGGAATCGAGATGTTGCGCAGGATGTGGCGGAACACGATCTGCCGGTCGGGCAGACCTTGCGCGCGCGCGAACTTGACGTAGTCGGTGCTCATCGCCTCGACCATCCCGGCGCGGGTCAGGCGGATCAGCAGGCCCATCTTGAACAGCGATAGGTTGATCGCGGGCATGATCACGTGGCTCCAGCCGTCCGCCGTCGCGAGCGAGGTGTGCAGCCCCAGGACCTCGCCCACGTCGCCGCGGCCGCCCGAGGGCAGCCAGCCCAGGTTCACGGCGAAGGCCATGATCAGCAGCATCCCGATCCAGAACGTCGGCACCGAGAAGCCCAGCACCGACAGCGCCATGATCGCCTTGGCCCCGATGCTGTCGGGGCGGTAGCCCGCATAGAGGCCGGCGGGAATGCCGACGACGCCGGCGATGGTCACGGACACCAGCACCAGCTCGACCGTCGCGGGAAGCCGCGAGAAGACAAGGTCGACGACCGGGATGTTATAGACCATCGAGGTGCCGAGGTCGCCCTCGGCCACGTTCGCCAGGAAGACGAAGTATTGCTGCCAGAGCGGCTGATCCAGGCCGTACTGCTCGATGAGCTTCGCGCGGATCTCCTGTGTAGCGCCGGGGTCGATCATGACGTCGATCGGATTGCCGATGGCATAGACGCCGACGAAGACGATCACCGACATCGCGAAGACGACGGCGACGGCCTGCGCGAGCCGTCTGACCAGATATCCGAGCATTGAGGGGCCTCGCTTGGGCTGGCGGCGCCCGCCCGAAGGGGCAGGCGCCTGTGCAGGATGGGCCGTCCGTCGCGGGACGGCCCGCGGTCAGGTCACTCGCCGGCCGGCTCGATGGCGTAGGCGCGGGTTTCCTGGTCGACGCGCGGCTGGAAGTCGAGCGTGTCGGCGTCGGCGGCCCAGACGGTCTGCAGGATGACCGTCGGGATCAGCGCCCGGTCGTCCATCGCGATGAACGACGCTTGCTCGTAAAGCTCGCGGCGTGCCTCGGCATCCAGCGTCTGGGTGCCTTCACCGAAGACCTTGTCGAACTCGGGGCTCGAGTACCCGGTGCGGTTGAAGTTGCCGAAGCCCTTCTCGGCGTCCTTCGAGTGGGTCAGCGCGCCGTAGGTATAGGCCGCTTCACCGGTCAGGGTGCCCCAGGCCGACATCGTCATCGTGTATTCTTCGCGCGCTGCGGCGGGGAAGAAGACGGTGCCGTTGAGCGCCTGCGCGTTCACGTCGAGGCCCAGGCGGGACCACATCTGCGCCAGCGCCTCGCACACAACGGCGTCGCCGGGCACGCGGTTGTTGGTGCAGGTGAAGTCGATCTCGAAGCCGTCGGGATAGCCGGCCTCGGCCAGCAGTTCCTTGGCCTGCTCGATGTCGTACTCGCGCTTGCCCAGCTCGTCGGTGTAGCCGAAGAAGCCCTCTGGCATCAGCTGCGTCGCCGGGGTGCCGAGCCCTTCGAGCACGACGTCGACCAGCACGTCGCGGTTGATGGCCAGGTCGAGCGCCTTGCGCACGCGCAGGTCCTGAAGCGGGTTGCCGTCGACAGGCTCGCCGTCGATGGTGATCGGCTGCGGCTCCTCGTCCTTCACCGACGGCGCGATGTTGAGGATGTAGACCGAGTCCGACACGAACGTCTCGATGTCGCTGTCGTTCTGCATCGCAAGGTAATCCGAGGCGGGGACATAGTTGATCAGGTCCACCTGGCCCGACCGCAGCGCCGCGACGCGGGCGGCGTCGTCGGGGATCTCCTTGCGCACCACGCGCTCCCATTCCGGCTGCTCGCCCCAGTATCCGTCGAAGCGTTCGAGCACGAGGTCGCCCTTGGGCTGCCACGAAACGAATTCATAGGGGCCGGTGCCGATGGCCTTCTCGCCCGCGTTGAATTCCTCGTTGCCGGCTTCCATGCCGGTTTCCGAGGGAACGACGAACAGGCGGGTGAAGTCGTTCGGCAGCGCCGGGGCGATGCCCTTGGTGTGCACGCGCAGGGTGTAGTCGTCGATCACTTCCACCGAGTCCACGTACTTGGTGTAGAGCGTCATCGACATCGGGCCGGTCACGTCGGGGATACGCTCGATCGAGAACTTGGCGTCCTCGGCGGTGAAGTCGCTGCCGTCGTGGAATTTCACGCCCTCGCGCAGCTTGAAGTCCCACGTCGTCTCGTCGACCGGCTCCCAGCTGACGGCGAGGCCGGGCTGAAGCTGCAGGTTCTCGTCCACGTCGACCAGGGTGTCGAAGATGTGGCGCAGCGCTTCGGCCTGGCTGCCGAGCGTCGACCAGTGCGGATCGATGGAGTCCGGTCCGGCGCGAAGGCCGATGACAAGCTCCTGTGCCATCGCCGCCGGCGCGGCGGCGACAAGCGCCACGGCGGCGACAGCCGTTCTGAGTGTCGTTCTGGTCATGGACGGAAACTCCCTGTGTTACATTATGTAGAAACATTAGGTCGGCGATTTCCGAGCGGTCAAGACATTTTCGTTACACCTATCGCGTAGCAGCGGGAATATTCTTCCATATATTGTGCTTGGCAGGCCAAGTGTTTTGCGACATTGTCACATCATGAGCGAAAAACAGGCGGAACTCGAACAGGCGGTAGAGCGCATCGCCGGGGCCATCGACCGGGCGTCGTCGGTGTCGTTGTCGGTCCAGTTGCGCGGTGCGCTCGAATTCGGAATCGCTTCGGGCGAGTTGCCTGCCGGCGCGCGGCTGCCCTCGGTACGCGCACTCGCGGGGCGGCTGAAGATCTCGCCCGTCACCGTCAGCCACGTGTATTCCGCGCTGCAGGAAGCAGGCCACATCGAGGGGCGCGTCGGCAACGGGACCTTCGTGAGCAGCAGCGCCGCCAGCGCCCCGGCGCCGAAGCTGCGCGAACTGGAGGACCGTATCGCGGAACTGGTGACCCTGGGCCGGGAATGCGGCCTGAGCCCCGCCGAACTGGCGATGCGCGTGTCGATGAGCACCGCGCAAAAGCGCCGAAACGTCCGGATCCTGATGGTGGGCAACTTCCACGACGCGACCGAGTCCTACGCCGCGGAGTTGCGCCCCCACCTGCGCCAGCACGACACGCTGGCGGCCGCCACGCTGAGCGAGGTTGCCGAGGCCCCGCCGCGCGACGTGGACCTGATCGTCGCGCCCCGCACGCTGCTCCCGCGCCTGCGCGAGCTGTGTCCCGGCACCGCCATCGCCGGCCTGACGCTCATCCCGAACGAGGCGACGCGCGTGGCGCTCGCCTCGATCCCGCCGGACGCGCGGGTGGTGGCGTACTCCTATTTCCCCGGCTTCGTCGCCATCATGAAGACCGGCATCCAGCGCTTCGCCCCGCACGTGGCCGACCTGACGATGATCGTGCGCGACGAGCCCGGCACCGACGCCGCGATCGCGCGGGCCGACGTGCTGATCTACGCCACCGGCTCCGAATACCTGACCGAGGGTCTGCGCCCCGATCAGACAGCGTGCGAATATCGCCACACCCCGGATGTTCAAGCCGTTCGCAGCGAACTTCTGCCTGCGATCGAGACCTGCCGCACCCGACTTGCTGACACGAAGGAACCCGCGACGTGAGGATTACCGATAGTAACTGGTTCGAGATCGAGGAGTACCTCAGGACCGACGACCGCTGCGTGCTGCCGCTGGGCAGTACCGAACAGCACGCCTATCTCAGCCTCTCGGTCGACTCGATCCTGTCCGAGAAGGTTGGCGCGGACGCTGCCGAACCGCTGGGCGTGCCGGTGTTTCCGGCGGTGCCCTACGGGCTGACGCCGTACTTCATGGGCTTCCCCGGCTCCGTCACGCTGAAGCTTTCGACCTATGCCGCGCTGGTGCGCGACATCCTCGACAGCCTCTACGCCACCGGCTTCCGCCGGGTGCTGATCGTCAACGGCCACGGTGGCAACAGCCCGGTGCAGCCGGTAACGATGGAGTGGATGGAGGCCAATCCGGGCGCCCGCTGCCGCTTCCACGACTGGTGGCGCGCGCCGAAGACCTGGGCCTGCGTGCAAGAGATCGACCCGGTCGCCAGCCATGCCAGCTGGATGGAGAACTTCCCTTGGACGCGCCTGCCCGGCCGCGATCTGCCGGACGAACAGAAACCCTTCGTGCCCTTCGACAAGCTGCGCGACCGCAACGCCGCCGCCGTGCGCGAGCTGATCGGCGACGGGAACTACGGCGGCGTCTACCAGAAGCCCGACGCCGACACCGACCGGCTCTGGTCCACCGCCGTCGAGGAAACGCGCGAGCTGCTCGAAGGCGACTGGGCATGAGCGAGCGCCCGATCCTGATCTGGGGCGCGGGCGCCATCGGCGGCGTGCTCGGCGCATACTTCGCCCGCGCCGGCCACGCCGTGCACATGGTCGACATCGTGCCCGAACACGTCGAGGCGATGCGCACCGGCGGCCTGCGGATCGAGGGCCCGGTCGAGGAGTTCACCCAGGTCCTGCCGGCCAGTGTACCGGCAGAGCTGGACGGCCAGTACGACCGCGTGTTCCTGGCCGTGAAGGCCCACCATACCGAGCGCGCGCTTGATATGCTTATCCCGCACCTCGCGCCCGGCGGCTACGTCGTCTCGGCGCAGAACGGGCTGAACGAGCGCACCATCGCCGCCCGCATGGGCGCGGACAACACCGTCGGCTGCTTCGTCAACTTCGGCGCCGACTGGCTGGAGCCGGGCCGCATCCTTTACGGCAACCGCGCGGCGGTGGCGGTGGGCGAACTCGACGGCCGGATGACGGACCGGGTGGCCGAGGTGCACGCCCTGCTGTCGCTGGTCGAGCCGGACGCCGTCGCGACCGACAACATCTGGGGCTACCTCTGGGGCAAGATGGGGTATGGCGCGCTCTTGTTCTGCACGGCACTGACGCCCGATTCCATGTCCGACGCCATGGCGCGGCCCGAGCACCGGGCGGTTTACCGGACGCTGGGGCACGAGGTGATGCGCCTCGCCGCCGCGCAGGATGTGCAACCTCTGGGATTTAACGGGTTTGACCCCGCGGCATTCCGGGCCGCCGACGAACCCGGGATGGACGCCTCGCTCGAACTGATGGTGGCGCACAACCGCAAGACGGCCAAGACGCATTCGGGCATCTGGCGCGACCTCGCCGTGCGCAAGCGCAAGACCGAGGTGGACGCGCAGATTGGCGTGATGGTCGAACTCGGGCGCGAGCTGGGCGTGGAGACGCCGACGCTCGCCCGCATGGTCGAGCTGATCCACGATATCGAGGAAGGGCGGCGCGAGCAGTCGAGGGACCTTGTCGACCTGATGGTGCCGCTATGCGCCTGAGGTTCGACGGACAGGTCTACGCCGTCACCGGTGCGGCGCAGGGCATTGGCGCGTCCATCGCGCGTGCGCTAAGCGAGGCCGGCGCGACCGTTGCGGCCATCGACGTCGACGCGGACGGCATGGCGCCGCTGCGATCAAAGGGCATCACCTGCCACGCCGCCGATCTTGGCACCCGCGACGGCGCGCATGCCGCCATCGCCGAGGTGCTGGAGCGGCATGGCCGGATAGACGGTCTGGTGACCTCCGCCGGTGGCGTGCGCGGACAGGTGGGCCGCCCGGTCGAGGAGATCGGCGAGGACGACTGGCGCGCGATCTTCCAGGCGAACGTGGACGCCGCCATGTGGTGCGCGCAGGCCGTCGCGCCGGGGATGAAGGCGCACGGGTCGGGGCGGATCGTGACGATTTCCTCGGGCGCGGGGCTGCGGCCCAGCCTGACGGGCATACAGGCCTATGCCTCGGCCAAGCATGCGCTGGTGGGTCTAACCAAGCAGCTGGCGCTCGAACTCGGGCCGTACGGGGTCACGGTGAACTCGGTCGCGCCGGGTTTCGTGCTGTCGAACCCCTCGACCGAGAAGCAGTGGCAGGCGTTCGGCGAAGAACGCCAGAACGCCGTGGTGCAGAACATCCACATGCGCCGGCTGGGCCGGGCCGAGGACATCGCCGACGCGGTCGTCTTCCTGGCCTCCGACCGCGCGGGCTGGATCAGCGGGCAGATCCTGTCCGTCGACGGAGGACACGCATGAGCGACCCGTGGGAGTGGGACGAGGGCACCTGGCGGGGCCTCGTCGAGCAGGTGCGCGCGGGCCGCAGCCTGTTGCCCGACCGCTGGCCGAACGGCGCGCGCTGCGCCGTCGCGCTGAGCTTCGACAGCGACCACGAGACGAACGAGCTACGCGACGGCGCGACGTCCATCGCGCGGCTTGGCTGGGGCGAATACGGCAGCCGCCGCGGCATCCCGCGCATCCGCAAGGTGCTGGACCGCTTCGGCGCCAAGGCGAGCTTCTTCGTCCCGGCCGTTTCGGCGCTTCTGCACCCCGAGGAGCAGCGCTCGCTGGCCAACGACGGGCACGAGATCGGGCTGCACGGCTGGATACACGAACGCAACACGCAGGTGCCGGCGCAGGCCGAGCGGAACCTGATGCTCCGCGCCGCCGATACGTTGGAGCAGATCGCGGGCGTTCGCCCGGTGGGGATGCGCACGCCGTCGTGGGACTATAGCGGCGCGACGCTGAAGATCGCGCGCGAGATGGGCCTGCTGTACGACAGCTCGTTGTTCTCGGACGACGACCCCTATGAGATCCTCGACCACGGTGAAGAGACAGGGATCGTCGAGCTTCCGGTCGAATGGATTCGCGACGACGCAGTCTACTTCATGATGAACCGCTTCGGCGCGCAGCGGCCCTATACGCCGCCCACTGACGTGCTCGACATCTTCCGCCGCGAATTTGACGGGGCGCGTGAGGAAGGCGGGCTGTTCCTGCTGACCATGCATCCGCACATCACCGGTTACCGCTCGCGGATCTTCATCCTTGAGGAACTGCTCGACCACATAACCGCGACCGGCGATTGCTGGATCGCGACCCATGCCGACATCGCCCGCTACTGCGCCGAGCAGGCCGGGCTGAAAGGACCGCGATGACCTATTCCCTCGCCATCCACGGCGGCGCCGGGACCATCCTGAAATCGACGATGACGCCCGAGAAGGAAGCCGCCTATCACGCCGGCCTGCGCCGCGCGCTCGACGCGGGCGAGGCGGTGCTGCGCGACGGCGGTGCGGCGCTTGACGCCGTGACCGCGGCAGTCTGTGCGCTGGAGGACGAGCCGCTGTTCAACGCCGGGCGCGGTGCCGTCTACACCTCGGAAGGCAAGCAGGAGATGGACGCCGCCATGATGGACGGCCGCGACCGCCGCGCCGGCGCCGTCGCCGGCATCTTCGGGCCCCGCAACCCCGTCCGCGCAGCCCGCGCGGTGATGGAGCGGACTGAACACGTCTGCCTGGTCGGCCCGAACGCGCTGGCGGTCGCGCGCGACGCCGGACTGCCGTTCGAGGACGCGGACTACTTCTTCACCCAGGCCCGCTGGGACACCCTGCAAGAGACGCTTCGGATGCGCGAGGCGGGCGAGGTGGACGACGACCCCGCACGCAAGCACGGCACCGTCGGCGCGGTGGCGCGGGACTTTCGAGGCAATCTCGCCGCCGCGACCTCGACCGGCGGGATGACCGCCAAGGCGCCCGGCCGCGTGGGCGACACGCCCGTGATCGGCGCGGGCACTTATGCCGACAACGCGACCTGCGCCGTCTCGGGCACCGGCCACGGCGAGATCTTCATCCGCTGGACCGCCGGCGCGGAGATCGCTGCGCGCATGCGATACGCCAGCGAGACGCTGGAGGCGGCGGCGCGCCACGTGGTGATGAACGACCTCGCGCCCAACGACGGCTCGGGCGGCGTCATCGCGGTGGACGCCGAAGGCAACATCGCCCTGCCCTTCAACTGTGAAGGCATGTATCGCGGGTTTGTCCGTGCCGGTGAGACACCGGTAACGAAAATCTACGAGGAGTGACGCGACGCGCGGCGCCGGGTTGGCACTGACATTGAGGGCCCTGCCAGATCTGGGAGATCGGGGCCTGCGGTGGCAATGCCTGACAGAGCCGTCCGGTGCGTCTGGCGTTCTGCGCCTACAGCGTCTTCCGCCTGCATCCGTCGTCCGACGAGAGACTTCAGATTGCGAGGGTTCCGACACTCGCGCCACCGCAGACGTAAAGCGTCTGGCCCGTGACGAAGCCGTTCTGCGGATCACAGAAGAACAGGAAGGCGCGGGATACGTCGTCTGCTCGTCCGAGCCGCCCGACGGGAATGCGTTTGGCGAGGTCGGCTTCCTGTTCGCTGCCTTTCGGCACGATGCCCCAGAAGTTGTCGGTCAGGATCGGCCCCGGCGCGACGACGTTCACGGTGATCCCGTGCTTCGCCAACTCCAGCGCCCAGGTCCTCGCCATGCCGATCATCCCGGCCTTCGACGCGCCATAGGCCGTACGCGTCGCCGCCCCCAGCGCCGCGCGGGAGGAGTTGAACATCACCCGTCCGAACTGCCGCTTCTTCATCGCGGGCAGAAACGCCTGCAACAGCGTCAGCGCCGAGCCGAGGTGGAGTTGGGCAAGGCCGGTAATGTCCTCCGGCTTCGCCTCCTCAACGAGGTTGGGCCAGATGACGCCGGCGTTGTGGACCAGGTGCGTGACCTCGTGGCGGCCGGCGATCTGCTTCGCGGCGGCCTCGACCGCGGCGGGGTCGAGCAGGTCGCAGGCGACGTGCTCCAGCCGCTCGTGCGTGAAGTCGGGCGCGTGACGGGCGATGCTCACCACGGTATATCCCTGCTCGAGCAGCCGCTGCGCCAGGTCCGCGCCGATGCCCTTGTTGCCGCCGGTGATGACGGCGGTGTAATCGCTCATGCCCCCTCCTTCGGCACCAGGGCCAGCACCCGAAGCGGGCTGCCCGTGCCGTTTCTGATCTTCAGCGGCGCGGCCATCAGGATCGCGCCGGTCGCCGGTAGCCGGTCCAGCCCCTTGAGGCATTGCAGACCGTACTTCCCCGCCCCGTGCAGGTAGTAGTGCGCCGGGAACGGGGGCGAGTAGTGCATCCCCTGCCCCGCGTCGGTGCCCACCGTCTCGGTTCCGAAGCCGCGGATGTGGCGCTCTTCGATCAGGAAGCGGATCGCGTCGGGCGTCGGCCCCGGCGAATGCGCCCCGTCCTCGCGCATGTTGAGGTACTCCGCCCCCGACCGCTTCGACCAGTCGGTGCGCATCAGCACCCAGGCGTCGGCGGGGATGGGGCCGTGCCCGGCCTCCCACGCCTCGATCGCCTCGACCGTCAGTTCGAAATCCTCGTCCTCGGCCGCGCCCTCCGAGCAGTCGATGACGCAGACCGGGCCGACGAAGGCCTCGGGCGGGATCTCGTCCACCGCGCCGTTCGCCACGTCGCGGCCCGAGACCCAGTGCACCGGCGCGTCGAAATGGGTGCCCGTGTGCTCGGACATGGAGATGTTGTGCCACTTCCACGACGGGCCACGGTGATCGTAGGCCGAGACCTCCTCCATCCGGAAACGCGCGCATTGCCCGAACTCGGGCGGCAGGACGATCACCGGGAAATCGGGGTCGAGCGTGTGGGTCAGGTCCACCACCTCGACCGCGCCGCCCGCCAGCGCGGCGGCGAGATCCGTCAGCACGCTCATCCCTCGCCCCCCGTCAGTTCGCGTTCCAGCACCTTCGGATTCTGCCGCCAGCGCTCGACCAGATCGCGCGCGACGTCGCCGCACCAGACCTCCTCCAACCCGTCGCGAAGCCCGGCGACGACCGCGCGGGCCACCGCGTTCGGCGTGACCTTCGGCGGCGGAACCGCCTGGTGCCAGTCGTCCTCGGTCGGCCCGGAAAAGACGTTCATCACCCGCACGCCGCCCGGCCGAAGCTCGGCCCGAAGCGCCTGGGACAGCGACAGCGCTGCCGCGTTCGACGCCGCGAAGGAGCCATAGGCGGGGTCGTTCGACAGCGCGTGGACCGACAGCAGGTTCACCCAGGCCACCGCGTTGTTCACACCGTCCGCGCCGCGCGACCGCATCGCCGGGCCGAAGGCCTGCGCCAGCCGCATGAGACCGAGGTAGTTCACCTCCATCTCCTCGCGCGCGAAGGTCGTGTCGCCCCGCTCGAACAGGCCGCCGGGGCGGACGAAGCGGGCGTTGTTGATCAGGATGTCGGTCTTGCCGCCGATCTCGCCCGCCAGTTCCTTCACCGAGGTCGTGTCGGTCACGTCGAGCGGCAGGAGCGTGACGTGCTCCATCGCCGCCAGCTTCGCGCGCTGCGGATAGGGCCGCCAGCCTTCGGCTTCGCCCACGAAGACCTGCGCCGCGCCCGCGTCGAGCAGCGCGCGGGCCAGCGCCGGGGCGTTGTCCTGCCGGGCGTCGGTGATCAGCACGCGGCGGTGCTTCGGATCCGCCGTCAGTTCGCGGAGTTCGGGATCGTCGGCCATGTTCGGTGTCCCCTCCTTCGGCAGCGCCATCAGCACCCCCTGCCCGGCGCGGTCCAGCCGGTTGATCAGCCGCACCTCGGCGCCCTTCTCGCAGTCGCCATGCACGTGGCAGACGACGGACGGGCCGGCTGCCAGCCGCACGGTGCCGGTGCGCCAGGGCGTCCGGTCGCGGAAATAGAGGTTGGGTGAGGCGCGCACGACGGTGACGGCGATGAGCTCGCCGCTCGGATCGGTGTCGCGCCACGGGAGCTTCGTGGACAGGCAGGAACAGCAGGCGTCGCGCGGCGGGTACTGGACCGTGCCGCACTCGGCGCAGTGCTGGAGCATGAAGCGTCCCTCCGCGGCGGCGGCGGTCAGCCCCATCGCCGCACGGCTGCGGATGCCCGGCGGCAGCGTCGGGACGCGCTGCGCCTTCTGCGGGTTCTTCTTCGGCGGCGGCGAGAGCGGATCGGTCATGCGTCGCCTCCGGTGATGACCGCCGCGCCCGAGCAGAGGCCGCGGTCGTAGTTGATCATGCCGAAGCCGGACACCAGCGCGCGCTTCGCGCCTCGCACCTGCGTCGGACCGGCTTGCCCCGTCACCTGCCGCAGCGCTTCGACCAAACCGAGGAATCCGCCCCCGGCCCCCGCCTGACCGGCAGACAGCTGCCCGCCCGAGGTGTTGTGCGGCAGGTCGCCCGTCACTTTCAGGTCACGCTCGCGCAGGAAGGCCGGCGCCTCGCCCTTGCCGCAGAAGCCGAGGTCCTCGAACTGCATCATCGAGATCACGGGATAGTCGTCATAGGTCTGCACAAGGTCCATGTCCCGCGGCGCGCAGCCCGCCATCTGCCAAAGCTCGTCCACGTCCACCGCCCAACCGCCGCGCAGCTGGATCGGGTCGTCGGGAAACGCGTTGTGCCGCTCGGTGGTCGCGGAAATGCGGGCGAAGGGAAGGTTCCGGCGCACCGCCTCGTCCTCGCGCATCACCAGGAATGCCTCGGCCCCGGCGCAGGGCATCACGCAGTCGAACAGCGCGATCGGGTCCGAGATGGGGCGCGCGTTCAGATAATCCTTCATCGTCAGCGGCTTCTTCATCAGCGCGTGCGGGTATCTCAGCGCATTGTCGCGCTGCGCCACGCAGATGCGGCCGAAGTCTTCGCGGGCTGCGCCGTACTCCTGCATGTATCGGTCGGTCAGCAGCGCGAACATCGCGTTCGGGCCGCCGTAGCCATAGGGGTACGCCGCATCCATCGCGAAGCGCGAAAAGCTGGAGAGCAGCTTGCGGAAACTGTCGATCTGGTTGGTATCGCCCGCCACGCAAGCCACGATGTCGGCGTCCCCCGCCTGCACCGCCCGCGCCGCGCGCCGCACCGCCACCACGCCGCTCGCCCCGCCCATCGGGATCGAGTCGAGCCAGCGCGGGCTAAGGCCCAGGTGCTGGGTCAGCCCGACCGGCGTGTCGGGAAACAGCGTGAAGCTGGCGACCGAGAAGCCGTCGATCTGCTCCTTACTCAGCCCCGCCGCATCGAGCGTTCCCTTCAGGCCGCGCGCCAGCCAGTGATGGGCGGTTTCAGTCGAATACCGCTCGTACGGCACGCTGTGCGGCGCGGCGAGGACGACGCCGTCATAGGCTTGCCTTCGGCTCATGCCGCCTGCCGTTTCTTGAGACTGCGGGTGTCCACTGTCGCCGGGTCGTCCAGAAGCTCGGCCGCCAGCGCCTTGAGCGCCGCGCGCTGGATCTTGTTGGTCGCCGTCAGCGGCAGGTCCTGCACGAAGGCGACGTAGCCCGGCACCTTGTAATAGGCGATCTGGCCAAGCGCCCAGTCCACGATCTCGCGCGCCAGCCCCTCGGACGGCGTCTCGACCTTGAGGCAGGCGAACACCTCGTCGCCCCGCACCTCGTCCGGCACGGCGGCGACACCCGCGGCCTTGATCGCCGGGTGGCGCATCAGGACGGACTCGACCTCGACGGCGGCGATGTTCTCGCCCGAGCGGCGGATGACGTTCTTCTTGCGGTCCACGAAGACCATGTCGCCCGACGGCTCCTGCCGCACCACGTCGCCGGTGTGGAACCAGCCGCCCTGCCAGACCTTCGCGGTCTCCTCGGGGTTCTTCCAGTACTCGGTGAAGAACCCTTGGCGCGGGTCGTCGCCCGCATGGCGCACCAGCAGCTCGCCCGGCGTGCCGGGGGCCACGTCCTGCCCGGCGTCATCGACAACGCGGACGTCCAGCTCTGGCCCCGGACGGCCGAAGCAGGCCTGGCCCACGCGGCGCGGCTCGTGGTTCGCGGCGATCACCGAGCCCGCGCCGGTTTCGGTCATCGCCCAGGCTTCCATCAGCGGGAAGCCGAAGCGGCGCTCGAACGCGGCGTGCAGCTTCGGATCGACGCCTGCGCCGAAGCCGAAGCGGACGGCGTGCGCGCGGTCCGACGGCGCCTCGGGCGCACCCATCAGCATCGACGGCATGACGCCCAGGTAATGCAGGCAGGTCGCGCCACTTTCGCGGACAGATGCCCACCAGCTGCGCGGGTGGAAGCGGTCGAGCGCGGTCAGACAGCCCCCCACGGCGATCATCGCCATGAAGGAATAGGCCATGGCGTTCATGTGGAAGATCGGCAGCGGCGTGAGCATCCGCTCGCCGTCCTCGTTCAGGGCGCAGACGCCGCCGGCGTTCGCGTACCAGCGTCCGGCCTCGAGGAAATAGGTGTTCGACAGCACGCAGCCCTTGGGCCGCCCCGTCGTCCCCGAGGTGTAGAGCATCGCCGCCTCGCGCGCGGCGTCCGGCCCGTCCGAGTCGAACACCGGACCGCCCTGCGCCTGCGGCAGAGGCTCGCCCGGCGCGCAGACCGGCAGCGTCAACCCGGCCGCCTGCCCGGCGGCGCGCAACTCCTCGACCCGCGGGGGGATCGCGATGGCGAGCGCGGGTTCGGCATGGGCCGCCATGTATTCCAGTTCGGCGGCGCGCAGATCCGGGTTCACCGGGACGACCGACAGACCGAGCGCGTTCAGCGCCAGCCAGTGCAGGAAGAAGTCCGGCCGGTTCTCGAGCAGCAGCATCACGCGCTGCCCGGCGCGGTAGCCCGCCGCCTCGAACGCGGCGCGCAGTGTCTCCACCCGCTCGGCGGCTTGCCCGTAGCCCATTTCGCCCGGCTCCGTTCCGTAGATCGCCGCCGTCTCGGGCAGGACGTTCAGGATGGGGCGGTCGGGCCAGCGCCGCGCCGCCTCGGCGAAGGCGGCGTGGACGGTGTTCAGGTCCACGGGCCTCATGGCAGAAGCTGGATGTTGCCGAAGGCCGCGTCGCAGTTGAGGATGTCCACCCGCTTCTGCGCGATCTTCAGCTTGCCATCTCGCAGCACCAGGTCGTGCCGGGCGCTGAGCGCCAGCAGGAACTGTTCGTCGAGCCGGGTTTCGACGTAATGCATCTGCGTCGTCGTGACGTAGCGCCCGGCGTCGTGGTCCATCTCGTCCACGTAGGGGCGCTGGATCACGTGGTGACAGCGGCTCTTGGGCTTTTGACTGAAGGTGCGGGCGCCATTCAGCCGCTCGACCCGCAGGCGCAGCATGAACTGGTCCTCGTACATCAGCGACGTCTCGTGGATCGGGTCCTGCTGCTTGTAGTCGAGCGGCATCCAGTACATGCCGTCCTCGGTCCAGAGCGTGAGCCACTCGTCAAAGCGGCCCTCGTCCAGCATGCGGACCTCCTCGTACAGGAAGTCGATCAGGTCGTCCTTGCTCGGCGTGCTCATTCCGCGGCCTCCAGGTTTTCGGGCATCGTGGCCGTCATGAACTTCACCCATGCGTGAAACTGGTTGCGCATCTGGCGCTCGGTCGTGCCGTTCTCGACCGCCTCCTGCTCCAGGTCCTCGCCCTCGTCGTAAAGCCGCTGCACGTTGACCCATTCCAGCCCGTCGGCGGCCAGACCCTCCTGCGCGCGCTCGTACATCTCGAGGTCGTCGTGACCGACGATCGAGGTGGGGGCGTTGATCATGCGATTGTACATCGCCGTGCGGGCAACGAGTTGCTCGGGCGCGTCCACCAGCCGGAAGATCCAGCTTTCCACCAGCGTCTTGTCCGGGCCCAGCGGGATGAAGTTCCGAAGCTGCTGGATCGGGCCCTTGATCATGATGTTCGGGAAATAGACCGTGTTGTGCCGGTTCTCGCCCAGGATCTCCTTCGCCCGCTCCTCGCCGTAGGCCTCCTTCATCTGGTCGAAGTAGCCCGGGATCTCGGAGTAGTCCGAGTGGATCGAGTGGTGCACGCCGGTGTGCCCGTGGCCGTTGGGCCAGGTACGGATGCCCATTTCCTCGAAGAACTCGTAAGGCGACATGAACGGCGCGATGATCTGCATCGCGGCCGGCTTGGGCGCATCGGCGTCGTGGCCCATCTCCTCCCAGATCTTCACCGCCGTCCCGGCCGAGCTTTCGTGCGCGACCATCGGATGGCAGGTGTCGGTCTGGTTCTCGACCAGCATCTTCCAGTTGCAGCGGTGCATGTAGCGCAGCGGCTGCCCCGCCACCTCGAGCCGCCCGGCGGGCGAGCGGTCCACCATGTTGTCGAGCGAGCTGAGCGAGCCGCCGAAGAACTCTTCGAAGCCGATGCCTTCTTCGTTGAGCCGCGCGAAGACGAAACCGCGGTAGTTCTTCACCGCGCCCACGGCCTTCATGCCCTTGCCGCTTTCGGTCTTGTCGAGGCCCGTGCCCTCGTAGCCCTTCTTCAGCGGGATCGCCAGGAGGCAGCCGTCGGTCTTGAACGACCAGGCGTGATAGGGGCAGCGGAAGAACTTGCCGGTGTTGCCCGTGCGGTCGATGGCGATCTTGGTGCCCTTGTGGGGGCAGCGGTTGTAGAGGACCTTCACCTCGCCGTCCGAATGCCGGACCATGATCACCGGCTGGTCGCCGATCTGCGTGGTGTAGTAATCGCCCTTGTTCGGCACCTGGCTGTCGTGGCCGACATAGACCCAGGTGTTGGCGAACAGGTGGTCCATCTCGAGCCGATAGACCTCGGGGTCGATATACACGTCGCGATGCACCTGAAAGGGTGTCACCAGCGCCTCGACGGCGCTGCGGGTGGCGTATCGGGTCATTTCTCCTGTCCTCCCTCACAGGTCGAGCTTCAGGCGCGCCGACTTGGCGCGGCTCACGCAGATCTGCATGACCTTGCCGCTGGCGCGCTCGGCGTCCGAGAGCACCACGTCGCGGTGGTCCGGTTCCCCCTCCAGCACGTCGGTCTGGCAGATGCCGCAGTCGCCGCGCTGGCAGTCATAGATCAGGTCCTCGCCCGCCTCTTCGAGCACGTCGATGATGCTCTTGCCCGGCGGGATGGTATAGACCTTGCCGGTCGAGGCGACCTCGACCTCGAAAGCCGTGTCGCCCTCCTGGTCGGCGGGGGCGTCGAACAGTTCGAAGTGGATGCGGTCGTTCGGGAAGCCCGCCGCCTCGGCCACCTGCCGCGCGGCCTCGATCATCGGCTTCGGACCGCAGACGTAGAGGTGCGCGTTCGGATCGGCCGCCCCGATGATCGCCTTCAGGTCCAGCGGTCCGCCGGCCTCGTCGTCGAAGTGCAGGCTCAGCCGCTCGCCGTGAATCTCGTCCAGGCGATCGGTGAAGGCGGCGGCGGAGCGGTCGCGCATGGCATAGTGCAGCGCGTAATTCCGCCCGGCATCCTTCAGAGCAGTGGCCATCGAAATGATCGGCGTGACCCCGATGCCGCCCGCGATCAGCACCGCCGGGGCATCGCCGTCGGCCAGCGGAAAGTCGTTCTTCGGCACGTCGGCGGTGACGGTATCACCCTCCTTGAGCCCGTGCATGAAACGCGAGCCGCCGCGGCTCTCCTCCTCCAGCCGCACGCCGAAGCGATAGGCGGCGGGTGCGGCGCAGTCGCCGTCGAAGTCGATCAGGCTGTAGGGCCGTGTCGCGCCGTCGGGCAGGTGTATCTCCATGTGCGCGCCGGCGGTATAGCCCGGCAGCGCCGCTCCGTTCGCGGGCACCAGCACGACCGAACGGATGCGCTCGGCCGGTGATTCCACGCGGACCACCCTGAGTTCGATTGACGCCATTCCGCCTCCCGTTGATCCAGCGCCGGAGCGGTTCCGACGCCGAAACCATGAAATATCATACAAACTGCCGTCAAGGTTTAAGTCTGAAAAGATGTAATTTCATGTTTTTCTTGTCAGGCCGGAACGCATGCGCTTAGGCTCGCGGCAAAAGATCGCAACAGGGAGCGAAATAATGAAGCGAATCGCAACGACCCTCGCCACAAGTGCGCTCGCGCTCACCGCGCTGACCGCCGCGGCCGCCGCGCAGGAGACCACGCTGCGGGTGTCGAACTGGCTGCCGCCGTCCCACCCCATCGTGAAAGACATCGTGCAGCCGTGGGCCGAGCAGGTCGAGGAAGCCACCGAGGGCCGGGTCGAGGTGCAGATCCTCGACGCCCCGCTGGGCCCGCCGCCCGCGCACTTCGACCTTGCCGCCACTGGTGCCGCCGACGTCACCTTCGGGGTTCACGGCTACACGCCCGGCCGCTTCGCTCTGACCGACATTGCCGAACTTCCGTTCCTGACCCCCAGTGCCGAGGCGCTCTCGGTCGGCCTCTGGCGGCTCCACGAGAACATGCTGGCAGAGCAGAACGAGCACGAGGGCGTGAAGGTGCTGGCGCTCTGGGGCCACGGACCCGGCCACCTGTTCACCACCGGCGGCGACGTCACGCCGCTTGATGCGCTGGAGGGTGCGAAGGTCCGCGTGGCCGGAGCCGTCACCAATCAACTGGCCGAGGAGATGGGCATGGTGCCGCTTCAGGCCCCCGCCCCGCAGACGTACGAGCTGCTTTCGGGCGGCGTGGCCGACGGCATCTTCTTCCCCTATGAGTCGATCCCGTTCTTCAAGCTCGACTCCATCATCGAAAAGGGACTGCGCGTCCCCGGCGGCCTTTACAACGTGTCGTTCTTCTTCGTGATGAACGAGGGCACCTGGAACGAACTGTCGGAGGAGAACAAGGCGGCCATCGACAGCGTCTCGGGCGAGCCTCTCGTGCGCATGGCCGGTCAGGCTTGGGACAACGCCGACGCCGCGGGGCTCGAGGCCATCAGGGACACCGTTGAGTTCCATGACGCGACCGATGCCGAGATGGAGGAGATCCGCGCCGAGGCGCAGGCCATCTACGACGCCGTGCGCGAAAAGGTCGAGGCGAAGGGCGTCGATTTCGACGCGGCGCTGCAGATGCTTCAGGACGAAACGGCGAAGGTCGCTTCTGAATGACCCACGACAAGACCGGAGCAGGGCGCCGCGTGCGCGCCCTGCGCCAAACCTTCCGTCGGATCACTGCGGTGCTCACCGGCGTCCTCCTTCTCGCGTTGACCGGTGTCACGCTCGTGGACGTGCTGGGCCGCTACTTCTTCTCGAGCCCCCTGCCCGGCGCGTCCGAGATGACGGAGTTGCTGGTGATGGCCATCGTGTTCGCGGGCCTCCCGGCGATATGCCTCGACGACGGGCACATCACGGTTGACCTGTTCACGGCGCAGCTTGAAGGGCGCGCGGCCGAGATCCAGACCATGGCCGGCCGGCTGGTCGTCGCGCTGATGCTCGCCATCGTCTCTTGGCAGTTGTGGGAGCACGGCACCCGCCTCGGCTCCTACGGCGAGACGACCATCTACCTCCGCTTTTCCCTTTCCCCCGTGGCCAAGGCCGCAAGCGCGCTGTGCGGTGCGTCCGCGCTCATCGTGTTCGCGATGGCCGTGATGTGCCTGCCCAAGGGCGTTTCCGAGGACATCTGACATGGATTGGCCGATCGGGCTGGCCCTTCTTCTGGGTCTCATCTTCGCGGGCGTTCCCATCGCCTTCGCGCTCTCGGGTATCGGGCTGATCGGCGTGATCAGCATAATCGGACTCGACCCTGCACTGGCGATGCTGGGACAGATCTACTTCGACAGCGGGCGCAGCTATACCCTGTCGGTGGTTCCGCTGTTCCTGCTGATGGGCAACTTCATCGTGCAGTCCGGCATCGCGTCCGAGCTATACGATGCTGCGAATGCCTGGCTGCGCCACCGCAAGGGCGGCCTGGCGATGGCGACCATCGTGGCCTGCGGCGGCTTTTCGTCGGTCTGCGGCTCGTCGTTGGCCACAACGGCAACCATGGGCCGCATAAGCCTGCCCGCGATGCGGCGCTACGGCTATTCCGACCGGCTCGCTGCCGCTTCGGTGGCCGCCGGTGGGACGCTTGGAATCTTGATTCCGCCGTCGGTAATCCTGGTGATCTACGGCATCCTCACCCAGCAGGACATCGGCAAGCTGTTCCTCGCCGGTCTCGTTCCCGGCCTGATCGGCGTGCTCTTTTACATCGGTGCGGTGCGCCTGTCGCTCGCGGTGCATCCCGAGAATCTGGAAACGATGGAGAAGCTGTCGCTGCGGGACCGCCTGCGCGCGACGAAAGGCGTGGCCGGCGCGCTGGTTCTCTTCGTCTGGGTCCTCGGAGGCATCTACCTCGGCGTATTCACCGCGACCGAGGCCGCGGGCATGGGCGCGGGCGGCGCGATCCTGATCACCGCACTGCGCCGGCAACTCACGTGGCGCAACACGCTGGTGACATTATTCGACACCGCCAAAACGACCGCAGTGATGTTCTTCATTCTGTTCGGGGCGCTCTATTTCCTGAATTACGTCAACCTGTCCGGCCTGACGAGCGATTTGCGCGACTGGATCATGGCGCTCGGCGTCGGGCGCATCCCGGTCATCCTGATGATCATCGTGCTGTTCCTGGTGCTGGGCTGCCTGCTGGAAAGCCTGTCGATGATCCTGCTGACCGTGCCGGTGCTGTTTCCCATCGTCGCCGACCTGGGCTTCGATCTGATCTGGTTCGGCGTGTTCGTCGTCGTGGCGACCGAGCTCAGCTACATCACGCCGCCCATCGGAATGAACGTGTTCGTCATGCGCATCGTGGCGCCGGATATCCCTCTGCAGCGTGTCTTCGCCGGCGTCCTGCCTTTCGTCTTCGTTGACATCCTTCGGTTGTTGCTGCTGATAGCGGTTCCCGCCCTCGTTCTGTTTGTGCCGAACTCAATGTGATGAAGATGGATCGCCCGCCCCACCTGAAGGATCTGGAGGAGGACGCCGAGAAGCAGCCTTTCCTTCCCAATTACCTGCTGTTTCTCCTGGCCTCCACGAGCGCAGCGGCGAGCGCGGAGTTTCACGCCACGGTGCGCGAACACGGGCTACGGGTGCCGGAATGGCGTGTGCTGGCCTGCCTGCACGACGAGGACGGACAGATGGTGACGCGGCTCGCCGGGCTTGCGCTGATGGAGCAGTCCCGCCTGACGCGCATCATCGACCAGATGGATGCCCGCGGCCTCGTGGAGCGGCGCAGCGACGCCTTGGACCGCCGCCGCGTTCGGGTGCACCTGACCGGAGACGGCCGTATCTTGGCCGAGGAGATGGTCCAGCGTGCGGCCGAGCACGAGGCAGCGCTGCTGAGCCGCCTGCCCGACGGAAAGGGGAACGAGCTCAGGCGGCTGCTGAAGGAAGTGTACCGGCAGTTCTCGGGGGAAGCGGATTAGAAGACTTCATCGGACCGGCTGATCTGCCGCGATCGAGTCTGTGTCGGTCCACGACTTCAAGACGGCGAACCGGGCTGAGCGGCGCTCTGCATGCTCGCGGTCACGGCGGCTCACGTCTGCCCCGATCACAGGCGGCTCTGACGCCGCGTGCGACACTTGCGTCCTTTCGCGCGCAGCGTCTGATGGTGTGTGTCGGCTTCTCATACTCTCCTTCGCCGCGGGTCGCACCGGCCAGAAGCCAGTCCTGGCTGCATGCCTGCAGAACCTGATGCGCGGCGCGGGCTCACTCCATGGGCTGAATGTCGAGCGCGATGTCATTGTACCAGTCCGCGAACTCACGGATTTCCGCGTCGGAGAGATCCGCAGCGATCGGGCTCATGACCTCGTGGACACGCTTGCCGGAGCGGAACGCCTTGAGTTGCGTTTCGATGTAGATGTTCGATTCGGCGGCAAGATTGGGCACGTCCTCGGTCACGCCGATGCCGTCGGCACGGTGACAGGCGACGCAAGGCTGCGGCGCGTCCGCCGGGTCGGCCGCCAGCGTCGCGACGGCTTCGTGCGCGGCATACCATGCGGCGACGTCCGCGATCTGCTGATCGGAAAGGTTTGCCGCGACCACGCTCATCATCTCGTGCTCGCGCCGTCCCTCGCGGAAGGCGAGAAGTTGGTCGGCCAGATAGCCCGCGGGCTCTCCGCCAATATGCGGTGCGATCGGGATCTGCGCGTAGCCGTCGATGCCGTGACAGGTCCGGCACTGCCCGGCGATGCGGCGACCGGCCTCCGGGTCGCCCGGCGGCAAATCCTGCGCGGCGGCCGCACCGGCGAGGAGAACCCCGCCGGCGGCACGTGTCAAAGCGGCTCTCATTCGCCGTAGCTGATGCGGTAGAGCGCACCGGCGAGGTCGTCGGAGACGAGGATCGAGCCATCCGGCAGCTCTTCGACATCCACCGGGCGGCCCAAGTATTCGCCATTCTCGGTCAGCCATCCCTCGGCGAAGGGCCGGGTCGAGGCGTTCCCTTCGTCGTCGATCGTCGTGACCATGACCCGCGCGCCCACCGGCTCGGTCCGGTTCCACGACCCGTGCTGGGCCGAGAAGATGGCGTTGCGGTACTCGGGCGGGAACATGTTCCCCTCGTAGAAGTCCATGCCGAGGTCCGCCGCGTGAGCCACGGTTTCGACCGCTGGCATGACGACGTCGGCCGGGATCTCCTCGTCCATGTACTCGTTGGTGCGCACGTCGCCGCCGCCGTACCACGGGAAGCCGAAGTTCTGGCCCATGGCGGTCTGGCGGTTGATCTCGCCCGGCGGGATGTCGTCGCCCATGCCGTCGACCTGGTTGTCCGTGAACCACAGCTCGCCCGTCTCGGGGTGGAAGTCGTGGCCGACGGAGTTGCGGATGCCGCGGGTGTAGACCTCGCGTTCGGTGCCGTCCTGGTTCATGCGGATGATGCCGCCGATTCCGTGCTCGTTGTAGAGGTCCATCTTCTCCTTCGGCGGCACGTTGAAGGGCTGCCCGAGCGAGATGTAGAGCTTGCCGTCCGGCCCCACGGCGCAGACCCGCGCGGAGTGGTTGAACGATTCTTCGCTGGCCGGGATCAGTTCGCCCTGCGGCACCACCTGACCCACGGCGACGTCCGGGCTCTCGTAGAAGAACTCCGCCGCCGGCAGCACCAGCACGCGGTTCTGCTCCACGACGTAGAGCATGCCGTCGGGGCTGAAGCAGACGCCGTTGGGAATGGTGAACTGGATCGACGGCGCCAGATCCTTCACCTCGTCGGCCACGCGGTCCTTGTTGCGGTCGGTGACGGACCAGACCTTGTCCTTGCGTGTCCCGACGAAGGTAACGACGCCCTGCGGCCCCACGGCCATGTGGCGCGCGTCGGGCACGACGGCGTATAGCTCGATGTTGAACCCTTCGGGCAGGGTAACATTCTCCAGGGTGCGACGAATGCCCTCGGCATAGTCGCTTTCCTGCTCAACCCTTCCAAAATCCCGAACGCCCGTCGACTGAAAATTCTGAAGCTTCTCAAGATTGTCCGGCAACTCGGCCGTCTGTGCAGTGGCGGCACCAGTCGACAGCGCGACCGCTGCCACGGTCGTGTAAAACGCTTTCATATCAATCCTCCCTGCGCCCATAAAAGAGGGCGAACTCCTAGGATTGCAGGTTGCAAACTGGCTGACCCTTGGTCAACTCTTTTGCTGATCACGCACAGACCGGCGCTTAACGACCGGCTGCACCGGCACCGCCGCAAGCATCATCCTTGGAAGATTGCGCCGATATCTGCTGAGTGCGAGGTTCTGCGGGGAAGCTGCCGGATCGCGCAAACCGCCGGAAAGGGTCAACGGGCCAGGTCGAGGCAGAGCTGCTCCCATTCCGGCAAACTGGAGAAGCTACCCGGGGAACCCGGGAAGAATATGACGAGGCCTTGGCCGCACCATCTTCAGTCCATTAAATAAGGAAAGCGATACCCCTTCACCGGGGGTCTCAGGTCGCATCGACCGGATCCACGAGGCTTCCGTCCGATACTTCCTCGCCGGGGTGGACGATGACGAGGTCGCCGTTCTCCAGGCCTCCGAGGACCTGCGCGATCCGGTCATTGCGCTGGCCGAGCTCGACCGGCGTGAGAACCGCGTGTCCGTCCCGAACGGCGAAGACCGCCCACTCGTCACCCCGCCGAAAGAGCGCGCCGAGCGGCACGCGCAGGGCGTCGGGGGCCTCCCACACGATGATATGCAAGCGCACCGAATAGCCGTCGCCGAGGCCCGCCCGCTCCGCAGGCGCGTCTTGAAGGTCGAAGATGGCCTCGACCCGCTGTTCCTCGATCCCGAGCGCGGAGACTTCCGTGTAAGCCGACGGCTCGATCCGCCGGAGCCGCGCATCAAGCTGCCCGGCACCGCCCCAGCGTTCGATCCGGGCGCGGGCGCCGTCGGGGATGCGGACGGCGTCGCGGGAAAGCGGATCGGCCACGATTTCCAGGTCGGTCGGATCGCCGATCGCGAGCAGCCGTTCCCCGGCCGTGACCGGCCGCTCGCTCACCCGGCCGATGGATAGGACGACACCATCTGCAGGGGCGAGGATGCGAACGCAGCACGCGTCGGCATCCTCGTCACCTGCCTCGGGACCGATAAGCGCGGCCTCTGCCCGTTCCAGGGTGCCCTGCGCCATCTCGAGGGCGGAGGACGCTGCGTCCCGCGCCGCCTCGCCCGCCTTGAGAGCCTGTGCGGCCTCCTCCATCCGCACGATGGACGCGACTCCGCGCTCGACCAGCGCCTGTGTCCGGTCGTAGTTGCCCTGGGCGTAGGCCAGGTCCTCCTCGGCCTGGCGCAATTCGCTCTCCGCGACCGCGAGTGCCGCCTGCGCCTCGTGGACAGCGGCCTGGGCCTGGCTGCGGGCGCGCGCGTCGAGCAGCGACGGCGCCACGGGTTCCACCACGGCCACCAGTGTCTCGTCGGCGATCACCCGGTCGCCCTCCCGCACCGGAGACCGCAGTGCCGTGCCAGAGATCGGCGCCGAGACCTCCCACACTTCCCGGATGCGCGTGACGCCGTCCACGTCCACGGTGACTTCCATCGGGCCCCGCGCAACCTCGGCGACCTCGACCGGCACCGGTGCGGGGCGAAAGGCGGTCCAGGCCAGCGAAACGACGATCAACATCCCGATCGCAGCGATGATGAGAAGGCGTGTGCCTCGGTGCATCCGTTCATTCCCGTGTCTTGAGGACTTCCACGAGGTCCGCGTGATCGAGCCGCCGCCGCACCAGGAGCGCGGCCACCGCGACAGCGGCGAGGGCGACAAGGCTCGCCGTGGCGAAGTTCGATGGCGCCAGGACGAGCGGGATCCGGTACAGATCGCTGTCGAAGCCCGCCACCATCGCCCAGGCGATTATGGCACCGATCGCCCAGCCCAGCGGTTGGGCGGCGACGGCCAGCACGGCCGTCTCGCCCATCAGGATCGACGAAACCTCGGTCCGCGTGAAGCCAAGGACGCGCAGGCTGGCCAGTTCGCGGGCCCGTTCGGAAAGCTGGATACGCGCGCCGTTATAGGAGACCCCTGCCGTGATCAGCACGGCGATCGTGACGAAGACCACCGTGTTGCGGCGGATGTTTTCGCGAATCGTCGTCCGGAAGCTGTCCCGCATGTCCGTCATCAGAATGGCCGAGGCGAGCGTGGGCAGATCCTTCACGGCGGCGCGGTACTCGGACAACGCGTTCTGGTCCAGCGCAAGGTTCAGCGCCGTTACCCGCGGCGCCTCGCCCAGCTGGGCGGAGAGCGCGTCGAGGTCCATGTATGCGCCGAGGCCGAGGTACTGCGTGGTCACGGCCGCGACCGGGACCTCGAAACGCGCCGTCCGTCCCTCTGTGACCTCGACCAGCACGGGATCGCCGACACGGACGCCGAGCTGATCGGCCAGCTGCCGCGACAGCAGCAGGCCCTCCGGTGGCAGGGGCACCGGCCTGTCGTCCGTGTCGAGCGTCCGGATCAGGTCCCCGCCGGGCAACCGCGCCGATATGGCGACGCGCTTTTCGCGGTGGCTGTCAACGGCGGAGCAAAATCCGGCCACCGGGCGGCGCAAAAGTCGGCCACTTCGGATTTGGGCGTGACGTGTGCCAGTGGGCTGCGGCCGGGCAGCCGCGCTCTCCAGATAGCTGGCGGCTTCCCGGCCGCCTTGGCCCTTCAGGGCCAAGCCCTCGCGGGTGGGATCAGAGTGGTTTGGCGGGTTTGAGCGCACGGCTTTGCGCCAAACGATAGCTCTCACCGTTCATCTCGACGATGTTGACGTGGTGCGTCAGCCTGTCGAGGAGGGCGCCGGTCAGGCGCTCGGTGCCGAAGGTTTCGGTCCATTCGTCGAATGGCAGGTTACTCGTGATCAGCG
>NZ_FOXA01000076.1 GCF_900115595.1 Tranquillimonas alkanivorans
TGCCGCCGGCCGAAGCCCGCATGGAGCAGGCGATCCGCAACCAACTGAACGGCACGCGTTGCGCCACCTGCCCGGAGACCGGAGAGAGCCGCGGTTACATGCCGTTCCAGCCGGTGCCGATCTGGCTGACCTTCCCCGCCCCCGCCCCCGGCGAGACGGCGGGCGACGACCTGCAAGAGGCGCAGGCGCCCACCGGCCTCTCCGTCTCGAAGCGCAAGCTGGGCCAGCGCGCCGACCGGGGCGAGGCGAACCGCACCGACAGCTTCATCATCCACCGGTTCGAGGCGATCCTGTCGTGGGTCGAGAGCATGAACCTCAACCGCTCGGTCGACGATGACGACGACGAGAACGCCCAGAAGGCGGCCGAGGACCAGGACGAGATCACCCTGTCGCGTCACGACCGGAAGGCGGCGACACGGCTGAGGATGCACCTCGACCTCTCGCCCGCCGACGCCGATCACGAGGCGCTCGCCGGCGAGTTCACCTATCCCGAGTGGAACCACCGCAGCCGGTCCTACATGGCCGACCACTGCCGCGTGCTCGAGGCCGAGGCGGTGCCGGGCGAGCGGCCGTTCGTCCCCGACCCGCACCAACTGCGTCGCGTGCGGCGCCAGTTCGAGGCCCTGCATCCCCGCCGCATCCTGCGGCCCCGTCAGGTCGAAGGGACCGAGCTCGACCTCGACGCCATCATCTCGGCGCGGGCGGACCTCAAGGCGACGGGGCGCGGGACCGACCGCATCTACCAGAGCCTCAGGCGCACCGACCGCGACCTGGCGGTGGCCTTCCTGCTCGACACCTCGCGCTCGACCGAGGCGGCGGTGGGCGACACCTGCGTCATCGACGTCGCGCGCGAGGCGCTCGCCGCGCTCGCCGGCGGCATCGACGCGGCGGGCGACCGGCTGGGCATCTGGGGCTTCTCGTCCCTGCGCCGCGACCGGGTGTTCCTGCACCGCGCCAAGCGCTTCGACGAACCGCACGGGCAGCACGTCATCGACCGCATCTGCGGATTGCAGCCCGGTCACTACACCCGGCTTGGCACCGCGATCCGGCACGTGAGCGCCATGCTCGATGCCGAGACGGCGAGCCGCAAGCTCCTGATCGTGCTGACCGACGGCAAGCCCAACGACCTCGACCACTACGAGGGCGTGCACGGGATCGAGGACAGCCACATGGCCGTGCGCGAGGCCCGGCGCACCGGGCAGGCCGTGCACGGCGTCATCGTGGACGAGGACGGGCAGGACTGGTTCGCCCGCATCTTCGGCCGCGGCGGCTTTACTCTTCTGCCCGACCCGAACCGGCTGTCGCGCGCCCTGCCCGACATCTACCGCACCCTGACCCAAGGAGACATCGCATGACCCGCCTCGCCCTTCTCCTCACCCTGCTTCCGACCGCGCTCCGGGCGGAGGCCTACGACCCGCCCATCCCGCAAGCCCAAAGCGCCACCGCCGAGTTCTGGTTCGCGCTGGCGACGCTGGGGCTCGTGGGCGCGCTGGCGCTCGTGCAGTGGATGGTGCAAAAGCGATGACCCCGCGCGCGCGCAGCATCTGTAAGCTCTCCGCCGCGCTCTACCCGTTCGGAGCGGGTGCGGCGGCGGT
>NZ_FOXA01000044.1 GCF_900115595.1 Tranquillimonas alkanivorans
CGCCAAGGCCTGCCTGAGGTCCTCGACGGTCGCGAAGTGGCGGACCCAGAGAAGCTGTTCCTTCAGAGTGCGGATGGCGCGCTCGGCCACGCCGTTGCCCTCGGGCTGACGCACGAAGGCGGGCGAACTGGTGATGCCGAAGCAGCGGATCTCGTTCTGGAAGTCCTCCGCCATGTAGTTCGACCCGTGGTCATGGCGCAGCTTCAGGCCTGCGGCCACGCCCGGCTCGACGCCGCCGAAGTGCCGGGTGACCCCCTGTCGGATCGGCTCGAGCGCCTCCCATCGGCTTGCGCTGGAGGAGGCATGGGTGCCGACGAATTCACCCGAGCAGTGATCGACCGCGATGAAGACGTAGGCCCGGCCCTGCGTGGTCGTGATGGTCTGGGTCATGTCCGTGCCCCAGACCTCGTCTACCCTCTCGGTCACGATTGTCCCGTCATGGGGCCGTGCGTCCCGCTGGACCGGACGCTGCGGGGCCAGAAGGCTGTTCTCCTTCATGATCCGCCGCACCCGGCGGGCAGCCGTTCGGATGCCGCGGATCCGAAGCCGCGCCCAGATCTTCCGGTAGCCCTCCCCGGTGAAGGGAGACGACGCGATGACGGCGCGGATGCTCTCCAGGAGCACATGGTCGGGCGCCGCCCCTCTCGGTCCCCGACGGCGGGGCGGCTGCGTCTCGTTGGCGGCGGCGCTGCTCGAGGCGCGGTGCCGGTACACGGTCGCTCGTGGAAGCTGCCAGACTTCACAGACCAGAGACACTCCGTAACGCCGCCGCGTGGAGATCGAGTGCGCCTGGCTCATTCCTCGACCTCCTCCGGGCCAAAGGGCGCCCGCCCTCCAGCTTGTCGATCTTCTCGTACAGCAACTCGTTGGCCATGGTGATCTCGCCCACCTTGGCCTGCAGCCGCGCGATCTCCGCGTCCCGGTCGTCCCGCTCGCGTTCCTTCAGCGCACTTTCCGCCGCAAGAAGGACGCGGTCGCGCCATTCCGACAGGCGATGGACCGGGATGTTCAGATCCCGAGATACCGCCTCAAGGCTCTCGCCCCGCATCAGCCGTTGGACCGCCGTCAGCTTGCGCTTCGCGGAGAAGCGCTTCGGGCCACCGGCCACGGCCCCGTCGTCGCCAGCGTTTGGAGCGCGCGCCGACGAGGCCGTGGCCTCCGTCGCGCCTGACGTCGTCGTCTTCTTGTCGTCCATCTCGTACTCCTCTGGTTCAGAGAAATAGCGCTACGGACTGTCTCAACCCGCATTATTCGCCGGAACGGCTCCTCGGCGCGCCGGAGGCGGGCTGAGGACGTTCCGGCGAATAATGCGGGATTAATGCTCCATTCTGCACGCGAATGGAAATTTAGACGTCACAAAGGGCGTACGAGCCCCCGCTTCACGTGACTCCTGTCAGGCGGCGCAGCGCACCTGAAGAACCCCCGGCGGGCCAGTTCTCGCCTCCCTGCCAAGGTTCTGCCGGGGGGCTTCGCATGGAACAGGCGATTGCCGCTGCGCTTGGTGCCAGCTCTACAACCCAATTCGGATACTGTCATTTTTGAACTAAACGGCCAAGCCCTCCACTTCTTACCTCCGTTTTGATTTGGTCGTCTGACTAAGGCAGTGCGTTTCGCCGATTACCTCGATAAGCCAAGACGGTCACTGGCTTTTGCCTCTTCAAGGCCGCATCCGAGTGCTTGCGTGCACGCCAGAAGCGAAGGGCCGAATATGAAAGCGCAGTAGCGCTCTCGCCTCATGCGCCCTCTGTACTTAAAGGCGACTCTTTGCTCTTTGGCCTCAGCATTTCCAAGAGTTCGGACACTTTTCGTGGACTCGCGCCGAAGCCATACCTGTGTAGCATCTCTAGTTCATTAGCGACTTCCGAAGCGCTCCATATTTGCGCCCCTTCGACGCACTCGATTATTGCGCCACCAAAGTATCCGGGATCGTCAACAAGGCAAGGATTGCTCTCCGCAACCTCGAGCCACGCATCTTCCACCTCCTGCCTATATAGAGAGGCCATCACCTTCCGCGCAAGACACTCTGCCTCACATGAATCTTTGGCCCACCCAGTCCAGCTAAACGATCCCGCCTCGTAGCGCTCATGCTCCCACTCAATTAACATCGAGAAGTAATTCATATCTTATTCCCAAGCTGCATCAAAATACCGCTTCACTCCGGCACTCAAATGTCGCTCGTCACCGGAAATATCGCGCGGCGGTTAAGCAAGGGTAAATATGACGCGGAGTGCGCGACCCACCTCTTCTGGCTGACACCCAACGGGACTTTTCGTAACAGCATTGTAAAAATGTAATGGGGAGCGAATCTTCAAAGTTTGCATAGTTCGCCCTGAACAAGACGATCAGCCGGCGACTGCTTGTGTTTCAAGGCGGGATCCGAGTGCGAACGCGGCGAGAGTGGCAACGATTAGGCTCAGGACCCATTGAATTCAGTCGAACGGCATAATTCACCGCGCGAAAACCGGGCGGTGAACATGTCTGATCTTTTCTGGCTGAGCGACGCGCAGATGGCACGTTTGGAGCCCTATTTTCCGAAGTCCCACGGCAAGCCGCGCGTCGATGACCGGCGCGTCCGCAGCGGGATTATCTTCATCAATCGCAATGGGTTACGATTGCGAGATGCACCGAAGGAATATGATCCCCACAAGACGCTCTACAACCGTTGGGAACGGCGGAGCGATAAAGGCATCTTCGCGAAGATGATGGCTGAACTGGCTGCCGGGCACGGCGAGAAGAAGACCGTGATGATCGACGCCACCTACCTGAAGGCCCAGATAGTGCTCCGGGAGACGCCACCGCTTCGCCTTGCAGGCTTCCCGAAATAATAGAAGTATTGCCAGGGTTAAAGCGGATCTGGACGATGCTGCTCATGCCCGAGTGCTGCTCACGCTCCTGACCGTCTTGCTTGCGCGTCACAAATACATCTAGAAAATCGAGATGATTACGGCTTGCACGACGACCAGCTAAACCGGTTGCCATTGCTATAGCCGCATCACGCTCGTCAAGATCCGTCGCGACGAACAGCCGTTCGCGTGCTTGCGTTCCTGTGCTTGTATCTTCGACGGACCACACCTCACAATCGGCGAAGACAGGCGAGCAAGGCAGACCTATAATAACCGCAGAAATGGTTAAAAGCCTCTTCATATTGGAAACCTTTTCGTCATCTGAAACCTTCTCGTGGAGATAGCGAAGGAGCTTCGCTGTCTGCCAACGTTCGGTGAATGCTGGGGGACAGATTTCGCCTGGGCGGTCAATCCTCATGAAGGGGTTGCGACGTCGGCGCCTCACTTGGCGTGAGCCTACATCGGAGATTAGCAACATAATCTAGATTCTGCGACGCTCGGCACGCTGAGGGGTGGGTTCACATCCGAAGTGCAACTTCTGTACGAAAACAGAGAGTTACACGGAGGGTTATGATGGTGTCCTGCTATACTCACCTGGATCTTGCCGAGCGGCGCTGCCTGGCGAAATGGCGGGAAGCGAAGATCCCAATGAAAGAAATAGCCGTCAGACTCGGTCGCGCGCCATCCTCTCTCTATCGCGAAATCAAGCGAAACTACTTTCGGGATGCCGAGCTACCGCAGTTGGACGGTTATCATGGCGTGGCGGCTCAAAGAATGGCCGACGAACGCCGGGCCACCCATCGCAAGCTGGTCGCCGATCCGGCGCTGAGAACGGTCGTGACGGAACGTCTGCGCGAAGGCTGGTCGCCGGAGCAGATCGCCGGACGTCTGCGCATCGACCCACGTCCCGGGCGGGTCTCGCACGAGACGATCTACAGGTACGCGTATTCCCGTGAAGGACTGGCGGACGGCCTCTATCGGCACCTCCCGGAGCGACGTCGGCGGCGCAGACCACGGATCGCCAGGCGGCGGCACGGCAAGCGTTTTCCGGAGGCTATGAGCATCGCACAACGCCCCGCCAGCGTCGCAAGGCGGAGCGAGTTCGGCCATTGGGAGTGCGACCTTGTCCTCTTCCGGCGAGAGTTCGGCAAGCCCAACATCTCCATGCTTGTCGAGCGGGTGAGCCGCTTCGCGATGGCGCTCCGGAACGACGACCGCCAATCCCGCCCTGTCATGGAAGCCGTGGCCGACGCGCTCTCCACGCTCCCTTCCGAAGCCCGTCAGTCGGTCACGTTCGACCGAGGGACCGAGTTTACGGCTTGGGCGCATCTGCAAGAGCTCCTCGATGTCGAGCCTTGGTTTTGCGACCCAAAGTCTCCGTGGCAGAAAGGCACCGTCGAGAATACCAACGGCCGGATCCGTCGGTATCTGCCGAGACATGCGGATCCCACGGCCCTCACAAATCGATATTTGAAGTCGATTTGCGAGCGCCTCAATGCCACGCCGCGTAAATGCCTCGGCTTTCGCACGCCCGCTGAAGTTTTCCGGAACCGACTGATTGAGACCGGTGGTTCGGTGAATTAGGTTGGGAAAGCAAGAAGTTGCACTTCGTCGTGAGTTCAGAAGCGGTGACTTTGGTCTCTAACCCATTGACACAGCTATGTTAATGGAGCATCATCTTGCACTATGTCAGTCCGAGTGTCCGAGCGTTCTCAGAGTTGTGCTGTCGAGCGGTACTTTCTCGTCGAAGCTACTTCTCTACCAGAGGGGCCGCACGGGAAAGCGTGTTCCAGTAGGACATGACAAAATCGGCGAAACTGATATCGGCGCCTATCACTACGACGTCTTTGTCTTCCCTGGCTCAACGACAATGGTCACTTGGTCGGCAACGACGGAGCCGCCACACCGGTTTGTGTGGGTCTTCGATAAGCCTCAGGAAGACTTGCTTGATCCAAACTTCGACGACGTGCGAAAGGTTGTCATCCTTCTCCAGTCGACCCACGGCATGGTCTCCCATATTTTCATTTCGATTTGGGCGGCGGAAGCAGCGGAAAGAGCGAAAGAAGGTACGGTCGACGCCTATGTGCGAGATATCGGTCGAATGATCGAGTGGGCCGACTTGGGGCCTGCGAAGTAGCGGCCAAAGGGCTGGCGACAGCTCTTCCGGGGCGCGGAGGTCTCATCCGTCCAAGTGCTGCGCACAGGCAGCGAAAGCCTCAGTTGCTCCCTCTCCCCCGGATAGAGAGTACTCCTCTGATGGTCGATCAGCGCCGGTCGTCATAACGACGTGCTCTGATCCTTCCAGGGCGGCAAGAAAGCGTTCGACCTCGTCGGTCGGAAGGCTTGCTGTATAACTGTCGTGCCCCGACGATGTGCCGATCAGCGAGAACTCTTTACCGCCTTCGAAGATCAGCTGAATGCCGACATCGTGCTCCTTCGGGTTCTTATCCGAGCCCCTCACCATGAGAAAAAAGTCGTCGGCACCTTCATATATGACGCTAACATAGGGCGGCTGGACAGCGCTCGAAAGCAGGCAGGTTCCATAGGTATCCCCTTGCTCCAAGCTAACAAGCCAGCCATCGACAGTGAAAGCCTGGAACTCTTGGGTATCGGCGGCGTCTGCGAGCAGGGTGCCTGGCATGAGGCATACCACGCGAGAGGCCGCTCGCCGACTCCACATCCCGAAATATGTCACCGCCACCCCACTATACGACTGCTCACCGGAGGAATTTCTGGTCGTTAGATGTCCAAGTTCATTCATCCGATCTGAAGATCGGTTTCGATTTATGTTAGATTTCAGAATGGTCAAACCGATTTGTCAAACCGCCGCACTCATTCTCTCCGAAAGAGCGGCCTTCGGGTAACTCAAGGAAGACGCTGCACTTCGCCGTGCGTTCAGATGCTGTCCCCATCCTCTTAGCCAGTTCCCATCTTCTATGATAACATGTAGGCATGTCCCCTCCGAAGCCCTATCTGACTGCTGCCCATGTTCGCTTAAAAGGGGCCGCGCTCAGGAGCCTCACGAACGAAATCGCCCGCCTCGAATGCGAGTGTGACGCGCTCCTGGGCATGTCTGTGCGGATCGACGACAACACTGACCGCGAGCCCGACGTGCTAGTCCGCTGCGGGCCTAGGTTGGCCGATGATGCGGATTTGGTGCCTGATCCCATTATCATCGCCGACGTCATCACCGGGACATCGGGCTCGGCAGACCGCGCTGCCAAGCTTGCAGATTACGCCCGTCTCCGCACGCTAAAGCACTACCTCGTGCTCCTGCCCGAGCAGCGAACCGTCGTCCATCACCGCCGCACCGACGACGGCTTTAGGACCACGTGCCTGCGCGAAGGAGTGCTTGAACTCGACCCGCCGTGGATCACGCTTGAAGTCGCCCTGCTGTTCGCGGACGCGTGACTTCGCCCCCATTGATCTATAAATCGATCACTACGGCCCTATATGACCGTTTTATGGAGCATCTCGTGCGCCCTCTACAGCCCTACGCAGCAGAAGCCGTCGCCCTCCTGGGAGCGATCATTCGCAACAATCGAATCCAAGCTCGACAGACGGTCGCAGAGCTGGCTTCACGAGCTGGTATCTCTCGCGGGACGCTCCAGAGGATCGAGCGCGGCGATCCAGGCGTGAGCATCGGCACTGTCTTCGAGGTCTGCGCGCTCCAGAAAATCAGCCTTTTTGATCTCGAGCTGAAAGGCATCCAAGACCGGCTTCATCAAGAACGCCGCATCCAGCACCTCATTCCAAAGTCCGCCAGGAAGCCGCATATTGAGGTTCTCGATGACTTCTGATCGTCGGGCTACTCGATAAGGTCTTCGAGATAGCGCCTGACCTCGACCATGCTCGATAGACCACCTGTTTCCATCATGTCGACCGGCCGGGCGCCTCGGAAGAGTGGCCCGTCATTCGGCAGCGTGATCCACCTGTTCGCGAGGTCTGCCGAGAAATACTCGTGCAGAAGCCGGTAAACTCCGACCAGAGCACTCATTCGCAGCATCTGGTCCTCCGTGAACGCCGCTCCGTGGGGCTCTCGGGATTTGGTCAACCAATCCTCCGGAGATATTCGCAACAGGGCCGCTACCTGCTCGTCGGAAAGGCTCCATCTTTCACTGATCCTGACGACGGCTTTGACAGCTACTGTTTCCGTTTGTGTCTCTGGAGCGGGTGTCGTCTCAGGACGGCTCGGACCGTCTCCCCTCGCCAACTTGCGAAGAGCCATCAGCCCTGCCGCCGAGCGAGCTTGCGAGCCGTCAGACACGTGGAGCGGCACCAACGTCAGGCTCGGCGGCCGATTGAGGATCTTCAGATCGGCACGGTCTTCATGCACCAGGACGACCTCATGTCCATCGTCCAGCAGCCGCTTGAGACCGGTCTCGGACGACAGGAAGTCGTCCACGGCAAGCCTAGCCGTGTTCGAACGTGGAGGGTCACCTGCGGCGCGGCAACGCCGGGCATACTGGCCAACATCGGTCGCAGCAACATCGATCTCTGGTGAACGGTCGACCGCTGCCTGAACCCAAGCAATCAGTCCGTCATAGATCGCATCTATGATGACCACACGCTCACCCGGCAGCTCCGTCGAGCAGAACTGCGCTGACACCGGATCGGTAGGGACAACGTACTTCATGACGCATAGTAGCACCGACCACCTCACCGTTGCCATCGCTGCGGCCTTTTGAGCCTGAGCGCCAGTTGCTTCGTCAGGTGTCTCTGCGGCTCGGCCGACATCCTTGTCCTTGCCGGGGTTCGCAACCACCTTCTGCGCGAGAGGCTTCGCCCGCCAGTTCAGCGCGTACGGCATCGATGACTCCTGACAGGGACAGCTCCGGCCGAACACCGACGGTCTTCGTCCAGGTTCGCTGTCGTAACAGACACAGCCGTCGGCTCGCCGGATGCCTCGTCCACGGCAAAGCCAATGCTCGAGATCACGAACGGACGACCCGGCGGGCTGTGGCCGATCTAGAGCCGATGAGGCAATTACGCCCCACCGAAAGCCGCCGAATTCGGCTGCTACTGATCCATCCACTCCCATGGCTCGGACTTCAGCGGTTCGACCTCCAGACCCTCGGGCATCTCCACGCCCTTCGCCTCTAGCCAATCCCGAACCTCGCCCCACACCTCAGCGGGTCCATGGCTCCGCACAGATAGCACCTCCTCCAAGCGTTTCTTGAGATCGTGAGGGACGGTGTAGGGCCAATGCATGCCAGAGCTGTACCAGCGGTCTACATGTGAACACAACAAGAACAATCACCTGATCGACTACTCTTGCTGGCCCACCTCCAGGAACATGATCCGTGGCTCGACGTTGCTGGCATGAAGTCCATTTAGCGGGCCGGACACGGCAGTCGTGCGCCCCCAGAACCGTAGGAGACCCTATGCGGACCACCGTCTCGACTATAGCAGCAGCCGTCTTGGCAAGCGCCGCCTTCGTTCAAGGCGCTGCGTCGCAGGAACAACCGATGCAGGCCCCCGCCTCTGAATGCTACAACGAGCTCCAGTCGACGGTGCCCCCGCTCGAGCGGTCGCTGTCCGGTTCCGCCAAGCGGGATTTGCAGCAGCTGCTGCGCCCCGCCATCATCTTGGCACGTCGCGGCAACGAGGCAGCCTGCCGAGCTATCCTTGAGGAAATCGAGCAGATTGGGCAGCAGGGCAATGTGGAGCCGGAGGTTTCGCCGCCCGTGGAACAGGCTGCGCCTATGGATGGTGTTCAGGTCATTCCGCTGAATGACGTGCTTGATCGGGAAGTCGTGGGCGCGGACGGCGATGAAATCGGTGACGTCCGGGACGTTGTTATCGTTCACGGAGAGCCAACGCGAATTTTTGCGGTGATCGACCGAGACGGCTGGTTTAACGATGCCGAACAGCTAGCGGTCCCGATGAACGCTATCCAACGTTCGTCCGACGGCGAACTGATGCTGCCCATATCAGAAGACGCCCTGGAAGAAATTCCGGGAGCGCTCACGGACAACGCATACGATCCTCAAGTCCTTGATGAGACGGACGCGTACTGGGAGCAGCAGTAGCAGCAACAGCGGCCAGAACGGAGCGGGGGCACTAGGCGAGCAAGACAACAACGACGATGACCGCAATGCAGCACACGGCGAAGGCGGTTGCAGCTGTGCGAAGCCTGCGCGGCCGATGCCGCTTGATCGGCCCGTCAATGGAAGGCTCCTTCCCGCTCGGCCCCTTCTTGGCTTGACGTGTCCGCAACGGCCGCTCGCTTTTGTTGGATCCTGCCGTCATTCGCCCTCGTCCAGCTCATCCGCCAAGTCTCGCAACGCCTTCGCAACTAGCTGCCCCGAAGAAGCACTGGCAATCCCATCGGAGAGAACCCGCAAATCATCCGCCACCTCGGCTTACCTCTCCATCCGCACGACGAGCCGACCGAACGCAGTGTCCAGAGCGATGTACTGAAGCCGGAGGTTTAGCACCTCGTCGTCCTTGCGGGCTGGCTCCAGATGCCATCCGCTCCGGCCCTCGCAGTGCGGATGCCGAGCACCGCCGACAGCCGTATTAAGGAGATCGCACGCTGCCGACGGTGCTGCGGGCGCTGGCTATCCTCTCCGACGCAGCGCCCGCTGCCGCTCACGGCAATAGGTCAAAGCGTTGCAAGGAAAACGGTTCCGGCCGAAACAGGCTGGAAATGTTGGAGCCGCCGACGGCGTAGGATGGGATAAGGACCGTCGGCGGCACCACGACCCACGGTCAGCGAGCCGCACTGGTCCTGGGGACTGTGGCCAGCGAAAAAGAGCGCAGCGTTCGCAGCAGTGTTCCCATCCCGCAGGAAAAAAGAAGCCCGGACGACGCCGGGCTGAGAGTAAGGGGGGAAGTCATCCTGGGAAGGATGTATGTCTCCGACTAGCCGTTACTCGGACGCGAACGCCAGCTTCTTTCGGAGCCTGCGATGCAATCCCGTGAATGCGAAACAAGGCGACCTGCGCTCAGCTATCCACCAGTAGAGATAAGGCCCCTCCTCACGTACAGCGCAGCATGCAACGGGACACAAACGTAGACCTCGACAACCGCGAGGAGTCGACACGTCGCCCTTAGGTTCGCAGAAGTGGCATTGCAGCGCATTTTCCCTTGACCGCAATCCAGCTCGCACATCTCAAGAGCGAGCGCCTAGAAAACAGGCAGCAGGCTCATCTTGTTGTGGCTTCGGCGGTTTCTTGGTTCCTCCGCGAGCCATCCGCAGACATATCCACAGATTCTGTGGGCAAGCGTTTAGTCGACACCGAGGCCGTTCGCTCACCTCTAGCCCAGCAACAGCCCAGCTACGAGCGCTGTCCACAGCAGCAACATCGCCACGATAAGACGGTAGTCGATCACCCAACTGCTCCAAGGCGGGATGTGGTCGCGGACGAGATACTGGCAACGCTCAAGCCCCTGCAAGGTTGCAGTCGGATACGTCATTTCTGCTCTAAAGAAACAGGACAAACAGAATCCCGGCGACGAGACATACCGCCGACGTGAGCTTCAGAGGCGTCATCAGCCGTACGACCGCTGGCCTTGGAACTTGATCGAAAGCTTCATCGGCTTGCGTTAACCGCACTGCCAGCTTGAATGCCGCCAAGCTCGCGCCGGTGCCCCAAAGCACCAGCGCCGCTCCTGAGAAGGGCGGCTCAGCAGACGCCAGATGGCTCAGAGCGGCTACTAGATTGGCTGCCAAAAGTAGCAGCGCCGTCATCCACGGCATCGAATCCGGACCCCCTCGCTCATCGATCATATCCTGCTGGTAAGCTTTGGCACGGTAACTTCACTGGCGCCCGGCGCAAGTCGTTGAGAATAAGGAAATCTCACGGCAGCGCACGTGATACGGTCTGCTTGTCGTCCGCCTGCGCCAAGGGCAGCAAACTGGCGCTGGTTGAGCTCGCTGCTCAACGCGCCTCACGTGACCGCCTACGCCCGCCAAACCGTCTTCGAGTGCTTCCCGCGCAAGAAAGACTGTCGAGTGCTGGAGAACAGGTCGAATACGGCCGCCAGCATGACTAGCGCCCCACTCACGAAGGTCGCCAGTAGGCTCAGCCCTGACAGGCAGCGTGTGCCCCAGGCGTCCAGCGATTGAAGGCAAACCAACACATCTCGAACTGCGTCGAACATTTCAGGGCACCGTGTGTAGTTTGGCACAAACGGAGTCCGAAACCCGTCAACATTGTGGCGGTGGGTTTCCGATACGTTACATTCGGGCGAAGCGGAGCATTTTGTCGCACCACCCCTATACTATGGGAGGATGCAACCCCATCGCCCGCGCTGTTAGCGTCCGTCAGCGCCCAAAGCCGGGATCCGAAAGCACCGGTCAGGACGCGCGGGGACGGCAAGCCACCACTCACGGATATCGAGCCGTTCCCGCCATCGCGCCCGGACGCATCTCACGGCGTGCACGTTGCGCCAGCCGCAGAGAAGCAGATGGCCAAAGCTCCTGACAAAAGTCGCGAAGCCGTTGAGCGGCTTCTGCACCCTGTTGCGAGCGAGCGCAACGAAGCCTTCGCTGAGGTTCTTGTATCACCTGTGCGGGCTGAAGCCGCTCGATGCGATGGCGCGGGCGCTGTTCCTGAAGTCGGGCCGTTGGAATGGAGACTTCGGGAATGGTCTCAGGACAGGCAGACGCACTTCTGCCAAGTCGCAGGAGAAGTAAGGCCCGTACTTATCGCTGCGGACGTCACGCGCCGAAAGTCGCGGATATGATGGCTGTAGCTTAGTGCAAGAGCGCCGCCCGACCATTGCTGATCGCAGCGCCCACGTCCAGCGGGAGAGGCGCGGCTGCTTTGTCATTGAACGGCATGATCTTACGTGCATCGTCAGCCAGGACGAGCGCGACAGCCTCCGGGGACACGCGATAGTACCGGGCTACCTCGCTGATGGTCATGCCCAAGTCGAGCAGCGCTGCGACCGCTTCTCGGGGCGTAGGCCCGAGATTTCTGTGAAAGCGCATCTCATCCCCCATCGTGCTCTCAACGCCGTTCAACGCGGGAAGCCCCTTGATGTTCCTCGGCGACCTGCCACCGGAGTAGATGACCTGGATTATGACGTCGGCTAAAATCATTTCCGGGACGTGCAGGAAGGGGGATTCGTGAAGTCAACGGCCATGATCGTTCAGCGCGATCCGCTCCTCTCCCAAGACCTACAGGAGGCTTTCGGCGAGCTGGGCATCGAAGTCGTTGCCGTCAGCCGCGATGCGGACGCAGCCGCCAGAGACGCAGTCACGCACCTTCAGCCACGATACATCGTGCTTGATGCCGGTCTGGTCGCTGGAGGCGATGGGCTGACGCTGGCGCACTACGCACGGCATCATCTTCCGGAGGTGAAGCTGATCCTGGTCACCGGTTCCGAAGACGAAGACGCCGTTAAGGGCCTTCGCGCGGCTGCTCCACTGGGCGTGTTACGGAAGCCCGTCTTATCGGTCGAGCTTGAGCGCCTCATCATGAATGACTGGAAGGGGCCTCCTGCCGAGGCAGGCGCGCTGGCGCGCAAATAGTGGTGCTCTAGAAGAGTGACCGCAATTCAAGGACCCAGCACGCATCCCGCAAACACCTAGGCTATCAGCGCGAGCTCGACGATGCCGATGCGACAGAAGCGGTGTCGGAGCGTGGCTCGAGGTAGCTCGGCCATAGCTGTGTCGACCTTCGACATTAGGTCCTCAGCTATGATACCATTGCGCAGCGTCTTCCCCATTCCTTTACAAGGCGGAAACAAGAAGGGCGCCCGCAGGCGCCCTTCCCATCGCTATCGGTCATCGGTCACTGAACCGAGCGCATATTTTCCAGCTGCTCTTCCGTGGTGTCGACATAGGCGCGGACCATGTCACCCACTTCAGAACGCTGCATGGAGATGCGCTCTTTCGGAAGGAGCACTTCTTTCTCGCCCAGACCAAGGAAGCCGCCGACCTCGACGATGAGGTTGTCGCGACCCACGTCCTCGATTTCACCGATACGGTCACCGTTCAAGTCGTAGACGCCGGTGCCTTCAATCTCGACCGGGTCGAGATCGGCGATGGCGATGACAGTGAAGCCTTCTTCCGCAGGAATGGCGCTCTGCTGCTGGAGGTTGGCTTCCGCCGTCTGCTCTTGCTCGATGAGGTTCACGTCCGCTTCGGCCTGCTCCACGGCGACGTTGGCACCCTCGGCGGGCTCCACGTTCACCTCGGCTTCAGCCTGCTCAATCGCGACATCGGCGTCGCCAGCCGTGCGCATGTCCACGTTCGGCTCACCCTGATCGATGGCGACCTGCGCCTGGTCAGCAGTGTCGATGTCCACCTGGGCCTCGGCCTCGCTCACGCGAACCTGCGCTTCGGCTTCCTCGACGACGATCTTCGGCTCGGGACGCTTGAAGCGCACGACCGGCTCAGGCTGCTGCACCTGCACGTTGGGCTGCTGCTGCGCCACGTTCACGTCCGGCTCGGGCATCTCGATGGTCACCACTGGCTCGGGAATGTCCACCGACACGGTCGGCTGCGACTGCTCCACGGTCACGACCGGCGCCTGCTGCTCGACCATGACGTCGGGCTTCGACTGAGTCACGGTGATCGTGGGCTCGGGCTGCTCGACAGTGACTTCGGGCGCGTTCTGGTTCACCGAGACCTGCGGGTCCGGCACATCGACGCTGACCCGTGGCTCGGCCTGCTCAACGATGAATTGTCCGCCAGCCGTCTGCACCGTCTGGGTGCTGGCGTCGGCTTCCCCGGACGCCACGCCGCTACGGCGCTCGATCTCGCGGAAGGCCATCTCGAAGGTGGCCTCGTCATGGATACGGTTGGCACCCTCGATGTCGGCCATGCTGGCGTTCCGGATGTCGGCCGCGTCTACATCGGCAATGAAGCCGTTGTTCTCGTAGCGCAGGTCATCCATGCGCAACGGCACCGGATTGCCTTCGGCGGCGATGACAATCACGTAAAGCTGGTCGTCCTGAATGGCAAAGTCGCTGATTTCGCCCAGCGGAGCACCGTTTTCCATCAGCACGCGCTGACCGGCGGCTTCTTGCATCTGCATTGAGGACGCGGCGCCGAAGCCGTTTTCCCAATTCTGCGCCAGCGCCGGATTGCCGAGAAGCGCGACGGCGGCGACACCTGCCATCAGTTTGGTCTTAGCGTTACCCATTGTGTTTGCCTCCTTCATCTGAGTGGCGTTTCGGACAGGAGGACGCATTCAGATCGGCCTAGGTTCCAAAGGCTTACGGGGCAATCTCGACGTTGCAGGGATTGGCAGAAGCGACATGGAACAGCGCCTGGAGGGCCGTGTTGCGGCGGAGGGCTCGGCGAGTGCGTACCCAGAAACCTCCTGAGAGCTGAGCCCTGCATATCACTGTCTCCTGGTGAGCACCGTTGGGAGCCTATGCGGCTTCCAACGGTGTCTTTTATGGACTCTTCATGCCCGGGAGCGGGCGTAGCGACACCAGAAGTACACTTCTTCCGATCCACGGCGGACCGTGACTGGGAGGCCCGAATGCAATATACTCTGGCTGTGTGTCCGACGCTTATGTTCCGCTCCAGGGGGTGCAGAAATGGCCACAGGAACCGCCCCAAATGCCGGTAAGCGAATCGCCGTCGCCCTCTCTCTCGTGCTCATTGCTGTAATCATCGGATACGTCTGGTTTTCCGCCGCACCAGATGAAGGGCAACCGGCTCCTCCGACCGGTGTCTCGCAGACCGAAGCCCCTCCAGCGCAGGGATACTGAAACCACTACTAACGGTGCCGGGGCTCATGGCCACCACGTCGTCAGCCACGTAGCCGCCCTCCTCGAGCGAGGACATTGGGACACCCGCAAGGGTGGAATCACCCACCACAGAAGCAAGACGGATGCTCCAGGACCGGCTGCCGTCGCCTCCAGCGTATGTGCAAGAATGAAGCGATCTTGGCGATTAGCAGCGCTCATCGTTCACTAATGTCATCAGACGCGCCCGTCAGTTGTGATGGCATCGAAGTATTCGCCAAAGGAAACTGCTGACGAATCGAGAAAACTCAGCTTCACTTGAACCAGGTTAGAGTATTTGATTTTGGGATAGATGAAATGACATCCTCCGGCATGTCGTCAGCCTTCGGCGCTGTTTTCCTTCGACCTACATCAAAGCGCATAAGCAAGGCAGCAGCAATTATTGGAATTGCATTATGTTTCTCGCTTAATTCTCCTGCTGAGGCACACCCGGTGACAGCGGTAACGTTAAGCGGTTCCGAAACCGAACTGGAAGAAGCCCTCCATAAGCTAATCAACGAGACACTCGGGGAACGGATGGAGGGAGACCTCTACGTCATATGGGTCCAAGGCAGCCCGTCCCCCCAAAGGGCTGAGAGAACCGTTGCGACAGTTAGGATGCGCGATATGTGGGGGCGCGGCGGGATCGTTCCGAGGTAGAGAGCCGATGCGAGGGACCCGCTGGCGCGTAGCTGCTGCCGGGCATACTCAGCGTATTGAGGCGACTCCGTATTTTTCATTCCGAGGACCATGAGATGAACAAGATCTTCATTCTCTCCGGAGCAGTTTTCCTCTGCACACTGGGCGGCATCGCTCAGGCTGCCAGCATGGAAGGCTCAGTGACGGGCACCACGGTCGGCGAGGCCATTCCGGTCGGCGAGAGTGGTGCAGTCGTCCACATTGCGAGCAGCTACGAGAACTTTGATATGGCTGAGGAAAACCACCCACTTGCGGGTGCCTCCGGGCCCTGCTTCGGCAGCGTCATGATGCTCGGCGGAGCAACCTCTGGCGGCGGACACTGTGCTTTCACCGACGGCGATGGCGAAACCGCCCTCGTCAGCTTCGAGGTGACCGGTATGTCCGAAGAAGGTGCCTTGACGGGAGATTGGACCACCGAGGGCGGCACCGGGAAGTGGGAGAGAGCAGAGGGACAGGGAACGTTTAGCTCATTGAGCGATCCTGAGGCCGGAACATTCACTAACTCTCTCACCGGAGAGATTACGCCGGGCAGCTAGACGCGCTGACCCGCTCCCAAAGAACGTCGCGTTGGAGCTTCCTCTCGGCCGTCGCCACAGCCCTGCTCAATCCTGACGGGCGGAAGCGCGTTCCCTGTTCGCGATCAAATCTCTCGCGTCAGGAACCGGTGCCGCGTACCCCATGCTTACCCTCGTGAAGCATTTCTTGGCGAGGAGGTCCAGATGTCTAGTTCCACGTGTCTTGTGAAGGGTCAGATCGATTGCGAAGAGGACGGGCTTTACCGCGTCGACGTGGAGAACTCTGGCCCGCACCCACAGCCTAGGATGATCGCCAACGGCGTCTGTGACGGTCTCCACCCCGGCTCCGAGTTCCAGGTTGAGGCGCGTGTCTACTCGGGCGCTCACGGCTGTATCTTCGAACCTGTCCGCCTGGTGGATGAGTAAGACGGATGAGCCTGCCGCGTCTCCCGATTGCCTTCGGCCATGAAACCTGTGCCCGGCGCCTCTGGTTCTTGTCGTAGTTCAAGACGACCAGGAGGAAATATGAAACGCCACCACCTCGTCGGCGCCTCAGCCTTTGCCATCGGAGTGGCCGCGAGCGCGGCATCGGTACAGGCGCAAAGCCGGTGCGGAGCGACCTATGAGATCGAGCCCGGCGATACGCTCTACCAGGTGACCCAGCAGTGCCGGGTATCCCTGTCCCGCATCTACGAGCTCAACGACATCGGCAACCCACGAGACATTGAGGTAGGCACCGTGCTTCGGCTCGAAGCGGACGCGCAGGCGGGCGCTGATTACGCTGGTGACGAAGACGACACCCGTTCCCAGGCACGTGCCGAAGGAAGCTACCGGGTGCAGGAAGGCGACACGCCCTACTCAGTTGCGCAGTCCCTCGGCATCTCGCTGATGGCGCTTCTTTCCGAGAACGAGGACCTCGATCCACTGAGCATGGCTGTCGGTGAGATGCTGGATGTGCCAGACGAGGATCGCAATGCTGCGTTCAACATCCAGCCTCTCGCCGGACCGGTGGGTTCTGACGTGTCGGTGCGCGCACGCGGCCTGACGCCGGACTCGTACGTGACAATCGGTGCGGGGCCGACATCTGCCGAATGGTACGCCATCACCAACGCTCAGGTTGCCGCAGACGGCGAGGTGTCGACCGAGGTCCAAGTCCCCGACTGGGCTGATCCAGGCGACATCCTGACCTTCGTGATCGACACTGACCAAGGCGTCACGCTGAAGTCTCGCGACTTCGACGTCGTTGCGGCAGAAGATGAGCAAAGAGACCGGTCCGGAGATGAAATGTCTCTCGAGGGCCGCGTGCGGGACGGCGTCGAGTGCTATACTCTGACCACGCCCGACGGTGACCTGTGGTCCATTGTCAGCGACGATGTCGAGTTCACCGCAGGCGAATACGTCGAGGTCTCCGGCAGCCGAGCCGAGATGTCCTTCTGCCAACAGGGGGTAGGCACGCTGGACGTCGAGGAGATCGAGGAAGTTCCCGCGCCGTAGGACCACGGAAGCCTATACTGCGCATCCACCAGCCAATGGGCCAGTGGCGGCGATCCAGCAGGGGTCGCCGCCAGAAGTGAGCATCCCGTTGGTCTACCGATCCTCAGGAAACGATGACTTCCCCCAGCAATATCTCCGCTTTCACATCGGTGAAGTTCGGGATGTCTTCCAAAACAGGCTGAGCCGCCTCCATCGCAGCATCGAGAGCGTCCTGATCCTCAAACACCATCGTCGCTATCGCATGATAGGTAGGCGCGCTGCTCGCGCCCTTGGTGACCAAAACACTGCTGAGGTGGGAGCCGAGATGGCTCGACACCATCGGCAGATGGGTCCCGGCGTAGTACTCATGGTCAAACCTGGAACCGGCGCTTGCGGGGTAAATGACTTGAAGAGACACGGGCATCGAGCGAAACTCCTGAAGATAATGACCTGAAGAGTGATGCAGGGCGTCCTAACGAGAAGCCGCCCGCCGTCGCAACTGCTTTGACCTCCTCCGGTGCCATCGAAGCACAAAAGGTCTGCGGCGTCACCAGCGCAATGGACCCGGGAAAATGAGGACTTCATTCAGTCGCTTACGCGGATGCAAGCATTCAGTGTATCGCGTCATCGGCTCTTCGGTCAAAGCGTCCATCCGAAGAAAGCCGCGTCCTGACGCAGCGCATCCGTCTTCATCGTCGTGCGAATGCAGACTAAGCGGCAGACCTCGACACGGCCGATCTTCAGCTATATCACCGACTTACCGGAACCAAGGCAGCGGAAGGACTTCAAATGGCCGAAAAGCCTGTAACGATCCCAAAGATGACCTTGGCCGAGATCAAACAAGAGCGCATTGATCGTGCCGCCAAAGCTCATATCGATGAGGAAACAGCGGAGCGGAACGAGAAGACAGCGAGGCTCAGGGCAATGCGGATTGAAGCAGAGTAAAAGAAAAAGGGAAGCTGACCAGAGCCCCCCTTTCGCAATCTGGCAGGGCGTTTTTCCCTGCTCGCGAAGTCTTACGCCAGCTGGAGGTTGACGGCCGATTGGCGACCGTCACGCCCCGACTCGAGGTCGTAGCTGACTTTCTGGTTGTCCTGGAGGCCCGGCAGTCCGGCGCGCTCGACGGCCGAGATGTGGACGAAAACGTCCTTGCCGCCGCTATCGGGTGCGATGAAGCCGAAGCCTTTGGTGGTGTTGAACCATTTCACGGTGCCAGTGGCCATCGTGATATCTCCTGTCTAGTTCACCTGCTCGCGGTAGTGCAGCAGTCCGGCGTAGTCACAGTGCTGATCGAGAGCTCTGCTGCCGTGGTAGTCAGACAGGGAATCGGTAGCGTAGTAACGTCGCAGGCGCCACTAAAGGTCGCCGCTCCTTGAATTCAAGTAATTCATCGAATTTTCCGAAGGATGTCACATTTTACCGGTCTTCGAGGAACTACGCCCTGACCCCGGAGCTAGTGTCACATCGGACGTCAACCGTCCCCACCGGCGTTCGACACCCAGCAGAAGGGCTCGGCGTGATCTCCTCCGAGCCCTTCACTCGTTCACAGTACTAGCTCCATCTCCCAAACGGCCGAACCGCGCGGATCCGATGCCACAGAACCCGCACATGAGTGACGGTTACGCGCATCGATTCGATATAGGCTCTTGCTACCCTGCGGCAAAGCAAGTGATTGGGATTACTACATATTTCCGCGTCATGCGCGACGGCTCCGCTGGGGACTCTCTCTCGTTTTCATTTTTTCGGGGAGGATGAGAGAAGCACGGCACATGTAGCCGAACACATTTTTTAGATGAGGTGGCTCAGCCAAGTCCCTCTATAGGCCGAGTTTCCCTCGAATGAGCGTGGTGTTGAGGACAGGCTCTCGAGATAAGTTCTTCTCTACCGGGATCACTGATGGCATAAATGAACCGTTCCGTGAGTGGTGGCATTAGCCATAGGAACAATGCCTGGCGAAGCCCTCGCAATTACGAGTGGTTTAGTCGGGTTCAAGGTTTGGTCGTCTTCCGGGTCTTATTGATCGGCTCGGAGGCCAAGATCGATGATGCGCCCGCCTTAATCCCCAACCACTGGGCGGGTGCGGAGATCGGCGGTGCGGCTCGCCCGGGCTGCACCGCCACCCCCTCCTTGAACTTGGCCCTCCTGACTGAGGACGCTATCGACGTCCAATGCTTCACCGCCTGCGAGCGGTGTTCGTCAATGGAGTTGTCGCCCGTACTTATTTCAGGCTGCTCGTTCGGCGGGGCCGGTCATGGAGCCGCCGCCGCCAGCTTTGTTGGAGAGCGCGTCGGCGGCTCCATGACCTCCGCTTCGGACCTCCAGCCGTTCCGGGTTGAGCCAGACGGAGCCAATGGGGTTCCAGTTTCGCGTCTTGCCTGACCATCGTTCGGGGCGGGCAGCGCGGGCGCATTGATAAACCTGGTGGCGCGCAGCGAGGAGCGACTGGTCGTCGCCGCGGTGGCGCTGGTCGGGCGTCACGAAGCGGAGCGCGCTGTGGCGGTGCTCGAGGTTGTACCAGCGCACGAAGCCCTGAACCCAGAGCCGAGCCTCGTCAACTTTCGCGAAGCCTCGGGTCGGCCAGCCTGGCATGTACTTGCAGGTCCGGAAGAGCGCTTCCGAGAAGGGGTTGTCGTTCGACACGCGTGGGCGGCTGAACGACGCGATCACGCCGAGCCGCTCCATCGTGGTCTTCATGGTCGCGCCTTTCATCGGACTGCCGTTGTCCGCGTGCAGAACCAGGGGGCTCGTGAGGCACTTCTCGCCCCAAACCGCGCGTTCGAGCACCCGGGCGGCGAGGTCTGCCGTCTCGCGCTCGTAGACCTCCCAGCCGACGATCTTGCGGCTCCAGATGTCGACGATGAGATAGAGGTAGAAGAACGCTCCCGCGATCGGCCCGGGCAGCCAGGTGATGTCCCATGACCAGACTTCGCACGGCGCCTTTGCTTCGAAGCTGGTAGGCGGCTTGCGCCGGCTTGCCGGCCGGGCGCGTCCGCGCCGGTGGTTCTGGCCGCGCTCCCGCAAGACCCTGTAGAAGCTGGATTCCGACGCGATCCAGGTGCCGCGGTCGGCCAGCCGGGGAACGATCTGGCTGGGCGGCGAACTGGCGAACTCCGGCGTGGAGCAGGTCGCGACGATGAGGTCGCGCTCCTCCTCGCTCAGCCGGTTGGCAGGCGCGGGGCGTACAGCCAAAGGGCGGCGGTCCTCGCGGATCCCGCCCTCGCCATCCCTCCAGCGTTGCAGTGTGCGGGCACTGAGACCGAGTTCGGCGCAGGCGGCGGACTGGCGGGCGCCTGCCGCCACGGCCTCGTCGATGAGGACAACGATGTCTCGGCGATCCGAAGCAGACGTCATTCGTCCTCGTCCTCGCGGCCCCAGATCGCCTCGGCCTTTTTTCTGAGGATCATCAGCGCCGCCGCCTCCGCGAGCGCCTTCTCCTTGCGCGCCAGTTCCCGTTCCAGCGCCTTGATCCGCTTCTTGTCGTCCTTCGTCTCACGCGCGGCCCGCGTCGCCGCCGCACGCTCCCAGTCGTTCGCCCGCTCGCAAGCCTCGCGCCAGACCCGGAGCTGCTCCGGATAGAGGCCCCGGCGGCGGCAGTATTCGCCAAGCTCGGTCTCGTTCATCGCGGCCGTCTCGATCACTGCCGCGAGCTT
>NZ_FOXA01000025.1 GCF_900115595.1 Tranquillimonas alkanivorans
GCGCCCGCACTCCGCGCTCGGCGGACGAACACCGGTCGAGGCCCATCAGGGCCCCGGCCTGAAAGCGGCGGCATGATAAACAGGCAAGCTTAGCGGCGCCGCAACACTGTCCGGAAAACGGGGACCACCTCAATCAGCTAAAGCATAGACGTCATCAATGGCTTCCTGCCATGATTTAGCTGTGGACTGCGACGCGAAGAAGGTGAGCGTTATCAGCAGCGCGAATCGAAAAAGCATGTCGTTAACCCCAACGCTCCTGCGCTATAGCCTCTCCCAAAACACCTCTACGAAGCGGCGGTGGAAGGCGCCAGCATGATCGACTGCTCGCCCGGTTGGTGGCGCAGAAAATCGCGCCAGTGCGCTTCCTGTGACACGCATTCGCCTGTCGTAAGCCGCTGGGCCTCCCGCCTTCGCAGGTTACGCGCTTCATAAAATGGAGCACTCGGGCCGGAACGAAGTTCGCATGCGAGGTGAGGATGCAAGCGGCGTATATCCTGGGCCTCAGAGGGTTATGCAGGGTGATCTCGCACTTTGGGCGCCGAAGGATAATGCCGCTAAGTAGAGGCTTCCGCGTCCCGGCGCTCCCACTGCGTCCACCGCAAGATTGCTGGATACAGGTGAAAATGCGGATGTGCGTCTGCGAACGCCTTGGCTAGACCCATGAAGGCTTTCTCGTTTCTTAGCCTGTCGATCAAGTGCGTCAGTAGCGCCTTCCGGGTTTCGCCGCTGATCCCCAGCGTTTCCGAGTCTCGGTCGGTTGAGGCGGGAAACAATGCCATAAACAACAGCAGTTCGCTGTTACCTGCGTTTTTCAGCGAGGTGCCAAAGAAGTACTCTGGAAGTTCGCGTGGATTGGAAATGAGGGTAGAAGCCGCGCGGACCTCTATCAAGCAGTATGAGCGAAGGCTCTCAAACTGAGATATTGCGAGAGCAGTGTGTATATTATCAGAGTGTACAGGCTGCGCGTCTCGGAAGGCTTCGATCCTGCGACTGAAGTCGTCGGCATCCAGGGAGTTCACTATCTCCTGATTTAGTAGGTCGAGGTCGTCCAGAACTTTCTGTACTTGCGCGCGGTCGAAGCTATCGGTGCGTGGTGAGGAGCCGAGATAGTCCACTGCTTCTCCAAGGGTCAGCCCAGCTAAGTCGCGTTTCAGCTTTCGCCGCCACCCAAAGTTAAACATTGCCGACTGCTCCCAAAACCACGGTAATTCCTTCATTTTTGTAGTAGGTAGACCTAGCGCTCGCCGGTGCCGATGGTGGTGTGGGTATCATAGAGAGATGTGCCTCAGAAATCGTCCGGTAAATTCAGTCTAAATCCTTGGTCGAGTGCAGCCGCTCTGTGTAGCCGAGATGTGTCTTCGGGGGACGTTTTTAGAGCGGCGGCGATCTGGTCGATGCGGTCAGGTGAGAGCGACTTTCGGCCCTTCGTCACCGCAGAAAGGTAAGCGCGTGAGACGCCGATATGGTTGGCGACCCGGTTCTGGGACGCCGCGTACTTTTCAAGAATTTCCGACAGGGTCTTCCCTAGCCGCTTGCTCTCATCGCTCAATGCGCCAACCTCGCAGCTTCAAGTGCAAAGGGAGCTCGTCGTCTTGCCTCTCGGAGCGACTGAAGCGGTCGCCAGACCTCAGCTTTTGTTCCGGCGAGAACTCGAGGCTCGCCATCCGGCCGCTGACGTAATCCACCGTGTTCTGCGCCATGGCAGCGAAAGCGGCGTTCGTCTCGCGGCTATCGGTCCCGTAGCTCATTGTGCGCTCACGGCTTATCCCCATCATTGAGCTCTGTTCGTAAGCGTCAATGCCCGCGCCCATGAAAACGAACTCCCAGCCAGCCTCCTCCTTCTCTTCCACTAGACGTTTCAGGGCGGCCCAAGAAGCCTCTTTCGAGGCATTCTCGTGCCCGTCCGTCTGGATCGCGAGCACAATCCTGATGTCGTCTCTGCCGCTGGTTTGCTCAGTCACTGCCTGGATCGTCGTGAACGCAGCATCCAGCAGCGGTGTCGCGCCTCGCGGCCGGAATGCGTCTGCGCGGAGTGGCGGTACGTCTGCGATCCTGCGGCACTCATAGGTCGTCTCGAGGCGCATGCCTTCGGCGCTGGCGTCGAACTGAACCATCGAAAAACGCAGGTCACCTTCGGCGTTCTTAAGCTCCTCCAGGTAGGCGTTGATGGCGCCCAGCGTGTCGTCCTTGTGCGCTTGCATGCTGCCTGAGCGGTCAAGGAGAAGCGTGACGAGGGTCTTTTTTGCACCAACGGGTTCTTCGTGATCTGTCATCTTGCACCTATGTAAACCGTGTAGGTTTACAATGTGGACGCAAAGGCACATGTTCAAGGTGTTAGGCCGGACTTTTTCGGCGGCCTGGGGGGAAGCAGCATGGAAGAGGATCAGAATGACCAATGTTTCTAATTTGATGATTATGACAGCTCTGCTGGCGCTGGTGCAGGCGGGCTGTGGACCTGTCACCGGTGTTGGAACGGGTGCTAACTACAATGCCCCGGCTGCTTCGGTTGAAGATAGGTCAAGCGGCCTCACGAAGATCGTTTCGGAACCGCAGGTGCCAGCTACTCGAGCGAGGGCTATCTGTGAGCCGCAGGCAAGAGCGGCGGCCTCTCGCGCGGTAGCTGGCTTCACTCCGTCCAATACAGGGTATAGGGCGACGTGTTCAGAAACATACCTCGGAAGTTACGACTGTAGGGGATCGTCGTATACTTCGGGAGGGTTCGCTGGCGGTCTCATGGCGGGGCTAGAAGAACGCGAGTTGGCGCGCGAGACAGCAAAAGCCGTTTACCTTTCGTGTCTTTCGGGCTTCGGATGGACGAAGGAATACTAGGCGGTCCGCCTGCTAAGGGATAGCAACTTCGGTGATGTCTAGCTGCCGGTAAATCTGGATGGCGAGCTTCGTGTAGCCGAGGTGCTCGGCGATGTGGTCGAGCTTCCGGGCCACGTTGACCGAGCAGAAGGCATTGTGATCCGCGTTGGACGAGAGGCCCTTTTCAGCGATCACGTAACGATTTCGCTTGGTCCGATAGACGCTGATCTCAGACCAGGTCGTGGAGTTCGGTCGCTGAGTGGAGGCATTCGCCACCAAGGTGCCCGTAAGCCGGACATCCGGCCTACCATCGGTCACCTTGATGAGGATCTCACCTAGCTCGTTCGGCGCCTGCTCATCGAGATACCGAACAGGGTCGATGTAGGGCTTCGTACGCTGGCTAACGCACACGTTCATGCTCGATCTCCTCAGGCGGCGGTTTTCAGGAACAGCTCCGACCGGGACACCCGCTCCCATGTCTGACCGATGACGATGGAGGGCACACCGCTTTTCGGAGCCGGGCGGCGCCAGCGCGGCGGCTTCATTCTTACCAACTCCGCCAGGGCCTCATCGTAGTTGTCGTATCTCCTCTGGTCGGCCTTGGGGCCCAAGATGAACCCCCGGCCGGTGTCCAGATCGGGAGTAAATCTGGAGCCGTCGGAGGCGACTGGAATGAAGATGAAATCCTCAACCTTTTCTTGGTGCTCATCGTCGATCTCGTCGGCCGACGGCCTTTGATCCCGCCAGATCGAAGGGAAAAATGTCTCTCGCCCCTCCAGCCAGCTCAGGGCTTCAGTGGCCGGGATCCTCTTGTTGTCGTCACGCTTCAGGACGGCTGTGTCTCCCGAAACCATCGCGCGCATCCGGCTTGGAGAGACGCCGCCGAGCAGAGCGAGATCTTCCGGCCGCACAGGGTGGCCATGGTCTAGCACAAACCGGCCTCGCGCCATCCCGTAAATCTTGCTGAACTCAGAGTCGCGGGAGCCGATCCACGCATCGAGATCAACGGCTTTGAGGAAGCGCTCGACTTCCCTTAAGAGGTTGACGATGCGCTGCTGGCTGATCTGAGCGGTATCTGCCGCCGTGGCATGTAGATCGATGCCGTAGATGGCGTAGGCAGCCATGTCGTGCAGAGGAGCGCCAAGCCGCCATTCGCTGAAGAGGCCGTAACGGGCTTCGTGCAGCGCGTCCTTCCAGTCTTCACCCCAATAGCCGAGCGGGCCAGTGATCTGCTCCATGGCCTTGGCGGTGAGCTGTTCCCCGACCATAATCTCCAGGACTTCTCCCACCTTGACCGCCACGTCGGCGAGGATGGCTGCCGGATCGCCTTCGTTGCCGTAGTTCTCCCGAAATATCTGGATACGTTCGTCGTAGCTTTCAGTGTGCGCCATGGCGATCTCCGAGCATGTGAGCAGTTCACAAGCTCATATGGGGCAAGGCGATCCACAAGTCAAGCGGAGAGAGCAGAAAAACATTCTACATGCTCGCATGAGGTCTTCATATCGTAGAGGGAAGCAAATGATGAAGGGCCGACTTCCGCTTTCTTTGGTTGGCGACGCGGCAGGATGGGTCCGGCGGATGCCGCGCGCGTCGATGAGTGCAGCTTGTTCGCGGATTGGGAGAAGATCAGCAGCGCGGCACCTTCGCGCGCGTCTATCAGCGCCGCGTCGGTCGGTCCTACTCGGATCAAACAGGCGGGTCGGGGCAGCAGTAGAGTAGCGCGATGGCAGCGTCTCAACCGGACGCATCACGCAGCCGAGCGGTCGAAAGGGCGTATGCGCCGTCTCCGCCCCATCGGGATTTCGGTTGCGGTCGGGTTTCCGGCGCCTTCGGCTGACGGTCTTGCCCTGATGAGGGCGCAGGATGAGCTCACTGGGGACTCCCGGGTGAGCTCATTGTGAGGGGTGGGACGCCTCGGCGTAGGCCCACGGCATCAACTCGTCGATATCCTTATCGAGATGACCGTTGGCGAGCTTGGTGAAGAGGTCGCGCAAATAGGCGTAGGGCTCAACGCCGTTCATCTTGCAGGTGCCAATCAGGCTGGCAAAGCGCGCCCATGACCGACCTCCGTCATCGTGCCCGGCAAACAGCGCGTTGCGGCGGTTCATGGCCGGGCTGCGGATGGCGTTCTCGACAAGGTTGGAGTCGATGTCGACCCGGCCATCTTCGAGGAAGAGCCGGAAGCCCTCCTGGCGCCGGAGCATGTAGGCGAGCGCCCCGCCAAGCTCGGATTTGCGCGAGACGCGCGCGGCCTGGGCGGCCACCCATGTGAAGAACTCATCCACCAGTGGGCGGGACAGGTCCTGGCGGACTGCGCGGCGATGAGCGGGGCCCAACCCGCGGATGGCATCCTCGATCTTGTAGAGCGCGGCAATGCGCACCAGCGCCTCGTCGACGATGGGTGACCCCTTCTTCGGCTTGGCCTTGATCAGCTTTCGCCGACCATGGGCCCAGCAAAATGCCAGCTTCAGGGGCTTACCACCTTGGCGGTCGGGCTTGGCCAGATGCGTATAGCCGCCATAGGCATCGACTTGGATCGTGCCATTGAAGCCGGTCAGGATTTCATCGGCATACTCGCCCTTTCGGCCGGGCCGATAGTGGAACACCACGCCCGGCGGTGCCGGACCATTCCAGCCCCGTTCATCGCGCAGCACCGCCCACAGGTAGCCGGTCTTCGTCTTGCCCCGCCCGGGGTCCAGCACCGGAGCGGTCGTTTCGTCGACACAGAGCCGGGTGCTGCCCTGGATCAGGGCCTTGGCCATATGCTCCACCACCGGCTCGATCAGCGTCCCCGTCCGTCCCATCCAGTCCGCCAGCACCGAGCGGTCGATGGGCACGCCGTGCCGGGCCATGACCACGGCTTGGCGGTTCAGCGGCATGTGCTCGGAATGCTTGGATGCGTATTCCGGGCCATCCGGTCGCCTGTTCCAGCGACATCCGGTCAGCCGTTCCGAAGTATCCGGTCACTTCGAGACGGCGCCACTGAGCATGGTTTCCTAATCCCATCCATCTGACCTTCGGTCAAGGCTGACGGATTGGCCCGACGGGAGCCGCGCGCGACGTCGCGTGCGCCCCATGACGCTGGCGCGGCGGCGCGCGCGGCGGTGGGTTGTGCGGGCATCATGGGGTCTTAGCGCTCCTTTCGGCATCGAGTGTCTTGCGCAGTGAGGGCCCGTCGAGCGGCAGACGGTGGGCGTTGTGGACGAGCCGGTCGAGGATTGCGTCGGCGAAGGTCGGTTCATCTATCACGTCGTGCCAGGCATCGACGGGCAGTTGGCTCGTGACGATGATCGAGCCGTTGCCGTACCGGTCCTCGACGATCTCCATCAGATCTCGCCGCTGCTGCGGCGTGAGCCGGTCGGGTCCCCAGTCGTCCAAGATTAGCAGGTCGGTGCGGACGAGCTGGCGGAACAGCCGCGGGAAGCGGCCGTCGCCATGGGCGAGTTCGAGATCGGCGAACAGACGCGGCAGGCGATGGTAGAGCACGCTCTTGCCATCCCGGCACGCTTTGTGGCCAAGGGCGCAGGCGAGCCAGGTCTTGCCGACGCCGCATGGTCCGGTGACGAGCAGGTTCTGCCGCTTCTCGATCCAGCCGCCCTGGACGAGGTGGCGGAACAGGTCCCGGTCGAGCTGACGCGGAGTGCGGTAGTCGACATCCTCGACGGAGGCGCCGACATGGCGTAGCTTCGCCGTCCGCATGCGGCTCTGGAACTTCCGGGTGGCACGGCTCGCCGCCTCCCGGTCGATCAGCAGCCCCAGCCACTCGGCGTGGCTGAGATCGGTGGCTTCCTCTTGGCCCTGCAGTTCGCTGAAGGCGTCGGCCATGCCGTCGAGCTTCAGCTCGCGCAGGCGGTGATGGGTGGGATGGTCGAGCATGCACGTCCTCTTCAATGGAAGTAGCTGGCGCCGCGGATGTTGGGATGGGTGATCGCCGGCCCCTCCGCGGGCTTAGCGGGCCGGTGGCGATGCAGGTTGTTCTGGAGGATCGATTTCACGGAGCTGTAGGAGAGCCCGCCGATCTCGTTGGCGCGCTGGCAGGCGGCCTCCAGCGCATCTCTGCCGTGTGGTTTGGCGAGCCGGATGATCCCGACACAGGCCCGGAAGCCTTGCTCGGGGTGCGGCTTCGTTCTCAGGATCAGGTCCACCAGCGTCGCGGTGTTCGGCCCGATCGCGTGCGCCCGGCGGCGCAGCTCGGCCGGTGTCAGGCCAGCATAGCGACGGTGACTGTCGGGCATGTGCGCCGGCACGGTCGTGTGCTTGCGGTTGCCGGAGGTCCGGACGTGGGACGCGACGCGGGTGCCCTCATGGAAGATCTCGATCGTTCGCGCTGCGACCCGAACCCAGAGCGCCTTCTTCAGGAGTTGGTGCGGGACCGAGTAGTAGTGCTTCTCGACCTCAACGTGGTAGTCGAGCCCGACGCGGCGTTCGAACCATTCGGCATACTCAAAGGGCGAGGCAGGCAGGGGCTTCAGCGCCGGCCTGTCCAGTTGCTCGAACAGCGTCCGCCGGCTGGCGCCCAGGTGACGCGAGACCTTGCCGTTCAGACGCGGCAGGAGCTCTCGGATTGCAGCATTCACCTCGGAGAGCGAGAAGAACCGGCGTCTGCGAAGTCGTGCGATGATCCAGCGCTGAACGAGCAGGACACCGACTTCCACCTTCGCCTTATCCGGCATGATAGAGTCGGCGCTTCGAAATCCTGCCACTCTGTGCAGATTGGAGATAGGGTAGCACCATCCGGGATTTGGGGCGCCGGGAGCACGAAAGTGCGGGCAGACCGAGCTTGAGACATGGGCTGCGAGCCCGAAGCTTTATCTGGTCGCCCCTGCGGCTTGCCCGGATGTGCCGAGAGCACGGATCTGTAGTTGCCGCGTGCCCGCCTGCTCCCACGAGGCGAATGCTTTTGAAGTGGAGGGAGTATGCGGATCATAGGAATGGACATTCATCGGGACTTCGCCGAGGTGGTGGCGCTGGAAGGCAACGCGCTGACCCATCTGGGCCGAGTAGAAATGTCACGCGACAAACTGAGGGCCTTCGCGGCGGATTTGCAGGCTGCGGACCACGTCGTGCTGGAATCGACCGGCAATACGGTGGCGGTAGTCGACCTTCTGTCGCCGCATGTGGCACGGGTTGCGGTGGCCAACCCGCTGCAGGTGCATCTGATCGCGAAGGCCAAGACCAAGACAGACAAGATTGATGCGGGCGTTCTGGCAAAACTCTACGCCGCGGGTTTTCTACCCGAAGTGTGGACTCCGGACGACGCGACGCTGGCGCGGCGCCGACAGGTGGCGCGCCGCAGCCAGCTCGTGAAACAGCGTGTCCGGCTGAAGGGTGTAGCGCGACATCGCAGTTGAGGGCTCAGCGACATTGCAGGTGGGTCGACGGTGACGTTGTGACGGTGCCGCTTTGGCGCCGTCAGATCAAGGTGCGATGTCGCTGTCCGATGTCGCTGTGGATGAGCTGTCCGGGGCTGGATCCTTCTCCTTTTTCGGCTGGGGTTTCTGTTCGTCACCGGCGATGTCGTTGAGCGATGTCGCGGCGGCATATGCGGCGCGGCGGCGGTAGCTCTCGACATTCATCTCGAAGATGGTTGCGTGGTGGACGAGCCGGTCGATGGCGGCGATGGTCATGGCCTTGTCCGGGAAGATGGCGTCCCAGCCGCTGAACGGCTGATTGGCCGTGATCATGATCGAACGGCGTTCATAGCGTGCGGCGATGAGTTCGAAGAGCGCGCTCGTCTCGGCCTGGTCCTTTCGCACGTAGGAGAGGTCATCGAGGATGAGCAGGTCGAACTTGTCGAGCTTCGCGATCTCCTGGGAGAGGGCCAGCTCCTGTCGGGCCATCTGAAGGCGCTGGACGAGGTCGGACGTTCTGCCCATCAGCACGCGGTATCCGCGCTGGATCAGTTCGTATCCAATGCCTGCGGCGAGGTGTGTCTTGCCCGAGCCGGGCGGGCCGAAGGCCAGCAAATTATGGCCCGCCTGCAGCCAGCCGTCGCCCTCGGCGAGCGCCCGGACCCGGGCCTGGCTGACGGTGGGAACTGCCAGGAAGTCGAAGACATCCAGGGTCTTCCCCTGCGGGAGTCTCGCGGCGGCGAGGTGGCGTTGGATGCGGCGCTGTTCCCGCTCGCTCAGCTCCAGTTCGCACAGCGCTGCCAGCAGACGTTCGGCGGGCCAGCCCTCCTTGTCGGCGCGAGCGCAGAACTCGGGCCAGAGACGGGCGACAGTCGGCAGTCTGAGTGCGGCCAGCAGGGTGGGCAGCGTTGCGGTCTCCACGGTCATGCTCATGCGGCCGCTCCCTGTCCGGGGATCAGGTCGTCATAGCTGCCGGCGGCGGGGATGCGGACCGGCACGTCGGGCCCACCGTCGCCCGGCGTCCGGGTGAAGCGGGCGCGCAGTTCCTCGAGGTCCGGCAGATCGCCATCCGCGACGATCTCGATCAGTGCTGCAGCCAACTCCGCCTCGCACGTCTGATCATGCGCCAGCCAAAACAGGCCGACCATGATCCGGCAGGCCCGCCGCTGGGGCACGGCCGCCACCAGCGCCTCCCAGCAGTGGCGGTACTCCGTCCGCGGGAAGAGCGCGTCCCGATAGGTCAGGTTGGCGAAGGCCTGCGGCTTGGCGCGCAGGCTGTGGATCACATGGTGGTAGCTGACGACGTAGGCGTGGCCGCCGCGTCCGCCGCTGGGCGCCCGCCCGCGCGGCAGGGTGTCGATCAGGGTGCTGCCGAGAAACAGCTCCAAGCGATCATCGAAGATGCGCACCTTCAACTCGTAACCGATGAGGCGCGAGTGGACCGTGTAGAACACCTTGCGGCACACGAAGCCGCCCGAGGAGGTCACGCGCACGCGGGCCTCGTCATAGTCGCAACTGCGGCGGGCCGGGAGCGGCCGGAGGTGGGGACGTTCGGCCGCCAGCCGGTCACGGTGACGCGCGTTGTGGCGAGCGACGATCTGGGCCACGAAGCGACGCCAGGCGTCCAACTCCTCGAAGTCGCGGCTTCCGCGGAGCAGGAGGGCCTGCTCCAGGCGCGCCTTGAGATGCCCGTGGCGGCTCTCGATCGCTCCGTTCTCATGAGCGATGCCGCGATTGTTCCGGGTCGCTTCCATGTCGTAGTCGGCGCACAGCGTCTCGTAGCGCAACCGCAGGTCCTCGCGGGCGTCTTGGTCGAGATTGGCGAAGGCCGCGGACAGGCTGTCGGTGCGGTGCTCGTGCGGGACACCCCCGAGCTGCCAGAGCGCGTTCTGCAGGCCGCTGGCCAGCGCGGTGTAGCTCTCGCCGCCCAGGACGACCTCTGCATGCTCCCAGCCGGAATGGACCAGGGTGAAGTGGTAGATCCGGTGCGTCAGGGGCGCGCCGGCAACCGTCACGCCGAGATCCCGCGCATCGAAGAAGTCAGACATGCCCTGCCGCCCCGGCGGATGGGTCTGGCGAAAGATCACCTCCCGGTCGGGCCCGTGTTCGGCCCGCCACGCCCGCATCCGCCGTTCCAGCGTGCGCCGTGCCGAAGCCAGACCCCGCTCGGGATGGCGATGCTCCATCTCCTCGAGAACGGCAATCGGACGCAGTCCTGGCTTCTCCTCGAGGAGCGGCACGATCTCCTCGTCCCACAGCCCGGCCAACGGGTCCGGCTTGCCGCCCCCGTGGCGGCGGTCACGCCTCTTCTGGGACGGCGGCCGTGGATCGTGGTCGATCCGCGCCCCGGTGCTCGCACTGAACCCGGACTTGGCTGCGGCAATCTTTTGCGTGTGATGGCGTCGAAGGGTCATGTAATCCTCGTGTTGTCGGTCGGTGATGAAACGGCCGGGCATCCGATCCTCTTCTTGGTCGTCGAAGATCGGACCACCCTGACCGCCGTCACCGCCAACCGCACGGGGCAACCCGCGCGAGATTTTGGGGGAAGCTACACCCGGGCTACGCCCGGTTTCCGCTTCCCCCAAAATCACCACCTGCAATGTCGCGCAGTTTCACCAGCAGTGTCGCTGCACAGAAGGGCTTCGTTCATTCAATCTTGCATGCGCATCTTGTGCCGCGGTGTCCCCATGCGGATATCTTCGGTGGCAAGGGGCGCGCTTGGCTGCGCGCTCAAGTGTTGCCAGACGATGAGCGCACCGCAGTGGAGCGCCATATCGCCGAGCACGACCGACTGACGATCGCGCTGAAAGACATTGAAAAAGACATCGCCCAGGCGGCGCTGGCGGACGAAAACGTTCAACGGTTGATGACGATCCCGGGCATCGACATGATCGTGGCAGTCGGCGTGATGGCGGCCATCGGCCGGATTGATCGGTTTGGCTCACCCGACGCGCTTGTGGCCTATATTGGTCTCAATCCCAGCGTCTTTCAGTCCGGGGATGGACCTGCCCGTCATGGGCGTATCACCAAACGTGGGCGGTCTCATGCGCGGTTCCTGCTGGTCGAAGCCGCCTGGCAGACCGTGCGGTCACCCGTAACGGCCTCTGTGGTTGCCGTCCTTTATGCAAGAGGTTTCCAACCTTTCTCGGCAGGTGATCGAGCGCGGTCCTCTGTCAGGCCTTCCTTGGCGGCATGTCCTAAAGCCGCTGGCCGATATGGTGATCTGCGGACAAGGCCCAATCCCGATTGCGAGCTCATCGGCTCTGGCGGTTACACTGGTTTCCCTCGTCCCGATCTGACCGATCGTTCTGCCCATTCGGGTCTTCGCCTTCTGCACCCCTTTCTCCGGTTTCAGCCCGTCGCTGCGTGCTTCTTCACGCCGCGCCTGCCGATGCCGGATCCCTGAAATCCTCGCCTTTCATCATCATCGCCCAGAGCTGCCGCGCCATCCGGTTGGCCAGGGCGATGGCCACCAGCATTTTCGGCTTCTTCGCCAGCATCCGGGCCAGCCAGCTGCCAGTCGGAACGGACTTGCGCCCCCGGATTGTAAGCCGCGCCATCGCGCCGATGATCAGTAGTTTACGTATGTCAGCCTGGCCCGACTTGGAGACACGACCGAGACGTTCCTTGCCACCCGAGGAATGCTGGCGAGGAACCAGACCCAGCCAGGCGGCGAAGTCGCGGCCGCGCCGGAACTCTGCCATGTCCGGCGCGAAAGCCTCGACGGCGAGCGCGGTCATCGGGCCGACGCCGGGCATCGTCTGGAGACGCCGCGCAGTGTCCGTGGTCTCCGCGAGTTTCCTGGCGGCCTTCGTGCGCGCCTCGATGCGGGCGGTCTTCTCGGAAACCTGCAGCAGAATGTCCCGGCATTCGTCGCGGACGAGGTCCGGCAAGGATGCGGCAGGGTCTTCGATAATGGCCTCGATGCCCGTGAGATGGCGGATGCCCTGAGGGACAACATGCCCGAACTCGTAGAGCAGCCCGCGGAGCGCGTTCACGAGCTCGGTGCGCTGATGGACCAGGCGTTCGCGGGCGCGGAACAGCGCGGCGCGGGCTTGCTGCTCTTCGGATTTAGGTGAGACGAAACGCATCTCGGGGCGCTGCGCCGCGATCACGATCGCTTCCGCATCGGCAGCGTCATTCTTTTGCCGCTTCACGAAGGGCCGAACGTATTGCGGCGCGATCAGCTTGACCTCATGGCCGAGTTTCGCCAGCTCCCGAGCCCAATACGATGCGCTGGCGCAAGCTTCCATGACTACTACGGAGGGAAGTTGCTCTGACATGAACTTCGGGAATTGTGCCCGCGTCAACTTCTTGCGGAATTTCAGATGCCCGGCCATCGAGGCCGCGTGCAACTGGAACACGTTCTTTGCAAGATCCACGCCGATCATCATATCCTTCATTTGCCATCCTCTCAGTTTTCGTGGCCTGAACACCTGCGATCTTGGCACATTGCGATGCCGTCTGGGGAGGACGGCAACCACCCCATCCCGATTGGCACCGCCTGCCTGAGGGCGGCCTGATGATCTAAGACACGTCCGTAGCGACGTCGCAAATGACGTGTCTTAGGTGGAGGGGCCATGCGGGGAGAGGTTCTCGGGATTGAACGACGGCGGCGCTGGCCCGACGAGGAGAAGCTCGCGGTTGTGAGCTCGGTCGGGGTTGATGGCGCGACGGTGACGCAGGTGGCACAGCGCTACGACATCTCCCGCCAGCAAGTGTATGCGTGGAGGCACGAGCTGAAGAAGAAGGGGCTCTGGTCGCCGGATCAGGGTGCCATCTTCCTGCCGGTGAGCTTCCCGGTTCCGGGCAACGCTCCTGCGGAGCCGGAGCCGGACCCGGGCCCGCCGGTGCAGGTGGAGTTGCGCCTCGGCGAAGGTCGTTGCCTGAGGTTCGACAGCGGCATGGACGGAGAGGCGCTGACCCGGCTGATCCGGGCCGTGGAAGCGGCGTGATCGGGCCGGGCACGGGGGTCCGGGTCTACCTCGCCTGCGGCGCCACCGACATGAGGAAGGGCATCGCCGGTCTCTCGGCCATGGCCCAGGACGTTCTGCGCCAGAAGCCCGCGAGCGGCGCGGTCTTCGCGTTTCGGGGACGCCGGGGTGATCGTTTGAAACTGCTCTACTGGGACGGCCAGGGCTTTTGCCTCTATTACAAGGTGCTCGAACGCGGTCGCTTTCCCTGGCCGAACACCGAGGCCGGGGTCGCGCGCCTGACCTCGGCACAGCTGGCCATGCTGTGGGAAGGGATCGACTGGCGGCGACCGGACTGGGGTGCGCCGCCGGCCCGGGTGGGATGATTTATCCATCTGTTTTGGCGTGTTTTCATGGCGCTGACTGGGGTGCAGTGGTAGACATGGGCATGTCGACTTCCGCCCCTGATTTGCCCGACGATCCCGCCATCCTGAAGGCGATGATCGTTGCCTTGCGGACGGAGAATGCGCAGATCACGGCCACGTTGCGGGCACACGACCTGCTGGTCCAGGCGCTGCGTGTGCGGATCGCCAAGCTGAAGAAGCAGGCCTTCGGGAAGAGCTCGGAAAAGATCGAGCGCGAGATCGAACAGCTTGAACTGGCCCTCGAGGATTTGCAGGTGGCGATGGCCGAGGCGGAGGACACGCCCCCGGACGACGAGGATGCGCCGGACACCGAAGACCAGGGCCCGGCAACCGCCGAGCGCGGGCAACGCCGCCGTCCGAAGGTCTCGAAGGATACGCTGCGCGAACGCCGTGAACTCGATCCCGGCGACAGCTGCCCGGACTGCGGCGGCGAACTGCGCGTGGTCGGCGAGGATGTCAGCGAACTGATCGACATGATCGCAGCGCAGCTGAAGGTGATCGAGATCGCCCGGGTCAAGAAGTCCTGCCGGCGCTGCGAAAGGATGGTCCAGGAGCCTGCGCCGAGCCGTCCCATTCCGCGGAGCATGGCCGGTCCGAACCTGCTGGCCTACGTGCTGACCTCCAAGTTCGACGACCACGTTCCGCTCTACAGGCAGAATGAGATCTTCGCCCGCATGGGTGCGGATATTCCGGACACGACCCTGGTGGACTGGTGCGGCGGGGCGATGAAGACGCTGGCGCCGTTGATCGAGAAGATCGAGGCCGAGATCATGTCCAGCGATCTGCTCCATGCAGACGACACCCCGATCCGGGTGCTCGATCGCCCTCGACGGGACAAGGGGCTGGGCAAGGGCGTCAAGCAGGGCCGTATCTGGACCTATGTGCGCGATCAGCGACCTTGGGCAGGCCAGGACCCGCCGGGCGCGGTCTACTACTTCTCGCCCGACCGGAAGGGCGAGCATCCCCGGAAGCACCTCGAAATGAGCAGCGGTATCCTGCAAGCGGACGCCTATACCGGCTTCAAGGAGCTGTACGAGCGCCGCGCGGACGGCACCGTGCAGTTCCGCGAGGCTGCGTGCTGGGCGCATCTGCGCCGCGATTTCCACGACGTCTGGACATCCACCAGATCCGAAATCGCGAAGGAGGCCCTCGACCGGATCGGCAAGCTCTACGATATCGAGCGCCGGATCGCCGGCCAGTCCGCCGAGGTTCGGCGCGCCGTCCGGCAGGACAAGTCCAAACCACTGGTCGAGGCATTCCGCACCTGGGCCGAACGCCAGCTCACCCGCATTCCCGGCAAGAGCGACCTTGCCAAGGCGTTCCGCTATGGGCTTGGCCGGTGGGACTCCTTCTGCCTGTTTCTCGACGACGGGCGCGTGGCCATAGACAACAATCCCGCGGAGCGTGGCATGCGGCCGATCGGCGTCGGCCGCCGCAACTGGCTCTTTGCCGGCTCGGATACCGGCGGCGAAACCCTCGCCCGCGCCATGACGATCATCGAGACGGCCAAGATGAACGACCTCGACCCGCAGGCCTACCTCGCCGACGTCCTCGACCGCATCCACGATCACAAGATCAATCGGCTCGCCGAATTGCTGCCGTGGAACTGGGCTCCCGCGAGCCAGTCGCACAGCCAGGCAGCGTGATGGCCGCAACGACCTACGTCTGTTCCATCGCCCACGTGGCCACCCGCCTGGGCGAGGACCCCGAACTTCTCGAGGCCATCGTCAGCAACGACGACAACCTGACCTACGGCAATATCGTCAGCGTCCATGTCGGGCACGACGACTACATCATCGCGCTGACCGACGACGGCATCGATGAGATACGCGAAATGCTCGCATCCGCTCGCGTGTCCGTCGAAGAGTGGCACAGCTTCCTCGAAGACTTCGTCGCCGAGCCCCAAATCATCGCCCGCGTCAAGGACCAGCCGCTGCGGTAGAAATCGAGTGCTTACGGTCACCCGGACCATTGCGCGCGTTCTATGAGCGTGTGCGAGCCCGCCGTGGAAACCATATCGCTGCTGTGGCCGTCGCACGTAAACTGGCGGTCCTCATCTGGCACCTGCTGACCAAAGGTGAGGACTATGCCTGGGCGAGCCCGGCTCTCATGGCGCGCAAATGCCGGTCGATGGAACTTGCTGCCGGACTGCCCGCCGAACGCGGAAAGAAGGGCGCCTCAGCAGCATACAATCTTCCCGCCCGACGACATGCTGACCGCGCAGGCGCCGAATTGTCCGAAATCGCCTATCGCCGCATGATGGAGGGCTGGCGAAAGAAGAACCCGCGGGAGGGTGCGGGCGCCACACCCGAGGAACGACTATGACAAGGCCGCGTGACGGGACTTGAACCTCACGTCCCGTCCTTTGCCACGTGGTCACCCGCGCCTCAACAATAGCACAAAATCGAAAAAGGGGGCGTTCAATCTCATCTGTATCCCGCGGCTTGTAGGGACGGGCCGGGATCACGGCGGTGTCGTAGTGCGCCGCCATCTCGGCATAGGTGCGGTTGATCCGGGGCTCGTGGAAGCAAGCCTTCGTCACGCCCGCCTTGAGGTTGTCCGACACGAGCTGCTCGGGCACGCCGCCGAAGAACCCGAGCATGCGGACGTGCGCACCGCTCCAGTCCGGCAACGTCTGGGTCCACGTCGCCTCGGCATAGGTGTAGTTGGAGGCGCCGAGCACGCCGACGAACACCTGCGCCGCCCGGATCTCGCCGGTCTGGGCATCAACGACGTCCAGCGTGTCCCCTGCGTAGTCGACGAAGACGCGCTCTCCAGCGACATGGTGCTGGCGCATAGTCGGCGACAGCCGGCCCTCCCAGCGGCGGTAGAGATCGCAGAACCGGCTGTAGCCGTAGCCGTTCGCGGGATGCGCAGCGCGATACTCCTCCCAGATCAGCGACAGGGTCACCCCGCGACGCCGCAACTCGCGATGAACCATCGCCCAGTCCGGCTGCACCAAACCTCGGCGGGTCTTGCCGCCCTGCGGCTCGAACAGGCGCCGTTGAAGATCGGCATCGGTGACGTCGGCCGGTATCGGCCAGGAAAGACCGGACCGCTCCGCCCGCTTCAGATACTCGCTGACCGTCGACTGGCCGACGCCCAGGCTTGACGCGATCTTCCGCGTCGACAGTCCCGTGGCTCTCAGGCGAAGGGCTTCAGCAATCTTGCGCATCGGCAATCGTCTCATTCCGGGGCTCCATGCTCATCCTCGATGGAGGCAAGGCTACCCTGCTGCACGATCGCTCAGCAGCGCATGTCTCGGCCGGAAACAGGGTGATCGAATACCCTGGAATCCGTGACCGGATCAGATCGGAATCACTGACCGGATGTTATCGGAATGGGTGACCGGGTGACCTCGGAACGCGCAATGTAACGCGCTGCCGCGACACTTCCGTAGAAAACCACCGGCTCGTTGGCTTCCGCAAACGGCTCCCATCGCTCGTATGGCTCAGCTCCCCCTTCGCAGTCGTGGACACGCAGCGCGAAGTGCCCGTTCTCGCACGCCCGCGTTAGGCACTCCTTGATGATGGCGTCGAGCCGCGCGCAAACTTCATCGGAGAACATGTCGTCGATGACGACAAAGTGACCAAGGTGCTGTCTTATCTCGTCGCTGATACAGTCTCGGGCAGCCCGTGCCGTCGATTTTCCGATCTGCTCCGCGGGGCACCCGCTGAGCGCACCGGATGTACAAGTATGAGTGCTGACATGACCTTCCTCCATTGTGCCAGATCATCGTGGCTCATGAATCTTGCGCTCACGTTAAGGTGCCGCGAGGGCCCGTGACCGAGGCGGCCTCGGACTTGGAGGCATACATGCAGGCCCGGCAGGACATTCTGCCCCGCATCGCCGCGCTCGTCGGCCGGTTCCGGGCGGCTGCCAAATGACAGTCCACGGCACAGCCGCTGATGACAGCGCCTGGTGCGGACTGATTGCCGCCTTGGCGGTTGTGTCTGCCTTCGACGATATCGCTCCATTCCGCCGATCTTCGAGTGCCGGCGGGTATACATTCGCGAAAACACCCAATCAAAAACGTGTTCGGGAGGCTCACATCTTCGCCGCGCCTAGAGATCCGCGACGACCGCTGCGCCAGGGAGTCCTCCGCCAGCCAGCGCCATCGCCGCGCCCGCCCGAAGCAGAGACCAGAAGGCACCGGCCAGACGCTGATCCCGTAAATCCTAAACTCGACATTAACCATAGAGCCGTAGTATTAAGTTCAACTCGTTTCATAAATAGGAGTCAGTCATGGGTGTGGAACATAAGAACGTTCAGGAGTTGAGCGTCGCATGCGCGCAAGGGGAGCTTCTACAGCCGGACATCTACCGGGCGATTACATTAGACGCCTTCCTTTCGACCTACACAAGCGATCCGCTAATCAATCGCGGCATCGCTGAAACTGCAATCATCGACATGATGGCCGATGTAATGCACTACTGTAAGCTGCGCGGTATCAGCTTCGAGACGGTGGCACGGCTGGCGGCCGATCATTTTCGGGCAGAGGCAGAAGGGAGCTAGTCAGGCTTAATTTGGCTGCGAGGGCGCGGGATAGGCTTTAAGTGCAGGGGAGTGGGCGGAACCCGCTCGTTAAGCTAAGCATCGAGGCTTCTTTGGCGTTTCGCGCTGCGACGTGAGGGGCTTGAATCGGGATGTGGAGCGTCATTACGATATTTCTTTCTGGAGGATCGTCTCGCACGGCGCGGGAGGTTGGCGCTGGTAGTGGCGCGATGGTCGGAGCCGATTCCGCCACGCATCTTTCCTCTCTGCCGAGATTGAGTAGAGGGGCGGACGCAGCATCGTGCGTAAACGTCAAGCTGCGAATTGCGACGTCCTCGCGGCAGTAGGGACGGACCGCTCTGTTACCGATGATCCCTTTCCGCCTTCGACGCAGCTCCGGATTGCCGCGCTGAGAATGCCCCGCACAGCCTCTGGGAGCTTCTGGTGATCGCGGTCGTTCCGTTCCTGTACGGCTCGACGTCCTGCGCCTCGATGTTCGCGTTCGGCCGCACAGGAGAAGCCACTGTCTGAGACCCTCCGTAAGCTCAAATATGCAATCCGTCACACGGGACTTTCTCTGCGATGCACCGGATGATTGATCCGAGGGCGCTCAAAGCCGCCTACGGGCCCGTGCTGGGCGATGTGGATGGGCTGCTGCGCGGGTAAAATCCGGTCGCCGTCACCAGGACGACTTTGCGCGGCGCTCGCGGCACGGGCGAGAGCGCGCGGATGTGGCTGATTTTGTCGACCTATGCCTCCCGTCGACGCCTGACGCTGGCGAGACTGGCTGCCGACCAGGGGGGCGGAGCTGGAGGCGGCGCTTCGCCACGGATGGAAGAGGACCCGCACCGCCGCGGCCGTTTCCGCCAAGGCGCTGGCAACGATTCCCGGTTTCTCTGGCCTGAAGGCGTTCGGCCGCGTGGACGAGACCTCCATCCAGATCCACCGGCCGAGCCGTGGGACGATGAGATCGCTCCGCTCCTCGAGGCGACGACAGGCCTGCGTCCGATCGCGTTTCTCGAGAAGAAGGAGCATCGGCGCAGCCGAAGCGGTAGATCAGGCGTTCCTCGAGATATCGACCACCGAGGCACTTCCCTCACTTTTTACGCGAATATCGTAACGTCGGCCAAGCCAGTCTCGGTAAGCCAGTGCTCTTCCGGCCTCGAGGATGCGCCAAACATTCTCCATCGGGAGGTCGACGCCGATGGTGGCATTGCTCACCCTATTATCTGCGTGTTTCACCAAATAACGGCTTGGGCGCACATATTCGACGCCGTCCTCCTGCTGGATAGCAATGCGGCAGGTTTCTTGTACGTATCCGGTAGAGAGTATCTGACATGCAAGGGAATGGTTCATACATTATTCCTATAAAGTAGATAAATTCGAAACCGCATCATCTGACGCATGAGAACATCCCATGAGGAGCGCCGTCTAGTTAACGCAGCGCAAGAGGGCGGCACGCGACATGCCAGTTTCGGGGGGAAGATTTTTTTGCCTCTGGGGTGATGGGATTCGCGGTAATTTTAGAACGCTGCTGTTCGATGCTGATCAACGCCGTGACGACACGCAAGGAGGCTTCCAGAAGCTCAGTTGATCCGAATCTTCTGACAGTTCTTCAATGTTATCTTCAGGCAAATTCTCCTCGGAAAAGAGGGCGGACCAGCAGATTGTGGCGTGGGAACGTAGCAGTGTGCGGTTGAGAGCATCGCGAACAAGGTTGACGCAGCCTCCTGTGTCATCGTGGGTAGCCCATGCACCTGTAACTCGGGCGCCCGAGGACCCGAGCCAAGAACCAACGCATTGCGCCGCAATCATTTGATCGGGAAATTCTACGGGTGCACCTCCGTGCGAAAGACCTTTCCAGCCATCGAAAGGCTCCGCCCCACTATCGCACGCCCAAATCCTCGATGCTACCAGCCCGGCACGCTGTGCCTGAACCAAGCCGCGCTCGATCTTTTCTTCAAAATCGTCGCTGATCTCGTCGGACAGGAACCCGTCGATAACGATAAGGTGACCCTCATGGCTCTCAACCTCATAACCGATCAGCGCCTGGGAATCCCGAGCGGCACCTCGCCCTAGGCTGAATTCTGCGCTTCCAAACAAGGATCCGGGGCTGACCAAGACCAGTGCGCTAACCCGATCATTATGCAACTTCGTCATTTCTCTATGCCTCTTTAAGAACATCCGCACATTAGCGCGGAGGGGTTAAGTGGCGATTAACGCTCTGAGGCATTGCATCTGACTGCTCGTCTCGGGATCGCCCTCGAAGCACGCGGATGAGCTGAAGCGAAACCCGGGAACTTTAACGTCTAGAAAACCCGTCTCGACAACGTGTCCTCCTATAGATTTGGAGGAATCGATGAGTTGTAATTCAAGTTCGGCAAACAGTAGTTCGAGGCGGAAGCCTTTTAGGCGGCAACTTCTGAAGTGGATTGGCAATAAACAGAGGTATGCTCACGAGATAATCTCGATGTTTCCTAGGAGATTTGGGGTCTATCATGAGCCCTTCTTGGGCTCGGGCGCCGTTTTAGCTGTGCTTGCGCCGCATCGTGCGGAGGCGGCGGATTGCTTCACACCTTTGATAGGGATCTGGCGGACGCTCCAAAGCGAACCTGATACCCTCAAGGCATGGTATCGCGAGCGCTGGGATGAGATTTTTGAGGGTAATAAAGTCGAGAAATATGAATCCATAAAGGCACGATTCAACGAGTCACCGAATCCTGCAGATCTTCTTTTTCTTTGCCGCACGGCATACGGCGGAGTAATAAGATTTCGAAAGAGTGACGGGTACATGTCTACTCGATGCGGCCCTCACACTCCTATAAGCCCGTCAACATTTTCGGAGCGAGTGGATGAGTGGCACCAGCGTGTCAAGCACGTAGTGTTTTACGAGCGCGACTTTCAAGATTCCATCGAGCGTGCCCGAGAGGGGGACGTTGTTTACTGCGACCCTCCGTATTCGCATGCGCAGGCAATCTTGTATGGAGCGCAGTCATTTTGTCACGATACCTTGTTTAAATCGATTGAGAGAGCGAAGCGAAAAGGAGTATTTGTAGCGCTCAGCTTGGACAAGGCAAAAAAATCGGGGAATAGGCGCTGCGACTATGATCTTCCGTCCGGCTTGTTTGAACGAGAAGTATCCATAGACTGTGGTCGCTCCATGCTGCGCAGGTTCCAGATGCGCGGCAAGGAGCTATCGGAAGATCGTGTTCTGGATCGTCTTTTGCTGACGCACTGAGGCAGGCCGGTCTGGGCAGAACAAGGCTATCCTGCTTGTCCTACCGGATGGAGCGAAGCGTCCAGAACGCTTCGCTCCCCTTCGTGCGCCAAGAGAGCGATGTGGCATCGGAGCGGCGTATTGGCAGTAAGATCCCTGTTGTGGGATCTCCGCCCCCACCGGAACGGTAACCCGTCAAGTTATTCCGGGTGCGCCTATTATAAAATTCTTCGTAAGCCGATCTGCACCTTCTTTAGCACCGGTAGATAGTCGCTCAGAAATTCCTCTGTGGGTGCTTGGGTTCTAGACATTCCTGTGTTCAACGCTGCAATCACCTCACCCGCAGAAGAAAATACCGGCAGCGCTACCGCCAGCAGTCCTATTTCAACCTCCTGGTCGATTACAGCGAAGCCTTGCTCACGGACTTCAACGAGGCGAGCCATTATGTCCTTCGGGTCAGTCGCACTATAGGGGGTGCGGGGGGATAAATCAGATGCTTCTAGTATCCGCCAAGCCTCATCCTCCGGCAGCGAAGCGAGCAGTACGCGTCCCATGGAGGTACAGTGCGCTGGCAGACGCGAACCAGGCATCAAGCCGATTGACATGACGCGCCGTTGCGCAGCGCGCGCCAAGTAAACAACATCCGTTCCATCGAGCACCGAGACAGAGCAGCTCTCCCCGATCTGGTCAGTGATCTGGTCGAGCCAAGGTTGCACAAGGTGTGAGAGTGGCTGAGAGGAGAGAGCTGCCATGCCTAGGCGGAGCGCGCGCGGCGTCAGCCTGAAGAATTTCCCGTCGTATTCGGCATAACCCTCGCTCCACAATGTCAGCAGGCAGCGCCGAGCAGTGGCCCGGTCGAGAGCGGTCGCCTGTGCGACCTCAGCGACCGTTAGCCGCGCACGCTCGGCCCCGAAGCATTCCAGCACCTTGAGCCCCTTGGCGAAGGAGGCGATCGTGTCCGTTCGGTTCACCATGCGCACACTGTAGCGCAGCATGTGAACAAATCTCAAGATGCGCACAATCCGCCTCGTCTTTCAGTGTTCGCGAGCGCTACACGTACGCCGTCCACTCGAACGAAGAGGGGAGCCAATGGACAAGAGAGCCGAGGCGGCTGATGCCGTGTCGCATGTATTCGACGGCGCGACTGTCATGATCGGGGGCTTCGGCGGGTCCGGCGCACCCATCGAGCTGATCCACGCGTTGATCGACCACGGCGTGAAAGGCCTGACCGTAATAAACAATAATGCGGGGAACGGCCACGTCGGGCTGGCCGCACTCATCGAACAGGGGCAGGTGGACAAGCTGATCTGCTCGTTTCCTCGCTCCGCCGATCCTCGAGTTTTTACTGACCGATATCTGGCCGGACAGATCGAGCTGGAATTGGTGCCACAGGGGACGTTGACAGAGCGGATTCGAGCTGGGGGGGCGGGAATCCCTGCGTTCTACACTCCGACTGGCTACGGAACAGATCTCGCTGAGGGAAAGCCAACGGCGGAGTTCGATGGCAGAATGTATGTTCAGGAGCGTTGGCTGAAGGCGGACTTCGCGATGATCAAAGCTGAGCTTGCCGATGCTCATGGCAATCTCACCTATCGGATGGCGGCTCGGAACTTCAATCCAATCATGGCAACCGCTGCGACTACTACCATTGTGCAAGCGACGCGCATGGTTGAGCTAGGTGCCATCGATCCTGAGCATATTATCACGCCGGGGATATTCATCAACCACGTGATCGAAGTGCCGAGGCCCGCGCAGGAAGAAGAGCTCAATCGTGCAGGAGCCGTCTACCCATGACTGAGATCTCGAAGATCAAGCTTTCCAACGCTCAGATCGCGTGGCGCGCGGCGCAAGACATCCCGGATGGAGCCTACGTTAACCTTGGCATCGGGTTCCCCGAGATGGTCGCCCGCTTCCAACCCGACGGGCGGCAGGCGATTTTTCACACCGAGAACGGTGTGCTGGACTTCGGACCCGCGCCTGAGCCCGGCCGAGAGGACTGGGACCTAATCAACGCAGGCAAGAAGGCGATCACCGTACGCCCGGGCACAGCCTTTTTTCATCACGCCGACAGCTTCGCGATGGTGCGTGGCGGCCACTTAGATGTCGCAATTTTGGGCGCCTACCAGGTAGCTCAGACGGGTGATCTCGCAAACTGGTCCACAGGGCGAGGAGGCGTCCCGGCCGTAGGCGGTGCCATGGACTTGGTGCATGGTGCGAAACGTGTGGCGGTCCTGACGGACCACGTGACGAAATCTGGTGCTCCGAAGCTGGTCGATCGCTGCACCCTACCTCTGACTGGGCTTGGCTGCGTAACACGCGTCTATACCTCGCTCGCAGTGGTCGACGTTGAGGAAGGTCACTTTCTCCTTCGCGAAAAAATCCCCACCATCACCTTGGATGCGCTGCAACAGGTCACTGGTGCGCCTCTGCATGCTGAAGGCCAAGTTGCCGAGCTGGTGGCACCGGAGGATCTGGCATGAACGGCGTTTTCATCTGCGACTATGCGCGCTCACCCATCGGTCGGTTCGGCGGTGCCTTGTCCTCTGTGCGTACGGATGATCTCGGGGCTGTCCCGATTAAGGCGCTGATGGCGCGGCACGACCTTGACTGGGCGGCCGTGGACGAAGTGATCTTCGGGTGCGCCAACCAAGCAGGCGAGGATAATCGAAATGTGGCGCGAATGTCTGCATTGCTTGCAGGGCTACCGGAAACCGTGCCTGCCACCACTATGAACAGGCTCTGCGGCTCCGGCATGGATGCGGTTATCGCGGCCGCTCGCGCGATCAAAGCTGGAGAGATTGATCTGGTAATCGCCGGTGGCGTAGAGAGCATGAGCCGTGCTCCGTTCGTACTGCCAAAAGCTGAGGCCGCCTTTTCGCGGAACAATGAAATCTACGACACCACCATTGGTTGGCGCTTCATTAATCCGGTGATGAAGGCGCAATATGGCGTGGAATCCATGCCCGAAACTGCAGAGAACGTAGCCGATGATTTTGGTATTTCACGAGAAGATCAGGACTGCTTTGCGCTCCGCAGCCAGCAGAAAGCGAGGGCAGCTTTGGAGAGCGGTCGCTTCGCGCGGGAGATCACACCGGTGGCCATTCCTCAAGGGCGAGGTGAGCCCATTACAGTGGAGCACGACGAGCATCCGCGTCCCTCCACAACCACAGAAGGGCTCTCAAAACTCAAGGGTATCGTAAGGTCGGGCGGAACAGTCACGGCGGGGAATGCAAGCGGCGTAAATGATGGTGCGGCCGCCCTTATAGTTGCCTCCGAGGCGGCAGTGCAAGCGCATGGTCTAAATCCAATCGCACGCATCCTTGGAGGCGCAACGGCCGGTGTTCCGCCACGTATCATGGGCATCGGTCCGGCTCCAGCGTCAAAGAAATTGATGGCACGCTTGGGGATCACGGAGGATCATTTTCAAGTGATCGAGCTGAATGAGGCATTTGCCTCTCAAGCTCTGGCGACACTGCGCCAACTTGGACTGTCGGATGACGATCCACGGGTGAACCAGCATGGCGGCGCAATCGCCTTGGGGCATCCTTTGGGCATGTCGGGGGCTCGCATCGCGGGGACTGCCGCCTTGGACCTGCGTTCTGGCGAAAAGGCCTTGGCGGCCATGTGCGTTGGGGTGGGGCAGGGGGTTGCAGTCGTTCTGGAGGGAGCTTGAGGTGGTGACGCTGCAAGGTTCGGTGGTGCGCGTACTTAACGGTTGGCCATCCCGTTAAGGTCTGACGTGCTCAAGGCTGCGCCCCTAGCCAGCGCCTTGACAAGAACTTAGCGATCTAAGTATTAAGCGCGGCAAGCCCACACTTGGCACAGCGGCGTCTCAGGAGTGACGCCACGATGAGGAGGATAAGGTACCCCTATGGATGACCTGATGATGCGCGTCGAAAAACGGCGCGCCCTCACCGAACATATCTGCGAGTTTACGCTTCGACCGGCCGAAGGCGTTGATCTTCCGAGCTTTGAGCCGGGCGCACACCTGACGATCGAAACCCCCTCCGGCGCCATGCGCCGGTACTCTCTCGTCAACGACGGCACGGATCCAGAAGTCTATGTGATTGCCGTGAAGCGAGAGATCGAATCGCGGGGCGGTTCTGCTTCGATGCACGACGAGGCAGTTGAGGGCACTGAACTGCGGGTTAGTCCGCCCGAAAACACTTTTCCGTTGCAAGAGGCGAACGAGTACCTGCTGATCGCCGGCGGGATTGGCATTACGCCGATCTACGCCATGGCGCAGCATCTTGAGCGTCAAGGCAAGCCGTTCCAGGTGATTTACTGTACACGCAGTAAAGAAGACACCGCATATCTCGAAGACCTGAGCGAAGCGTTCGGCGACCGCCTGACGGTCCATCACGACAACGGCGACCTCGACGAAGTCTACGATTTCTGGGATCACTTCGAAGAGCCGCGCAATATGCATGTATACTGCTGTGGTCCAAAGCCCCTCATGGAGGAAATTGAGGCGATTTCCGGTCATTGGCCTGAGGGTCGAGTCAACTTCGAGGATTTTAAGCCGGTTGACGTCGTGCGAGAAGACGATACGGCCTTCGACGTGATCCTGCAAAAGTCCGGAAAGACGGTTACTGTTCCAGAAGACCGTTCGATTCTCGAAGCGCTGCGTGACGCAGGCTTCGCAACGGTTAGTTCCTGCGAAAGTGGTACCTGCGGCACCTGCAAGACTCGCTTGATTTCAGGATCCGTTGACCACCGAGATATGGTCCTAATGGACGAGGAGAAGGAAGACCGAATTATGATCTGCGTGTCGAGGGCAAAGGAAGGGAACCTGGTTCTTGACCTCTGAGCCTATTCGCCTGGGCGTTGCCGGCCTTGGGCGTGCATTCATGCTCATGCTGCCGACCTTCCGCAACGATCCACGTGTGCGCCTCGTTGCTGCTGCCGCGCCACGTGAAGAAAGCCGGAGGGCCTTCGAGGCAGAATTCGGTGGTCGTGGTCATGCGACGGTCGAGGGTCTTGCCGCCGATCCGGAAGTCGAAGCGATATATATCGCCACGCCACACCAAATGCATGCTGATCACGTCACGGCCGCTGCGCAAGGCGGCAAGCACATTTTGGTCGACAAGCCTCTGGCGGTGACTCTCGAAGATGCCGATCGAATGGTGGAAGCGGCGGACAAAGCAGGCGTGCATTTGATTGTGGGGCCGAGCCATAGCTTCGATGCGCCGGTCGCGCTTGCTCACGAGCTGATTAAGAGCGGTGAATTCGGGTCCGTTCGGATGGTGCAGGCGCTCAACTACACCGATTTTCTATACCGTCCACGCCGTCCGGAGGAATTGCGAACAGAAGAGGGCGGCGGCGTTCTTTTCAGTCAGGGTGTGCACCAGATCGATATCGTCCGCTTACTCTGCGGGGGGCTGGCGCGACAGGTTACAGCGATGACCGGCGCATGGGACCCTACGCGCCCGACCGAAGGAGCGTATTCGGCTCTTATGAACTTTGAGAATGGGGCCTTCGCAACGCTTACTTATTCCGGGTACGCTCACTTCGACAGCGACACATGGATGGGCAACGTAGCTGAACTGGGTGGAGAAAAGCCACCGGAGGATTATGGCAAAGCGCGTCGTGCGCTTGTGGGTCTTGACGCCGAAGCGGAGACGAAACTCAAAACAACGCGCACCTACGGATCGGGTGCCGAACCTCCGGCAGCGCGTCATCATGAACATTTCGGACCGATCATCGTGCTTTGCGATCGAGCAGATTTGCGACTCACTCCCGATGGTGTTGAAATATTCGGAGATACAGAGCGACGTTTCGTCGAAGCTCCGCTAGGAGCCGTTCCACGAAAAACTGTGATCGACGCACTTACGGCAGCAGTGCGGGAGGACGTTCCGCCGCCCCAGACGGGTCGCTGGGGGCGAGCGAGCCTAGAGGTCTGCCACGCCATTCTTCGGTCGGCGGATAATGGCGCCGCTGTCGATTTGTCACGCCAATGCGGAACAACCGAAAAGGAGGAGCACGCTTGACCGACTTGAAACTCTCCATCGCGATGGGCAACTACGATCGAACACGCGCCATCGTCGACGGCCGGGTGAAGATAGACGGCGTCGATCCGGTGCCGATGCTCCTGTCGCCTGAAGAAATGTTCTTCCGTGCTTTCCGGCACCAAGCCTTCGACATCTCGGAGCTGTCGCTGTCATCCTATTCGATTTCGGTCGCACGTGGAGAACCGCACTACGTGGCTATCCCGGTGTTCCTGAGTCGCGCGTTCCGCCACACCTCAGTTTACATCCGCACGGATCGCGGCATCGAGCGGCCCGAAGACCTTAAAGGCAAGCGCATCGGGATCGCTGAGTACCAGCTCTCCGCGAACGTTTGGGTGCGCGGTATCCTGGAGGAAGATTTCGGCGTCAAGCCGTCGGACGTGACTTGGGTGCGCGGGGGCATGGACACACCGGGGCGGCCCGAGAAAATAAAGGTTGATCTGCCGGAGAATGTGGCGGTGGAGGCTGCGCCCGAGGGGGCGACGCTCAACGCAATGCTGGCTGAGGGAGAAATCGACGGCTTCATCGGGCCGCGCTGGCCGCGCTGCTTCGCCGAGGGGCATCCGCATGTGGGGCGCCTTTTCTCGGACAGTGTCGGCGCAGCGGAAGATTTCTACAAGCGGACGAAAATCTTTCCTATCATGCACGTTCTCGGCATCCGCCGGTCGCTCGCCGAGGTACATCCGTGGCTACCTGGTGCCCTTCTCAAGGCTTTTTCAGAGTCCAAACGGCTGGCCCAGGACGCGCTTCAGGACACCTCTGCCACCAAGGTGACGATGCCGTTCGTCGAGGACAATCTAAATCGTGCGCAGGCACTAATGGGTTCTGATCCCTGGACATACGGAGTCGCAGGAAACGCGCACGTTCTTGACCGTTTTCTAGATTACCACCACGCGCAGGGCCTGTCGCCGAGGCGCGTGCAGGTAGACGAACTTTTCCATCCGTCGACGCAGGAAGCCTATAGCCTCTGAGGGGAAGCCATGACCGACTACACACCAGGAGACGTCGTAGAAGTACGGATCGGGGACCAGCTCGCTTATGTTCAGGTGACGCACAATCACCCGAGTTACCCGCCTGTCGTCCGTGCTTTCGGTGGCCTTCACGAGAAGCGGCCGGAAGACCTTGACGCGCTTGCCGCTGGACCGACGCATTTCGTTGCGATGATCCCGCTCGGCAGCGCTTTGCGCCACGTAGGAGCGGAACATGAACTGGTGGCACGCGTGCAGGTGCCGGATGAGCAGAAGAAGTTTCCAACCTTTCGGATGCCAATTCGCGATAAGAAGGGTGAAATTGTTTACTGGTGGTTCTGGGACGGCCAAGGCCTGAGTTACGACGTCGAGCTGGACGACGAACAGAAGGCGCTGCCGTTGCGTGAGGTTACTTCGGGCGCTCGATTTCTTGAAATGCTGAGCAGCGAAGACGCCTAGCGCTAACGCAGCTGAACAAGGACGTTTCCGAAGTTCGATATTCGGGGCGTCCAACTACAACAAAGGGAGGAGTGCCTCATGCCGGAAACGCGGTGCCCTGATATTGCGGAGTGCTTGCCGAAGCATGCGGACCTGTATTTCGGTGGTGGATGGCACAAACCGACAGCGGGAACTTATGAAGATACGGTGAACCCCGCGACTGGCCGAGCGCTCACTACTGTTGCCACGGCAGGACGACCCGATGTCGACGCCGCGGTCGCTGCGGCGAAGGCGGGCTTTCAAGTTTGGCGGGATGTCGTCCCACTCGAACGTGGTCGGATCCTAAAAGAGATTGCGGCGCTACTGCGCAAGCATGGAGACGAGCTCGCAATGATTGATGCCGCGAACTGCGGCAACCCGTACACCGAAATGCGTGGCGACGCGACCATTGCAGCCGCGCAAATGGAGTTCTTCGCGGGGCTTGTCACCGAGATGAAGGGCGACACGATCCCGATGGGCCCGGACCGGGTGAACATGACGGCGCGAGAGCCGCTTGGCGTCGTGGCCCGAATTCTGGCTTTTAATCACCCCTTCATGTTCTGTGGCGGGAAAATGGCCGCGCCCCTCGCTGCCGGCAATTCCGTCATCATCAAGCCACCGGTGCAGGCTCCGCTCTCTGCGCTCCGCTTGGCAGAACTCGTCGACGGGCTGTTGCCGGATGGCGTTTTTAACGTCCTGCCCGGCGGGACAGAGGCGGGTGCAGCGCTGGCTGAGCACAGAGGCGTCGCCAAGGTCACATTGATCGGATCTGTCGGAGCTGGACGCGCTGTCATGCGCAGCGCCAGCGATACAATCAAGCCGGTGCTGCTCGAGCTTGGGGGCAAGAACGCCTTCATCGCCTATCCTGATAGCGACCCTGACAGGATCGCTGATGCGATCGTCGCGGGGATGAACTTTGGCTGGTGCGGGCAATCCTGCGGGTCCACTAGCCGCGCGTTCTTGCATGATGAAGTTCATGATGCCGTCGTTTCGCGCCTTGCCGATAAAGTGGCGCGCTTCCAGCCTGGCATTCCGACTGAGCCGGCAACCACTATGGGAGCACTCGTATCGCGTCAGCATTTTGACCGGGTGATGGGCTTCATAGATGGTGCCCGAGCCGAAGGGGCGCGCGTCATTTCGGGCGGACACCCAGTCACCGATGGGAATTTGGCCGATGGCTACTTCATAGCTCCTACAATCTTCGCAGACGTGACGCCGGAAATGACGATCGCCCGGGAGGAAATATTCGGCCCGGTGCTTGCGGTGAGGCGGTGGTCGGACGAGGAGGCGATGCTCAACGAAGTCAACGCACTCGATGTCGGACTTACATGCGCAATCTGGAGCCGAGATCTTGCAACAGCTCACCGCGCGGCGAAAAGGGTCGAGGCGGGATTCGTCTGGATCAATGAAGTCGGCCGTCACTTCCTCGGTGCGCCATTCGGGGGGGTGAAGCAGTCAGGCATTGGCCGCGAAGAGGGAATTGGGGAACTCATGTCCTTCACCCATGAAAAGAACATCCACATCAATTTGGCTGGCCAGTAAGTTCGGCTCCATGGGAGAAGCATCTATGCGCAACGAGATTGACCGCCCCGTGCCCTGCGACGTGACGGAGGTCTACGGCAGTGATGCCATCGCCCTAATGATGCGGCGGCTGGGCGCGCCCTATGTTGCGCTTAACCCAGGGTCGAGCTTTCGTGGGCTACATGACAGTCTCGTAAATCACCTTGGAAACCGTGATCCGCAAATGCTGCTCTGTCTGCATGAGGAACACGCAGTCGCCATTGCGCATGGTTGGGCCAAGGTTACAGAGACTCCCTTGGCGGTGATCCTGCACGCCAATGTGGGTCTTATGCACGCGGCGATGGCAGTCTACAACGCGTGGTGTGATCGAGTGCCGATGATGATCTACGGTGCCACAGGTCCTGTAGACGCCGCACGGCGGCGGCCTTGGATCGACTGGCTGCATACTTCGCGCGATCAAGCGGCCGTGGTGCGGCCCTATGTGAAGTGGGACGACCAGCCGGCGTCGTTGCAGGCATCGCTGGCGTCCATGATGCGCGCTGCTACAATCACGGCCACGCCGCCAATGGCCCCCACATATGTGTGCTTCGACGTTAGCGTGCAGGAGGAAAGGCTCGAAGACCTGCCGGCGCTACCCGCCCCTGATCGGTACACCGTTCCGCAGTTGCCGCAGATTGCGGAAGCGGATGCAACTCGCCTTCTTGAGATGCTTGAGGCGGCGGCCGCTCCTGTGTTCCTCATGGGCCGCGTCTCACGGGACCTGACCGCGTGGGATCGCCGAATCGCACTTGCGGAGCGCTTTGGAGCGCGAGTTGTGACCGACATCAAGACAGCTGCCGCGTTCCCAACGCGTCATCCTCTGCACGTGGGTGCGCCGGGCTACTTCCTGTCTGGAGACTCGGGCAGTGCCATCGCGGATGCCGATCTAGTGGTCGCCTTTGACTGGGTAGATCCGGCGGGTACACTTTCGCAGGCAGGACACGAGCCGGGCGAGGCGAAGGTTGTAAATATCACGCTCGAGCCGTTTCTCCAGAATGGCTGGTCTCTCGACCATCAGGCAATGCCGCCATCCGACCTGACGCTCCTGGCCGAGCCAGATGCGGTGGTCGCCGCCCTGTGCTCCACCGCGGGCATCGATGCGCAACGATACTCCCCGCCTAGCTCGCACCCGAAGCGACCGGACGGGGTCGAAGAGATCTCGGTCGATGACCTCGCAGATGCGCTTGCCTTCGCTGTTCGAGATACGGCGCCAAGCTATTTGCGCGTTACGCTGAGCTGGAATGGCGAGAAATGCGATTTCAGCGATCCCCTCAGCTATCTCGGCTACGACGGTGGGGCCGGCATCGGTTCAGGGCCCGGTATGGCCGTAGGGGCGGCGCTCGCGCTCAGGGACAGCGGTCGACTACCCGTTGCAGTTCTTGGAGACGGGGACTTCCTAATGGGCGCAACGGCGCTCTGGACGGCAACACATCACAAGGTTCCACTCCTGATTGTGGTTGCGAATAATCGGTCATACTTCAACGATGAGGTCCACCAAGAGCGGATCGCTCGTGAGAGGGCCAGGCCTGTCGAAAACAAGCATGTCGGGCAGGCGATCGACGAACCAGACGTTGACATTGCGGCCATGGCCCGTGCTCAGGGGGCGCAGGCTTACGGACCAGTAAGCCTGATGGAGGAGCTAGAAGAGGTCCTCGCCGCAGCGGTATCTGCCGTCGAAGCTGGCCAGACTGTAGTGGTTGATGTCCGCGTCAGGCGCGGTTATAGCGACGCCATGGCCAAGGGCATGACCGAGGAATAGTAGAGGCGAGAGGCAGGATCCTCGAAGTGTTGCATTGAGGTCCTACTGGACACTTTGTCCCCTTCCGCAAGATGGTTGCTGGCTTCATTGTTGGTCAAACGTAAAAGCTGTTGTGTTGCAGCAGCTAGTAGACCGGATTGGATGGCCAGTGACCGACAACAATACAGATTGCCCAGAAGTCACGGGCGGGGACTATCAGGAAGAGCGGATAGCGCGGCTGGTTCGTCTCGCCGCGCGTTCGTTCAACCGGTCGCTTCAGATGCGCCTGGCAAGCGAAGGAGTAACCTTCGGGCAGTGGATTTTTCTGCGTATTCTTTGGCGGAGTGATGGGCTCTCTCAACGCGAACTCAGCGAGCGAGCTAATCTCACCGAGCCGACCGCCCACAGTGCACTTTCGCGGATGGAAGAGTTGGGCTTTATTACGCGTCGCAACGTGGCCGGCAACAGGCGGCGGCAACACGCATTTTTGACTGATCGTGGATGGCGCTTGCGAGATAAGCTTGAGCCTCTGGCTGTAGAGACCAACGAACTGGCGCTGGCGGGCTTAAACGATGACGAGGTGCGAGTCCTCCGCAAAGCGCTAAATTGTGTCATCCGAAACCTCGAACAGGACGAAAAGGACGCTGCGGTGCGCGGACTACGTGTGCCTCCGACGCGATCCCTCGCCAATATGTGATTTAGTCAGCAGAGCGGCACATGACGTTTTCCGTCGGTCCGCGCCTGCCTGGGCTACCGCTCAACCCTAAATGAGATATCTAATTTGTTGACTCCCGGTGTGGCGCCCCCTTAGAACATAGACGTCTAAGTTTGCGCGACACGAAATCGTTTCCCGCAATGATGCGGGGGCGTTCTACTGAGGGAGGAGACACTATGCGATTTCCAACACTAGCCGCGACCGTATGCGCCGTAGTTGCATCGACTGCCGCATCTGCTGACCCCATCAACCTCACGCTATCCGGCGGCAATCCGGGCGGACTCTGGTCGCTCCTCGGCGCCGGGATCGACCGGGCTGCCAAGGCTGACGACTCTGATTCTGTTGTCACCTATCAGGCCACGGGCGGTGGGTTTGCCAACATCGGCCTCCTCGGTGCTAACCGCACCGACCTCGGCCTCCTGCACGACGCTGAGGCCAAGATCGCTCTGCAAGGGGGGGAGCCCTTCCAGGCGCCGATCGAAAACATGCGTGCAATCGGCTACATGTACAACTGGGCGCCCATGCACTTCTTCCTCGATCGGGACATCGCGGAAGAATATGATATCGACAGCCTCGATGACATCGCCGGAAGCGGAGCGCCCCTACGCATCGGCATCAACCGCTCCGGTAACATCACCTCAAACGTTGCGCTCTTCATGCTCGAGGAGGCAGGCGTCACAGAGGAATCTATCGAAGACAACGGCGGTCAATACGTGAGAGCCGGCGCCAATGAGCAGGCCGACCTGATTCAAGATGGCCGCCTCGACATGATCACCAACGGCATCTTCATCAATCACTCCTCGTTCCGCTCGGTCGACGAGAACAGCGACGTGGTTCTTCTGGATGTGCCGCAAGAGGTGGTTGAGGCTACCAATGAGGAATTCGGTACAGGCACGATGGTGATCCCTGCCGAAAGTTACTCTAATCAGGACGAGGACGTGACAACTTCGGCGCTGGGGGCTCTTCTCGTGGCAACTGAAAGTATGCCTGAGGAAACCGCCTATTCGCTGGCGCAGTCGCTCGTCAACAATATTGACGAAGTGCGCGCGGTGCACGGATCGATGAAGCAGCTTTCCCCTGACCTCCTAGCAACGCCGAGCGTGCTTGAGTTCCACCCGGGTGCAGAGAAAGCCTATCAGGAAGCGGGCCTACTCAAGTGATCGGATCACTCGTCGCCACCGGCCGCAGGCGAAAGCTTGCGGCAGGTTCACAACGTGCCCTAATCGCGGTCGCGGCTGTCTTCGCGACTTGGGTTATCTATGCGAACCTGTTCACGATCTCGGATCCGCTCATTCTGGGCATCCTGTTCGTCTGCGGCATTTACACGATCATGTTCGTCGCGATCGGTGCTACGCCGAACGCGCCGGACCGGATCCCCTTTTATGACTGGGCGCTGTCGGCGCTCAGTCTCATCTGCGGGGTCTATTTCTTCTTGAACGCGGGAGCGATTGCAGACCGCATCAGTCTGCTGCACCCGTTCACCGTTCCACAACTGTTCTTCGGTTCAGCGCTACTCGCGCTTACTCTCGAGGCAACGCGCCGCACTACTGGCCTCGGCCTGACCGGTGTCGTCGTCCTGTTCTTGTTGTACAACCAGTTCGGCTCATTGCTCCCGCCGCCGTTCGGGCATGGCGTAAGTGAATACACTTACCTGCTCGACATCCTGGTGTTCACCACCGACGGTGTCTTTGGTGTTCCGATTCAGGTGGTTGCGAGCTACGTTTTCCTCTTCGTCATGTTCGGCACGTTTCTCTCCAAAGCCGGAGGCGGAGAGTTCTTTTTCAATGTCGCTGCTCTCCTGACAGGCCGTTCCCGGGGCGGTCCTGCGAAGATCGCCGTGATCTCCTCCGGACTGTATGGCACGATGTCGGGGAGCCCAACATCTGACGTAGTTGCTACTGGTTCAATCACGATCCCGGTCATGAAGCGGTTGGGATACAAAGCGCGCTTCGCGGCGGCGGTCGAGGTCGCAGCCTCGACTGGTGGTAGTGCCATGCCGCCTATCATGGGATCGGCGGCGTTCATCCTTGCAGAGTATACTGGCGTACCGTACCAAGAAGTCGTCTACGCAGCCTTGGTGCCGGCACTTCTTTATTACTTGGGCGTTTTCGCGCAGGTTCACTTCCGCGCAGTTAGAGAAGATCTTCGTCCGTCGGACGACGAAATTCCGAGCGCAGCCGACACCTTCCGGACCGGCTGGGTCTTTTTGATCCCGATTATCGGTATCGTTGCGGCTCTGATGGCAGGCTATTCGCCCACATTCACGGCCGGTGTAGGCGTGTTGGGGGCAGTGGTGGCGTCCATGTTGCTTAAGGCCACGCGCCTCTCGCCGTGGCAGATAGTCGAGGCGCTTGGTGAGACCACGCTGCGTATTCTCCCGGTCGCCGGTGCTTGTGCAGCGGCAGGCCTGGTCATTGGTGGTTTGTCGATGACCGGTTTGGGTATGAAGGCTGCGAATGTCATCCTGACAATCAGCAACGCCGAGCCCACGCTTACGCTTCTTATCGCTGCTGTTGTTACGATCATCCTTGGTCTCGGCATGCCGACTCCAAGTGCGTACATTCTGGCCGCTGTGCTAGTCGGCCCGGCGCTGGCTAAACTTGGTTTCCCGATCCTCCAGAGCCACCTGTTCCTGCTTTACTACGCTGTGCTGTCGGCATTGACGCCGCCGATCGCAGTGGCTGCGCTGGCGGCCGCGGCAATCGCTGATGAGGACGCTTTCAAGATTGCGTTCTCGGCGGTGAGGCTCGCCGCGGTGGGTTTCCTGTTGCCCTTTGCGTTTGTAATGAATCCAGGCCTTCTGCTGCTGGCGGACCCCCTGACAAACCTAGTCGCTGTCACGGGAGGGGTTCTAGGCGCAGCGGCCATCGCGATCTCGATCGAGGGTTCAGTTGGGGTCACGCTGTCAAAGCTGGAACGACTAGCGCTCACCGTGGCGGCAGTCGCGGCCGTGATCCCGATGATGGTAGTTTCTGTAACCGGTATTGTCGTCATCCTCGGCCTAATGGCGCGCTATCTGATGCTAACTAGGGCGGCCAGTGCGGAGGAAAAACCCGCTGAGTAACAGAGTGTAAGTGTAGAACGGGCGCATAGCAGCGCCCGTTCTCCTTTGAATACATCGCCGTTCGTCAAAATTAAAAAGGACAGCTGTGTCATACGATAATCAACAGGTGAGACGCGAGGCCCCTGCCTTCTGGAAGAGATGGGCTGTGAGTATGCTGGCGGTCTATCCGCCCCTGGTCATCCTAGTGTATCTCTCACGGACGGTGCTCAGCGGGGTGCCGACGCCGGTGTCGCTCTTCTTGATCGCCCTTTGCCTTACGGGTCTTTCGACCGGCATTGTTTTGCCATTTTTAAATCGACGACTCGCGACTTGGCTTCAGAGTTGAGGTCGCCGACGTAAGTCGGGCTTAACTAACTGTGTTCGAACACAAATACCCCGCTTGACTTGAAACCTTAGATAGCTAAGATTGCTAGCGACCGTTGAACGGGGCTTGGAGGTACAAAATATGCTAACCTACGAAGAGAATGAACTCCTCACGCGGGTAACCGGAGATGCGCCGATGGCGCAGCTTATGCGACAGCACTGGACACCTGTGTGCCTCATGGAGGAAGTGGCTGAGCCCGATGGCAAGCCCCTTCGAGTAGAGGTTCTCGGAGAGAGCTACGTGGCGTTCCGTGACTCCAAGGGCCGACTTGGAATGCTCGACGAACTTTGTCCGCATCGGAAGGCCTCTCTGGTTTATGGTCGCAACGAGGAATGCGGTCTGCGCTGCCTCTATCACGGCTGGAAGATGGACGTGGACGGCAATGTTGTCGCCATGTCGTCGGAGCCAGAGGGTAGCCCCCTAATGGACAAGGTGAAGGCTCGCGCCTATCCCGTCCGCGAATGGGGTGGCTTCGTCTGGGCTTGGCTGGGCGATCCGAACGAGGTGCCGGAGTTCCAACCGCCGGCGTTCGCTCCGGAAGAAGATACTCCTGTATCCATCTTGAAGATCAGGGTGCCGGCCAACTGGGCGCAAATCCATGAAGGCCAGATCGACAGTGCGCACAGCTCCTCGCTCCACTCATCGGACATGAAACCCGCTCGGGTCGAAGGCGCTTCGGCGGATGACAGCGCATGGTATCGTCCGTCGACAGATAAGTCGCCCCGGATGCAAACCGAGACGACAAGCTACGGCTTCCACTATGCGGCCATTCGGAAGCCGATCAAGAACGCCAAGACGCACAATTACCTTCGGATCACGGAGTTTATCGCGCCTTACTACTCGCTGATCCCGCCAAACAACAATTATAAGGTCGCTAGCGTCATCGTTCCGATCAACGATGACGAGACAGCTTTCCATTTCATCGCCTGGGGTGGGCCGAATGTGCCGTCGACGGAACAATGGAGACGGTTCAACTATGCTGTTCCCGGCGAAGACGTGGACCACAAGTGGCGTCCGAAGCGCACGCTGGAAAATGATTTCCTTCAGGATCGCGAAGCGATGAAGGAGGGAAACTTTACCGGCGTAAAAGGGATTCCGAACCAGGACATCGTGATGTGGGTGTCGATGGGGAGTCGGGTCGCCCGGCACACCGACACGCTTGGAGCGTCGGACCTCGCAATCGTCGAGTTCCGACGCCTCATGGCGGACGCAGCGAAGAAGGTTCAGAATGGCGGCCGAGCAATCGGAACCGAGGCCGAGGTTCCGCAGGCGTCGATTGCGTCGCACGAGGGAGTTTATCCTAAGGAGGTCGACTGGCGGACGCTGGTCAATCCGACTAAAGAGACGCAAGCCGCCGAATAAGAGGGCAGATAGAGTCTCGGCGCCCCACCTGAATCGGGTGGGGCGCTTTTATCATTACCCGTAGAGCGAGATGAGGTTTAGGGGGTACGCAGCGTGTTCGACGCGAAGATGCTTAACAAGCGTCCAGGCACGATGCTGTTTGCGCTGCGTGTAAGCCGCGAAGACGCGGACGTTTGCGCAGAAAAGCTAGCGGTGCTGAATGAGCGCCTAGTCCGGGCGGATGGTTTTATTAGCTTAGACGTTATTCGCCGCAATGGTGGTCTGGGAACAGACTTTTTCGTACTTATTCGTTTCACCGACGTCGATTCTCTGGAGGCTTGGCGCGGATCGCGCGAGAGGGCTAACCTCGTCTCTGAAATCGAGCGGATGGCGATCGTGGATATCTCGCGACAGCAGGTGGCCGGTTCAAATATCTGGTTCGAGCCTATAACATCGATGCCGAGTCCTATCAAACCCCCAAAGCTTTGGAAGCGCTGGGTCACGAGTATGCTGGCGGTTTATCCTGCGCTCATTGTCTTGGTGAAAGTAATGGAACCACTTACGGATCGACTGCCAGTAGAGTTGGGTTTGTTCATGGTTGCGCTTGTGCTAACGGGGCTGACGACCGCCTTCATCGTCCCGTGGTTGACGCGTATTTTGCAGCCTTGGTTGTCCTCTCGGTGAAGCACTGATCGTGAGGACCCAGTAGCCGCTAGGGTGGTGGCCTTTATCTTCGGCACCCTGTGCGGGAATGGCGGTGGAAAAGATAGTTCTCGGTGTTCCCTAAGGCAAAAGCACCGCTTACGAACGCGCAGGGAAATGGAATACGGTCGATGAGACCCACTGCACATAAGCCATTACGCTTTCAGGTCGGTTCCGGCTGATACCCGTGTGAGCTCAAGGCGTGGTGGCTTCTAGGGATTCGAGAGAGATCGGAGAGAGACATGGACGGGAACGACATCGAACAGACCGGCGGATGCCCGGTGAAGCACCACACCTTCCGGGGTCCGCGCAACAAGGACTGGTG
>NZ_FOXA01000058.1 GCF_900115595.1 Tranquillimonas alkanivorans
CCTACACCGCCCTCGCGATCGGGACGGTCACGTTCGTCGTCTGGTTGTCGGTGGGCGCTCCGGTGGAGTATGCCATCGCCCGCGCGGTCACGGTTCTGGTCATCGCCTGTCCGCACGCTCTGGGCCTTGCGGTACCGCTGGTCGTGGCCGTGAGTACCCGGCTCAGCGCGACGAGCGGACTGCTGATCCGCGACCGTGCGAGCTTCGAGCGGGCGCGGGGGCTCGATGCAGTGATCTTCGACAAGACCGGCACGCTGACCGAGGGCCGCTTCGGGGTCGCGAACGTCATCCCACTCGGCGACATGTCAGCCGACGAGGTGCTGGGCTGGGCCGCCGCGATCGAAAGCCAGTCCGAGCACCCGATCGCACGCGGGGTGGTCCGGTCAGCCGAGGATCAGGGCATTTCGATGAAGCCGGTCCGGGACTTCCGCAATCTGCCCGGCGAGGGCACTGAGGCCGTGGTCGACGGACGCAACGTCAAGGTAGTCAGTCCCGGTTACCTCCGCCGTCGCGAGATCCCGGTCGAGAACCCGGAGGTCGAGCGCGCCAGCGCAGAGGGCAAGACGGTCGTCTACACCCTCGTCGACGACGACCTCGTGGGCGCCGTCGCGCTCGCCGACATCGTCCGCAAGGAGTCGCGCGATGCGGTCGCCAAGCTCAAGGAGATGGGCATCGAATGCATGATGCTGACCGGCGACGCCCGGGCGGTGGCAAAAAGCGTCGCCGCCGAACTGGGCCTCGACGACTACTTCGCTGAGGTGTTGCCCGACCAGAAGGCGGCCAAGGTGCGCGAGGTGCAGGGCCGCGGCCTCTCTGTGGCGATGGTTGGTGACGGCGTCAACGACGCGCCGGCGCTGGTGCAGGCCGATTGCGGCATCGCCATCGGCGCCGGCACAGACGTGGCAGTGCAGTCGGCCGACATCGTGCTGGTCCGCAACGACCCGCGCGACGTCACCGCCATCCTGGCGCTGTCACGCGCAACCTACCGCAAGATGATCGAGAACTTCATCCTCGGCGCCGGCTACAACGTGGTCGCGATCCCCCTCGCCGCTGGTGTCGCCTATGCTTGGGGCGTCGTGCTGACCCCCGCGGTCGGCGCCGCACTAATGTCGGCCAGTACCGTCGTCGTCGCGATCAACGCCAAGCTGCTCGAGCGCCGGCGCAAGGACATCGCCGCCCTCGGTCTCACGGACAGTTGAATTTCGGAGCAAGACAATGACCCAACACCACGAGCACGGGCCGAAAGGCAGCTTCTGGAAATCGAGGACGGGCGTCACTTTTCTCGTCTTCCTCGGCGTGGCGGCGCTGTTGCTCGGCTGGGAGCACCGGGTGCACCTCTTCGCGGGCGAAGCATTTGCCGTTCTGCTTCTGGTCGGCTGCTTCGTCATGCACCTCTTCATGCACGGCGGGCATGGCGGCCATGGCGGCGGAGGTGACAGATGACCGAGTCCGCCCCCGCTTACGGCCTCTGGGTCCTGGTGATCGTCAACTCGGCGATCTTCATTCTCTTCGCCTTCAGCTTCTTCAAGCCGCACTCGGCGCGGGACTGGCGCTCGTTCGGCGCCTTCAGCGCTTTCATCGTTGCGCTCTTCACCGAGATGTACGGCTTCCCGCTGACGATCTACCTGCTCTCGGGCTGGCTGCAGAGCCGCTATCCCGGAATCGACTGGCTGTCCCACGATGCGGGCCACCTGCTCGAGATGCTCTTCGGCTGGAAGGCCAACCCGCATTTGGGGCCGTTCCATCTGCTGAGTTTCGTCCTGATCGGGACGGGATTCATGCTGATCGGCGCGGCTTGGCGCGTTCTTTATGCCGCTCAGCGCACCGCCACGCTCGCGACAACCGGCCCCTACGCTCACGTCCGCCACCCGCAATACGTGGGCTTCGTCCTCGTGCTGCTCGGATTCCTGGTGCAATGGCCGACGCTTTTGACCCTCGCGATGTTCCCGGTACTGGTCTGGATGTACCTCCGTCTTGCCCGCAGCGAGGAGCGCGAGGCCGAGGCGGAGTTCGGGCCCGCCTGGCGCCGCTACGCCGCGAAGGTGCCGCGCTTCGTGCCACGGAGGCTACCTTTGGAGGCTCAATGAGATGCATGGCGCTGGGAACGCCGGCCCTGCCGGCGACGGACGTGGTGACGGAGCGGCGAAAGCGTGCGGACCTTGCCTCCTCCGCCGGGGCCGGGCTCCCCGGCTTCAGGCTCAGTGCATTGGTCGCGGAGAGCGTCGCCGGGTTCGCCCTGCTCGTCATCCCGGTGGGCGGCTCGCTCCACGGCTGGGGCACGATCGCGAAACACGCTCTCGAGCGCAGCGCCGAGGGGCGCGAGCCCTTGTGGAGCCGCGTCCTCTACTGGGGCTGCTCGGTCGGGCTCGCGCTCCTCGCGGCGTGCCTCGGCTGGGCGCTGCTCCGGTGACAGACGTGGCCGTGACCGTCGCCCGAGGCCCAGGCTCCTCGCTGCGCCCGATGGAGAGGATCACGTTCGAGAGCGGAACGCCTCTACCACTCGGCGCTCGCGACTGCTGCGATGGTGTCAACTTCTCCGTGTTCAGCCGGCACGCCGAGGCGATGGATTTGCTGCTCTTCGACGCGCCGGATGCCCTCGAGCCTGCCGTGGTCTTTCAGCTCGGCCCGAAGGTTCACCGAACAGGGGACGTCTGGCACGTGCTGGTGAGCGGCATCGGCTGGGGCCAGACCTATGCTTGGCGGGCGCGAGGGCCTTGGGCGCCGGAAGAGGGGCACCGGTTCGATGGAGCCGCGATACTTATCGACCCGAACGCGACCGCGCTGACCCGCCGGGTGGCACCGGAGCGGCCCGGCATCGCCGCCGAGGTGTCATGGCGCTCAATGCTCGTCGACTGGCGGTTCGACTGGCAGGGCGTCCCACGCCCGGCGCGGACGTGGTCGGAGACCGTCATCTATGAACTCCACGTCCGTGGGCTGACGTTGCATCCCTCGTCGGGAGTGCGCCACGCCGGCGGCTTCCTCGGCGTAATCGAGAGGATCCCCTACCTCAAGGAGCTCGGCATCACCGCTGTCGAACTCATGCCGGTGCAGGAATTCGACAGCGGAAGGCCCGGGCGACCGAATTACTGGGGCTACGACGCGGTCTCGTTTCGGGCGCCCAAGGAGTCCTACGGCACCGGCGCCTTCCCCGGTTGCCAAGTGATCGAGTTCAAGACGATGGTGCGCGAGCTGCATCGCGCTGGGATCGAGGTGATCCTCGATGTCGTCTTCAACCACACCTCAGAGGGAGGCGAGAACGGGCCAACGTTCGGCTTCCGCGGCCTCGATAACAGGATCTACTACCTGCTCGACCGGAATGGCGGCTACCTCGACTTCACCGGCTGCGGCAACACGGTGAACTGCGGACATCCGGTCGTCCGCGACCACATCATCGACTGCCTTCGCCACTGGGCCGGCGAGATGCGGGTCGACGGCTTTCGCTTCGACCTCGCCTCGGTCCTCGGCCGCGACACTAAGGGGCGGCTCCTCGACGATCCGCCGCTGCTCGAGCGCATCGCCGAGGACCCGATCCTGCGGGACGTGAAGCTGATCGCCGAGGCGTGGGACGCCGGCGGCGCGTTCCAGGTCGGACGCTTCCCCGGACGGAGGTGGGCCGAGTGGAACTGCCATTTCCGCGACGACGTGCGCCGCTACTGGCGCGGCGACGCAGGGACGCGCGGCGCCTTTGCCTCGCGCCTCTGCGGCAGCGCCGACCTCTACCTCAAGGGCGACGAGACGCCGGTCAACGGCATCAACTTCGTCACCAGCCACGACGGCTTCACGCTGAACGACCTCGTCAGCTACGCCCGCAAGCACAACGAGGCGAACGGCGAGGCCAACCGCGACGGTCCCGCCGAGGAGTTCTCTGCCAACTGGGGCGTGGAGGGGCCGACCGACGACCCAGGCTTCGAGGGCGTTCGAGGGCAGCTGGTGCGCAACATGCTCGCCACCCTCCTGCTGTCGCGCGGCGTGCCAATGATCCTCGGCGGCGACGAGTTCCGCCGCACCCAGCAGGGCAACAGCAACGCCTATTGCCAGGACAACGAGCTCTCCTGGTTCGACTGGGGCCTTGTCGAGAGGAACGCGGATCTGGTCCGGTTCGTCCGGGGGCTCATCGCGATCCGGCAGCGGCACCCGGCGCTCAGGTCGGACCGTTTCTACAGCGACGCGGACCTGACCTGGTTCGACTGCGATGGCCTCCCGCCCGACTGGGACAACCCTGCCCTGACGCTGGGCGTCGTCGTCAATTCGGCGCAGGCGCCGGAGACCCCGGAGCTGTGCCTCCTCTTCAATTCCGGCGGCGATCCGGCGCAGTTCCAACTCCCCAGCAATGCCGATGGTAGCAGCTGGCGGGTTTTCGTCGACACCGGACGGCGGCCGCCGGAAGACCTTCCATCGTCGCGCACGTTGTCGCCGAAGGATGGCCGTTGCCAGCTCGCACCGCGTACGATGGCCCTTCTTTGCGCAGGTCGACCCGATCGGGAGGGCTCCGACCCTACGCCGTCGCAGAAGCAGAACCCGAGGAGCAGCGAATGAAGGTGGCCCTGTTCGAGATCGAGCCGCGCGAAGAGCCGGTGTTCGATGCACTGAAGCCCGCGCACGAGGTCGCGCACGTCCAGCAGGCGCTGGACCGCGAGACGGCGCTCGCGCATGCCGATGCCGAGGTCGTCTCCACGTTCATCTTCTCCCGGCTCGACCGGCAGGTGCTGGAGCAAATGCCGGCACTCAGGCTGATCGCCACCCGCTCGACCGGGTTCGACCACATCGACCTCGATTACTGTGCATCGCACCGGATCGCGGTGGCGAACGTGCCGAGCTATGGCGAGAACACCGTGGCCGAGCACGTCTTCGCGCTGCTGCTCGCGATCAGCCACCGCCTGCCTGAGGCGATGGAGCGGGCGCAGCACGGGCATTTCTCGCCCGAGGGGCTGCAGGGCTTCGACCTCGCAGGTCGGACGCTGGGCGTGATCGGAACAGGTCGGATCGGCCAACATGTGATCCGCATCGCCCGCGGCTTCCAGATGCGGGTACTGGCGCACGACGCCACGCCGCAGTCGCGGCTCGCGGCCGAGCTCGGGTTCCACTACACGGACCTCGCCGGTCTCTACGGCGAGGCGGACGTCATCAGCCTCAACGTGCCGTCGCTGCCCGAGACGCGCCACATGCTGTCGGCGACGGCCTTCGAGCAGATGAAGGACGGCGTCGTGGTCATCAACACGGCGCGCGGCGACCTGATTGATACCCGCGCACTGATCCAGGCCCTGACCAGCGGCAAGGTAGCGGCGGCGGGTCTCGACGTGCTGCCCGACGAGCCGCTTATCCGAGAGGAGGCGGAGCTGATCTGCTCGATCTTCTGCGAGCAGCACGACCTGCGCGACCTCGTCGCCAACCATGTGCTGCTACGCATGAAGAACGTCATCGTGACGCCCCACAGCGCCTTCAACACGCGCGAGGCGGTGCAGCGGATCGCCGAGACTACGGTCGAGAACATCCGAGCCTTCGCGGAAGGCCGACCGCAGAATCTGGTGGCGGCGCCGGTTGCGGCCACCTCAAGCAGCAAGGAGTAGAATCATGGCCGGACAATCGAGCATTCGCGTTGCGGTGAACGGCTACGGGGTCATCGGCAAGCGCGTAGCGGACGCGGTGACCGCCCAGGACGACATGGAACTGGCCGGCGTTGCCGACATCACCGCAGACTGGCGGCTGAGGATGGCGGCACGCAAAGGCTACCTGCTCTACGCATCGGCTGACGAACACACCGAAGCCATGCGCGAGGCCGGGTTCGATGTCGCCGGCACGCTCAGTGACCTGCTCGGGGACGTCGACGTGATTGTCGACTGCACGCCGAAGAAGGTGGCCGCGAAGAACGTCGAGACCTACCGGCAAAGAGGGACGAACTTCATCCTTCAGGGTGGCGAGAAGCACGAAGTCACCGGCCACTCCTTCGTCGCCGAGTCAAACTACGAGAGCGCCATCGGCCGCGACTGCACGCGCGTCGTCTCGTGCAACACGACCTCGACGGTGCGCACGCTGACCGCGCTCAAGCGTGCCGGGCTCCTACGACGCGCCCGAGGCACGCTGCTCCGGCGCGCCACCGACCCTTGGGAGAGCCATCTCGGCGGCATCATGAACACGCTCGCCCCCGAGCCCGAGATCCCGAGCCACCAAGGTCCCGATGCGAAGAGCGTCGACCCCGGGCTCGACGTGGTGACGATGGCGGTGAAGGTCCCTGAGACGTTGGCGCACCTGCACTACTGGACGGTTCAGCTGACGCGGGAGGCGGTCAAGGCGGAAGTGCTCGATGCGTTCCGTGCCTCGTCGCGGATCGCGCTGATCGAGCTCGGCGACGGTCTGTCGGCGATCAACGTGGTCAAGGAGATGATGGCCGACCTCGGGCGCCCGCACGAAAACCTCTACGAGGTCGCGCTCTGGGCCGACATGCTGAAGGTCGAGGGCGACGAGCTCTTCTACGCCTACATGGTCGACAACCAGGCGATCGTTATCCCCGAGACGATCGACGCCATCCGGGCGCTCACCGGACGCGAGCGCGACGCCGCGCGCTCGATCGCCGCCACGAACCGATCCCTCGGGATCGGCGCGGTGGCCGAGGCGTCGGGCGGATGAGCGCGGCTTCGATCGACCTGTTCCTGTCGCGGCCGCGCATCGCCTACTTCTCTATGGAGATGGCGTTGCGCCCCGAGATGCACACTTATTCCGGA